>JAWKYL010000001.1:0-2510 GCA_041396505.1 Burkholderiaceae bacterium
CTGGGGCGTCACGACGAGGCCAGGGCCAGTGGCGAGCGCATACAGATTCCCGGGTGCGTCGATCCGGACATCCGTCACGTAGAAGTTCGCCAGCTCATAGGGAGACTGGGTCGAGGTGTGGGATGTTCCCTGCGTGGCAATCCATCGCAAGGCGCGGTTGCCCATATCGCTCACTGCCAACCAGTCGCTGGAAGCGGCAGCCATCGCAAGGTTCCCACCAAATCGCGCTTCGGTGCCGTTCCCGTCGACGAACGCTTGCGCAGAGCCGCCAGCCAGGGTGCTGGCCTGGTTGTCGGTGTTCAGCTGGCGGACAGAGGCATTGGTGGAGTCCACCAGATAGAGATTGCCGGTGGCATCTGAAGCCAGTCCCGTGATGTCGCCCCAACGAGTCTGTGACAAAGGGCCATCGCCCGTGGTGGTGCCCCAGAAGTTGCTGCCCCCGATGATGTCGGTCCGGAGACCTCCGTTGGCATTCAAGCTTCTGAGTACCTTTCCTGTGCCCGCGCCGTCGGGAACCGATCCGCTGACGAGAAGGCCTCCGTCGTCAAGAGGCAAAAGGGCAAGTACTTCGCTGAAAGTGTTCAGCGCCCAACGCTGACCGCTGGTCGATGCGAGCCAGATCAAGGGTGCTTTGGTCGCCACACGATAGTGCAGGAGGTTGGGGCCACCGTACTGTTGGCTTTGGAAGTAGAGCGTCTTCTGGTCGGACGACAGAGCGATTTTGGCGGGCCAGGAGGCTGGCACGTCTGTTCCCGCCCACGTGATGCCTGAGGCATCGGCGCAGCTGCCGGCTGAACCCAGCCAGTGCTCTGCGATGCCCAGGGCGTCGATGCGCCGGATGGCGCAGTTGCCGGTGTCGGCCACATAGGCGTTGCCTTGTCCGTCCACAGCAATGCTTTCCGGGGACGACAGACGGGAGGTGCCTGCTGGTCCATCCGCGGCACCTTCGACGCCCGCCAGACCCGCCACGGTACTGACCGTGCCATCAGCCGCGATGCGCCGGATGGTGTGGTTCCCCGTGTCGGCGACCCAGACCTGGCCGTCGGGACCCAGCGCCAGCCCCTGGGGACGGTTGAACCTGGCTTGGTCGGCTGGGCCGTCGGTGCCGCCTGGGATGCCATTGGCGCCAGCGACTGTCGTTGCCACGCCGGCGGGGGTGATTTTTCGCACGGTGTTGTTCGCGGTGTCGACCGTGTACAGGTTGCCAGCAGCATCTCTTGTCAACCCGTGGAGCGTGCCAAACGAAGCAGCCGCACCTGTGCCGTCTGCCCCGGCCTGGGTCTTGTCCGAACCTGCATACAGCTCGATGGAGATGGTCGGCGGTTCATTACCGGATGAGCCGCCGCCGCAGGCTGTCAGGGTGCCCGCGGCGAGCACGGCGATGGCGATGGCAAGCGAAGCAGGTTGGGCGAGCATCAATGGATCTCCTCGAAGGTTTTTTTGTTTGGATGAATGTCGTGGCACAGGGCAGGCAGTCGGCATGATCGGTGGACGCAGCCGACCTCAAACAAAAGGCCGCGATCGCGGCCTTTGTTGCTGCAACAGCGGCGGGCTGATGCTTACTTTTTCTCACTGCCCGGCACCTTGCCTTCGACGCCCTTGACGTAGAAGTTGACGCCGCCCAGGAACTTGTCGTCGGCGACCTGGTCCTTGGCCAGCACTTCCTTGCCGGTGTTGTCAGCGATCGGGCCCTTCCAGATGTGGAAGCTGCCGTCCTTCAGGCCGGCCTTCACGGTGTCAAGCTTGGCCTTGGCCTCGGCCGGCACGTCGTCGGCCAGCGAGACCAGGTCGATGGCGCCCTCTTTCACGCCCCACCACACGGGGGTGTTGGTCCACTTGCCGTCCAGGGTGTCGCCCACGGCCTTGATGTAGAAGGGCGCCCAGTTGATAACGGACGAGCCCAGGTGCGCCTTGGGCGCGTAGGCCTTCATGTCGGAATCCCAGCCGAAGCCGCGCTTGCCCATCTTCTCGGCGGTCTGCAGCACGGCGGAGGAGTCGGTGTTCTGCATCAGGATGTCGGCGCCGCCGTTGATGAGCGAGGTGGCGGCCTCTGTTTCCTTGGGCGGGCTGAACCATTCGTTCACCCACACCACCTTGGTCTTGACGTTCGGGTTGGTGCTCTGCGCGCCCAGCGTGAAGCTGTTGATGTTGCGGATCACCTCGGGGATCGGGATCGAGGCCACCACGCCCAGCGTGTTGGTCTTGGTCATGGCGCCGGCGATCACGCCGGCCATGTAGGCGCCCTGGTAGGTGCGGCTGTCGTAGGTGCCCATGTTGGGCGCGTTCTTGTAGCCGGTGGCGTGCTCGAACTTCACGTCGGGGAAGTCGGCCGCGACCTTGAGCATCGGTTCCATGTAGCCGAAGGTGGTGCCGAAGATCAGCTTGTTGCCCTGCTGGGCCATGTCGCGCAGCACGCGCTCGGCGTCGGCGCCCTCGGGCACGCTTTCCACGAAGCTGGTCTGCACGCGGTCGCCGAATTCCTTCTCCACCGCCTTGCGCGCGTTGTCGTG
>JAWKYL010000002.1:0-8814 GCA_041396505.1 Burkholderiaceae bacterium
CGCCGAGGCGGTCCGCAGCCTGGACATGGGCGCCCGGATCGTGTCGGGTTACCTGTACGACCCGCAGAACAGCGCGACCGGCTCGGCCGGCTCCGGCTCCACCCATGCCTGGGCCGAGGTCTATGTGCCGGGGGCCGGCTGGATCAACTTCGACCCGACCAACCGCAGCATCGGCGGATTCAACCTGATCCCGGTCGCCGTGGCCCGCGACATCACGCTGCTGATGCCGGTGTCGGGCAGTTATGTCGGTGCGGCCGATGCGTTCGCGGGCATGGAGGTCGAGGTCCGGGTGACCTGAGCGCGGCGACTCATGCGCTCGGCACATCCGTCAGCCGCGGACCGGCGTGGCGCTTTGTCTGTCAGCTTGGCAGGTACTCCCGACTCCAGCTGTCGCTGGCGACGCCTTCGTCGAGCAGCCGCTGCACCTCGGCTTCGGTATGGCCTAGCTCCTGCAACACGGCGCGCGTGGATGCGCCGTATTTTTCGGCCGGCTCCAGTGCGTAGATCTTGCCGCGACGCGGACGCACGGCGAACGGATCGAGCTGCGTCACGACATGGCCGCTTGGATGGTCAGCAAACACCGAGAACGCATAGCTGCCTTGTGCCGTACCGGGTGTGCCATCAGCCGGGCGGCTGTTGTAGGCACGAATGGTCTCGATGTTTTCGCAGATGGCGGCACCAATGTCCGCGGCTTGCAGTCGCTCCACCCAATCCACCGCACGGGCATTCATGAAGGCCTGTGCCAGGAAGGCGGCGCGACCCTCGACCGGGACCTGCGAAAACCCCTCCAGTCCCGGCACCTTCTCGAAGCGCGGCAGGTCGGCCTCGTACGCACTGAGCAGCACGAAACGATCGGACGACGTGTAGTAAAAGCGGGACAAGGCGTCGTAACCAACCACCTCCCGGCCGGCCGGCTCGTCGAACAGGCCGCGGCGCGCATAGTCGTAGCAGAACGGCATCTGCGCCAGGTTGCTCAACGCCGACAGCGAGGTACGTGGACGTCCGGTGCGGCCGGTCTTGAGTTTCTGGTACAGGGCAGCGGCAATCCCCAGCGAGCCGCCGAAGCCGCACATCACGTCAATCGTGCCCACATGGGCATGTTCCTCGGGTGTGTCCATCGACCCACCGAAACGGGTCATGATGCCGGTGCTGGCCTGCACCAGGTCGTCGTAGCCGAGGTAGCCTGAGCGCGGGCCAGGGCGCGGTCCGCTGAAGCAGTCGAGCTTGCAGAAGATGGCGTCCGGATTGAGCTTCTTCAGGCTTTCGGCATCGAGCCCCATGGACAAGACCTGGCGGTCCGGCGCGTTCCAGACGATGACGTCGCTCGCCTTGACCAGCTGTTCGAAGATGGCGCGGCCTTCGGGCCGCGAGATGTCGGTAAGCAACGAGCGTTTGCCGCGCATGTGCGACATGCCGAAGATCACCGTGTTCCAGCAGTCGTAGAACGGCTTGGCCGGATCGAGCTTGATCACCTTGGCGCCGAAACGCGCCAGGTAGGCCACCGAGTGCGGACCTGCGATCACATTGCACAGGTCGAGAATGCGCACACCGTCGAGCCAGCCGTCTCGAGCATTCTTCTGGCGCACGCGCGGCAGCTTGGTCTCGATCGCGGCCAGCGTGCGCAAGGCATGCGAATACTCCACATGGCGCCGCGCGCGCGGATGCAGCATGGCTTCGCCGCTTTCCTCCATCCAGAGCATCGGGCCGGGCTGCGTCATGTGGCCGTATTCGGGATCGTCCACTTCCACCATCAGGCCCGCGGTCTCGGCGTGATCGTCATTGATCCATTCCTGCAGCCATCGGTGCGGCGCACCGGGGAACTTGCCGCGGCCGAAGATGCGCTCCCACTCCTTGGCGGTGCGGGTCATGAAAACCTCCTTCATGCGCGCCGCGATACGGTCGGCCCAGGCCTTGGGCATCGGGTAGACACCGAGCGAGACCTCGCCTTTCCATTCGGAAACCGGCAGATAGGTATCGTCCTCCTCGCCCAGGCCTTCGGCCACGAGTTCGTCGTACAGGCCCAGCGCCTGCAGGCAGCGCTTGGCATGGTGCTTGTGACTCGGGCAGACCACGTAGAACATGCGTCCGTCCTTGCACTTGTAGCTGCGGTAGAACGGGTCGAGCAACTCCTGCAGATCGTCGTACGACAGGTTCATCGGCAGGCCTTCGGTGCGCCGCCGCTCGATCTCCTTTTCGCGCTGCGTCTTGTATCGCTCGGGCATGTTCTCGATCTTGATCGAGTTGTAGCAAAGCCCCTCCATGACGGCTGAGGCCAGCGGCACCTCGACCTGGTCGCCCAGGCCGGTGCGCTCGCGCGCCTGCAGCGCCAGCACCACGGCTGATGCCGCCAGCATGGTGCCGTATGCCGACGCCAGAGGCAGCGGCGAGAACGACGGGTTGATGCCCATCAGCACCCGGTTCAGGCCCATGTCGGTGAACACGCCCGATTGCGCGGCAATCACACTCTCGAATGCACGCCACTCCCGGCGCAATTCATCGTTCGACGCGAATCCGGGAATCGACAAGGTGATCAGTTCCGGCCGCGACTCGCGCAAGGCGGCCAGATCGAGCCCCATGCGCTCCATCACACCAGGGCGGAAGTTCTCCACCACGATGTCGGCCTCTTCGATCAGCGCGAGCGCCTGCTCCAGACCTTCCGGACTCTTGAGGTCGATCGTGACGATCAGTTTGTTGCGGTTCAGTGTGGCATTGGCCGGGCTATGCCACAACGGCCCGCCGGGCGGGTCGATGTGCACCACGGTAGCGCCCAGGTCGGCCAGGATCATGGCGACCGCGGGGCCCGCCATGTATTGGCCGAAGTCGACGACCTTGACGTCACGCAGGGGCAGGGAGGAATTGTCTGAAACAGCCATGGCGATGGAAGATTGCAACGGGGATGGAATGAATTCTCGGCGTTTGTCGCTCAGGGGCGGGCAGGCTGCGACGCCACCAGGTGCTGCTGGTCCTCCAGGTCCGCAAAGTCGGTCCTGAGCCAGCGCATCAATGACCAGCCCAGGATGACCAGCACCGGAATCAGCGGCAAGGCGACGATGATGGTCGAAGTCTGCACCGGCTTGAGGCCACCGATCTGGATCAGGAAGGCCCCGATGCCGGCCAGGATCAGCGCCCAGGTGATGCGCAGTGCCCGCTTTGGCTCCTGGTAGCCCGACAGCTTCTTCGACGTCACCGAGGCCAGCACATAGGCGGCGCTGTCCAGCGTGGTTGCCAGGAAGATGAAACACAGCAGGATGAAGGCGCCGGTGATGAATCCGCTCATCGGCAATGTGGCCAGGATGGCCTGCACCGTGGCCGGGATGCCGCCCGCACCGTTGAGGATGGCGGCTACGTCGAGCTTGCCGCTGATCTGCAGGTCGAACGCATAACCGCCCCACACCGCGAAGAATACCCAGCAACCCAGCGAACCCCAGATCATCTCGGCCAGGATCAGTTCACGGATGGTGCGACCCCGCGAGATACGCGCCACGAACAGGCCCATCATCGGCGCATAAGCGATCCACCAGGCCCAGTAGAAGACGGTCCAGTCCTTGAAGAAGCTGGAGTGGCCGACCGGATCGGTCCAGGTGCTCATCGAGATGAAGTTCGATGCCATGTGGCCGAAACTGTTGATCCAGCCGTCGATCATGAACTGCGTCGGCCCCACCAGGAAGGTGAAGCAGAGCATCGCCAAGGCCATGACCACGTTGATATCCGACAGGATCTTGATGCCCCGGGCCAGGCCGAACCAGACACTGGTGCCGAACATCACGGTCCACAAGGCCAGCATGCCCATGTCCAGCGCAAACGAGGTCTGCACGCCGAACAGGCCACTGGCCAGTCTCGACACCAGGGGCACGGCCAGCCCCAACGAGGTCGCCACGCCGCCGACGATGCCGAACACCACGATGGCATCGAGCATCGTGCCCAACCAGCCGTCGGCATGCCTGCCCAACACGCCACGCGCGGCCACCGACAGGCGGGCACCGGTCTGCCGCTTGACGTACATGGAATAGGCGATCGGGATCGCCGGAAGGCAATAAAACGCCCACGGAGTCAGCCCCCAGTGGAACTGGCCGTAGGCCAGCGCCCATTCGGCGGCGGCCTGGGACTGGGCCTGCACGCCAAACGGCGGCCCGGTAAAGTAATAAATGGGCTCCACCCAGGCCCAGTTCACGATCGCGATGCCGATGCCTCCGCAGAAGATCATCGCGATCCAGCTGAAATAGGAGAACTCGGGCGTGTCGTCCATGCCACCCAAACGGACGTTGCCGTAACGGCTGAATGCCAGTCCGACCAGAAACACGACCACCGACAGGCCGGCCAGCATGTACAACCAGCCGAACGTACCAGTCGTGAACGAGAACGCGGCCGTGATCATGGCTGAACTCGATTCCGGGAACAGCAGCAGCGGCCCCACCACGCCGGCCAGCAATACCAGCGACAAGACGAAGACGCGCATGTCGACGCTGTCTCCCCGTTCCATTGATCTCACCATTTCTTGTCTCCTCTGATCAGGTGTTGGTTGTCACAGTGAATGGCTCTCCACACGCCTGCGGCAGGTCGGTCGAAAGCCGTGTCTTGGGATCTGCCTGCGCGGGCGACGCTGGTCGTTCAACCCGTTGCCGCGACCCGCGCGACGGAATCGGCATGTGCCTGCCGTATCCAGCGCGCCGCCTTCTCGGCAATCATCAACGTCGGACTGTTCGTGTTGCCGCTCGTGATGGTGGGCATGATGCTGGCGTCGACCACGCGCAGTCCCCGCACGCCACGTACCCGCAGGTAAGGATCGACCACCGCCGTCGGGTCGTCGGCGCGGCCCATCTTGGCGGTGCCGGCAGGGTGGAAGATCGTGCTGGCGATATCGCCGGCCAGCTTGGCCAGTTCTTCGTCCGACTGGAACCGCACGCCGGGTTTCCACTCTTCCGGCAGGTACTTCGCCAGCGCCGGCTGACGCACGATGTCGCGCACCTGGCGCAAGCTTTCGGCAGCAATACGGCGGTCCTCGTCGGTACTGAGGTAGTTCGGCGCGATCCGCGGTGCGCTGGTCGCCTGCGGCGAGACGATACGCACCGAACCGCGGCTGCTGGGGTTGAGGTTGCAGACACTGGCGGTGAAGGCCGGGAACTTGTGCAGGTCCTCGCCGAACGCACCCAGGCTGAGCGGCTGCACGTGGTATTCGAGGTTGGCATGTGGCTGCGACGGGTCGGACTTGGTGAACGCGCCCAGCTGGCTCGGCGACATGCTCATCGGGCCGGAGCGCTTGAACATGTATTCCATGCCGATCATGGCCTTGCCCCACAGGCTGTTGGCCAATGTGTTCAGCGTCTTGGCGCCCTGCACCTTGTAGACGGCGCGGATCTGCAGGTGGTCCTGCAGGTTGGCGCCGACCGCCGGCGCGTCCAGCACGACAGGGATGTCCAGGCTGCGAAGGTGTTGCGCGTCGCCGATGCCCGAGAGCTGCAAGATCTGCGGCGAGCCGACGGCGCCGGCCGACAGGATAAGCTCGGCACGCGCCGACACCGTCACCGCGCGGCCCTGGTGCAACACGTCGGCACCGATACACACGGGTTCGTCCTGACCCGTGCGGAAGTTCAGCTTCTGCACATGGGCTTCGGTCCAGATCGTCAGGTTGGGGCGCGATTTCGCCGGCCGCAGGAAGGCCTTGGACGCATTCCAGCGCCAGCCCGATTTCTGGTTGACCTCGAAATAACCGACGCCGGCGTTGTCGCCGCCATTGAAGTCATCGGTCCGCGCGATGCCCGCCTGCACCGCCGCGTCAGCAAACGACTCCAGGATGTCCCAGCGCAGGCGCTGCTTCTCGACGCGCCATTCGCCACCGTTGCCATGCAGCTGGCGAAACGCCCCGTCGGCCTTGAGCGCAGTGGCACTCGCATCCATGCGGTAGTGGTCTTCATGCGCCATGAAGTCGCGCAGCGAGTTCTTCCAATTCCAATCCGGCAGGCCGGTCAGCTCGGCCCACCCGTCATAGTCCCGCGCCTGACCCCGCATGTAAATCATGCCGTTGATCGACGAGCAGCCACCCAGAGTCTTGCCGCGCGGGTAGCCCAGGCGCCGACCGTTGAGTCCGGGATCGGGCTCGGTCTGATAAAGCCAGTCGGTGCGCGGGTTGCCAATGCAATACAGATAACCCACCGGGATATGGATCCACAGGTAGTTGTCCTTCTTGCCGGCCTCGAGCAACAGAACCCGCTTGGCCGGATCGGCGCTGAGCCGGTTGGCCAGCAGGCAACCGGCAGTGCCGGCGCCCACGATGATGTAGTCATAGTCGACAGCGCTCACGGCGAGGCCTCGTCAGCGGGCTACGGGCATGGCGAACTCGGCACCCTTGGCGATGCTCTCGGGCCAGCGTTGCATCACCGACTTCTGCTTGGTGTAGAAACGCACGCCCTCTTCGCCATAGGCATGCAGGTCGCCGAACAGGCTCTTCTTCCAGCCACCGAAACCGTGCCAGGCCATCGGCACCGGAATCGGCACGTTGACGCCGACCATTCCGACCTGGATGCGACGGGCGAATTCACGCGCGGCATTGCCGTCACGGGTGAACAGGCTCACGCCGTTGCCGAACTCGTGGGCGTTGATCAGGTCCACGCCCTCGGCGAAGCTCTTGACGCGCACGCACGACAACACCGGGCCAAAGATCTCCTCTCGGTAGATCTTCATCTCGGGCGTGACATGGTCAAACAGACTGCCGCCCATCCAGAAGCCGCCCTCCATGCCGACCACCGTCTGGCTGCGGCCGTCAACCAGCAGTTGGGCCCCTTCCTCGACACCGGACGCGATGCAACCAGCGATGCGCTCATGGGCGGCCCTGGTGACGATCGGGCCCATCTCGGCGTCCGCCTCCAGGCCATTCCTGACCTTGAGCGTCTTGAGTCGCTCGACCAGCATAGGCACGATCTTGTCGGCAACATCACCTACCAACGTGGCAACCGAGATTGCCATGCAGCGCTCGCCGGCTGAACCGTAGGCCGCACCCATCAAGGCATCAACGGTCTTGTCCAGGTCGGCATCGGGCATGACCAGCATGTGGTTCTTGGCACCACCGAGGGCCTGCACGCGCTTGCCATGGCGGGCGCCGGTCTCGTAGATGTAGTTGGCGATCGGCGTGGAGCCGACGAAGCTGATCGCCTTCACATCCGGATGCGCGAGCAGCGCGTCGACCGCGACCTTGTCACCCTGCACGACATTGAACACACCGTCCGGAAAGCCCGCTTCCTTCATCAGATCTGCATACAGTAGCGAGGCGCTCGGATCAGTCGGCGAGGGCTTGAGCACGAAGGTGTTGCCCGCGGCGATGGCGACCGGGAACATCCACATCGGCACCATGACCGGGAAATTGAACGGCGTGATGCCGGCCACCACACCCAGGGGCTGGCGCAGGGTCCAGTTGTCGATGCCGGTGGACACCTGCTCGGTGTAGTCGCCCTTGAGCAGTTGCGGAATGCCACAGGCGAATTCGACGATGTCGATGCCGCGTTCGACCTCGCCCTGGGCGTCGGTGAACACCTTGCCGTGCTCCAGCGTGATGGCGCGTGCCAACGCATCCTTATGGGTGTTGAGCAGGGCCAGGAAGCGATTCATCAGTCGCGCGCGACGGATCGGCGGCATGTTGCTCCAGGCCGGAAACGCGGCCTGGGCGGCGGCCACCGCCCGGTCGACCTCGTCACTGCCAGCCAGATCGACCAGGCCTGTGACCACCCCGCTGGCCGGGTTGTACACATCCTGGCGGCGGTCGCTGGTGCCTGTCACCATTTGCCCGTTGATATAGTGAGAAATGCGGGTGGGATTCATGATCTGGCTCCTTGCTTGTGTTGGCAAGGAGTCTAGGGATACGCCCCTGCGCGCGTCCAATGAGAAATATCGCGACAAATTATTTGAAAGACAAATAATGTGAACCGGCAAATCGACCTGAAAAGCCTGCAGTGTTTTGCCGCCGTGGCCGAGACCGGCAACGTCACGCGGGCTGCCGAGGCACTGCACATGACACAACCGGCGCTCAGCCTGCGCCTGCAGCAACTGGCCAACTCCACCGGCTTGACGCTGTTCGCGCGCACGGCACGCGGGCTGGACCTGACCGCCGACGGACTGGTATTCCATGTCAAGGCGCGGCAGGTGCTGATGGCCTCGGCCGAGTTGGAGCGCACCGTGCGCCAGATGCACGGCCATATCCGCGGTCGGTTGCGCATCGGCACCGTGATCGACCCGGAATTCACCCGGCTGGGCGCTTTCCTGGGAGGCCTCGTGGAGGCGGCACCGATGCTCGAGAAGGAGCTGCGCCAGGGCATGAGCGGCAACGTGGCCGAATGGATTCTGCGAGACGAGGTCGATGCCGGTTATTTCCTCGGCGCACTGCCGGTCCCGGCCCAACACGATGCCGATACCGTGTTCACGCAGACCACGTTGACCGATTTTTCCTACGCCGTGGTGGCGCCGCCAGGCTGGGAGAGCCGCGTCATGGGCAAGGGCTGGGAGGCGCTGGCCTCGCTGCCGTGGATCGGGACCGGTCCGGCCTCGGTGCACCACCGTCTGCTGCACGGGGTGTACGCATCGCTGGGTTCACAACCGAACTACGTGGCGCAGGTGGACCAGGAAAGTTCGATGATGGCCATGGTGCGCTCCGGAGTGGGCTTGAGCCTGAGCCGGGATTCCGTGGCGCTGACGGAGAAAAGTCGTCACGGCGTGGTCGTCAACGATGTGCTCTCCGTACCCTGTACGTTGAGTTTCATTGCGCTGGCGCGGCGCAGCCAGGAGCCCGGTATCGCCTGCGCGTTCGACGTGTTGTCACGGGTCTGGCAT
>JAWKYL010000003.1:0-876978 GCA_041396505.1 Burkholderiaceae bacterium
GAGCGCAGTCCAACGTCGTCTTTTTTCAGACTGCAGCCGTCATATCCCTTGCTTCGGGTGATGCTTGTGCACTTACCGTCGAGCGCAAACGTCCATAGATGATAAAGGCACTGCAGGCCCTTCTTCGCATTTCCACGCTCGTCGCGCACTAGGCGCGCGCCCCGGTGTGGGCAAACGTTAAAGAACGCCATAATCGACCGGTCCTCGCTGCGCAGGATGACAACCGGTACCCCGGCGATTTCCTTCGCCCGGTAGTCGCCGGGTTCTGGCAGTTCCGATTCGTGACAGACAAGCCGCCACGTTGCAGCCAGGATTTTCTCTCGCTCTTCCTCGAAAATCACCGGATCCGTATAGATTCGGTTATCTACATAGTGCGTAGACGGAAGCTTAGGGGCAGTAGCCCAGGGACTGACATGATCCATTGCGTTCTCCACATGATCCATTGCGTTCTCCGTTTAGGTATAATAAACATCATTTATTTATAATAAATGATGGCATGTGTACCTCAAGCTGTCAACCACCACACGACGGTTGTGGTGCAAATAGCGGCATCGGTTAGAATCGGTCGATTTGACTGACATGGCCAAGCGCAAGACCATCGAAGAGCTGTTCAAGGGCAGACACTTTGAGCGGGAGATCATCATTCTGTGTGTGCGCTGGTACTTGCGCTTCAAGCTTTCATCGCGCGATCTGGTGGAAATGATGGCCGAGCGCGGTTTGACTGTCGCGCATACAACCATCCTGCGTTGGGTGCAGCGCTTCGTTCCCGAGTTCGAGAAACGCTGGAACCGGTATGCCACTGCAGCCGGCTCCGCTTGGCGCGTCGACGAGACATATGTGAAGGGCCTTGTCAACTTAACGCCGTATTGGCGAAGTGAGAGCTGGTGAAATGGTGCTCAGACTGCGGTAGACGGATTTTGGGTAACGCCAGTGACGAGATGCCAGATAGCGAAGCGTCTGGCGAGTTGATTACGATAGCGCACAGCGCCGAGTTGGTGGCGCTTGATGGCGAAATGCTGTCGGATCGGTCCGAAGCTGGACAGGAATGTTTGCGTTCGTCCTGGCGAGCGAAAGCCTTTCATGCGCCGTTCGCGTTCGCGTGTTGGCTGATGACTATTCTCGGCCCGGTTGTTGACCCGGGCTGCAGCTTTGACGAACACATGCTTGACGTCAGCCAGTTCGGGAATCTCGACTTTCGCCGCCGGATAGCTGCGTAGCTGGTCGGTGACGATCTTACGCGGGCCATTTGGATATTGGGCCAGCAGACGCTGGAAGAAGCGCTTGGCTGCCGCCTTGTCGCGGCGTTTCTGCAGCAGGATATCGAGCTCAGCACCATGCTGGTCGATGGCGCGCCACAGCAGATAAGGCTCACCGCCGACATTGACGAAGACCTCGTCGAGATGCCACGTTGCGCCGGGAGCAGGCCTGGCCTGCTTTACCCGATGGGTAAAGTGCGCGCCGAACTTGTCACACCACCGCCGGATCGTTTCGTAGCTGACGACCACGCCGCGCTCGAAGAGCAGCTCTTCGATATCCCTCAAGCTCAACTGAAATCGGAAATACCAGCGCACCGCGCGACTGATGACGGCGTCTGGAAAACGATGGCGGTGGTAAAGGGGCTTGGATGTCTGCATCGATCGACTTTACCAGCTTCAATCGTTACCGTGACAATGCCGTTCGGCCAGCTCACCGGCGGCCTGGGGCGCGAGCTGATCAAGGTCAACCAGACCGCCAGCGCTGCCGTCACCGGCGACGAGCTGCCGCCCTACAAGGTGCCGCTGCTGGGCAGGCTGTACGGAAACACCCGCGGCACCTCGGGTCAGTCCGAGCGCTACTACGAGAACATCCGCCTGCTCAACGAGCTGGGCAACGAGGTGAAGGGCCGGCAGGCTGCCGAAGAGGACGTGCAGGGATTCCAGCGCGATGAGCCCCTGACCGAGCTGGTGCGCCTGGGGGCACGGACCCAGACCCAAATCCAGAAGCTGCGCACCAAGCGGCGCCGGGTCGCCATGCAAGCCGACGACGGGTTTCGCGAAGAGGTCCGGGAGATCGACGGCGAGATCGCCGAGGCCATGGCCAGGGTGAACAATGAGGTCAATCGGGTGCGAAAGGAGGCAGCACGATGACGACGAGCACCGAGATTCGAGGGGAAGAGGCCCGGACGCTCCTGGCCGCCCGGGCCAGGCGCCTCTGGGAAAAGGTCAATGCCGCGGGCAATGGCGATCATCCGCTGGCCCAGCTCGTGCTGAAGGAGGCGCAGCAGCCCTCGTACAACATGGTTTCCTGGAGCCCTGAGACCGGGGCGGTGTTCGACTGGTATGTCGAGCTGGGCGACGAGCAGTAGGACGGCAACGCCACATGTTCACCCCAAAGCAAGCCGCTTTCATCGCCGAGTACCTGGTCGACAGGAATGCGACCCAGGCGGCCATCCGTGCCGGCTATTCACCGAGGACGGCCGCCTCGATCGGCGAAGAGAACCTGAGAAAACCTGAAATCCGAGCGGCCATCGACGACCACCTGCGCCGACTCGCCGAAGAGACGATGACAGAGGCGCAGTGGGTGCGCCTGCGGCTGCGGGAGGAAGCCACGGAGTTCGGGCCGGATGCCAGCCATTCGGCCAGGGTCCGGGCGCTGGAGCTGCTGGGCAAGATCAATGGCATCTTCGAGATCGAAAACAGGCAGAAGAGCCAGGCCGCGGCCGAGTTCCTGGCCAGCCTGCAGGGCAACGTGATCGGCCCGGTGTGGGATCCAGGCGCGGCCGACGATGACGACTGAGCAGCAGAAATTGGGTATGTAGCCTGGTGCTGGGGCAATCCATGCTTGATCGACCCGAGACCGGATGGCTGTAGACTCAGCGTGCGCGCTCGCGCCCGGCTCGCCTCCCTGAGCCGGCATCGGATCTTGCCGATGTTCTGCCCGGTCCAGCACCGGGCTTTTTCTTGGGCAGCACGGTGGGCAATCGGGTGTCAACGCTCGGGGCCGGTCACCATCCCCAACTTGTGGGACGTTCCCCCAAAAGTGCTAGTTGCATGCCGTACCATCGTGTATCAACTTGTGAAAGGAACGCCCGTGAACGCCTCGACCTACCTTCGTGGCCTGGCCACTGCCGCCGCTTCAGCCGCACTTGTTGCCTGCGCATCGCACTCCGGTGTGGTGCCCATTGGGGATGGCATCTACATGATCTCCATGCAGGACTACAGCCTGAACTACTCGGGCGGAAAGGTGAAGGTGGGGCTGTACCAGGAAGCGGCCGAGTTCTGCCGCGGGCAGGGCAAGTCGGTGGAGCCCGTGTCGGACAGCGCCCAGGATGCGGCCTTGTACCGCAACTACGCCAGCGCTGAGGTCAAGTTCCGCTGCAAGTGAATCTAGGGTTTGATTGCCAAAAGGAGAAAGACCATGGGAGAAAAGAGACCGCCGCCAGCGCCAGCGCCAGCGCCACGCCCTCCGGTAAAGCCAACATCGCCACCACCACCAGGGGGTGATAGAAAATCGTCGGGCGACAGTACTGTCTACTTCACGCCACCACCGCCACCGCCGCCACGACCACCGAAGTAGATGGAATGGATGTGACGCAACAGGCGATCCCACCTTTGCCTGCCATCGACGGGGACCAACAATCCGAGTCTTTGCGTCTTGACCGGATGTGGGGCGAGCGGTCCGGTACGCTGTACAAGGCTTGGGTGCAGGTTCGCTACCATCGAAAGCGGCAGCGGTTCTACGATCTGCTCGACAAGATTACCAAGGCGGCCACAGTCGTGTTGGGCGCCACAATGATGGGAAAGTACCTGAATACGGGTTTTCCCTGGTTGGCCACGGCATTGACCTGCCTCGGGTTCCTTGCCCTTGTGTTTGGCTACGGTGACAGAAAGCAGCATCACAAGGAGCTGGCCGAGCACGCAACGCGGCTGGTAGCAGACATCGAAGCGGTACCCGTTGCCGATCTGAGCTTCCAGAAGACCACCGCGTGGGCCAGCGCCTACGCGCAACTGGTCGCAAAGTCACCACCACCGTTGAAGTCCCTGACTTTGATCTGTGAGCGAGAACAGTCAGTAGCGGATGGTCATTCGGATCACGTTCCTGTGCTCCCATGGTGGAAGCGCTGGCCTGCCGACTTTATTTGACATCCCGGACGGCAAGCCAGTCCATGAGCTATTTGGTGCCCGGAGCCGGGGTCGAACCGGCACGACCCTTTCAGGCCTACGGGTTTTAAGCCCGCTGCGTCTACCAATTTCGCCATCCGGGCTATGGAATGCACGCCCTTGAGCGTGCGTAGTCGGTGCGTAGCTCTGCGCCGACGACATGCGAAAGCAGCCGATAATACCCGTCTTCGTCCGCTACTAAGCGGCCACACCAGCAGCCTCGAAACAACGGTTTTCCCTGTGTCTTAACGTTTGATGACGTAAGGCATGGACTTAAAATCCGCCGCCCTTCACCGGGCGTACCGGTTCGATTCCGGTTCGAGGCACCACACTGCTGGATATTTTCTCCGTTCGCCGGTACAGTGAATTGCCATGACACGATACAACGCTCCCTTCGAAATCCACGTGCACGGTGACGTTCCGTTGCGCGAGGACGTCGGCTATGAGCAGATTCAGGAAGCCCTTCGTCCCCTGTGGCAATACGCCGGCGCCCGTTCGCTCGCCGCCGCAGCCGAAAGTGCCTACGAAGATGAGCCAGGTATCCGTTTCGACGCCCCGGGCCGACAGTTGCAGATCTGCTGGACCGTACCCGGCGGCGAGGAGTTCAGGCAGGTGATCGAGGAAGCCTGCATGGCACTGAACGACATCGCGGCGTCAGGCGCGCCGCTGGAAGTGTCCTTCTACGACACCGAGTTCGATGAAGACGACGAGTCCAGCGAAGGCGAGGCACGCGACGATTTCATGATGTGTTTTGTCGGCCCGACGCCGGCGGCCATCATGCAGGTGCAACGGGATCTGCTGGTGCAGGACGTGGTGCACGTGATGGAGCGGCATTTCGATGGCTCCGAACTGGGTGAGGTGGTGTCCGCCATCGACCGACTGTTCACCCAGCGTTTTGACGATCTGGTCAACTCCATGCAGCTGGGAAGACCGCCTCGCGGGAGCGGTGGATCCCCGGGGCATGGCGGCCCGCGCAAGCCGCGACATCTCCACTGAGACGGTCTATGTGACCATGCACCAGGTGGTGCACGGCGACACGCGCGGGAGGGGTTGTCCCTCAGTAGCTCAGCACACGTGGCAAGCTCTTGGCTTCGGTCACCCAGCGCGCAACCTCTGCGTCGGTGGGGGTGCGTCGCACGAGCTTGCGGGTTTCGTTGAGTTCCACCATCGCTCGCGTGAGGTTGTCGGAGCGACGACGGGCGAGTTCGGGCACGGTGTCCACGCCGGCGGCCTCCAGCAATTCCGCATACTCGGATCCGATGCCGTTGACGCGGTACAGGTCCACCATGTTGGCAAATTTGAGCACCTGCTTGTAGGTCAGGCCACTGTCCCTGGCAAGCGCCTTGCGCTGTGCCGGTGTGCGGGAGCGGCCCAGGAAGCCGTCGGTGTCCTTGATGCCGGCTGCACGCAGCTTGTCTCCAATGGCAGGACCGATGCCTTCGACGTCCTCAATCTTCTTGTTGGCCATGTTGTTTCCTTTCCGGTTACTGGGCGATAGATACGGGCAATAACGACGTACTCACCACGCCAATGTACTGAAAAGGCATTGTTGTGACCATGTGTTTGACGGCCGCTGTGCAACCTGTCACGGCTTGCTGGCGCTTTGTTGAAAGAACGCCTCAGGCGGGCAGGTGTTCCACCACTGCCAGGGGGTCGATCCATCGCCGGGCCGCGCGGGCCAGCGTGAGAGGGCTGCCGGTGGCGAACCAGCGCATCGAGGCCTGATCCGGTGCAGTCCGATGCGGCGCGGCCGGCAAACCCAGCACCCGCCGGGTCTGGCGCGCAACGGCCTGAGCCGGATCCACCAGGGTGACACCCGGCCCACACACGTTGTGCAGTGCCGGTGCGGCAAACGGGTAGTGCGTACACCCGAGCACCAGCTGGTCGATGGGCTTGCCCGAAGGGTCTTGCAGAGAGGACCAGGCGGTTTCGCACAGTGCCCGAACCTGCTCTTCGTGGCCCTGTTCGATGGCATCGGCCAGGCCTTCGCAAGGCTGGCAGCTGAACGACACGTCGCTGAAAGCCTCCCGGACGCGGCCCATCAGGGCGGCAAAGCGCGGGCTGTGCAGCGTACCCTGGGTGGCCAGAACACCCACGTGGCCAGTGTGTGTGGCCTGGGCCGCCGGCTTGAGCGCAGGCTCAATGCCCACGACCGGCAGCGCGGGAAAGCGCTGGCGCAAGGCTTCGATGGCTCCGGCTGTGGCCGTGTTGCAGGCCACGACCAGGGCATCCAGCGGCTCCCAGTCCTGGAGTGCCTGGGCAATGGCCAATGCCCGCAAGGTCACGCTGTCGGCCGAGCGGGCTCCATAGGGTGCATAGGCGCTGTCCGCCACATAGACAAAACGCTCGGCGGGCAGCTCCGACAGCAGCGCCCGCAGGACGCTGAGCCCTCCGACGCCGCTGTCCCAGACGCCAATGGTCTTCAAGCGCCGGTGACCGCAATGCCCTTGAACTCGCCGCTGGCGATGCGCTTCTCCCACTCGGCGGGGCCCGTGATGTGGGCACTGGTGCCGCCCGCGTCCACGGCCACCGTCACCGGCATGTCCACCACGTCGAACTCGTAGATGGCTTCCATCCCCAGGTCCGCGAAGCCCACCACCTGGGCGCCCTTGATGGCCTTGGACACCAGGTAGGCGGCACCACCGACGGCCATCAGGTAGGCCGACTTGTGGTTCTTGATGGATTCGATCGCGATCGGGCCGCGCTCGGCCTTGCCGATCATGGCGATCAGGCCGGTCTTCTCCAGCATCATGTCGGTGAACTTGTCCATGCGCGTGGCCGTGGTCGGGCCGGCCGGGCCCACCACCTCGTCGCGCACCGGGTCGACCGGGCCCACGTAGTAGATGACGCGGTTGGTGAAGTCCACAGGCAGCGGTTCGCCCTTGGCCAGCATGTCCTGGATGCGCTTGTGGGCGGCGTCGCGGCCGGTCAGCATCTTGCCGTTGAGCAGCAGGGTCTGGCCTGGCTTCCAGCTGGCGACCTGCTCCCTGGTCAGGGTGTTCAGGTCCACGCGCTGGCTCTTCTCGGTATCCGGCTGCCAGTCGACCTTGGGCCAAAGATCCAGGCTGGGCGCCTCCAGGTACACCGGGCCGGAACCGTCCATCACGAAGTGGGCGTGGCGGGTGGCTGCGCAGTTGGGGATCATGGCCACGGGCTTGGAGGCCGCGTGCGTGGGATACATCTTGATCTTGACGTCCAGCACGGTGGTCAGGCCGCCGAGGCCCTGAGCGCCAATGCCCAGGGCATTGACCTTCTCGAACAGTTCCAGGCGCAGTTCCTCGACCTGATCGAGCTTTTCGCCTCTGGCCGCCTTGGCCTGGAGCTCGTACATGTCGATGTCGTCCATCAGGCTTTCCTTGGCCAGCAGTACGGACTTTTCGGCCGTGCCACCGATGCCGATGCCCAGCATGCCCGGCGGGCACCAGCCGGCGCCCATGGTCGGCACCGTCTTGAGCACCCAGTCGACCAGCGAGTCGCTGGGGTTCATCATGATCATCTTGGACTTGTTCTCGGAACCGCCGCCCTTGGCTGCAACGGTCACGTCGACCTTGTCGCCCGGCACCAGCTCGGTGAAGATCACGGCAGGGGTGTTGTCCTTTGTGTTCTTGCGGGCGAACAGCGGATCGGCCACGACGCTGGCACGCAGCGTGTTGTCGGGGTGGTTGTAGCCACGGCGCACGCCTTCGTTGACGGCGTCCTCCAGGCTGCCGGTGAAGCCTTCCCAGCGCACATCCATGCCCACCTTGAGGAACACATTGACAATGCCGGTGTCCTGGCAGATGGGCCGATGACCAAAGGCGCTCATCTTGGAGTTGGTCAGGATCTGTGCGATCGCGTCCTTGGCTGCCGCGCTCTGCTCACGCTCGTAGGCGCGTGCCAGATGCTGGATGTAATCGGCCGGGTGGTAGTAGCTGATGTACTGCAGTGCACCTGCAATCGAATCGATCAGGTCTTCCTGGCGGATGGTACTCATGTCGTGCTTTCGTGGGTGGGCGGTGGGAAGCGGCAGGGCGCCGAAAAACCTCCTATTCTATGAAGCTTGGCATACCCCGGATCACTTAGCATGTAAGTGGCTCGTAAGAGCCTTTGCGCACATTCCGGTGGTTGATATCCACCCATCCCCAGAGGAGACATTTCATGACCGCACCGTCGAACGCCATCCAGTCGACCCTCGTCGAGAACCGCGTTTTCGAGCCATCCGATGCCATCCGCCAGGGCGCCCGCGTCTCTGGCATGGATGCCTATCAGGCGCTGTGTGCCGAGGCGGATCGTGACTTCGAAGGCTTCTGGGCTGCGCGCGCCCGCGAGGTGCTGACGTGGCACAAGCCGTTCACACGCACGCTCGACACCTCTGGCGCGCCGTTCTACAAGTGGTTCGATGACGGCGAACTCAATGCCTCGTACAACTGCCTGGATCGCCACGTCGGCACCCCGGTCGAGAACAAGACGGCGATCATCTTCGAGGCCGACGATGGCTCCGTGACCAAGATCACCTACAAGGAACTGCTGGCCAAGGTGTCGCAATTTGCGAATGCCTTGAAGGCGCGTGGCGTCAAGAAGGGCGATCGCGTGGTCATCTACATGCCCATGACCATCGAAGGCGTCGTGGCCATGCAGGCCTGCGCCCGCATTGGTGCCACGCACAGCGTGGTCTTCGGCGGTTTTTCGGCCAAGGCCCTGCAGGAGCGCATCCAGGATGCCGGCGCCGTGGCCGTCATCACCGCCAACTACCAGATGCGTGGTGGCAAGGAACTCCCGCTGAAGTCCATCGTGGACGAAGGCATTGCCATGGGTGGCTGCGAAACCATCCAGACCGTGATCGTGTACCAGCGCACCGCCACGGCAGTGAACATGGTGGCGGGTCGCGACATCACCATGGAGGAGGCGCTGTCGGGTCAGTCGACGGACTGCCCGGCCGAGATGGTGGGCGCCGAGCATCCCCTGTTCGTGCTCTACACATCGGGCTCGACCGGCAAGCCCAAGGGCGTGCAGCACAGCACGGGTGGCTATCTGTTGTGGGCCGCGCTGACCATGCAGTGGACCTTCGACCTCAAGCCTGAAGACGTCTTCTGGTGCACGGCCGATATCGGCTGGATCACCGGCCATACCTATGTGGCCTACGGTCCTCTGGCAGCAGGTGCAACGCAGATCGTCTTCGAAGGCGTTCCGACCTATCCCAACGCCGGGCGCTTCTGGCAGATGATCGAGAAGCACAAGTGCACGATTTTCTACACCGCGCCGACCGCGATCCGCTCGCTGATCAAGGCCTCGGACACCGACGAGAAAGTCCATCCCAAGAACTGGGATATGAGCAGCCTGCGCATCATGGGCTCGGTGGGTGAACCCATCAACCCCGAAGCCTGGATGTGGTACTACAAGAACGTTGGCGGCGAGCGCTGCCCTATTGTCGACACGTTCTGGCAGACCGAGACCGGTGGTCACATGATCACCCCGCTGCCGGGTGCAACGCCACTGGTGCCGGGATCGTGCACCCTGCCGCTGCCGGGCATCCAGGCTGCCATCGTGGACGAGACGGGCAATGACGTGCCCAACGGCGCTGGCGGCATCCTGGTGGTCAAGAAGCCCTGGCCGTCGATGATCCGCACGATCTGGGGCGACCCGGAGCGCTTCAAGAAGAGCTACTTCCCCGAAGAGCTCAAGGGCTACTACCTGGCGGGTGATGGCGCCGTTCGCAGTGCAGACCGGGGCTATTTCCGCATCACGGGCCGGATCGATGACGTCCTGAACGTCTCGGGTCACCGCATGGGCACCATGGAGATCGAGTCGGCCCTGGTGGGCAAGACCGATCTGGTGGCCGAGGCCGCTGTGGTGGGACGTCCTGACGACCTGACCGGCGAGGCCATCGTGGCCTTCGTTGTGCTCAAGCGCCCTCGCCCGACCGGCGACGAAGCCAGGGCGATTGCCAAGGAGTTGCGCGAGTGGGTCGGCAAGGAGATCGGGCCGATCGCCAAACCCAAGGACATTCGCTTCGGCGACAACCTGCCCAAGACCCGCTCGGGCAAGATCATGCGCCGCCTGCTGCGTTCCATTGCCAAGGGTGAGGCCATCACCCAGGACACCTCCACGCTGGAGAACCCGGCCATTCTGGATCAGCTGGCCGAGAACAACTGAGCGGACCACGACAAGGCATGACCGGCGACAGGCGCCGGTCATGAAAAAAAACCGCTGGCAGTGCCAGCGGTTTTTTGCTTTGGGCGGACCGTTTCGTTTACTTCAGGCCCAGCACCCAGGCGACCAGCTTCTTGGCGTCGGCATCGTTGACCTGAGGGTTGGCAGGCATCGGAATCGGACCCCAGACGCCAGAGCCGCCCTTCTGGACTTTCGCAGCCAGCGCGTCGGCGGCTTTGGCATCACCGGCATACTTTTTGGCAACGTCCTTGAAGGCCGGGCCGACCAGTTTCTTGTCGACGGCATGGCAGGCCATGCAGTTCTTGCTTTTGGCCAGGGCTTCGTCGGCCATGGCAGGCGCGGACAGAGTCGCCACAGCGGCCATAATCAGGATAGCGTGTTTCATTCGTCAGATCCTCGTGGGTGAAATGGAAAAATCCACGAGCCCGATTCTAGTCAAGTCGTCTGACAGGGTACTGTTTGTTACAGTAACTTGCCGGGCTTTATCCCCTCTTTACCGGAGCCTGTGATGTATTTCCTGATGGCCGGCATCGCCCTGTTGCTGCTCAAGTACTTCGAGATCGGGTTCGTGGCCGAACTGTCCTGGTGGTGGGTGCTGTCGCCCTTTGCACTGGCGGCCGCCTGGTGGGCGTGGGCCGACGGTACGGGTTACACCAAGCGCAAGGCGATGGAGGCCATGGACAAGAAGAAGCAGGACCGCATCGACCGACAGCGCGAAGCGCTGGGCATGCGCAACCGCAACCGCAGGCGCTGAAGGGCCGCTTCAGGTCCTGCCCGGAACTTCATTCCATTCCCTACCGCGCTCATTGGCTTTGTCTGGTGACAGGGTCAGGAGCGCGTGTGGGCGATAATTTTGACTTGCGTTCCCTCGCGATTCTCCTCACTGACGACCGGATCTCCCACACATGCCTGCCTACCGTTCCAAGACCTCCACTGCCGGCCGCAACATGGCTGGCGCCCGTGCCCTCTGGCGTGCCACCGGCATGCAGGATGGCGATTTCAGCAAGCCCATCATCGCCATCGCCAACTCGTTCACGCAGTTCGTCCCGGGTCACGTGCACCTCAAGGATCTGGGTCAGCTGGTGGCCCGCGAGATCGAGGCCGCCGGCGGTGTGGCCAAGGAGTTCAATACCATCGCGGTCGATGACGGTATTGCCATGGGGCACGACGGCATGCTGTATTCGCTGCCCAGCCGCGACATCATCGCTGACTCGGTCGAGTACATGGTCAATGCCCACTGTGCCGATGCGCTGGTGTGCATTTCGAACTGCGACAAGATCACCCCCGGCATGCTGATGGCCGCCATGCGCCTGAACATCCCCGTGGTGTTCGTCTCGGGCGGTCCGATGGAGGCCGGCAAGGTGCGTCTGGCCAGCACGATCGAAATACGCAAGGTCGACCTGATCGACGCCATGGTCATGGCCGCCGACGACAAGGTCTCCGATGCCGACGTGGCCGAGATCGAGCGCTCGGCCTGCCCCACCTGTGGTTCGTGTTCGGGCATGTTCACGGCGAACTCGATGAACTGCCTGACCGAGGCGCTGGGCCTGTCGCTGCCGGGCAATGGGACGGTCGTGGCCACCCATGCCGATCGGGAGCAGCTCTTCAAGGGGGCCGGGCGACTGGTGGTCGATCTGTGCCGCCGTTACTACGAGGGTGGCGACGAATCGGTGCTGCCGCGATCGGTCGGCTTCAAGGGATTCGAGAACGCCATTGCCCTGGACATTGCCATGGGGGGCTCGACCAACACCATCCTGCACCTGCTGGCCGTGGCCCAGGAAGCCGAGATTGACTTCACGCTGGCGGACATCGACCGACTCTCGCGTGACATTCCGCAGCTGTGCAAGGTGGCACCCAACACCAACAAGTACCACATCGAGGATGTGCACCGTGCCGGCGGGATCATGGGCATCCTGGGCGAACTCGACCGTGCCGGCAAGTTGCACACCGACGCGCCCACGGTCCACAGCGGCACGCTGAAGCAGGCGCTCGACCAGTGGGACATTGCCCGCAACCCCAGCGACGCAGTCAGTACCTTCTACAAGGCCGGACCTGCAGGTATTCCGTCACAGGTGGCCTTCAGTCAGGACACCCGCTGGCCCAGCCTCGATCAGGACCGCGCTGCCGGCTGTATCCGCTCCATTGACCATGCGTTCTCGAAAGAGGGCGGACTGGCTGTCCTGCACGGCAACATCGCGCTCGATGGCTGCGTGGTCAAGACCGCAGGTGTCGACGACAGCCTGATGGTCTTCGAAGGGCCGGCCCACGTGGTGGAATCGCAGGACGAGGCGGTCGAACACATCCTGGGTGACCTGGTGAAGGCCGGCGATGTCGTCGTGGTCCGCTATGAGGGCCCCAAGGGCGGCCCCGGCATGCAGGAGATGCTGTACCCGACCAGCTACATCAAGTCCAGGGGCCTGGGCAAGGCGTGTGCCCTCCTGACCGATGGCCGTTTCTCCGGTGGCACGTCGGGGCTGTCGATCGGGCACTGCTCTCCCGAGGCGGCCGCCGGCGGGGCCATTGGTCTGGTCCGCAACGGTGACCGCATCCGGATCGACATTCCCAACCGTCGTATCGATGTGCTGGTGAGCGATGACGAACTGGCTCGCCGCCGCACCGAGCAGGAGGCCAGGGGATGGAAGCCCGAAAAGCCTCGCCAGCGCAAGGTGTCGGCCGCGCTCAAGGCCTACGCCTTGCTGGCCACTTCGGCAGACAAGGGAGCGGTTCGCGATCTGTCCCGGCTGCAGGACTGAGCCGGGGGCGGCCGGGGGCGGGCGAGCCTCCGGCACAATGCGGGCATGCTGACACATCCCGAGATCGATCCGGTCGCCCTCCAGTTGGGGCCGCTGGCCATTCACTGGTATGGGCTGACCTACCTGGCGGCCTTCGGCCTGTTCTACTGGCTGGGCACGCGGCGCCTGCACCACGAGCCCTATGCCTCCACCACGTCGCCGGCACCCTGGGGCCGGCGGGACATCGAGGACATCCTGTTCCTCGGTGTCATGGGCGTGGTGCTCGGAGGCCGGATCGGCTACTGCCTGTTCTACAAGCCGGCGTATTACCTGGCCCACCCGCTGGAGATCTTTGCCGTATGGGAAGGTGGCATGAGCTTCCACGGTGGCCTCATCGGCGTGTTGCTGGCCATGGTCTGGTATGCACGCTCACGAAAGCGGCCGTGGCTGCAGGTCATGGATCTGGTGGCACCTTGCGTCCCCACCGGACTGGCTGCAGGGCGGGTCGGCAACTTCATCAACGGTGAGTTGTGGGGGCGGGTGGCCGATCCATCGCTACCCTGGGGCATGGTGTTTCGCGGTGCGGGCGAGTTGCCGCGACATCCTTCGCAGGTCTATCAGTTTCTTATGGAGGGACTGCTCTTGTTCCTCTTGCTGTGGCTGTATGCCAGGCGTCCGCGTGCCGTGGGACAGGTCAGTGCGGCCTTTCTGGTCGGCTATGGCGTGTTCCGTTTCGTCGCGGAGTTCTTCCGTGAGCCCGATGCCCACCTGGGGCTGCTCAGCCTCGGCATGAGCATGGGGCAGTGGTTGTGCGTGCCCATGGTGCTGGGGGGGGCTGTCCTCTGGCTGTGGGCGGGGCGCCGGAGCGGTTCGTCATGACACGAGCGCCAGAGGTGGCCTGTGAACGGGACGGGGCCGTGGCCCACGTGCGCCTGAGTCATCCGGGCAAGTTCAACGCTATGTCGCGGCGCATGTGGCGCCAGTTGCGCGAGGTCTTTCTCGACCTGCAGGCAGACGGCTCGCTGCGCTGTGTCGTCGTGCGGGGCACGGAGGGCCATTTCTGCGCCGGGGGCGATATCGCCGAGTACCCCGATTTCCGGTTCGACGAAGCTGCGCTCCGCTCGTTTCATGAAGATGACGTCTGGGGTGGCCTGTCGGCCATGCTCGCCTGCGACCTCCCGGTGGTGGCCTGCATCGAAGGCAACTGCATGGGGGCCGGCATGGAAATCGCCAGTTGCTGCGACATCCGTCTGGCCGGCAGTCGCGCCCGCTTTGGCGCACCCATCGCCCGTCTGGGTTTCCCGATGGCGCCGCGCGAGGCCCGGCTGGTGGCCCGGGCGGCCGGCGACCTGACCGCACGTGAAATGCTCTTGTCCGCAGCCGTGCTCGATGCAGCGGAAATGAAGATGCGGGGGTTCATCAACCGTGTGGCGCCGGAGGAGCAACTGGAGGCTGCCACGCAGGAGTTGCTGGCAGGCATGGCTGCCCTGGCGCCGCGTGCGGCGCGCCTGAACAAGCAGGCATTGAGGGTGCTGTCCGGAGTCGACAGCGAACTCCCGCCCGCCTTGCGGGATGGCGTCTACAGCTATGCCGACTCTGCCGAGCACCGTGAGGGTATCGACGCCTTTCTGTCCAAGCGCCGCCCGCGCTTTTCCGATCTCTGACGCCCTGTTTCTGGGGCCGAATGACATGCCGACCAAGACCAATCACAACCTCTACGCAGTTCTGCGGAATTCATTCGCGGACAGGCTGGATGCCGTTGCCGTCGAAACCGTGGGTGAGACGGGCGGTGGCCTGACCTATAGCTGGCGCGACCTGGACCGCGCCAGTGCCATGATGGCCAACCTGCTGGTCTCACTCGATCTGCCGCCGGCCTCACGCATTGCCGTGCAGGTCGAGAAATCGGTCGAGTCCCTGATTCTGTATCTGGCCACGCTGCGTGCCGGCCATGTGTATCTGCCCCTGAACACGGCCTACCAGAGTGCGGAGATTGCCTATTTCATCGGGAATGCAGAGCCTGCCGTGGTGGTGTGCAGTCCGCAGAACCATGGATGGGTATCCAAGATAGCCTTCACGGCCGGGACCCGCCATGTCTTCACCCTGGGCGAAGACCGGCGGGGCAGTCTGCTCGACCGGGCTTCCGCCCATGACGACCGCCATGAACCCGCCCTCAGCGGCGCAGACGATCTGGCGGTCATCATCTATACCAGCGGTACCACCGGTCGCAGCAAGGGGGCCATGCTCAGCCACGGCAACATGCTGAGCAACGCGCAGGTGCTGAAGACCTACTGGGACTGGCAGCCGGATGACGTGCTCATCCATGCGTTGCCGATCTTCCATGTCCACGGACTGTTTGTGGCCATTCATGGTGCCCTGATCAACGGCAGCCCGATGCTGTGGCTCAACCGGTTTGATCCGTCCACGGTGGTGTCGCTGCTGCCCAGGGCGACCGTTTTCATGGGCGTGCCGACGCTGTATGTGCGCATGCTGGCCGACCCGCGGCTGACGCGCGAACAGGCCGCGCACATGCGCCTGTTCATCTCGGGCTCGGCTCCCTTGCTGATCGAGACCTTCCGTGAGTGGGAGCGCCGCACTGGCCACACCATTCTCGAACGGTACGGAATGAGCGAAACCGCGATGCTGACCTCCAACCCTTGTCTGGCCGACAGCCGCTATGCAGGCGCCAGCGAGCGGCGGGGTGGTACGGTCGGTTTTCCTTTGCCAGGCGTGAGCCTGAAGGTGGTTGACGATCAGGGCGTGCCGGTGCCGACTGGCGACATCGGCAATATCCAGGTGCGTGGACCCAATGTCTTCAAGGGCTACTGGCGGATGCCGGAGAAGACCGCCGAAGAGTTCACGTCCGACGGCTTCGTCCGCACCGGGGATGTCGGTCGCCTGGATGCCCAGGGCTATGTCACCATCGTCGGACGCAGCAAGGACCTGATCATCAGCGGCGGCTACAACGTCTATCCGGCAGAGATCGAGGGGTATATCAACGAACTGCCAGGGGTTGCCGAGAGCGCCCTTGTCGGGGTGCCGCATGCCGATTTTGGCGAAGTCGGGGTTGCCGTGATCATTGCCAGACCTGGAGCGACCGTGGATGCGAACCAAGTCATCGATGCTTTGCGCGCCAGTCTCGCCAACTTCAAGATTCCCAAGCGCTGCTACGTGGTGAAGGAACTGCCACGCAACACCATGGGCAAAGTGCAGAAGAACCTGCTGCGCGAACAGTACAAGTCCGAGTTCGCCTGAGGGGCGAACGCGGCCATACCGCAACCGCCGGTCCGCAGGCGTTCACCACCAGAGGCGCCCAGACACCCGGACGCCCGGACGCCCGGACGGGCTTACCTGAGCACCAGCACAGGGGTGTGCGAGTGGGTCAGCACCTGCTGGGTTTCGCTGCCCAGCAGCAGGCGCTTGAGACCACGGCGACCGTGCGATGCCATCACGATCAGGTCACATTTGTTGCGCTTGGCTGCGGCGATGATGGCCTCGGCGATCAGGTCTGATTTGACGGTGACCGGCTTGACCTTCACGGAGCGCGCCTGACCGGCCGATTTGACAGCATTGACCGCTTCCATGGCTTCTTCCTGCCACTGCTTCTCGATCCGGGCCACTTCGGCAGCGGCCAGGGCCACACCACCCTCGAAGTACGTCTGCGGATAGCGCGGCACGACTTTCAGGGCCACCACTTCGGCTCCTGTCAGGTCAGCCAGGTTGATGGCATGGTCGACCGCCATTTTGGAAAGCTTGGATCCATCGGTGGCCACGAGGATGCGCTTGTACATGCTGTTCTCCTTTTGTTGGTTGATTCGGCGGACAATTGCTCCAGCATAGCGCGAAAGCAACGATCCCGACATATTCAGCGTAAAGGCTGAGCGACCTGGGCCGTTTGACATACATCAATCGAGTGAAGACCGACCTGGATTACCCTCGAGCCATGAACGAGGCTGCCACCGCGCCCCCGGTGGGGTTCGCTTCTTTGCCCCCCGTCCCGCCAGCGGACGATCAGGGGCTCCCTTTCGATGTGACGGGTGCGCATCGGGGGCCGCTGACCGTCACTGACGCGTTCGACGTGCTTGACGATCCGGTCGAGCAGCGCGAGTTCACCGAGTTCACCGAACAGGACGGACAGTCCTGTGCGCGGTCCGTGTTGCTGGTGCAAGGCATGTACTGTGCGGCCTGTGCCGACACGGTCGAGTCCGTGCTCCAGGGCGTGCCGGGGGTGCAGGCGGCCCAGGTCCATGCCGCCACGCGGCGTCTGACCGTGCAGTGGGATCCCGCCGTGGCCCGCATGTCCGATCTGGCGCAGCGTGTCGGCCGCACAGGCTATCGCCTGTTACCGCTGCAGGAAGCGCTGTCGATCAGCCAGCGAGTGGCGGAAACGCGTCAGGCACTCTGGCGTCTGTTCGTGGCCGGGTTCTGCATGATGCAGGTCATGATGTACGCATGGCCGGCCTACGTCACCGAGCCGGGCGAGATCCCTGCCGATATCGACCAGCTGTTGCGCTGGGCCAGCTGGGTGATCAGCCTGCCGGTGATTTTCTTCGCCAGCGGACCCTTCTTCGGCAATGCCTGGCGCGACATGCGCCTGGGCAGGATCGGCATGGACACCCCGGTGTCACTGGGCATCCTGGTGACATTCCTCGTCAGCTCGGCGGCCACATTCGATCCTGCGGGCCCCTGGGGCAAGGAAGTCTGGTTCGATTCGCTGACCATGTTCGTCTTCTTCCTGCTGGGTGGCCGATACCTCGAGTTCAAGGCCCGTGATCGCACGGCTGGCGCCCTGGACAACCTGATGAACCGCCTGCCCGAGGTCTGTGACCGCCAGAAGGCCGACGGGACCTACGAGACGGTCTCGGTTCGCCGCCTGGTGGTCGGGGATGTGGTTCGCATGCAGGCCGGGCAGGCGTTCCCGGGAGATGGCGAAATCCTCGGTGGGACAGCCACGGTCGACGAAGCCCTGCTGACGGGCGAGTCCCGGCCAGTGACCCGCGTCCAGGGCGACCGGGTGGTGGCAGGCAGTTTCAATCTGGCGGGTCCCGTTTCGGTGCGGCTGCAGCGGCTGGGCAAAGACACCCGCTTTGCCCAGATCGTCTCGCTCATGGAGCAGGCGTCCACAGAGAAGCCGCGCCTGGCCGTCCTGGCCGATCGCCTCGCTTCGCCCTTCCTGCTGGCCGTGGTGCTGGCGGCCGGGTTGGCCTTCTGGTACTGGTGGCAGATTGACCACACCAAGGCTTTCGCGGTTGCCGTGGCGGTGCTGGTGGTCACCTGTCCCTGTGCCCTGGCATTGGCGACGCCGGCCGCCATGCTGGCCTCGGCCGGATCGTTGGCACGACGCGGCATTCTGGTGCGTCGACTGCAGGCATTCGAATCACTGGCGGGTGTTCAGGCCGTCCTGTTCGACAAGACCGGGACATTGACCCTGGATCGACTGGCCTTGCGCACGGTTCGAACCCGCGCCGGGCTGGATGAAGGCCAGGCCCTGGCCCTGGCCCGTCGACTGGCCGAAGGTTCGTTGCATCCGGTCTCGCGTGCCCTGGTGCGGGCGGCGGACGAACGAACCCGTCTGGAGGCCGTGCCCGAATGGCTACCCGACCGTGTTCAGGAAGTGGCAGGGCAGGGCATGCAGGCGTGCCTGTCCGATGGGCGAACCGTGCGACTGGGGTTGGCGGCGTTCTGCCGCGTGGATGCCGACATGGCGCAGGGAACCGTGGATGCCCCGCGCACGTGGCTTGCAGACGATCAAGGCTGGATGGCGTCGTTCGACTTCCAGGAGGGCCTGCGCGAGGACGCGTCAGCGACGATCCATGCCCTGAAGGGCATGGGCATCAAGGTGTGGCTGTTGTCTGGCGACAGCGAGGCGGCTGCGCAGGCCGTGGGACGGCAGCTGGGCATGGATGCCGTGGTGTCCGGCGCCAGCCCCGAGCAGAAGCTGTCCGAAGTGGTGCGCTTGCAGGGGCAGGGCATGCGAATTGCCATGGTGGGCGATGGCCTGAACGATGGGCCCGTGTTGGCCCGGGCCGATACGTCGTTCGCCCTGGGCCATGCTGCAGCCCTGGCGCAGGCACAATCGGACTACGTGATCCAGGGGGGGCGCCTCATGGATGTGGTCAACACATTGAAGCAATCGCGCCGTACCATGCGTGTTGTGCGTCAGAACCTGGTCTGGGCTGCGGTGTACAACGCCATCAGCGTGCCCATGGCCCTGGCTGGCTGGATGCCGCCGTGGGCGGCGGGCTTGGGCATGGCGGCCAGTTCGCTGCTGGTCATTGGCAATGCGTTGCGCCTGTCGGGCGACCCTGCCGGTGAGCGGCCGGCGATGACTTGAATTCCTGAAATCGACTGGAGGGTCCGTATGGACATCATCTATCTGCTGATTCCGGTGTCGGTGCTGCTGGTCTTTGCCATCATCGGCCTGTTCTGGTGGGCATTGCAAGCGGGGCAATTCGACAACATCGAACGTGAAGGCGAGCGCATTCTCAAGGGCGATTGACTTAAGTCAAGGCGATCAGCGAGGCGCAAACAGACACTCGTCCAGTGACATTCATGAGGAGTTCTTTATGTCCGTAACAACAAAGACCGGCCAGCCGGCGGTCTACAACGACAGCGTCGTCCGCTGGTTTGCCATCACGTCCGTGATCTACGGTGTGGTGGGCATGCTGGTGGGCGTGATCATCGCGGCCCAGCTGACCTGGCCCGAACTCAACATGGGGATCGAGTGGATCACCTATGGCCGACTGCGACCGCTGCATACCAATGCCGTGATCTTCGCTTTCGGTGGCTCCGTGCTTTTTGCCACCAGCTACTACGTGGTCCAGCGGACCTGCCACACGCCCCTGTTCTCCAATGCGCTGGCCTGGTTCACGTTCGTGGGCTGGAACGTCGTGATCCTCAGTGCGGTCGTCACCCTGCCCATGGGCCTGACCCAGAGCAAGGAGTACGCCGAGCTGATCTGGCCGGTCGACCTGCTGATCGCGGTTGTCTGGGTGGTGTATGCCATCGTGTTCTTCGGCACGGTGGGTATCCGCAAGGTCAAGCACATCTATGTGGCCAACTGGTTTTTCGGCGCCTACATCATCGCCGTGGCCCTGCTGCACATCTTCAACAACATCGCACTGCCGACCAGCCTGACCCACTCGTACTCGGCGTACGCCGGGGTGCAGGATGCCATGATGCAGTGGTGGTATGGTCACAATGCAGTGGGTTTCTTCCTGACTGCCGCCTTCCTGGGCATGATGTACTACTTCATCCCCAAGCAGGCCGAGCGCCCGGTGTACTCGTATCGCCTGTCGATCGTGCACTTCTGGGCCCTGATCTTCACGTACATGTGGGCGGGCCCCCACCACCTGCACTACACCGCACTGCCGGACTGGACCCAGTCGGTCGGCATGGTGTTCTCCCTGATCCTCCTGGCCCCCAGCTGGGGCGGCATGATCAACGGCATCATGACCCTCTCGGGCGCCTGGCACAAGCTGCGTGACGACCCCATCCTGCGCTTCCTGATCGTGTCGCTGTCGTTCTACGGCATGTCCACCTTCGAGGGCCCGATGATGTCCATCAAGACCGTCAACGCGCTGTCGCACTACACCGACTGGACCGTGGGCCACGTGCACTCCGGCGCCCTGGGCTGGGTGGGCCTGGTGTCCATGGGGTCGCTGTACTACCTGATTCCGCGCCTGTTCGGCCAGAAGAAGATGTATTCGGTGCCTGCCATCGAACTGCACTTCTGGATTGCGACCATCGGCATCGTGCTGTACATCGCCGCCATGTGGATTGCCGGCGTGATGCAGGGTCTGATGTGGCGTTCGGTCAATCCCGATGGCAGCCTGACCTACACCTTCGTCGAGTCCGTCAAGGCCACGTTCCCCTTCTATGTCATCCGTCTGGTGGGGGGCCTGCTGTACCTCAGCGGCATGCTCGTGATGCTCTGGAACGTGATCATGACCGCCACGCAGGGGCGTGCCGTCAATGGCAACGTGGTTGCCGTCAATCCGGCCCACGCCTGAGGAGAAGAACATAATGGCTAGCAACGAAAAACTGAGCGGACACGCCCGGATCGAGACCAGCAACTTCCTGATGATCGTCCTCATCACCCTCGTGGTGGCGGTGGGCGGTCTGGTGGAAATCGTTCCGCTGTTCTTCCAGAAATCGACCACCCAGCCGATCGAGGGCCTCAAGCCCTACAGTCCGCTGCAGCTGGCAGGACGCGATGTGTACGTCAAGGAAGGCTGCTACAACTGCCACTCGCAGATGGTCCGCCCCTTCCAGGCCGAAACGCTGCGCTACGGCCCCTACTCGGTGGCCGGCGAGTTCGTCTACGACCGTCCCTTCCAGTGGGGTTCCAAGCGCACGGGTCCTGACCTGCACCGGGTCGGCGGCCGCTACAGCGACGAGTGGCACCGGATCCACCTGACCAATCCGCGTGACCTGGTGCCCGAATCCAACATGCCGGCTTACCCGTGGCTGGCGAAGAAGCTGGTCGACGAGGAAGTCCTGCCCAAGCGCATGGAGGTCCTGCGTACGCTGGGTGCCCCGTATACCGACGAGGAGATCGCGGGTTCCGTCGAGGCCGTCAAGGGCAAGACCGAACTGGAAGCCGTGATTGCCTATCTGCAGGTGCTCGGCACCGCTCGCAAGTGAGGATCGGGAGGCACCATGGACGTCAATGACCTCCGGAGCATCGTCACAGTGGTCAGCCTGCTGACATTTGTTGGCATCGTGGTCTGGGCCTGGTCCAAGAGAAACCAGGCCGACTTTGAAGAGGCGGCGCAGCTGCCCTTCAAGGACGACTAACCCGCGGCAAGAAAACGAGAAACATCATGAGCGACTTCACGAGCGACTTCTGGCACCTGTATGTTGCAGGTCTCACGCTGGTCAGCATCATCGCTTGCCTGATCCTCCTGTGGATCAGTGGCACCACCAAGGCGAACACACATGCTGACAACACCACCGGTCACGTCTGGGACGAGGACCTCAAGGAGATGAACAACCCGCTGCCCAAGTGGTGGGTCTACCTGTTCATCATCACCGTCGTGTTCGCCCTGCTGTATGGCGCCATGTATCCGATGTTCGGCAAGTTCCAGGGTGCTCTGGGCTGGTCCTCCCAGGGGCAGCACGCGGCCGAAGTGGAGAAGGCGGAAGCAGCGATTGCGCCTATCTATGCCAAGTTCAACGACATGAAGCCCGAAGCCCTGGCCGGTGATGCGCAGGCCATGGCCATCGGTGAGCGCCTGTTCATGAACTATTGCGCCCAGTGCCACGGTTCGGACGCACGGGGTGCCAAGGGCTTCCCCAACCTCACCGACAGCGACTGGAACTGGGGTGGCGAGCCGGATGCCATCCACACGACCATCAATGCTGGCCGCATGGGCGTGATGCCGCCGATGGCTGCCGCCGTCGGCTCTGCCGAAGATGTCCGCAACCTGGCGCACTATGTGCTCAGCCTCTCGGGCAGTCCGCATGACAGCGTTCGCGCGGTGGAGGGCAAGGCAAAGTTTGGCGCCTGTGCTGCCTGTCATGGCATGGACGGTACCGGCAACGATGCCATGGGCGCGGTCAACCTGACTGACAATGTGTGGCTGCATGGCTGGGGTGAGGAAGCCATCGTGCGTGCCATCACCAACGGCATCACCAACCAGATGCCTGGCCAGTCGGCACTGCTGAATGAGGCGCAGATCCATGTGCTGACCAGCTATGTCTGGGGTCTGTCGAACAAGCCTGCCAACTGAATGATCAGGAACAGGTTGTGATCTTCAGGCATCGGCGGTCACAGGACCGCCGATGCCGTTGATGGTCCGACCTGCATGCAAACGTGAACGCCACTCCACCCGAATCTCCGTCCAGTTCGTCCACCGTCCCAGCCCGGCCGGAGCCCGCCTTGGCCGGCGCAGCCGCTGGCGATGACGTGCTGGTCTCCCTGTACGCTTCGCGCCAGAAGATCTATCCCCGGTCGGTCTCGGGTCTGTTTTCGCGTTGGCGCTGGTTGACCGTGTGGATCACGCAGCTGGTGTTCTATGGTCTGCCCTGGATCGAATGGAATGCGCGCCAGGCCGTCCTGTTCGATCTGGAGGCGCGGCGGTTCTATCTGTTCGGCCTGGTGCTCTACCCGCAGGACTTCATCTACCTGACGGGGTTGCTGGTGATTTCGGCCCTGTCGCTGTTTCTGTTCACGGCCATTGCGGGACGCCTGTGGTGCGGCTATGCCTGCCCGCAGACCGTGTACACCGAGATTTTTCTCTGGATCGAGAAGAAGGTCGAAGGCGATCGCTCGGCCCGGATGCGGCTGGACAAGGCGGCACTGACGGCCGGCAAGTTCGGCAAGAAGTGGCTCAAGCATGCCCTGTGGGTGCTCTTTGCCCTGTGGACCGGCTTCACCTTTGTCGGCTATTTCTCACCCATTCGTGAACTGGGCGCCCTGACACTGGCTGGCGCGCTGGGTCCCTGGCAGACGTTCTGGATCCTGTTCTATGGCTTTGCCACTTATGGCAATGCCGGCTTCATGCGCGAACAGGTCTGCAAGTACATGTGTCCGTATGCCCGCTTCCAGAGCGCCATGTTCGACAAGGACACCATGATCGTCACTTACGACGAGAAGCGTGGTGAGCCGCGTGGTGCGCGCTCGAAGAAGGCCGATCTGGCGACTCTGAACCTGGGGCATTGCGTCGATTGCACCTTGTGCGTCCAGGTGTGCCCGACCGGTATCGACATACGCAAGGGGCTGCAGTACGAATGCATCGGATGTGGTGCGTGCGCGGACGTGTGCGACGAGGTGATGGACAAGGTCGGCTATCCGCGGGGGCTGGTCAAGTATTCCACCCAGAATGGCATGGCCCAGGGGTGGTCACGTTCGCAGATGATCCGACGCGCATTCCGCCCTCGCGTGCTGGTTTACACAGGCATTTTGCTGGCCATTACCCTGGCGGTGTTCGTCAGTCTTTTTCTTCGCACGCCGCTGAAGGTGGACGTCATCCGTGACCGGGGCGCGCTGGCGCGCATCGTGGAGCAGGGCCGTGTCGAGAATGTCTTCCGCCTGCAGATCATGAACGCGACCGAGGACACCCAGCGATACTCGATTCAGGTCACCGGCCTGCCGGGCATTGCCATTGCTTCCGAGAACGAGATCGAGGTGCTGGCCACCGAGGTGAGGGCCGCTGCTGTGCGGGTTCAGGTGCCTCCGGGAGCTGCCGATTCTGGCTCTCACACCATTCATTTCGAAGTCCGGTCCCAGGGCGAGCATGCCCATCAGGTGACCGAGAAGGCTGTATTCCTGGTGCCGCGCTGACCGGAACCCCCATTATTTTCGTCTGGAGCTGTTGCATGAATTCCACCGTAGTGAAACCGACAGACGCCCAGGCCCCCGTTGGCTGGTGGCGTGTGCCTCACATGTGGCTGGTGGTTGGAGGTCCCCTGGCCGTCGTCGTGGCAGGCATCGTCACCGCTTTCATTGCGGTCAATGGTGCGGATCCGGTGCTGGACAAAGCTGCCTATGAGCGTGACCTGCAGCAGGTTTCAGGGCAACTTCAGGGCCAGGAGCGGATGGAGGCACTCATCAAGATGCAGCCGGCCCATCAGGCCCGCAACCATGCGGCATCGCCCGTCGTCCGCGGTGCGGACTGAATACACTGTATGGTCGTGACCTGAGATTCATGAACCGACCCGAGGAGACGACAAGATGTGGACCCAGCGCCTGATGTGGATTGCATGGCCGGCCTTTCTGGTGGCCGCCGTCCTGGAAATGCTGGTTTTTGCCATGGTGGATCCTGGCGACCTGCACTGGGCCGGTGGCAATCTGGAGCTGTCGCGCCAGGCGGTCTATACCGTTGCCTTCTTCGTCTTCTGGCTGATGGCCATGGCATCCAGCGCGCTGACCACCTTGCTGGCCATGTCGCCCTTCGAGGTGAACCGGTGCCCCGTGCCACCGGACCAGCGTCCGGCCGACTGCGCCCGGGATGGCGGCTGCTGCTGAGGCCCTGCCGCGTCAGCGGCAGTTCTGCGAATTGACGATTTCCTTGAGACCGTCCGTGCTCTTGATGTGCACGTAGCGCTGCTTCACGTCGATGATGCCTTCGTCGACGAACTTGGAGAACGTCCGGCTGACGGTCTCCAGCTTCATGCCCAGGTAGCTGCCGATCTCCTCGCGCGTCATGCGCAGGATCAGCTCGGATTGAGAGAAGCCCCGGGCATGCAGGCGCTGCACCAGGTTGAGCAGGAAGGCGGCCAGGCGTTCCTCGGCCCGCATGGAGCCCAGCAACAGCATGACCGAGTGGTCGCGGACGATCTCGCGACTCATGATCTTGTGAACGTGGTGCTGCAGCGTGGTGAATTCGCGCGAGAGCTGCTCGACCTGGTCGAACGGCATGACGCAGACCTCGGCATCTTCCAGGGCGATGGCGTCGCACGAATGGTGGTCGCTGACGATGCCGTCCAGGCCGATGATCTCCCCGGTCATCTGGAACCCGGTCACCTGGTCGCGTCCGTCCGCGGTCGTGACGCAGGTCTTGAAGAAGCCTGAGCGCACCGCATAGAGCGACGTGAACTTGTCGCCCGTATTGAACAGGGCGGCTCCACGTTTGATCCGGCGGCGGGACGAAATCACGCTGTCGAGCTTGTTCATCTCCTCCGGATTCAGCCCCATAGGCAGGCAGAGCTCGCGCAGGTTGCAGCTCGAACAGGCGACTTTGATGCTGTTGACGTCCATAAAACACCAGAAATTCGCGGCAAGCTTAACCGATCACATCACGATCTGTCGAGAAAACGCGGGTGGGAGTGGTGACAGGTGGTGGCTGCCTATGAAGGACTTGACGAAGATCAAAGGCCGGGCCGACCTCCTGATGCAAAGTTGCCTGCCAGATCGGAGATATTTCAGTGAGTCACGTCATTCCGAGCGAACTGCTCAAGCGCTACGACGTTCCCGGCCCGCGCTACACCTCGTACCCCACGGCCGACCGGTTCGTGGAGGCATTCACAGACCAGGACTATGTGCAGGCGCTCGAACAGCGTCGTGCGGGGTCCATGGCATTGCCGCTGTCGCTGTACGTCCATATTCCGTTCTGCGAGTCGGTTTGCTATTACTGTGCGTGCAACAAGGTCATCACGAAGCACCACGAGCGAGCCGCCGAATACCTCAGGTACCTCTCGCGTGAGGTGGAGTTGCAGGTCCAGCATTTCGGCAAGGGTCACAACGTGTCCCAGTTGCACCTGGGAGGCGGTACCCCGACCTTCCTGTCGGACCCGGAACTCGAAGACCTGATGAGCATGATCCGCCGGCACTTCACCCTGGTGCCCGGTGGCGAATATTCCATCGAGGTGGATCCCCGCACGGTCACGGACCAGCGCCTGCAGACGCTGGCGCGCCTGGGCTTCAACCGGCTGAGCTTCGGCGTGCAGGATTTTGATCCCGCCGTGCAGAAGGCGGTCCACCGTGTCCAGCCGGCTGAACAGGTGTTCGCACTGGTCGAGACGGCACGCAAGATCGGTTTCGAATCGGTGAACGTTGACCTGATCTACGGCCTGCCGCTCCAGACCCCCGAGTCGTTCGCGCGCACCCTGGGCCAGGTCAGTGAACTGCGGCCCGACCGGATTGCACTGTATGCCTATGCCCACCTGCCGACCCGGTTCAAGCCCCAGCGCCGCATCGTGTCTGCCGAACTGCCCAGCGGGGGCGACAAGCTCACGATGCTGGGCGCGTCACTCGACACCTTGATCGAGGCCGGTTATGTCTACGTGGGGATGGATCACTTTGCCCTGCCCGACGACGCGCTGGCCGTGGCCAAACGCCAGGGGCGTCTGCACCGCAACTTCCAGGGCTACAGCACCCAGCCCGACTGTGACCTGATCGCGCTGGGTGTGTCGGCCATCGGCCGCATCGGAGCGACCTACAGCCAGAACGCCAAGACCCTGGAGGACTACTACGATGCGCTCGATCAGGGGCGCCTGCCCATCGTTCGCGGCCTGGCGCTGACCCGGGACGACCTGTTGCGCCGCTCGGTGATCATGGCCATCATGTGCCAGGGGCAGTTGCAGTTCGAATCGATCGAACTGGGGCACCTGATCGACTTCAAGACCTACTTTGCCCGCGAACTCGAAGCCCTGTCGGGCATGGCGGAGCAGGGACTGGTGACGCTCTCGGACACCGGTATCGAGGTGACGCCGGCTGGCTGGTATCTGGTCCGTGCCATCGCGATGGTGTTCGACAAGAACCTGCAGGTCGACATGGACCGCGCACGGTTCTCCAAGATCATCTGATGCGCGCAGGCGCCGTGGACAGGTCGGGGACGGGGTGGTCCGGTGTGACGCCATCAGGCGCCAGCTGCTAGAGTCTCGCCATGCAGACGTCGATGGCGGTTTCGGCCTTGGTCATGGGCCTGGTGGGCGGGCCTCACTGTGTGGCCATGTGTGGCGCTGCCTGTGCAGGCATCAGCCGGGCGGCGGGTGAGCGCAGCACCACAGCGCTGCTGACCTTTCAACTCAGCCGCATGGCGGGCTATGCCCTGTTCGGGGCGTTTGCCGCCGGCTCCATTCAGGGGCTGGCCTGGCTGGGTACCAACACGGCCGTGATTCGTCCACTGTGGACCATGGTGCACGTGGCGGCGCTGTTGCTGGGGCTGGCCCTGATCTGGCATGCGCGTCAGCCGGCCTGGATCGAGACGCTCGGGCAAGGCGTGTGGCGCAAGGCACGTCCGATCCTGACGCGCATGGGTAGCCGTGCGCCCGTGGTCCTCGGCGTGGCGTGGGCGCTCATGCCCTGCGGTCTGCTGTACTCGGCTCTGCTGGTGGCCTCGTTGTCGGCCGATGCCCTCGACGGGGCGATCATCATGGCGCTGTTTTCCTTTGGCACCTCCGTGTCCCTGACGCTGGGGCCCTGGATGCTGCTGAGGCTCAATCAGGCCCGGTCCGGTGGCTGGGGTATCCGTCTGGGCGGCCTGGCCCTGGCGCTCACTTCCGGGTGGGCGTTATGGATGGGTATCACCAACCCGACGGGTCTCTGGTGCGCCTGATCAGGACAGGCGCCGCTGGCGCGAGGGCAGAGTTGCCAGCACCAGTCCCAGCAAGGCAATGGCGAACGCCAGCATCTGCATGGCACTCAGGCTTTCGTCCAGGAACAGCACGCCCACGACGGCCGCGCTGACGGGCAGCATCACGGTGAAGACACCGGCACTCGACGCCGGCACTCGCCTGAGCCCGGTCATCCACAGCCAGACGGTCCAGACGCTGGCAGCCATGCCGTAGAAGAGCAGCAAGCCCCAGACGCTCCAGTTCACGGTCGAGAAATCAAACCGCAACGCCCACCAGAGTCCCATGGGGGTCACCAGCGCAAAGCCCCACAGATTGATCAGGGCAGAGATGCGCTTGGGACCCAGTCCCTCGGTCAGCCGTTTGCCAATCACCACATAGGAGGCCTCGCAGACCACGGCGGCGAACACCAGCAGATTGCCGAGAATCTGGCGCGACGTGTCTGCGGCGACTTCTCCATTCGGTTTGACCACTGAAAAGAGGCCGATGCCCAGCGCTGCGCATCCGATGGCCGCCAGTGTGCGACGCCCGATGCGCTCGCGCAGGAAGATCCGGCTGAGAATGGCCACCACGGCGGGAATGGAGGACATCACGACGCCGGCGGCCACGGCCGTCGTCATGCTCACACCAAAGAGCATGCAGATGGAGAACAGGAAGTTGCCCAGAAAGGATTCGAGGAACAACAGGCCGCGGGTGCGCCAGGACAGCGGTGGCTCGGACCTTGGTTTGCGAAGCCAGCTCACCATGGCCACCCCGCCGATGCCAAAGCGCAGCCAGGCCAGCAGGAAGACGGGAAACAGGGCAACCAGAGGCTTGGACAGGGCCACGTAGCTGCCCACGAGTGACATGCTCAGGGCCAGCGCACCATAGGAGAGCCAGGGCGGGGCGGTCTTGGAGGGTGACGAGGGCATAGCTGATCCGTGCGGGCATGCATCATGCCAGACCTGCGGCGATCCCTGCCCAGGTGCATGCCGACGGTCGGTCGCGCACGATTTCGTGCCTGGTGTCCGATGGCTTTGGCCGGTGCCCTCCCGGACCGGCTTCAGAGAGAAATGACATTTTGCAATGTGGAAATATAGCTTGCTGCATTGCCGCAAATTTTCTCAATACAAGAAACGGTGTTTTGCATTGAAAAATGTCAACACAAGTCATTGATTTTTAATGAAAAAATAAATGTCTTATATAAGACATAAGAGGTTCAAAAGGTCTTCTATAAGACTTAAACTTCAGCCATCGGCATCGCACTTGCATGCGCGATGTCACAAGCCCCTTCATCAACCTCACGGAGTGTTCTCATGACCAAAGCCCTGAATGCGCAGCTGAGCCGTCAACAGCAAATCGAAGCCCTGGAAAAAGACTGGGCCACCAACCCCCGCTGGAAGCTGGTCAAGCGCGGCTACTCCGCTGCCGACGTCGTGCGCCTGCGCGGCTCCATGCAGCCTGAGTACACGCTGGCTCAACGCGGTGCCGAGAAGCTGTGGGACAAGGTCAACGGCGGCGCCAAGAAGGGCTACGTCAACGCGTTCGGCGCCATCACCGCTGGCCAGGCCATGCAACAGGCCAAGGCCGGACTGGAAGCCGTGTACCTGTCGGGCTGGCAGGTCGCCGCTGACGGCAACACCAGCGAAACCATGTACCCCGACCAGTCGCTGTACGCCTACGACTCGGTGCCGACCATGGTCCGCCGCATCAACAACACGTTCAAACGTGCCGACGAAATCCAGTGGGGCCGTGGCGTCGAGCCGGGTTCTGCCGAGTTCATCGACTACTTCCTGCCGATCGTGGCCGACGCGGAAGCCGGTTTCGGCGGCGTGCTCAACGCCTTCGAACTGATGAAGAACATGATCGCCGCAGGTGCCGCTGGCGTTCACTTCGAAGACCAGCTGGCCGCCGTGAAGAAGTGCGGTCACATGGGTGGCAAGGTGCTCGTGCCCACGCAGGAAGCGGTTGAAAAGCTGATCGCCGCGCGTTTCGCCGCCGACGTGATGGGTGTGCCCACCATTGTGCTGGCCCGTACCGATGCCGAAGCTGCCAACCTGATCACCAGTGACCACGACGCCAACGACAAGCCCTTCCTGACCGGCGAGCGCACGCAAGAAGGTTTCTACCGCGTCAAGAACGGTCTGGAGCAAGCCATCAGCCGCGGTGTGGCTTACGCCCCCTACGCTGACCTGGTGTGGTGCGAGACCGGCGTGCCCGACATCGGCTTCGCCCGTGAATTCGCACAGGCCGTGCACGCTGCCTGCCCCGGCAAGCTGCTGTCGTACAACTGCTCGCCGTCCTTCAACTGGAAGAAGAACCTGGACGACAAGCAGATCGCCAAGTTCCAGGACGATCTGTCCGATCTGGGCTACAAGTACCAGTTCATCACGTTGGCCGGCATCCACATCAACTGGTTCAACACCTTCCAGTTCGCCCATGCCTATGCACGCGGCGAAGGCATGAAGCATTACACCGAGATGGTGCAGGAGCCCGAGTTCAAGGCACGCGAGCAGGGCTACACCTTCGTGTCGCACCAGCAGGAAGTCGGCGCCGGCTACTTCGACGACGTGACCACCGTGATCCAGGGCGGTTCGTCCTCGGTCAAGGCGCTGACCGGTTCCACCGAAGAAGAGCAGTTCCACTGATCCCCTGATCCGTCAGGCGGAGGAGACCAGAGGCCCGGGGTACGCCCCGGGCCTTTTTTGTGGGAAAATGCCCTTTTTCCCGATCGGGCGCAATCGTCGGCCGCCATGGGTGGGCCGGCGAACGCGAGATTCAAGATCGGGAAAGAAGGGCGACAAGAGCGACAACCAAAGCGAGAAATTCTGGTTATGACACCGCGAACTTCCCCGGAGACACTCCCGGCCTGTTGAGGCCAGCAGTTCGCGCCTGCCTGCCTTTTTCCACTTTCCACGACAAGCGCGGCCACGACCGCGCTTTTTGTTTTTTCCGGATCCGACAACATGCTGAACATCACGCTTCCCGATGGCTCCCAACGCCAGTTTCCTGGACCCGTCACGGTGGCCGAGGTTGCCGCGTCCATCGGCGCCGGGCTGGCCAAGGCCGCCCTGGGCGGCAAGGTGGACGGCAGGCTGGTGGATACGAGCCACCGCATCGAGCAGGATGCCAGCCTGGCCATCGTCACGGCCAAGGATGCCGATGGACTGGAATTGATCAGACACTCCACCGCCCACCTGCTGGCCTATGCGGTCAAGGAGCTCTTCCCCGAGGCGCAGGTGACGATCGGCCCGGTGATCGACAACGGCTTCTATTACGACTTCTCGTACAAGCGCCCCTTCACGCCGGAGGACCTGGCTGCCATCGAGAAGAAGATGGGCGAACTGGCCGCCAAGGACGAACCGGTGGTGCGCCGTGTGTTGCCGCGCGACGAGGCCGTCAGCTATTTCAAGGGTCTGGGCGAGCACTACAAGGCCGAGATCATCGCCAGCATTCCGTCCAATGAGGATGTTTCGCTCTACCGGGAGGGCGGGTTCGAGGACCTGTGCCGCGGCCCGCACGTACCCAGCACGGGCAAGCTCAGGCACTTCAAGCTCATGAAGGTGGCGGGTGCCTACTGGCGCGGCGACCATCGCAACGAGATGCTTCAACGCATCTATGGCACGGCCTGGGCCACCAAGGACGAACTGCAGCAGTACCTGACCATGCTGGAGGAAGCCGAGAAGCGCGACCACCGCAAGCTGGGCCGGGAGCTGGACCTGTTCCACATCGATGACCACGCGCCGGGCCTGGTGTTCTGGCACCCCAAGGGCTGGACGGTGTGGCAGCAGGTGGAGCAGTACATGCGCCGGGTCTACCGTGACAACGGTTACCAGGAGGTCAAGGGTCCACAGATTCTGGACCAGTCCCTGTGGGAGAAGACCGGTCACTGGGACAAGTACCGCGACAACATGTTCGTGACCGAGTCCGAGAAGCGCGACTATGCGCTCAAGCCGATGAACTGTCCCGGTCACATCCTGATCTTCAAGCAGGGCATCAAGAGCTACCGGGACCTGCCGCTGCGCTACGGTGAATTCGGGCAGTGCCACCGCAACGAACCCTCGGGTGGCCTGCACGGCATCATGCGCGTGCGCGGCTTCACGCAGGATGATGGTCATATTTTCTGTACGGAGAACCAGATCCTGGCCGAGTGCGACACCTTCACCCAGGTGCTCAAGCGTGTCTACGCCGACTTCGGCTTCACCGAGATCCTCTACAAGGTATCGACGCGACCGGCCGCGCGCATCGGATCAGACGACCTGTGGGACAAGGCCGAGAAGGCCCTGATGGACAGCTTGCGGCACTCAGGTTGCGATTTCGTGATTTCCGAAGGCGACGGTGCCTTCTATGGGCCCAAGGTCGAGTACACGCTCAAGGATGCCCTGGGGCGCGAATGGCAGTGCGGCACGATCCAGGTCGACTTCAACCTGTCAGAGCGCCTGGACGCCGAATATGTGGCCGAAGACGGCAGTCGCCAGCGGCCGGTCATCCTGCACCGCGCCATCGTCGGCAGCCTGGAGCGATTCATCGGCATCCTGATCGAACAGCATGCCGGCGCCCTGCCTGTCTGGCTGGCGCCGGTGCAGGTCGTGGTGGCCGGAATCACCGATGCACAGGCCGAATATGTCCAGGAAGTGGCGAAAACGTTGCAAAAACAAGGGCTTAGGGTAGAGACGGATCTGCGCAACGAGAAAATTACGTATAAAATACGGGGGCACGCGTTGCAAAAGCTGCCTTACATCCTCGTCGTGGGCGAGAAAGAGAAGGCATCTGGTGCCGTCGCCGTGCGGGCCCGAGGCAACAAGGACCTCGGTGTCATGCCGCTGGAGCAGTTCTCCGAACTTGTTGCGGCAGACGTTTCATCCCGGGTTTGAAGTCCAAACGCCACGGTGAAGCCCGCAGTGGCCCGAACATCCGTTGCGCGCGGGCGTCCCTGAATCAGCCCTATCAAAGGAACTCACCATAGCTACCAACTTTCGCGACCGCCGCCAGCGTGAAGAGCGTGCACACCGACTGAACCGTGAAATCATGGCCCCCGAGGTTCGCCTCAACGGACCGGAGAACGAGCCCCTGGGTATCGTCAGTCTGCAGGAAGCGCTGCGCATGGCCGGTGAGCTGGACGTTGATCTGGTCGAGATTGCGGCCACGGCCAACCCGCCGGTGTGTCGCCTGATGGACTATGGCAAGTTCAAGTACCAGGAGCAGAAGAAGGCCGCCGAAGCCAAGGCCAAACAGAAGGTCATCGAGGTCAAAGAAGTCAAGTTCCGGCCCGGTACCGACGATGGTGACTACAACATCAAGATGCGCAACATCCGGCGTTTTCTGGATGAAGGCGACAAGTGCAAGATCACGCTGCGGTTCCGTGGCCGCGAGATCACGCACCAGGAGCTGGGCCTGGCCCTGCTCAACCGGATCCGGGACGAGCTCGGCGATGCGATCGTCGTCGAGCAGTTCCCGAAGCTGGAAGGCCGGCAGATGATCATGATGATCGCGCCGGGGCGTAAAAAGGCTGGTGCTGCTGCCCCAAGGCAGCGGCGAGGGCACCGCTCCGGCGGCGGCCTGAGGCCAGGACAGAATTCGGACTGGCAGGTTGGTCCCTGCCGGTCCGATGGACAGGTGGCCGGTCGAAAGACCGGCTCTCTGTCTTTCAAGGGGTAGCCGAAAGGCAACCCTGAAGAAGTGGCTCGGGGCCAACAAGTCCGCGGAAGGTTCGCGGCGCCTCACGAGCACAAACGACAAGGAGCATGAACATGCCCAAAATGAAGACCAAGAGCAGCGCGAAGAAGCGTTTTCGCGTTCGTCCGGGTGGGACCGTCAAGCGCGGTCAGGCCTTCAAGCGTCACATCCTGACCAAGAAGACCACCAAGAACAAGCGTCACCTGCGCGGTGCAGTGAATGTGCATGAGACCAACATGGGTCACATGGCACAGATGCTGCCCTTTGCCGGGCTGTGATGGCTGGCCTCTGATCAACGACGAACTAGGAGAACTCTATGCCTCGCGTCAAACGTGGTGTCACGGCTCGCGCCCGTCACAAGAAAGTCCTGGCCCTGGCCAAAGGTTTCCGCGGCCGCCGCGGTAATGTCTTCCGCGTCGCCAAACAGGCGGTGATGAAGGCCGGTCAATACGCATACCGTGACCGCCGCACCAAGAAACGTGTGTTCCGCCAGCTGTGGATCGCCCGTATCAATGCGGCAGCGCGCGCCTGCGGCCTGACCTACAGCCAGTTTGCCAACGGCCTGAAGAAGGCCCAGATCGAGATCGACCGCAAGGTCCTGGCCGATCTGGCGGTGAACGACCAGGCTGCCTTCGGCAGCATCGTGGAGCAGGTCAAAGCCAAGCTGGCCGCTTGATTCACGGGGCTCCCTGCCTGTCCGGCGCTTGCGCCGGCCAGATACAGGGGGGCACTCGAAGGGGTTGGGGCTTGCAAGGGTTCCACCCCTTTTTTGTTTTCATCCAGAGTCGCACATGAACGAGTTGGACGCACTGGTCGCCAGCGCTGGCGAGCATTTCTCGCAGGCGGGCACGCCGGCCGAACTGGAAAATGCCAAGGCACGCTTTCTTGGCAAGGCAGGTCGCATCACTGAACTGATGAAGGGGATGGCATCGCTGCCGGTCGAGGAAAAGAAGACGCGCGGCGCTGCCATCAACGTGGCCAAGCAGGCGATCGAGTCCCTGCTGAACGAGCGCCGTCAGGCGCTGGCCGAAGCCGAGCTTGAACAGCAGCTCAAGGCCGAGGCGCTGGACGTGAGCTTGCCGGGGCGCCAGCGCGGACAGGGTGGCCTGCATCCGGTCAGCCTGACCCTGGAGCGCATCGAGGCGATTTTTGGTTCGATGGGCTTCGAAGTGGCCGATGGTCCCGAGATCGAATCCGACTGGTTCAACTTCACGGCGCTGAACACGCCGGAAGACCATCCGGCCCGTTCGATGCACGACACTTTCTATGTCGAGGGCGGTAGTGCCCGTGCGCCCAACCTGCTGCGCACGCACACCAGTCCGATGCAGATCCGCCACGCGGTCCAGCACGTCAAGCGCCACAAGGCACGCGCGGGCGCGCCCGCAGACGGCCTTTTCAGCGGGGACATGCCCGAGATTCGCGTCATTGCACCCGGTCGTACGTACCGTGTGGACAGCGACGCCACCCACTCACCGATGTTTCACCAGTGCGAAGGTCTGTGGATCGGCGAGAACGTCAGCTTCAAGGACCTCAAGTTCGTCTTCACGGATTTCTGCCGCACCTTCTTCGAGTCGGATGATCTGGTGCTGCGGTTTCGCCCCAGCTTCTTTCCGTTCACGGAGCCAAGCGCCGAGATCGACATCCAGTTCCAGACGGGACCGCTGGCGGGCCGCTGGCTGGAAGTGGCCGGCAGTGGCCAGGTTCATCCGAATGTGGTTCGCAACATGGGGCTGGACCCGGAGCGGTACATCGGCTTCGCCTTCGGCATGGGGCCTGATCGCCTGACCATGTTGCGTTACGGGGTGAACGACCTGCGCCTGTTCTTTGACGGCGACATCCGCTTCCTCCGGCAGTTCCGCTGAGGCCGGCGCCAGCCCGCCGCGTGCTGTACCCCGTATGAAGATTTGTTGAGACGATTCCATGCAATTTCCTGAGTCCTGGCTGCGAGCCTTCTGCAATCCGCCCCTGAACAGCCAGCAACTGGCCGATACCTTGACCATGGCTGGTCTGGAAGTCGAGGAGTTGAGGCCGGTGGCTCCCGCCTTCACGGGCGTGGTCGTGGGCCGCATCCTCGAAGCGGTGCAGCATCCGAACGCGGACCGCCTGCGCGTGTGCCAGGTGGATGTGGGGCAGGCGGCGCCTTTGAATATCGTCTGTGGTGCGCCCAATGCCCGACTCGGCATTCTGGTGCCGTGCGCGACGGTGGGCGCGCTGCTGCCGCCGGGCGACGACGGCAAGCCGTTCGCCATCAAGCTGGGCAAGCTGCGCGGCGTCGAAAGCCAGGGCATGCTGTGCTCCGCCAAGGAGTTGCAGGTATCGGAAGAGGGCGCCGGCCTGCTGGAGCTGCCTGAGGACGCCGTGGTGGGTCGCGACATTCGTGAACAACTGGCGCTGGACGACATGCTGTTCACGCTCAAGCTCACACCCAATCTGGCGCATTGCCTGAGTGTGTTCGGCATTGCGCGCGAGGTGGCTGCCCTGACCGGTTCGCCCTTGCAGTCGCCTGCCTTCGATGCGGTTTCCCCCGCCATTGACGACCGGCTTCCCGCCAAGGTGGAAGCAGCTGATCTGTGCGGCCGATTCTCCGGAAGGGTGGTTCGCGGCGTGAATACGCGTGCCACGACCCCGGCCTGGATGGTGGACAGACTGGCCCGCTGTGGCCAGCGTTCGGTGTCGCCGCTGGTGGACATTTCCAACTATGTGATGTTCGAGCTGGGACGTCCATCGCACATCTTCGACCTCGACAAGATCCACGGTGGCCTGACGGTGCGCTGGGGTCGCGAGGGCGAGCAGCTCAAGCTGCTCAATGGCAGCACGGTGACGGTCGATGGTGAGGTCGGCGTGATTGCCGACGATCAGGCGGTCGAGTCGCTGGCCGGCATCATGGGCGGTGACGCCACCGCGGTGTCGGACGATACGGCCAACATCTTCATCGAAGCCGCTTTCTGGTGGCCCAAGGCCATTGCCGGTCGCTCGCGCCGGTACAACTTCAGCACCGATGCCGGACACCGTTTCGAGCGTGGGGTGGATCCGTCCACCACGGTCGAGCATGTCGAACGCATCACGCAGCTGGTGCTGGACATCTGTGGGGGCCAGGCAGGCCCCATGGACGACCAGGTCGTGGCTTTGCCGCAGCAGCAACCGGTGACGTTGCGTGTGGCCCGTGCTGCCAGGGTGCTGGGCATGCCGGTGACCCAGGCGCAGTGTGCCGGTGCCTTGCGGGGCTTGGGACTGGATGTCGCGGAGGGCGATGGCGTGGTCACGGTGACACCGCCGCCGTACCGGTTCGATCTTCAGATCGAAGAGGACCTGATCGAAAAGTGGCCCGCGTGGTGGGTTACGACAATCTGCCGGACACGCCGCCGCAAGCGCCTGTGACGGCACGCATCCGCAGCGAATCGCGTCGCGGCAATTTTGCCGTGCGCCGGCAACTGGCCCATCTGGGGTACCAGGAGACCATCAACTTCAGCTTTGTCGAGGCGCGTTGGGAACACGAGCTGGCCGGCAACGCCGATCCGGTGAAGCTGCTCAACCCGATTGCCAGCCAGATGAGCGTGATGCGCTCTTCTTTGCTGGGCAGCCTGCTGGCGGTGCAAAAGTTCAACCTGGACCGCAAGGCCGACCGGGTGCGCCTGTTCGAGGTCGGCCGGGTGTTCCGCAAGGATGCCTCGGTGCAGGACAGCGACACGACGGTGGCCGGATTCAGCCAGCCCATGCGGGTGGCAGGTCTGGCCTGTGGCGCGGTCGATGCGCTGCAGTGGGGTTCGGGGTCTAGGGCGGTCGATTTCTTCGACGTCAAAGGTGACGTGCAGGCCTTGCTGGCGCCACGCGATGTGAGCTTCATGCCGGGCGAGCACCCTGCGATGCATCCGGGGCGCTGTGCCTCGGTCTGGCTGGACGGGCAGTGCATTGGCCATGTGGGTGAGCTGCATCCGCGCTGGCGCCAGGCCTACGACGTGTCCCTGACGCCGGTGCTGTTCGAGTTGGACCTCGAGGCCGTGCTGGGTCGTCAGGTGCCGGTGTTCGCGTCGGTCAGCCGCCACCAGGCGGTCGAGCGCGACCTGGCCATCGTGGTGCGTGAGTCGGTGACCCACGATGCTGTCATGACGGCGATCCGGTCGTGTGGCCACGCCTGGCTGCGCGATGCGGTCCTGTTCGACGTGTACCGCCCCAAGAAACAGGCAGAGGGAGCAGCCGTGCCCGGTGCGCTGGCTGCGGATGAAAAAAGCCTGGCAGTCCGCCTCGTGCTCAGCCGCGACGACGCTACACTGACCGACGAGGAGATCGACGCCTGCGTACAGGACGTACTCAAGTCGCTGGAACAGCGTGTGGCCGCCCGGCTGCGCGCCTGAATCTGCATGGAGAAGCACGCGATGGAACTTGCCGTTGAAAGTCTGGAGACACCAGCCCTGACGAAGGCGCAGCTGGCCGAACTGCTGTTCGACCAGATTGGCCTGAACAAGCGCGAGTCGAAGGACATGATCGATGCCTTTTTCGATCTGATCACCGACAAGCTCGTGGACGGCCAGGACGTGAAGATCTCGGGCTTCGGCAACTTCCAGATCAGGACCAAGGCCGCCCGCCCGGGCCGCAACCCGCGCACCGGTGAGCCGGTGGCCATCGAGGCCCGCCGTGTGGTGACTTTTCATGCCAGTCCCAAGCTCAAGGAGCAGGTTCAGGCGGCCATCGGCACGGACTGAGCGCCTGTCTCTCCTGTTGGGCGTGTCGGGGCCGTGGCCTCGCGGGCCAACCTCACGCCCTGGCCTGGGTGGTATGAACGGACAATGGCAACTATTTCACAGTTTTTTGCTGTCCGATCCTGTCACAGTCTGGCCTGCTTAGAGTAAATTCAAGGTTTGGTGCCTACCACCTTGATTTTCATGGAAAAATCGCTCCCGCCCATTCCAGCCAAACGCTACTTCACCATTGGTGAGGTGGGGGAGCTGTGTGGCGTCAAGCCCCATGTACTGCGCTACTGGGAGCAGGAGTTCACCCAGCTGCGTCCCATGAAGCGCCGTGGCAATCGCCGGTATTACCAGCACCACGAGGTGCTCATGATCCGGCGCATTCGTGAGCTGCTGTATGACCAGGGTTTCACCATCAGCGGTGCGCGCAACAAGTTGCAGGAACTGGCCCACGACGAGCGCGAGCGACGGCGCCATGATCATGTGGACGAAGCAGCGGCTGACGCCGACTCGGTCAATGTGCTCGACGACGAATTCCTGGACGAGCCGGCAACGCCTGTCGGACCGGGCGTGGCAACGGGTACCACAGACGTTGGTCGGGCAGGGCTGATGCTGGACATGCGACGCGAGCTGCAGGAAATTCGCGAGTTGCTGAGTGTCCCGGTCTGAAATGGGCGGATTGCACGCTATAATGCAAGGCTTGTCGGCGTGTAGCGCAGCCTGGTAGCGCACTTGCATGGGGTGCAAGGGGTCGCGAGTTCGAATCCCGCCACGCCGACCATTTAAATCAAGGACTTAGCTTCGAAAGGGGCTAAGTCCTTTCTTCTTTGTGTCTTCGGAGTTTTCCGTTGTCCCAACCATTGTCCCAACTCCAAACGAAGCTGAGCCATGGCCATTGCACTCGAATTCATCGACTTCGTCGTACCGATCGCACTCATCCGACAGAAATACCCTGGCGGCTGGGAGCAATGCCTGCGGGACCACGAGCGCCTGATCGGCGGACGTGTTTGGTTCGATGAGCACCTGCTGCGCGATGGAGCCATGAATCCGGCCGATGTTGCATCACTCGTCGAGGAGTGGACGTCCTTCGGATTCCAGCCAACGTCTGAGGTCGACGGGCAACGCATCTGGCAAGACTGCTGCGTCGTCGAATCCATGCTTGGTGGTCCCACGCTCCCTTGCGACTGGCTCGAATTTTCAGAGGATGGCCGATCAGCCTGGCTGAAGGGCACTCAACCCGGGGAGATCAAATGGCGGCAGAGGCAGATGGCGCAGCGACGGATTCACAACCGTTTGTCCCGATCCTCACCGTGATGGTGGACTATGGCAACGCGCCGTTCTTGTGGCGCGTCGATGCCCCGGAGGAAGCTGGCGTTGGCGGGAATATTTGCGATGGCACTGGATGGGATGAAGGGTGCCTGATGTCAGAAGGGCTCTGGCGCAAATTCGCGGACTGGGCCATCGAGTTCGATCGAACATCGTTCTACTTGGCTGACTTTGATGCCAGTGGCTGGGATTGGGTGGCCTTTCACGAGCGAGGCCTGCAGCTGTCCCATTGGCTCAAGGAGGAGGTCGGCAACGCGTATCGGGTTATGTACTGCAAGCCCTTCGAAGACCCGAATCACCGCGCCGACGAATGCATGGAGATTCTTGCCGACGCAACGCTGCCCAAGGTCCAGGGCCGTTTTGCGAAACAGATTCACCCGTCCAGAAATTTTTGAAGACTGCCCAGCTGACGGGCCATGTCCTGCAAGCTGATCTGGACCCATGGATCGTGGCGGCTTTTGAGCCGCAGGAAAGTCTTCCAGTGCATGCCTTTGGGCTTGCCGCCCGGTCCATTCAAAATGCCAGCTTCCCAGCCCAGCTTTTTGCGTAGCTTGTCGGCGCGGGTGGCTGCTCTATCGCCTGCACCTTCTTTTTGCGTGGCGTAGCCCAGGCCCACAGCACTGGCGGCAAGCAAAGTACCGGCCCGGCGCGTAGGCACAGCCACCCGACGGCTACTTATCGGGGCGAGTAAACCAGTGGCGTTGGCCGCCCAGGTGACAGGGAGTGGTTTGCGTTTGCACCCGTTGCTCGACCACTTCGCCCGTGCTTTTCATGTGGTAGGACAGCGCCAGGCTTGGCCGATCAACCCGGATGCGTATGCTCGCCACCGGTCGGTCGTTCACCGTCCACTGCCAACTGAAGCTGCAACCCGGCACCAGCAAGCCCTTGCGCGTGATTTTGCGGATGTCCAGGGGCATGCAATCACTTGTCTCTGGTTTGCTGCTGTAGCTGCTGCGCCGCCCACTGCCGCGTCCACCCATTTTCAACCTCCCCTTTTTGCCGAAATCATTTGGCAAGTTGAGCCTATGCTCGGACCTGAGAACTTATGGAATCACCCGACATCCGGCATGAATCCTTGCTTCACTGGGAATCGCGTCGTCCTGAAAAATGCACCGACTTACACCGTGCGAGCGCTTCTGAGTTCTTTCAGCTTGATCAGCATCGCCAACGTGCGTTCAAACTTGCGATCCAGGTGCGTTTCGTAGCGCGAGAGTGTTTCCAGTCGGTGGGCTTGCAACCCCTCGCCCACGGTCTGGGTGACGATAGCATCGTGGTGACGGGTCTCTTTTTCCTGCTGGGTGACAAAACCGATGACGTGGTCTGCAATGAATTCGGACAGCCCTGCAGCATCGGCGGAGTATTCCTCCTCGTCCACGTAGCCTTGCCACCAGTCCCGGGTGTCCGGCAGCAAGGTGCGCAGGGCCTTGTCGTAGGCCTGGGCACCGCCCTTGCGCAGGATCGCGGCCGCCTTGTGGGTGGCATCCAGATCATGGCAGGCGGCACGCTGGTTTTCGGTCACTTCTTCGGGGCTCATGTCCATCAGGTCGCGCAAGTCGGTGCCGTCGCCGGACAGGCCGATTTCAAACGGGGCTGCCGCCGGGATGACGGTCTTGGGGCTGCGCGCCGAATCCTTCAACCCCTTGTTGATGGTGGCCCCCTCGGCCTGCAGCACGCGGCGCTTGCGCCAGATCACGCTGGCCAACTCCTCAACCAGGTGCTGCTCCGTCGCTCCCGTCGGCAGGTGTTCATCCATCAGCGCGTTGACCAGGCTTTCGTAGTCGGCATGGTTCTCGTGGCTGAGCACGGTGTAGCGGCTCAGAATGCCATGCTTGAGGGCGTTGAAGCGCACGACTTCATAGGAGTTCTCGCTGGAGTCTGCCGCGGGTGTCAAAGGTGCTGTGCCGGTAGTGGTGCTCATGGTTGGCTTTCAAATCACGGTGCTCAGATCATTCGCAATACGCCCGCCACAGCGCCATGCCAACGCCGCAGCGTTGTCCGTATCGGCTGCCTCGCCCGGCGGCGATGCAGGTGGCGCAGTTGAAATGATGGACGTGGTAGGCCGCTGCCAGTGCTTTCCAGTCGGCGGGGTCGTTGGAAGGGGCGGGGGCGTGGATCTCGCCATCGTTGGCAGCAGCCAGCCAATCCATCAACATCACCTTGCTGCTGCGGATCAAGGCACGCAGATCGGCCGTCAAAAGGCCGGCCGGCGCCACGGCCAACCCGCCTTCTGATGCCAGGGACAGGTGCAAACCGGCATCAGCGAGTTGCGCCACCACGGCTTCTACTGCCAGAGAGGCCATCAGAAGATCTCCACGTCTTCAAGCTGTGCGACGCCCGCTGCGTCGTCAACGGCGGCTCGAACCTCGCAACGCGCCGCAACTCTTGCAACGGTTGCGCTGGCCTTGTCCGATTCGGCGCGCGCCACGCTGCGCACCACCGTCCAGCGTTTCAGGCCGTTGGTCTTGTTGGCAAGCTCCAGACGCAAGCCGGTGCAAAGCTGTCCGGCATGGCGTTCCAGCCAGCGGCCCAAGATGCGCACATTGAGCTTGCCGTTCTGCCCCGCGATCTCGTCGAGCGCATCGAACAACTCTGATGGCGCACCAGGCACCTCGGTCGCCTTGGCGATCGCCTGCCTGGGCGGCGTTGGCGTGTTCCCAAAGGCCTTGATCCAGGCATTCAGCAGCGCCGCCAGCTTGGAGGTTTCCGGGTTCTCCGACGCGGCGCGGTCGATGGAGTCCGCAGGGTCCGCGAACACCGGCAAATCCTTCCTGTCCCGGTCTGATTCCATCAGGCACTGCCTGAGCCAGCACAGCGGCTGGCGCACCAGGTCGTCCCACAGTTCAAACGACGCAATGCGTCCTTTGCCCACCTTGGGGCGGCCAGCGGCGATATAGGCCCGAACAATGGTCAGCGCGGCCACCACCAGAGCCTGGCGGTTGTTGCAGACCTCGGCGAGCGGGTCAAACTCGAACTCGCGCTTGAACGGCGTTTCAATCTGCGCATCCAGCCGCGCCAGCAAAATCCTGCGGTGGGTGTCGCCAGTCAAGACGAGGTTGTTGCCCGACACCAGAAACAAGGAGCGATTCGGCAGCTCCACATTCTCCGAGACCCCCAACACACGATCAGCAAACAAGGCCGACGTCAGGAACGAGTCGATCACCGAATTGCCCAGCGGCTCGCGCACGTTGTCCCACAACAGCACCTTGGAGCCGCCGCGCAATCCCGCAAACAGCCGCTTGCGGCATTCGTCCTCCTCGTTGGTGGGCGGCAGCACGGCCACATCACCGCCGGTGGCCAGAGCGCCGATGCACTTGGCCAGCAAGGTCTTGCCTGTGCCCGCTGCTGGCGCATCAAAACCCGTGGCTGGACAGGTGGGCAGGGCTGGACGCAAGCACGCAGCCAACATGGCGGCCAGCGTCACGCCGCGGGCGACGTCATCGGCAAAAGGGAACAAACGGATGGGGTGCCACAGCTTGGCCAACGCATCCAGTGCCTGATCGGCTGTAGGAGACGACGGCACGACAGGCGGATACGCCTCGGCGGTGACGTACATCAACCCGGTTGCCGCATCATGGCCGGGCTCGTCCAGCACGCTGCCATCGGGCCGCAAGGTGGGCGCCGTGGTGACGGCTGTCAGCTTGCGAAAGTTGCGCCCCCCGTGCTTGGCCAGGATGGCGTTGGCGATGGCGCTGGGGGCGTCTTCCGGGATTTCCCGCATGGAAATGACGTTGCCATCTTCATCCCGCTCGGTCTTGACGCTGTAGAACTCGGCCACCCGACCGATATGGTCGATCAGCCAGTCACGGCTGACGGGCGTGGCCTTGCCCTCGGCCACGTAGGCGATGGCACTGGTGCCAAAGTCGAACAGCTCGCTGCGCTCACGCAAAACCTGCAACACCGCGTCGGTGGCTTCCACCCGCAAACCTCGGCCCAATTGCACCCGTGCCGACTGGCGGCGTAACTCGTAGCGCATGCCCCCGTGCCGGTGCGAATACAAGTCAGGGCGGGTGCCGTTGAGCAGGCGGGCCACGGCCACGCGCCGGTCGGCATCCGGATCCAGTGGGTCGGCAAACCGGGTGTTGTGCCAGCGCACAGGGTCGTCCAGCAACTGCGCCACACTCAGCACCTGACCATCGGAACAGGTCAGCTCGAAGTTGCCCATCAACACCTGCTGGACCGCAGCACGCTCCAGCACCTGGATGGCTTGGGCCAGCTGAATGCCACGGCGCTGCGCCAGCGCGGGGGCCTTGTCTGACACCCAGCCGCGCCGCGCGGCATCGCAGCGCTGGGCAACCGCTGCGCGTGCAGCCTTCGAGCCCGGCCTGGGCCTGCTTCTTGATAGCCGGCGTGGCGCTGTCGATCAGAGCGCGCAGGTCGAACTGCTGCAGCATTGCCAAAAATCACACCCTCCACGCCCACGCGTGTCACCCCATCGACCAGCACCGGTGGCCCGGCAAAATCCAGCCGCTCGGGTTGCCACACCGACACATCGACCAGGCAGCGCGGCAAGCGCTGGCCTGCCACGCCCACATCGCACCACCCTCCGCCCGGCGTGGCCCACAACAAGGCCTCCAGTGCCTTGCCTGCCTCGGGGATCAGCGTGGCATCCGCCACCGGGATATACAGGCGATGCCGGGTCAGGCCAGACAGCGCTCTGCCATCCGGAGCCACGCAACCCGCCGAAGCACTGGGCCGCCAGAGCATGGGGGCATCCGCCAGTACCGGCGCCGCGGCAATCAAGCGATCGCGAAACTGCAGTGCCGACAACTCACCGTCGGGCAGCCCGTCGTGGTCCAGCATCATCACGCCCGGCGCGCCAGCGAACCTGAAGTTTTCGCGCGTGCGCGTGATGGCACCCGCTTGCTGGGCCTCGGCATCTCCTTGCGTACAGAGATCGACTGCTTCGTCCTGCGTCACGCCCCAGGCGACAGCCTGCGCGCTGGTCAGCGCATCCAGCGTGGCCCTGAGATCGTTCAGATCAGCAGCGACCACGCGCTGTGCTCGCCCTCGGCTCAACATGGCCGAGGATTCCTTGCGCATGCTGCCGTCGGCGCTCAGGCCGATGACCTTGGTGAGCCGGTTCGGTTGAATGCCGGTAATGACGGTGAAGGCCAATGGCAGGCTGGTGCGTTCGACGGGCATGGCCCGCTCCAGATCACCCATGTCCGGCGCATCACAGTTGCGAGAGTTGTCTGGCGTTGCGAGATTCCCGGTGCCCCGCCGGGATGCGTCGGTCAAGTCGTCCATGACCATCCTTTCAACGCCACACCCAAGAGGATTGCAGCGGTATAAGGCGCAGACTGAACCAGCCAACAGGTCAGGACATGAAGAGCTTGTTTCATTACTTCGGCCCTCCGGCAGCCGCCAGCTCTTTGCGCTGGGCGTGCAGCGACTCGACCAGCGTGCGGATCTGGTCATCGGTCTGGCCCGCGATGCGCGCGGCGTTCAGCGCATCGATCTCACAGGCGGGCCAGCCCACGGCGCGGTCCCAGGCTGACCGGTGACGTCCACAGGCCTTGACCAATGCGCAGGTAAATGTGGAGCGGGAGTACCCAGAGCGCGCCTTTGACGGCGGGAATCCGAAGAATCGTGTGCAGCATGTTGGCACCTCGGTGGGCGGTAGTGAACATGCCGGGATTGGGCCCGTGCAGGCCCGTTCTGCGGGGCTGCTGCTTCGCAGCGGCTAGCCTGTGCTTAGCAGCGGTCAGGCTCGGGGTGTTTCTCAGGGCTTTGCGCGCCGTAGTAAAAGACATGCGCAGCGCAGCACATTTCCTCCTCGGCACAGACGTCACGAAACGTACTTCCCGCTGGCCCAGATCGCGCGAATCTGCTCTTTCTTGTCTCTGCTGCCACCGGGTTTGTTATGCAGCGCGTCGGCAGCGCGTTTGGCGTTTTCTTGCGCCACGCGGGCGAGCCCACCACGGCGTCTTCCGCTGGCGCATCGGGAACGGCCACATCAGGCTTGGGCAGCCCATCGGTGCCAATGACCACACCAAAATCCTCAGACTCAATCTGCAAGACCTGGGCCAAGGGAAAGAGCCCGCTCTCCAGCGACGGCCAATCGTCATGCTCTGAAACGTGCCCCGTGTCCGCCAAGGTCGGATGTACGTCCAGCAGCCTGGACTCGAAATTTTGGCTTGGATAAACGCCTGCGCATGCAAGCCAGGCTGTTTGCTCCACCGTTCAATCAACGACGTGCCGGACGATGTAGCGGTCTGCCGGTTCAAACCGTTCCACGTCATCGGCCTTGAACCAGCACCCCATGAGCGGGGCGATGTAATCGGTAGCGCCGACCATGTAACCATAGAAGAACTGTGGCGGCGGGTCCAGCTCATTGGCATTCACATACGCGGCAATTCCTCCATGTTTCGGCCCATGAAGATCCACGCCGCCAGTTCGTGGGGCGATGCGCCCAGGCGCTGCGTCAGCTGTTGCATGGCCTTGGGGTAGGCGATGTAGCGCACGGCGGGGGCTGGCTTGGCCTTGCGCTTGCCGGGCTTTTTGGGGGCGGTTTTCGTTCGGGCAAGTAATCTCCTCGCGCAGTGCGTTGCTGCGCCTCCATGTGGACCAGCTCTTGCTTGAGCTGCGCCAGCCGGGCTTCCTTGGTCGCCAGCTCAGCGGCCGTGGGCGTGGCAACCGCCTCCCCATTCGGTGACCTGCTTCTTCAGGTCGTCCACCCGCTCGAAGAAATCCCACCAGAACTTCTGATCCTGCGCCGTGGCGGGGTCGTGCTGGTAGTCCATTTGCAAGGCCACGCTGCGCCGCTGGTCGGCTGAAAGCGTGTCCCATGGCATGGAAGAACTCTTGTTCAACCCGTTTGCGCAGCACCTGGGCAGGTCGCTGAGCCGACGGTCAAACCAGCCTTCCAGCGCCAGTGTGGAGTGGGTCAAACGGCTCCATGTTGCCGCTCATCTCCCAAAGGGTGGCATTGGTTTGAAGGCGCTCTCAAACGGGTGGCGAGAAGAACCATGTGTCAACACCCTGCCGAACGGCTCTGAACGGTGCTGTACATTTGCAGTATATCTACAGCCAAACCGTCACCGAGACAGACATGGCCACAGAGAAAAACCACCACCTTGACGTTTCGCATCGAGCCCCGCATCAAAGAGGCGCTGTGCATCGCCGCAGACCGTGACCATCGATCCATTGCCAACATGGTTGCCGTGATGATTCGGGAGCACTGCGCCCGCGTAGGCATACCGATTGAGGACAAGCAGGTGCCGCCCGTGCCGTCGGCGCGCAAACCGAAATCACGCCCATGACATGCGTCAGCCCAAAGTGAGCCCCTATGGAACTGCCCTCGTCCAATCGTTCTGACCACCCCATTCTCAATTCCCCCTACGACTGCCCGCAGCGTCACTGGGAACTGGACGCCGACGGCCAGCCCACCCAGCAAATCATCGAATCGCGCCGGCGCGCCGAGTTCATCACGCCCATCCCAAGCCCAAGAAGCGCAAGAAGGCCGCGAGCAGGACGATGGTGTTTGACGAAGGCAAAGACCTCCACTGCGGCGCAGCAGTACGACATCACCTCCATCATCAACCAGGTGCGCCAGGCTGTGGACACCTGGCGCATGCTGCCCAATCCCGCGCAGTGGCAGGTCACGCCCGAGACGGCCCGCCTGCTGCAACACTGGCGGCACCACCACTTCAGCGGCGTACGTCCGTTCTTCTGCCAGGTCGAGGCGGTCGAAACCGCCATCTGGCTGACCGAAGTCGCTCCGCAGACCAAAAACGGCAAGCTGTTGCTTGATCACCTGGCCAGCGCCAACCAGGAAGCCAACCCGGAGCTGATGCGCCTGGCCTTGAAGCTCGCCACCGGTGCCGGCAAAACCACCGTCATGGCCATGCTGATTGCCTGGCAGACCATCAATGCCGTGCGCCGTCCCGCCAGCAAGCATTTCACGCGCGGCTTTCTGATTTGCGCCCCCGGCCTGACCATCAAAGACCGCCTGCGCGTCTTGCAGCCGGGCGACCCCAACAGCTACTACAAAGACCGCGAGCTGCTGCCCAGCGACATGCTTGATGACATGGGCAAGGCCAAGATCGTCATCACCAACTACCACGCCTTCAAGCTGCGCGAGCGCATTGAGCTGTCCAAGGGCGGGCGCCAGTTGCTGCAAGGCCGCACCGGCGACGCCCCGCTGACGCTGGAGACCGAAGGCCAGATGATCCAGCGCGTCATGCCCGACCTGATGGGCCTGAAAAACATCATGGTCATCAACGACGAGGCCCACCACTGCTACCGCGAAAAGCCCACCCCCGACGATGACGAGGCCCTCAAGGGCGACGAGAAGAAAGAAGCCGACAAGAACAACGAGGCCGCCCGGCTGTGGATATCGGGCATCGAGGCCGTCAACCGCAAGCTTGGCGTTGCCCGCGTCATCGACCTGTCCGCCACCCCGTTTTTCCTCAGCGGCTCGGGTTACGCCGAAGGCACCTTGTTCCCCTGGACCATGAGCGACTTCTCGCTGATGGACGCCATCGAATGCGGCATCGTCAAGCTGCCCCGCGTGCCGGTGGCCGAAAACATCCCCGGCGAAGAAATGCCGGTGTTCCGCAACCTGTGGGAGCACATCCGCAAAGACATGCCCAACAAAGGCCGCGGCAGCGGCGGCGATTTGGACCCGCTCAAGCTTCCCCTTCGCCTGCAAACCGCGCTGCTGGCGCTCTACGGCCACTACGAAAAAACGCACCAACTGTGGCAAGACCACGGCATCAAGGTGCCGCCGTGCTTCATCATCGTCTGCCAGAACACAGCCATCTCCAAGCTGGTGTACGACTTTGTCTCCGGCTTTCAGCGCCAGAACGACGACGGCACCAGCACGCTTGAAAACGGCCGCTTGGCGCTGTTCTCGCAACTTCGACGACAGCACCGGCAACCCGCTGCCGCGCCCCAACACCCTGCGCCGATCGACAGCGAACAGCTCGAAGCGGGCGATGCGCTGGACGCCAGCTTTCGCAACATGGCCGCCGATGAAATCGAGCGCTTTCGCCGCGAGATCGTCGAGCGCAGCGGTGATGCCCTGTGCCGGTGACAACATCACCGACTATGTAGCCGCTGCGCGAGGTCATGAACACCGTGGGCAAGACCGGGCAACTGGGTGGCGGTATCCGCTGCGTGGTGTCGGTTTCCATGCTCACCGAAGGCTGGGACGCCAACACCGTCACCCATGTGCTGGGCGTCCGCGCCTTTACGCTCGGTGCTGCTGTGAGCAGGTCATTGGCCGCAAGCTGCGCCGCCAGTCCTACGATCTGAACGAGCAAGGGCTGTTCGTCGAATACGCGGACGTGTTCGGCATCCCCTTCAACTTCACCGCTGTTCGTCATCGGCCCGCCGAACGCCGCGCGAGACCGTGCAGGTCAAGGCCATGCGCCCGGAGCGCGATGCGCTGGAAATCCGCTTTCCCGCGTCGAAGGCTACCGCGTCGAGCTGCCCGAAGAGCGCTCTGAGCGCCCGCTTCAACGACGAATCCATCCTCACCCTGAAGCCCCGCGCTGTATCGGCCCCTCCATCACCCGCAACCTGGCATCATCGCCAGGGTGCCGACATGAGCCTGCAGCACCCAGCGACATGCGCCCCAGCACGCTGTTGTTCCAGCTCACCCAGCGCCTGGCTCTACACCAAGTGGCGCGACCCCGGCGAAGCACCCAGGCTGCACCTGTTCGGCCAGCTCAAGCGCATCGTCAAGGAATGGCTGGATGCGGTGGACGATGCTGGCAACCCTGAAATATCTGGTCTGCAAGGGCGATACCTACCCCGCGCTGTGTTGATGCGCCTGCAGCTGGCCGACATGGCCTGCAACAAGATCAACGACGCCATCACACGCCAGTTTCTGGGTGATCGCCCGATCGGGCGCTGCTCGACGCTCTACAACCCCACCGGCTCCACCGCCCATGTGCGCTTCAACACCAGCAAGACCGGACCGCTGGGACACGAGCGGGCGGCCGCCGCCCAAGTGCCACCTGAATTCGGGTCATTCTCGACAGCGACTGGGAAGCCGAGTTCTGCCGCGTGGCCGAATCGCACCCCAAGGTGCTGGGCCTACGTGAAGAACCACAACCTGCGCAGTGGCTGGAAGTGCCTACCGCTTTGGCTCGGCCCTGCGCCAATACCGGCCCGACTTTGTGGTGCTGGTCGATGACGGCCATGGCCCGGCAGACCCGCTGCACCCGGTGGAGATCAAGGGCTACCGCGGCGAGACGCCATCGAGAAAATCCACCATGGACACCTACTGGGTGCCAGGCGTCAACCACCTCGGCAGCCATGGCCGCTGGGCCTTTGCCGAGTTCACCGAGGTTTTGATCCAGGCCGACTTCAAGGCCACAGTGGACGCCAACTTCAACAAGCTGATCGAGGGGTTGAAAACATGAACGCCATGGCCCTGCCGGAAAATCTGGCCAGACTCGTGCTTCGGATCCGTGGCGAGAAGGTTCTGCTCGATTCCGATCTGGCCGACCTGTACGGCGTGGCGACCAAGGTGCTGAATCAGCCGTCAAACGCAACCTTGACCGCTTTCCCGCAGACTTCATGTTCCAGCTCACACCTCAAGAGTGGGAGGGTATGAGGTCACAAACTGTGATCTCATTGCTCGAAAGAGGCCATGCGGTCACAAACTGTGACCGCATCCCGTCGCAACGTTGGGGCGCAGCCCTACGCTCACCGAGCAAGGCGTCGCCATGCTCTCCAGCGTGCTGCGCTCGCAGCGTGCCGTCGAGGTCAACATTGCCATCATGCGCACCTTGTGCAGCTGCGCCGCCTGATGGATTCCAACCGCGATCTGGCCCGCCGCATCGAGGCCATGGAGACCCGCCATGACGAGCAGTTCTCGCAGGTGTTCGACGCCATCAAACAACTCATCGCCGAAGACAAAACGCGCAAAGCCAAGCCCCCCATGGGCTTTCTTGACCCGCCTTGCTTCTGCCACCCACGCACATATCAAATCCATGGCCACCAAGCCCAGCACCAAACACGTCGAAACCCTCACCCACGACGAGGCCCGGCGCAAGAACATCCCCTCGGTCGAGCAGCAATCCATTGCCACGCAAGAGCACATCGCCCCCCGGCAGTGCGCTATGCGCACATCAACCGACCTGGCCCGCAACTCGTCTGGCGCGGCAAGATGAGCGAGGTAACCGGAGCGACCTTATTCGTCAACGCGCCGCCGCTCTACATCCAGGAAAGTGCAATCCCCAAGGCGCTGATCGACGACCTGCTGCGCACCAGCAAGCAGCGCGAGCACGAGGCCGGGCAGACCACCGCCGACCTGTTTGCCGACTTCAACGCATCCCCAAGGGCGTGGACAAGACCGAGTTCTACCAGCATGACCAGAACTGGACCAACCGCATGATCCTGGGCGACAGCCTGCAGGTCATGGCCAGCCTGGCCGAGCGCGAGGCCCTGCGCGGCAGGGTGCAATGCATCTACTTCGACCCGCCCTACGGCATCAAATTCAACAGCAATTTTCAGTGGAGCACCACCAGCCGCGACGTGAAGGACGGTAAGGCCGACCACATCACGCGCGAACCGGAGCAGGTCAAGGCGTTTCGCGACACCCGGCTACCGCGACGGCATCCATTCCTACCTGACCTATCTGCGCGACCGGCTGACGGTGGCGCGGGATTTGTTGACGGAATCGGGGTCGATTTTTGTGCAGATCGGGGATGAGAACGTGCACCGGGTGCGGGCGGTGCTTTGATGAGGTGTTTGGGGAGGAAAACTTTCTCAGCCAAATTTCCTATCGTCGAGGCGGATTTCAGACGAGCGGACAGCTGCCCAATACCTTTGATTTCATACTCTGGTGCGCACGCAGCAAAGAGAATGTCAAAATTCGTCCAGATTGTCAGCTTGCGACCAGGAGAGTGGTTCTCCGGTCAACAGCGCTGGATTGAAAGAATTGGATGGCCATAAAGAAAAGTATGACGACGAAAATAAGATAAAAGAAGGATTCAAACTCCATAGTCATCGTGCAGCGCAATCAGCTACCGGGAGCGAAGCCAGTACATTTCCAGTGAATTTGGACGGAATTGAATATTGGCCTTCAAAGGGGCGAGGCTGGTCGACAAGTAAAGAGGGTTACACGCGACTCAAATGTGCCAACTCCGCTTAATGGGAATCGGAAAGGCGCTTCGATTTAAGCCCTTTACGAAGACTTCCCTGTGTCGATATTGACCAATGGCTGGGACTGATACAGTGACAAGTGGATTTGGAAGCGAGAAGGTTTATGTCGTGCAAACGGCTGCAGACATTGTCCAACTACGCCGCTCATGGTCACCGACCCCGGCGACCTCGTGCTCGACCCCACCTGCGGCAGCGGCACCACGGCCACCGTCGCCGAGCAGTGGGGCCGCCGCTGGATCACCATCGACACCTCGCGCGTCGCCCTGGCCCTGGCCCGCGCCCGCATGGGCGCACGCTACCCGTTCACCTGCTGGCCGATTCGCGCGAGGGCCAGGCCAAAGAGGCCGAAGTTACCCGCACGGCACCCAGCACAGCCGGTTCACGGCAATATCCGCCACGGCTTTATCTACGAGCGGGTGCCGCACATCACCCTCAAATCCATCGCCAACAACGCCGAGATCGACGTGATCTGGGACAAGTGGCAAGCCACGTTGAGTGGCTGCGCGAGCAGTTGAACGCCGCGCTCAACAAGAACTGGCAGGAGTGGGAGATTCCCCGCGAGCTGTTCTGGTATCCCCTGCATCCCTGCGTCCACCGGAGCGGCAGAGGATATCAAAAATGATAGCTGCTCGCGCTGGCCAGATAAGCGCCAGCACGCAAAAACACTCTTAACTGCTTGGTGGGAGGCCCGCATTGCCCGCCAGCGCGAGATCGACGCCTCGATTGCCGCCAAGGCCGAGTTTGAGTACCTCTACGACAAACCGTACGAGAACAAGAAGGCCGTGCGCGTGGCCGGGCCTTCACGGTCGAATCGCTCAGCCTGCACCGCATGCTGGGCGTCGACGAGAACGACGAGTCTTGGTCAACGGCCCTGGAGCCGGTGACATCACCACGCCCGCCAGTCCTTCCCGCAGATGATTCTGACAACCTCAAGACCGCGGGCGTGCAGCGCACAAGGCGGACCGCATCACCTTCACGTCGCCCGCCGCCCTACCGGGCGAGGGTGTGTGCCGAAGGCCGCTATATGGAAGGCGAGGTGGAGAAGCGCGCCGGCATCTTCATCGGCCCCGAGTCTGGCACCGTGCAGCGCGCGGCGATTCCGGCGGGAAGTGGCGCGCGAGTGCGGCGACGCGGGCTTTGACGTGCTGATTGCCTGCGCCTTCAACTACGAGGCGCACGCCACCGACCTGGCAAGCTGGGCCGCATCCCGGTGCTCAAGGCCCGCATGAACGCCGATCTGCACATGGCCGTTGAGGATTTGAAGAACACCGGCAAGGGCAACTCGCGCCTGCATCTTCGGCGAGCCCGACATCACCTGTCCTGGCGGAGCGGGCGGCCAGCTGCGCATCAAGGTCAACGGCGTGGATGTGTTCAAGCCCCAGACCGGCGAAATCATCAGCGACGGCGCCGACGGCATCGCCTGCTGGTTCATCGACACCGATTACAACGAAGAGCTTCGTGCGCCACGCCTACTCCTGGGCGCCAACGACCCCTACAGCGCCCTCAAGACCACACTGGAAGGCCGAGGACGACAAGGAGGCCTCTGGGACACGCTAAACAGCGACACCTCGCGCCCGTTCGACAAGCCCAACCGGGCGGGTGGCGGTGAAGGTGATCAATCACCTGGGGGATGAGGTGATGAAGGTGTTCAAGGTGTAAGGGGGCTGGCATGGAGGCTGGAGACAAGGTCAGGCTGAAAGCCAACCCAGGGCGCACCGGCATTCTGGGCCGCGAGACGACGTGCTCCACCCGCACGCCAGCGCGTGCTGGTCAACTTTCTGGACGGCACCGAAGAGTTCTTCTGCCCGGTGCGCTGGTGCAGAAAAAGGCTCCTGGGCCTTACGAGTTGATCAAGCAGGGGCGCTATGGCCGCACCAACGACTTGCGCGGTGCCATCACGTATTACAGGCTCAGCGGCAAGTTGGCCAACCTCATCTACGGCATGAACTCCACCAACACGGAGTTCCTGGCTTACCAGTTCAAGCCGGTGCTGCAGTTTTTGGACTCACCCACCAATGGCATCCTGATTGCAGACGAGGTCGGCTTGGGCAAGACCATTGAGGCAGGCCTGGATCTGGACCGAGCTGCAGGCGCGAGAGGATGGCGCTGCAGCTCGCTGGTGGTCTGCCCCGCCATGCTGTGCGACAAGTGGAAGCGCGCGAGCTGGCCCCACCGCTTGGGGTCAAGGCCGCGTCGTGGACGCACACGAGTTAATCCAGCAGCTCGAAGAGATCAAGCGCCAGCCGCATCAGGAATTCGCCCTTATTGCCAGTCTGCAGGGTATTCGCCGTCGCGCGGCTGGAACGACGAGGACGAGCCATCCGGACACGGCAGCAGCACGCCTGGCGCGTCTGCTCAACGAGTCCGAGCTGGAGGAGCCCTTGCTCGACATGCAGATCATCGACGAGGCCCACTACCTGCGCAACTAAGGGCTACCCAGACCCGGTCGTCCGGGCAAGCTGCTGCGCCCGGTGGCGCAGCACATGGTGATGCTGTCGGCCACGCTGATCCAGTTGCGCAACCGCGACCTGTTCAACCTGTGGTGCATTTGCTGGACGAGGATGCTTTTCCCTACGAGCGGTCTTTTGAATGGACTTTGCGCGCCAATGCGCCCATCGTGGACTTGCGCGACCGCGTGCTGAGCTCCGCCATCACCCAGCAGGACTTCGTCTCTGCAGTAGCCACTGCGCAGGAGTTGACCTGGTTTGAAGACAGCGAGCAGTTGACCTACCTGCGCCAAAACCCGCCCAGCGATGCAGAACTTGCCAGTCCGCGCGGCCGGCAGCGAAGCGGTTGACCAGCTGGACCGCGTCAACCCGCTGAGCAAGGTTGTCACGCGCACCCTCAAGCGAGACGTGCAGATCAACCGTGTGGAACGCCTGCCCGTGGTGCTCAAGGCACGCATGTCTCCCATTGAGGAAAATCCTACAAACTGGCACACCAGCTGCCGCAAGACCTTGTGCGAGGAGCTCAAATATCTCCGAGGGTTTTTACCACTATCCCTCAGCGCCAGATGGCGAGCTCCATGGCCGCTGCTTGCGAGGGCTGGAAGACGAGGGTCGAAACGGCCGAGGGGCGACAGGCGTCAGGCGAGGCTGCGGCAGAGCTAGATGCCGGACATCGACGACCATGCGCACGCATCAGGCGGGACTCTGATTAACGAACTCTGCGCCACACGAGGTGATGACCGTTCTTATTCTCGTCAGTGACAGCAAGTTTGAACTGTTGCACAGTCACTTGGTTGACTATTGGCGCCAGCACCCGGGCAAAAAGGTGCCGTTCTCCTTCTACCGCGCCACGTTGTATTACCTGCAACGCGCTGGCGAGCGACGGGATCCATGTGGTGGTGCTGCACGGCGGCATGGACAAGCAGCAGGCCCCGGAGCACTTTGAGCGCGCTGACGGGCCGCACATCCTGTTGTCCTCCGAGGTGGCGTCCGGAAGGGGTGGACCTGCAATTTTCCAGCTTGCTCATCAATTACGACCTGCCATGGAATCCGCCAGATTGAGCAGCGCATTGGGCGGATCGACCGCATCGGCCAGCAGGAAGAGCAGATCCTCATCTGGAACCCGGCGTGGCGAAGACTCCCATCGACGACCGGGTGTATGAGCGGTTGCTGGATCGACTGGGTGCCTTTCGGCAGGCGCTGGGCAGCATGGAGGCAGTGTTGGGCGAAGAAATGCGGCAAGCTGGCGTACGAGCTCCTTCTCTCATAGGCTGACGCCAGAGCAGATGAACCGACGCATCGACTCGACTGCGGTGGCCATCGAGAACACGCAGCGTCACCAGATCCAACCTCGAACTAGAGGCAGCCAACCTGATTGCGCACGGCGAATACATACAGAACAAGGTGCGCGCAGCTGACGAAGTGGGGCGCTACATCCGAGGAGAGGATTTGCTGGCTTACGTGCGCGATTTTTTCCTGCGCTTTTACTCCAGGCACCAGACTGATCGCGCAGAACGAAGACAGTCTGCTATGCCGTTTGGAGCCGTCCACCGATGCGCGCGCGTCAGGTTTGCAGATTTCATCCAGGCCCAGCGCCTGCAGGGGCGCACGACGCCGCAGGCAAGTAGCCTGCCAAGCTGTTGCGCTTTGACAACCGCAAGGGCAAAGCCCGTCCAGTAGAGATCGTGGGCCAGACCACCTCTGGTGCGTTTCGTTGGGCTGTGCCAGCCAGGCGGCAGAGCCGAATTACCACCCTGTGGCTGCGTTGGAGTTGCACCAAACCCATCTGCCCAAGTTTCAGCGCGGTGCCGAGGTGTATGTGGTGATGCGCTGGTCGGTTTCGGGTTCGCGTGAGATTGAGCGCCTTGAGTACATGGCCAGGTCACTGGATCGGGACCGACTTCTAGATGGCGATCAGGCTGAGCAACTGGTCAATATGGCCGCTCTCAAGGGCAGCGATTGGCTGGGCGCTGCAGACCAGGTTGACTCGGACCGTGCCGCTGCTTTACAAGATGAGTGCCGTACCGAGTTGGATGAGCGCTTTCGCCATTTTGTTGAGGCCCAGCAACGTGAGGACGCAGACCGTGTGCGCCTGATGGTCAGCCTGTTGGAACAGCACCTTGCAAAGAAACGAGAGCAGTCACAAGAGCTGATTCTCAGGCACGAGGCGTCCAGCAACCCCCGGCGGCGGAGCTTGATACCTGCGGTGAGAGGACGTCTTCAGAAAGAAAACCGGGTCAATGAAAAGATCGCAGAACTGCGGCTCAAGACTGATTTGGCACCCCACCCAAGGTTTCTTCGGGGAGTGATTCGCATCAGTTGATGTTTGTCGTCAGAGGAGGAAACATGGCGAGATCAATTCGGGAAGCTTTCGAGCTGGCCCGTGGAGCGGCAAAGGCAGCAGTGACGTCCGACAGACCGGTTGCCAATCAGACTTCTCCAGAAGTCAAGTCACCAAACCAACCGGCTGCAACAGACCCGCCGCCGCGAAGCGCGCAACGCCGGCCGCCAGAGTAAGGTCGTCAGCGGCGGCTTGGCCTGCAGGTACGGCTCGCACCACCTCCTGAAAAAGATAGGCTGGACACACATTTGCGCAGTGATCGTCAACGCGACGGGCGCAGGTTCAGCGAGGTTTCCGTACCCTCCCCAAGCACGGCCGCATCCTTCGAGAAAAGGTAGTGCCAGCGCCTGCGATGGCTCCACGATCCCAGCGCCGTCGCTGACTGTGTCGCCTTCAGCCAAGGCTGCTGCTCACGGCTGGCGAGGACAAAACCATTGCCATTGCGCCTCAGATGAACAGGTAGGCCGCCGGACACAAGCTTTGCCGCTGGTGAGGCACAGGCCCAGCATGAGATTGCACTTGGGTTGATTTCGCACATCGTCGGTCAAGGTGGTCATTGGCGACAGCGCTCTAGGCAAGTCATTTGCAGTAACGTTTGCGAAGCATGAAGAGATCGAAAAAGTACCTTCTGCCTTCGCGCCTGTTCCAGACTGGCTCGCAGTTCTCGCTTGCAGAAGGCGCCCAATGCCACCGCGACCTGGAAGCTTGCTTTTCTGGCGGCGCCGCAGGACCAGAACAACTATAAGGCGCATTGTCAGTGCGTTCTTGGCGCTGGTGATCTTGTAGCGCGCACGAGCCTGGCTTCTGACACGTCACGCGCAGACGTACCGCCGCACACAGCTCTCTGGAAGCTGTCCATAGGGCTTCCTGCTGCACATTTTCAGGACTCGACGTTGTTCAGTCCTTTTGCCCAGCTTTGCGTTGCGGGCTCGGGCGGTGGCCGGTAACGCGGGCCGGTGGATGAGTCTACCATTGTGGCGCTGCTGCGCAGCCGCCCTCCGCCACTGGCTCGGATCAGGACGCCGTAGACGGTCGTGCCTGGTAGATTGCGGCGCAGATATATTATTTCATGGTCTCAACCAGTTTCCTGACAGGGAGGGCTAAAACATCTTTCTCATGGCCGATGTGGGCGCCGGGTACTGTGGATGCGTCGCTTTCATGTATTTCCGCGCGTGGCGGCAAGTGGGATTTCGAGTTCTTCACATCGGTTGTCGCGCCATACGGAGTGAGTAACCTACACCGGCACCGCGTCGACTGGTGGACAGAATCTCTACAGGAGTCCTCAGCGCCACGCCTGAACTTTCAGAAACTGCTTCAGTTCAAATTCCAGACCAATTCAGCAGTGCAGTATCCCGGCTTCATTCGCCAGCTACTTTGCCGGAATCAAAGTGAACGAGCGCACCGGTATACCTGACCCAGATCGTCTCTTTTACGAAAAGACGCTGGCTCAGATACAGGGTCAGTTTCTGGCGAACGTGGAAGGACAACCTCCGTTCAGGAAGCGATCGCAGGAGTACCTTTTTTCCTTGGCGGCGGCGGCGCGCGCATGACGTTCTACGCAAATCTGACTGCCTCGATGAATGAGCGTCCCGTCGGTTTCTCATGGCTGTACGTCACGCCACGCGCCTTGACACTGCCCGACGATCTGGTGCTCGATGACATTGACAAGGCAGACTACGACCGACTCTCAGTAGCCTATGGTCTCAGCCGATTAGAGCTGGGTCGTGTACTGAAGGCCTTGCCCAAGCCCAAGCTGGTTTTTCCGGACACGGCAACGTGGACCGATCACTACATTAGCAAGGACCAGTGTTGAGCGCATCAACTATGCAATTCCGCATCGCCGACACCTTCACCGACAGCCTCGCCCGGCTGACAGGCGACGAGCAAAAGGCCGTCAAGACCACCGCTTTCGATCTGCAACTGAACCCGGCGCATCCCGGCATGAGCCTGCACCGCATCGAGCAGTCCAGGGACAAGAACTTCTGGTCGGTGCGCGCCGGCAGCGACATCCGGCTCATCGTTCACAGGACGCAAAACAGCTTGCTGCTTTGCTACGTCGATCACCACGACAAAGCCTACGATTGGGCCGCAAGGCGCAAGCTGGAAACGCATCCCGCGACGGGGGCAGCGCAGCTGGTGGAGGTGCGCGAGACGGTGCAGCAGGTGGTCGTGCCGATCTATGTGCAGACCGACTTGCCTTCGGCACACCCACCCGGTGCGTCAACCAAGGCCCTGTTTGCAAACAAGCCGGACGATGAACTGTTGGGCTATGGCGTGCCCGCCGAGTGGCTGGCCGACGTCAAGGCCGCCACCGAAGACAGCTTGCTGACACTGGCTGACCACCTGCCTGCCGAGGCGGCAGAGGCTTTGCTGGAGCTGGCCACGGGTGGAAAGCCCCGTGTGCCCGTTCCTGCCGTGGCCGCGGCCAACCCGTTCGACCACCCGGACGCGCAACGGCGCTTTCGCGTGATGGCCAACGTGGCCGAGCTGGAGGCGGCGCTGAATTTTCCCTGGGACAAGTGGACCGTCTTTTTGCACCCCGAGCAGCGCCAATGGGTGGAGCGCGACTACACCGGCCCGGCTCGTGTGTCTGGCTCTGCCGGCACCGGCAAAACCGTGGTGGCATTGCACCGCGCTGCCCATCTGGCACGCACCCATCCCGACGCCCGCGTACTGCTCACCACGTTCTCGGACACGCTGGCCAGTGCCTTGCATACCCAGCTGAAAAAGCTGGTCAGCAGCGAGCCCAGGCTGGCCGAGCGCATCGACGTGCATTCACTCAACGCCATCGGCCTGCGTCTCTACAAGGCGCAGCATGGAGCGGTCACGCTGGCCAGTCGCGCTGCGGTGCGGCAGATGCTGGAGCATGCGTCAAAGTCCGTAGGTGGTCACAAATTCGGCCTGCACTTTCTGCTGGCGGAGTGGGAGCAGGTCGTCGATGCCTGGCAACTTGCAAGCTGGGAGGACTACCGTGACGTCACCCGCCTGGGGCGCAAGACACGGCTGCCAGAACCACAGCGGGCGGTGCTGTGGGCCATTTTTGAGCGGGTGCGCTCTGCATTGGCGGCCCAAAAGCTGATCACGCACGCGGCCATGTTCACCGTGCTGGCGGACAGCAAGCACGCACCGTTCGACTTTGCCGTGGTGGACGAGGCCCAGGACCTCAGCGTGGCGCATTTGCGCTTTCTGGCGGCGCTGGGGGCCCATCGTCCAGACGCACTATTTTTTGCGGGAGATCTGGGTCAACGCATCTTCCAGCAGCCGTTTTCCTGGAAGTCGCTGGGCGTGGACATCCGCGGTCGGTCGCGCACGCTGCGCATCAACTACCGAACCTCCCATCAGATCCGCCAGCAGGCCGACCGTTTGCTCGGCGACCAGAGCCTTGACGTGGATGGCAACGCCGAAATTCGCAATGACACCGTTTCGGTCTTCAATGGCCCGCCGCCGGTAGTACGGGAAGCGAAATCCGAGAGCGAGGAAATCAAGGCCATCGGCACCTGGCTGGCCGAGCAGGAAAAAACCGGCGTCTTGCCGCAAGAGTTTGGCGTGTTCGTGCGGTCACCAGCGCAGCTGGAGCAGGCGCGCGCCGCTGTTGACGCTTCAGGCATGCCGTTCAAGGTGCTCGATGAACATGCCGAAACCGCCATCGGCCATGTCTCCATCGCCACCATGCACCTAGCCAAGGGGCTGGAGTTTCGTGCCGTGGTGGTGATGGCCTGTGACGACGAGATCATCCCCTTGCAGGAGCGCATTGAAACCGTCGGCGACGATGCCGACCTGCACGAGGTGTATGAAACCGAACGGCATTTGCTGTACGTGGCCTGCACGCGGGCGCGCGACCAGTTGTTGGTGACCGGGGTGGAGCCAGTTTCTGAGTTTTTGGATGATTTCAGGTAGGGAATTCAGGCATAGCCACATGAACTCTGACGCACTCTTTTGTTCGCTGTCGCAGTCGCGCATTGCCGAACTGGTTCGATCAGCCCGGCAGGCAGTCTGCTATGCGGCGCCGGGCATTCAAATTGAACTGGCCCAGGCCATGGTGGAGGTCGCGGCTCGATTGGGCAAAGAATTGCTGACCGTCAGTCTGGATTTTGAAGACCGGGTCATGCGCATGGGCTACGGCAGTGTGGATGCGATCAAGCTGCTGCTTGACGCCGGCATTGCGGTGCAAAGCGCGCCCGGCCTGCGCACGGCCTTGGTCGTGGTGGACAACGAGGGTTATATCTTTACCCCCACCGCGTTGTATCTGGAGGCCGAGCCCGTTGATGGCGCTGTCTCGAATGCCGTGCGCATGTCGGGCGAGCAGGTGGCCCAGGCGCTGGCCCGGCTGTCACCTGCTGCCAAGGCCATTGCGATAGCCCAAGCCAAGACCCCCGAAGCCAAGCAGCGCATTGCAGCCTTGACCCTGGATGTCGATTCGGCACCCATCACGCAGGTAAAGTTGTCTGAAGTGACCGCCAGCCTGAAAGCGGCGCCACCAGTGCGTTTTGATCTGGCACGGCAGGTGCGGGTGTTTGAACCGTATCTGCAATACGTCGAACTGAGCCTGTCCGGCGCGGCCATCCAGCGCCACCGCCTCGCGATACCCGAAAAAATTCAGAATCTGGGAGGTAGCAAAGAGCTTGAGAACCGTTTGCGCACCACGTTCGATCTGATCGAGAAGGGCAGCAAGCTGTCGTCCAAGCCGCTGGAAGACGCGCTCAATGAGATCCGCAAGAACTTCACACCCTCGCTGGGCAAGGACCACGGACGGGTGGTGCTGAAGAGCAGCCAAACCGCATTTGGTGGCCAGACTGACGGAATTTCGCGCCAAGCTGGAGGTGCATCAGAGAAAGAGGTTGAAGCGGAATTGCAAAAGCACCTTGATGCCTCACGGACGCAGATCGTTGGCTACTACCTGCCGCGCGTGATGGACACCAAGCCCGATGCGCTGCTCGGTCAATCGCTCAATGGCGAGATTTCTGAGGCGGTCGCAAGCAGCTGGCTTCACGCTGAGTTGGACAAGTCTTTCCACCGCCGAATCTTTGATCCAGGGAGATGAAACTGGAAGAACGGTACAAAGACGTGACTTTCGAGACGCTCAACCGCGAGGATTTTTTTGAATTCCGTCAAAGACGCATTCCCCCGTGTGGATTGGGACAAGGCGTACAGCGAGTTCAAGGCTGCAGGGCAGAGCAGGGCGGAATAGATCCGAGATCAGGTAGAGACAGACGAGGGTCTCTGAACGTTTTGTACTGAAATGCCGCAGCGGATGCAGCAGCTCCTGAATATTGAAAGCACATTGCGGCGCGCAGTCTGGGTCTGCTCGGGGCCCGGTGATCAGGAGGGCGCAACGTTCTTTGTCCCCGCTGCAGGGCAACGACCTTGCTGACCCGGCCATCGGCCATGTCTTGCAACAGCGCCAGGCGCTCGCCCAGCAACGTCCAGGCATCACGCATCGGGCCTTCGTATTGCGCCCTCTGGTAGATGCGCTTGACCTTGCCCACCTCGGCGTGGTTCAGGCATTTTTCAACCACATCGAGGAGGGCTCAAGCTCGGCCATGGTGGTCGCAGCAGTTCGCCGCAGGTCGTGTGGTGTCCACTTGCCGCCGGGCAATACCAGTGCATCGACGTCCTTGGAGCGGCCGCTCATGGGCGCTGCACCGGGGCGCTGCCTGTCGCCCACCTGCTTGGTAACGGTCTTGACGCACACATGGTCGTAAGTCAGGCTGATCCGTTCGGGCATGAGTGGACGGGAATAGCCAAGGCGTCAAGCCGGTGTTTTCATGCAGGCTTTTGAGTTGCTGCAAGGCAAGTCGCTGAGCCAGACTTCATGCCGTTTGCCGTTCTTGGTCTCGGGCAGGGTCAGGCGGCGCCGCTTGAGAGAGTCGACATGCTCCCAGCGCGCAGCCAGTACTTCGCCGATGCGGGCAGCGGTTGCCAGTTGGATCAGCAGGGCGAGTTGGCTGGTGGATGCAAGCCCGGCCAGAGGCAGCTTCTGGAACAGCAGGATCAACTCGGCTTCGCTCAGCACGCGGTCACGCTCCACATCAGCTCCAATGCGGGCCTTCTTCACGCGGGCGGTCGGGTCGGCATCCACATAGTCCGATCCAGCGCGAAACCGAACATCTGGCGCAGGTCAGCCAGCGTCTTCTTGGCGGTGCGCACCATGTTTTGTGAGGGCGTGGCGCGCGCTTTGATGGTGTCCACGATCTCCTGGATGTGGGCCTTGCTCACATCCGCCGCCGCCACATCGCCTATGAGCGGAAAGACATCCCGTGCGAACGAGCGTTGCGCCTCACGGCCCTTGTCGGCACGCTGGGCCAGTTCCAGACGTTGCCATTGGTCGAAGAGGGCGCGCACCGTCATGCGGGCAGATTTCTTGGCCAACGCTTGCAGCCGCAGCTGCTGCTGCTGCACCGCTTCCTGCCGATCGGCTTCGATCTTGAGGAGTTCGGCCTCGCGTTCGGCTGCCACGCGCAGTCGTTCGGCTTCACGTTCGGACCGCGCTTGTTCGCGCACGAGCTGGTTTGCGCCACCGGGTCCACACCACTCTGGATCATGACCCGCAGCGCGTCGCGGTCCTTGCGGATGGTGGTGTTCGGTCTTGGGCCAGGTGCCGACCAGCACTTCGCGATTTGCCGCCAAATTTGTAGGCGAACCGAAACTGCACCGAAACAGCGCCGTAGCGCGCCATAGACCTTGCCCTTGAGCGACCCGCCAATCGAAGTCAACCGGCGTCCGTGGTCCGCAGCGGTCAAGGCTTTGAGCTCAAAATCGTCACGGCCATGGTAGCCCCCGCAAACTGCGCCACCGCCGTTGTCCCAACCCATGTCCCAACCGCAACGCAGGATTTGAGTGTATTCCATTGAACGCTGCTGGGACAACGGAATTCGTGATGAACCTATTAAAATCATGAAAAATCAATAAGTTACATCTGTTTTTGTGTTTCATCGACTTTTCTTGGATTTTCTTATACTTGCATGGGGTGCAAGGGGTCGCGAGTTCGAATCCCGCCACGCCGACCAATAAAATCAACGGGTTAGCTCAAGTAGGCTAACCGTTTTTTGGAGCCCGTGGGGTAAACGTTGGGGTAAACAGCCGCGGCGCTGTCGCTGCTTCAACGGTCTAGAAAAATGCCCACGACGTCAGGAATCACAATCCTGGACTTCGTGACCGCTCAACTTTGGGTTTTGTGGTGATCAAGCAACGATGACGCGTTGCGCGTGCCGCTGGCGCCACTTGCTTCAGTTCGCCGACGAACGGCAATTTTTTGATCGTTCGTGCTCAGTGTGTGGGCTGATGGGCGGACTTGCGATAAAGGCTTCAATGCCCTCGGCGTTGATCTCAGCCATCGCCGTGACCAGTGCTTCTTGGTCTGTCGCGAACTCCCCATCCCACACCGTGGAGTTGTTCAGGTCATCCACCTCCAGCGTCCAGCCGGTGTTCGGCATGCGGTAGATGTAGTTTCGACCGAGCGCCCATCGGCCGTGTACGTTTGGTTCGAAGTCAATGAGATCGTGTTCGTCGTACATGTCGAAGTGCAGTTTGTGCGATGGAAGAACTCTACCCGGACGCTACACCCCGCGCAGCGCTGAATCCTGAACAGCCGAGCCGGTAGCGGCGTCTGCAAGCGCCAGACGATGCTCATGGGGCGATCACCTCGGCCGACTCCAGCGAGACCGGGCCGCAGGCGCGGTAGGCCTCGCCTTGCGCGGTCTCACGAAGAGCTGGAACTGCCATCCATTGGTCGCGCTTTCGAGGTAGCGCCGACCGCCAGGCGTGTCCGGGCCTGCGCTGTTTGTGATTGCCGGTGAAAGCACTCGGCGCTGATCGCGTAGTCGTGATACGCGATGCGGTCGTGATAGCCCTCGCTCTTGTCGAGCGTGACGAACAGCAGTTCGGTCTGGCGGCTGAGCAACGACAAAGTGCCGGCCTGGAACGGCACGCGGCGTGACGCCGTCAGCCAGCGCACTGCAGTGAGAATCTCGCGCGCACCGTAACCTGCATGCAGGCAGCACAAGGGCGTGTCTTCGAGACCGGGCACAGGATGCGCGCCCAGGTACTGCGGGCCTGCAGAAGGGCGAACCAGCTCCACCAGCTCGGCCGCGATGGCTGGGTGACCCTCCATGCGCTCCAGGAAGGCTTCATGCCCCGCTGCCTGCTCGTGGCGCCCATCGATCTGATAGGCCAACATCTGCACACCCAGCGCGTCCTGTGCGTTGGTGGTGGGGAACTCCTCAAGTGCGAACCCACAGCCGTCATGACGTCGAGGCGGCGCGGATCATCCACATGCAGCAGATCACCGAAACGGCGGCTGAAGTAGTCCTCTTCAGGTCCGGGCTCCGAGACGATCAGGCCTGCATCACGCTTGAGCGCTGTCCAACCGCTGCGGCCTTGGCCGGTACCCGTGCGGTAGATGTCTTCCAGCTCCAGTGCCTGGTCGTGCAGGAAGTCGGCCAGTTGAATGGCCGATCGACCACGCAGCGCCGCATAGGTCTGCAGCTCGGTCTTCAGACGGCGCCAGTTCTGCGACGTCAGGGATCGCAGGCTTTGCAGCACCTGCTCCCGCGTCTGGCGTTGAAGGTGGATGTGGCAGCCAGGCGGCAAGCTGCCGAAGCCGTTCTCTACGCCGTCCACCAGTTCGCGGCGCGACAAGCCGGTCAGGCTCGACAACAGCCGGTCAAACCGGAACTCGGCGCGATGCTGCCCGACGAAGTCGAGCACCAGACAACTCTCTTTGCCGGGCGCCAAGCGCAGACCGCGACCGATCTGTTGCTGGAACAGCACCGGGCTCTGAGTGGGTCGCAGCAGCAACAGCGTGTCCACCATCGGCAAGTCGATGCCCTCGTTGTAGAGGTCGACAGTGACCAGCGCGCACAGCTCTCCGTTCAGTAGGCGCTGCGGCGCACGTCGCCGTTCTTCGGAGGCAGTCGTGCCGACCACGCAAGCCGCTGGCAGTCCCGCGCGGTTGAGCCACTCGGTCATGAACTCGGCGTGCGCCACCGACACACAGAACACAATGGCGCGTGACTGCCGCGCATCGGACGCCAGGCGAAGCCACTCGTTGATGACCAGCTTGGCGCGCACGTCGTTGCCAGTGACCAGGTTGGCCACCGCCTCGCGCTCTCCAGGCCTGTCCCATGGCACTTCCGAAAAGTCGGTGGCGTCGTCGCAGGCGTAGTACTCGAATGGCGCCAGCAGTTGCAGGTCCAGCGCGTGCCACAGCCGCAATTCGACCGCCGGGCTACCGTCTGGCCGCGAATCGAAATAGAGCGCGATGGGTTGCCCGTCGCTGCGCTCAGGCGTCGCAGTCAGGCCAAGCAACACAGTGGGGCGAACGGCCTTGGCAAAAGCGTCGAACCGATCGGCCGCCAGGCGGTGGCACTCATCCACCACCACCGTGTGCCAGTGGTCGGCACCAACGGTGGCCACCAGGTCGCGGCTGGTCACGCTGTCGATGGTGGCGAACATGTGGTCCCAGCGTTCGGGTTGGTGGCTCCCGGTGAGCAGGTCGCCGAATTCGGGATCGCGTAGCACCTCGCGGTAGGTGCGCATGGCCTGGCGCAGGATTTCCTCCCGGTGGGCCACAAACAGCAGGCGAGGGCGCCCACCTTCGATACGACAGGTGTTCCGGTAGTCGAACGCGGCCACCACCGTCTTGCCCGTGCCGGTGGCAGCCACCAGCAGGTTTCGGGTTCGACCGTGGGCACGCTCGGTGGCCAGCTGTTCCAGCATGTCCAGCTGGTAGGTCTTGGGCTGCAGGTCGAAGAAGCTGATCGTGGCCGAGGGCTCGCCGCCAAACGACTCGCGACCCAGTGCCGCCGCCAGGGCCTGCCGGTGTTCGACGTTGTCCGGGTCGTAGCGCTGGAACTCGCTGTCCGCCCAGAGCGTCTCGAAGTGGGCCACGGCGCGGGCAAACAGCGCCTCCTGCGCGCGCTGGGTCAGCTTGACCGTCCACTCCAGCCCGCCGGTCAGCGCGGCTCCCGAGAGGTTGGCGCTGCCGACATAGGCCGAACCAAAGCCGGTCTTGCGCTGGAACAGCCAGGCCTTGGCATGCAGTCGGGTGCGCCGGCCATCCAGCGACACGCGGACCTCGCACCCAGGCAGACGCGCCAGCTCGTCCAGCGCACGCGCCTCGGTCGCACCCGTGTAGGTGGTGGTGAGGATGCGCAGCCGGGTCTTCGGTGGCGCCTGTCCATCCTGCTGCGCACCCTTGGCCGTGATCTGCTGCAGCACATCCTGCAGCTTGCGCACGCCGGAGACGGTGATGAAGCTGACCAGGATGTCCACCTGATCGCTCGATGCCAGCTCGCGACGAATTTCCTGCAGGAGCGACGGCGAGCCTTTGCCGGCCGTGAACAGCCAGGGAACGCCCAGCCCAATCTCTGGCGACACTGGGAACTGCTGGTCGCGCTGCACGGCCCTCAGGACCCGCAACGGCGGCGCCACCAGGTCCACCACTTCGCCAGCCGCAGAACTACCCTCTGCGTTGTTTCCAGCGAGCCGCTGACGCAGCATCACCAGCAGGCCATTCACCAGTTCGAGTTGTCGCTTCGCTTTCTCGGCCTCGTCGCCAGACACATCGTCGAGGATGGTCGAGAGCTGGCGGGTGATGACGTCGGCCAGGAACTCGGCTGCACCACCTTTGAGTGCCGACACATCGGTCCGTGACGGGTCGAGGTCCGCCAGCGATCGGGCCAGCCCCTCGGTCAACAACAGGTCATAGAGGCCATCAGGCAAAGCCATCGTTGTCCTTGAATCAGTTGATCGGGCGTGTGCCACGGCAGGTCGGGTAGCCGGTGCAGCCCCAGAACTCGTTGCCGGCGTTGGCTCCGCGTTTGGCAGTGCGCCGACCCATCGGCTTCGCACACAGTGGGCAAGCCACCGCCTGGGCTGACGGAGAAGGGGCGTGAGTCACCGGCACATCAGGAGGGTCGGCAGGGATTCATGTAAAACCCAGCAGAAACAGGCTTAAGTGCCTGTCCCCGTTGACTTTTTCGACTCTCTCTTCCCTGGACGACCGGCCTCTTCAACCGGGTTCGCAACCAAATTAGGGCCAGTCGCCGGCGTACTGAAGCGCTCAAGCATGCTGGCCACGACCTGCTCCTGGGCCGTGACGGATGACCTGGCCGTCGCCAGCGCCAGTTCCAGCTGTTGTTTGGCGGAAAGCAGCTCGTCGACCTTGGCCTGCAACTGCTCTTTGGAAGTGCTGAGCTGCTGGACGGCCGCGTCCTGCTCAACCAGGCGCCGGCCCAATTCCTCGGAGCGCCTTTGCGCAAACCCCAGTTCATCCTTGAGCGGCCGCAGGCCTCGCACCTCTTCCTGAGCCTGGTGCAGATCGCCCTGGGCGCGCGACAAATCGCCCAGGAGGCGTGCGTTTTCCTGAAGGGTATGGACGGCTTCCTGCTGCTTGGTGGCCAAGGTCTCGTTCACGGTGCGCAACTCGGCCTGCAGGTACTGCACCTGCTGTTCGTGCTTGCGCTGGTCCTGGTCGCGCTGCTCCTTTGTGGATTCCCGGAAATGCTCCAGCGCCTGGCGCGCGTGCTTGTGCTTTTCTTCCAGGGATTGGCGATGGCGCTCTTCGGCCGCGAGGCGCTCCTGCAGGTCGGCCACCTGCTGGACGAGCTGAGTGTTTTCCAGGGTCTTGCGGCTCAGAGCTTCGCTGGTTTTGCCGTGAGCGTTTTTTTCGTCGGCCAGGGCCCGCTGGGTTTGCTCCAGCTGCTGGCGCGTGGCCAGCGCCTCGGATTTCAGGGCCGCGACGGCTTGCTGCTGTTGGCTCAGCTGCTCGGCGTGCTTGGCCTGCGCCGTGGTGACCCGCTCTTCCGCTTCTTCATTGACGCGGGCGGCTAGGCGACCCACCAGGTCCTGGATTGCCTCGCTGACGGCTACGCGGCTGCCGGTGGCTGGCCCTTCCTCTTCCTCGATCTCCTTCAGGTAGCGATGGATCGTGGTTTTGGAGCCGCTGCCCAGCTCTTCGCGCACCGCATCGATGGACGGATTGCGCCCTGCGGCCAGCAATTTATCGCGGGCACGCAGCACTTCAGACTTGTAGATTCCGGCTCGGGCCATGGTTCACCTCGTTATTTCGTACTGTAGTATGTACCATGATATTACATACTATTTAAGAGGTCAATAAATCATAGATCTTAGTAAATATCACACTGGGTAATAGTGGATTATCCAATGTTAGGCAAATTTTGGACTGAATGAGCCGTGGCGCAGGTGTCGGTTGGGCGGAACCACCCATTCGGCGCCATTGGCACGCCTGATGCACCCAGGCGGACGGGTTTCGGCTCGGCCGGCGTGCTGGAGGTGGTCGAGGACCACCGGGGCGACACCTACCGGGCCGTCTACACCGTCAAGTTCGCCGCTCCCCAGCGGGCCACCCAAAGTGCTCCACTTATGAGGGGTGATCTCGGTTTCGGCGCAAATCGCAGCGCCTTGAATTCTGGGTTTACCCTTGGCTTCTCGGTGTTCTGCACGGAAATTGAGATCACCCCGAGACGGGGAACCGACTCACGGCCCTAGATAAATTGCAGCCAACACAATACCGGCCATCCACAGCGTCTCGATCAGCAGCAGCAAAAAGGGCCGCCAGCCTGCGCGGGCCAGTTGCCCGAACGATGTCTTGATGCCCAAGGCCGCGATGGCAACAACCAGACACGCACGCGATACGTCGTTGAGACCCGCCTGCACCGCTGCTGGCACGCCCCCAATGGAATTGATGATCACCAGCGCCACGAACACCCACAGAAACCATGGTACCAAGGCCTGCTTGGTTGCAACGGTGCCGTCTCCGTCTTCACCCTGCTCACGTGCCTTCTTGAACAAGGTCGACACCACGACCACGACAACGGCCAGCATGGACACACGGAACAGCTTGACGATGGTGGCGTAGTCGCCGGTCTCCGGGCTCAGCATGTAGCCTGCGCCGACCACCTGTGCAACATCGTGGATCGTGCCGCCGAGAAACAAGCCGGCCAGCTCGGGCGGCAGATGCAGCAACCGGGCCGCCAGCGGATAGATCACCATGGCCAGGGTGGACAACACGGTCACGGTCACGACAACCATCAAGGTAAAGCGCTCACTGTCCTTGGTGCGTGGCAGCACGGCCGAGATCGCCAGGGCGGCGGACGCGCCGCAAATGGCGACCGCACCGCCGGACAGCACGGATTGCGCGCGGTTCAGACCCAGAAAGCGGCCCAGCAGCACCCCGCACAGCAGCGTGGTCACGACGGCGGCGATCACGATGCCCGCCGTGGTCCAGCCCAGGCCCGCAATCTGGCTCGCCGTGATCCGCGCACCGAGCAGGCCGACGCCCACCCGCAGCACGGTGCGCGAACAGAACTCGATGCCGGGCCGGGTCTTGGGATCCTGGCTCAGGTAGTGAAAGGCCACGCCAAAGAACAGCGCGTACAGGAACTGGGGCCCGCCGTGCAACGTGGACACCAGGGTCGCGGCCATCGCAATCACACAACACAGGCCCGTGCCGGGGAGAAACTGCAGCAGTTGCTGCGGCAGTCCTGGTGGGCGGGCCGTGTCCGCAGCGGATGTTGGCGACAAGGAGTTGGACACAGGAAAAACCTTTTTCAATCAAACATGTGGGATGCGCAGGAGACGCCTTATTCCTTTCACGAATTTGATAATAGGCATAAGTCATAAAGTAAAAAATCAGATAATATCTTTCATAATGATCGATAAATCCAATCAATCATCGTTCCAGCGCCTGCGCGTGAACCTGCGTCAGCTGGAGGTCTTTCTGGCCACGGCGCGCGGCGGCAGCACACGTGCGGCGGCCGATCGCATCGCGCGCTCGCAGTCGGCGGCCAGCACCTCGCTGGCGGATCTCGAGGCCGCGCTGGGCGTCGAACTGTTTGACCGCGTCGGCCGGCGCCTGCAGCTCAACGAAAACGGGCGCGCGCTGCTGACCAAGGCCCAGGTCCTCGTTGATCAGGCGGCCGAATTGCAAGCGCTGTTCACGGACGAGCACGCAGCGCCGTTGCGGGTGGCGGCCAGCTTCACGATCGGCGAGTACCTGTTGCCCAGCCTGGTGTCGCGGTGGACGCAACTGCACCCCAAGAGCAAGATCCATCTGCGCATTGGCAATACCAGTGAAGTCATCGATGCGGTCGCAGCACTGGACGTCGACATCGGCTTTGTGGAGGGTTCGCAGACGCATGCCGACCTGCTGGTGCAGCCGTGGCGGGACGATGAGATGGTGATCCTCGCGGCGCCTGACCATCCCCTGGCGAAGGGCTGCGCAACGCTCCACCAGTTGGCCCAAGCCACCTGGGTGGTGCGGGAACACGGCTCCGGCACACGCCAGACCACGGATGACTGGTTGCTCAACAACCTGGCGCAGGTGCGTATCGGCTTCGAACTGGGCAGCAACGAGGCGGTCAAGCGCGTCGTGGCGACCAGCGATGGCCTGGGCTGCCTGTCTCGCTACGCCGTGGAACAAAGCGTGGCGGACGGGCACCTGGTTGAACTGCAAACGCGCCTGCCCAAGGCAAGCCGCAAGCTCACCATCGTGCTGCACCGTGAAAAGCGGCTGGGCCGTGCGACCCAGGACTTCCTGACGCACTGCACACACTCTGCCACCTCGCTGCGATCGCCATTACAAGGGTACGATGCCGATCAAACCCTTTGCTGATGGCCGCTGTAGGTGTCTGCGCGGCAGAACCGGGTAGTTCCTGATGCGGCGCGACACGGAGCATGCGTTGAGCGGGGCATGCTGCAAGCTACCGACCCTACGAACCCGAGCAGAGCTTGGTGTCGAACTCACGGCGCAAGGTGCCAACTCGAGCCAGGAGACTCAGCCTTCAAGAGCCTGCCACATCTGGCGGTCGCGCTCGGCAGTCCAGATGCGAGGGTCGGGGTACTGGGTGGCTTCGTCGTAGGCGCGAGTCACGTCAAACGGCATACAGTGGTTGAAGATGACCCAGTGGCCGTACTTGGGTTGCAGCTTGGCAAAGGTTTCTTGGTACACCTGTCGCAGGTCTTTGCCTGCAGCAGCGCCTGTGCTCACCGACTCGTATACGTCATGAATGAAGTCGCGCGTCCCTTTCAGACCGGCCTGAACTTGCTCAGCGGTTTGAAGCGCAGCGCCGCGGCCGGGTACCAGTTTCTCCGGGTTGAGCGCGGCGATGTTGTCCAACGTTTGCGGCCAGTCTTTGAAGTAGGCGTCACCGGCATACGGTGTCGCATCGAACTCCACCAGGTCGCCACTGAAAAGCACCTTCTCCGAAGGAATCCAGGCAACGATGTCGCCCTTGGTGTGACCACGGCCAACTTGCAGCAGCTGGACTTCCAGCTTGCCCAGCCAAATCGTCATGTTGCCGACGAAGGTCATGGTGGGCCAGGTTAGTCCCGGCGGCACGCTTTCGACGTTCTGGAACAGACGAGGGAAGCGGCCGATTTCGCTGTCCTTGTCGAACTGGCCCCGCTCGACAATCATGTCGTAGGCATCTTGGCTGGCAATGATTTGCTCGCCGCCTTCTGCCATGTAGGCCGAGGCCCCCAACACACGCACCGCGTGGTAGTGGCTCAGCACCACGTACTTGATAGGCTTGTCGGTCACTTCCCGGATGCGACGAATGACGTCCTGGGCCATGACCGGTGTAGCCTGAGTGTCGAGTACCATCACTGCGTCGTCGCCGATGATGATGCCGGTGTTGGGGTCGCCTTCGGCGGTGTACGCGTAGGCATGTTCCGAGAGGCGGTCGAAGGAGACCTTCTTTTCTTCAAGGTCTGCAGCCGAGGCAAAGGTTTTGGTTGAGTTCATGGGTATCTTTGGTTTTTGCGGGGAGTGTGCTCGCTGAGCGAGCGGTTGAAACGTGGGTTGCTGATGGAGCGCTTTCAATCGGCGTGTACAGATGCGACCATGGAAACAGCTTGTTTGTCTGAGGTGGCGCTTGGGTTTTCGCTGCCCACACCTGCACGCGCCACGGCAAACGCTTCACGAAGCACGGCCATGTCCGAGATGTGATTGACCAAGAGAAGGACCAATCGAGCATTGACCATGTGGCTTTGCTCTGTGCTCAGCCCCTGATGACATGCAATCAGGGCTTCGTACATGTCGTCGTAGGGCAGTTGGGTTGCTTCGGTGTTCAAGATAGTGCACTCCTCTCAATGGGCTTTGGCCGTGGCGCGTGCCAGGGCCGAGCTGAAGCGTTCGCGCGTCGGACTCTTCCAGCGCGCACAGATGTGTTGGTCGGGTCGAATCAAATAGAGCGTGCCCGGTGCGGCGTCTAGCCGCTCACGCACCAGCCCACTCGCATCGACAACCTCCTTGCCCACGACCAGCGTGGAGACTTCAGGAAATTCCGCCAGCCACGCGGGCGCTTCGCCAAACACCAGCGCGGTGAAGTCCCGGCCCAGCTGCCGCAACAGCCAAGCCCTGCTACCGTCCGCCAGCACAACCGGCGCATCCGTCAAGACCGCACCGGGAACCTGTCGGCAAGCAAAGGCATCGACATCGTTGGTGTTGAGCGATGAAGTGGTCAGCGTCGCCGGCACCGACAGTCGCCCGCTGTTGACGATACGGCGCGCAAAACCGTGTTGCTGCGCAAGGCCCAGCACTGCATTCCGGAACAGCTTGCTGACTTCGCTCTTCGGGGTGATGAAGTCGGTGGCACGGGTTGAGTTCAGGATGTTCTCGTCAGCGGCAAATTCGCGCTCCGCGCCATACGTGGCCAGGAGCTCGGCGCCGGCTCGGCTCTTGAGCACCCAGTCGAGTTTCCAGGCCAGGTTCTCCGCATCCTGCACACCGCTGTTGGCACCACGCGCGCCAAAGGGCGACACACCGTGAGCGGAGTCGCCTGCGAAGATGACGCGGCCATGCACAAACTGGTCCATGCGCAGGCAGGCGAATGTGTAGACGCTGGCCCACTCAAGCGTGAATTCCACATCTTTGCCCAGCAACGCCTTGACGCGGGGAATGATGCGCTCGGGCTTCTTTTCTTCTTCCGGGTCGGCGTCCCAGCCCAGTTGAAAATCGATACGCCAGACATCGTCGGGCTCTCTGTGCAGAAGAACGCTCTGGTTGGGATGAAACGGCGGGTCGAACCAGAACCAGCGCTCGGCGGGGAACTGCGCTTTCATCTTCACGTCTGCGATGAGGAAGCGGTCCTGGAAGATTCGGCCCTTGCTTTCCAAGCCCATCAGGTTACGCATGGTCGAGCGACCACCATCGCTGGCCACCACCCAACCGGCAGCCATCTGGTAGTTGCCCTCAGGCGTTTCAATGGTGAGGAGCGCGCCGTCATCTTGCGTCGCGATGCCGATGACCTTGTTGCCCCAGCGCACCTCGGCATTGGGCAAACGTAGCAGACGCTCCAAGAGGTAGGCCTCGCAATAGTACTGCTGGAGGTTGATGAAGGCCGGACGCTCGTGCCCCGCCTCTGGCAGCAGGTTGAATTCGAAGACTTGGCCTTCCTTGAAGAAGACCCGGCCCACGTTCCACGACACGCCCTTGTCCACCATCTGCTGGCCCACACCCAGCCGGTCCCAGATTTCCAGTGTGCGCTTGGCAAAACACAAAGCCCTCGACCCGATTGAAAGCCGGTGGTCGTTGTCCAGCACGAGCACTTTCTGACCGCGCTGAGCAAGATCGATGGCGAGGGTCAACCCCACCGGGCCGGCCCCCACAACGACCACCTGGTGATGCGCTGGCGTGCTCGCGTCCTGGTCGGGCGACCGGACGTAGGGAAACGTCAGGGCCTGAACCTGTTCTCCCGACCTCTCAAGCAGGGCACGAGGGATGTCGCGTGGGTGCATTCTTTCACTCCTGTAAATCAGAAATTTGCCTAAAGCAAATTAGTTTGTTCATGAAGAACAATGTATCAACATGATTTGCCATTGTCAAATCAATTTGTTTTAATGTGATGCCTATAAAGCCTACGAGGTCGCAACACAATGGAGAATCCGTAGATGGCAACCAAAACCAAGGCAACGGGGCAGGCGCCGTCACACGCCAAGGCCTCTAGGGGCATTCAGAGCATTGAAGTAGGTGGCGAGCTGCTCAAAGCACTCGTCAGGCATGGTCGACCCATGTGCTTGAAAGACTTGGCCGCCGCGGCCGGGCTGCCGGCCGCGCGCGCGCATCCCTATCTGGTGAGCTTCTGCAAGGTCGGATTGATTGAGCAAGACCAGGCCACCAGCCACTACCGCCTGGGCAGTCTGGCCATCGAGGCTGGCCTCATCAGCCTGCAGCATGTCGATCCGGTCAGGCTGGCCAGCGACGAGCTGCCCGCACTTGCGACGGCAATGCGCTGCACGGTGTCGCTAGCGGTGTGGGGCGAGTTGGGGCCTGTCATCGTACGCGTGGAGGCCGGACCCACCGTCGTTCATGTTGTCATGCGGCATGGCACACCAGCCTCCTTGCGGTACACGGGGACCGGAAAGGTTTTTGCCGCCTTCGTGCCTCCGCAAATCTTGCTCGAAGCCCTAGAGCGTGAGCCCAATAGTGGACGTCAGACCGACTCCGACTTTTTGCTTGAACTTGAGAACATCCGACAGAACGGCATCTCTACCGTGCAGGACGAATTGTTGCCGGGTGTGAGTGCCATGGCCGTTCCGGTGTTCGACGCTTTCGGAAAACTCGTCATGGCAATTGCCGCCATTGCGCCCAACCGGCTGCTTGACCTCGACTTGCAGGGACCGCAGGCACAGGCGATCAAACGCATTGGTGCGGCCATTTCCCGAAAGTTGGGTTATTCGAAGGCGTCGGCCGCACCTTAGGAACCTGCATGTGAGCTTCACTTGCTGGGGCTTTGCGCTCAGACTCAGGCCGAGGAAGGCGCACAGCAAACGGGCCCCGGTTCTCACTTGTTTCAATCCGGAAGTCCGTGATTCCGCGGCCGTTCAGCGGGTGACCTTGTACCTTCTTCGGTATTGGTCAGGCCGCCACCAAGCAGTTGCAAGTTGGAGCGGCACTGCTCTTTTCCCATACAGACGCATTTCCTCTACGATGACCATCGAATCCCTTGGTACTTGAAGTTGTTCAGCGAGCATGCTGTCTGCCCTCTCTGCCCAGACCTCCTCTGTCGCGTGAACGACTGGGATATGCAAAACGTCCTTGATGATCTCGATGGGCGTTTGAGTTGAAAGCTCATTGGGGGCGATTTTTCGGCCCAGTTCTTCGGCGACATGGCTTCGGATCAAATACACGGGAACCCCGGCGAGTCGACGAATGCCAACTAGCCTGTACACGGTACGCTGCTGTGGCCCGAAGAACTCTTGCATCTCACCTGCAAGCTCGACGGCTCTCCACTCGAGTACCTCAGTCTGAGTCTCTTGTCCCAGTCGGACTATCTCGCCGATGGAGTCGATACTTCTGACGCCGATGAGAAGGTTTTGGTCTAGAACTACCGACCCTCGATTCGGAAACGTTTCGATGAGCCTCTTGGACCGAAGTATGTCTAGTGCATGACGAACTGTCGCACGGCTCATCTGATGCGTCTGCGTCAACTCCAGTTCCGTGGGCAGCCGCTCGCCGGCTTTCCATTTACCGCTCCGGATATGTAGTTCCAGGTCGGACGCAAGAGTCTGATAGAGCGGGAGGGAAGTCGAGGCGAACGTCTTTTGGTTTTTCTTTTGCACGACTAATTTTAGCTTGAGGGTGGTGTTGTCGGCGCCGATCCAAGCAGCCAGCGGCTCAGTTTTGGGCGGCGTCAACAGCACCCATGCCTACAGTCTCCGCAAAAGCCGCCGCCACGCAATCCACAGATTGGAGAGCGCGAACAGCGTGTTCAACTGCGCGGTGTTCATGGCCAGTCCCAGGTAGCGTGCCTTCACATGCCCGAACTGGCGCTTGATGATCTGAAAAGGTTGCTCGACCTTCGCGCGGATCCTGGCCTTGACGTGTTCAGTTTGTCGAGCACCGAGCCAATGGGGCTGTGTTTGTCCAATGCCTTGCGCTCGCCCGGGCGCATGGCCACATGCCAATTGACAGCGATTCCCAGGGGGCGGAGTCGGCATGGCAAGGGCAGTGTGAGCCGGCTGCGGTACTGCGCATGCAATGGGTTTCGCGTCTCCAGGTCCTATTTAAGGCTCCAGCTTTCGTGATCGCCTCCTACCCGCACTAGAAGCCACCGCTTGGTTGCATACCACATGAATCTATGATCCGTCAATCGGGTAAGCCTTATGTCAACCATCTCGGAGCCGCGCTACAGTGCGCTCGGCGGTACTATTTGTTCTATATGTCATATTTATATGGCGCGAGCAAAGCCCATGACCCTAGGCTAAGGCGCTGCAACTATTGAGGAAAAGCAAAATGAATGAATCAGATACTCAAAACTGGAAGGCCATCCGCTTCGGTGGCTACTACAGCAGGACGAAGCCTGCTGAAGCAGCGGACATCACGCACAGTGGGCCCGGCACAGTACTTGGGGAATACATGAGGCGGTTCTGGCAGCCCGTCGCAATGTCCAGCCAATTGGTTGATGTGCCTTTGAAAATTCGGATTATGGGCGAAGACCTTATCGCTTTTCGTGACAAAAGCGGTCACGTCGGTGTTATGCACCGGCATTGTGTTCACCGTGGCGCATCGCTCGAATATGCAGTGATTCAAGAAAAAGGGATCCGGTGTTGCTATCACGGAATCCAATTTGATGTAGACGGATCCATTCTGGATGCGCCGTTGGAAGCCGACTGTGGGCGTTCAGCAAGCAAAAGGTTGACGCAAGGCGCTTACCCTGCTTTCGAAAAGGATGGACTTGTTTTCGCATACATGGGGCCACCCCAGGAAAAACCGCCTTTTCCAAAATGGGATGCGTTCGATAAGACGGGCGGTGTCGAACTTGTGCCATTCTCAAATGTGTTATCTTGTAACTGGTTACAAGTGCTAGATAACATCGCAGACCAGATGCACACCTATGCATTGCACAATCCGCAGTTTCTCTACGATGGAAATCCACCGGACATGGATTGGCAAAGCGTGACGCTGGCAAACTGCCAGACGACCATTCCAGTTATGGATTTCGTTGAGAGCCGAGACGGAACGGCAATGACGTTGATTGCCGGTAGGCGAATGGACCAGAACACGGTATGGTGGCGCACCAATGACCTGATCGTACCGAATATGTCCCATCATGCGTACCTATTCGAGGATGGATCGCAGCGGCGGATATTTCATAGAGTTGGTATGTGCCGCTGGTATGTGCCGATTGACGACACGAATAGCATGATCCTGGGTTGGCGCACCTTCGGTGGTGATTCAGATCCCCTCGGCAAAGGGAAGCGAGAGCGGGTCGGCTGGGACGACGTAGATTTCCTTGAGGGGCAGACTGGAAACCGACCCTACGATGTAGCGCAGCGACTGCCAGGCGATTATGAGGCGATCATAGGTCAGCGACCGATCGCAATACACGAACTTGAAAATCCACTAGCTAGCGATGCAGGTGTTTATCTGTTCAGGCGTCTGCTTAGGAAGGCAATAAGCGGTGAGAACACTAATGCTTCACCTAATGCAATGCACGAGCGTGCGCGGACGGAGCAGCAGGACTACTGCTACGCACAAAACAACGTGCTGAAAATTCCTGCCTCAGGGATCGAGGCAGAGGATAGGGCGAAAATCAAAAAAATTGGCCGCCAAATCCTCTCGGTTACAAGAGAGGCCGACAAACTTCCTCCCATAGAGCGAAGCAGTTTCGTCCGGGGAAAAATTGAAAATATTGAATCCGAGAATAAATAATAGGAATCAGGGAGGTGGAAAAATTTGCACCATTAATGGAGACAAACATCATGAAAAGATTAGTAAATGTCCTCACGTTGGCTCTGCTCATTCCTTTTGCAGCCCAAGCGCAGCAGACCGACAGCTACCCTTCGCGACCTGTCAAGATCATCGTTCCTTGGGCAGTGGGTGGTATTTCTGACACCTTGGCACGAAAACTGGGTGGTGAATTAGGGAAGCGACTGGGTCAATCATTTGTTGTGGAAAACAAGCCAGGGGCGGCGGGCAACGTTGGTGCGGCTTTGGTCGCCCGGTCGCAACCAGACGGTTATACGCTGCTATTGACCGTAGACACAAACATCACCGTCAACCCGGTGATCTACGATAAGTTGGCGTACGACCCACTGAAGGATTTAACGCCTATTGCTATGCTGAGCAACATGCCCATGGTACTTGTGACTCATCCGAGTACAAAGGCGACACAAATTTCGGAACTGATGTCGCAGGCGAAGAAATCAGAGCCGATGACATTTGGAACTTCCGGAGCAGGGAGCCCTGCAGCACTTCTAAATGAGGTATTTAACAGGCCGTTGAAAAAGTGGTCACCAAAGCTGCGGCGCCCCCGTTTGACCTGCCTTTGGTCCGCTGCCGAGCCGAATTCACGGCCCTCACGACCGTTTTTCGGGCCGTTTGGCCGCTCATTTGCCCATTTTGGACGCACTGAGGCCCGGTTTCACGCATGATGCGCATCCCACCACTGGCCCAGACTGCCCATGCGCACCAGGTTGTAGGCGGCAAAGCACATCAGTGCTTGGCCCGCGAGTTTGGCCTGGCCGATGAGTTTGGTCTTGGCCAAGCCGCCCACGGTCTTCATCCAGCCAAAGGCCTCCTCAATGCGCTTTCGCACTTTCAGGCTGGTCTTGTAACCCTCGTGGCGTTGGGTGCGCCCATCAATGGCCGAGTGTTGCGCCTTGGCGGCCACATGCGGCGTCACCTTGAGCTGGCGGCAACCTCGCACGAAGGCCTTGCAGTCGTAACCCTTGTCGGCCCCCACGGTGGCACGTTTGTGTTTACCGTGCCTGCGCCCCAGCATCTTGAGGGCGGCCTCGCGCTCGGCGGTGCCACTGGCATGGGTGATTTCCACGTCCACAATCAAGCCGTTGCGGTTCTCCATCAGGATGTGCCCCATGTGGCACAGGCGGGATTTGTCGCCTTGGGCTTTCTTGTACAGGCGGGCATCGCTGTCCGTGCTGCTGGCGTGGGTGTCGTTGCTGCGGGTCTCGCCCTTGAAATCCACCTCGGGATTGCGACCCGGGGGCGGTGCGCTGTCGTCGTCTTTGCTCTTGAAACTCTTGTGCGAGGCCCAGGCATCTATCAAGGTGCCGTCCACGCTGAAGTGTTCATCGCTGGTGAGTTTCGCCCAGCCAGCAGTGAGCTTGACGCGCTCAAAGAAGATGCGGGCGAGGTCTTCGTTGAACAGCCGCTCGCGGTTGGCGCTGAAGGTGGAGTGGTCCCAGACTTTGTCCTCCAGGTTCAGACCCACGAACCAGCGGTACAGCAGGTTGTAGTTGATGGCCTCCACCAGCAGGCGTTCGCTGCGGATGGAGAACAAAATTTGCAGCAGCAAAGCCTTGAGCAGCATCTCGGGTGGCACCGAGGGACGACCTCCCGTGGCATACACCGCCTCGAACTCTGCCATCATGGTCGCCAGCAGTGCGTCCACCACCGAGCGCAACTTGCGCAGCGGGTGCTTGGCCGGTACCCGCTCTTCAAGGCTGATGTAGCTGAACATCGCCCCCTGGAAATTCTGTGTGCCTCGCATCGTCGCTGTCTCGTGCCTCGTCGTCGCTATGGTTCACATGGTACCGGGGGCAGAACTGGTCGCCGGGGACTTTTTCAACGGCCTGGTAAGGCAAGCCCAACTCCTCCATCATCCATAGAGGGCGGAATGAGCGTGCGCTTACGCAATGGTAGAGGTGCAGCATGGTCAAAGGGTCTCGGCAAACAACTCTCGCCCGATCAACATCCGCCGGATCTCACTGGTGCCGGCGCCAATTTCGTACAGTTTGGCATCGCGCCACAGGCGGGGGGTTGGGTATTCGTTGATATAGCCGTTGCCACCCAGCAATTGAATGGCCTCGCCGGCCATCCAGGTGGCTTTTTCGGCTGCATAAAGAATGGCCCCTGCGGCATCCTTTCGCAGAGTACGCGCATGGTCGGCCTTGTCACAAGCCTTACCTACTGAATACACCCTTGATGATCCACGGCACGATGGAAAGCAAGAACATCGCCCCGGGGACCGACATTGCCCTCAACATCCCAAAATTCGAAGCCGGCCTGTGCTACCCGAACGAGGGCGTGGGTTTCGGCATCGAACTCAACGAGCCCTTCCTGGTCAGCCACCAGACGGCCGACAAGAGCGGCTTCACCCTGGAGCTGAAATGAACCGTGCCGGCCCTTTGTCGCACCTGACGGTCGTCGAGTTTGCCGGACTGGGGCCGGCACCGTTTGCGGCCATGCTCTTGGCCGACCAGGGGGCGCGGGTCATCCGCGTGGACCGCCCGGTCAAGTCCGGTACCACCGGCGGCATGGGGGCGCTGACCGCCCGCCGCAGCGATGTGCTGTCGCGTGGGCGCGAATCGATCACCCTGGATTTGAAGCAGCCGCAGGACCGGGAGGTGGCACTGACCCTGGTGGCCAAGGCCGATATCCTGATCGAAGGCTTTCGCCCGGGCGTGATGTAGGCCCTGGGCCTCGGACCCGAGCTGTGTCTGGCGCTCAATCCAGCGCTGGTGTATGGCCGGGTAACAGGTTGGGGCCAGACCGGTCCCTTGGCGCAGGCCGCCGGGCACGACATCAACTACGTGGCGCTGACCGGTGCGCTGCATTCAACGCGCCGGGCCGGGGAGCTGCCCAGCATCACCCCCGGGCTGGTGGGTGACTTTGGCGGTGGCGGCATGCTGCTGGCCTTTGGCGTGCTGGCCGCCTTGTCGCATGCCCGGCAGACCGGCATCGGGCAGGTGGTGGATGCCGCCATCACCGATGGCTCGGCCCTGCTGACGTCGCTGATTCAGGGGTGGCATTCGGCCGGCTTGTGGAGCAACGTGGCCGGCACCAACAACGGCGACGGCGGCGCGCACTTTTACAACATGTACCGCTGCGCCGATGGTAAGGACATCACCATCGGACCGATGGAACCGCAGTTCTACGCCCTGTTGCGCGAGCAGTGTGGCCTGACCGACCCGGCCTTTGACGCTCAGTGGACAGCCGCGGAGTGGCCCGCGCTGAAAGAGCGATGGGCCGAGCTGTTTGCCACCCGGACCCAAGTGGAGTGGTGTGCGCTGCTGGAGGGCACGGACGCTTGCTTTGCGCCGGTGCTGGACCTGAAGGAGGCGCCGAATCACCCGCACAACGTGGCGCGGCAGACGTTCGTCGTAGTGGATGGAATCACCCAGCCGGCACCGGCGCCGCGGTTCAGTGCCACCCCTGCAGGCCCTTGCCAGCCGGTGTATGAGGTCGGCAGCCACACGGCGGCCATCCGGCAGGAGTTGAGGTTCGACACGCCCGTCTAGGAAGGCGAGTTCACATGACGCTCTCGGGACAATTTCCGAACGATCGTCGAAAGGTCTGCAGAGAAGGTTCGCGAAGCTGTGATTCAGTGTGCGAATTCGTGGTGTTAATGCGATGTGGTTTCAATCCGATGCAGCAAGTGTACTAACTCAACCACCGATTTCACACCCAATTTGTCCTGGACTCTGGCTCTGTGTACTTCCACTGTTCGAATGCTGATGGCCAGTTGATCGGCGATCAACTTGTTGGGCAGTCCTTCGGCCATGAGACGCATGACGTCATGTTCACGCTCTGTCAGCGTTGAGATGCGAGCCAGAAGTTCGCGGCGGTTGGCGCGCTGCGCTTGCCACTGGCGAGAACATGCCAGTGCTTCTTCCACTCGGTTGATGAGCACATTGTCAGAAAACGGTTTTTCGCAGAAGTCAAAGGCGCCTCGGCGAACCGCATCGACCGCCAGCGGCAGGTCGGCGTGACCAGACAGGAAGATGACCGGCATTCCGGCAAACCAGGGCAGAACACACAGGCGCTCGAAAAGCTCCATCCCATTCATGCCGGGCATGCGCAGGTCGAGCAGCGCGCAGCAGGGACTTGTCGGGCCATCGGCCGGCCATCCGCTGATGTGCGCCCAGAAGGCGTCGCCGCTGGAAAACGACTCGCTCAGCAGGCGCCGCGTACGCAGCAACCAACCCAAGGCAGTGCGCACCCCGTCGTCATCGTCGATCAGGTAGACGGTGCCGGTGTCGTGCAGGTTGGGCGTTGGCGTCATTGGGCCACGGGCAGGGTGAAAGCGAAAAGTGTACCGAGTGGTTGGGCGGACTGGTATCGCAACCGACCACCATGCTGCTCGACGACTGTGCGGCACAGGCTCAAGCCCAAGCCCATGCCTTCGACCTTGGTCGTGAAGAACGGTGTGAACAGTTGCTGCTCGACTTCCGCGGACAGGCCATGGCCATGGTCTTCGACGCTGAACTCCACCTGCTGCCGTTCTCCGGGTCGCTCGACAGGCAATGGCCGAGCGGCCAGGGTCAGCACCCGCAGGCCGCTGCTGACCGGTGGTTCGTTGCCATGCATGGCTTGCAAGCCGTTGCGCGCCAGGTTGAGCAACACCTGTTCGATCATGGTGCGGTCACACCAGACCGAAGGACAGTGCGGTGCGATGTCCTGCCGAATCTCGACGCTTTCCTTGCGGGCGCGCAACCGCACCAGCGGTGCGATGGCTTCCAACAGATCGCCCACTTCCACGGCTTGCCGCTCGTGGTCGCGGCGTCGCACCAGATCGGCCACGCTTTTGATCACCTTGCCGGCGCGCGCCGCTTCTTCCGCCATGCGCTGCATGGCGGTGCGAATGTCCTGCACGCTCTCCAGGTCCGGGAGGGCGGCTTCGGGCAACAGGTTCAGGGAGCCGGTGGCGTAGCTGGAGATCGCCGCCAGGGGCTGGTTGAGTTCGTGGCTGATGAGCGACGCCATCTCGCCCGCCATGGCCAGTCGGGCGGTGGCCTGCAAGCGCTCCTGCGACGCGCGGGTGAGCTCTTCCATGCGCCGCTGCTCGCTGGCATCCAGGATGGTGCTGACCGACCCCGTTTGTTGCCCGGTATGGTCCAGCAACGGGGACTCAAAAATCCGCACCGGAATGCGCCGGCCATCGGTGTGCAGCAATTCACTCTCGAAGCCGACCGTGGGGCTCATGGGGTCGGTGGCGCGCAGCCGGCGGCGGTGCTCATACTCCTGTGCCATGCCAGGCGGCCAGTAAGGCGCTGGCATGCCAGTACCCAGCAGTTGCTCGGCGCTCATGCCCACGATGCGGCAAAACGCCGGGTTGACGTGGGTGATGCGCCCGTCCATGTCACGGGCACGCAAGCCAATGACGAGCGAGTCTTCCATGGCCTGCCGAAACGCCAGCGAGGCCGCCAACTGGCGCTCGGCCTCCTGGCGTTTGCGCACGTCCCGGGCCAGCAGCAGCACCGACATCAACAACAAGGACAGCACCGCGACCGAAGCCGACAGCACATTGGGAAACCACCCCTGTGTGGCCCTGGGCTGCTCGACGTGCAACACAAAGGCGGCGCCTGGCAGGTCAAACACCTGGGCACTGCGCAGCAGTTGCCGGCGGCTCGGTGGCTGCCCCAGCGTGCTCAGGCGGGTGCCATCGGATTCGGTCAATGCGACCAGGCGCTGCTGCAGCAAGTCGGGGCGGATCAGTTCCGAGAGCAGCCCGGACAGGCGATAGGTGACCACCAAGTAGCCGCGAACCCGATCCTGGAACTGCACCGGCAGGCACATCTCCAGCAGCTCCTGTCCCAGGCCGCGCGCCAAGGGCCAGAAGTAGCTGGGCGCGTAGCCGGCTTCGCCGTAGCGCACGGCATTGGCACAGGCTTGGCGCACGTTGGACAAGGCCTCCTCACGCGGCAAGGTCACGTCGGCATCGGCGTGGAAGGGGCTGCTGACGGTGTGCAGTGGTTGGAATGCCAGATCGCGGGCCTCGAGGTAGAACACCTCCCGGTGGCGCGCGATGAAGTCGTCCATCCAGTGGTAGGTCGGATCGGGTGCGTTCAGCACGGTCAGGGAGTGCAGGTCCTGGATCTGACGGCCAAGACCGGCGCGGAGGTCGGACGCCATGGTGGCGGTGACCTGTTCCAGTTGGAGTTGCTGGCGACTGTCTTCGTAGCTGCGCGCCAGAAACGCCAACACCCCCAGCAGCGACAACACCAAGACCAAAAGAGCCCCCCACAACAGTGGGCGGCTCTTGGCGAGGCGGCGCAGGGCCGCCGCCAGTTTCCAATCGGAGGTGTTGACCATTCGGTAGGGAATCAGTCTTCCACGAAGGCCTCTTCTCGGCGCTTCTTGATATTGGGCATCAACACCACCAACAGCAAGCCCGCCGCCAGCAACAGCAGGGTCGCCGAGATGGGACGCGTCGCGAACACGGACCAGTCGCCGCGCGACAGCAGCATGGCGCGGCGCAGGTTCTCTTCCATCATTGGGCCCAGGATCATACCCAGCAACAGAGGCGCCGGCTCCATGCCGAATTTGATGAAGACGTAGCCGATGCTGCCGAACAAGCCAATCATCCAGATGTCGAAGACGTTGTTGTTGGTGGTGTACACGCCCAAGGCGCAGAACAGCACGATGGCCGGGAACAACCAACGGTAAGGAATCGTCAGCAGTTTCACCCAGATGCCGATCAACGGCAAGTTCAGGATCACCAGCATGGCGTTGCCGATCCACATGGAAGCAATCAGGCCCCAGAACAGTTCCGGGTTGCTGCTCATCACCTGTGGGCCGGGTTGGATGTTGTGGATGGTCATGGCCCCCACCATCAGCGCCATCACCGCGTTGGGCGGGATGCCCAGGGTCAGCAAGGGAATGAAGGACGACTGTGACCCGGCGTTGTTGGCCGACTCAGGCGCGGCGACACCGCGGATGTTGCCCTGGCCGAAGGGGACTTCACCCGGTTTGAGCTTGGTCTTCTTCTCGATGGTGTAAGCGGCAAACGACGACAGCAGCGCGCCACCGCCGGGCAAGATGCCGAGGGCGGAGCCCAGTGCGGTGCCGCGGAACACGGCCGGCAGCATATTTTTGAAGTCTTCTTTGGTGGGGAACAGACCCGTCACCTTGTTGAGGAACAACTCACGCTTTTCTTCGCTGTGCGACAGGTTCTGGATCACTTCACCGTAACCGAACAGGCCCATCGCGATGACGATGAAGCTGATGCCGTCGGTGAGTTCGGGGATGTCAAAGCTGTAACGCGCCACGCCAGAGTTCACGTCGGTGCCAACCAAGCCCAGCAGAAGGCCAAGGATGATCATGCCCACGGCTTTGAGCAGAGAGCCGGAAGCCAGCACCACCGCACCGATGAGGCCAAACACCATCAGCGAGAAATACTCGGCTGGCCCGAACATGAAGGCGACTTCGGTGAGCGGCACCGCGAACGCGGCCAATACCAAGGTGCCGAAGCAGCCGGCGATGAAAGAACCGATACCCGCGGCGGCCAGTGCCGGCCCGGCGCGGCCCCGCCGTGCCATCTGATAGCCGTCAATGGCGGTGACGATGGACGAGGCTTCACCAGGCAGGTTCACCAGGATGGCCGTGGTCGAGCCGCCGTACTGGGCGCCGTAATAAATGCCCGCCAGCATGATGAGCGCAGCCACAGGAGGCAGCGCATAGGTCGCCGGCAGCAACATGGCAATGGTGGTCACCGGACCGAGCCCGGGCAGCACGCCGATGAGTGTGCCGAGCAGACAGCCGATGAAAGCGTAGAGCAGGTTCTGGGCGGTGAACGCCACTTCGAAACCCAGCGACAGGTGGTTGATCAGGTCTTGCATGGTGGTGTCTCCTTAACCAGCGATAAAGGCCGGCCAGACCTGGAACGGCAAACTCAGCATCACGACAAAAAGTAAGTAGCTGCCGATCGCCAGTATCACGCCCAAAATGAGCGCTTCCTTGAGCACAAACTCGCTGCCGGCACGTGCGGCAACCACGGTGAGCACGAAGATGGCGACCATCAAGCCCATGGAAGGCAGCCCAATGCTGGGCAAGCCGCCGAGCAGGACGCCGAACAGCAAGTTCGCCAGGATCACGAAAAACAGCGGCTTGATGGCCCAGGCGCCAATGCGGCCTTCGGGGTGTTCGCCGCGAAACGATTTGACGGCCAGCACCACGCCGATGATGGCCAGGATGATGCCTAGCATCAAAGGGAAATAGCCGGGCCCCATGCGCGCTGAACTGCCCAGGCTGTATTCCCGGGCACCCAGGGCAAAGGCGATGCCGATCACGGTGAACAGCAGCCCTGCGGCAAAATCTTTCTGGTTTCTCACTAACACGTCTGTCTCCTGTATTTGTACGTGTATGTCGATTGTCTTGAAGAGTCAGGGCATCGATCGTGTGGGAACTACGTAAGGGGCTTCCCGATGCCACGCCCTGTTCAACTGCCGCGCATTTGCATGCCGTCGTCGTTGTCGCGCACGATGACCACGGGCGCAGTAGCCTTGTCCTGCACCTCTTGCGCGACCGACCCCAACAGCCGGTCGAGCAACCCGCCGCGACCGTGGCTGCCCATGACGATTTCGGAGATGCCGTGGTCGGCGGCGAAACGGCAGATGATGTCGGCCGGATGCCCGACCAGAATATGGTGCTGGTAGGCAACTCCCCCTTCGTCCAGCCAGGCACGGACCGTTTGCAGCGCCTCCTCGCCTTCGGCGCGGTGGTAGGCGTTGAGCTCATCGGCATCGACGAAGGTGCGGACGTTGCCGTCCACCGGCAACTGGACGTTGATCAGGTGCAGTTCGGCGGCACTGGTCTCGGGGTGTTCGGTCAACCAGTGCTGGATGACGCGCAGCGCGTGCTCGGAACCATCGATCGGAAACAGGTATTTCGGGGTCATGGGAGGTGCGGTGTAGGTCTGGTGAAGGGTGTGTTTAGCGGACGCTGTGGTCGGATGGGAGGGGGTCTGCGGCCAGGTCGACCAATGCGGGCGCTGCCGTCGTCTGGCGTTTGGCCAGCACGGAGCCGATGCCGACCACCAAGGCCGCGCCAATGGCGGAGGTCAGATAGTGGAACCAAGCGGGGTAGCCTTGGACAAAAGGCTGCAGCCAAATGTCGCTGACGATCATGCCGCCGCCGATCCAGCCCAACAGGCCGGCCCCCAGGGTGATGACGCTGGGAAAACGGTCCATCAGTTTGAGCACCAGTTGGCTGCCCCAAACGACGATCGGGATGCTGATCAGGATGCCCAGCACCACTAGGGTCATGTCGCCCTTGGCCGCGCCGGCGACGGCGATGACGTTGTCCAGGCTCATCACGGCATCGGCCACGATGATGGTTTTGATGGCGCCGGCCAGGGTGGTGGCCCCTTCCATGTTGCCGTGCTCGTCTTCGCCTTCCGGCTGCATCAGCTTGACGCCGATCCACAGCAGCAACAGTGCGCCGACCAATTTCAGGAAGGGCAGTTGCAGCAATTGCAAGGCAAAGAAGATGAGGACGACGCGCAGCGCAATGGCCCCGACGACGCCCCAGAAGATGCCCTTGCTGCGCTGCTCGGCAGGCAGCTTGCGGCAGGCCAGGGCAATGACCACCGCGTTGTCGCCACCCAACAGGATGTCGATGGCGATGATCTGTAGAACCGCCAGCAAAAATGACAGACTAAAGTAGTCCATGGTCGCACTTGTCTCCTAAATTACTTTTGGACATTCTGCTGCCTAAGAGTAGATGGGCGCGTGTGGAAACTACGTACGACCCATGCACTGCATGGTGTGGGAGTACCTTCTGGACTGCCTGCCCAGCTACAGCCCGTACATGGTCCGCCCAAGGCGTGCAAGTGTTGGCGTCGTGAGTTGCTGAAGGGCTTGCATCCATACATTCGGGCTGTCTGTGCAGTCGTTGCTGCTGCCCATGATGGCAATTTCGCGGTCAGGGTTCCTATCGGAGCTTCGTATTTGAAATACGTGGGCTGTATCGGAGTATCCCCAACTGGATTGACCTTTGCTCCATCACTACGGTTGTTACAGGCTCTCCTTCAAAACGATTTTTGCAATCGCGATTCTTGCTATCAACCAACACCAAGTTGATCAAGCGCCAACCAACTCCGTCGGGTTCCACTTCTGCTGATCAAAGGCCGCACCTCTAGCCAGAACTGCCCAAACGGTGCGAGCCATCTTATTTGCCAAGGCCACGACGACCACGTTGTAGTGGCGTCGCTCCAGCAGTCGGCTGATCCAGCTCGATTTCTCTGATCGTGCAAGCACGGCCCTGGCACCCGCAATCAGCAGCGTGCGTAAACCCAGATCGCTTGTGCATCCATCGCATCTGTCTTGTCGCGCAACAAGAAGGCCTTGACGTGTTGGGCAGGAAGCAGTTTGACCTCATGTCCTAACAGGCCGTTGAAAAATCCCCCGCTGGCGCCCGCGTCGGCCGCTACGATCTGAAGCCATGCAAGAACAGGCCAGACGAGGACGATGAGAGGCAGTCAAGACTTCCAGGGGGCGATGTTCAGCTACATCAGCCTTGAAGAGCGAGTGCCAGCGGCACACCCGCTGCGCAAATTGCGCGCCGTGGTCGATGCGCTGCTGGCGACGATGAGCACCGAATTCGAGGCGGTCTATGCCCGCCGTGGCCGCCCCTCGGTGCCCCCCGAGATGCTCTTGAAGGCCCTGCTGCTGCAGATCCTGTTCTCCATCCGCAGCGAGCGCCAGTTGGTCGAGGCGGTCAACTACAACCTGCTGTACCGCTGGTTCGTGGGTCTGAACATCGAGGAGAAGGTCTGGGACCACTCCACCTTCAGCGCCAACCGCGAACGTCTGTTCAACGAAGACCTCGCCCGCGCCTTCTTCGAGCGCGTCAAGCTCAGCGCCCAGTGGGGCCGGCTTGCCAGCGACGAGCACTTCAGCGTGGACGGCACGCTGATTGAGGCCTGGGCCTCGCACAAGAGCTTCAAGCGCCGGGATGATGACAGCGGCATACCGCCCGGGCGCAACCCCGAGGTGGACTTCAAGGGGCAGCAGCGCTGCAACGACACCCACGCCAGCACCACGGACGCCGATGCGCGGCTGTTCAAGAAGGCTGCGGGTGACAAATCCCGCCTGTGCCACATGGGGCACATCCTCATGGAGAACCGCAACGGGCTGATCGTGGATGTACAGATCACCCACGCCAGCGGCACCGCTGAACGAGAAGCGGCGCTGGCGATGCTTGGACGGCGGGGCAACCGGAAGAAGCGTGCCACGGTCGGCGCCGACAAAGGTTACGACTGCAAGGCTTTCATCAAGGGCTGTCGCAAACGCAATGTCACGCCCCACGTGGCGGCCAAGGGCAAGCACTCGGCGGTGGACGGTCGCATCAGGCGCCACGAGGGCTACAGGAGCAGCCTGAAGGTGCGCAAGCGCATTGAAGAGGCCTTTGGCTGGATCAAGACGGTGGGCGGTCTGGCCAAGACCAAACTGATTGGTCAGGCCAGGCTGGCTGGGCAGGCGCTGCTGTGCTTTGCCACCTACAACCTGGTGCGCCTTGGGGCAATCGGCGGCTGGTGGGATGCGCATCATGCGTGAGTCATGGGACAGGTGTGCCCGAAACGGGCGAGATAGCCTGCAAACAGGCCACAAAGGCCCTCGAAATCACTGCGCAGACAAGTCTGGGTGGCCAGGATCTTCGAAATCAGCGGTCGTGGCGCGTTCGATGAGCACTTTTTCAACGGCCTGTTAGAAATATATACCGGCTCCGCTTTGCCAATGGGGTCATACAAGGCATAAGCAGCGGTAGTAAAAAGGCATTTGCCAATGTTAAATTTCGCCGACGTCCATCCCCGAGTTTGTAGAAACAAATGACCCGTGTTGCCCAATACATCGAGGCCGCCGAGCGCGACAACACACGCCGAAGCTACGCTTCGGCCATACGCCATTTTGAAATCGAATGGAAAGGCCTGCTGCCTTCCACGGCTGATGGCATTGCCCGCTACCTGGCCGACCACGCCGCTACCCTGGCCATCAACACCCTTCGCCAGCGGCTGGCGGCGCTGTCCCGCTGGCACACCGATCAAGGCTTTCCCGATCCCACCAAATCGGCCCTGGTGCGTCAGGTGCTCAAAGGCATTCGCTCGGTTCACGCCGTGCCAGAAAAGCGCGCGCGCCCGCTGGAACTGGCGGTGCTCCAACAGGTCGATCAGTGGCTCGATGCCGCCATCGGCAACGCGCAGCGCTCCGGCGACCAGCCGGCCTTGCTTCGCCACACGCGCAACCGCAGTCTGATGCTGCTGGGGTTCTGGCGCGGATTTCGTTCCGACGAACTGGTCAACCTGCGCGTTGAGCACACCGAGGTCACCCCCGGCCAGGGCATGGCCTGCTACTTGGGCCGCAGCAAAGGCGACAGGCAACTGCAGGGCCGCGTTTTCCGATGCCCGGCCCTTTCCCGCATGTGCCCAGTGGCAGCCTTCAATGCCTGGATTGACCTGACCGGCTTGAGCGAGGGCCCGGTGTTCCGCAAGATCGACCGCTGGGGCCATGTCGCCGACGAAAGCCTGCATGCCAACAGCCTGATCCCCTTGCTGCGCAGCCTGTTCGCCGAAGCCGGCGTTGAGTCGCCCGAGGAATACAGCAGCCACTCCATGCGCCGCGGCTTTGCCGGCTGGGCCCGCGCCAGCGGCTGGGACATCAAGGAGCTGATGGAATACGTCGGCTGGAAGGATGTCAAGTCGGCCATGCGCTACCTCGATGCGTCGGATTCCAGCCTGCAAGCCCGGTTCGAGCAAGGCCTGACAGCCCTGGCGCCACCGCCGCCTTTGTTGTTGACCGAACAGGCCGACGTTCTCCGCCTGCCGGCTGCAGGAACGACGCCTGTGGCGGTCCTGCGTGTCACGATGGTGCTGACCCGCTTCAGCAAGCAGTCGCGCGGCCTGGCCCTCGGCCACCGGCTGATCGAGCAGACCTGCTTTGAGCGCTTTGCCATGCAGCGCCTGAACGCTAAGGGCACACTCTACGAGCTGGCGATCCCCTACCTGTCCCGCGACTTGCTGGACGAGGTGATCGCCACGCTGCTGGATGACATGTACCGCATCGCCGAGGACAACCAGTGTCTGCTGGAAACCTCGTTTCACGAACCCGCCACCGATTCACATTGGGATTGAGGCGATGGGCAGACAGGCAGCCTGGCGGGGTGGTTCCCACAAATGACCACGCTCCACGAGACGGCCTATCCCAGCCTGAAACCCGATCCGACAGCCCGTGAGTTGGCGGAGCTTTATACGCCGACCGAGGATGAACAACGCCTGGCTGCCGGCATCGGCAAGCGGGCCCTGCCGCGCATGGCGGCGCTGATCCACCTGAAGGTCTTCCAGCGTCTGGGTTATTTCATCCCGCTGGCCGAGGTGCCCCCGATGATCCGGGAGCACATCGCGCAGCAGGCGGGCCTGGTTCGACCGCCCCTGGCCGCAGACCTCAAGCGCTTCGAGGCCTCGGGCTCGCGCACGGCACTGTTCGCGACCTTGCGCCGGCATCTGAACGTCAAACCGTTGAACCCGGCGGGTTATGCCTGGCTGGAGGTCGTGGCCGACACAGCTGCCGAGACCAAACACGCGGTGGCCGACATCATCAACGTGATGCTGGAGGAACTGGTCCACCATCGCTACGAATTGCCGGCCTTCTCGACGCTGGACCGGATGGCGTTTCGGGCCCGTGAAAAAAGCAACAGCCGCCATTTCTCCGCGATCACCAGCCAGCTGACGGCGCAGACCAAGGCCCTGATCGATGGCTTGCTCAAAACCGCCACGGGCGAGTCGGTTTCTCCCTGGCAAATGCTCAAGCGCGAGCCCAAGCGGCCGACCAACAAGGAAACGCGCACCTACATCCAGCACATCCGGCGCCTGCAGCACCTGGTGGAGCAGCTTCCCAAGCCCGACGTCCCTGTGCCCAAGCTCAAGCAGTTCCGGCACCTGGCGCGCGCGCTCAATGCGGCCGAGATGGCCGAGCTCAAGCCGCAAAAGCGTTACGCCCTGGCGGTGATCTTCATCCGGGCGCAGCATGCCCAGTCTCTGGATGACGCCGCCGACCTGTTTATTCGCCTCATGCAGAACCTGGAAAACAATGCCAGGCAGAAATTGCTCTCGTTCCAGCAAGAGCGGGTCCAGAAAACAGACATGCTGGTCGGCCAGCTCAAAGACATCCTGGGCGCCTATCAGCTGGAGGGGACGGACACACAGCGCGTGGATGCCATCGGCACCTCCCTGGTGGCCGATGTGGACGAACTTCTGAACGAATGCGAGCAGCACCTCGCCTACGCCGGCCGCAACCACCTGCCTTTCCTGCTGCAACCCTACAAGATGGTTCGGGCCCAACTGCTCAACTGCATCGGCATCGCGTCGCCCCAGGCCAGCAGCGAGGACCAGGTGGTGGAGCGGCTGATTGAGGCCCTTTACAAGCTGCGCGATAACCGTACCGACATCGTTTCACTGGACATGCTGGGTCTGAGCGAAGACAAGGATCTCCGCTGGATGTCAGCCCAGTGGAAGAGGTTGGTTCTGGTCAGGCCATCAGGCAAAGGCCGGGCAGAGGCGCTCCACCGCCGGTATTTTGAGCTGGCGGTCATGCATGCGGTCAAGGACGACCTGAAGTCGGGCGATCTCTTCATCAAGTACGGCGAGCGTTACGACGACTACCGCGAGCAACTGGTCGATGACGAAACCTTTGAAAAAGAGGTGGGCGACTATGGCCAGGTCACCGGCATCGAGACCGATCCCGGCGTCTTCGTGTCAATGCTGAAATCGGCCATGTCGCAGCGGGCGAAGGAAATCGATGCCAATTTCCCCAAAAACTCCCACGCGGACATTGTCGATGGGCGCCTGATCCTCAGAAAACCACCGCGCTCCGAGATCGTGGAGGCGGCCGCGCGGATTGATGCCCTGATCACCGAGCGGATGGAGGCGGCCAGCATCGTGGACGTCATGATAGACACCGAGCGCTGGCTGGACCTGCACAAGCTGTTCCGGCCATTGGCAGGGACGGACAGCCGCCTGGAGGACCTGCGCATGCGCGTCATCACGACGCTGTTTTGCTACGGCTGCAACCTGGGGCCGGTGCAGACCGCCAAATCGATCAAAGGACTGAGCCGCAGGCAGATTTCCTGGCTCAACCTGAAATACGTCAGCGAAGACCTTCTGGACAAGGCCATCGTCAAGGTGATCAACGCCTACAACAAGTTCGAACTGCCCGGTTACTGGGGCACCGGCAAACACGCATCGGCCGACGGCACCAAGTGGAACCTGTACGAGGAGAACCTGCTGTCCGAGCACCATATCCGCTATGGCGGCTACGGCGGCATTGGCTACTACCATGTGTCCGACAAGTTCATCGCGTTGTTCAGCCATTTCATCTCCTGCGGGACCTATGAAGGCATCCACATCCTCGATGGGCTGATGACCAACGAATCGGACATTCGACCGGACACGATTCATGGGGATACGCAGGCGCAGAGCTACCCGGTCTTCGCGCTCGCCCATTTGCTGGGCATTCAACTCATGCCGCGCATCCGGGGGATCCAGGACCTCAAATTCCATCGTCCGGAGCCGGGCAATGCTTACCGGAACATCAATGCCTTGTTCAGCGATGTGATCGACTGGCGGCTGATTGAACTGCATTTGCCGGCGATGCTGCGAGTGGCGGTGTCCATCAAGACGGGAAAGATCACACCGTCCGCCATCCTGCGCCGGCTCGGAACCTACAGCCGCAAGAACAAGCTCTATTTCGCGTTCGTGGAACTCGGCAAGGTCATCCGGACCATGTTCCTGCTGAGCTACATCGGCGATGTCGGGCTGCGCAAGGTGATCCATGCCGAAACCAACAAGAGCGAACAATTCAACGGCTTTGCCGGCTGGTCGTTCTTTGGGGGAGAGGGGATCATTGCCGAGAACATCCGGCACGAGCAGCGCAAGGTGATCAAGTACAACCACCTCGTGGCCAACATGATCATCCTGCACAACGTGGTGGGCATGACACGTGTACTGCGAGAACTTCGTGACGAGGGCTCGGAGATCACGCCAGAGATCCTGGGTGGCCTCGCGCCGTTCCGCACGGCCCACATCAACCGGTTTGGGGACTACACGCTCGACTTCCGGCGCAAGATCGGGCCGCTGGATTTCGACGCCACGATAATCCCAATGGAATCATAGGGTTAGGGTCGTTTCTGCGGTTTTTTACATGAATCCCTGCCGACCCTCATCAGGCTTCTGGGCAGGCGACCGATCGGCGCCCGCCTGTGCATGCCGCAGCAGCCCGTGCAGCTTCGGCCCGTCGACCAGTGTCACATTGCGACCGCTGGCAAAGCTGATTGCCTCATCGGTGAAACGCCCCGAGGTCACCACGAACCCGCCGGTGGCGCCCTTGGCGGCCATCACCCCGTACAGCTCGCGCACCACGTCCACGCCGACCTTATAGGCACGCCACTGCTTGCACTGCACGAGAAACTTTTCTCCGCCGATCTTGCCCGGCTTGGTGAGAACCAGGTCAACACCACCGTCGGCACCGCCGCCTCCGGTTTCCACCACCTGGTAGCCCTGTAGGCGAAAACCTTCTCCAACTAGCATTTCGAACTCGCGCCAGCTCATGCCATCGAGCGCGTCGGCCGCCTTGCTCCTGGCCACATCAGCCACCAGGTTCTTTCTCTCACGGCGCCGCCAGGCAGACGTGGCAGCTCCCAGCAAGCAGATGAAAGGGAGCAGGTACTGGCCCGCCGTGGCCAGCGATTTCCAGATGGACTGCGTGACCATCGCTCCCATTTGACCGGGCTGCGTGGGCGCCACCACCGGCTGGGATGCGATGTTGTGGAGCACGAAGTAGCTCACCAGCGCCAGCAGCACGCCAGCCCACCAGGGCAGCATCGCCACCAGTTCCAGCAGGTTGTCGGCCGTGCTGGTCTTCTTGCGTCTCGCCATTCTTCACTTCCTCCCTTGATGACACCGCTGCATGGCAGCCATTTGCTGGCGCTCAGCCTATCCTGCCATCCATCCTATCCATCTTTCCTCAGCTTGACCGGGTGGGGTCGGTCCATGCCCGGCTGGCAGCCGACTTCGGCGTTGGGTTCACCGGCATCCACTCGCGCCGGATGAACTGCGCGAGTTCGAGCGGGGAGAGGTTCTTCCGCATCAGGTTTTCGGCTATCTGGTCGTCGGCATTGCGGGCTTCGACCGCGAAGACGACGGGCACCACTAGCGCCAGGCCCGTCGGCACGGGCTTGCACTCGAACAGGTTCAACTGTTCGAGGTTGATGCCCGGGGCTTGCGATTGGCAAGGAAGTTAGAAAGCGCGCCCGTGATCGATCGTCGATGGTGACGACGAGCACTCTAGGGGCCAGTGTAGGCTGGTTGCGTGCTGGATTCAGATCGAAATCAAGCGGGGAGGGCGGAGCCTGGCAAGCTGGGATGATCCGATGCGCCCACTCGTGGTCTCGCATCGATGGATTTTTTTTGCGACAGTTGTCTTGCTGGATCAACTGCGACGATTTTTCTACGCATCCTCGACGCGCCACCTCAATCGAATGACCCGATGGCGATGTTCCGATTTGCCGTCGAATGTCCGGATTCGACGTCAAAACAGAACATCTTCTGGCGATTTGACAAAGTGCCTCAACAAGCGGTATCCTTTGTGTCCTTAGGACACAAAGGATACCGCTTGAATATCGAATTCGGCTCTCCCGCGCATCTGCCCTCAGTGATGAAGGCCATCCAGGAAAAGCTGGGCGGTTGGGAGCGTCCGGTCGTGACCGACTACGAGCTGGCAGTGCTCGTGACCTCACAGGTGGCGCATCTTGAAGAACAGCCAACCCTTCGCCTCTATGAGAAGGTGGTCGACAGCCTGGGTTCCTTTGGCCTGATCTCCCCGAGCAAGGACTTCAAGCCGGGGACGGTGTACCACCTGTTCGGGCGCGCGAAGCCGAAGGCCACGGAGGTGGTGTGTGCGGCCGATCCCTTTGCCTACATCTCTCACCTGAGTGCCATGGAGTTCCACGGGCTGACAGACCGGTTCTCCAAGATCCTGTACCTGACCACGCCACCGGACACCGAGTGGAAGGAACTGGCCAAGGACCGGATGCTGAAAGACCTGCGTGAGCATCTGGAGCCTTTTCAGCGGGACAGGTTGCCGCAGCTCAGGCGACCCGTCTTTGATCGTGTCGAAGGCGTCCGTGTCGAACTGATGCGTCGCTCCAGCCGGGGGGCATTCAAGACCATCAAGTCACCCACGATCCGGGTCGCCATGGTCGGCAGGGCTTTCCTGGACATGGTGCGCGAGCCCGGCAACTGTGGCGGGATGCAGCACGTCGTGGACACGTACCGCGAACATGGCGCCAGGTACCTGGCGCTCATCGCCGCGGAGGTGGAGCAGCACGGCAACGTGGTCGAAAAGGTTCGTGCGGGCTACTTGCTCGACGAGGTCTGCCGGCTTAGCCACCCGCTGGTGGACGGCTGGACGCAGAAGGCCCAGCGCGGCGGCTCCAGGCTGCTGGATCCCCTTGGGGAGTACGTCCCCCATTACTCGGAAAAGTGGAAGCTCTCGATCAACGTGGCGTCCCTGATGCCTGGGGGTTCTGAGGACGCACTGTGAACGAGATCGACATCGAAGCCTGGGTGGATGCGGCGCCGGCCGATCAGCGCGGGTTCCGCGAGGCGGTGCACATCATCCTGGACAGCATCGGTCATTCGCAGAACCTGAAGGCACCGGATGGTGATGAAGGGAGGCCTGCTCCTGGCCATCCGCTACGACAGCACCCGATTCACGCGTGACCTGGATTTTTCGACCAGCGAGCGGTACACGGCTGAGCATGCCGATGCCTTGCTGGCCGAGTTCGAAGCAGGGCTGGTAGCGGCCGAGGACCGGCTGCCCTACGGGACGGCCTGTCGTCTGCAGTCGCGCAAGGTTCAGCCCAAAGGCGAGGATCGGACGCACCACAACCTGGCGTTGACAATCGGGTTCGCTGACAGGACCAACGCGGGTGCGATGGCCCGGCTGCAGGCGAAAAACTCGCCACGCGTGGTGGAGATCGACTACAGCTTCAATGAAGCAGTGTTCGAGGTCGAACTGCTGGAGCTGGAGGGTGGAGCAACCATCCACTCGTACTCGCTACACAACGTCCTGGCAGAAAAGATGCGCTCCCTGTTGCAACAGCCCATCCGCAAGCGCAAGCGCCGCCAGGATGTCTACGACATCTGGCTTCTGCTGGCAACGGTTGAAGCGCTTACGGCAGAGGAACAGGCCCAGATTCACCAGATGCTGGTGGACTCCTGTCGCAGCAAGGGCATCGAACCGACCGCCGAGTCAATGGACGACGAGATGGTGGTCGAGATGGCGCGCGAAGGGTATGCCGGTCTTAGGGATGATGTCGACGGAGATCTGCCCGAATTCGACGAGGCGATGGCGCGAGTTCACGCACTGTATCGGTCACTGCCGTGGTCCTGACTGCAGCCGTCAGATGCCGGCGTCAGTTCTGAGCAGTGGAAAACAACGGATTCGCACGATAACGTTGCCTTTGCTATCGTGCAGATCGATGTTGCTTCGCTCTTTCTCTGAGTCTCTGACCATCTGCGCAGATTCTCATGTGGGCTCAATCGGCGACGAGGTGTTGTCTTGCGCCAGGATGTCATCAATGCCCTGCCCTAGCTTGTCCCAGGCCGCCTTCTTTTCGTCCGCGAACTCGTGGTGCAGGTCGTGCCGCCGGACCCGGCTGCCGGCCATCACGTGGTTCTGGCAGCGGTCGATGATGTCGGGCAGGACGCCTAGCGCCATGCCTCATGGTGGCGCCGGTGCGGCGCATGTCGTGTGGTGTCCACTCGCGGTGGCTGCCGCTCTTGAGCACCAGAGCGTTGTCGTTGGCCCGGCGTGACAGGTCCTTGCGGGTCTTGAACTGGATCTGGCGCAGCGCGAAATTCGAGAACTACTTCACCGTTGCGACGCCTGCAAGTGCCGCGTCGCGCAATCGCTCTGATGCTCGAAAACTTCCCTCTTATATCATTGCGTGTCAATGAACCAAGGGTGTTGAGAATGCAACTATCTGAATTGCGCGCAACGGGGCTGATTCGGCGGAACTCCCTCTCTTTCATCGAGCATGTGTTTGCGTTGAATGAGAAACGCCAGCCACTGGTCAGTTTTCAGGACGAGGCTTCAGCCCGAGAGCCATTGGGCATCGCCATCGACGGCTGCATTGATCCTGGACTGGGTGGCGGCTGGTTCCGCGAGCAGCACGCGCTGATCCGCGACGATCTGCCTGCCCAGGTGACGTTCACCTCGGGCACCGAGGGCAAGCCCAAGGGCATTGTTCTGAGCTATGCCAATTTCGCGGATGCTGCCGACCGGCTCATTGAACAGATGCAGTTGACGACGGAGGTTCGGGAGTACGTGGGCGTTCCGGTCACGCACAGCTTTGGTATGGCACGCATTCGGGTTGTCAGTGCCGTGGGTGGCCAGTCCTACATTCCTTCGCATGGCTTCGATCCAATGGAGCTGTCGCGCATGCTCGAGTCCGGTGAAGTGAATTCACTTTCTGCCGTGCCGACCCTGCTTCGAATTCTGCTCCAGAAGCCGCAGGTCATTGGCCAGGCGGGCAAGAAGCTTCGCTGGATGGAGATTGGTTCCCAATTCATGACTGCGGCTGAGAAAAAGGGCGTCCGTGATCTCTTTCCCAACGCACGGATCGTCCAGCACTACGGGTTGACCGAGGCTTCACGCAGCACGTTTCTGGTGATTTCAGATGCTTCGGACGCGTTGCTCGAATCGGTGGGACGGGCGGTCGGTAAAACCGAGGTGGGCATTTCTGCCGATGGCCGCATCCGGGTTCGGGGTCCGCATGTGGCCCGGTCGCGCCTGGAGGGCGATCATTTGCAGACATTGACCGACGCTGATGGCTGGCTGGTCACCGGCGACATGGGGCACCTGCAGGAGGGCTATCTCTTCTTCGACGGGCGGGCCGACGATCTCATCAACAGCGGCGGCGTGAAAGTCAACCCGGACATTTTGGAAGAGAAGATCGGCAAACTGCTGCCGCAAAGCGGGCGTCTGGTCGTTGCCAAGGTGCCGGACGCGCTGCGTGGAGAGGGCGTCCTGGTCGTGGCGGAATCGGTGGATCTGGATCCCGTTCAATTGCGGAAGGCGTCGAACGAGGCCTTGAAGGCGCTCGGTCTGGAAGTCGGCGATGCTTTGCACGTGAAGGTCATGCCCTCCATTCCGCACACGGCGACAGGAAAGCCATTGCGCCGGCTTCTGACCGAATCATTTGTGCTTGAGAGCCAGCAGTCTGCTGGCAAGGTGAATACGCGAGGCCATGCCGCGCAGCCTGGAGCCGGCGATGTCAAGGGTTTCTTCCAGCAGTTTTTCCCAGGTCAGAGAATCGATGACGATGCCAGCTTTGAAGCGCTGGGCGGCGATTCGCTGGGGTACATCCAGTTCTCCATGGGGTTCGAGGACCGGTTCGGTCCGCTGCCCAGCGGATGGGAGTCGTTGACCGTTGCACAGTTGCAGGGCGGCGTTCAGTCTGCACCCGGAAAGGCCCTTCTCCGGGTGGAGGCTGCCACCGTGACGCGGGCATTCTTCATGATCTGCATCCTGGCCTTGCATCTGGAAACGTTCGTCTACAGCAAGAACTGGGGTGCCGCCTATTTCCTGTTCTTGCTGGCCGGTTACAGCGTGATGCGCTTCCAGTGGCCGGAGATCAGCCGCACCGGAAAGGTGGGGACGATACTGGGGACGGTGGTCCGGATTGCTGTTCCGACGGTCATGGTGGTGGTTGCCTTGCAGATTTGGGCGCGCCAAACAGAATTGAAGCCGCTGCTGCTGATATCGAATCTGTTCGACCCGAGCGAATACCGCGTTGCCTATTTCTATTTCGCCGAGATATACATGCAGCTGTTGCTGCTGATGGCCTTCATGTTCTCCTTCAAGGCCATCAGGAATGCATTCAGGGACAGCCCGTTGACCAGTTGTACGGTGCTCTTGGTCTTTGCGATGGCCTTGAGCTACGTTTCCGAGTTGGTCTGGGATACGACCTACCTATACCACCGCACGCCAACCTGGTACCTGTGGACGGTGGCGTGTGGCATGTTGATCGCCAGTTCTGCGTCACGTGATGTGCTGACCCGCATGTGGGTGATGGCCATCGTGTCGATGGCCGTATTGGCCCACCATGGGTTCACGTCGGCGACGTATTACATCTGGGCAGGATGTGCGCTGTTGCTGTTCTGGCCGGAAATTCTGGTTCCTGCTCCCGTCAAGCGGGTGGTCGGCGAAATCGCGGGGGCGTCCATGTTCATGTACCTGAGCCACTATCAGGTCAGTTCGGTGGTGACCCGGTTGTTTCATAAGCCGATGCCCTGGGTTGCCCTGTTCGCCGCCGTGAGCGCAGGCATTATTTTCGCCAGGGTGTATTACTGGGGCGAAGGCCGCGTTCTGGCCCTGGGACGGGGGCAAGGCTGGTGGGGACAGCGGTGAGTCTCCCCTGACAAGGCGTTCCTGCAGCGTCGCTGCTTTGTCTGGCGCCAGCTTGCGGCCGGAGTCCTGCCGGCCCAGGTCACATCGTGCGCAACTCCCGCCGCAAAATTTTGCCCACCGTGCTCTTGGGCAAGGCCTCCACGAACACGACCTGCTTGGGCACCTTGTAGGCGGCCAGTTGCTGGCGGCAATGCTCGACCACCTGGGCTTCGGCCAGACTGGCGCCAGGGGTTCTGACGATGAACAGGCGCACCGCCTCGCCGGTCTTTTCGTCGGGGACACCGGTGCAAGCGCACTCCAGAACGCCTGGCATGGCGGCGGCGACCGCCTCCACTTCGTTGGGGTAGACATTGAAGCCCGATACCAGGACCATGTCCTTCTTGCGGTCGGCGATGCACAGGAAGCCGCGCTCGTCGAAATAGCCGATGTCGCCGGTGCGGAAGTAGCCGTCCGAGGTGAAGGCCGCCTGGTTGGCCTCGGGCTGCTGCCAGTAGCCCGACATGATCTGCGGGCCGGCAGCGCAGATCTCGCCGGCTTCGCCCTGCCGTGTTACGGGCTGGTCGTTGGCGTCCAGCAGCACGATGTCGGTGCCTGGCACCGGCAGGCCTGTGCTCTGGCTGAAACTTTCAACGGCTTCCGGATTGAAGGTCAGCACCGGTCCGGTTTCCGACAGGCCGTAGCCCTCGCGGATGAAGTTGCCGGTGATCTGCTGCCATTTCTGCGATGTGGCCGGTACGACGGCGGCACCGCCACCGCCGGAGAGCAGCAGGCGCGAGAAGTCCACATCCTTCAGGCGCGGATGCGCCACCAGGCCGGCGTAGAGCGTGTTGACGCCCATGAACACCGTGGGGCGAGCTTGCGCCATCGTGTCGATGAAGCCGTCCATATCGCGCGGGTTCGCCACCAGCCAGTTGTCCGAGCCGATGGAGAAGTAGGTGATGAAGTTCACCATCTGCGCGAAGATGTGATAGAGCGGAATGGCGGTGACGATCACCTCCTGCCCTTCACGCGTGGCCGAGGCCATGAAGGACTTGAACTGCGCCACATTGCTCACCAGGTTGTGATGTGTCAGCGCGGCGCCCTTGGAGAAGCCGGTGGTGCCACCGGTGTATTGCAGGAACAGCAGATCGTCACCACCGATGGGTACTGGCTGGCGCCGCAGCGCCGCGCCGTTGGCCAGGGCAGCCGAGAAAGGCACCGTGCCCTGCAGGCGCGCATCCACTGGCGGAGTGGGCAGTTCGGCAGGCGTGCCGTCACCGGGGTTCACGGTGATCACATGCCTGACGGACGTGTTGCCGATGATTTCGGCCAGCGTGGGCGTGGCGCCATTGAAGATGACGATGATCTCGCTGCCCGAGTCGTTGAGCTGGTGTTCCAGTTCACGCGGGGTGTAGAGCGGATTGACGCTGACCTGCACCGCACCGGCCCGCACGATGCCGAGGAAGGCGAGCGGGAAGGCCATGAAATTGGGCATCATCACCGCGATGCGGTCACCCTTCTTCACACCGAGATCGTGCTGAAGCCAGGCGGCAAAGGCCGCTGACTGCCTGTCCACGTCGGCATAGCTCAGCGTCTGGCCGAAGCCGCGGAAGGCCGGCCGGTCGGCATGGCGCTCCATGGCCGCCTCCAGCAGCGCCGTGACGGTGGGAGACGGCGAGACAGGGGCTTCATGCGATATGCCGTACTGGCGGTAGGCGGCGTCCCAGGGGCGTTCGGTGGTCATCGGAACTTCCTTCGGATGTGCATGCCCCTCAGGGCGTGACGATGTTGAACAGAGGGGTGAACGGGTCGAGGTTGGCGAAAATCGCGCCGAAGGCCTTGGGGTTGCCTTCCAGCCTGACTTCACCCGACTCGATCAGTTTGGGCAGAGGCACACCACCGAGCACCATCTTCATGAAGGTGGGGCGGCTGAGCGTAAGCGACACATCGGGCTGGGCGAGTTTGCGACCCTTGGTGTTGTTGAGGACGGCGTTCGACAGTTCCAGCGCGTAGGTCTCGTTCAGGTCGCTGAAGTTCATCTGCACGCCAATATCGGCACCGTCGACCTTGCGGTGGTTCAGCCGCACGGCGATGAAGTCGAAGATCATTTCCAGCGACAGGGCGTTGATCATGTCCGGACCCTGCGCCGACAGGCGCGAGGGCTTGACGCCCATGCGCAACTCGTGCGCGCCGGTCAGGTAGTTGTTGCGCCACGGGCCAGCCTCGGCCTGGTAGCCCAGTTGCTCCAGGATATCGGCCTGCAGGTGCCGCGCGGCTTCGTTGCCCGGTTCGGCCATCACCGCATGGTTGTTCAGTTCGGCTGCCCAGCGGTAGTCGCCCTTGTCCATGGCGGCCTTGGCCTTGGTCATCACGGCCTCGACACCGCCCACGGCCTCGACGTAGCGTTTGGCGGCCTCGGCCGGTGGCAGCTCATTGAGCGTGGCCGGGTTGCTGTCGTAGTAGCCGAGGTAGAAGTTGTAGACCGCGCGCAGGTTGTGGCTGAGCGAGCCATAGTAGCCGCGCGTCGTGAAGTCTGCTGCCAGGGCCTTGGGCATGAAGGTTTCGTTGCCCAGGTCACCCATCTTCTTGCCCTTGTTGGCCTGGTTCATGGCTTCGTCGTGCAGGAAGCGGTACATGTCGCGCTGATTGACCAGATGCTTGCGGATGTTCTGGCCGCCCCAGACCGGCCAGTGGTGGCTGCGGAAGGCCACGTCCGCTTCGGGGAAGAAGTCGATCATCTCGTTGATGTACTTGCTCCAGGCCAGGGCGTCACGCGTCTTGGTGCCGCGCAGCGTGTAGACGTTGTGCATGTGGGCGGTAACCACCTCCGACATGCACAGGGCCTTGTGGTCGGGGAAATAGAAGTTGAACTCGGATGGCGCTTCCGATCCGTTGGCCATCTGGAAGACGATGCGCACGCCGTCGACCACACGCTCTTCGCCAGTCTTGCGAACGGTGTCGGTCGGCGCGATCAGTCCCAGGTTGCCGACACTGACGGTTTTGCCGAGGCCGATGCCGACGTTGCCGCGCTCGTCGGCCGGCAGGGGCGTGCCGTACATGTAGTGCACGCGGCGGGTCATGGCGTTGCCGGCGATGACGAACTCGGCCACTGACTCGTGCATGAATCCCTCGGGTGCCAGGATGGCGACCTTGCCGGACTTCACGTCGGCTTCGTCCACGACGCCGCGCACACCTCCGAAGTGGTCGGCGTGGCTGTGCGTGTAGATGACGGCCGTCACCGGGCGCTTGCCCAGGTGCTGCATGGCGAACTCCAGTGTGGCCTTGGCCACCTCGGCCGAGGTCAGCGGGTCGATGACGATCCAGCCGTTCTTGCCCGAGACCAGGGTCATGTTGGCCACGTCGTAGCCGCGCACCTGCCAGATGCCCTCGGTGACCTTGAACAGGCCGGTGTTGTTGTTGAGCTGGCCCTGGCGCCACAGGCTGGGATTGACGGTGTCGGGCGCCGTACCTTTGACGAAATCGTACCGGTTGATGTCCCAGGCCGGGTCACCTTTTGCCGTCTTGATCACGCCATCGGGCATGCGGGCCACCAGGCCGCGGCTGGCGGCTTCGAAGTCGGCAGGGTTGGCCAGGTCGAGCGCAGCGCCGAAGCTCTTATTGGCCTGGGCCGTGAAGTCGCTCGCGGGTTTGCGCAGGTCCTGTGCGGCGGCGGCCATGGCCATGGCTGTGAGGGTAAAGCCCACGATGCTGCGGGTGATGGTGTTGGTGTTCATGCGTTTGTCTCCGGTGAATGCCCCGCCTCGGGGTGCGGGTGCGGGTTTTGCTGTCGAAGGGAAAAGCGTCAGGCCTTGAGGGCCTGGGCCAGTGCACTGGCGTTCTTGTGAGCGGTGGCGTAGATGCTCAGCTGCGGGTTCAGGCCGACGGAGGTCGGGAACACCGAGCCGTCGATGACCGAGAGGTTCTCGATGGCGTGGTGGCGTCCCCATTCGTTGACGACCGAGTTGCTGGCCGTGGTGCCCATCTGACAGCCGCCCATGACGTGGGCCGAGCCACCCAGCAGGCGCAGCGGGTCCATGGAGGCGCTGCGGGTCCACGTGCGGACCTCGTCCAGACTCTTGAGCGGCGTGGCTTCCATGTGCATGGGCATCACGTACTGGGCACCGGCGGCGAACTGGATCTCGGCCAGTTCGACTGTTGCGTCCGTCAGGCTCTTCTTGACGAAGTCGGTGATGGGGTAGTCCAGCACCACGCCGGTGTCGTCCGATATCTCGACCGTGCCGCAGGCTTCGTGGTCGTTGAATCCGTCGCGGTGCAGCGCATCGACTGCCTGCCAGTGCGGCAGCGCCTTCATCACCTCGGCGCTGGCGGGGCCGAAATTCTTGTCCACCAGCGAAGCCAGGAACAGCGGCGTCACCGGCATGGCTTCGAGCTTGTAGCCCATGCGCGCCGTCCCGTTGACCTTGCCCTCGTGCAGCATGTAGTGGTCGGAATAGACCGAGTGCGGCGCGCCGTGGAAAGCGTTGACCGGCTCGGGCATGTGCGCCAGCGTGACGGCCACCGGGTGCAGGAAGGTGCGCTTGCCCAGCAGCCCGGAGGTATCAGGCACCTGGGAGCGCATCAGCAGCGCCGGGGACCGGATGGCGCCGGCCGAGACGACCACGTGTCTGGCATTGATGCGGATCTTCCTGCCGTTGGGCGTCTGGCCCAATGCGTCCATGGCCAGGGCCTCGATACCCGTCGCGCGTTTGCCGTCGTGCAGGATCTTGGTGGCTTCGGCGCAATAGACCAGGGTGGCGCCCTGGTCCAGTGCGCTGGGGATGGTGGTGACCATCATGCCCTGCTTGGCGTTGATCGGGCAGCCCACGCCGCACAGGCCCGAGTTGGCACATCCTTTGACGTTGCGGCGGATGATGGCCGACTTGAAGCCCAGCTTTTCGCAGCCGCGGGCCAGCATGTCGTTGTTGGTATTGGGTGGCGCCTCCAGCCAGGTGTGCATGTTCAGGCGCTGCTCAACGGCCTCGAAGTGCGGCAGCATGGCGGCGCTGTTGAAGCTCTTGACGCCGTACTGGTCTTCCCAGAACTTCAGCGTGAAGTCGGGCGTGCGGAAGCTGGTCGTCCAGTTCACCGTGGTGCCGCCGCCGACGTTGCGGCCCTGCAGCACGACCATGCCCTTGTCCTTGGTGCGCTGGGCACCGGCGTCCATATAGAGCATGGGAAAGGCCTCGGCCTCGTTCTGCGAGAAGGTCCTGGCGGTGTGGTAGCCGCCTTTTTCCAGCATGACGACCTTGAGTCCGGCCTGGGTGAGGATTTCGGCGGTCATGCCGCCACCGGCGCCCGTGCCGACGATGACGACGTCAGCGTCCAGGGTCAGGTCTTTGTCCAGCGTGGAGCCGTTGTAGGTGATGCGATTGTTCATGGGGGTGCTCCTTGCTGATCAGACTTCCTTGCCCGGGCCGCGCAGCAGGGGGCCGGGATAGCCGATCTGCGCCCAGGTGGCGGGGCTGGCGTAGTAACAGCTGGCGACCAGGTCGCGCAGGCCCATGTAGACGGCGCGGCGCAGGCCGACCGAGGAGGTGCGCAAGCCCTGCAGGGTCTGGCCCACCTGCTCTCGGCTGGCGTTGGCCCAGCCCGACCATTGGCCAATCAGCAGGGCGCGCGTGGGTGCCACGCCCAGCATCACCAGCAGGTCCTGGGTTTCCTTCTGGATGTGCGGCGGCAGCGCCTGCAGGGAGGCTTCGGCGGTGGCCACCACACGCACGATCTCGGCCTGGCGGGCGGCGGGATCGGTGGGCAGCATGCCGTCCAGGATGGCGTCGGTCAGCTTGGCGAGCATGGTCTGGGCTTGCGCACCCAGCAGCCTGGCATCGGGCACCACCACGGTGGCGCCCTGGTCGGCAAAGTGGCTGGCCACCCAGCCGCCGGCGGCGATCAGGGCGAGCGAGGCCGCCCCGGTTTTCAGGAAGGAACGCCGTGAGCGTTCCAGCACATATTTGCTGGTCATCTTGTCTCCTTGTCCGGGTCTGTCGGGGCCGTCCGGCGCGAACACTGGTGCAAGTACCAAGTACCGCGGTGGCGGAAGTCCCATATAGTCTTCTGCTGTCTGCATCGCCGGTCAGTGAGATGCTTGCCCGGACGATGGCGCAAGAATAGAGTTGCAGTCACCACGTTTGAAGGACATCGCATGCCAGATTGGGGGACTTCGGTTGCCACGAGAAACGCCGACACCGCCAAACCGGCGTCGCGGCGCTTCGTGTCCGTGGACGACGCGGTGTTCCCCGTTCACAGCCTGACCGGCGTGCTGGCCTGGGCCCGTAGCGTGGGCTGGTCGGCCAACGACCTGTTCGGCCACTGGAGCGCCGATGGATCCCGTGAACGCCTGAGCTATGCCCGTATCCGCGAGGGTGTGAGCCGTGCGGTTCATCGCCACGGCGGCCTGGTGCTGGCCTGCGAAACCGGCCTCTACAAGTCGGTGACCCAGCTTGGATTGCTGGGGCCGGCGCTGTCGGCCCAGCCGACGGCCGGTGCTGCCATCGAGTTCGGCATCCGGCACCAGTTGCTGGCCGGCTCGCTCATGGCCCACACCCTGGTGAGGGACACGGGCGAACCCGACACCTGTGCCATCGAGTCCCCCCATCTGTTCGACGATGCCGAGTGCAGGGGGTTCTTCGAAATCGACCACCTGCTGACCAATTTCAATGTGCTCAAGACCTTCTGCGGCGGCCAGTTTCCGCTGGTTCGCGTGGAGCTGCCGGGCAATGACAGCGCTGTGAGTTCGCGGCTGGCGGATCTGCTGGGCACGCCGGTCACCGGTGGCGCAAAGGTGGCGCGTATGGTGTTTCCCAAGCATGTGCTGGACATCCGCAATCCGAACTACGACCCGCACACCTGCGCCTACTGGGAGAACCTGTGCGAGCAGGAAATCCACGCCATCGGCCTGCGTGAACAGACCACCCTGCTGGCGCGCCTGTTTACACCGGCAGGCCAGTTGCTTCGGCTCGACGATATTGCCGACGACATGCATGTGAGTTTGCGTACCCTGCACCGGATGCTGGTGCGTGAAGGGATCGACTACTCGCATCTGCTGGACCAGGATCGCCTGAACCGGGCCATCCAGATGCTCAGACAGGGCGCTTCCAGTGAAACCATCTCGGTGGCGATCGGTTTGTCCGACGCCCGGAGTTTTCGCCGTGCCTTCCGGCGCTGGACCGGACTGTCGCCCGCCGAGTTCCGTCAGCAGAACCGGATCCCTGGACCGGCAGACGCTGACGTGCACTGACATTTCGTGTCAGGCAGTGTCCGATAACTGGCAGCCGGTGTCCTTCACCGGGTTCTGACCCCGGCCTAGCATCGGGTCTCCCCGCGCGCCTGTGCTGATCCGGCGCCGGCACGGAAACAGACCGATATACGGAGACACCTGATGAACGCCATCGACCCAAAGCATCTGGCTGTGCAGATGCCCGAAGAGTTCCTGTCCACTCTGGACATCCAGCGTAAGGCCTATCTGGCCAACCCCAATCCGGGTCACAAGGAGCGTGTGGCCGACCTGCAGGCGCTGGCGCGCATGCTCAAGGAGAACCAGGCCGCGCTCGTCGAGGCCATCAACCGTGACTATGGCAACCGCTCCGAATTCGAGACCCTGTTCAGCGAGTTCTTCGTGGCGCTGGACGGCATCCGCGACACCATCAAACAACTCAAGCGCTGGATGAAGCCGATGAAGCGCCACGTGGACGCCATGATGTATCCGCTGGCGAAGAACAAGCTGATTCCGCAGCCGCTGGGCGTGGTTGGCGTGATCGTGCCGTGGAATTTCCCGCTCAACCTGTCGATCGCGCCTCTGACCTCGATCTTTGCCGCCGGCAACCGGGCCATGGTCAAGATGTCGGAAAACTCCGCGCACCTGGCACGCGTGCTGCGTGAGCTGAGCCCGAAGTACTTCCCGCTCGACAAGCTGGCTTTCTTTGAAGACGCCGGCGGCCGGGGCCCGGCCTTCAGTGCCCTGCCTTTCGACCACCTGCTGTTTACCGGGTCGGGTCAGACCGGGCGTGCCGTGATGACCAACGCCGCTGCCAACCTGACGCCGGTCACGCTGGAGCTGGGCGGCAAGTCGCCGGCCGTCGTCGGACCCGACTTCTCCATCAAGACCGCTGCCGAACGCATCATGTGGCTCAAGCTGCTCAATGCCGGGCAGATTTGCACCACCATCGACTACCTGTTCCTGCCCGAAGGCAAGGTGGACGAGTTTGTCTCCCACGCCAGGCGACTGGTGGCCGATCGCTACCCCGATATCAACGGCCCGGACTTCACCTCCATCATCGACGAGCGGGCCTACCAGCGCCTGCAGGACACGCTGGCCGACGCCCAGGCCAAGGGCGCCACCCTGGTGAATCTGGCTCCCGGCACCGCGCCAAACGCGGCGAAGCGCAAATTCGCACCGCATCTGGTGCTGGGGGCCACGCCCGACATGGTGGTACTGCAGCGCGAGATCTTCGGCCCCATCCTGCCGATCCTGACCTATCGCGACCCCGAGGATGTGGTGCGCTACATCACCTCGCGCGACCGGCCGCTGGCGGTGTACCCGTTCACGCATGACAAGCGCCTGCAGAACCTGTTCATCGAACGCACGATGTCGGGCGGTGTGTCGGTCAATGAAGGCATCCTGCATGTGGCCCAGCACGATCTGCCATTCGGCGGTGTGGGCGCCAGCGGCATGGGCCACTACCACGGTTACGAAGGTTTCGTCACCTTCTCCAAACTGCGCCCGGTGTACTACCAGGCCCCGTTCTCGACCATCCAGATGATGTTCCAGCCGCCCTTCACCAACCAGAAGGCGCTGGGCATCATGAAGCTGCTGATCAAGCTGCGCGGCTGAACGGCACCGCCGTGCCGAACCCCGGGAAGGGTCCGCACGGCGGCTGCGATGGCAGTGTCGTTTTCAGAAGGGGTAGGGCGGCACGTCGTCGCCGACGGTGATCCACTGCCAATGCGTGTACTCGTCCAGCGAGGTCACGTTGCCCGACCTGGCACCATTGCCGGAGGCACCCATGCCGCCGATGGCGCCGAACACATCGTGGTTCACGGTCTGGTCGTTGATGTGCACGATGCCGGTCTTCATGCGCGAGGCCATGTGCATCGCCCTGGACTGGCTGCCCGAGAAGATCGAGGCGACCAGGCCGTATTCGGTCCGGTTGGCCAGATCGATCGCTTCCTCATCGGTACGGAATGTGGTGATAGGCGCCACGGGCGCGAATATCTCATCCTTGAACACGTCCATGTCCGGTGTCACGCCGCTGAGCACGGTGGGCTGGAAGTAGAGGCCGTCGATGCCGCCTCCGCTCTCGAGCCGGGCGCCCTGGTCAATGGAGCGTTGCAACAACGCCTGGGCTCGGTCGACCTGCTTTCGGTTGATCATGGGACCCAGATGCACCTGGGCCAGATGGGGGTTGCCCGAGTGCAGGGCCGAAGCCCGTCCGGCCAGCCGTTCGGTGTAGGCCTGTGCAATGCGTTCATGCACCAGATGGCGACCCGCCGTGAAGCAGATCTGGCCCTGGTGGAAGAACGAGCCGAAGGCTGCGGCGGAGCTGACCTTGTCCAGGTCGGCATCGTCCAGCACGATCAACGCATTGTTGCCGCCCAGCTCCAGTGCGGCTCGCTTGAGCATGCGTCCGGTCACTTCGCCGATGCGACGGCCCACGGCGGTCGATCCGGTGAATGAAATCATGCCGGTGCCCGGATGCGCCACCAGAGCCTCGCCGGTGTCCGGGCCGCCGGGAACCACGTGCAACAGGCCACGAGGCAGGCCGGCCAGCTCGAACAGGCGGGCGACCAGATGGCCACCGCAGACCGGTGTCTGCAGGTCGGGCTTGAGGATGACCGCATTGCCCAGAACCAGGGCAGGCAGGATCACCCTGGCTGCCAGGATGAAGGGCGAGTTCCAGGGCGTGATCACCCCCACCACGCCCACGGGAATGCGGCGGGCATAGCTGGTGCGACCACTGGACGAGGCCAGGATTTCGCCGACGGGTCGACCGGCCAGGCCTGCGACTTCCAGTGCCTCCCGTACGGTGGTGAAGATCTCGAAATCCCCCTTGGGCGGTATGGAGCCGGTCTCGCGAACGATCCACTCGCGCAGCTCGTCAGCATGCTGTTCGACCTGGCGGGCAAACTGGCGGATGATGTCGCCGCGCACGGTCGCCGGCTGGGCCGACCAGTCTTTCTGGGCTGCCTGCGCCATCTGCACGGCGTGGTCCACGTCCTCGGCATTGGCGATGCCCGTCTCGAACAGGGTGTCGCCACTGGCCTTGTCGGTCACGGGTGCCGTGCCGCCCTGCGGCGTCAGCCATTCGCCGCAGAATATCTTGCCTCCATGGGTCTTCTTGTCAATCAACAGGTCTGTTTGTGTTTTGAACACGCTTGTCTCCTTGGGTTTCCCCGCCCGATGCGGGTGGCTGCACCTTAGGACAAGCCCGGGCAGCGCGTGCCCCGAGACCTGGTAATTTCTGCAATGGGTGTAACGCGTCCGGCAGGATGCCGTCGTCCTGCCCTCGGGACCGTCAGGCGCCCGGGGTGCCCAGACGCAGGCGCTGGAACACGTCGGACGGCCCCATCTGGCCACCCTTGAGCATCAGTTCCAGGCCATCCATGGCCGTGTTGTCGGAATGCAGACGCAACAGGGGGACGCCGGGCGCGAGCGTTCCCGCCCACCGCAAGGCCCAGGGGGACAGGGCGCGAAGTGCGAAGCTCGATGTGTCGCCACCGGCGACGCCCGCACGACGCACGTGTGGCGCCTGTTCCAGCACGGCGGACAGGAGTCGTCCGCACGCTTCAGCCACGGCCCTGGGCGGGCTGCCATCCGTTCCGGCAGGGGCGGTCCTGGCGAGCAGTGATCGTCCTTCGGCCAGCACCGCCACGCAACGCCGGATCCAGGCCTGCAAACCACTGTCGCCGGATACCAGATCCTCAACCGGCAGCGTCAGCGTCTCGTAGCCTTCCGAACCTTCCATCATCTGGCGCGCGGTAACGGGCGACTGGCTGCCCACCAGCAGGAAGACCGGTCCGGCCGCAGCAGCGACCTGCGGCCTGAGGTCGCCAGACAGGCCGTCATCCTGCCGCCAATGGGCCAGCAATGCCTGCGCGACGCTGCTGGCGCCCAGGGCGAGCAGGGGGTGCCGACACGCGCGCTGCCACAGCAAGCGACCGATCCGTGCGAGATGGTCTTCGCGCAGCGCGTCAAAGAGCACCGCCTGGGGTTCGCTACACAGGTGATCTTCGAGCGCGCCATCCAGCACGCTGTCGCTGGCACCGTCGAGCAGCCGGACGTCCAGCGACGACACCCGGCTCAGACCCTGCCGGGCCAGGTGCAGGCGCAGGTCGGCCTCGTGCATGGGCGTGACCGGATGCCGGCTCATGGTCGGGTGCCGGTCGATCCGGTGGACCTGGCCACCCAGCGTGGCACTGGCATACAACTCACCGAAGATGCAGTACCGCCCCAGGCTGGGCTGACCGCCCACGATGGGCACCCAGGACTGATGGGTGGGCCGTCTCAGCGCGTCCAGTCCCGTTGCCAGGTTGCCCACATGGGGGGCGCTGTCGAAAGTGGAGCAGCATTTGTAGTGGGTGACCGGCACCTCCAGCGAGGCAAAACAGTCGGCCACTGGCGCCAGTTCGTCCCGCATGGCCTCGGGTGCCAGGGCGCGTGCCGTGCCGGCGATGCCCAGGGCGTCCAGAGGCCCGACCTGCGCGAGCCGTCCGGACGTTGGCACGCTGGTGAACAGAAGTGCGTCCAGGCCGGCGGCCGAAAGCGTGGCCAGCGTGTCGGATGCGCCGGTGAAGTCGTCACCGTACCAGGCGAGGCGCAACATGGACGCGGTCCGCTCAGTGCCTGTCGCCGAACGCAGCCATCGCGGCCTGCAGCTCAGGCGCCTGCGCGGCCGCTTCGGCCAGCGGCTGACCGTCACGCCATGCGGCCCAGGCCTGCCGCACGCTGCGCACGCCGGCGGCCGGTCCCTGGGGGTGCGCCAGGATGCCGCCACCACACATGAACAGCAGGTCGCCGCTGGGCACCGTGTCCAGCGTGAGCGGCAGGGTGCCAGCCCACTGCCCCGAGCTGAATGCCGGCATGACCACGTCGGAGGCATCGGCCGGATCGGCCAGCGGGCTGAGGCAATCACGCGCACCTTCGCGCACTTCAGTGTCATCCTGCGCAAACTTGCCGGCCAGTCCGTGGACATGCATGTGATCCACGCCGGTCAGGCGCCACAAGGCGGCATAGGGCTGAAACCCCACGCCCAGGGCGGGGTGGCGTGCCCACATGCCGAAGCCATTGCGGTGGCCGTGCAGGATCAGGTCGGTGTGGCGGCGCAGGGCCTGCACCGATGCCGGTCCGGTCCAGTTGAGGCTGACCATGGCGCAGACACCGCCTTCGCGCTGCAACAGTTCGGCGTGGCGCAGCATGGCATCGTGCTCGTCGCTGATGTTGATGGCCACCATCACCTGCTTGCCGGTCGTGTCGCGATGCGCGCGTACCGCCGCCATGACGGCGCGGATGCGGTCGGCCACCGGGGCGTGTTCCGGGTCGCCGCAGCATTCGTCGTCCTTGATGAAGTCCACACCGGCGCGGCACAGGTCGGCCACCAGCGCGCCCGTTTCCAGTGCAGAGAGGCCCACGTTCGGTTTGATGATGGTTCCCACCAGCGGGCCGTGTGCCACGCCAGCGGCCAGGCGGGTGCCGGCCACGCCGTGGCGCGGTCGTTCGAACCGGTTGCGCAAGGCGGGCGGCAGCTCCAGCCGCTCCAGGCGCAGTCCGGTGGTCTCGCCCAGGTCGAACAGGTTGCCGGCCACCGTGGCCCACAGTGTCGGCAGGTTGTGCCCGACGTTGGCGAGCGGAAAGTCCACGGCGATCCGGGCGCGGCGCCAGGGGCCGGCCACAGACTGGCGCTGCAGCCAGGCACTGGGCAGGCTGGGGGTGGTCAGTGGTTCCAGTTCTTCGACGGCGCTGACGACGGCCCGGCTGCGTGCGCGCAGGGCATCGGTCTCGCCAGCCACCCGAACGAAGGTGCCGCTGCTTTGCTCGCCGGCCAGCACCTCGGCCACGCGGGCCGGGTCCAGCGGTGTCTCGATCAGGTAATGGGCGCGCAGGGTGTCGTTCATCACAGCTTGGACAGGTCGGGGAACGGGCGCACGGGATCCTGGCCGTCCCAGTCGACGGCGGCTTCGCGGATCATCTTGAACAGGCGTCCCTTGGGGCCTGCCACTTCGGACAGTTCGATGGTCGTGCCCGGCAGCGGGCACCGGTCCTCGAAGTAGACGAAACGGCCGTTTTCGCCCACTTCGCCACCCATGCAGACCTTGAAGCCGGCCGCTTCGGCGCGCGCCAGGTCGGCGTCGAAGTCTTCTGTCCAGTAGGCCACGTGCTGGACACCCTGGTGCCCGGCCAGCAGGAAGTCGCGGTACATCGACGGCACATCGTTGCGGGTCTGCAGCAACTCGATCTGCAGGTTGCCCGCATTGGCCAACGCCACCGAGTTGTGCGGTTCGAATGCCTGGCCACGGTAGTGGTAGTTGCGGATCGGAACTCTGGGGTTGTAGAACCAGGGCCCGACGCCCAGCATGCGTGACCAGTGGTCCATCGCAGCCTCGATGTCGGGCACGAGGTAGGCGACCTGGCGAATTTCTCCGAAGAAGCGGCTCATGGGGTGCTCTCTAGTTCAGCATCAGGTTGGGCAGCCAGGTGGAGGCTGCAGGGACGAAAGTGACCGCGGCCAGCGACAGGAGCAGGCAGACGATCCAGGGAATGGCGGCCGAGATGACTTTTTCGACCGGCATGGCGGTGACTGTGCTCACCATGTAGAGACTCATGCCCACGGGTGGTGTCAGCAGGCCGATCATCAGGTTGAGCACCACCACCACACCCAGATGCACCGGATCGACGCCGGCGGCGGCCAGTGCCGGCACAATGATCGGAACCAGGATCAGGATGGCAGCGATGGTCTCCAGCACCATGCCCACTGCCAGCAGGAGGATGTTGACGATGATGAGCAACATCCAGGGGCTCTCCGAGAGGCCCAGCAGCAGGTCGGCGGCCTTGGTCGGGATCTGGTCGATCGTCAGGACCCAGGCAAACAGCGCGGCGGCTCCCACGATGAACATGATGCTGGCAGTGGACTGCACGGTCTCCCGCAGCGCGCCCACAAAGCCGCGCCAGTTCAACGCCCGGTAGAAGAACAGGCCTGCCGCCAGGGCATAGACCACCGTCACCGCTGCTGCCTCGGTTTCACCGAAGATGCCAAACAGAATGCCGCCGATCAGGACCACTGGCGCCAGCAGGGCGGGCGCAGCAAACCACAAGCGGCGCAGGAACGCCTCGCGCGTGACTTCGATCGTGTCGCGTGGCAGGCCGAGCCGGCGCGCTGTCCACCAGACCATGGCCATCATGAAGAACATGATGATGAAGGCGGGAATGATGCCGGCGATCAGTACTTTCACAGGCGAGACTTCTGCCGCCATGGCGAAGATGACCAGGGGGATGGATGGCGGGAAGATGGGCCCCAGGGTGGCGGCCGCCATACAGATGCCGGCCGAGAAATGGTCCTTGTAGCCCTGTTCACGCATCATGCCGATCTGGATCCGACCGAGGGCGCCGATGTCGGCCAGCGCCGCCCCGGATACGCCGGAGAACACCAGATAGGTCAGCACGGTCACGTAGCCCAGGCCGCCGCGAATGCGGCCGACCACCATGCGAACGAAGTCGAACAGCTGCGAGGTCAGGCCCGCGGCATTGAACAGTGCGGCGGCAAAAATGAACATCGGGACCGCGAGCAGCGTTGTCGAGTCCAGCGCGTTCACCATGCGCTGGGCCACGACCGCAATCGGCATCTCGAAATACCAGAGCGCGGCGGCCGACCCCAGGCCCAGTGCGACCGCGACCGGTGCGCCACAGAGCAGCAGCACCACAAACAGCGTGACGGCGGTCAGGCTCAGCATGGGTGGCTCTCCTGTTCGGTCACTTCGCGGCCCAGCACAATGCCAAACACGCGATCAAGCGACACCAGGGTGGTGAGCGCCATGCCGGCGATGGCCGGCAGGTAGTACCAGAGGTTGGGCATGTTCAGCGCCGGGGTGGAGAAGCGGCCTGCGCGCTGCATGAACCACCAGCACGAAACCAGGAAGGCGACACAGAAGACGAAGGTGGCCATTTCATTGACGATGGCGATGGCCCGGTGGAGCGGGCCGGTGGCCATGCGGTGCAGCATGTCGACCTTCACGTGCATGCCGCGCGCCAGCAGCAGTGGCACGGCCAGGAAGATGACCCCCAGTCCGGCATAGCGTGCCAGCTCGCCGACGGCGGGCAGCCCGAGCTGCAATACCCCGCGGGCCACCACCTCGGTCATGATGGCCGAGGTGGCCACCACCAGCATCACCATGGCGATCCACTCGAAGGCCTTGCACAGCGGTAGCAAGAGCGGGCGCAGGGGGCCGGCCGGGACCTTGAGGCCGGCCTGTGCGACGGGCTGGTCAGACATCAGCGAACGGCCTCGATGGCCTTGTAGAGGTCTCCCCATTTGGCACCGAATTTCTGGTCCGCGGCTTTGCGCACGGCGGTCCGGAACGCGCCCACGTCCAGCCCCTGGGCTGTTCCGACGATGGTCATCTTGTGCTTCTTGAGTTCCTCTGTCTCGCTCGCTTCCTGGCTGCGAACCGACTCGGTGGCCTTGCGGCGCACCTCGGCCGCTGCGGCCGAGATCTGCTCACGCAACTGAGGCGAGAGGTTTTGCCAGGCACGCTCGTTCACCACGATGACCTGGGCGTTCATGATGTGGCCCGTCTGCATCAGGTGCGACTGTGATTCGTAGAGCTTGGATGACAGCACCACATTGACCGGGTTCTCCTGGCCGTTGACCTTGCCCGTAGCCAGGGCGGTGGGCACCTCGGACCAGTCGACTGGCACGGGCACGGCGCCCATGGCTTCGACCGTGGTCATGTAGATGGGAAACGGAATGGCACGGATCTTCTGGCCCGCCAGGTCGGCGGGCGACTTGACCGCCTTGTTGGTGGTCAGGTGGCGGGTGCCGAAGTAGTAGGCATACAGCACACGTACCCCGGCGTCCTGGACCAGTCCCTCATTGAGGGTTTTCATCACGGGCGAGTTGACATCCATCACCTTCATGAGGTGATCGACGTCGCGGTACAGATACGGCGTGTCCAGCGCTGCGAATGGCTCATGCAGCGATCCGATGGCTGCGGCCGTGTTGTGCGAGAGCGCGATGGTGCCCGTGGACACGGCTTCGGCCAGTTCCTGCAGCTTGCCCAGCTGGGAAGAGGGATAGACCGTCACCTTGACGGCGCCGCCGGTGCGTTTGGCGATTTCCTCCGAGAGCCACTGCGCCTGCTGGCCAGCAGCACTGTTGGGTGGATTCATGTGGCCGTAGCGCCATTCGATGGTCTTTTGCGCCAGCGCGGGGGCGGCAAACGCGCAGGCGGCGGCCAGGGCCAGCAGGCTGCGGCGGGGCAGGGTGAAGCGGGATGGGGTCATGACTTGTCTCCGAACCGGGTTCTGATGGAATCTGATGCAAAGTCTTGCATCGGGGACGATCCTACGTTCAAATTCCAGCACCAACAATGATCTTGAATGATGTGTTTTGATGGATTCAACACAACGAAGCCGGATTCCCGACATTGCCCGCGCCGCCGGTGTGTCCACGGCCACGGTGGACCGTGTGCTTCACGGACGCCTGCAGGTGCGCCCGGCCACGGCGCAGCGCGTGCTCAAGGCGGCAGCCGAACTGCAATACCTGCCCGATGCGGAACTGTGGCGGGCGCTGCGCCCACCGCCCATGGAGCTGGTGTTCTTGCTGCCAGCCGGTACCAACCGCTACCTGCGCATGCTGGGCGACAGCATTGCAGGCGCGCTGGACGTGATTGCACCCTTTCATGTGCGTTGCCGGGTGCACTACATCGACAGTTTCGATCCTGAAGGCGTGGCGACAGCGCTCAGGCGCCATGGCCGCCAGGCCCAGGGGCTGGCTTTCATGGCGCTGGAGCATCCGCGTGTGCGCGATGCAGTGGACGATCTCAGCGCGCGAGGCGTGCATGTGCTGACGCTCATTTCCGACCTCGCGCAGTCCAGTCGCGAGGCCTATATCGGCATGGACAACCGGGCCGCCGGACGGACGGCCGCCACGCTGATCGGGCGGTTTCTGGGGCCGCGCACCGGATCGGTCGCCCTGATTGCCGGTTCGCTGGCCTACCGTGGCCATGAAGAGCGCGAGATGGGGTTTCTGCGGCTGATGGAAGACGAGTTTCCGGGCTTGCGCGTGGTGGGCGTTCGAGAGGGCCGCGACGACGCCGAAACCAACTACCGTCTCACCCGCTCGCTGTTGCGTCAGCACCCCGATCTGGTGGGGCTGTACAACATCGGTGGCGGTGCAGAAGGTGTGGGTCGTGCCCTGAAGGAGCAAAAGCGTGATGCGAACGCTGTCGTGTTCGTGGCGCACGGCCTCACGCCGGACACCCGGGCCTTGCTGATCGACGGCACGCTGGACGCGGTGATCAACCAGCATCCGCAGACGGTGCTGCTGAACGCCGTGCGCATCTTCACCAACCTGCGCGAGGGCCGGTCGGCCAATGCAGGGGTGGAGCCCGTGCGCATCAGTATCGTGCTGCGCGAAAACCTGCCCTGACGAAGGGGTGCCCTGGTCCGAAAAAGTGCACGCTGCACCGGCATCCGCGCGACGGGGGGAGCCCAGGGGCTTCTCAGTGGCGGCCGGATTCGGCTATTGTTACAGGATTGCCGGCTGCCAAACCCCGACCATGAACACCGACAACCCTGAAACCGTTTCCATGGATGAGCCCACCCGGTGGGCCGAGACCGTTGCCGATGACGTGTTTCAACCAGGCGTGAAAGTCCAGCTGTCCTGGGGCGACATCGAGACCGCGGTCGAGCAGGGTGCCGTCGCGCCACAGTTCGCCCATGCGCTGTGGGCCGGATGGGCGATGCCGGGCAGCCCCACGCGGGTCGAACCCCCGGCGGCGCAACAGGCTGCCGGCTTTCCCTCGACCCTGTCGGACCCACCCTACCTGGAAAAGCTGCGCCAGCTGCGCAACCAGCCTGTGCCGGAACCAGCGGCCGGGGTGCCGGTCTGGCTCACCCACCTGGTCACAGGATGTATCGGCGCGGTGCTGATGTTTCTCGCGCTGGCGTTTTTCTGAACGGGCCGGTTCACTGCCCGAACCGGGGGCCGCTGTGCAGGAACAGGACTTCGTCCGGACTGTCCTGGCGGCCCAGCGCCGCATTGCGGTGGGGAAAGCGGCCAAAGCGGGCCACGATGTCCCGGTGCTGCCGTGCTGCGCTCAGGTTGCCGGCCAGCTTCATCTGCAGCTCCGGCGGGCTGCGCGCGATGAGGTCCTGGAACAGGGTCACGCAAGTGTCCTGAAGCGCCAGGTCCTCGGCATGCATGAAGGGCATGAACAGAAATACCTGACCCACGGTGGGCAATTGCGTGTATGCATCCTGCGCCACGCTTTGCCGCACCAGTTGCTGGGCGCGGGCATCGCCAGCGAAGGCTGCGGCCGTACCCCGGTGGACGTTCCGGCTGAACTGGTCCAGTAGCAGGACCAGGGCCAGGCGTTCCCCGATGGACGGCTCCCAGTCGGCCAGTCCGCCATGGGCAGCCTGTTCCACCAGCGGTGCAAAGCGCTCACGAATGTCCCGGTCCAGGTCAGCACCGCCGCCAAACCAAAGGGCATGGCGATCCGTGTCCGGCCAGTCCTGTTGCAGGGGCGTGCCAAACCAGAACGTCAGGATGTCCCGGGCGGCGGGTCGGAGGGTGGAATGGGTCATGTCGTTAACGTTCTGCAACAGCTTTGACGTTGCGTGTGGAAGAGCTTAGCGGGAAATCGCCTGTAATTCATCTCATGGGACGGTGTCTTGCTGTCCCCGATTCAGGAGAACTCCATGCAGATGCCCGCGATGCCGACTCTTTCCCTGCTGCGGCAGCAAGCCTCCCGTACGTCGTCCTGGGCCCGTGCCATGGCCGTTGTCGGTCTGGCCGGTGCGGCCTGGGCGCTTTCCTCGGGTATCACTCCCGCGCAAGCCAGCGATGTCTATTTCTCGGTCGGTGTGAACACACCAGGTGTGTCGGTCGGGGTGAGCAACGCGCCCCCGGTGGTTTACCAGCCGCCCGTGGTCCACTACCCGCCAGCCGTTGTGCACTACCCGCCGGCCGTGGTGCACTACCCGGCACCGGTGGTGGTGCAGCCACCGACTGTCATCTATCCCCGGCCGGTGCTGGCCTATCCCCAGCCGCCTGCTGTGATCGGACGTCCGGTGGTGGTCGTTCCTCGCCCGGTTTACTACGATGACGGGCATCGTCACTCCCGTCACCCGGGCCTGCACCGGGGTCATCACAAAGGTGACCGGAAACACTGGGATCGCGGCCCCCGTCACTATCGGGATTGAGGCGGCTGAAACAGTGGCGGCCTGAGCGGAAACGATCAGGCCGGGTCGGCCAGGAAATAGCACTCGTGCCGCCCCAGGGCGCGACGGCGATAGGCGTCTTGTTGTCCAAACACCAGCGGCATCTGGCTGGTGTAGCAGGCAGCCGCTGCCAGCTTGTCGGCGACATCCGGCTGCAGGCGCACCGGTGTCAGTGAGCCGCCGTGTCGTGTGACCAGTTCGTCGTGCAGGGCCCGGTCGCCCTGTTTCCAGACGTAGGGCAAGTCGGCATAGAAACCTGCCCGGCAAGGCCGGTCAGCCAGGGCGTGCCAGAACAGGTCGCGCACCAGGCCATGTTCGCCGTGGGCGGGCGCACCGAAAGGTCGCCGCAGCAGGCGCGTGCGCCATGACGTCCAGGCCGTATAGGGATTCTGTCCGCCGGCGCCCGCCGGCAGGAGCACCAGCGTGTCTTCGCCCGTGGATGCGTTCTCGCCCAGCCAGCGTGCGATGTGGTGGCGGGCCTGGACGTCGTCCAGCTGGCCGCTGTGGAGTCCGGCATGGATGAATCGCCCGCTCAGGTGCCGGGCCGCCCGCAGATCCTCGGCCCGGCGGGCCGCGAATTCCGACGGGGTGTCTGCAAAGCCGGCGGCCCTGGTCCAGGCGCTGGCGTCGCCAGGCGTGCCTTCGGTGAAGACCGTCAACACCGTGCTGCGATCGGCAGCCGCACGCAACAGGCCGGCTGCCGAAAACACGGCGTCATCCAGGTGGGGCGAAATGAGCAGCAGGTGCCGGACACCCAGGCCGTCGAGCCAGGTCCGTGCGGCATCTGCTTGCCGGAGCAGGTGGTAGGGCTTCATGTCTGTCCTGCACTATAGACGCAGCAGGCCGATGTCCATCCGGGCAGTGTCGGGCTGCGCAGCGGGTAGGATAGGGCGCTTGTCATTCACCCCAGGGGTGTCGCGGGCCAGCCGGGCCTGAACCCCAGCACCTGAATTCATGGACATTGCACTGCTCATCAAGGCCACCATCATGGGCGTGGTCGAAGGTCTGACCGAGTTCCTGCCCATTTCGTCGACCGGTCACCTGATTCTGGCGGCCACCTTGCTGGGCTGGACGGGTGAGAAGGTCAAGCTGTTCGAGGTGGTGATCCAGACCGGCGCCATCCTGGCCATTGTCTCGCTCTACGTCGAGCGCCTGTGGCAGACACTGGTCGGCTTGCCGCGAGAGGCCGTCGCGAGGCGCTTCACGGCCAATGTGCTGATCGGCTTCCTGCCGGCCGCCGTGGCCGGGGTGCTGTTCATCGACGTCATCAAGGGGGTACTGTTCACGCCCCTGGTGGTGGCCGGCGGGTTCATTGTTGGTGGACTGGTGATTCTGTGGGCTGAACGGCTGCAGGCGCGCGGCGCGGTTTCGTCGATCGATGACGTGGACCAGGTGCGCTGGGCCGATGCGCTCAAAGTGGGCCTGATCCAGTGTGCGGCGCTGGTGCCGGGTGTCAGCCGTTCTGGTGCCACCATCATCGGTGCGATGCTGGTGGGGTTCAATCGCAAGGCGGCGACGGAGTTCAGCTTTTTCCTGGCCATTCCCATGCTGTTTGGCGCCGCCTTCTACGACCTGTACAAGAACCGCGATCTCCTGGGCGTCGGCGACCTGCCCCTGTTTGCGGTCGGATTGGCGGTGTCATGGGTGTCGGCCTGGATCTGCGTGCGCTGGTTGTTGCGTTACGTTGGTCAGCACAGCTTCGTTCCGTTTGCCTGGTACCGCATTGCCTTCGGACTGCTGATCATTGGCACCGCCTACGGAGGCTGGGTGGACTGGGCCGCCTGAGGCTGCGGGGACAGCGCACTTCCGGGTTCGGGTCATGGGCAAGTTGCTGATTCCGCTTTCCTCCCTGCTCAGCGGTGCGGGGTTGCTGGTCGTGGGGGTGGGCCTGCTTTTTTCCGTGGTCGGCCTGCGGGCCGGACTGGCCAGCTTCTCTGGCGTGACCCTGGGTCTGGTGATGTCAGCCTATTTTGCTGGCTTTGTGCTGGGCACCTACGTCTGCCCTGTGATCATCCGGCGCGTGGGACACATCCGGGCGTTTGCTGCCATGGCATCGGTGGCGTCGACCATGCCCATCCTGCATGCCCTGTGGATCGACCCGTGGTTCTGGGGGGCGTTGCGCCTGACCACGGGGGTCTGCCTGGTGGGGCTGTACATGGTGGTCGAGAGCTGGCTGAACACCGTGGCGCCCAGCGACCAGCGCGGCAAGGTGTTTGCCGCCTACATGTCGGTCAATTTCGTTGCACTGGCCCTGGGGCAGTGGCTGATCCTGGTGGGGGACCGGCTGGGTTTCGTTCCGTTTGCGATGGTCTCCGTCCTGTTTTCCTTCGCCTTGCTGCCCATTACCCTGACGCCGGTGGAGGAACCCGAGCCGGTGGAAGCGCCGGTTCTGAGCCTGCGCAACCTGTATGACGCCTCACCCCTGGGAACGGCCACGGCCTTTGCATCAGGTCTGCTCAATGGCACCTTCTTTGGTATGGGTGCGTTGTACGCGCAGGGCCTGGGTTTTTCGGATACGGGCGTGGCCGCGTTCATGGCGGCGACCATCCTGGGGGGCGCCATTTTCCAGTGGCCGGTCGGGCATTTTTCCGACCGGCACGACCGGCGTATCGTGCTGTTCTGGGTATGCACGGCGGCCGCTGCCCTGGCTGCGCTGTCCTTGTTGCTGCTGACCCTGCCGCATTGGGTCCTGACCCTGCTGGGCCTGGTGTACGGCGGGCTGGTTTTCACGGTGTATGGCCTGGGTGTGACCCACGTCAACGATGTCATCGATTCATCCCGCTTGCTGGAGTTCACCGGCGGGCTGCTGCTGGTGCACGGCGCGGGTGCGGCGCTGGGGCCGACCGTGGGCGGCGTTGTGATGGATGTGCTCGGGGCCGCCAGCCTGATGCCATTTTTCGGTATCGTGCTGGCGCTGTTGGCCATCTACACACTCAAGCGCATGCGCTACGCACCGCCAGTGCCCGACGAGGCCAAGGCCGACTATGTGGTCATGGGGGGCGGCTCTCAGGCAGTTCTTCAGATGGACCCCCGGTCCACGGCCGATACAGAAGCCCCACCTGCCGGCGAAACCGACGCGTTCATTGCCCCGAAGGATGGGACTCTGGTGCATCCACCGGAGGAATGCTGAAGCAGAAGGTGGCCCCCTGGCCCGGGACCCCCTTGGCGTGCAGCGTGCCTCCATGGCGCAGCACGATGCGGTGCGCCGTGGCCAGGCCGATGCCCAGGCCGCTGAATTCGTGTGGTTGATGCAAGCGCTGGAAGGGCTGGAACAGCTTGTCGGCACGGGTCATGTCGAACCCGGAGCCGTTGTCAGCGATACAGAACCGTGTGCTGGCGCCGTCCTCGACCGCATACATGCGGATGCGGGCTTCCGGTGTTGCTTCGGTGTACTTCCAAGCGTTGTGCAGCAGGTTCTGGAGCAGGGCCTCCATCAGTCCCGGGTCGGCGGTGACCACCAGGTCGGGTTCGATCGACCAGTCGACCTGGCGTTGGGGCGACTCGGCTGACAGTTCCTCCAGCGACCGGACGGCCATCTGGCTCAGGTTCACCGGCTGCCGGTGCAGCTCGCCGCGTCCGACCTGTGCCAGCTTGAGCAGGCCGTCGATCAGCAGGCCCATCTTGCGGCTGGCCTGCTTGATGCGCTCCAGGTGCCGGCGGCTGGGTTCGTCAAGATGCTGGCTGTCCTCTTCCAGCGCCTGCGCAAAGCCATTGATGAGGCGCAGGGGTGAGCGCAGGTCGTGTGCCACCGCGTAGGAATAGCTTTCCAGCTCGTCGTATGCTGCCTTGAGCTCACGGGTGCGCTCCCGGATGCGCTGTTCCAGCGAAGCGTTGAGCTTGCGGATCTGCCGCTCGGCGGTCTTGCGCTCGGTGATGTCCTGCGTCACGCCCAGCGCTTTCGTGGCCCGCCCCTGGTCGTCGCGCTCGAACTCGGCGCGAATGCTGAACCAGCGATCCATCCCGTCGATCTGAGCTGTATAACTGGTGTTGAACGGCCGGACGCCCTTGAGTGCGTCCACCCATTCGGCCCGCATGCGGTCCCGGTCACGCGGGTGGATGCTGTCCATCACCTCCTGTCCGGCGATCTCGTTGGTCGACAGGCCCAGCTGGACACGCGAGCCTTCCTGGATGCGGACGCGGTTGGTCTTCAGGTCGGCCTCCCAGCTGGCGAAGCCCGCCAGGGCTTGTGCCTGCTGTATCAAGCGATCGTTGGTGCGCAGGGCCGCTTCGGCGGCCTTGATGGCCGAAATGTCCTGCACCACAGACACCAGGTAGGCAGTGACGTCGGGCGCCAGACGCACGGGCGCGACCGTCAGGTGAGCCCACAGGATCTGGCCGTCCTTGCGGACGTAGCGCTTCTCGATGGAATAGCGGTCCCGTTCGCCACGAAGCACCTGTCCCAGCAAGCGCTCGTCCGGGACGATGTCGTCCGGGTGGGTGAGGTCCTGAAAGCGCATCCGGCGCAGTTCGTCCTCGGGGTACCCGACCATCTGGCAGAAGGTCTTGTTGACCAGGACCAGCGTGCCGTCCGGTGCGACCTGCGTAATGCCCGCCGCTGCGTGCTCGAAGGTGTCGCGAAATCGCTGCCGGCTGGACTCCAGGTCCCCGTGCAGCCTGAGCAGGCGCTGGTTCTGCCGCTGCATCCACCAGATGGCACCCACCACGACCAGCTGGGTCAAGAAGTGCCACAGGTTCAGCCAGAAGGCCTCCACCGGGTCGGCGAAGACAAACGAGCCGATCGGCTCGACCAGCAGGAAGTTCACCAGCACCATGCCGATGGCGGTGCTGAGCATGCCGGCGGCAAATCCACCGTACAGCGCGGATATCGCGGCGGCCAGCGACAGGGTGATGAAGCGCCCCCCGGATTCGGCCGGCGCCAGGGCCACCCGCAGCCAGCCCGCCAGCAGGGTCAGAACAATGGCTACCGCCAGCCGAACCCACAGGTTGTGCTTGGATGGGTGCCAGTCCCACAAGCGCCGCCACAGGGCGGTGCGCTCGGCGCTGGCGGCGATAGCTTGCATCATGAAGGAAGGGAACATGCGAAGCACAGGCCGTGCCCTGAACCGGGTCGGCATGACACCTCGGAGGGTGAGATCCGTCTGTCAGTTATACCAAGATGCGCGCCAGGTCGTTGTCCGGGTTAGCCTGTGCCCGACAGCGCATTTCAGACGATGGGTTCAGAGCTGCAAGACCTGTAGCAGGGTGTCGATGGCCGATGCCGTCTCCTGCGGGCGTTCCATGGGAAAGAGATGGCTGCCTTCCATCATCTGAAGGCGCTCGGGATGGTTTCCGACCAGCTTGTGCGTCATGGTCATGCCGACCTGCTGCATTTCCAGGGAATGCGTGCCGCCGATGAACCCGACCGGACATTGCAGGGGATGGCGCCTGAGCAGGCGGTCCAGGTTGTGTGGCAGGGTGTTGTAGATGGCGGTTTCGATATCCCGGTCGAACGACAGAACGCGACGGTGACCCTGCGGTGTCTGTTCGTCATGGGTCCCGTGCGTGATGTAGTCGCGCAGCACATGGGGGTCCCAGCGCGCGAACGCCTGTTTGCGGGCAAAGTGCTCGAACGCGGTCGTGGCATCTTTCCAGTGGTTGCGCCGCTGGCGACTGATGCGCCCGGGCGAGATCGAGCCGACCAGTTGTGTCCGTTTGATCAGTTCCAGCGTCCTGGCACGCCAGCCGCCCAGCACGGGCGAATCCAGCAGAATCACACCGCGTACGGCGTGTCCGCCGAGGTCGGGGTGTCGCGCCGCGCACATGAGGCTGAGAAAGCCGCCCAGCGAATGTCCGACCAGCCATGCGCCGCGTCCGTGACTCGCGATTTCCGGTGCCGCGAAATCGGCCAGTTGCTGAACCAGGTTGGGCCAGTTGCTGGTGACCGGGTACCGGGCGTCGTGACCGAACTTCTCGATGGCCCGGACGGCGTGCCCGCGCGAGCGCAGGCTGCGAAACAGCAGGCTGTAGGTGCTGGCTGGAAAGCTGTTGGCGTGGGCGAAGATGATCAGGGACATTCAGATGAGCTTTTCGCGTTCGTTCCTGATCTTCTGCAGCGGCCTTTGCCGGCCATGGCTCTCGCACATCAGGGGTACGTTGGTGGGGCTGTCGTCCCAGGTCGGATGCTCGATGCTGTCGAATACCTCGCGCAGCTTCTCGCCCCAGGTGTTGCGCACCATCTGGAAATACGGATTCTGCTCGTCAATGCAGGTGATCCGGTCGCTCATGAGGGCATCGGCTTCGTAGACGGCCAGGTCCAGCGGCAGGCCCACCGACAGGTTGGATTTGAGCGTCGAGTCCATGGACACAAGGACGCATTTGGCGGCTTCGTCCAGCGGCGTGTCCGGGGTGATGACCCGGTCGAGCACCGGTTTGCCGTATTTCGACTCGCCGATCTGGAAAAACGGGGTGTCGGCCGTCGCCTCGATGAAGTTACCGGCCGAATAGACCTGGAACAGGCGCATGCCTTCCCCCTCGATCTGGCCGCCGAAGATCATGGACACGTTGAATTCGACGCCAGCACGCTTGAGCGCCTCGCCATCGCGGGTGTAGACGTGGCGCACGGCCGAGCCCAGCACGCGCGCGGCGTCGAACATGCTGCGGGCGTTCCAGATGGTCAGGGGATCGCCGCTGTCGGGGTCCGGCAACTTCTCCACCTGCAGGATCTCGCGCACCGACTGGGAAATCGACAGGTTGCCGGCGGACAGCAGGCACATGAACCGGTCGCCCGGCTTCTCGTACACGATCATCTTGCGAAAGGTGCTGATCTGGTCCAGGCCCGCGTTGGTGCGCGAATCGGAGAGGAACACCAGACCGGCCTTGAGTTTGACGGCGACGCAGTAGGTCATGATTGGGTGGCGAGTTTCTTGAGGGCGTAGAGCTGATCCAGCGCGTCGCGGGGTGACAGCGCGTCCGGGTCGATGCGGGCCAGGGCGGCCACGACCGGCGGGGTCTCGGGTTCGGGAGCCGCCGGGGGTGGCGCAAACAGGTCCACCTGCGCGCGGCTGCTTTCGCTGTGGGCTTCCAGCGCCGCCAGCGCGTGCCTGGCGTGCTGGACCACAGCGGTCGGCACGCCAGCCAGTCGGGCGACCTGGATGCCGTAGCTGCGGCTGGCCGGCCCCGGTTCGATCTGGTGCAGAAACACGATGCCGCCGCGACCGCCGCCTTCGACCGCGCTCACATGCACGTTGACCGAGCCGTGGTGGCTGGCGGGGAACTCGGTCAGTTCGAAATAATGAGTGGCGAACAGGGTGAAGCAGCGGGCCTTGTCGTGCAGGTGGGCTGCAATGCCACCGGCCAGCGCCAGGCCGTCGAACGTCGAGGTGCCGCGGCCGATTTCGTCCATCAGCACCAGCGAATAGGTTCCCCCACGGCCCGCCGTTTCCCTGGGTGTGACCGCATGCAGGATCTGCGCGGCCTCGGTCATTTCGACCATGAAGGTGGACTGCGCATTGGCCAGGTCGTCTGCGGCGCCTATGCGGGTGTGAATGGCGTCGATGGGGCCGAGGCGGCAGCTTTGCGCCGGTACATGGCTGCCCATGCTGGCCAGCAGGACGATCACGGCCACCTGGCGCATGTAGGTGCTTTTGCCGCCCATGTTGGGGCCGGTGATGACCTGCATGCGCTGCTTGCTGCCCAGGACGGTGTCGTTGGCGATGAAACTGCCGCCGGTGGTCTCGTTCAGGCGGGCCTCGACGACCGGATGCCGGCCGCCGCGGATCTCGATGCAGGGTTCGGGCGTGAACACGGGTTCGTTCCAGCCCAGCGTGAGTGCGCGCTCGGTCAGCGCGCACAGGGCATCCAGAGCGGCAATGGCGCGGGCCAGCCGTGTCAGTGGGTCGATGTGTGCCTGCAACTGGTCCAGCAGCTGTTCAAACAGCCACTTTTCGCGTGCCAGTGCGCGTTCCTGGGCGCTCAGCGCCTTGTCTTCGAAGGCCTTGAGCTCGGGTGTGATGAAGCGCTCGGCGTTCTTGAGGGTCTGGCGACGGCGGTAGTCGTCCGGCACCTTGTCGACCTGGCCCTGGGTGACCTCGATATAGAAGCCGTGGACCTTGTTGTACTGGACTCGCAGGTTGGCAATGCCGGTGCGCGTGCGCTCGCGGGTTTCCAGGTCGATCAGAAAGCCGTCGCAATTGGTCTGGATGGCCCGCAGCTCGTCCAGTTCGGCATCGAAGCCATCGGCAATGACGCCGCCGTCGCGGATCAGGGCGGCAGGCTCGGGGCGGATGGCCGCCGTCAGCAGTTCGGCGCACCCGGCCGGTGGCACCAGGTCGGCAGCCAGGGTGACCAGCAAGCCTCCGGATGCGCGGGCGTCGATGGTCGTGGTCAGGGTCTGCGCGAGCCGGTGGGCCCGTTGCAGGGTCTGCACCAGACCCACCAGTTCGCGTGGGCGGACCTGGGCCAGGGCCATGCGGGCGGTGATGCGTTCGACGTCGCTGGCGCCCTTGAGGTCGCCCCGCAGGCTGTGCCAAAGGCCGTCGCGCAACTGGCCGATGGCCGCCAGGCGTGCCCTGGCCTGGCTGCGGTCGCGCCGCGGCTCCAGCATCCACTGGCGCAGCGCGCGGCTGCCCATGCCGGTGTGGCAGGTGTCCAGCAGCGAGAACAGCGTCGGACTGTTCTCGCCCCGCAGCGTGTGGGTCAGCTCGAGGTTGCGTCGCGTGCCGGGCGGCAGGTCGATGAGCTCGTCACTGCGGGCCACCTGCAGGCTGCGCACATGGGTCAGCGCGCGTCCCTGCGTGTGTTCCGCATAGTCCAGCAGGGCGCCTGCGGCCGCGTGGGCGTCGGTGAGGTCCTGGGCGTCCCAGGCAGCCAGGCTGGCGGCCTGCAGCTGTTCGAGCAGTTTGCGCCCACCCAGGGCCGCATCGAAGGCCCAGGCCGGCCGCACCACCGACACCAGCTTCTGGCCATTGGGCAGTGGCTGGGTTGCGAGGGCTTGCAGGGTCTTCTCGAAGGCGGGGGTGACGTCGGCGCTGTAGAGCACCTCACCCGGGGCAACGCGCGCGATCCAGTCGGCCAGCTCGTCGCTGGCGCACTGGGTCATGGACACGATGCCCTGCGTCAGCGACATCCAGGCCAGCCCCACGCCGGTGCGCGCGCCGGGTTGGACTGCCATCAGGATCGCTTCGGACTTGTCGGAGAGCAACTCGCTGTCGGTCAGCGTGCCGGGTGTGACCACCCGCACCACCTTGCGCTCCACCGGACCCTTGGCGGTGGCCACATCGCCCACCTGCTCGCAGATGGCAACCGACTCGCCCAGTCTGATCAGGCGCGCCAGATAGCTTTCGACCGAGTGAAAGGGCACGCCGGCCATGACCACGGGCTCGCCGGCCGACTGGCCGCGCTGGGTCAGGGTGATGTCCAGCAGGCGGGCGGCTTTTTCTGCGTCGCCGTAGAACAGCTCGTAGAAATCGCCCATCCGGTAAAACACCAAGGTCAGCGGAAACCCGGCCTTGATGGCCAGGTATTGCTGCATCATGGGGGTGTGTCTGTCCAGCGGTGCGCTCAAGATGGGTACTTTGTGTTGCCTGATGACCAAAAGGGGACTTTAGCAGCCCGGATGCCGGTGCCTGTCCCCGTCTGATTCCAAGTTTATTCATGTTCGATCCAGCGTCGCACGACGATTTGCACGAAGACGTACCCCGGCAGGCCCCTTTGGAGAGCGAGCTGGCTGGCTGCCCGCCGCTTGACGTGCTTTTCATGGCCGCTCCGATGCCCCTGGCCCTGAGCCGCCGCTCGGATGGCCGTCTGCTGGCGGTCAATGATGCCTGGGTGGCCTTCAACGGGGTCAGCCGCGAGGAGGCGCTGGGGCAGACCACCCTGCATCTGGGCCAGTGGCTGCGACCACAGGACCGGCAGCGTTTTCTCGATTCCATCGACGCGGGCGAGACGGTGTTCACGGTCGATGCATTCACCGGTGCGTTGCGGCGGGTGCGGATCAAGACCCGACAGCTGGCGCACGAAGGGCAGGCGCTGCTGCTGGTCAGCCTGGAGGACATCACCGGGGAATTCGAAGCCGAGCAGCGCCTGGTCGAGAGCAACCGGCGCCTGCAACGCGAGGTCGAACTGCACGAGGCGATCGAAAAACTGGCGCATGTCGGTCACTGGATGAATGCCGAGGACGACGAGCATGTGCTGTGGTCTTCCGGCATGTATGCCATCACGGGCATGATGCCGGATGGCACCATGACGCGAACCGAGGGGCGCTCGACCATCCACGAGGACGATCGGGCGGCCTGGATGGAGGCCCGGCGGGCACTGGACGGACGGCTGCTGGAATTCAGGCTCTGGCGTCCGGACGGGCAGATCTGCTGGGTACGCACCCGCATGAGCCGAACCCGGGTCTACGGCAACCGCGAAACGGACTTTGGCGTCATCCAGGACGTGACGGCCGAAAAGCAGGCCATCGAGGCCATGGCCGGGCAGGCCGAGTTCATCCGCAGCATTGCCGCCCGGGTGCCGGGCCTGATCTACCAGGCCCGCCTGTACCCGGACGGTCACAGCGAGATTCCATTTGTCAACGATGTGGTCCGCGAGATGTTCGAGGTGGAGCCCGAGGATGTTCGCCATGACGCGGGGCCGCTGTTTGGACGCGTGCATCCCGAGGACCTGCCGGGCGTCCGGGCGGCACTGGCGGTCTCGGCACGGGATCTCACGCCCTGGCGACAGGCCTATCGCGTGCTGCTTCCTTCACGCGGGCTGCGCTGGTTCAGCGTGGAGGCCGTGCCGCACCGCGAGTCCGACGGATCCATTCTCTGGCACGGCTTCACCACCGACGCCACGGAGGGGCACCGGGCCAACGTCCAGCTGCTGGCACAGCACCGGATGCTGGACGCCATCCGGCGGGCTCAGGCGTCCTATATCGACGCGCGCGACCGGACCCTGGTGTTCGATGCCCTGCTGCAGTCCATGCTGGACCTCACGGAAAGCGGGTATGGATTCGTGGGCGAGGTGCTGACCGGCGACGACGGCCAGCCCTACATGCGGACCCACGCCATGACGGACATTTCATGGGACGAGCCGTCGCGGGCCATGATGGCGGAACACCGTGCGAGAGGGGTGGAGTTTCGCAACCCAGGCACCCTGATCGGACGGGTGCTGACGACACAGCAGCCGGTCATCACCAACGATCCGGTCCACGACCCGCACGCCGGGGGGCTTCCCAAGGGACACCCCGGCATGTCGGCCTTTCTGGGCATCCCGGTGCATGTGGGGGACCATCTCGTGGCCATGGTGGGCCTGGCCAACCGGACTGCGGGCTACGACCGGTCCCATATTGCCTTCCTGCAGCCGCTGCTGGCCACGCTGGGTCAGCTGGTCATGGCCTTGCGTTCGCGGCTGGAGCACGAGCGGTCTCAGGCTGCGCTGAAGGCCATGGCCGACGAACTGATGGCCAAGAGCCGGGACCTTCAGGCCACGCTCGATGCCATGAACCAGGGCCTGGCCATGGTCGACGGGGAAGGGCGCTATCGCCTCTACAACCGGCGCATGCTGGAGATGCTCGACCTGCCGGAGGACTTCATGGCGCAGCAGCCCCGCCATCAGGATGTGGCACGGCTGCAGATCGAGCGCGGCGATTTCGGGCAGGACATGGCCATCGTGCCACCGCCCGTGCGTCGCCTGATCGGTCAACCTCCGGCCCAGCAGCCCGAACAGTACCTGCGCCCAACGCGGGATGGCCGGGTACTGGAGATCCGGACACAGATGAGGCAGGACGGCGGCATGGTGCGGACCTATACCGACGTGACGTCTTACGTGAAGGCGCAGGAAGAGGTCAGGGCGCTGAATGCCACCCTGGAGCAGCGGGTGCGCGAGCGCACGGAGGCGCTGGAACGGTCGATGCGCGACATGGAAACCATTTCGTACTCCATTGCCCATGATTTGCGGGCTCCCCTGAGGGCGGTCAACGGCTTTGCTTCGCTGATTACCGAGGAAGGGGACGAACTGGGGCCGGTGAGCCGCGACATGTTCGTTCGCATCTCGCGCGCTTCGCGCAACATGGGGCAGATGATCACCGACATGCTGGAACTGCTGCGCGTGGTGCGTGTGGAGTTCAGCACCGTCCCGCTGGATCTGGAGCCATTGGCGCGACGCGCCGCCGAGTCGCTGGCGCCGGGCATGGACCAGGCCGATCTGCGCTGTGCCGGGCTGCCCCGGGTGAAGGGCGATGCCACGCTGCTGCGGCAGGTGTTGTCCAACCTGCTGGACAACGCCATCAAGTATGCCCCGCCGGGCGCCCGGCCTGTCGTCGAGCTGGGTTACGACCGGGAGCAGGGGGCTTTCTACCTGCGGGACCAGGGTATCGGATTCGACATGGCCCGGGCGGGCAAGCTGTTCGGCCTGTTCCAGCGCATGCACCTGGCCAGCGAGGTGCCAGGCACCGGCGTGGGCCTGGCCATCGTGGCAAGAATCATCGAACGCCACGGCGGGCGCATCTGGGCCGAATCCGGCATCGGCCAGGGCAGCACGTTCTGGTGGACCCTGCCGCTGGCCGACTGAGGCGGGGTCAGAATGGCGAGGCGTCGTCTGCGGGCGGCTCGTCCGGGTTGGCAGCCTGTCCGCCCTGGTCCTCGTCGGGCACGGCGGCGGTAGCCTGGCGCAGGGCGGCCTTGTCGCCGGCACTGGCGAACTTGCTGTACTTGCCCACCAGGCCGACCAGCTGGCCATAGATGCGGGGGTTGGCTGCGAGGCATTCCTTTTGTTCCAGGAAATCGGCCTCGCCGGTGAAATTGCCGATCAGGCCACCGGCTTCGGTCACCAGCAGGGCGCCAGCGGCCACGTCCCAGGGCGAGAGGCCCATTTCGAAGAAGCCGTCCGAGAAGCCGGCGGCCACGTAGGCCAGGTCCAGGGCGGCTGAGCCGGGGCGGCGCACGCCGGCGCAGCGCGGCATGACTTCACCCAGCATCTTCATGTAGGTCTGGAACTTGTCGCCCGGACGGAAGGGGAAGCCGGTGGACAGCAGGCAATCGCGCAGGGTGGTGCGCTTGGCCACACGGATGCGGCGCTCATTGAGATAGGCGCCGCGTCCACGGGTGGCGCAGAACAGGTCGTTGCGGGTGGGGTCGTAGACCACGGCCTGTTCGATGCGGCCCTTGACCATCAGGGCGATGCTGACGCAATAGACCGGGAAGCCGTGGATGAAGTTGGTGGTGCCGTCCAGTGGATCGATGATCCAGACAAAGTCCTTGTCGCGGCCCTTGCCTTCACGTCGTCCGGATTCCTCCGCCCAGATCCCGTGATCGGGGTAGGCGGTGAGCAGCGTCTCGATGATGACCTGCTCGGCAGCGTGGTCGATCTCGGTCACGAAATCGTTGGTCTGCTTGGCCGAGACACGCACCGATTCCACGTCGAGGGCGGCGCGGTTGATGATGGCGCCGGCGGCGCGGGCGGCCTTGACGGCCACGTTGAGCATGGGATGGAGGCTGGACGACATGAATTGTGTTCCTGAGCCAGGACGGAGCCTGGCCGGGTGAAGAGCAAACGGAAACGCCCCGGCGATGCGGGGCGACGACAATATGGGGATTTTACCGTTCCCGCCCCTGCTTGTGGGGGCTTTTTTGGGGCCAGTCCCCTGCCTGTCTCGCATGCGAACCCGATTCATCCTGATCCAGACCAGTCACGCCGGCAATGTGGGAGGCGCTGCCCGCGCCCTCAAGGTCATGGGATTCGACGACCTGGTGCTGGTGGCACCGCGCTGGGGCAACGTGCTGCGGCGGGAGGAGACGATCCAACGGGCCAGCGGAGCCAACGATGTGCTGGCCAGGGCGCGCATCGTGGAGACGCTGGACGAGGCCCTGGACGGCATGGACCATTTGTGCGCCACCGCGATGACGCCGCGCGACTTCGGCCCGCCGACCCGGTCGCCGCGCGAGCACTTCGAGCACCTGCTGGCCGATGGTCCGGCCGATGGGGCGTCGGACGCTCCCGTGCGCCCGGGTGGGGTGGCGTTCCTGTTCGGTTCCGAGCGCTTTGGCATGCGCAACGACGATGTCTACCGCTGCCATGCGTGCCTGAGCATTCCGACCCGGGAGGGGTTCGGTTCGCTCAACCTGGCGGCGGCCGTGCAGCTGATTGCCTACGACTGGCGCCAGGCCCTGGGCGGCTTTGCGATGCCTCAGACGGCCACGCCGGCCCCGCGGCTGGCCGATGCGGCGGCCGTGGCCGGCATGCTCAAGCACCTGGAAGAGGCGCTGGTGGCGGTCGATTTCCTGGACCCGGCCGCGCCCAAGAAACTCATGCCCCGACTGAACCAGTTGTTCAACCGGGCCTCCCTGCAGGAAGAGGAAATCCACATTCTCCGTGGTGTGGCCAAGGCCATGCTGGCGACCGCAGATCGATCAAGACGCTAGACTGTTTGTCCGTTCATTGCTTCTGACACCATGTTTGCCCGCATCCGTTCCGACATCCAGTGCATCCTCGAGCGCGACCCTGCTGCGCGCAGCACCTGGGAAGTCATCACCTGTTATCCGGGGCTGCATGCCATCTGGCTGCATCGTCCGGCGAACTGGTGCTGGACGCATGGGTTCAAATGGCTGGGGCGTTTCATCTCGCACCTGGGGCGCTGGCTCACGGGCATCGAGATCCACCCTGGCGCCCGCATCGGCGAACGGGTGTTTTTCGACCACGCCATGGGCACGGTGGTGGGCGAGACGGCCGAAATCGGTGACGGTTGCACCATCTACCAGGGCGTCACGCTGGGAGGCACCTCGCTCTACAAAGGCACCAAGCGGCATCCCACGCTGGGCAAGGACGTGGTGGTCAGCGCGGGGGCCAAGGTGCTCGGCGGCTTCGAGGTCGGGGATGGCGCCAAGATCGGCAGCAATGCCGTGGTCATCAAGCCGGTGCCCCCGGGTGCGACGGCGGTCGGCATCCCGGCGCGCATCATTCCCAGCAAGCACGGGGAAAGTGCCGATGTGACCGAAGAGGTCAAGCCCAAGTTCACCGCCTACGGCATCACGCTGGAAGACGACCCGCTGTCACAGGCCATGCGCGGCATCATCGAGAAGACCGGCAGCCAGGAGCACCAGATCGCCTTGCTGTGGCAGGCCATCGAGAAACTGGCCTGCGAGCAGCGCGGTGGCGACTGCGTGCCACCCGATGCCGCCAAGGAAGAGCATTTCGAGGCCGAAAAGCTCAACCAGCTGGTGGGCAAATAGGGGCAGCGGCCAGAGGACGGCTGCCTGCTGTCGCTTGCGGTTGATGCAGCGCAGCCGGCAGCCAGCCGCGCAGGCCATTGAAGAACGCCAGGCCTTGCGCCTGGGACAGTCGTTCGACGGGTATCACGGCCTCCTGCAATCGGCCGTTCTCCAGCAGTTCGCGTCGGAGGGTGCCTGGCAGCAGGCCGCAGCCGAGTGCGGGCGTCCACCACTGCCCGTCCAGCAAAACGGCCACGTTGCCGCGTGTGAATTCGGTGACCTCGCCGCGCTGGTTGAACAGGAGGTGGTCGAACACCGCCGGGTCCGTGGGTGCCAGGGCTTCATAGTGCGCGCGCCGGGTGGTCTTGTGGAGGATGAACTCGCGCAGGTCTTCCTCCGTGTTCAGCGAGCGCGGGGCCAGGGCCACGCGCACAGGTCCTGCAGTCTCTTCCATGGCGTGCGCCTGCACGTGGGCCTGGCCGTCGGCGTTGAGCAGCAGGCGTACCCGCCACAGTCCGTGCGGGTGGGTCGCACGCAGGTCCTCCAGGGCATGTGCCACATGGTCGGGGTCAAAGCCGTGGCCGAAATGCGCGGCCGCAGTACCCAGACGGTCCAGGTGGAGCGGCAGCCGGCTGTACCGGCCGTCTTCCAGGCGCAGGGTTTCCAGCAGTTCAAACGGGTGGCCAATGCGGTGCAGGTGGCGGGTCTTGGCCATGATTTCTCTCCATTCGTCAGCCGGGTCGGCGCACACAGTCAGGCCGCTGCCGACGCCATAGCGAACCAGCCAGCCGGATGACGGACTGGCAGGCCCGGTGCGGTGCAGACACAGGGTACGGATGGGAACGTTGAACGTGGCGTGCCCGCCGGGACGTACCACGCCCAGTGCACCACAGTACAGGCCGCGCGGCCGGTCATCCAGCTTGGCGATATGGTGCATGGCCTGCCGCTTGGGGGCGCCGGTGACACTGCCGCAGGGAAACAGGGCGGTCAGCACGTCCGACAGGCCGAGGCCGGGGCATGTGCGTGCCGTGACGGTCGATGTCATCTGCCACACGGTGGGCCAGGCCTGCACGTCCAGCAGGCTGTCCACCTGGACGGTGCCGGTCCGGGCCAGTCGCCCCATGTCGTTGCGCAGCAGATCGACGATCATCACGTTCTCTGCGCGCTCCTTGGCGCTGGCGCGCAAGGCATCGCGGGCAGCCCGGTCCCTGGCCGGATCGCTCTCGCGCGCCGCCGTGCCCTTCATGGGCTGGCATCGCAAGTGACCCCCCTGAGGGCCGGGCTGCCAGTCGAAGAACAGTTCAGGCGATGCGCTCATCACCTGTCGCCGGCCGTCGTCCAGCCACAGCAGGTAGGCGTTGCCCTGGTGGCGGTGCAGGGCGTCCATCCAGCCGCCTGCGCCGTCGCCTGGTCCGTCTTCCAGATGACCCGTGGCCGCCGTGGTGAGGTTGATCTGGTAGCACTCGCCGGCCGTCATGGCGTTGTGGGCGAGTCTGGCCTGCGACAGGTAGTGCCCGCGATCCCACGCCATGGACCAGTCCACCGGAGCGGGTGCCTGATGTGGAGGCCTCGGTGATGTCGGGTCGACCGGTGCGTCGTAGACACCGAACCAGACCAGGGGCCAATGGGTGTCGGCAGGCCGGGTGGGCAGGCAGGGGTCGAAGGCGGGTGCGGCTTCGTAGGCGATGCCGCCCACGCACCAGCGGCCTGCCGCCGCGTGGGCTTCGACCAGCGCGATGGCCGGACGCACCTGATCCAGGGACCAGGCCTGAACCACGGTCGACGGGCATTCGAAGCGCGCCCGAAGGCGGGCGCCGGGTGCCGCGCCCGTCGTGGTGTCCGGAAAATCCAGGGAGGCGCGCAGGGTGTCTCCGGGCGGCTGGCCTGACCGTCAGTGGTGGTGGCCGTGGTCGCCGTGTGCGTGGCCGTGGGCGACTTCCTCGGCGGATGCCGCACGCACCTCCAGCACCTTGAGCTGGAAGGTCAGAGATTGTCCGGCCAGCGGGTGGTTGCCGTCCAGGTGAACGACCGGTCCCTTGATCTTGACCACGGTGAACACCTGGTGCCGGCCCTGGTCGTCATGGCCTTCCAGCTGACCGCCGACCTTGACGCCGGGCGGAAATTCGGTCTTGGGGATGGTGGTGACCAGTGCCTCGTCGCGCTCGCCGAAGGCGTCGGCCGGGGCCAGGTTGACGGTGGTCTGGTAGCCCGCCGTCTGCCCCTCCAGGGCCTGCTCGATGCCTGGCAGCGTGTTGCCATATCCGCCATGCAGGTAGGAGCGCGGCGTCTTGCCATCTTCCAGCAGCTTGCCCGTCGCGTCACTGGCGCGGAAGGTGAGGGTGACGACGGTGTCTTTGGTGATGTTCATGAAGGGCTCTGGGCTGGGGTTATTTCTTCTTCGGTCGCCAACCCTTGACGACCTCGTCATGGGTTTCGAGGTAGGGGCCGCCGATCAGGTCGATGCAGTAGGGCACGGCGGCGAAGATGCCGTTGACGCGTACCGAACCGTCGGCATTTTTCGCGCCTTCGAGCGTTTCTGCGATGGCCTTGGGCTGGCCGGGCAGGTTGATGATCAGGCTGTTGTCGCGAATGACCGCCACCTGTCGCGAGAGGATGGCGGTGGGGACAAAGGCCAGGCTGATCTGGCGCATCTGCTCGCCAAAGCCGGGCATTTCCTTGTGGGCCACGGCCAGGGTGGCCTCGGGGGTGACATCGCGTCGGGCCGGTCCGGTGCCGCCGGTGGTCAGCACCAGGGCGCAGCTGGCGTCGACCAGTTCGATCAGGGTCTGGCTGATGACAGCCTGTTCGTCGGGGATCAGGCGCGGTTCGAACGTGACGGGGTTTTTCAGGGCGCGGGTCAGCCAGTCCTGCAGCGCGGGCAGGCCCTGGTCCTGGTAGACGCCGGTACTGGCCCGGTCGCTGATGGACACGATGCCGATGCGGACCGGGTCGAAGCCTGCGTTTTCACTCATGGTTGGTCTCCTCGTCGGTGCCGTCGCCGGATCCGGCTTCGCTGTGGGTGAGCGACTCGCGCACCAGCTGGTAGATGTCGCGGTAGGCGCGCCCGTGGCGCTGGGCTTCGCCCGGGCGCTCCTTGGCCGCGCTGGCCTGGGCGTCCTTGCGGGCCTGGCGGATCAGGGTGCGCAGATGCTGGACGTCGGCCTGCGGGTGCGCATCCAGCCACTGGGTCAGCGCCTGGTCGTCGCCGATGAGGCGGTCGCGCCACTGCTCGCTCTGGTGCAGGATCAGGGTTTCGCGGGCCGAGGGCTTGCGCTGCTCTTCCAGCGCGGCTTCCAGGTCCGCAATGACCTGGGGCTCGAGGGCCCGCATGAGCTTGCCGATGAACTGCATCTGGCGCCGCCGGCCTTCGAAATTGGTGATGCGGCGTGCCTCGGCCAGGGCGTCGATCAGCTTGTCCGGGATGGCATGGGTCTCGCGCACGCGGGCCATGAGGTCGGTGCGCAGGGTCAGCAGGGCTTCACCGAGCTTCTGCAGCTGTTCGCTTTCGCGCTTGAGGTCGGTCTTGCTGCGGTCGGTATCGCCCTTGGCCTCGCGCTTGAGTTCGAGGTCGAGCTCGCTGCCTTCAGCGACGAAGTGGCCGCGGACGTAATAGCCGCGTTGGGGCTTGCGGGACATGTGGGAATTTCGGGGCAGTCTGAAACGGCCCGGCTCGGGAACATGGGAGGGTCGTGGGGTTGCTGGCAGGGCCGCGCCGCCCGACCCGGGTGGCAAGTATCATAGCCGGCGACATGAATACACGCACGCCCACCGACAATGTGACCGCCGACGCGGCCCGACCCCTGCCCGGATTCCAGTACAGCCGTCACCGGTTCGAGGAGCTGGCCGACCTGGCCCTGACCCATGCGCGCCAGCTGGGTGCGGCCGATGCGGCCGTCGAAGTCTCGGAGGGCGCTGGCCTGTCGGTGTCGGTTCGCAAGAGCGCCCTGGAGAACGTCGAGCGCAACCGCGACAAGTCGCTGGGCGTGACGGTCTACCTGGGACGCAAGCGGGGCAACGCCTCGACGTCCGATTTTTCGCCCGCAGCCATACGCCAGACGGTGCAGGCCGCCTACGATATCGCTCGGTTCACCGCTGACGACCCGGTGGCGGGACTGCCTGATGCGCAGGACGTGGCCGACACCTATCCGGACCTGGACCTGTTCCATCCCTGGGCGATCAGCTCGGCAGAGGCCATGCACCTGGCACAGGCCTGCGAGGAAGCTGCATTCGCCACGAGCCGCAAGATCACCAACAGCGAGGGCGCGGGGGTGTCGGCGCAGCAGTCGCACTTTTTCAGCGAGCACATGCGTGGCGGCGAGCGCCGCCAGCCGGGCATTTTTCATGGGGGCTATGCCAGTTCGCGCCACAGCCTGTCGGTGGCACCGATTGCGGGGCGCGGCGAGGCGATGCAGCGCGACTACTGGTACAGCTCGCAGCGGGCACCGCAGGACCTGGCCTCGCCCGAAGCGGTGGGCCGTTATGCGGCCGAGCGCACGCTGGCGCGCCTGGGCGGGCGCAAGGTGGCCACCACCGAGTGTCCGGTGCTGTTCGAGTCGCCGCTGGCTGCCGGACTGCTGGGCGCGTACGTGCAGGCCACCAGCGGCGGGGCACTCTACCGGCGCACCAGTTTCCTGTGCGACAGCCTGGGCAAGCAGGTCATGGCCCGGCACCTGGACATCGTCGAGGAACCGCACCTGCCCAACGGCAAGGGAAGTGCGCCGTTCGACGACGAGGGCGTGCGCACGGTGCGCCGCAAGGTGCTGAGCGCCGGCCGTGTCAAAGGCTATTTCCTGTCGAGCTATTCGGCGCGCAAGCTGGGCATGCGCACCACGGGCAACGCAGGGGGGTCGCACAACCTGACCCTGACCAGCCGCCTGACGCAGCCGGGCGACGATCTGGACGCCATGATCCGCAAGCTGGGGCGCGGCCTGTTCGTGACGGAGTTGATGGGGCAGGGCGTGAACTATGTGACCGGCGATTATTCGCGGGGGGCGTCCGGCTTCTGGGTCGAGAACGGTCGCATCGTCCACCCGGTACAGGAAGTCACCATCGCCGGCAACCTGCGGGACATGTTCAAGGGCATCGTGGGGGTGGGCGCCGATGCGTACAACCACGGCGCCAAGACGGTCGGCTCGGTCCTGATCGACCGTTTGAAGGTGGCGGGTAGCTGAACCTTTTTGCCCCCACGCTCCGCCGCTGCGCGGGTCGCTGCAGTCAGCTTGTCAGCGCGGCTTTGACGGCCGCTGAGACCTGGCCCATGTCGGCCTTGCCGGCGAGCCTGGCTTTGACGGTGCCCATGACCTTGCCCATGTCGCCCGGGCCAGCCTGGCGGCCCAGTTCTTTGGCGAGGTCGGCCACGATGGTGTTCACTTCTGCCGCAATCTCGTCGCCCGAGAGGCGCGCCGGCAGGTAGGCCTGCAGCACGGTCATTTCGGCGGCTTCTTTCGCTGCCAGGTCGGCGCGGCCGCCCTGCTCGAAGGCGGCGATCGAGTCCTTGCGCTGCTTGACCATCTTGTCGATGACGGCGATGACGGCCGTGTCATCCAGTTCGATGCGCTCGTCCACTTCCTTCTGCTTCAGGGCGGCTGTGAGCAGGCGGATGGTGCCCAGGCGCTCGCTGTCCTTGGCGCGCATGGCGGCTTTCATGTCTTCGGTGATCTGGTCCTTGAGGCTCATCTGGAATTGGCAGGTGTGTGGATTCGGATCGCCGATTGTCGCGCAGCGGCGTGGCGACCGTTCACAAAGCTTCCAGTGCCAGCAGGTCTTCCACCGTCTGGCGGCGGCGGATCAGGCGCGGGGACCCGCCGTCGACCAGCACCTCGGCGGCCAGCGGACGGCTGTTGTAGTTGCTGGACATGGACGCGCCGTAGGCACCGGCGTCATGCAGCACCAGCAGGTCGCCCACGGCGGCTTGCGGCAGCGCACGGGTCAGCACCACGCCGCCCTCGGCCTGGGTGAACACGTCACCCGACTCGCACAGCGGCCCGGCCACCACCGTTTCCACGGTGGCGCGCGGCCCGTCGTCGGCCGGGATCAGGCTCATGCCATGGAAGGCGCCATACATGGACGGACGCATCAGGTCGGAGAAACCAGCGTCGACGAGGGTGAAACGCTGGGTTCCCATGGACTTGGTGGCACGCACTTCGGTGACGAGCACGCCGGCTTCGGCGACCAGAAAGCGGCCGGGCTCGATTTCCAGGTGCACCGGATGCCCCAGATGGTTTGCGATGGCGCGCCGCGCCTCGTCCCAGAGGCTGAAGTAGTGGGCTGTGTCAATGCGCGGTTCGCCCTCGCGGTAGGGTATGGACAGACCGCCGCCGGCCGAGATGGCCTGCAGGTCGGTGCCTGCCAGCTGCGTGGCCCTGAGCACCAGGTCCACCATGGCCTGGCAGACCGACTGCAGGTGGGTGTAGTCGACACCGGAGCCGATGTGCATGTGCAGGCCGACCAGTTGCAGGCCATGGCGCTTCACGGCGGCCAGCGCGTCGTGCAGTTCCGTGTGCCAGATACCGTGCTTGCTGTGCTCGCCGCCGGTATTGGTCTTGTTGCTGTGGCCATGGCCGAAGCCGGGGTTGATGCGCAGCCAGACGGGGTGACCGGGCGAGGTGGTGCCCAGCTGATGGAGCATGTCGATGGACCCTGCATTGACCGGGATGCGGTGTTCGACGACGGTCGCCAGCGTGGCGTGGTCGAACAGGTCGGCGGTGAAGACGATGCCCGTCGCACCATGCGCGTCCGGCGCAGCCGTGTAGCCGGCCGCCAGGGCGCGCAGGATCTCGCCCCGGGACACGGCATCCACCACCACGCCCTGCTCGCGCATCAGGCGCAGCAGGTGGAGATTGGAGTTGGCCTTCTGGGCGAAGCGGATGGTGTCGAAGTCGCGCAGCTGGGCGATGCGCTCACGGATGGTGGCGGCGTCGTAGACCCAGAGCGGGGTGCCATGCTGGCTGGCCAGAGAGCGGAGGAGGGTGTCGGAAAAGGGATTCATGGGTGCCAATGATCCGGCTTCCTAGCATATTGAGCAATGCCAGATAATGTGTCATGCATTCAATTTTGATATGAAGATCAGTCACCGTCAGATCGAGATCTTTCGCGCCGTCATGGGAACCGGTCATGTCACCCGGGCGGCCGACCTGTTGCACACATCTCAGCCCACGGTCAGCCGTGAGTTGTCGCGACTGGAGCAGGTGCTGGGCTTTGCGTTGTTCGAGCGGGTCAGGGGCCGTCTGAAGCCGACGGTCCGTGCGCTGGCACTGATGGACGAGGTGGAGCAGTCCTTTGTGGGACTGGATCGCATTGCCGCCACGGCCGAATCGCTCCGGTCCCATGCCCAGGGCAGGCTGCAGCTGGCGTGTCTGCCGGCGCTCTCGCACGCCCTGTTGCCCGATGCGTTGCGGCGATTCTTGGTCAGGCAGCCGGCAGCGGCTGTGGTGCTGAATACGCTGGAGTCGCCGCAGCTGGAGGCGGCCCTGTCCGAGCAACGCTTCGACCTGGGGCTGTCGGAGCGCCGCGAGGCGCCGGCTGCGTGTGCGTTGCAGACCTTGCTGGTGGCCGACGAGGTGGCGGTGCTGCCGGCGGGTCACCGCCTGGCCCGCCGTGCGGTGCTGATGCCAGGGGACTTTGCAGGGGAGTCGTTCATCAGCTTCGCGCCCGGCGATCCCTACCGACAGCAGGTCGATGCGCTGTTCGGTGAGGCCGGCGTGGAGCGCGATCTGCGGCTGGAGACGCCTGGCGCGGTGTCGGTGTGTGCGCTGGTGCGCCAGGGTCTTGGCCTGGGCATTGTCAATCCGTTGACGGCCCTGGAGCTGTCGGTTGGCGAGGGGTCTGGTCTGGTGGTGCGACCACTGAGCGTGAGCGTGCCGTTCCACGTCGCCCTGATCCGGCCTGCGTGGCGGGCCGGGCATCCGCTCAGGAGCGATTTCGAGGCGGCGCTGGCCGAGGCCGCCGAGGCACTGCTGGCGCGCCTGTCGCGGCCGGTGCAAGCGTAAAAAAACCCGCGCGGCGTCCCGGGCGGGTTTTTTTGAAGCGGCTGAGCGGATCAGTACAGCTTCTTGGGCAACTGCATGCTGCGCACGCGCTTGAAGTGGCGCTTGACGGCAGCAGCTTTCTTGCGCTTGCGCTCGGCCGTGGGCTTCTCGTAGAACTCGCGGGCGCGCAGGTCGGTCAGCAGACCCAGTTTTTCGATGGTGCGCTTGAAGCGGCGCAGGGCGACGTCGAAGGGCTCGTTGTCTTTAACGCGGATGGTGGTCATTAGCTAATGGTTCCAAATGTGCGGGCAGAGGATGGTCGGGAAGATCGGGCCCGGCCTTCGTACCAGCGGTTTTCCCCGTCTGAAAACTAGTATTGGCCGACGGGGTTTTGCCAGCAAAGCCTTGGATTATAGCCTGTTGAGGGTTCGGGGCAAGTCGTCAAGGGCCGGTCGGGGCCTGATCCCGTTCGTGCATGCCGTAGTCACGCACCACGGTTGCCACCCTGAGCCGGTAGTCGGTGAAGACGCCCGAGCGACCAGCGGCCTGCGCCTGGCGGTGGGCCTCGAATCGGCGCCAGCCAGCCACGGCGGCTTCGTCACGCCAGAAGGACAGCGACAGCAGCTTGCCTGGCTGGCTGAGGCTTTCAAAGCGCTCGATCGACAGGAAACCATCCTGTCGTTCCAGATCGGGGCGCAACCGGGCGGCCAGATCCAGGTAGGTCTGCCGGCCATCCGGCGCGATTTCGACTTCGAAGATGACGGCGATCATGGCTGGACTCCGGTCAGGGGTGGCTGGCAGAAGGCGCCGGTGACCACTTCGGTGAAGCGGCGTTCTTCCCGCAGTATGAAGCGTTCACGGTGGGCGCGCTCGAAATTGGCCCTACCGTCGGGGTCCTGGCGCAGCCGCTGGCGATAGGCTTCGTAGGCCGACAGTGTGTCAAAGGCGATCAGGCCCCAGGCCTCCGTATTGCTCCCTTCATGGGGCAGGAAGTAGCCGATCAGGTGGCCACCGCAGCGTGGAATGACCTGGCCCCAGGTCTCGGCATAGGCGCGAAAGGCTTCGCGCTGGAACGGGTCGATTTCGTATCGGATGAAGCAGGTGATCATGGGATGTCCTGGTGACGCCGGCCCGTTGCCGGCTGCTTCATGGTGCTGGCTGGCGGGTCTCGGACGCTTCGCTGCCGGACGAAGTGTCGGCCCCCGCGTTTGGGGCACACTGCGGCCATGAACACCAACCGCCTGTCCCATGTGGCCGGTCTGATCGGAGAGCCGGCGCGCACGGCCATGCTGGTGTCCCTGATGGATGGACGCGCCCTGACGGCGCAGGAACTGGCCCGCGCCGCAGGCGTCACGGCGCCGACCGCCAGCCGGCATCTGGCGCTGCTGGTCGATGCCGGACTGGTGGCGATGTGGCCCCAGGGGCGCCACCGCTACCACCGCCTGGCCTCTGACGAGGTGGCGCGCACCATTGAGGGTCTGATGCATCTGGCGCAGGCGCAACCGGTACGGCCCGTGGCTTGCGGTCCCCAGGACAGGGCACTGCGGCAGGCGCGCACCTGCTATGACCACATCGCGGGGCGGCTGGGGGTGGAGGTGGCGCTGCATCTGGCAGAGCGGGGTGCCGTCGAACTGTCGGAAGACGGTGCTCGGGTGCAGCCACAGCACCTGGGTGAGGCGCTGGGCCGAATCGGGATGGATCTGCCTTCTGCACCTTCGCAACGGCCGCTGTGCCGGGCCTGCATGGACTGGAGCGAGCGGCGCCTGCATGTATCAGGCGTTCTGGGCGCGGCCTTGTGCGCGCATTGGCTGGCGCAAGGCTGGCTGGCGCGCACGCAGGGCAGCCGTGCGCTGCGCATCACACCGCCAGGGGCTATCGGGCTGCGGAACTGGCTGGGGACGGCCGGTTGGGAGCGCGTTGTGCAGGACTGAGCGCTGGCGCGAACGGTTGCGCACGCCGAACGACCGTCGCCTGTAAGCAGGTCATCAGACGTCAGTGAGTTCTTTTGTTCTATAGTTCCCGAGCATCAAGGGAGCTGGAAAATGACATTTCAACATTCGAGGATCGCCCTCCTGGGCTTGTGCCTCGGGGCCAGCCTGGCCCTGTCCGCCTGTTCGACTGCCCAGAAGGCGCTTCACCGAGCCGACGTGGCCACCCAGCAGCGCGATTTCGACCGGCAGACGGGCATACTGGTCAGTCACATGAAGGCCTTGCAGGCCAAGGGCGACCCGCTGGGCGACTACTACTACGCGCTGGCCAACTCGGATGGCTGGCTGCACGAGGTGACCGACCCGAAGGCGATCACCGAGCTGTTCGAGCGGGCGGCGGCCAAGGGGTCGATGGACGCGAAGATTCTGCTGGCCTTGCAGGTGGCGATGAGCAAGGCAGTTCCCGGGCACCTGGACGACTACCAACAGCCGGGACATGATCTGGGTCAGTGGGAAAGAGGGTTGGCCCAACTTCTCCCCTTGCTGAAGGAGCAATGCAGTGTCAGACGGCTGGTGCTCGATATGGGCAAGCCGCGGGTGGCGTATTACTCGATAGCCTATGCTGTCTGGCCTACGTTTCGAAACGGCTACTATCGGAGGAACAGCGATGGCAGTCGCACCTTGCTGCGCGACCCGGAGCGCCAGAAGGTCTGGGAGGACTTGGACGATCGCTGTCCGACGCCTCAGCACGAATGGCTCTATCCGTGAGGGGATAAGCCATGGACGCACAACGTCAGGTACTTTCGTCCAGGCAGTTCAACCCCCTCGACCAGGCCATCGGCATGCGCCTGGCCTACTGGGCTTACGAACACAAGGACATAGCTGAGGCGGAGAAGGTTGCCAAGTATCCGGACTCATGGAGGCACGCCCTGCCAGGTGTGCACTTGCCCGCTGACTGGCCCGCCGCCCGCCAAGACCCCGCAGGCCGTTTGCTGCCCGGCAGCCCCGAAGGCTGGAACACCCAGCACAACGCGGCAGGCGAACTGGAAAACCAGTTCAAGGTCTCGGTCAACACCAAAACCCATCAGATCACCATCGACTTCAAGGGCTCGGATGCCTGGAGCAACTGGAAGTCCGACCTGGGCAACGCGGGCGCGAGCGAGTTCGCCAGGATACAGGCCAAGGCCCAGGCCGCTTTCGAGGCGCTGCGCAAGGACGAACGCTACCAGGGCTACCAGTTCGCCGCCACCGGCCACAGCCTGGGCGGCGGGATGGCGCAGAGTTTTGGCCTGAAGAACAACATCGACGTCTACGCCTACAACAGCCTGCCGATCGCGAGCGAGACGATCAACGGCGACTATTACAAGGACGTCGGCGGCTATGAGGCGGTCATCGATCGCTTCCGTGCCTCGGGGCGACAGGTGCACGATGTGCGCACACCCAATGACATCGCCACCTACCACTACGAGGGCGTCTGGCAGAACCAGTACCTCAGCCATCGCATGGGCCAGGCTCCCACCGTATTGCCCGGGCCGGCGATGCCCGTCTTCCTGAAGACCGCCTTGCTGCTCAGTGGCCAGGGCACGCTGGTGGCGGGTGCCATCATGGGCAAGGACCACGCCAGTCAGGCGCTGTTTGATGCGCAGGCCGGACTCTCGGTGAACGGGCAGGGGCGCTACCGCATTCCCGAGGGACATGTCGATTTTTCGCGGGTGCCGCCAGAGGCTCGCCGGCTGTTTGCCCGGCTCGGACAATCGCCCGTGGTCAAGGCCATCTGCACGGCGGCCAGTGACGACTCGTTGCCTTATGACCGGTTCCAGATCAGCCATGAAGACGGGAGCCGGGAACACATCGCCATCCACACCCGCTCGGGCGAGGTCGAGATCGACCACTACGACAGGGACGGCAGGCGCACGTTGATCGGGATGAACCGCCAGCGAGCGACCCCGGCCAGGGTGACCGAGTTTGACGCGAAGGGCAGGCCACTGGGTACCCAGGCGGTGGTGATGCGGGAGACGTCATCGCCGGCGCTGAGTCCGGCTCTGAGTCTGGCGCTAAGTCCGGCGATGCAGACGCAATACGCGACGGCCTATGCGCAGGCCGGCCAGGCGCTGCAGCGCCAGGGGCTGAGTCCGGCTCAGATCCGCCAGGTGTGTGCGGCGGCGGTGAGCCATTGTGCACGGATGGGCCTGGGGGATCCCAGGCAATTCCTGGTGAGCAGGAACGGGCAGCGTCTGGGGGTCATGCATGAGAGCGGCCGCCTCAGCGAGATGCCGATTGCACCTGCTCTGACGCAGAGTGCGGCCTTGCATCTGGCCGATGCCGTGCAGTCACCACGGACAGGTTTGTCAATGCCCAGTGAACCGGCGCGACAGAGGCACATGGCAGACGTGGACGCGGTGCGCGTCCGGGCGTGATGGACGGGGCTTTGCAGCCCTTGCGGCAGGGCGTTCCGACCTAAAGAGCCATCGCGCAGGCGTGGGCACTGGCCCAGGCCCACTGGAAGTTGTAGCCGCCAAGCCAGCCGGTGACGTCCACCACCTCGCCGATGAAATACAGCCCGGGCTGTTTCGATTCCATGGTCTGCTGGGACAGGCCGCGCGTGTCGACACCGCCCAGCGTGACCTCTGCCTTCTTGTAGCCCTCGGTACCGGTGGGGATCAGCTCCCAGCGCGTCAGCCGTTCGGCCAGGCGGAGCAGCGCCTTGTCGCTGCATTCGGCCACGGGGCGCTGCCAGTCGGCGTCCTGTGAGATCCAGGCTTCGGCCAGCCGCGTGGGCACCCACTGGGCCAGTTCGTTGACCAGCAGCTTGCGCGAGCGCTGCTTCGCCTCTGCCAGCAAGGCGGGCAGGTCGACATCCGGGGCAAGGTTGATGCGAATGGGCGTGCCGGGCTTCCAGTAGCTCGAGATCTGAAGCACAGCGGGGCCTGACAGACCGCGGTGTGTGAACAGCAGGTCTTCATGGAAGGCCATGCGTTCTTTCTTGCTGCCGGTTTCAATGACAACGGGCAGTGCGAGACCGGCCAGGCCGGCATAGGGCGACCAGCCCGCTCCATCGAAGGTCAGCGGTACCAGACCGGGGCGCGGCTCGATGGTGCGAAGTTCGAACTGCTGCGCGATGCGGAATCCGAAATCGGTGGCGCCTATGGCCGGGATCGACAGGCCGCCGGTGGCGATGACGACCTTTCGGGCCTGCACGGTGCCCCGGTCGGTGGTCAACTCGTACCCACCATCGGGCGTCGCGCACAGCTTGTGCACACCGCAGGGCTGCCAGCGTGTGACGCCCCCTGCAGCGCATTCGGCCAGCAGCATGTCGATGAGGTCTGCCGCCGAGCGGTCGCAGAACAGCTGACCTTTGTGCTTTTCGTGGAACGGGATGCCGTGTTTCTGCATCAGGCCGATGAAGTCGGCAGGCGTATAGCGCGAGAGTGCCGACCGGCAGAAATTGGGGTTGTCGCCAACGAAGTGCTTGTGCGGCTGGCGTGGGTCGATGTCGCGGTTGGTGAAGTTGGCGCGGCCACCGCCGGAGATGCGGATTTTTTCGGCCACTTTGTCGCTGTGGTCCAGCAGCAGCACCTTCAGGCCTCGCTGGCCCGCCAGGCCGGCGCAGAACAAACCGGCTGCGCCCGCGCCGATCACCACCACGTCCATGTGTTCCACAGGGTCAGCCTTTCCAGACGAAGGGAAACTTCACCTGCTGCCAGAACCCGTCGGGCACATAGTCGCCCAGCACGCCGTACTGTGCGGGCCATTCGCGCTCGCTCTTGACGGCGGTGCCGAACAGGTGGTCCAGGAAGGCGTAGTGGGCCGCATAGTTGCGATCCAGCGCCTCCTGGTCCTGGCTGTGATGCCAGTGGTGGAAGTTGGGTGTGACGATGATGTGGCGCAGCGGCCCCATGCGCACACTGACGTTGGCATGGTTGAACACGGCCTGGAATCCGACCACGATGATGTAGGCGTCGATCACGTCCTTGGAGAAGCCCAGCAGAAAGATGGGTGCCAGCACAAGCGTGCGGGTGATCAGGATCTCGATGACGTGCTGGCGTGAGCCGGCCATCCAGTCCATGTGCCGGGCACTGTGGTGGACGGCGTGCAGGCGCCACAGCACCGGCACCTCATGGTAGGCGCGGTGGGTCCAGTACTGCACCAGGTCGGCCACCAGGATGATCAATGGCAGACCGAGCCAGAACGGCAGTGTCGCCACCCGGCCGCGCAGGCCGTCGCTGGCGGCCCAGCCGAACAGCTGGTGCACCAGCAGGTTGGTGGCCAGCAGCATGAAGCCGATCAGCATGTGGTTGACAATGAAATGCTGGAAGTCGGTCTGCCACTCGGGGCGGAACACCGGCTGGTCCTTGCGCAGGCCGAAGAGCTTTTCGATGAAGATGAAGATGAGGGCTGAGCCCAGCAGGTCCAGGATGAACCAGTCCAGCCCGATGTAGGGCGTGTGGTCAGGAAAACCGGGGTCGACTTCGACCTGGTGACCGCCCAGCAGGGCCGAGAGCAGCACCAGTGCAAAGGCAGCGGCAGCGAGCCAGGGTGCGCGGCGGAACACCAGGTTCATCAGGCTGAGTCCGCCGGCGATGACCAGCGACCAGAACAGCAGCTGGCGCATCAGTGCCACGTCGTAGCTCTTTCGCAGCTCTGGCGTGGTCAGGTATTCAGGGAAATGGAACGCCATCACGCCCAGGAAACACAGGCAGGCCAGGGTCAGGGCGATGACGCCTGTGACCATGCCGCGGCCTGTCTGCAGGCTGCCGTGGCTACCCACGAAGTGTCTGAATCTGTCGAGCATGCACGTCCTCCTCTGGCAGCCTGTGGCGCCCTTGTTCTGTTGATGTCTGCGCAGTGTAGCGAGGCAGGTGTGGATGGCAGCCTGACCGTTGCCGGATCCGGTCCGGGTGCGTGAATCAGGCGGGGCGCTTCTGCATCAGGCGTGAGATGGCCTGGGCGCTGTCCAGAAGGGCGGGCAACATGCGCTCGCGCATGTCGGTCTCGCTGGTGCGGTTGGCCTGGCCGCTGATGTTGATGGCGGCCACGGTCTGCCCGGCGCGGTTGGTCAGGGGCGCCGCCATCGAGATCAGGCCTTCTTCGAGTTCCTGATTCACCAGGCACCAGCCCTGGTCTCGCGCGGCATGGATGCGGGCCAGCAGGGTCTCGTCATCCATGGCGGTGTGGCTGGTGCGCCGCACGCGCGGCAGGGTGGCCAGGCGGGCCCGCAGTTCGTCCTCGGGCAGCGAGGCGAGCAGCACGCGGCCCATCGAGGTCCAGAACGCGGGCAGACGCGATCCCACGCCCAGGCTGGTGCGCATGATCTTGTGCGTGGGCACACGCAGCACATAGACCACGTCCAGTCCGTCGAGCACGGCGGCAGAGCAGGATTCCCGCACGCGTGCCACCAGGTCTTCCATCACCGGTTCGGCCAGGTCCCACAAGGGCAGCGAGGTGAGGTAGGCGAAGCCCAGGTCCAGGATGCGGGCGGTGAGGCGGAACTGGCGTCCGTCGCTTTCCACGTAGCCCAGTCCCTGCAAGGTCAGCAGGATGCGGCGCGCGCCGGCGCGGGTGAGGCCGGTGCGTGTAGCCACCTCGCTAAGTGTCTGTTGCGGCGCCTGGGCACTGAATGAGCGGATCACTTCGAGGCCGCGCGCAAACGATTGGACATAGCTGTCGCCGGGCCGGGGTGTCGCGGACGTGATGGAGGTGGTCATGGCGTCGCTCTATAATTCACTAATCGAACATATGTTCGCATATCGAACAAACTTTGGCAAGTCCTGCATGCAGGTGCGGGCGAGCCATCAACAAACGGGGTGCTGGCAGCATGATCAACAAGATCGCAGATTCGGTGGCGGCAGCCCTCTCGGGCGTGCGCGATGGCGCCACGGTCCTCATCGGGGGATTTGGCACCGCCGGCATTCCGGGCGAGCTCATCGATGGCCTGATAGCGCAGGGAGCCCGTGACCTGACGGTGGTGAACAACAACGCCGGCAATGGCGACACGGGGCTGGCTGCGCTGCTCGGGACGGGGCGCGTGCGCAAGGTCATCTGCAGTTTTCCGAGGCAGGTGGACAGCCATGTGTTCGATGGGTTGTACCGCAGCGGCAAGCTGGACCTGGAACTGGTGCCCCAGGGCAATCTGGCCGAGCGCCTGCGGGCCGCGGGTGCAGGCATCGGCGCCTTTTTCTGCCCCACTGCTGCGGGCACCGAACTGGCGCAAGGCAAGGAAACGCGGGAGATCAATGGCCGCCTCCATGTGCTCGAGTACCCCATCCGGGGTGATGTGGCCCTCATCAAGGCCGAGCGCGGGGACCGCTGGGGCAACCTGACCTATCGCATGTCGGCGCGCAATTTCGGTCCGGTGATGGCCACAGCAGCCAGCCAGACCATTGCCACGGTCCACGAGATCGTCGAGCTGGGCGGGCTGGATCCCGAAGCCGTCGTCACCCCCGGCATCTATGTCAGCCAGATTGTGAAGATTGACCGTGTCGCCACCCAGGCGGGTGGCTTCAGGAAGTCCGCATGAGCTGCGGTCCGGGTGCACAAGGAGCCAACGTGAGCAACTACCAGAAACGCAGCAAGGATGAACTGGCCGCCCGAGTGGCGCGGGACATCCACGACGGGGCCTATGTCAATCTGGGCATTGGCCAGCCTACGCTGGTGGCCAACCATATTCCTCCGGGGATTGAAGTCATCCTGCAGAGTGAGAATGGCATTCTGGGCATGGGTCCTGCACCCGCTTCGGGGTTCGAGGATTACGACCTGATCAACGCCGGCAAGCAGCCGGTCACGCTGTTGCCAGGGGGTGCCTATTTCCACCACGCCGACAGTTTCGCCATGATGCGTGGTGGCCATCTTGACATCTGCGTGCTTGGTGCATTCCAGGTGAGTGCCACGGGCGACCTGGCCAACTGGAGCACCGGTGAGCCCGGCGCCATTCCGGCGGTTGGCGGTGCGATGGACCTGGCGATCGGTGCCAAGCAGACCTGGGTCATGATGGATTTGCTGACCAAGAAAGGCGAGAGCAAGATCGTCTCGCAATGCAGCTACCCGCTCACCGGCATTGGCTGCGTCAAGCGCATCTACACCGACCTGGCCACGCTGGCCTGCACACCTGAAGGCCTGGTGCTGATCGACACCGTGCCCGGCCTGACGCACACCGAGCTTGAAAGCCTGGTCGGCCTGCCGGTTCGTGCCGGCTAGAGGCCTGACATACAACCTGGCATACGCATTCTTCAACCACCTGCGGAGACAACCATGACCCAAGCTTTCATCTGCGATGCGATTCGCACGCCCTTTGGCCGCTACGGCGGCGCCCTGAGTTCCGTGCGCACGGACGACCTGGGCGCGGTGCCGCTGAAGGCGCTGATGGCGCGCAACCCGAAGGTGGACTGGGCGGGCGTGACCGACGTGCTGTTCGGCTGCGCCAACCAGGCCGGCGAGGACAACCGCAACGTGGCGCGCATGAGCAGCCTGCTGGCCGGTCTGCCGCTGGAGGTGCCGGGGGCCACCATCAACCGCCTGTGCGGCTCCGGGCTGGATGCGCTGGGCACGGCGGCGCGGGCCATCCGGGCCGGCGAGGCCGGGCTGATGATCGCCGGTGGCGTGGAGAGCATGAGCCGCGCCCCGTTTGTCATGCCCAAGGCCGAGAGCGCCTTCAGCCGGGCCAACGCCGTCTACGACACGACGATTGGCTGGCGCTTCGTCAACCGTCTGATGAAGGCGCAGTACGGTGTCGACTCGATGCCCGAGACGGCCGAGAACGTGGCCACGGACTACGGCATTGAACGCGAGGCGCAGGACCGCATGGCCCTGGCCAGCCAGATGAAGGCGGTGGCGGCCATCCGGGCCGGGCACCTGGCGCGCGAGATCTGCCCGGTGAGCATTGCGCAGAAGAAGGGCGATCCGCTCGTTGTGGACACCGACGAGCATCCGCGCGAGACGAGCCTGGAGAAGCTCGCGGCGCTCAAGGGCGTGGTGCGCCCGGACGGCACGGTGACGGCGGGCAACGCCAGCGGGGTCAACGACGGGGCCTGTGCGTTGCTGCTGGCGGACGAGGCGACGGCGGCCAGGAACGGACTGACGCCCCGGGCGCGCGTGGTCGGGATGGCGACGGCGGGTGTGGCGCCGCGGGTGATGGGTATCGGCCCTGCGCCGGCGAGCCAGAAGGTGCTGGCGCTGACCGGGCTGAGCCTGGAGCAGATGGACGTGATTGAACTGAACGAGGCGTTTGCGGCACAGGGGCTGGCGGTGCTGCGGATGCTGGGCCTCAAGGACGATGACGAGCGGGTCAACGCCTGGGGCGGCGCCATTGCACTGGGACACCCGCTGGGCGCCAGCGGAGCGCGCCTGGCGACGACGGCGGTCAACCGCCTGCACGCCACCGGCGGACGCTATGCGCTGTGCACCATGTGCATCGGGGTGGGCAGGGCATTGCCGTCGTCCTGGAGCGGGTTTGAGCATGGCAGCAACGCTGCACGACATCCACAATGACACCCGTCACAGTGGTCACCGGAGCCAGCAACGGCATCGGCCGGGCCATTGCCGAGGCCTTGCTGGCACAGGGGCGGGCCGTGGTCAATGTGGATTACGTGCTGCCCGACTGGCAGCACCCATTGATGACGTCGTACCGGGCCGACCTGACCGATGAGGATGCCACACGGCGTATCGCCGCCGAGGTGGCTGCCGCGTACAACGTGACCGCACTGGTCAACAACGCGGGTGCCACCCGTCCCGGCACCATCGACACCGCCACGACCGGTCACCTGGACGACGTGGTCGGTCTGCACCTGCGCACGCCCATGCTGCTGGTGCAGGCCTTTCTGCCCACGCTGCGAGCCTGTGGCCAGGGTCGCATCGTCAACATGTCCTCGCGCGCCGCGCTGGGCAAGGGCGAGCGCATTGTGTATTCGGCAACCAAGGCCGGCCTGATCGGCATGACCCGCACGCTGGCCATGGAGCTGGGCCGGGATGGCATCACGGTCAACGCACTGGGCCCCGGCCCGATTGCGACCGAGCTGTTCCGCAAGAGCAATCCCGATGGTGCGCCGCAGACCGAACGCATCCTCAAAAGCATTGCCGTGGGGCGCATGGGTACGCCCGATGACGTGGCGCGCGCCGCCCTGTTTTTCCTGGCGCCCGAGAACGGCTTCGTCACCGGCCAGGTGCTGTACGTGTGCGGAGGCACCACGCTGGGCGTGGCCCCCGTGTGAGCACTGCCCTTTTTCTACAAATCCCTTCAACCCCTCTATCAGGAGACACCACCATGACCCAACGTAGCCAGTCCACGCGCCGCACGGCCATTGCCGCCCTGGCCGCTGCTGCTGCCGCTGCCTGCCTGCCCCTGACGGCCAGTGCCCAGGACTTTCCGAACAAGCCCATCACCATCATCGTGCCGTTCTCGGCCGGTGGTACCACCGACATCCTGGCCCGCGTGGTGGGTCAGGCGCTGTCCGTTGAAATGGGTCAGAGCGTGGTCGTGGACAACCGCGCTGGCGCGGGCGGCAACATCGGTGCCGGCATCGCTGCCAAGTCGCCGGCCGATGGCTACAAGCTGTTCATGGGCACCGTGGGTACCCACGCCATCAATGCGTCGCTGTACAAGAAGCTGCCCTTCGATCCGGTCAAGGACTTTGCGCCTCTGACACGCGTGGCCAACGTGCCCAACCTGCTGGTGGCCAACCCGGCGCAGCCGTTCAAGACGGTGCAGGAACTGATTGCCTACGCCAAGGCCAACCCCGGCCAGGTGAACTTCGGTTCGTCGGGCAGCGGCAGCTCCATCCACCTGTCGGGCGAGATGTTCAAGGCCATGACGGGCGTGGACATGGTGCACGTTCCGTACAAGGGCAGCGCGCCGGCCGTGAATGACCTGCTGGGCAACCAGATCGGCATCATGTTCGACAACATGCCGTCGGCCATCCAGCATGTGCGCGCTGGCAAGCTGCGTCCGATTGCCGTGACCACGGCCAAGCGCTCGCCCGAGCTGCCCGATGTGCCGACCATTGCAGAGGCTGGCGTGCCCGGCTATGAAGCCACGTCGTGGTTCGGCCTGTTTGCCTCGGCCGGCACGCCTGCGCCCATCGTGGCCCAGCTCAACAAGGCCCTGGTCAAGGTGCTGAACCAGCCGGACGTGAAGAAGCAGATCGCTGCGCAGGGTGGCGAAGTGGTGGCCGAGACGCCGGAGCAGTTCACCGCCTTCATCCAGGCCGAAAGCGCCAAGTGGAGCAAAGTGGTGAAGGCCGCCGGCGCCAGCGTCGACTGATGGTTCCGGGGGCGGCGCTCAGGCCGCGCGCATGGTGCCGGTGTCGTGTTGCGACACGGCGGCCATGCCGTTGAGCACATCGCCCACCACGATCACCGCAGGGCTGCCCAGACCCTCGCAAGCCAGCGTTGTGGTGAGTTCGCCCAGTGTCGTCACGGCATGGCGCTGCTCCGGCAGGCTGGCATGCTGGATGATGGCCAGCGGCGTGCTGGCGGGCAGACCGGTGAGCAGGTCGGCCTGGATCTGGCCCGCGCTGGATACGCCCATGTAGATGACCAGCGTGAGCCGGGCCTCGCGGGCCGTGGCCGCCAGTTGCTGCCAGTCGGTGCCGCGCGACTCGGCGGTGATTCCCGGCTTGGCATGGCCGGTGATGAAGACCACGCCATGGGCATGGTCGCGATGTGTCAATGGCACCCCCAGCGAGGTCATGCCGGCCAGACCGGATGTGATGCCGTTGACCACCTGGACGGGGATCCCCGCTTCGCGCAGGTGTTCGACTTCCTCGCCACCGCGGCCGAAGATGAACGGGTCGCCACCTTTGAGCCGCACCACGACCTCGCCTTCGCGGGCGGCCATGATCATGAGCTTTTCGATGAAGGCCTGGGGGGTGCTTTTGCAGCCGCCCCGTTTGCCCACGTGGATGAGGCGGGCTGCGGGGTTGGCATGGGCCAGCACACCGTCACTCACCAGATCGTCGACCAGCAGCACGGTCGCAGCGGCCATGGCCTTGACGGCCTTGAGCGTCAGCAGATCCGGGTCGCCGGGGCCGGCGCCGACGAGGGTGACGGTGCCGGGCAGAAATTCGGCAGGTGACTGGGACTGACGGACGGGCTGGTTCATGGTGTGGTGGCGGCCTGCAGGCCGCGTGTCTCCGGTGCGGGATGGTGGCGGACTTCTTGCACGATGTGTGCCACCTGCAAGGCAATTGGCGCCGGAACAGGCAGCCGGCCGTCCAGAACGTCACGGATGTAGGCCGCAGTGGCCTCGGCCGAGATGTCCCTGGGCAGTTCGGGCAGGGCGGCGAGCGGGCCTTCCTGGGCGGGTTGCAGCAGATGGCGCTGGCCGTCGCGGAAGGCGTCCATGCGGGGCGTGCGGCGTGCGTCCGCCACCGGCTCGCCCTCGGTGCCCCGCAGCAGCAGGGCGTGGGCGCCCACGAGCGCAAACGTCTCGGCCATGGAGATGGCGTACTCGGGGTGCGTGTAGCTGCCGATGATCAGGGCCGGGTCATGGCAGGGATTCATGAGCTTGACCAGGCTGTGCGCCGGATTGCGCAGGCCGACCAGCCGGCGCACATCCAGCAGGCGCTTGAGGCCGGGACACAGCACGTCGGTCGGCACGAAGGCGCATTGGCCGGGCATCAATGGCCTGACGAAGGTCCACGCAGGCATGTCCAGCGCGGCAAACACGGCTTCGCTGGTGACGCGCCTGTCTTCCGTGGCGGTGCCATGCACCAGCACCGGCAGATTTTCGCGTGCGAGCAGCAGGGCCAGCAGCGGTGTGAGGACGGGCAGTTTGCGTGCACCGTTGTAGCTGGGCAGGACCACGGTGCACGCACCGGTTTCGGGCAGGCGTTGCAGGCGCTGGTGCGTGGCGTCCAGAAATCCGGCCATCTCTTCGGGCGTCTCGCCCTTGATGCGCATGGCCAGGCAGAATCCGCCCACCTCCAGGTCGCTGATGCTGCCGTCGAGTACCTGGCCCATCAGGTCGGCGGCCTGCTCGCGGTTGAGCGAGCGGGCGCCGTCCTTGCCGCGTCCGATTTCCTTGATGTATTGGCTGATTCCCATGGTGCCGCAATTGTGGGGCAAGCCTGATGACTTCGGGTTATATGGAGAGTGGCCGGCTGCAACCTGGCGGATTCACGCGGCCACCAGGCGCATGGGCACCTCGTGAACCAGACGGCGCAGTTCGGGCAAACAGGAGCCGCACTGGGTACCGCAGCGCAGCTTGTCTTGCGTCTTTGCCAGCCGCTGTTCCTGGCTGCCGGTGCAGGTGGCCAGGGTGGACCGGATGGCATCTTCACTGACATTCAGGCAGGTGCAGACCTGACGGCTCCTGGCCACCACGGCCACGGGCGCCGAAGCGCCAGGCATCAACAGCAGACGGCCATAGGCGCCGGCGGGCAGTTCATCCTGCAGCAGGGTCTTGATCCAGGCTTCGGCGCTGGTGTCGCCGGACAGCACAAAGGCCTCCAGGGTGACGTTGTTGCCGTCGCGCTGCAGGCGGACACTGCGCCGCTGCTGGCGTCGTTTGTCGGCATACCGCAGGGTGTCCCTGCCAGCAAGTCCCAGGATGGCTTCGATGCGGTCGATGCGTTCGCTGTCGGGGGCCTCGTGGGCGGCGGCGCGGAACAGCACGCCGGTGCGCTCACGGCCAAACGGCACGCACGACGCAAACTCGAACGACGCCATCAACTGGCGCAGTTCGCCAATGGCCTGCTGGGCGGTATCGTCCGGCAGCCAGGCCACGCCGAGCAGCGTCCAGGGAAGATCGGGTTTCAGGATCTTGACGGCCGCGTGCTTGAGCTCCGGCTGACGGGACGTGGGGCAATACGCCGACGTCGTGAGGGCATTGACGCCCGCCAGTGCATCGCCCCGGCTGCTGCGGCCGCTCAGGTATTCGGCGCCCCAGTGCATGGCGATGAAGGCCTGTGTGGTGTTGAGCGTGCGCGAACCCTGAACCGGCAGGACGATGGAGCCCCGCTTGCTGGTGACGTGCACCAGGTCGCCGTCTTTGAATCCCCGGCGCTCCATGTCCTGGGGGTTCATCTGTACGGATGGTTCTGCCACATGGCCGAACAGGCGGCCGAGCGTCCCGGTGCGGGTCATGCCGTGCCACTGGTCGCGCAGGCGGCCCGTGGTCAGCGAGAACGGGAAACGCGACTCGCGCGCTTCGGCCAGGGGGCGGTAGGGCTGTGCCGAGAAGCGTGCCTTGCCATCGGCGGTGGGAAAGATGCCATCCCCGTAGAGGCGGGGTGCTCCGGCTGTTTCGCCCTCGCGCAGCGGCCATTGCTGGGCTCCCCCGGTTTCCAGCATGGCGTAGGTCAGACCGGTGATGTCCAGGTCGCGGCCACGGGTCGATTCGCGGTGTTCGAGCCAGATCTGTTCGGGTGTTTCGTAGGGGAACAGGGTGGGCAGGCCGGGGCGCAGCTGCGTTTCCAGGCGCCGTGCCACGTCGATGGCAATGCGCCAGTCATGCCGGGCGGTGCCGGCTGCCGGCACGGCGGGCAGCACGCGGCTGATGCGGCGTTCGCTGTTGGTGACGGTGCCGTCTTTCTCACCCCAGGTGGTGGCGGGCAGCAGCAGGTCGGCGAAGTCGCAGGTGGCCGCGGTGGCGAACGCCTCCTGCACCACGACGAACTCCGCGCGTTGCAGTGCGCGTCGCACCGTGGCCTGATCGGGCATGGACTGGGCCGGGTTGGTGCATGCGATCCACAGGGCCTTGATCTCGCCGTCGGCGGCGGCCTGGAACATCTCCACCGCCGTCTTGCCCGGCTTCGAGGGCACATCCGGTACGCCCCACAAAGCGGCCACTTCGGCGCGATGCTGCGGGTTGGCCAGGTCGCGGTGGGCGGACAGCAGGTTGGCCAGGCCGCCGACCTCGCGTCCGCCCATGGCGTTGGGCTGACCGGTGAGGCTGAACGGGCCGGCACCAGGTTTGCCGATCTGTCCGCTGGCCAGGTGCAGGTTGATCAGGCTGGCGTTCTTGGCGGTGCCGCTGCTGCTCTGGTTCAGGCCCTGGCAGTAGAGGCTGAGTGTGGCCGGGGACTGCGCAAACCACTGAGCCGCCTTGAACAGTTCGTCCCTGGCCAGTCCGCAGGTCTGCGCCACCAGGTCGGGCGTGCAGTCGCGCACCAGAGCCTTGAGTTCGTCGAAACCGCTGGTGTGCGCGGCGATGTAGGCGTTGTCGGTCCAGCCTTCCCACAGCATGATGTGCAGCAGACCATGGAAGAGCATCACATCGGTGCCTGGCTGCAGCGGCAGGTAGAGGTCGGCCAGCTCGGCCGTGTCGGTGCGGCGTGGATCGGCCACGATGATCTTCATGGCCGGATTGGCCTGCTTTGCGGCTTCGATCCGCCTGAACAGGATCGGGTGGGCGTGGGCCGCGTTGCTGCCAACGATGAACAGGCATTGCGCATGGTTCACGTCGTCATAGCAGGTGGGCGGCGCGTCGGCACCCAGTGTGAGCTTGTAGCCGGCCACGGCGCTGCTCATGCACAGGCGCGAGTTGGTGTCGACGTTGTTGGTGCCGATCAGGCCCTTGGCGAGCTTGTTGAAGACGTAGTAGTCCTCGGTCAGCAGCTGGCCGCTGATGTAGATGCCCACGGCATCCGGGCCATGCGCTCGTACCACGCGGCCGAACTCGCCGGCCACCTTGTCCAGTGCGCTGTCCCAGTCCAGCGGAGCAGCGGGGCCGCCGCGCTGCAGTCGCTGCATGGGTTGCAGGAGGCGGGTCTGGCGTGTGATGGCAGGCGCTGCGGTCAGGTGCAGCGTGGTGCCCTTGGTGCACAGTTTGCCGAAGTTGGCCGGATGGTCGGGGTCACCACGCACGCCGGTGATCTGTGGTCCGTCGGATTCGATGATGACCCCGCAGCCGACGCCGCAGTAGGGGCAGGTGGAGCGGGTTTCGGTCATGGGATCAGGCTTTCACCAGACGGCGCTGGGGACCTGCAACCGGCCTGGCGAGATCGGTGGCATGGGACGCGAGTTGGGTGGCGTCCAGGAACACCTGGCCGTTCTCCACCTTCACGCTGAATTTGGGCGTGCAGCCTTCGTCGGGTGCCGAAGCCTGGCCGTCGCACAGACCGATGCTCCAGTTGTGCAGCGGGCAGGCGACGTGGGTGCCGAAGACGATGCCCTGGCTCAGGGGGCCACCCTTGTGCGGGCAGCGGTCGAGCAGTGCGAAGACATCGTTCTGGTCGTTGCGGAAGATGGCGACATCCAGGCCCTGCTCGCGCGCCACCCGGCGCGAACCGAGCACGGGAATGTCTTCAACCTGGCAGATGGGGGTCCATTGGCTCATGTTCATGGCTCGATAGGAAGAATCGGAATCGTCGGAGGGTCGTGCAGGGTCAGGCCTTGACCACGGCCACGGGCTCAAACTGGCGTGTGTCCACGGCGGCGTCCTTGAAGTCGAACCAGGGGTCGGGCTCGCCGTCGAGCGCGAACTGCAACTGCTCCCACAGCGCCTTGCGGCCTTCGGCATCGTCGAGGATGCGCTGCTTGATGTAGTCCAGACCCACGCGGTTGACGTAGTGCACGGTGCGCTCCAGGTACCAGCCTTCCAGGCGGTAGAGCTGCATGAAGGCGCCGGTGTACTCCATGACTTCCTCGGCCGTCTTGAGCTTGACCAGGAACTGGGCGACGTCGGTCTTGATGCCGCCGTTGCCGGCGACATACATTTCCCAGCCGGAGTCCACGCCGATGATCCCCACGTCCTTGATGCCGGCTTCTGCACAGTTGCGCGGGCAGCCGCTGACTGCGAACTTGACCTTGTGCGGCGCGTACATGCGCCACATGGCCTTCTCCAGGTCCTTGCCCATCTGCGTCGAGTCCTGCGTGCCCATGCGGCACCACTCGCTGCCCACGCAGGTCTTGACCGTGCGCAGCGCCTTGGCATAGGCGTGGCCGGACGGCATGCCGATGTCCTTCCAGACATGGACCAGGTCTTCCTTCTTCACACCCAGCAGGTCGATGCGCTGGCCGCCGGTGACCTTGACGGTGGGGATCTTGTATTTGTCCACCGCATCGGCAATCCGGCGCAGTTCGTCGGCCGTGGTTTCGCCGCCCCACATGCGTGGAATCACGCTGTAGGTGCCATCCTTCTGGATGTTGGCGTGCGAACGCTCGTTGATGAAGCGGCTCTGCGGGTCGTCCCTGGCCTCCTTGGGCCAGGTGCTGATCAGGTAGTAGTTGACGGCTGGACGGCAGCTGGCACAGCCGTTGGGTGTTTTCCAGTTCAGAACCCGGAAGGTGTCGGCGATGGTCAGCAGCTTCTCTTTGCGGATGGCGTCGCGCACTTCCTGGTGGCTGTGCTCGGTGCAGCCGCACATGGCCTTTTTCTTGGGCGTGGCGGAGTAGCCGGCGCCCACGGTGGCCATCAGGATCTGCTCGACCAGGCCGGTGCAGGAGCCGCAGGACGCGCTGGCTTTGGTGTGCTTCTTGACTTCGTCCAGCGTGAACAGGCCCTTGTCCTTGATGGCCTTGCAGATGGTGCCCTTGGTCACGCCGTTGCAGCCGCAGACCTCGTCGCTGTCGGCCATGGCGGTGGCCTTGTTCTGGCCCGCGTGGCCGGTGTCGCCCATGTTCGACTCGCCGAACATCAGCTTGTCGCGGATGTCATGTACCTTGCGGCCTTCGCGCAGCAGCTTGAAGTACCAGCTGCCGTCCACCGTGTCGCCATACAGGCAGGCGCCGACCAGCTTGTCGTCCTTGATCACCAGCTTCTTGTAGACGCCACCGAAGGGGTCGCTCATGACGATCTCTTCGGTGCCTTCGCCGCCCATGAAGTCGCCGGCCGAGAACAGGTCGATGCCGGTGACCTTGAGTTTGGTCGAGGTTTGCGAACCGGTGTAGCGACCGATTCCGAACTCGGCCAGGTGGGTGGCCAGCACCTTGCCCTGCTCGAACAGGGGGGCCACCAGGCCGTAGGCGATGCCGCGGTGGGCAGCACACTCGCCCACGGCGTAGATGCGCGGGTCGGTCACGGTCTGCATGGTGTCGCTGACCACGATGCCGCGGTTGACGTGCAGGCGCATGGACTCTGCCAGCGCGGTATTGGGACGGATGCCCACCGCCATGACGACCAGGTCGGCCGGCACTTCGCTGCCGTCCTTGAAGCGGATCGCTTTCACGCGGCCGCCTTTGCCCTCGTCCTGGTCACCGACCAGTTCCTGCGTCTGCGCGCCGATGAGGAACGCCATGCCGCGTTCTTCCAGTGACTTCTGCAGCAGCTTGCCGGCCACGTCGTCGAGCTGGCGCTCCATCAGCCAGGGGGCGACATGCACCACGCTGACCTGCATGCCGCGCTTCATCAGGCCGTTGGCCGCTTCCAGACCGAGCAGGCCGCCACCGATGACCACCGCGTGCTTGTAGGTCGCGGCCGCGTCGATCATGGCCTGCGTGTCGGCGATGTCGCGGTAGGCCAGCACACCGTCCAGGTCCTTGCCGGGAATCGGCAGGATGAAGGGGTTGGAGCCGGTGGCCATGATCAGCCGGTCGTACTCGGCCACGACGGTCTGGCCCTCGGCGTTGACCCCGGTGACCGCGCGCCTGACGCGGTCCACCGAAGTCACCTGGTAACCGGCGTGCAGGGTGATGTGGTTGTCGGTGTACCAGGACCAGTCGTTCAGCACGATCTGGTCCAGCGTCTGTTCGCCTGCGAGCACCGGCGAGAGCAGGATGCGGTTGTAGTTGGGGTGCGGCTCGGCGCCGAACACGGTGATGTCGTAGAACTCGGGCGCGATCTTCAGCAGCTCTTCGAGCGTGCGCACACCGGCCATGCCGTTGCCCACCATCACAAGTTTCATCTTTTTCATTGCGGCGACTCCTGTCTGAAGATCACTGGGGTTGGGGCTGGCTCCGGTTGGCGCAGTGGGGATATAAGCCCAGAGGCGCGCAGGCCGGAACGGGGTTCGGTAAAAAATCGGGGGTATTGCGGCAGCACTGCCGGGATGGATCGGGCGAGGGCCAGGTCCAGCCACTTTCATTGCGCACGTCGTTGTACGCAGGACCCCGACGTGGCGTCGGGGTTGGACGCTTCATCACGTCCGCCCTGTTCATTGCAAGACCTGTGCCATATGATCAGCGCCCCATTGGCGTGCGTGAGTGGCCTGACCCATGACCCCGGGTTCGAGGTCGCTCCGGCCACGCCCCGGCGACAACAAGTATTTGATTCATATGACTTCCGTTCTGGTTCTTCGACAGGATCACCCCGCCACGCTGCCACTGGAGACCGATCTGGCGGCGGCCGGGCTGACGGTGCTGGATACAGCCGGGTCGTGCAGCAATCTGGTGCAGGCCGCCATTCGCCATGCACCAGATCTGGTGGTCGGCGAGGTGTACAGGCCGGATGACGTCCTGTTCGGTGCCCTGCGGACGTTGGCGGACGTGGCCGCCAGGCCTGTGCTGCTGTTCACGGCGGATGCGTCCGCCGTCCATGCCGAGCGCGCCGTGGCCTCTGGCGTGCATGGGTGGGTGGTCAATGGCTATGGCGCCCAGCGGCTGCGCCCGCTGGTCCAGCTGGTCCAGGCGCGGTTCGAGCGTGAGCAGGTACTGCTGGCGCAGCTGAACGACGTCACCCGGCGATTCGAGGAGCGCAAGCTGGTCGAGCGCGCCAAGGGCATCCTCATGCGCGCACGCTCGCTGTCGGACGACGATGCCTTCCAGATCCTGCGCACCGCTTCCATGCACACCAACCAGCGCCTGGGTCAGGTATCGGAGCACATCATCCAGTCGGCTCACATGGCCGATGCGGTCAACCGGGCGGGGCAGCTGCGCATGCTGTCCCAGCGTCTGGTCAAGCTCTACCTGCTGCGCCTGGCGGACATCCAGCAACGGCAGCAGCAGGCTTTGCTGGATGAGTCGGTCCAACGGGTCGATGCCAACCTCGCCTGGCTCGGCAAAGGGCTGGCGCCATCGGGTTTTGCCGACTTGCTGGCCCTGTTGGGAGCCACCTGGCAGGCGCTCAAGGCGGCCCTGAAAGGCAAGCCGGTGGCCGGGTCGGTGCAGCGGGTGGACGACCTGGCCGGCCGCCTGCTGCAGGATGCGGAGCGCCTGACCTCCAACCTGCAGCAGACCGGGGCGGTGGCTTCGCTGCAGGTGCTCAACGTCGCCGGCCGCCAGCGCATGCTGTCGCAACGCTTCGCCAAGCTGACGCTGATGGACCTGCTGGACATCGAGGACGCGGCGGCCGAGCGCCAGGCCCTGATGAACGAAGTGCAGGGCGATTTCGAGCGCGCACTGGCCTATCTGAACGGATTGCCCCTGTCCACGCCCGACATACACACGGCACTGGAGGAGGCGGGGACCGGCTGGCAGCAGATGCTGGCCGCCGTACCCCATGGGCATCACGCGGCCGGTCGCGACCGACTGGGGCGGCTGGAAACGGTGGCCCGGGCCAGTGAGGCACTGCTGGACCGGTTCGAGCAGCTGTCCTCGCACTACGAGAGCAGCATGCAGATGTTGATGGGGTAGAGCTGGATGCCCCTCCGCCGCGCTGTCCCGCGTCACTCCCGTCACTGGGGGGCGATGCCTGTGGTCCGGCGGAGGCGGTTCCACGGCATCCCGGGTTTGCGTTGGCGACCCGGACAGGTGCTGTTCTTGCTAGGGGCTTTGCATGGCGCTTGACATCGACATTGGCTATGCCAGCCAGGCGGGTCGCAAGGACACCAACGAGGACTTCTGTGCGGCCATGCTGGCGCCGTCCGGGCACGCTGACATGGGCTCCATCGTCGCCATTGCCGACGGCGTTAGCGCGGGCGGGCTGGGCCGCGAGGCCGCGCAGACCACGGTCAACAGCCTGGTGCGCGACTACTACGGCACGCCCGAGACCTGGGACACCACGGTCGCCCTTGACCGCGTCATCGCAGCGCAGAACACCTGGCTGTCCGGCATGAACCAGCGGCGCCGGCCGGCCATGGGACTGACCACGCTCACCGCCATGGTCTTGCGGGGTCATGGCTACACCCTGGCCCATGTGGGCGACACGCGCGCCTGCCTGCTGCGCGACGGCCGCCTGAGCCAGCTCACGCACGATCATGTGGCGGACCACCCCGACCTGAGCCACCAGTTGTTGCGCTGCATTGGCGTGGAGGACCGCGTGGTGGTTGACTACACGCAGGGTGATCTGCTGGTGGGAGACCTGTTCCTGCTGTTGACCGATGGTGTGCACAACGTGTTGTCCGAATCGCGCCTGAAGGCCCTGCTGGACCGGCACGGAGCGGAGACCAGCGCCCAGGTGCTGTGCGAGGCGCTGGTGGCGGCTGCCCTGCAGCGGGGGAGCCAGGACAACGTCACTGCGCTGGCGGTGCGCGTGCGGGACCTGGACAGCGCCACGCTGCAGGACCAGAATCGGCTGGCTTCGCGACTGCCCATTCCGGAGCGACTGCGGCTGGGCGGACAGGTCGACGGCCTGCAGGTCACGGCGGTGGTGGCCGATAACGGCGTCAACCTGGTTTATCAGGTGCGTGATCCGGCGACACAGGACCTGTATGCACTCAAGACGCTGAATCCGCAGCGGGCGCACGACGCCGAAGAGCGCGCCATGCTGGCGCACGAAGCGTGGCTGGCACGGCGCATGTCCACGAGCCGTGCCGGGGAACACCTGGTGGCCTTGCACGATGTCTCGCCCGCTCTGGCGCCGGGACAGGAGGCCAGCGTGTTCTACCTGCTCTATGACTGGCACACCGGCGAATCGCTTCAGCACATGCTGGAACGCCATCGGCGTCCCGGGGTGTCGCAGTGCGTGGGCCTGGCCATACAGGCCGCCAGGGCGCTGGGGCACTTGCATCGCCAGGGTGTGATCCACCGAGACGTCAAGCCGGCCAACCTGCACCTGGGCGAGGACGGCGTGCTGCGCCTGCTGGATCTGGGCGTGGCGCTCAGCGGCCGTGAGCCCGAATCGGCGCGCGCGCTGCATGCCGGTACGCCCAGCTTCATCAACCCGGAGCAATGGGGTTTCCGGTTGCGTCCCGGGGGCGTGGACACGGACTCGACGCCTGAGCCGGCCGATGCGCGCAGCGACCTGTTTGCGCTCGGCGTCACGCTCTACCAGTTGCTGACGGGTCAGCTGCCCTACGGCGAGGTGTTGCCCTATCAAGCCGGCCGCTATTACCGCGACCCGGTCGCCCCCAGCCGGCGCAACCCGGAAGTGCCGATATGGCTCGACCATGTCGTACTCAAGGCCATCAGCCGCGACCAGAAGCTGCGCTTCGAGACTGCCGAAGAACTGTTGCTGGCCCTGGAGCGCGGCGCCTCGCGCCCCCTGACTGCACCAGCGGCCACGCCACTGATTCAGCGCGATCCGACCATGGTGTGGAAGCTGCTGCTGGGCCTGAGCGCCCTGTTCAATCTGTTGCTGGTGATCTGGCTGGTGTTCTTTCCGCGGTGAGTGCGGTCGGTGTGGCTCTTTTCCCCGGGGGCATCTTCTGGTCCCACGAGATAGCTGTCATCTTGAGAAGGTGGGTGTGGATCATGCGGTGCACTAGACCAGCGGGATGAAGCGTGACAGCAGCGGGGCGTCCATGGCAGACCGCAGGGCTTGGGCCTCCTTTGGGTCATCAACCCACCCGCGCCCGTCCGCCTTTCTCCGCCCACGTCCGCGTCCAGCGCACCTGCAGCTTGCGCATGACGGCGAGCATCAGCAGGGAGAACACGGCCATGACAATGAAGCCGGTGAGAAAGCTGTCGGTGTGCTGTTTGGACTGGCCCATGAGGGCGGGCACCAGGCCGCCACCGAGGGCGCCGATCTCGCCGATCATGGAGCCGGCCACGGCGGTGGACATGGGCCAGCGCAGCGGCACCAGTTGAAACAGGGCGCCGTTGCCGGCACCCAGCGCCGCGAAGCAGACGATCAGCAGCAATGTGGTCAGCACCAGCGAATGGGATGACAGGCCCACACCCACCAGGGCGGCGGTCACCACCAGCAGCACCACGGTCAGGGTGTTGACGCCGCCCCAGTGGTCGGAGATCCAGCCGCCGAAGATGCGCACCACCGAGCCCATGAGGGCCGCCAGCATGGTCAGCTGGCCGGCCTGCACCTTGCTCACGCCGAACTGGTCGTAGTAGTAGGTTGGCAGGAAGGTGGTGATGCCGATGAAGCCGCCGAAGGTGACGACGTAGATCAGGCTGAAGACCCAGCCGTCTTTCTCGAGCAGGCAGGCCAGGTGCTCGCGGATGCTGGCGTGCTCGTCGCGATCGGGCGGCTCCTTGGCCATGAAAGCCACGACCAGCATGGGCACCAGCGAGGCCAGGGCGGCGAAGCCGTAGACGGTCTGCCAGCCAAACTTCAGTGCCAGCGGTGGCGCCAGCAGCGCGGCAATGGCGGTACCGCCGTTGCCGGCGCCCACCAGGCCCATGGCCAGACCCTTGTATCTGGGCGGATACCAGCCGGAGCCGAGCGACATCGCGACACCGAAGCTGGCACCGGCCACGCCGAGCAGCAGGGCCATCTTGAGCAGGTCGTCGTAACTGTGGACGAAGAAATAGCCGAAGGCCATGGTCAGGGTGATCAGGCTCAGTTCGATCAGGGTGGCGGTCTTGCGTCCCACGTACTGCGCCAGCAGGCCCAGCGGAAAGCGCATGATGGCGCCAGCCACGATGGGGATGGACAGCAGCAGACCTTTCTGTGCCGGGCTCAGGTTGAATTCTTCACTGATGAAAGGCGCCATGGCGCCGTTCATCACCCAGATGACGAAGGAGAACGTCAGGTAGAAGAAGGCGGCGAACAGCGTCGGCGTGTGTCCACTGCGAAGAAATGTGCGGAATCCGGCCATGGTCGTGGTCTGGTGTGGGGCGGGTGGGGGAGTTCTTCACGGCAACCGCCGGCCGTCGGGGGTGACGGGATGCGGTTGCCGTGGCGCTGGGGCACCGCTGTCGCAGTGTCGCGCAATGAGGAAGACCTTCGTCAGTCTTCGTGCATGGATATGCAAACTTCGTGCCCGTCAGCGGGGCGCCGCATGCACCAGCTTTGTGAATGGCCGGTGCAGGCAGCAGGTACCCAGCCCGCGTCAATGCTGGCTGCCGCAGTCCTCGAGGAAGCCGATGAGTTCTTCGCGCAGTTCGTAGTAGCGTGGATGCTGCAATAGGGCTTCGCGAGTCCGGGGGCGGGGCAGCGGCACGTCCATGACTTTGCCGATCCTGGCTCGCGGGCCGTTGGTCATCATGACCACGCGGTCGGCCAGCAGGATGGCTTCGTCGACGTCGTGCGTGACCATCATGGCGGTGACCTGGCTGCGCGACCACACTTCCATCAGCACTTCCTGCAGGTCCCAGCGGGTGAGCGAGTCCAGCATGCCAAAAGGCTCGTCGAGCAGCAGCATCTTGGGCTGCAGTGCAAAGGCGCGTGCGATGCCCACGCGTTGTTTCATGCCGTTGGACAGTTCGGATGCCCGCTTGTTCATGGCAGAGCCCAGGCCAACACGATTGAGGTAGTAGGCCACTGTGTCCCGCCGTTCGGCTTCGCTGGCATGCGGGAAGACGCGGGACACCCCCAGCATCACGTTTTCCTGCGCGGTCAGCCAGGGCACCAGACTGGGTGCCTGGAAGACCAGCCCCCGGTCGGGACCCGCTTCCCGCACTTCGCGGCCGTCGAGCACGATCACGCCCTCGGTCACGTCGGTCAGTCCGGCCATCATCGACAGCACGGTGGACTTGCCGCAGCCTGAATGCCCGATGACGGAGATGAACTCGCCCTTGCGGATCTTCAGGTCGAAGCCGTCGACCACGGTCTGCGGTCCTTTGGGGGTGGGGTAGACCTTGACCAGTTGCGAGAACTCGACAAAGCGCTCACTGTCGGTGCTGGTGGTGGAGGTCGAAGGCAGCAGTGCGTCTGCCGCAGCCATGGCTTCCGATTCGATGCGTTCGGCCAGCGAAGCGTGGCGCATGCCCAGCAAGGAGGCGACAGTCGGGCCGGGCGCGCGTTTCTCTTTCTGGGTACTGCGGGGTGAGAGCGTGGGCAGCTGGATGACGTTGCCGCCCTGTTGTGCGGCGTTGCGGTGCGACAGCGCGATCAGGTGCTGCGTGATCTCGCTGCGCAGGGCCTGGAAGCGCGCGTCGTGGTTCATGGCCCGGCGGTCGCGCGGTCGGTCGATGTCGACCTTGAACGAGGGTCCCAGCGCGGCGCCAGGGCCGATGTCCAGCGGAATGATGCGGTCGGCCACCATGAGCGCCTCGTCGACATCGTTGGTGATGAGGACCACGGTCTTGCGGTCCTCGTTCCAGATGCGCACGATCTCGTCCTGCAGGTTGGCGCGGGTCAGGGCATCCAGGGCCGACAGCGGTTCGTCCAGCAGCAGCACGTCGGGGTCGGTGGCCAGGGCGCGTGCCACCGACACGCGCTGGCGCATGCCGCCCGAGAGCTGTGCGGGGCGTTTGTCGATGGCCGGGCTCAGTCCGACCATGGACACATAGTGCCTGACCTTGTCTGCACGTTGGGCGGCGCTCAGGTGGCCGCTCACGCGGTCGACCGCCAGGGCGACGTTCTCGCGCACCGACAGCCAGGGCATGAGGGAGTAACTCTGGAAGACGATGCCGCGATCGGGACCGGGGCCGGTGATGGGCCGACCGCCCTTGAGCACATCGCCCGAGTCGGCCGTTGCCAGACCGGCGAGCAGGTTGATCAGGGTCGTCTTGCCGGTGCCGGAGAAGCCGACGATGGCCACGAACTCGCCCTGTTCGACGCGCAGGTCGAGGTTGGTGAGCACCTCGGTGCGGGCCGGGCCGCTGCCATAGCCCTTGCAGACCTGGCGCAGTTCGAGGGCGGCGGTCGCCGGCACGGCGGCCAGGTGGGGCTCATCGGACAGGGCGGCGGATTCGGATGGGATGGCAGGCATACGCAGGGCGTTCATGGAAGGCTCCGGATCGGGGCGGTATCAGCGGTGGGAGACGAGGTTCTGCAGCAACTGCATCAGGCGGTCCAGGGCGAAGCCGATCAGGCCGATGGTGAACACCGCCACCATGATGCGGCTCAGCGAGTCGGAGCTGCCGTTCTGGAATTCGTCCCAGACGAACTTGCCCAGGCCCGGGTTCTGCGCCAGCATCTCGGCGGCGATCAGCACCATCCAGCCCACACCGAGCGACAGGCGCATGCCGGTGAAGATGAAGGGCAGGGCGGACGGCAGCATGATCTTGCGGATGCGGGTGGACAGGGGCAGTTGCAGCACCTTGCCGACATTGACCAGGTCTTTGTCGACCGAGGTCACGCCGATGGCGGTGTTGATCAGCGTGGTCCACAGCGAGCACAGCGTGACGGTGATGGCCGAGATCAGGAACGACTTCTGGAACAGGGGCTCGTCCGTCGTCACGTAGACCGCGCTGACGATCAGTGTCACGATCGGCAGCCAGGCCAGCGGCGAGACGGGCCGGAACAGCTGGACCATGGGGTTGATCGCCGCTTGCACCACCTTGGACGAACCGGCGAGGATGCCCAGCGGCACGGCCACGATCGTGGCCAGCAGGAAGCCGACAAAGACGGTCTTGAGGCTGGTGAGGATCTGGTCGAAATAGGTGGCCTTGCCGGTCCAGGGGAAGATGCGCGCCTCGTAGGTCGGATCTTCGGCCAGGCGCTCGGCGTTGCGCTTTTCCTGTCGCTCATAGAACGCACTCTGGCGCGAGCGTTCGGCAAAGTGTTCCTCGACCAGAGACAGCGCCTGCTGGCCGACCTGGACCGGGCCGGGGACAGCACCGAGCGAGGTCTGGATGCGGGCTGCTGTCACCGACCAGAGCGCCAGGAAGATGGCGAATGCCACCACCGGAATGCCCAGGTTCAGGATCAGGGCGCGACCGATGTCCCTGGGGGAGCGCAGGGCGGCGAAGCCGCCGAAGAGTTTGCTGGCGAGTTCCATGGCTCAGACCTTGTCCTCGGCCTTCAGGCCGATCTTGAATTTGGCGAGGTAGGCGTTGGGCTTGCGGCCGTCGTAGGCAATGCCGTCGATGAAACCGTTGTCCACGGCCTTGAAGCCGTCGGTCTTGGGCAGGTCGCTGTCTTTGATCTTGCCCTCGGCCACCAGCGCCTTGGCTGCCTCCATGTAGATGTCCGGGCGGTACACCTTCCTGGCCACGTCGATGTACCAGTTGTCCGGGCGGGACTCGGCGATCTGGCCCCAGCGGCGCATCTGGGTCAGGAACCAGATGGCATCGCTGTAGAAGGGGTAGGTGGCGTAGTTGCGGAAGAAGACGTTGAAATCCGGGGCAGGGCGCTTGTCGCCCTTCTCGAATTCGAAGGTGCCGGTCATGCTGTTGCCGATGACGGTAGCGTCTGCGCCCACGTACTGCGACTTGGACAGGATCTTGACAGCCTCGATCCGGTTGGCCATGGAGGCATCGAGCCACTGGCCGGCGCGGATCAGGGCCTTGACCACGGCGATGTGGGTGTTGGGGTTCTCCTTGGCCCAGCCCGCCGTGACGCCGAAGACTTTCTCGGGGTTGTTCTTCCAGATCTGCTCGTCGGTAACGACCGGCACACCAATACCCTTGATCACGGCCTGCTGGTTCCAGGGCTCGCCTACGCAGTAGCCGTGGATGGTGCCGGCTTCCATCGTGGCCGGCATCTGGGGCGGCGGCGTGACCGACAGCAGCACGTCGGCCTTGGTGGTGCCGGTGGTGTCCGTGGGCGTGTAGTAGCCAGGGTTCAGGCCACCGGCCGCCAGCCAGTAGCGCAGCTCGTAGTTGTGGGTGGAGACGGGGAAGACCATGCCCATCTTGAACGGCTTGCCTTCCTTCTTCCAGGCATCGACCACCTTCTTCAGGGCATCGGCCTTGACGGGGTGCGCCACCTTGCCGTCCTTCATGGGCAGGTGCTTCTTCATCTCGGCCCACACGGCGTTGGAGACGGTGATGCCGTTGCCGTTGAGGTCCATGCTGAAGGCGGTGACGATGTCGGCCTTGGTGCCGATGCCGATGGTGGCGCCCAGCGGCTGGCCGGCCAGCATGTGCGCGCCGTCCAGCTGACCGTCGATGACGCGGTCGAGCAGGACTTTCCAGTTGGCCTGCGCCTCCAGGGTCACGAACAGCCCCTCATCCTCGAAGAAGCCCTTTTCATAGGCAATGACGAGCGGGGCACAGTCGGTCAGCTTGATGAAGCCGAACTTGAGCGCCTCTTTCTCGGGGCGGCCGGCCTTGGCCAGCGCCAGGGGGCTGAAGCTGGTGGCGCCGGTCAGTGCGAGTGCGCTGGCGGTGAACTGGCGGCGGTTGAACTGGCGGGGTTTGCCTTGCATGAATGGCTCCTGGAGAAAACGTGGCCTGGGGCCACGAAGGACGGATGAACCCTGATTCAGACGGCGAAAAAAAAGCGTCCATTTCGCATCCCGCCGGTGGCAGGAGGAAATGGACGCCGTTGTCCGTGAAGACTGAATCAACCTTGGCAACCCGACCGACGCTGGCCGGGTTGTTTGCAGACCATCGAAGCAGCAAGCGTGCCAGGCTGACGGTGGTCAACGGCAATGAGCTTCAATTCGTTGATTTGAAAAGAGAAATAATGTCTGTCCGTCGCAATGGAAGGCGACGGCAGGTGGACTGCGCGCGTGCTTTCGGGGCGTGGTGCACCGTGTGGCGGATCGGTCGGGGAGCCGGTGCCGGTGCGGGGCACCAAAAGGGGAAGCACCGCAATGGTGCGGTGCAGCAGGCGCTGTCCTCAGGCTGGCCGGTCGAAGGGCAGCACCTCGGCCATGGACAGGATGGCGTGGGCGACGTCGATCATCCGGCGGTTCTGGTTCATGGCCATCTGGCGCATGCTCTTGTGGGCCTGTTCCTCCGACAGCCTCCGGTGGGCCATGAGCAGGCCCTTGGCCCGTTCGATGACTTTGCGCTCGTTCAGGCTGGCGCGGGTGGCCTCCAGTTCCTCGTTCATGACCTGCAACTGGTGCGCCTGGGCCTGTACCAGGTCCAGGATGCTGCGCTCCAGTTCGGGCCGGCCGGTCGATCGGGGTGCCTCGGCGCTCGCTGTGGAGGGTTCGACCCGTACGGGCGTGGCGCCGGTCGCCTGCCTGAAGAAGAGGCGTGCCGCCTGTTCCCGGGCTTCCTCCGTGGCCAGTGGCGCTTGCCTCAGCTGTTCGTACTGGGCCAGCTCGGCCTCACCGACGGCGATACGTGCCTTGCAATGCTCCAGCAGGTCGGCGGCCAGCGCATCTTCCACCCGTTTCATGACGTTGATGCGGTCGGTGCACAGGTCGAACCAGTTCTGGCTGAGTTCGGGGTTGAGCGGGCCTTGTGCGTCGCCGGACAACAGCATGCGCCGGTAGCGTTGCAGGGCGTAGTGGATGGAATCGAGCTCGGGCGCGTTCTGCCATACGGCCAGAATCCCGGAGCCGGCGAACTCGGCGAAGATGCCCAGGCTGCGCTCCTGGGATTCGATCAGGCGCATCAGGTGATGCCGGTCGTCCAGATTGGTGATGCCTGCGGCAAACTGGGCCGCGCCGACGGCGCGCTCCTGCCCGGCGCATTCCTTGCCCTGCATGAAGTTGAACATGGCCACCAGGCATTGCGACACCCTGGGATCCGCCGCCGTGTCCGCGGCTTCGAAAATCATCGACATCAGGGTTTCGATAACGCGGCTGTACGAGGCGGTGGCCTGCGCGGGGCGCAGCAGGTGGTCGTCGACGTCGCGCCTGAGGAAGGGCAATGCATCCAGGCCCTGCAGGGCCAGCGCAATGCGGTTGAGCACCCGGGGGCGCTGCAGAACGGGTTCGCCGGCTTCCACCATCTCGGCCAGGCGGGTGCGCAAGGTGATCTCGGCCCTGACACTGCGTTCGACCTGCTCCTGGCGCGGGGACGTCCAATGGTCGCCGGTGGAGGCCAGGTAGAGATTGCTCAGGCCACGTTCGAGCTGCAGGGCGTGGACGATCTGGGCCGTCGTGCTGACCAGCGCACTGGTCTGCGCCAACTGGGTGAGGTCGGCGATTTCGCTGCGTTTGGCGGCAATCAGGAAGTGCAGGCCGGAGGGCATGGTCGGGACGGAATAGGAGGCTCCCGTGCCCGATGCAAGTACTGTGCCGCCGCCACGGCGGCGGAGCCCGATGCTCAGGCCACGGCGTGCAGGTGTGGTCTGTCCTGGGAGGTCGTGGCGGGTGACACGGCGGGTGACGCGGCAGGCCGGAGTTGTTCACGCAACGATACCACCTCGCCGATCATGATCAGGGCCGGCGGCCGGACCTGGTGCCGAAGTGCCAGCGCTGGCAGATCGGCCACGGTGCCCGTGATGCAACGCTCCTGCGGCAAGGTCGCCTTCTCGATCAGGGCGGCCGGCGTGCCCGGGGGCAGGCCATGGGCCAGCAGCTGCCGGCAGATCTCGGGCAGGTTGTTCACGCCCATGTACAGCACCACCGTCTGACGTGGGCGGGCCAGCATGGCCCAGTCCATGTCCAGTCCCTGACCATCGCGAAGGTGGCCGGTGGCCAGCACCAGGGCGCAGGCATGATCCCGGTGGGTCAGCGGGATGCCGGTGGACGCCGATGCCCCCTGGGCCGCCGTGAGGCCGGGAATCACGTCGAATGCAATGCCCGCGGCGGCCAGGGCCTGGGCCTCTTCGCCGCCGCGACCGAAGATATAGCCATCGCCACCTTTGAGTCGAAGCAGCGAACGCCCCGCCTTGGCCAGGCGCACCATCAACTCGATGATGGATGCCTGCGGCAGGGTGTGCCGCGAGGACTCCTTGCCCACATAGATGCGCTCGGCATCGGCGGGCAGCAGTTCCAGCACGTCGGGGCTGACCAGGTGGTCATACAACACCAGCCGGGCAGCGCCCAGGGCCCGGGCGGCCTTGAGGGTCAGCAGCTCCGGATCACCCGGGCCGGCACCGACGAGGGTGACACAGCCAGACGGACCCTGGCGCGGAGTTTCCAGGTCATGGCCGGGGGTCAGCAGGTCACGGCAGTCGATCAGGCTCATCGCGTTTCTCCGGGTTCTCTTGGTGCGTTCCATTGTTCTTTTGCAACGCAGTGGCGTCCTTGAACCAGTTCAAGGACATGTGCCGGCCCGAGGAAGACGATGTGACCGTTCGCCAAGTGTCCTGGACAGCGGCCGGGCGAACGGGACCCAGACCCATTCAGGGACGGCCACCTCCAAAGCTGATCCAAGACGGAGAGAGAACCCATGAAATCCCGAACGTTCATTCACCTGACTACCGTAGCCATGGTTGCCCTGGTGAGTGCCGGTGCCTTTGCACAGACGACCGAGAAGAAGATCAGTGCGCCTGAGGCCAACTACCAGGCAGGCGGATCTCCACTGGTCAATGAGCCGATGTACCAGGCCACCAACCCCAAGGCGCCGCCGATGACGCAGGCCGAATTCGACCTGGCGCGCAAGATCTACTTCGAGCGCTGTGCCGGCTGCCACGGCGTGCTGCGCAAGGGGGCCACCGGCAAGCCGCTGACACCGGACATCACGGTGGGCAAGGGCACGGACTACCTGAAGGTCTTCATCGCCTACGGATCGCCGGCCGGCATGCCCAACTGGCAGACCAGCGGCGAGATGAGCGAGAAGGAAGTGGACCTCATGGCGCGCTACATCCAGCACGACGCGCCCACGCCACCCGAGTACAGCCTGGCCGACATGAAGGCCACCTGGAAGGTCATCGTCCCGCCCGAGAAGCGGCCGACGAAGAAGATGAACAACTACAACATCACCAACATCTTCAGCACCACGCTGCGCGATACGGGTGAGGTCGCGCTGATCGACGGCGACACCAAGAAGATCATCAACATCGTCAAGACGGGCTACGCGGTGCACATCTCGCGCCTGTCGGCATCCGGTCGCTATCTGTTCGTGATCGGTCGTGACGCCAAGATCAACATGATCGACCTGTGGATGGAAACGCCAGACAACGTGGCCGAGATTCGCACCGGCCTGGAAGCCCGATCGGTCGAGACCAGCAAGTACAAGGGCTTCGAGGACAAGTACGCGATTGCCGGCACCTACTGGCCGCCGCAGTACGTGATCATGAACGGCGACACGCTGGAGCCGCTGAAGATCGTCTCCACGCGCGGCAACACGGTCGACAAGCAGGAGTACCACCCCGAGCCGCGCGTGGCCTCCATCGTGGCCAATCACTACAAGCCCGAGTTCGTGGTGAACGTCAAGGAAACCGGCCAGACCCTGCTGGTGGACTACTCGAACATCGACGCGCTCAAGGTCACCACCATCGGCACGGCACGCTTCCTGCACGATGGCGGCATGGACTCCACCAAGCGGTACTTCATGGTGGCGGCCAACCAGAGCAACAAGATCGCTGCGGTGGACCTCAAGGAAGGCAAGCTGACCAGGCTGATTGATGTGGGCAAGATTCCCCACCCCGGCCGCGGCGCCAACTTCGTGCACCCGAAATACGGTCCTGTCTGGTCCACCGGCCATCTGGGTGACGAGACCATCTCCCTGATCGGTACCGACCCCGTCAAGCATCCGAAGAATGCCTGGAAGGTGGTCGAGACCCTCAAAGGGCAGGGCGGCGGCGCACTGTTCATCAAGAGCCATCCGAAGTCCAGGCACCTGTACTCGGACACGCCGCTCAACCCTGATCCGAAGATCTCGCAGTCGGTGGCGGTCTATGACATCAACAACCTGGACAAAGGTTTCACGGTGCTGCCGATCGCCGAGTGGGCCGACCTCAAGGACGACGGTGCCAAGCGTGTGGTCCAGCCTGAGTTCAACAAGGCCGGCGACGAAGTCTGGTTCTCGGTGTGGAGCGCCAAGAACAAGGAAAGCGCCCTGGTCGTCGTGGATGACAAGACGCTCAAGCTCAAGGCCGTGATCAAGGATCCGCGCCTGATCACCCCGACGGGGCACTTCAACGTCCACAACACGCAGCACGACGTCTATTGACTCCCCCCTGCGCAGAAAGTAGTGACGCCCCCCTGCGCCGCTTCGCGGCTTCCCCCCTGAGGGGGGACGGTGCGAGTGGTCCGGCCAAGCCGGTTCCACCGCACCCTGGGTTGGGGTCACTTCGCTGATCTGCTGGTCTGTTTGCCATGAACCTTCGTCCTCTGTTCCCTTTGCTGCTGGTTTTTCCCACGTTGGCTGCCTTTGCGCAGCCTGCGGGTGAACCTGACGCAGCGCGTGCGCAGGCGTTGGTGCACATGGTCCGGCAGGACTGCGGTTCCTGTCACGGCATGCGGCTGACCGGCGGTCTGGGTCCGGCCCTGACTCCGGAGGCGCTCGCCGACTTTCCCCTCGACAGTCTGGTCGCCGTGATCTATCACGGGCGGCCAGGCACCCCCATGCCGCCCTGGAAGGCGATGCTCAGCGAGCCCGAGGCGCGCTGGATTGCCGTTCGTCTTCAGCAGGGCTTTCCCGAAGAAGTGGTGAAGGCACCATGAAACGCCGTACCTGGCTGGCCGCCACGGCCACACTATCTTCCATCGCTGCGCTTGGCGGACTCACCGGCTGCGCTGCGCCTGTGCTGCGTGGCACCGGTGACCTGGGCGTGGTCATCGGCCGTGCCAATGGCACCCTCTATATCGTTGACACGTCGGCCCGCGCGCTGATCGGCGCCGTGCCAGGGTTGGGCGATCTCTCGCACGCCTCGGTGGTTTTCTCCCGTGACGGGCGCCATGCCTATGTGTTCGGGCGTGATGGCGGTCTCACACAGGTCGACATCCTGGGGCAACGCATCGTGCGGCGCGTGATGCAGGCCGGCAATTCCATTGGTGGTGCCATCAGTGCCGACGGCACGCTGGTGGCGGCCCAGAACTACACGCCCGGCGGCATCAAGGTATTTGATGCCCAGACGCTCGAACTGCTGGCCGACATACCTGCCGACGACGGCAAAGGCAAGCGCTCCAGGGTGGTCGGCCTGGTGGATCTGCCGGGCCGGCGTTTCGCCTACAGCCTGTTCGATGCCGATGCCATCTGGGTGACCGACTGCGCCGACCCGAAGAAGCCCGTGACGCAGAAGTTCGGTGGCATCGGACGGCAACCTTATGACGCGCTGGTCACGCCCAACGGGCGCCACTACATTGCTGGCCTGTTTGGCGAAGACGGTCTGGCCATGGTCGACCTCTGGTCCGGCCAGCCCAGGGTGCAGCGCATTCTTGACGGCTATGGCCGGGGCCAGGCGCCGCAGCCGGTCTACAAGATGCCCCATCTGCGCGGGTGGGCCGTGGCCGGCAACCGGGCCTACCTGCCGGCCATTGGCCGACACGAGGTGCTGGTGGTCGATACCGGCACCTGGTCCGAGGTGGGGCGCATTCCTGTTGCGGGACAGCCCGTGTTCGTCATGGCCCGCCCCGACGGTGCCCAGGTGTGGGTGAACTTCTCGGTGCCCGACTACCACCGGGTACAGGTCATCGACACGCAGAGCCAGGCCATCGTGCAGACCCTGGAGCCGGGCAAGGCCGTGCTGCACATGGAGTTCACGCCGCGTGGCGAAGCGGTCTGGATCAGCAGTCGCGACGACAACCGCGTCAGCGTCATCGACACGCACAGCTTCGCCACTCTGGCACGGCTGGATGTGGAGGCGCCCAGTGGCATCTTCTTCACCTCGCGTGCGGCGCGTATGGGGTTCTGAGCCATGGACGCACGCCTTTCCATGCTCAACGACTGGCAACATGGCTTTCCACTGAACGCCCGGCCTTTTGCGACCATAGCCGAGGTCCTGCGCACCAGCGAAGACCAGGTCATCGCGACATACGCGCAAGCCCTGGCCGACGGCAGCGTCAGCCGCATCGGCGGCGTGTTTGCCCATGGTGCGGGTGGTGACGCGGTGCTGGCGGCCATGGCCGTGCCGCCGGAGCGGCTGGAGGCGGTGGCGGCCCAGGTGTCGGCCCACCCGGGTGTCAATCACAACTACGCGCGCGAGCACCGCATCAACCTCTGGTTCGTGCTGACCGGGGCCAGTCGCGCCCAGGTGGAGATCAGCCTGCGGCACCTCGAGACGCGGACTGGCCTGCCGGCGCTGTGCCTGCGCATGGTGCGACCCTATCGAATCGATCTCGGATTCGACTTGCGCCATGCAGTCGCCCACCGTCCCATGCGGGAGCACGGCCACGCCGCGCCCCGTCCGCTGCGCCCGACCGACTGGCCATTGGCTTCGCTGGTCGAAGAAGGGCTGACGTTGACGGGCCGGCCGTTCGAAGCCTGGGCCCGGCGCCTGGCGCTCACGGAGGCCGGCGTCATCGACACCTTGAGCCATTGGCTCGACAGCGGCCGGCTCAAGCGCTTCGGCGTTGTCGTTCGCCACCACGAACTGGGCTTTGGTGCCAACGCCATGACCGTGTTCGACGTGCCCGATGACCAGGTGGACGCCTGCGGACAGGCTCTGGCCGCTCAGGCTGGCGTCACCCTGGCCTATCGACGGACCCGGCATCCGGCCTGGCCCTACAACCTCTATGCCATGGTGCATGGCCGTCAGCGGGATGTGGTCCGGGCGGTGATCGATCGTGTGACCGACGCCGCAGGCCTGGGCGCCTGTCCGCGCGAAGTCTTGTTCTCGACCGCGCGCTACAAGCAGATGGGGGGGCGTCGGTTCCGCAACCCTCAGGTATCGGAGGTGCAACATGCTGTCGCTGGATGACCGTCGCCTGATTGCGGCACTGCACGGCGGATTCCCCCTGACCGACCGACCCTTTGCCGACATGGCCCGTGTATTGGGGTGCAACGAGGACATGCTGATCGATCGTCTGCAGCGCCTGCTGGCCCATGGTGACTTGACGCGCTTCGGTCCGCTCTACCAGATCGAGCGGGCGGGCGGTCGCTTCGTGCTGGCCGCCATGGCCGTTCCCGAGGCCAGGTATGCGCAGGTGACGGAAATGCTCGCCGGCCTGCCCGAGGTCGCGCACAACTACCGCCGCGAGTCTGGCGCGCCGGTCGGTGCGCCGTCAGAGGCCTTGAACATGTGGTTCGTGATCGCCGTCGGCTCGCCGGCGGAGGTGTCATCGGTGGTGGAGCGCATCGAGAACGCCTCCGGCCTGACCGTGTTCCAGTTCCCGAAGGAGAAGGAGTTTTTCGTGGAACTGCGCCTGCCCATCCTGGAGGACGACCATGCAGCCCATCGATGAACTGGACCGGCAGCTGATCCGGGCCACCCAGGCGGGACTGCCGTTGGTGTCCCGTCCCTACGAAGCCGTGGGCGCGTCGCTGGGCATCAGCGGCGAACTGGTCCGCGAGCGCATGCAGTCCATGCTGGAACGGGGGATCATCCGTCGCATCGGCGCGGTGCCCAACCATTACCGGCTGGGCTTCACCGCCAACGGCATGAGTGTCTGGGACGTGGACGACGACCAGGTCGACACCCTCGGTGCCGCCATTGGCCAGTTGCCCTTCGTCAGCCATTGCTACCGCCGCCCCCGGCATCTGCCCGTCTGGCGCTTCAACCTCTTTGCCATGCTGCATGGACGCAGCCGCGAGGAGGTCATGCACCAGGCGGGCGAGCTCGAACACCTCCTGGGCGATGCCTGCGCAGCCCACGACGTGCTGTTCTCGACCGAAATCCTCAAGAAGACAGGCCTGCGCCTGTCAGGAGACTGAAGCCATGTTCCGCATCAGCCAGTACATGCGCGAACTCGCGCAAGCCGGGCAGACCGGCCAATATCCCGCGCCACAGGGCATCCGGTCGGCGACAGGCGTGGGCCCGGTCGTGATCTGGAACCTCATCCGCCGCTGCAACCTGACCTGCAAGCACTGCTACGCCCTGTCGGCCGACCATGACTACGTCGGCGAGCTCTCGCGTGACGAAGTCTTTGCCGTCATGGACGACCTCAAGGCGTTCCGCGTGCCCGTGCTGATCCTCTCCGGCGGCGAGCCGCTGATGCGGCCAGACATCTTCGACATTGCTGAACGTTCGCGCGACATGGGCTTCTACACGGGACTGTCGACCAATGGAACCCTGATCGACGAACCCATGGCCGACCGCATCGCTGCGACGGGGTTCGACTACGTGGGCATCAGTCTCGACGGCCTGCGCGAGACGCACGACAAGTTTCGCCGACTGCAGGGCGCCTTCGACCGCAGTCTGGCGGCGGTGCGGCTGCTGCACCAGCGTGGTGTCAAGGTCGGCCTGCGCTTCACCATGACCGCGCTGAACGCGCACGACCTGCTGCCGCTGCTGGACCTGATGCGCCAGGAGCAGGTCGACAAGTTCTACTTCTCGCACCTGAACTACGCTGGCCGCGGCAACATCCACCGTGCCAAGGACGCCCATTTCCAGGCCACACGCGACGCGCTGGACCTCTTGTATGAGCGGGCCTGGCAGGCGGCCGTCGAAGGCCTGGACGAAGAGTATGTGACGGGCAACAACGATGCCGACGGCCCCTACCTGCTGCAGTGGGCCCAGGCGCGCCTGCCGCAGTGGGTGCCAGATCTCAGGCGCCGTCTGGTGGCCTGGGGTGGCAACGCCAGCGGTGTGAATGTGGCCAACATCGACAACCTCGGCGTCGTCCATCCCGACACCATGTGGTGGCACCACAGCCTGGGCGGTGTGCGCGAGCGGCCCTTCTCCCGGATCTGGACCGACACCAGCGACCTCCTGATGGCCGGCCTCAAGGCCAAGCCCCGTTCCGTGACGGGCCGCTGCGCACTTTGCGTTCACCGCGATATCTGCGGCGGCAACACCCGGGTGCGTGCCCAGCAAATGACAGGAGACCCCTGGGCCGAGGATCCCGGCTGCTACCTGGACGATGCAGAGATCGGCCTGGCCGCCGAATGCCGGTCTGACGGTGGCGCAGCCCGTACGCATCCCGTCATTCCCATCCGGGAGAGCGCCCATGTCTGAGACCCCACGCAACCCGCATGCCCGCTGGCGCGATCGTGCCGCCGACCTGGCCCGGGCGGTGCTCGTGCTGGGGCTGGTCTGGATGGGCCATGACATCTCGGCAGCACAAGGTGTGGATGCACAGGCCCTGTACCGGCAGCACTGTGCGACATGCCACGGTGAGCAGCGGACCGGTGCCATGGGGCCGGCCCTGCTGCCGGAGAGCCTGGCACGGCTGCGTCCGGCCGAGGCGCTGGAGGTCATTTCCAGCGGACGCGTGGCCACGCAGATGCCTGGCTTCGCCTCGCAACTGTCGGCGCAGGAACTGTCGGCCGTGGCGGCCTTCATCCGGTCTCCGGTGCTGCCCGCACCGCGCTGGACCGACGACGACATCCGCGCATCGCGGGTGGCCCATCCGGTTCCGGGAGGCGAACCGGACTCGCCGGCGTGGCAAGCCGACCCGATGAACCTGTTCGTGGTCGTCGAAGGCGGCGACCACCGCATCAGCCTGCTCGATGGCGATCGCTTCGAGGTCATCAAGCGCTTCCCCAGCCGCTTCGCCCTGCATGGCGGCCCCAAGTTCACCCCGGACGGCCGCTACGTGTTCTTCGGCTCGCGCGACGGCTGGATCACCAAGTACGACCTCTGGCGCCTGCGTGTGGTGGCCGAGGTGCGTGCGGGGCTGAACATGCGCAACGTGGCTGTCAGCGGTGACGGGCAGTGGGTCATGGCTGCCAACTACCTGCCGCACAGCGTGGTCCTGTTCGATGCCGATCTCAACCTGAAGCAGACCTATGGCACGACCACGCTGGATGGGCAGCGCAGCTCACGGGTGTCGGCCGTCTACGACGCCGCGCCACGTCAGAGCTTCGTGATCGCACTCAAGGACATTCCCGAACTGTGGGAGATCTCATACAACCCCAGGGCCGAGCCCATCTACGACGGCTACGTGCATGACTACAAGATGGGCGAAGGCATTGCTAAGCCGGGCTTCCTGGGCGTGCGTCGGACCCCGCTGGACGAGCCCCTGGACGATTTCTTCTTTGACCAGAGCTATCGGCACGTCCTGGGCGCCACCCGGCCGAAGGCCGCCGCCACTAACGCAGCCGGTGACGGCGCAGCGACCGCGCAGGTGGTCAACCTGGATGCCCGTCGCAAGATTGCAGACCTGCCGATCGCCGGCATGCCCCACCTGGGTTCCGGCATCACCTTCGCATGGAAAGACACCACCGTGCTGGCCTCGCCCAACCTGAAGGACGGTGCCATCGACGTCATCGACATGAAGACCTGGAAGCCGGTGGGTACCGTGCCCACGCCGGGGCCGGGCTTCTTCATGCGCAGCCACGAGAACACGCCCTACGCCTGGACCGACTCGATGATGAGTCCGGGGGCCAGGGACACCCTGACCATCATCGACAAGGCCACGCTCCGGCCGGTGGCCTCGGTCCGCGAGCCGGGCAAGACGCTGGCCCACATCGAGTTCACCCGGGACGGCCGTTATGCGCTGGCCAGTGTGTGGGAGATGGATGGCGCACTCATCGTTTACGACGCTGCCACCTTCAAGGAGGTCCGGCGTCTGCCCATGAGCAAGCCCGTGGGCAAGTACAACGTGTGGAACAAGATTTCCCGCTCGGAGGGGACATCGCATTGAACCCCTTGCGACGCTGCGCGTCTGCCCCCGCTCCTGCGGGAGGTGAACGCAGCCCATGGTCCGGCAAAGCCGGTTCCACGGCTGCCCAGGACGGGGCACGCGTTTCACAGATGCCAGAGCCGCGCCTGGCGGGCGATGGCATGGTCTGGCTGCTGGTGCTGGCCGAGCTGCTGACCTTCGGCCTGCTGTTCGGCTCCTTTGCCGTGGCGCGCCGGCTGCAGCCGGACGTGTTTGCACAGGGACAGGCGGCGCTGAGCCTGTCCACGGGTGCCATCAACACCCTGCTGCTGGTGGCGGCCAGCTGGGCAGCCGTTCGCGCTGTCCGTGCGTTCGAGGCCGACCGGCGCCAGGCCGGCGCCCGCTGGCTGCTGGCAGCCTGGTGCGGTGCCGTCGGCTTCCTGATCGTCAAGACGCAGGAATTCACTGGCAAGGTGCAATCCGGTTTCGACTGGGCCACCGACAGCTTCACGCTGCTCTACACCCTGCTCACCGGATTTCACTATCTGCACGTGCTGGTCGGTGCCATCGTGTTTGCCGTGCTCTGGCGCAAGGCACGCCAGGGGGCGTACGGGGCCGCCAGCCACATGGCGCCCGCTTCCGGCGCTGTCTTCTGGCACATGGTCGACCTGTTGTGGATGGTGCTGTTCCCGCTGGTCTATGTCATCCGGTGACCTCAGGACACGTCATGCGATTCACGAAAACCGACGCGATCTTCGCCATGCTGGCCGTGGCCACCGGGGTCAGCTGGTGGCTGGGCGAGAGCGCGGTCGCCGGCAGCCAGCACCTGGGCTCGGCCGCAACGCTGGCCGTGCTCGCCCTGTCGGCCGCCAAGGGTGCGCTGATCGCACTCGACTACATGGAACTGCGCCATGCACCCGCCCTCTGGCGGCGCGCCGTCATGGGCTGGCTGGTGGTGGTGCTGGCGGGCATTGCGACCATCGCGGTGATTCCGTTCTGATCACCGGCGAAGGCTGAGCCGGACCGCTCGCACCATCACGCCGCCAAAGAACACGAATGCCAGCGCATGGCCGGTGCCCGCCAGGGCCATCAGCCTGCCCTCGGGCCAGAGAGTGCCCACCACGCGCAACATCAGGCTCAGGCCCAGCAGTCCCAGGGGCGCCAGCGCCCAGCGTGTCGGTACCGGTCGCCAGCCGGCCAGTGCCGGCATCATGATCGGGGCATGGCCGAACACCATCGCCATCACGAAGCCCAGCCACACCAGGTGCCAGGCGACGCCCTGTCCGGCCAGTCCGAGCAGGGCACCTAGTGCCAGCCAGACATAACCCACGCTCAGGCAGATGGCTGTATGGCCTGCCCAGCCGCGCGCCTGCCACTGGCGCAGGGCCACGTCGAAGCGCAACAGCCAGACCGCCAGCGCTGCCATGGACAGCCACCAGAGCCCGTCGGCCACCGACGGCAGCGCAGGGGCCAGGGCGACCGACACCAGCGCGCCGGCCCACACAGCCAGGAACAGCCCGCTTGCGCCCGCAGGCAGACGCACCATACGGGTTAGTTCCCGGCGCTCGCCCGCGATGGTCAGCACCAGAAACGCACTCCAGCCCAGGCGTGACAGGTTGGTCTCTCCCAGCCAGAAGCCGGCATTGGCGGCCAGCAGCGCCACGGCGCCCGAGGCTTCGACCGCCAGGGGCAGGGACATGGCGCGCCGCCAGCCCGCCCAGGCGTACAGGCCGACCAGTCCGGCCGCAGATGCACACCACAGGGCGCCGGCCACGGGCCACGCGCCGAGCAGCCAGCCCGCCAGGCCTGCGATGCCCGCCAGCGCAGGCACCCACAGGCCGCGGTGCAGGGCCACGGCCCGCTCCAGCGCAATCAGCGTACCGAAGAATCCTGCCATCAGGACGGCGCCATGGCCGAGCACGGGGTAGGGCCCGGTCGGCCCGCCGCCAGCCATGGGCAGTGCCCCCAACCGCACCAGGCCGCCGCCCACGGCGCCCAGCAGGTTCGCGATGGCCAGCAAGGCCACCACGGCCAGCGCAGCCCGGGGCAGGGCAGGGGGTTCCTTGCGCCGCGGTTGAGCCGCGCTCACCATCCGAAGCGCTCCCGCAATGCAGGCGCCATGCGCTCGGGTGTCCACACCGTGTCCCAGTCCATCACCGCCTCGGCCGTGACGCCCGGCGGGCAAATCGTCTGCAGGGCCATCTCGGCGTCGTCGAGCATGACGTCCGCCATCGGACAGGTGGCGCTGGTCGGTATCAGCGTCACCCGCAGCACCTGGCCATCCAGACCGATGTCGCCGATCACGCCCAGGTCGGACAGGCTTTCGCCCATTTCCGGGTCCTGCACGGCAGCCAGGGCGGCCAGGGCGGTGGCCCGGAGGGCATCAGGGTCTTCAATCGTGTTCATGGCGGATCGTGTGTGGTGTCAATGCATCGGTGCCAAGCATCGCGCGGACAGGATGACAGTTCCTTGAACTGGTTCAAGGAGCATTCCCGACAAAAAAAGGAGGATTCACCCATCGTCAACCGATGGAGGGTTCCATGAGCCAAAGCCAGAGCGGGTTCACCAAGCAGATGGCCCGCAACATGTTCTACGGCGGCAGCATGTTCTTTGCCTTGCTGTTCGCCGTGATCGTCTTCGACACCGAGAAGCGCATACCGGAGCGATCCAATGCGCAGGCCATCACACCGGCGGTCATCGCCGGCAAGAAGGTCTGGGAGACCCGCAACTGCATCGGCTGCCACACGCTGCTGGGCGAGGGCGCCTATTTTGCCCCTGAGCTGGGCAACGTCTACAAGCGCCGTGGCGGCGACTTCATTAAGGCCTGGATGCAGGCGCAGCCCACCGGCGCACCCGGTCGCCGGCAGATGCCCCAGTTCAACCTGACCGAGCAGCAGCTCAATGACCTGGTCGAGTTCCTCAAGTGGACCGGCGAGATCAACACCGAGCAGTGGCCGCCCAACATCGAAGGCTGACCGGAGAAACACCATGACCATCGCAACACTCAAATACCAGAGCCAGTCGGTCGCCAAGCTCTACTTCGTGGCCGCCATGCTGCTGTTCGCAGGGCAGGTGATCTTTGGGATCACGCTGGGCCTGCAGTATGTGGTCGGGGACCTGTTCTTCCCCTACATTCCCTTCAACGTGGCCCGCATGGTCCACACCAACCTGCTGATCGTCTGGCTGCTGTTCGGTTTCATGGGTGCCGCCTATTACATGGTGCCCGAAGAGTCCGAAACCGAGCTCTACAGTCCCTTGCTGGCCAGGGTCCTGTTCTGGGTCTTCCTGGTGGCCGGCGCGCTGACCATCGTCGGCTACCTCACGGTGCCCTTCGCCAAGCTGGCCGAACTCACCGGCAACCAGTTGCTCGAGACCATGGGTCGCGAGTTCCTGGAGCAGCCGCTGCCCACCAAGGTCGGCATCGTCATCGTGGCGCTGGGCTTCCTGTTCAACATCAGCATGACCGTGCTCAAAGGGCGCAAGACGGCCATCTCCGTCGTGCTGCTGATGGGCCTGTGGGGTCTGGCGCTGTTCTTCCTGTTCAGCTTCGTCAATCCGCACAACCTGGTACGCGACAAGATGTACTGGTGGTTCGTCGTGCACCTGTGGGTGGAAGGCGTGTGGGAACTGATCCTGGGTGCGCTGCTGGCCTATGTGCTGGTCAAGACCACGGGCGTCGACCGCGAAGTGATCGACAAGTGGCTGTACGTGATCATCGCCTTCGCACTGATGACCGGCATCCTGGGCACGGGACACCACTTCTACTTCATCGGCCTGCCGGGCTACTGGCAGTGGATCGGCAGCATCTTCAGTGCCATGGAGCCCATCCCCTTCTTCATGATGACGGTGTTCGCCTTCAACATGGTCCAGCGTCGGCGGCGCGAGCACCCGAACCAGGCCGCCGTGCTGTGGGCCGTCGGTACCGCTGTCATGGGCTTCCTGGGTGCCGGCCTGTGGGGCTTCATCCACACGCTCAGCGCGGTCAACTACTACACCCACGGTTCGCAAGTCACCGCTGCGCATGGTCACCTGGCCTTCTACGGCGCCTATGTGCTGGTCGTGATCACGCTCATCAGCTATGCCATGCCCACCCTGCGCGGACGCATTGCCAACAGCCAGCGGGCCCAGTCGGCGGAAATGTGGAGCTTCTGGATCATGACCATCGGCATGTCCGTCATGGTGCTGGCCCTGACCGGCGCCGGCATCCTGCAGGTATGGCTGCAACGCATCCCCTCCGACGGCGCGATGAGCTTCATGGCAACTCAGGATCAGTTGACGTTCTTCTACTGGATCCGGATCGCCGGCGGCGTGATCTTCCTGCTGGGCCAGTTGCTCTACTTCGCCAGCTTCTTCATCGGTGGTGAGCCGGTGCGCAGCGAGACGGCCAGCAGCGCTGGCGGCGGCATGCTCGGCACGCAGCCCGCGCAGCGCGCCTGAAGACCCGGAGACACGGCCATGGACCACAGTGAACAGCAACGGCTGATGGACGTTCCTTTCTACGCCCCGCAGGCTGGCGAGGTGGCGCTCTTCGAGCATGCCTTCCGCCAGCACCTGCCGGTGCTGATCAAGGGCCCCACCGGTTGTGGCAAGACCCGCTTCGTCGAGCACATGGCTGCGCGGCTGGGCCGGTCGCTGGTGACCGTCAGCTGCCACGACGACCTGAGTGCGGCCGACCTGGTCGGCCGCCACCTGATCGGCGAGTCCGGCACGGTCTGGGTCGATGGCCCGCTGGCCCGGGCGGTCCGCAGCGGTGCCATCTGCTACCTCGACGAGGTGGTCGAGGCCCGCAAGGACACCACCGTCGTCCTGCATCCGCTGGCCGACGACCGTCGGGTCCTGCCTATCGAACGCACCGGCGAGCAGTTGCTGGCACCTCCGGGCTTCATGCTGGTCATCAGCTACAACCCTGGCTACCAGAACCTGCTCAAAAGCCTCAAGCCCAGTACGCGGCAGCGCTTCATCGCACTGACCTTCGGTTACCCGGATCCGCGCGTCGAGCACACCATCATCGAGGCCGAAGCCGGCGTCGACGCCAGCCTGGCGGGACGCCTGGTGGACCTGGCAACCGCCTTGCGCCGCCTGACCGACCACGACCTGGAGGAAACGGTCAGCACGCGGCTGCTGGTCATGGCTGCCCGCCTCGTGGCCAGTGGCCTGCCCCTGTCCCAGGCCTGCCGGGCCGCCGTGGTCGATGCCCTGACGGACGACGCCGACACCGCTGCCGCACTCGACGAAGTGGTACTGGCGGTACTTGGTACCTGAGACGATTTTCTGTTTGCAGCGGCGGCGCTGCGCCCCTCCTCATCAAGTCACACCATGCAGCGCCGTCGCCTTCTTTTTCAAATCGGCTTCTTTGCCCTGTTCCTGCTGGCGCCCTCGCTGAACCTGCTGCGCTTTGACCTGAACGAAGCGCAACTGTGGTTTCTGGGGCAGCGCTGGTCGCTGGGGATCGACGCCTTCCGTGCGGGCGAGATCACCGCCAACCAGGCTGCCCTGCAGATCATCCTGCGCGCTTTCCTGCCCGCCATCGCCGTCGTGGGTGTGTTTCTGGCGGTGGCCTGGCGCTACGGCCGTCTCTATTGCGGGTGGCTGTGCCCGCACTTCACCCTGGTCGAAACCCTCAATGGCGTGCTGCAGCGAGCCTGCGGCAAGCTCAGCCTCTGGGACCGCCATCGCACCCACAGCGCGGGCGTGCAACCATCGGCGCGCTGGTGGCCCGTGTTCGGTCTGCTCTGCCTGGTGTTCGGCTTTGCCTGGGCCATCACGCTGCTGACTTACCTGCTGCCGCCTGCCACCATCTGGGGCCATCTCGCCAGCGGTGAACTCACCCCCAATCAAGCGCGATTTCTGGCCATCGGCACCACCGTGTTCACGCTGGAGTTTGCCTTCGCCCGCCACCTGTTCTGCCGCTTCGGTTGCGCTGTCGGCCTGTTCCAGAGCCTGGTCTGGATGGCCAATCCCAAGGGCATGGTGGTTGCCTTCCGGCGCGAGGACGCCCGCGACTGCCGCACCTGCAGCACGGCCCGTTTCCCCCAGGGCAGCGCATGCGACAACGGCTGTCCCATGCGCCTGCATCCGCGCAACATCAAACGCATGATGTTTTCCTGCGTGCAGTGCGGCCAGTGCCTGGACGCCTGCGAAGAAACGCAGGAGGGGCAGGGCAGGGCCCCCCTGCTCGAATGGCGCGTCGGTGCCGATGCCGTCCGCGAGACCCTGCGCCAGAAAGGCGCACGCGCATCGGCCACGTCGGCTGAGGCGCTCACGGGCACGGCGCAGCAGCGCCCCTGGCAGACATTCCATCTGGACGCGTCCGGCCACCAGGACAACACGGAGCATTGACATGGAAGAATGGGTCGGCAAACAGTGGCACCGTTTCATCGCCCGCGCCGCCAGCCGGGGACATCCGCAGGCTGCCGTCGGGCTCTCCGACATGCGCCGCGCCATCGGCATGCTGTTCCGTGCGGCAGGCGGGCCGGCGGCGGTGCGCCTGACATGTGCCTCCGACAGCCGCACCGGCGGTCCCAGAGACTGGCTGCAGCGCGTGGCCGGCACCGGCACACATGCAGCCATCGCGAGGCTGGAGCCCGAGGTCCTGTCCTTGCCCGAGACGCTGGCCGTGTTTGACGACATGGCCCTCAACCGTGCGCTGTACCTCTGGCTGGCCGCCCTGAGCGCCTGTCATGTCCCGACCGGCGACTGGGTGGGCGACAACCTCAGGGCCACCGAAGCCGCACTGCAGCGTTTCCCCGGTATGCGTTCCCGGCACCAGGCGCTGGTACAGGCCCACCTGGCCCAGCGACCCGACCCGGCGCATCTGCGAGCCGGACAGGCCCGGACCGAGCACGTCATCCGCCTGGCCTTGCAGGGGAAGCCGTCGCCGGACGCGCGGACGCTGACGCCCCAGGACGTGGCCCCCGTGTGGCTCTGGGTCGACGCCACCGGTGCCGCCATCGATCCCGCCATCCGGCCCGACGCCCCGCCTGCCGAGGCGGGGCAGCGCCAGGCGCCCTCCGGTCAGGCACGCCGCCGCCGGGCCCAGGCCGTGACCGACGAGCGCGACCGCGCACCGCTGATGATGTTCTTTCGCGCCGAGTCCATCCTGTCCTGGGGCGAGTTCGTCAAGGTCAACCGTGCCAGCGATGACGACCCTGACAGCGATGCCGCCCGCGTGGCCGATGACCTGGACCGGCTTGCTGTGGCACCCGATGGACAGACCACCGCATCGCGGGTGCGGTTCGACCTGGATCTACCCAGCGCGGCGGCCGACGACCGGCCGCTGGGGCCGGGGGAAACACTGCCCGAGTGGGACTGGCGCAAGCAGGCCCTCCTGCCCGGGCATTGCGCTGCGCAGACGCTGGTGGCCGTGCCGGGACAGCCCTTCGTACCGCCTGTGGCCTTGCGTGCCACGGCCCGGCGAGTGCGGCGGCGCCTGGAAATTTTGCGCGCCGGTCGCGGCCGCCTGCGGGGCCAGGCCGACGGCAACGACATCGACCTCGACGCCTTCGTCCGCTACCGGGTGGACGCGGCGGCCTCGCGGCGCAGTGAAGCGCCGCCGGTGTACGTGCGCGAGGTTCGCTCCGAACGCAGCCTGGCCACCCTGTTGCTGGCCGACCTGTCCCTGTCCACCGACGCCTACGCCACCCCCGATGCGCGCGTCATCGATGTCATCCGCGACGCGCTCTACGTCTTCGGCGAGGCCATGCACGCCAGTGGCGACCCGTTCGCCATGCTGGGCTTCTCTTCGGTCCGGCGGCAGAACGTGCGCATCCACCACCTCAAGGGCTTTGACGAGACCTGGGGCGGAGTGACCCGCGACCGCGTCGGCGCCATCAAGCCCGGGTACTACACCCGCATGGGCGCCGCCATCCGGCTGGCCACCCGGCGCCTGCAGTCTCGTCCCGAGCGCCAGCGCCTGCTGCTCATCCTCACCGATGGCAAGCCCAACGACCTGGACATCTACGAAGGCCGCTATGGACTGGAAGACACGCGCCGCGCCGTACAGGACGCCAGGGCTGCCGGACTGACGCCGCTGTGCATCACCATCGACGACCAGGCCCATGACTACCTGCCCATGCTGTTCGGCCAGAATGGCTACGTCCTGGTGCACCGGCCACAGGATCTCGTGCACCGCCTCGCCGCCATCCATGCGCGCTTCATGCGGGCAGCCCTTCAGTGACATGGAAACGCGCGGGAAAAGGTTTAGAGTTGCCGGCGCCATCCGATATCCTTCCATCCCATGGACCTCTCCCAGTTCGACCTGCCGCGTTACATATCCCTGTTGCCCCTGTTCCAGGAAATGCAGCAGCCGGAGCTCAAACGGCTGGCGGACGGCTCGCGCCTGCGTCGCCTGGCCCGTGGCGAAGACGTCTTTCGCATCGGCGATCCGTGCAACGAGTTTCATGTCACCGTCAACGGCCAGGTCAAGCTGTTCGCCATCTCGCCGCAAGGCCAGGAAAAGATCATCGAGATCATCGGTCCGGGCAACAGCTTTGCCGAAGCCCTGATGTTCCTGGAGCGGTCCTACATCATCAATGCCCAGGCCCTCACCGAAACCCTGCTGCTGAGCGTCTCGCGCGAAGCGGTGCTCAACGAGGCCCAGCGGGATCCGCGCTTTTGCATGCGCATGCTGGCCGGTCTGTCGCGCCGCCTGCATGGCCTGGTCAACGACGTGCAGGCCTATGCCCTGCACAGCGGCATGGAGCGCGTCATCGGTTACCTGCTGCGTGACCTGCCCGAAGACGCCATCGAAGGTGCAGGGCAGTCCGCCAGTGTCGTGCTGCCCGTGAGCAAGGCGGCCATTGCCTCTCGGCTGTCCATGACCCCCGAGTACTTTTCACGCGTATTGCACGAACTCGAAAGCCAGGGCCTGATCGCCATCGACAAGCGCGAGATCACCATTCCCGATCCGTCGCTGCTGGCGCGCCATCCCCTGGGCTGAGACCGGCAGGGTCCTGGCGCGGGACGTACACTCCCAGCCATGCTGATCCTGGGCTTCGAATCCTCCTGCGACGAGACCGGCGTGGCGCTGGTCGACGCCAGCGGCCATGCCACCCCCCGACTGCTGGCCCATGCCCTGCACAGCCAGATCGACATGCACCAGGCCTATGGCGGGGTGGTGCCCGAACTGGCCAGCCGGGACCACATCCGGCGGGTGCTGCCCCTGACCGAGTCCGTGCTCGCCGATTCCGGCGTGTCGCTGACCCAGATCGACGCCATCGCCTACACACGCGGTCCCGGCCTGGCCGGCGCACTCCTGGTGGGCGCCGGCGTGGCCGCGTCGCTGGCTGTGGCCCTGGGCAAGCCCGCCATGGCCATCCACCACCTGGAAGGCCACCTCCTGTCGCCCTTCCTGAGCAACGATCCACCCGAATTCCCGTTCGTGGCCCTGCTGGTCTCGGGCGGACACACCCAGCTCATGCGCGTGGACGGGGTCGGTCGCTACGAGCTGCTCGGCGAAACCATCGACGACGCGGCCGGCGAGGCCTTCGACAAATCAGCCAAGCTGCTGGGCCAGGGCTATCCGGGCGGGCCCGCGCTGGCCCGGCTGGCCACGCAGGGTGACGCCGCTGCCTACCGGTTTCCCCGCCCCATGCTGCACAGCGGTGACCTGGACTTCTCCTTCGCTGGCCTCAAGACCGCCGTGCTGACCCAGGTCAAGAAACTCGCGCACGCCCGTGCCGAAGGCCCGGCCACCGCCCATCTGGCCGACCCGCTGAGCCCGCAGCAAAAGGCCGACGTGGCCGCCAGCGCACAGGCGGCCATCGTCGACGTGCTGTTGAAAAAGTCCATGGCCGCCATCCGTGCCACCGGTCTGCGGCGCCTGGTGGTCGCCGGTGGGGTCGGGGCCAACCAGCGGTTGCGCGAACAGCTCAACCTGGCCTGCGGCAAGGCGGGTGTCCGCGTGCACTACCCGGAGTTGCACCTGTGCACCGACAACGGCGCCATGATCGCCCTGGCTGCCGGGCTTCGCTACCAGGCCGGGCTGCTGGCACCGTCAGAGCCGGGCAGCGGTCGCTTCGATGTTCGTCCGCGCTGGCCACTGGCAGATCTGGCTGCCGATCCCCGCCGGTGCCAGCCTGAATCCTGTCCGTGGCCCCCGATACCCCTGAGGGGTAGCCCATGTAATTATGAATTACAATGCGCTCTTGTGTCGCATTTGTGACAAGACTCGCCTATTGTGGCGGACCCGCCTCCATGGCCCGCCGATCCCGGAGACAGCATCCATGAAACCCACCCGATTCCCCACTGCCCGCCGCGGCCTGCTCGTTCTGGCCCTCGGTCTGGCTGCCTCGGCAGGCCTGCAGGCGCAGGCACCGTCGCCCTCGACGCAGGCCGAACCCATCCGCATCGCCATGATTGAAGGCCTCTCAGGCCCCTTCGCCAACACCGGCGAGGCGGTGTTCCGCAATCTGGTCTGGGCGGCAGAGCGGGTCAATGCCCGTGGCGGCGTCAAGCTGCCGGCCGCCGAGGGCGGTGCGCGCCCCCTGACCATCGAACGTTTCGACAGCAAGGGCCAGGCCGAAGAAGCCATGTCGGCCTTGCGCTCGGCCGGCGACCGCGGCATTCGCCTGGTCGTCCAGGGCAACTCGTCGGCCACCGCCAGCGCGCTCATCGAGGCCATCAACCGCCAGAACGAGCGCGAACCGCAGCGCCGCATGCTGTTCCTGAACTACTCGGCGGTCGACCCGATCCTCACCAACGACAAGTGCAGCTTCTGGCACTTCCGCTTCGACGCCCATGCCGACATGCGCATGACCGCACTCATGAGCGTTTTGCGTGAAGACAAGGACCTCCAGCGCATCTACCTGATCGGCCAGGACTACAGCTTCGGCCAGACGGTTCTGCGCGAGGCACGCCAGCAACTGGCCGCCAAGCGCCCCGATGTCCGCATCGTTGGCGATGAACTGCATCCCATGGCGCGCATCAAGGACTTCCTGCCCTACGCCACCAAGATCAAGAACAGCGGAGCCCAGGCCGTACTCACCGGCAACTGGGGCAACGACCTCACCCTGCTGGTCAAGGCCGCCCGCGAAGTCGGCTTTGAAGGCACCTTCTACACCTTCTACGGCAACGCTCTGGGCGCACCGGCCGCCATGGGCGAAGCGGGTATCGGCAAGGTCGTCGCCGTGGCGGACTGGTTCCCCAACGTGCCCACACCCGACTCGGCCGCCTTCTACCAGTCCTTCCGCCAGCGCTTCCCCAGCCCGGCCGACGACTACGTCCACATGCGCATGCAGCTCATGATCGAATCCCTGGCCCAGGCCATCGAGAAGGCCGGGCGTGTCGAGGCCGGCGCCATCGCCGCCGCCCTGGAGCAGGCCGACGTCAGTCTGGCTGGTCAGCGCGCCCGCATGCGCGCGGCCGACCACCAGGTCCAGCAGACCCTGGCTGTGGCCGTCATGGATCGCCAGGGCGCTCCGGGCGTGAAGTTCGACGTCGAGGGTTCCGGCTATGGCTTCCGGGTCATCCGCCAGCTCACCCCCGACCAGGCCGAACTGCCGCACAGCTGCCAGATGAACCGTCCCTGACGCGGCCACCTGCCGTTCTCCCGGCATACTCTCGGGTCCAGCCAGGAGAACGTCATGCGTCAGGTGGTATCAGGTCTGCAGGAATCGCGCATCCGCGAAGTCGCCAACGAAGGCATGGGGCGCGAGGGCGTCCTGCGCTTCTGGTTCGGTGAAAGTGACGAAGTCACCCCCGACATCATCCGGCAGGCAGCGATCGCATCCTTGCAGGCCGGCGAGACCTTCTACTCGCAGAACCTGGGATTGCCCGAGCTGCGCCACGCCATTGCAGGCTACACCCACAGCCTGCACCGGCATCTGGCCACCGATGCCCTGTTCGACCGCATCGCCGTCACATCGGGCGGCGTCAACGGGCTCATGCTCGCCTCCCAGGCCCTGGTCGACGCCGGCGACGAAGTCGTCGTCGTCACGCCCGCGTGGCCCAATCTTGCTGCCCAGCCGGCCATCCTCGGCGCGAAGGTCCGCAGCCTGCCGCTGCGCGTGCAGGACGGCGCCTGGACACTCGACCTGCCGGCCCTCCTGCAGGCCGTGACATCCGGCACCCGCCTGCTCATCGTCAACGCACCCAGCAACCCCACCGGCTGGACCCTCAGCCGTGGCGAACAACAGGCCATACTGGACCACTGTCGCCAGACGGGCACCTGGATCCTGGCCGACGAGGTTTACGAACGCCTCTATTACGCGGACGACACGCCGAACGGCGCTGCCAGCAGCTTCCTCGACGTCGCCGTTCCCGACGACCGCCTCATCGTCGCCCACAGCTTCTCCAAGAGCTTCCTCATGACCGGGTGGCGCCTGGGCTGGCTGGTGCTGCCCCCGGGCCTTGCGCCATCCATCGCCAAGCTCATCGAATTCAACACCTCCTGCGCACCCGTCTTCGTGCAGCGCGCCGCCACCGCCGGTCTGCAACACGGAGACGACATCGTGCCCGCTCTGGTGGCCCACCTGCGGGCCTGTCGCGACACCCTGGTGCCCCGACTCCAGGCCGTGCCCGGCGTACAGCTGGCCAGCCCGCGCGGCGGCATGTACGCCTTTTTCCGTCTGCCCGGCCACCCCGACTGCCTGCAGACCGCCAAACGCCTGGTGCGCGAGGCCGGCCTCGGCCTGGCCCCGGGCAGCGCCTTCGGCCAGGAAGCCACCGGCTGGCTGCGCTGGTGCTTCGCCAGCCGCGACCTCGGTCGACTGGAAGAGGGTGTACAGCGCCTGGCGGGGTGGCTGGACAAGGCCTGAGCGCCTTACCTGTCAATTTTGACAGGGTGCGAAACCCCTATCTGACGGAAGCCCTGTAAGTTCCCGCCTGGACGACATGTGCCACCTCGTGGTGGCGCGTCGTCGTCTGCTTTCGGACCAATCGGCCGCAGCATGTGCAGACAGCGGCGATGGGCGGTTTCCAGGGGAGGAAAATCATGCAGGTATTCATCAGACGGGCCATCTGGACCGTAGGTCTTTCGATGTTGGGAGGGCCTTTGTATGGCCAGATTGCGGAAGAAGAACGCGTTTGCCAGTACGAAGTACGTCGGGGATTCTGGGGTGATCTGCTGGTAGCGGGGTCAGACCCGCAAGCCATCTGCGAGCGAGCGTGGGCAGAACAGATCGTGGCGTTGAATATCAACGTCAATCTCTACGGTGGGTATCCCGATGTCGTGGGAGAAGCCGAAACAAGTGCCTGCTGGGCTCACTGGCCTGTGGGGCTGCATCACTATTTGTGGATTCACAAGAATTGCTCCGATGTTCCTCCCGACCCGCCCGACCTGGAGCCACAGGTGGCGGCCCACCGCTTCAGCGCGCATGTTGTGCCCGTGGACGGGCAACGTCCGATGACTTCGATGCGAGCCAAGCGCTACCTGATGGCAATGCCGGGCGCCCAGCCTGTTCGCGCATGGCCGGTCCCATTGACCTATAGGGCGGGTCCGCACCAGGGGCGGATGCTCCAGCAGGTCCAGGCATGCGGTGGCCACGGCCGGTGTCGCTGGGTGACCAGCAGGGCACGAAACGCCCATACGCCGGGTTGCTGCCGACCGCCTGCGGCAGCTGCCCAGCGGCGCGCCCGCTCGTGCAACAGGGAGGTGCGGGCATCGCCTGGCGCGGTGGACGCCGGCCGCTGCCCATGGCCTATGCCGGCAGGCATCAGCCGCGCCTGCTCACCGCGCCAGCACAGCCAGTGCAGCAGACCTGCTCAACCGATCCATGCCGGTGTCCGGTGATTCTGCACCATGGACGACGGCCGCCACCTGCTTTGCCAACCCCGGCTCGAACAGGGTGACGCCACAGCGTCAGTTGTGTCTTCTCGACGGCCGCCACCTGCCAGCTCCGGCGTCGGTTGTGTCAGGTCGAGTTTGCAGGCGGCGGCCGCCGACGACAGGGGATCCGGTCTGGGCAGTCTCCAGAAAGACGGCCCTCAACAGATTTCCAGTCCCATTTATCCATGCATAAATGTATATGTTCACTGCGCTGAGCGGCAATTCCCTGAAAGAAGATGCATGGATAGCATCGGTGCATTCCAATTTCTCACGGCCAGACACGGCCTTGAAGCGCCATATGCCGAACGTATCTTCCGTTGATCCATCAAGCGCCCTTTCTGCCCATGAGACCATGGCTCTCAAGGCGCGCTTCTGGAACCGCGCGGCCCGCAAGTACGCGGCGGCGCCCATTGCCGACCAGGCGGGCTACGAGGCCACGATCGGACGGGTTGAGGGCATGCTCGGGCCCGACGACGAAGTGCTGGAAATCGGCTGCGGCACCGGCTCCACGGCCTTGCGCCTGGCGCCACATGTCCGTCGCTGGCTGGCCACGGACGTATCTGCCGACATGATCGCCATTGCCCGGGACAAGCTGGTGGCCCAGCCCACGACGGGCCTGGCATTCGCCGTAGCCGATGCCGACGGGCCCGTTGTCTCCGCGGGCACCTTTGATGCGGTGATGGCCTTCAATCTGCTGCATCTGGTTCACGACCTGCCAGCGGCTTTGCGGCAGGTGGCGGATGCACTGCGTCCCGGCGGACGGTTCATCTCCAAGACACCTTGCGTGGCCGAGATGAATCCGCTGGTGGGCAAATTGCTCATTCCGGTCATGCAGGCGTTCGGCAAGGCCCCTCACGTCTTGTGCCTGCGCACGGCCCAGCTGGAGCAGGCCATCCGGGACAGCGGGCTGGACATTCTGGCTTTGGAATGGCACGGTACCCGTGGCCGCGACATCCGGCCCTTCATCGTCGCCCGGAAAACGCCCATGCCGTGAGCGATGGTGCTTTCGCCATGTACATGTACCGGTCCTGACCTGCCGGGCAGGGAGGGCCTGCCTTGGCTGATGCACATGGTCTGGGCTATAATGAGCGGTTACCGTCCACTTTGGGGCGGTAGCATCACGCCCGAAGCGGTGCCTCCAATTGAAGGGGATTTCTGCAGCGGGACGCAAGTCAATCGAAGGAAACATTCATGATCGCCCAATCCATCAAGGCCGAAGTCATTGCGGCCAACGCCCGCGCTGCCAACGACACCGGCAGCCCTGAAGTGCAGGTCGCCATCCTGACCGCTCGCATCAACGAGCTGACCCCGCACTTCAAAGAGCACAAGAAGGACCACCACGGTCGCCGTGGCCTGCTGCGCATGGTCAGCCGTCGCCGCAAGCTGCTGGACTACCTCAAGTCCAAGGACGCCAACCGTTACGTTGCCCTGATCCAGAAACTGGGCCTGCGCAAGTAATTCGGCTCCACCCTGATGTGCATGACGCCTGAGTTGGTTCGCTGGCTCAGGCGTTTTGCGCATTTTCACCACGGAAACCTCGCTGGGCAGAGCGAAGCTGTGTCATTCCAACGGGCCTGATCCCCAGGTCCAGCCCCGCTGGAATGGCATCGTGTTCTGCCGTCGTGGCTTCCGGGCACCGGACGCAGCCCATGCGTTCCACTCCCTGAACAACAGGAGCACAACATGACCATGTTCAACAAAGTCACCAAATCCTTCCAGTGGGGCCAGCACTCGGTCCGCATGGAAACCGGCGAGATCGCCCGCCAGGCCAGCGGCGCCGTGCTGCTCGACATGGAAGGCACCGTGGTGCTGGCCACCGTCGTTGCCCGCAAGGAAGCCAAGGCCGGCCAGGACTTCTTCCCCCTGACCGTCGACTACCTCGAGAAGTCCTACGCCGCCGGCAAGATCCCCGGCAGCTTCTTCAAGCGCGAAGGCCGTCCCAGCGAGTTCGAGACCCTGACCAGCCGCCTGATCGACCGTCCGATCCGCCCGCTGTTCCCGGAAGGCTTCTTCAACGAAGTCCAGGTCGTCATCCACACCGTCTCTCTCAACCCTGAGGTCGACGCCGACATCGCGGCCATGATCGCCACCTCGGCCGCCCTGGCCGTTTCCGGTATCCCGTTCAATGGCCCGATCGGTGCCGCGCGCGTGGGCTATGTCAATGGCCAGTATGTGCTGAACCCCGGCCAGACCGAGCGCAAGAACAGCCAGATGGACCTGGTCGTCGCCGGTACCGAAGCCGCCGTGCTGATGGTCGAATCCGAAGCCGAGCAACTGTCCGAAGACATCATGCTGGGCGCTGTGGTGTTCGGCCACGAGCAGGGCAACATCGCCATCGCCGCCATCAATGAACTGGTGCGTGACGCTGGCAAGCCCGAGTGGACCTGGCAGGCGCCTGCCGAGGACGAGGCCCTGGTGGCCAAGGTCGACGCCCTGGGCAAGGACAAGCTGTCTGCCGCCTACCAGATCCGCAACAAGCAGGCCCGTACCCAGGCTTGCCGCGAAGCCTATGCCGCCGTCATGGACGGCCTCAAGGCCGACGGCATCGAGTTCGACGGCGTCAAGGTCGAAGGCCTGCTGTTCAATATCGAAGCCGCCATCGTGCGTGGCCAGATCCTGGCCGGCGAGCCGCGCATCGACGGTCGCGACACCCGCACCGTGCGTCCCATCGAGATCCGCAACAGCGTGCTGCCGCGGACCCATGGCTCGGCCCTGTTCACCCGCGGCGAGACCCAGGCCCTGGTCGTTGCCACCCTGGGCACCGATCGCGACGCCCAGCGCATCGACGCACTGGCCGGCGAGTTCGAGGACCGCTTCATGCTGCACTACAACATGCCTCCGTTCGCCACCGGCGAGACCGGTCGTGTGGGCAGCCCCAAGCGCCGCGAGATCGGTCACGGCCGTCTGGCCAAGCGCGCCCTGGTCGCGGCCCTGCCGGCCAAGGACGAGTTCCCCTACACCATCCGCGTGGTCTCCGAGATCACCGAGTCCAACGGCTCTTCGTCCATGGCCTCCGTCTGCGGCGGCTGCCTGGCACTGATGGACGCCGGCGTGCCCATGAAGGCGCACGTGGCCGGAATCGCCATGGGCCTGATCAAGGAAGGCAACCGCTTTGCCGTCCTGACCGACATCCTGGGCGACGAGGACCACCTCGGCGACATGGACTTCAAGGTGGCCGGTACCACCAATGGTGTGACCGCCCTGCAGATGGACATCAAGATCCAGGGCATCACCAAGGAAATCATGCAGGTGGCGCTGGCGCAGGCCAAGGAAGCCCGCATGCACATCCTGGGCAAGATGCAGGAAGCCATGGGCGAGGCCAAGACCGAGATCTCCGATTTCGCGCCGCGCCTGTACACCATGAAGATCAACCCCGAGCGCATCCGTGACGTGATCGGCAAGGGCGGCGCCACGATCCGTGCACTGACCGAGGAAACCGGCACCCAGATCGACATCGGCGAAGACGGCACCATCACCATCGCCTCCACCGACGGCGCCCGTGCCGAAGAGGCCAAGCGCCGCATCGCCGAGCTGACGGCCGAAGTCGAGGTCGGCCAGATCTACGAAGGTCCGGTCACCAAGATCCTGGACTTCGGTGCCCTGATCAACCTGCTGCCCGGCAAGGATGGCCTGCTGCACATCAGCCAGATCGCCCACGAGCGCGTCGAGAAAGTCACCGACTACCTCAAGGAAGGCCAGGTCGTGAAGGTCAAGGTCCTCGAGACCGACGAGAAAGGCCGCGTCAAGCTGTCCATGAAGGCCCTGATCGACCGCAATGGCGGTGCCGAGCAGGCCCAACAGCAACAGCAACAGTAAGGCAACACAGGAGGCAGGCACATGCAAGCGGTCGAAATCAGCAGCTTTGGTGAACCCGACGTCCTGCGCCTGGCGCAGCGCCCGGTGCCGGTGGCCGGCGAGGGCGAGGTGCTGATCCGCGTGCGTGCCTCCGGTGTCAACCGGCCAGACGTGCTGCAACGCAGCGGCTCCTACCCGCCGCCGCCCGGCGCCTCCGATCTGCCGGGCCTGGAAGTGGCCGGCACCATCGAGTCCGGCGACGTGGCCGCGATGGCGCAGGCCGGGTTCAAGCCCGGAGACCGGGTCTGTGCCCTGGTGGCCGGTGGCGGTTATGCCGAATACTGTGTGGCGCCCGTGGGCCAGTGTCTGCCGGTGCCCGCCGGCTTCGATGACGTGCAGGCCGCTTCCCTGCCCGAGACCTTCTTCACCGTCTGGAGCAACGTGTTCGAGCGCGGTCGTCTGCAGCCTGGTGAGACCCTGCTGGTGCAGGGGGGTACCAGCGGCATCGGCGTGACGGCCATCCAGTTGGCCAAGGCCTTTGGCGCGACCGTGATCGCCACCGCCGGCAGCGACGACAAGTGCGCCGCCTGCCTGAAGCTCGGAGCCGATCACGCCATCAACTACCGCACCCAGGACTTCGTCACCGAGGCGAAGGAACTGACGGGCGGACAGGGCGTGAACGTGATTCTGGACATGGTGGCCGGTGACTATGTGGCGCGCGAGATCGACTGCCTGGCCGAGGACGGTCGCGTGGTCATCATCGCGGTCCAGGGCGGCATCAAATCCGGTTTCAACGCGGGCCTGGTCCTGCGCCGCCGGCTGACCATCACCGGCTCCACCCTGCGTCCGCGTCCGGTGGCCTTCAAGGCGGCCATTGCGCAGTCCCTGAAGGACAAGGTCTGGCCCCTGCTGGAGCAGGGCCGGGTCAAACCGGTGATCCACAGCACGTTTGCCGCTGCCGACGCAGCACAAGCCCATGCGCTGATGGAGAGCAACACGCACATCGGCAAGATCGTGCTGACCTGGGCCTGATCGGGGTCCGGCCACCAAGCATTCGGAGACTGAGATGACAAAGAAACTGATCGCCGGCAACTGGAAGATGAACGGTGGCCTGGCGGCCAACGAAGCCCTGGTGCAGGCCATGCTGGCCGGTATCGGCCAGCCCGCCGCCGACGTGGCCCTGTGCGCGCCTGCCCCTTATCTGGCCCAGCTGCAAGGCCTGTTGCAGGGCAGTCCCATTGCCTGGGGTGCCCAGGACATTTCTGCCCACGAGCAGGGTGCCTACACCGGTGAGGTCAGTGCCGCCATGCTGCGTGATTTCGCCTGCCGCTATGTCATCGTGGGACACTCGGAGCGCCGTCAGTACCACGGCGAGACCGATGAAGCGGTGGCCACCAAGGCCCAGCAGGCCCTGGCTGCCGGCATCACGCCCATCGTGTGCGTGGGCGAGACACTCGCCCAGCGCGAGGCTGGCGAAACCGAATCCGTCGTCAAGCGCCAGCTGGCGGCGGTCATCCACACGGTGGGCCACTGCATCACCGAGATCGTGGTGGCATACGAACCGGTGTGGGCCATCGGCACCGGCAAGACCGCCACGCCCGAGCAGGCCCAGCAGGTGCACGCCGTGCTGCGTGCCCAGCTCGCTGCTGCCACGACCCACCCGAAGCGGGTGCACATCCTCTACGGCGGCAGCATGAACGCCGCCAATGCATCCAGCCTGCTTGCACAGCCCGACATTGACGGCGGCCTCATCGGCGGCGCCTCGCTCAAGGCGGCCGACTTCCTGCAGATCATTTCGGCCTGCGCCTGAGCGCGGCCGACCAACCCGAAACCGGAGTCCCTTTCCATGAACTTTCTCCTGAACCTGCTCCTGGTGGTGCAGATGCTGTCCGCCCTCGGCATGATTGGCCTGATCCTCATGCAGCACGGCAAGGGCGCCGATGCGGGTGCCGCCTTCGGTGGTGGTGCCGGCTCGGCCAGCCTGTTCGGTGCCACGGGTGGCGCGAACTTCCTGTCGCGCACCACCGGTGTGCTGGCCACCGTGTTCCTGTCCACCACGCTGGCGCTGGCCTATTTCGGCAATATGCGTGAGGCCCCCAGTTCCGGCAGCGTGCTCGAAGGCGCCATGCCGGCGACCCAGGCACCGGCAGCCACTTCCGATGCCGCTCCTGCGCCCACCGCCGAGCCGGCTGCCGATGCCAAGGGCGATACCCAGGCGCCGGCGGGCGCTGCCCAGATTCCCGGACAGTGATGGCCTGCGGGTGCAGCCTGTTCGCCGGGGCGGTCGCCCCGGCCAGATGGACAGGGGTTGCTGCGCTGCAAAAAATCGACCCTGTTGTTTGGAAATTCCAAACGGCCTCCCCGAAAAGGGGATGATTTCAGGGTAAACTCGTAGGGTTGTCTGCAGTGCTCGACACAGTGCTGACGAGCCTGACAACACAACACGGCCGACGTGGTGAAATTGGTAGACACGCTATCTTGAGGGGGTAGTGGCGAAAGCTGTGCGAGTTCGAGTCTCGCCGTCGGCACCAGACAAAAGACCAGCATGGCGTTACGCGTCATGTCATCGGAACAATGCCCATGATGAGCCTGGACCAGTACCTCCCCGTGCTTTTGTTTGTTCTGGTGGGCATTGCCGTCGGAATCATTCCCCAGGTGCTGGGCTTCATCCTGGGCCCCAACCGCCCTGACGCGGAAAAGAACTCTCCCTACGAATGCGGCTTCGAGGCCTTCGAAGACGCACGGATGAAGTTCGATGTGCGCTACTACCTGGTCGCCATCCTGTTCATCCTGTTCGATCTCGAAATCGCTTTCCTGATTCCCTGGGCCGTCGCCTTCTCCGATATCGGCATGACCGGTTTCGTGGCGGGTGTCGTCTTCCTGGCCATCCTCACCGTGGGCTTCGCCTACGAGTGGAAAAAGGGTGCCCTGGACTGGGAGTGATGGCAGGCGCCGCCACAAGGCGTACCGGAGCAGTTCATGATTGAAGGTGTGTTCAAGGAAGGTTTCGTCACCACCAGCTATGACGCAGTGGTGAACTGGGCCAAGACCGGCTCGCTGTGGCCCATGACATTCGGTCTGGCGTGCTGCGCAGTCGAAATGATGCATGCGGCGGCAGCCCGGTACGACATCGGTCGTTTCGGTGCCGAGGTGTTTCGTGCCAGTCCGCGCCAGTCGGACCTCATGATCGTTGCCGGTACCCTGTGCAACAAGATGGCGCCCGCCCTGCGCAAGGTCTACGACCAGATGGCCGAGCCTCGCTGGGTTTTGTCCATGGGCTCCTGCGCCAATGGCGGCGGCTATTACCACTACAGCTACTCCGTGGTGCGCGGTTGCGACCGCATCGTGCCGGTCGACGTGTATGTGCCCGGTTGCCCGCCGACGGCCGAAGCCTTGATCTACGGCATCATGCAACTGCAGCAAAAGATCCGCCGCACCAACACCATCGCACGGGCCTGACGCCCGCTGTGCAGCCCAACTCTCCAGGAAGACGGATCATGAGTGACGCCGCCGCCGTGTTTGCCACGCCTCCACAGCAACTCCAGCAGATCCTGGCTGGACTTCTGGGTGACCGCGTCCGCTCCGTTTCTGTCGAGCGGGACGAGGTGACCATCACCGTGGGTGCCGACCGGTACCTGGAGGTCATGCAGACCCTGCGCGATGCCCCGCAGGCCCGGTTCGAGCAATTGCTGGACCTGTGCGGCATGGACTACGCCACCTATGGCGACGGCCGCTGGGAAGGGGCCCGCTTTGCAGCGGTCAGCCACCTGCTGTCGGTCTCGCTGAACCAGCGGGTGCGCGTGCGGGCGTTCTGCCCGGACGATGATTTTCCGGTCCTGGCCTCGGTCAATGGCCTCTGGAACAGCGCCAACTGGTACGAGCGCGAAGCCTTCGACCTGTATGGCATCGTTTTCGAAGGTCACGAAGACCTTCGCCGCATTCTCACCGACTATGGCTTCATCGGGCATCCGTTCCGCAAGGACTTCCCGCTCAGTGGCCATGTCGAGATGCGCTACGACGCCGAGCGCCAGCGCGTCGTCTACGAACCGGTGACCATCGAACCGCGCGAGATCACGCCGCGCGTCATCCGGGAAGACAACTACGGAGGCCTGCACTGACGGCGCAGGCCGCAGGCGTGCATCACCCATGGCAGAAATCAAGAACTACACGCTGAACTTCGGTCCCCAGCACCCGGCCGCGCACGGCGTGCTGCGCCTGGTGCTGGAGCTCGACGGCGAGGTCGTGCAACGAGCCGACCCCCATATCGGACTGCTGCACCGGGCCACCGAAAAGCTGGCCGAGCACAAGACCTTCATCCAGTCGCTGCCCTACATGGACCGGCTGGACTACGTCTCCATGATGTGCAACGAGCACGCCTACTGCCTGGCCATCGAGAAGCTGCTGGGCATCGAGGTGCCGCTGCGCGCGCAGTACATCCGGGTGATGTTCAGCGAGATCACCCGCCTGCTCAACCACCTGATGTGGCTGGGCTCGCACGGTAACGACTGCGGCAGTTCCACCATCCTGATCTACGCCTTCCGCGAGCGGGAAGACCTGTTCGACATGTATGAAGCCGTGTCGGGTGCCCGCATGCATGCGGCCTACTTCCGGCCCGGTGGCGTGTACCGTGACCTGCCCGAGAGCATGCCGCAGTACAAGGTCAGCAAGATCCGCAATGCGCGAGCCATCGACGAGCTCAACAAGAACCGCCAGGGCTCGCTGCTCGATTTCATCGACGACTTCACCCAGCGTTTCCCGAAGTACCTGGATGAATACCACACGCTGCTGACCGACAACCGGATCTGGAAACAGCGCACCGTCGGCATCGGTGTCGTCAGCGCCGAACGTGCGCTCAACCTGGGCATGACCGGCCCCATGCTGCGAGGCTCCGGCATCGCATGGGACCTGCGCAAGAAGCAGCCGTACGACGTGTACGACCGCATGGACTTCGACATTCCCGTGGGCAAGACCGGCGACACCTACGACCGGTATCTGGTCCGCATGGAGGAGATGAAGCAGTCCAACCGCATCATCAGGCAGTGCGTGGACTGGCTCAGGGTCAATCCCGGTCCGGTCATCACCGACAACCACAAGGTGGCGCCTCCCTCGCGCGAGTCCATGAAGTCGAGCATGGAGGAGCTGATCCACCACTTCAAGCTCTTCACCGAAGGTTTCCACGTCCCCGAGGGCGAGGCCTACGCGGCGGTCGAGCACCCCAAGGGCGAGTTCGGCATCTACCTGGTCAGCGACGGCGCCAACAAGCCCTACCGGCTGAAGATCCGTGCGCCCGGGTTTGCCCATCTGGCCGCCCTGGACGAACTGGCCCGCGGCCACATGCTGGCCGATGCCGTGGCCATCATCGGCACGCTGGACATTGTTTTCGGAGAGATTGACCGATGAGCCAGACCCACACCGCTGCAACCGGCGAGCGCTTCGAGCTGTCGGACGCCACGCGGGCCCGTTTTGCCCGCGAAGTCGCCAAGTATCCGGCCGATCAGGCCCAGTCGGCCGTGATGGCCTGCCTGTCCATCGTGCAGCAGGAGCAGGGCTGGGTCAGCCGCGAGGCCGAGCTCGCCGTGGCTTCCTACCTGGGCATGGCGCCGATGGCCGTGCACGAGGTCACGACCTTCTACAACATGTACAACCAGCAGCCGGTGGGCAAGTACAAGCTCAACGTCTGCACCAACCTGCCGTGCCAGCTGCGCGGCGGCAATGAGGCCCTGGCCCATCTGGCCCACAAGCTGGGCATCGCCATGGGTGGCACCACGGCCGACGGGATGTTCACCCTGCAGCAGTGCGAATGCCTGGGCGCATGTGCCGATGCACCGGTCATGCTGGTCAACGACCGCAACATGTGCAGCTTCATGAGCCACGAGAAACTGGACCAGCTGGTGGACGGGCTCAAGGCCGCGGAGGGCAAGGCATGAACGCACAGCAAGTGATCGAACAGTTCCGTGCCACTGGCGTGCAGACCTGTTTCCACGACCGCCACATCGAGCCCCAGATCTACGCCGGCCTCAACGGCAGCAACTGGTCGCTCAAGGACTACGAGGCCCGTGGCGGCTACCAGGCCCTGCGCAGGATCCTGGGCAAGGACGGCTCGGCGCCCGATCCCGAAACCGGCGTGGCCGGCATGACCCAGGACCAGGTCATTGCCACGGTCAAGGATTCGGCCCTGCGTGGACGCGGTGGCGCGGGTTTCCCGTCCGGCCTGAAGTGGAGCTTCATGCCCCGCCAGTTTCCGGGCCAGAAGTACCTGGTCTGCAACTCGGACGAAGGCGAGCCGGGGACCTGCAAGGACCGCGACATTCTGATGTTCAATCCCCACATCGTCATCGAAGGCATGGCGATCGCGGCCTACGCCATGGGGATCAGCGTTGGCTACAACTACATCCATGGCGAAATCTTCGAGGTCTACGAGCGCTTCGAGGCCGCCCTGGAAGAAGCCCGCGCCGCCGGTTATCTGGGCGACAGCATCATGGGCAGCCCGTTCAGCTTCCAGCTGCACGCGCACCACGGATTCGGTGCCTACATCTGTGGCGAGGAAACCGCCTTGCTCGAATCGCTGGAAGGCAAGAAGGGCCAGCCCCGCTTCAAGCCGCCGTTCCCGGCCAGCTTCGGTATGTACGGCAAGCCGACCACGATCAACAACACCGAAACCTTCGCGGCGGTGCCCTGGATCATCCGCAACGGCGGCCAGGCTTACCTCGAAGTGGGCAAGCCCAACAACGGGGGTACCAAGATCTTCTCCGTCTCGGGCGATGTGAACCTGCCTGGCAACTACGAAGTGCCGATGGGCACGCCATTTGCCAGGCTGCTCGAACTGGCCGGCGGTGTGCGCACCGGCCGCCAGCTCAAGGCCGTGATTCCGGGCGGCTCGTCGTCGCCCGTGCTGCCGGCGAACATCATGATGGAGTGCACCATGGACTACGACTCGATCTCCAAGGCGGGATCGATGCTCGGCTCCGGTGCGGTCATCGTCATGGACGACAGCCGCTGCATGGTCGAGTCGCTCAAGCGCCTGTCCTACTTCTACATGCACGAGTCGTGTGGCCAGTGCACGCCTTGCCGCGAAGGCACGGGCTGGCTCTGGCGTCTGGTCGACCGTATCCAGCGTGGTGAGGGCCGCCAGGACGATCTGGACCTGCTGGACAACGTGGCCGGCAACATCATGGGGCGCACCATCTGTGCGCTGGGTGACGCGGCGGCAATGCCGGTGCGCGCCATGCTCAAGCATTTCCGTCACGAGTTCGCAGCCATGATCCCGGCTGGCACCGCGACCTCCGCTTCATAACGGAACTCAATATGGTTGAAATCGAACTCGACGGCCAGAAGGTGGAAGTACCCGCCGGCAGCATGGTGATGCATGCTGCCGAAAAGGCCGGCACCTACATTCCGCACTTCTGCTATCACAAGAAGCTGTCCATCGCGGCCAACTGCCGCATGTGCCTTGTCGATGTGGAGAAGGCACCCAAGCCCATGCCGGCCTGCGCCACCCCCGTGACCCAGGGCATGATCGTGCGCACCAAGAGCGACAAGGCGATCAAGGCCCAGCAATCGGTGATGGAGTTCCTGCTCATCAACCACCCGCTGGACTGCCCGATCTGCGACCAGGGCGGCGAGTGCCAGTTGCAGGACCTGGCCGTCGGCTATGGCGGCGGTGCCTCTCGCTACGAGGAAGAGAAGCGCGTGGTTTTCCACAAGAACGTGGGACCGCTGATCTCCATGGAGGAGATGAGCCGCTGCATCCATTGCACCCGCTGCGTGCGCTTTGGCCAGGAGATCGCCGGCGTCATGGAGCTGGGCATGTCCCACCGTGGCGAGCATTCCGAAATCGAGACCTTTGTGGGCGCGACGGTCGACTCCGAACTCTCGGGCAACATGATCGACATCTGCCCGGTCGGTGCCCTGACCAGCAAGCCCTTCCGCTACAGCGCCCGCACCTGGGAGCTGTCCCGCCGCAAGAGCGTCAGCCCCCACGATTCGACCGGCGCCAACCTTATCGTCCAGGTCAAGAACAACCAGGTCATGCGTGTCGTTCCGCTGGAAAACGACGCGGTCAACGAGTGCTGGATCGCCGATCGCGATCGCTTCTCATATGAAGCCCTCAATGGCGAAGACCGGCTGACACAGCCCATGCTCAAGCAGGGCGGCCAGTGGAATGTCGTCGACTGGCAGACCGCACTCGAATACGTGGCCAACGGACTGAAGCAGGTCAAGGCCGAGCACGGCGCCGCTGCGATCGGCCTGCTGGCCAGTCCGCACAGTTCGGTCGAAGAGCTGGCCCTGGCCGGCGCGCTGGTGCGCGGCCTGGGCAGCGAGAACATCGACTCCCGCCTGCGCCACGCCGATTTCAGCAACGCGCTGGCGGGTGGCAAGTCCCGGTGGCTGGGTCGCACCATGGCATCGCTGTCCACTGTCGATCGCGTCCTGGTGGTCGGGTCTTCGCTGAGAAAAGACCATCCGCTGTTCGCCCAGCGTATCCGCCAGGCCGTGCGCCACGGTGCGCAGGTCTACCGCCTCTCTGATCGCGACGAAGACTGGGCAATGACCCTCGCCGGCGCGGTCAAGGCCGACAGCAGCGTGTGGGTGTCGGCCCTGGCTGGCATTGCAGCAGCGGTTGCCGCGGAGTCCGGTGTGCAGACACCGGTGGCCGGCGAGGTCAATGACGCGAACCGGGCCGTGGCCCGCGCCTTGATGGGCGGCCAGCACAAGGCCATCCTGCTGGGCAATGCCGCAGCCCATCACGAAAAGGCGGCCAGCCTGCTGAGCATCGCCAACTGGATCGGCCAGCAGACCGGGGCGACCGTGGGCTATCTGGGCGAAGCCGCCAACACGGTGGGGGCCCAGCTGGTGGGTGCCCAGCCAGGGCAGGGCGGACTCCATGCCGGCCAGATGCTCGGCGGTGGCCTGAAGGCGGCCATCCTGCTGAACACCGAACCTGCCGACGACAGTGCCGCCGGTATCCTGGGCCTGCAGGGCGCCGGCATGGTGGTCACGCTCAGCCCGTTCCGCACCAACCTGGACGTCAGCGACGTGCTGTTGCCCATCGCTCCCTTCACCGAAACCTCGGGCTCTTTCGTCAATGCCGACGGCCGGCTCCAGAGCTTTCACGCCGTCGTGCGGCCGCTGGGCGACACCCGCCCGGGATGGAAAGTCCTGCGCGTGCTGGGCAACCTGCTCGGCCTGCCGGGTTTCGACGCGGAATCCTCGCAGCAGGTGCTGGCCGCAGCACTGCCGGGCGTCGCAGCCGGTGATGTCGTTGACAGCGCGCGGCTGTCCAACGCCGATGCAGGGGTGGGTCCGGCCGGGGCCGACCTGGCACCAGCACGCAGCCAGCCATGCGTGGCCTCGATCTACCAGCTGGATGGGCTGGTGCGGCGCGCCACCTCGCTGCAGCTGACCCGTGATGCACGCGCGGGCGTGGCGGCTGCAGCCACCGAGACCGAAGGAGCCAGCGCATGATCGATGCTTTGTACAACGGTGGCCTGGGTCTGATCGACGCGGCCTGGTGGTCGACGGCCACCTGGCCTGTCATCTGGGGCCTGATCAAGATTGTGGCGGTGCTCGCTCCCCTGATGGGGGCGGTGGCCTACCTGACGCTCTGGGAACGCAAGTTGCTGGGTTTCATGCAAGTGCGCTTCGGTCCCAACCGGGTCGGCCCCTTTGGCCTGCTGCAACCGATTGCCGACGCGGTCAAATTGCTGACCAAGGAACTGATCAATCCGAGCGCGGCCAGCAGTGGCCTGTTCCGCCTGGGACCGATCATGGCCATCATGCCCGCCCTGGCGGCCTGGGTGGCGGTTCCTTTCGGACCTGAAGCCGTGATTGCCAATGTCAACGCGGGCCTGCTGGTCATCCTGGCGATCACCTCGATCGAGGTCTACGGCGTCATCATCGCCGGCTGGGCATCCAACTCCAAGTACGCCTTCCTGGGTGCCCTGCGGGCGTCTGCCCAGATGGTCAGCTACGAGATCGCCATCGGCTTCTGTTTCCTGGTGGTCGTCATGACGGCCGGCAGCCTGCACCTGGGCGAGATCGTGGCATCGCAGTCCCGCGGCATCGGTGCCAGCATGGGCCTGAACTTCCTGTCGTGGAACTGGCTGCCCCTGCTGCCCATTTTCATGGTCTACCTGATCTCCGGCGTGGCCGAGACCAACCGGCACCCGTTCGACGTCGTGGAAGGCGAGGCCGAGATCGTGGCCGGCCACATGGTCGAGTATTCGGGCATGGGCTTTGCCATCTTCTTCCTGGCTGAGTACGCCAGCATGTGGCTGGTCTCCATCCTGGCCGTTCTCATGTTCCTGGGAGGCTGGTTGCCCCCGGTCGACAGCGCCTTGTTCAACTGGATCCCGGGCTGGATCTGGCTGGGCATCAAGACATTCGTCGTGGTTTCCATGTTCATCTGGATTCGCGCGACCTTCCCGCGCTTCCGCTACGACCAGATCATGCGTCTGGGCTGGAAGATCTTCATTCCCGTGACGCTCATCTGGTTGCTGCTGGTCGGTGGCCTCATGCAGACGTCCTGGAACATCTGGAAGTGAGGAGGCCATGAGCACATCCCACACCGCTGTCGCGCCTTTTTCCCTGCGCGATTTCTTCAAGAGCTTTCTCCTGGTCGAGCTGTTCAAGGGCATGGCCCTGACGGGCCGTTATGCCCTGCGCCGCAAGGTGACAGTGCAGTTCCCCGAAGAAAAGACGCCCCTGTCGCCGCGCTTCCGTGGCCTGCATGCGCAACGCCGCTATGACAATGGCGAAGAGCGCTGCATCGCCTGCAAGCTGTGCGAGGCGGTCTGCCCGGCCATGGCCATCACCATCGAGGCTGGCGAGCGGGAGGACGGTACCCGCCGCACCACGCGCTACGACATCGACCTGACCAAGTGCATTTTCTGCGGTTTCTGCGAAGAGGCTTGCCCGGTCGATGCCATCGTCGAGACCCACATTCTCGAATACCACGGTGAGAAGCGGGGCGACCTGTATTTCACCAAGGACATGCTGCTGGCCGTGGGCGACCGCTACGAGAGCGAGATCGCCGCGGCCAAGGCGGCCGATGCCAAGTACCGCTGAGCGCCCCACGGACCCTCGCCGAATCACGCCACAGCACGGACTCCCATGGACTTCACGACCGGCTTCTTCTACCTGTTTGCCGCAGCGCTGCTCTTCGCAGCGTTTCGCGTCATCACCGCGCGCAACACGGTGCACGCGGCGCTCTACCTCATGCTGGCCTTCTCGCAGGCGGCGGCCCTGTGGCTGCTGCTCAAGGCCGAGTTCCTGGGCCTGACCCTCGTCCTGGTGTACCTGGGCGCGGTGATGGTGCTGTTCCTGTTCGTGGTGATGATGCTGGACATCAAGTTCGAAGGGGACCGCTGGGCTTTCTGGCAGCATTTCCCCGTGGCCGCCACACTGGGTGCGCTGGTGGCCGCCGAGCTGGTGGCCGTTCTCTGGATCGGCTTCCCCAACATTGCACTGCAGGCGCCCGTCGCGGCGGCCGATGCACCGTCGAACACCGCCGGCCTGGGGCAGTTGCTCTATACCGATTACCTCTATCCCATTGAAGTGGCCGCCGTCATCCTGCTGGTGGCCATGGTCGCCGCCATTGCGCTGACCCTGCGTCGCCGCAAGGACAGCAAGGCCATCAATCCGGGCCTGCAGGTTCACGTGCGCGCCAGCGAACGCCTGGTCGTCGTGCCCATGCCCGTCACCCAGAAGGCCGCCGAAGCGGCACCGAACCCGGAGGAGGTCAAGTCATGAGCCTGACACTCGGCCATTTCCTGACAGTGGGTGCGATCCTGTTCGCACTGTCCGTGATCGGCATCTTTCTCAACCGCAAGAACCTGATCGTTCTGCTGATGGCCATCGAACTGATGCTGCTGGCCGTGAACATGAACTTCGTGGCCTTCTCGCACTACCTGGGTGACATGCACGGACAGGTGTTCGTGTTCTTCATCCTGACCGTGGCGGCCGCCGAGTCGGCCATCGGCCTGGCCATCCTGGTGCTGCTGTTCCGCAACCGCTCGTCGATCAGCGTCGAGGAACTCAACACCCTCAAGGGCTAAGCACATGAGCACCACCCTGTCTGCAAGCACGCTACTGGCCGTCCCGCTGGCACCCCTGCTGGGCTCGGCGCTGGCCGGCATCCTGGGCACCACCTTCGGCGGCAACGTCATCGGCCGGCGCACCTCACACACCTTCACGATTCTCGGTGTGCTGATTGCCTTCATCCTGTCGGCCATGACGCTCAAGGACGTCATCGGCGGTGCCCGTTTCAACGAGACCATCTACGAGTGGATGGTGGTCGGTGGCCTGAAGATGGAGATCGGCTTCATGATCGATGGCCTGACGGCCATGATGATGTGCGTGGTGACCTTCGTCTCGCTGATGGTGCACATCTACACCATCGGCTACATGGAAGAAGACGCCGGCTACAACCGGTTCTTTGCCTACATCTCGCTCTTCACCTTCTCGATGCTGATGCTGGTGATGAGCAACAACCTGCTGCAGCTGTTCTTCGGCTGGGAAGCCGTGGGTCTGGTGTCCTACCTGCTGATCGGTTTCTGGTTCAACAAACCGACGGCCATCTTCGCCAACATGAAGGCCTTCCTGGTCAACCGGGTCGGCGATTTCGGCTTCATCCTCGGCATCGGTCTGATCGTGGCCAATGCCGGCACCATGAACTACACCGAAATCTTCGCCAAGGCAGGCGAGCTCGGCCAGATGAGCTTCCCGGGCACGTCGTGGATGCTGGTGACGGTGATCTGCATCTGCCTGTTTGTCGGTGCCATGGGCAAGTCGGCCCAGTTCCCGCTGCACGTCTGGCTGCCCGACTCCATGGAAGGCCCGACCCCGATCTCCGCACTGATCCACGCCGCCACCATGGTGACGGCTGGCATCTTCATGGTGTCGCGCATGTCGCCCCTGTTCGAGCTGTCGGACACGGCGCTCAACCTGATCATGGTGGTCGGTGCCATCACGGCCCTGTTCATGGGCTTCCTGGGCATCATCCAGAACGACATCAAGCGCGTCGTGGCCTACTCGACGCTGTCCCAGCTGGGATACATGACCGTCGCGCTCGGCGCTTCGGCCTACTCGGTGGCGGTGTTCCACCTGATGACCCATGCCTTCTTCAAGGCGCTGCTGTTCCTGGCAGCCGGCTCCGTGATCATCGGCATGCACCACAACCAGGACATCCGCTGGATGGGCAATGTGCGCAAGTACATGCCGATCACCTGGATCACGTCGCTGCTGGGCACCCTGGCCCTGATCGGCACGCCGCTGTTTGCCGGTTTCTATTCCAAGGACTCGATCATCGAGGCCGTGCATTTCAGCAACCTGCCCGCCAGTGGCTTCGCCCACTTTGCTGTGCTGGCCGGTGTCTTCGTGACGTCCTTTTACTCGTTCCGTCTCTACTTCCTGGTCTTCCACGGCAAGGAGCGCTACGACCAGAATCCGGATGCGCACCATGACGACCACCACCACGACGACCATGGCCACCACGGTGACGGCAAGCCGCACGAGTCGCCCTGGGTGGTAACCGTGCCGCTGCTGCTGCTGGCCGTGCCCTCGGTGGTGATTGGCTACCTGACCATCGAGCCGATGCTGATCAGCGATTTCCTGGCCGATGCCATCTTTGTCAATGCCCATGCCCACCCGGCCATGGAAACCTTCATCGAAGAATTCCATGGTCCGCTGGCCATGGCCCTGCATGCCTTCTCCACGCTGCCCCTGTACCTCGCTGCGGGTGGTGCGCTGGCGGCCTGGTACATGTACATGATCAATCCGGCCCTGCCGGCGGCCATCGGCCGGATGTTCAGCCCCGTCGTCACGATCCTCGAGAACAAGTACTACATGGACTGGTTCAACGAGAACGTGCTGGCCAGGGGAGCCCGTGCGCTCGGCGTGGGGCTCTGGAAAGGGGGCGACCGGGGCATCATCGAAGGCGGTGTGGTCAACGCCAGCTGGAAGCTGGTCGGTGCCGTGGCGGCTGTTGTGCGGCGCGTCCAGTCGGGCTACCTGTACCACTACGCGCTGGTGATGATTGTGGGCGTCCTGCTGTTCATGACGTATTTCGTCTGGCTCGCCAAATAAGAGGAAGAACCAAATGGGTTTGCTGAGCCTTGCCATCTGGATACCGGTGTTTGCCGGTGTCATCCTGCTCGCCTTCGGGAAGGACGAGCAGGCCAACATGGTCCGCTGGATCGCGCTGATCGGTGCTCTGGCCGGTCTGGCCGTCACCGTTCCCCTGTACACCGGTTTCGAGGTGGGTTCGGCTGCGTTGCAGTTCGTCGAGAAGCGGGCCTGGATCGAGGCCTTCAACGTGAACTACCACCTCGGCGTGGACGGTATCTCGCTGTGGCTGATTCTGCTGACCGCCTTCATCAACGTGGTCGTGGTGATTGCGGGCTGGGAGGTCATCACGGAGCGCGTGAACCAGTACATGGGCGCCTTCCTGATCCTGTCGGGCCTGATGATCGGCGTGTTCGCCGCGCAGGATGCCATGCTGTTCTACGTGTTCTTCGAAGCCACACTGATCCCGATGTACCTGATCATCGGTATCTGGGGCGGGCCGAACAAGATTTACGCCGCATTCAAGTTCTTCCTGTACACCTTGCTGGGCTCGCTGCTGATGCTGGTGGCACTGATCTACCTGTATGTGCAGTCAGGCCACAGTTTCGATCTGGCGACCTGGCACAAGCTGCCGCTGGGTGGCAACGCCCAGACCTTGCTGTTCTTTGCCTTCTTTGCCGCCTTTGCCGTCAAGGTGCCGATGTGGCCGGTGCACACCTGGCTGCCTGACGTGCACGTCGAGGCGCCGACCGGCGGTTCAGCCGTGCTGGCGGCCATCATGCTCAAGCTGGGCGCCTACGGCTTCCTGCGCTTTTCGCTGCCGATCGCGCCCGATGCGTCGCACGAATGGGCCTGGCTGATGATTGCCCTGTCGCTGGTGGCGGTGATCTACGTCGGCCTGGTGGCCATGGTCCAGCAGGACATGAAAAAGCTAGTGGCCTATTCGTCAGTGGCCCACATGGGCTTCGTGACCCTGGGCTTCTTTGTTTTCAGCAACATGGGTGTGTCCGGCGCCATCGTGCAGATGATTGCCCACGGTTTCGTCTCCGCCGCCATGTTCCTGGCCATTGGCGTGCTGTACGACCGTGTCCACTCGCGTGAAATTGCGTCCTACGGTGGCGTCGTCAACACCATGCCCAATTTCACCGCCTTCGCGCTGCTGTTCGTCATGGCCAACTGCGGCCTGCCGGGCACTGCCGGGTTCGTGGGCGAATGGATGGTCATCCTGGCAGCGGTCAAGTCGAATTTCTGGATCGGCATGGCGGCTGCCTCGGCCCTGATCTTCGGTGCGGCCTATTCGCTGTGGATGTTCAAGCGCGTCTATCTGGGGCCGGTCGGCAACGACCATGTGAAAGCCCTGTCCGACATCAATGCCCGCGAGTTCCTGGTGATGGCGGTGCTGGCTGCGGCGGTGCTGTTCATGGGCGTGTACCCCAAGCCTTTCACCGATGTGATGGATCCCTCGGTGGCCGAACTGCTGCGCCACGTGGCCATTTCCAAGCTGAACTGAGCCGACGCCACCTGACATCAAGAGAGTTTCCACATGATTGACAAGCTGAGCTGGGTCGCGGCCTATCCCGAAGTCCTGTTGCTGGTGATGGCCTGCGTGATTGCCCTGGTCGATCTGACCGTCCAGAGCAGGTTGCGGGGTGCCACGTATGCGCTGACCCTGCTGACTCTGGCCGTCGTGGCTGTGCTGCAGGGCATGTATGCCAGTGGTGGCCAGACCATCATTGGCTGGAGTGGCATGGTCGTCAGCGATCCCATGGGCAACTGGCTCAAGTGCTTCGCCGCCGTGGCGATGATGGTCACCCTGGTCTATGGCCGGGCCTATGCCGGCAGCCGCGACATGCTGCGGGGTGGCGAACTGTTCACGCTGGGCCTGTTCTCGCTGCTGGGCATGTTCGTGATGATCTCGGGCCACAACTTCCTGGTTATCTATCTCGGCCTGGAATTGCTGACCCTGTCGGGCTATGCCCTGGTGGCCCTGCGCCGTGACGATCTGCGAGCCACGGAAGCGGCCATGAAGTACTTCGTGCTGGGCGCGCTGGCCAGCGGCTTCCTGCTCTATGGTCTGTCGATGGTCTACGGTGCCACCGGTTCGCTGGATCTGGCCGGGGTGATGAAAGCCATCGCTGGCGGTTCGGCCACGCTCAAGGGGTCGCACCAGGTCCTGATCCTGGGCCTGGTGTTCGTGGTGGCCGGTCTGGCATTCAAGCTGGGTGTGGTGCCCTTCCACATGTGGGTCCCTGATGTCTACCATGGCGCGCCCACGGCGGTGACCCTGATGATTGGTGGTGCCCCCAAGCTGGCGGCCTTTGCCGTGGCCATCCGCCTGCTGGTCGAAGGCCTGCAGCCTCTGGCCGTGGACTGGCAGCAGATGCTGGCCGTGCTGGCTGTGGCCTCGTTGCTGGTGGGCAACCTGGCCGCCATTGCACAGTCCAATCTCAAGCGCATGCTGGCCTTCTCCACGATTGCCCAGATGGGCTTCATGCTGCTCGGCCTGCTGGCCGGCGTGGTGCAGGGCGATACCGGCAACATGGCCAACGCCTATGCCTCGTCCATGTTCTATGTGATCACCTATGTGCTCACGACGCTGGGCACCTTCGGCGTGATCCTGCTGCTCAGCCGCGACGGTTTCGAATCCGAGGACATCCAGGATCTGGCCGGCCTGAACCAGCGCAGCCCGCTGTACGCCGGCGTGATGGCCATCTGCATGTTCTCGCTGGCCGGCGTGCCGCCGCTGGTCGGTTTCTACGCCAAGCTGGCCGTGCTGCAGGCGCTGCTGGCTTCGCCTGACGCCTTCCATGTCGGGTTGGCGGTGTTTGCCGTGCTGATGTCGCTGGTCGGTGCTTTCTACTACCTGCGGCTCATCAAGGTCATGTATTTCGACGCGCCCACCCAGGACGCCGCCATCGAAGCGGGCGCGGATGTCCGTTCGGTCCTGTCAATCAACGGTGCCCTGGTTCTGATTCTGGGCATTGTGCCGGGCGGCCTGATGGCGCTGTGTGCCCAGGCCGTGACGTCCCTGTTCGCCCGCTGACCCCGCGAGACCGCCGGTCCCTGTCTGGTCGGCCGGTCCCGCCATTGCGATGAATTCCACATACTCTGTCTGGCTGGTGCTGGGTCTTGCCTTCGTGGCGGCCAACCTGCCATTTGTCAACAACCGCTGGTTTGTCGTCGGACCCTTGCGCCAGCCCAAGACGATCTGGGTCCGCTTGCTGGAACTGGTGGTCTGGTATTTCCTGGTGGGCGCGCTTGGCCTGATGCTGGAGCAGAACGCCGGGCAGATCTATCCGCAGGGCTGGGAGTTTTATGCCACCACGGCAGCGATGTTCCTGACCCTGGCGTTTCCGGGCTTCGTCTACCGCTACCTGGTGCGTCGCCGGGGCTGAGCATGGGTGAGGACCTGCACCTGCGTGAAGTGCCTGTGGGCCGGGAGGAGTTGCTGCGCGGGCACTTCCTGCATGTGGTGCGCGACACCGTGCGCCTGCCCTCGGGCCATGAGGCCACGAGGGAGTATGTGCTGCACCCCGGTGCCGTGATGGTGATCGGATGCATCGAGGATGGCCAGGTGGTGCTGGAGCGCCAGTTCAGGCACCCGATGCAGTCGGTGCTGATCGAGTTTCCCGCCGGCAAGCTCGACGCCGGTGAAGGCAGCCTGGCCTGTGCGCAGCGGGAACTGCTGGAAGAGACCGGCTACAGCGCCCGTGAATGGGCATTCGCGGGCCGGCTGGCGCCAACGGTGGCCTATTCGGACGAGTGCATCGACATCTGGTTTGCCCGAGGCCTGACGCTGGGCGAGCGGCGCCTGGATGAGGGCGAGTTCCTGGATGTGTTTCTGGCCTCACCCGCTTTTGTGCTGGATGCCTGCCGCAGCGGGGCCATCATCGACTCCAAGACGCTGATCGGTGCCTTGTGGCTCCAGAATGTACTCAGCGGGGCATGGACACTGGACTGGACGGACGGCGCGGGTCGACCGCTTGCCCGATAATCCACCCATGAAGGTGCTGAACCTGCAATGCGACCACGGCCACGATTTCGAGGGCTGGTTTGGATCGGAAGACGATTTCCGGCAGCAGCTGGAGCGCGAGCTGATCGCCTGCCCGGTGTGTGGCGACACGGCCGTGCGCAAGATGCTGTCTGCCCCCCGGTTGAACCTGGGGGCGTCGCCCGACCCGGCACCATCGTCTTCGGGTGAGCTGGCGGTGGGACGTGCAGCACCAGGTTCGGAACTGCAGGGGCGCTGGCTGCGTGCCTTGCGGGACCTGGTGGCCCAGACCGAGGATGTGGGCGAGCGTTTTGCCGATCAGGCCCGTGCCATGCACCACGGCGAGATCGAACAGCGCAACATCCGCGGCAAGACCTCGCCCGATGAGGCTATCGAGCTGATCGAGGAGGGCATCGACGTGTTGCCCCTGCCGGCACTGCCGGCGATCAAGGAAACCCTCCAGTAGGGGGGGAAGACATTCAGCCCCCACGCTCCGCCGCTGCGCGGGTCGCTGCCCCCCAAGGGGGTTGGCCTTGCTTGGGGCGGCCCGGCGCTGCGGCCGTTGGCCCCCACGCTCCGCCGCTGCGCGGGTCGCTGCCCCCCAAGGGGGCTGGCCTTGCTTGGGGCGGCCCGGCGCTGCGGCCGTTGGCCCCCACGCTCCGGTTTGGCGTTTTACGGATAGAGGCCGCGCAGGTCGCGGGCGTGCAGGATGCGTTTGCAGGCCACGATGAAGGTAGCGGTGCGAAGGCTGACCTTGTGGTCTTCGGCCACCTGCCAGATGGCGGCAAAAGCGCCCTGAATGATGCGCACCAGGCGTTCGTTGATCTCGTCTTCGGTCCAGAAAAAGCTGGAGAAGTCCTGTACCCACTCGAAGTAGCTGACGGTCACGCCGCCGGCGTTGGCGATCACGTCGGGCAGGACCAGCACACCGCGTTCGTCCAGGATGTCGTCCGCCTGCGGGGTGGTGGGGCCGTTGGCCCCTTCGATGATCATGCGGGCCTGAATCTTTGACGCATTGGCTTCGGTGATCTGCTGCTCGAGGGCCGCCGGGATGAGGATATCGCAAGGCACTTCCCAGAAGGCATCAGGGTCGATGGCCTCTGCGTGCTCGAAGCCGGCGACGCTGCCATTTCGGGCCACGTAGGCCAGCAGGGCTGGTACGTCCAGGCCAGATGCCCGGTAGATGCTGCCCCCGTGGTCCTGGACAGCGACCACATGGGCGCCAGCCTCTGAAAAGAGCTTGCCGGCCACGCCGCCCACATTGCCGAAGCCCTGCACGGCCACGCGGGCGCCCGCCACTTCCATGCCGATGCGTTTGGCGGCTTCGATGCCGACGGTGAACACGCCGCGTCCAGTGGCTTCGCGTCGACCCAGCGAACCACCGAGGTCGACCGGCTTGCCGGTCACCACGCCGGTGGCTGTGGAGCCTTCGTTCATCGAATAGGTGTCCATCATCCAGGCCATGACCTGTTCGTTGGTGTTGACGTCCGGTGCCGGAATGTCTTTGGAAGGGCCGATGATGAGCCCGATTTCGCTGGTGTACCGGCGCGTGACCCGCTCAAGCTCACCCATGGTCAACTGGCGCGGGTCGACGCGGATGCCGCCTTTGGCACCACCGTAAGGGACGTTGACCGCCGCGTTCTTGATGGACATCCACGCGGACAGGGCCATGACTTCGGAGAGCGTCACGTTCTGGTGGAATCGGACCCCGCCCTTGCCCGGTCCGCGCGAGGTGTTGTGCTGGACGCGGTAGCCTTCGAAGTGGGCCACCGATCCGTCGTCGAGGTGGATGGGCACATCGACGATCAGTGTGCGCTTGGGGCGCTTGAGGGTGTCGACCCAGCGACCCAGCGACCCCAGGTAGGGGGTGACGCGGTCCACCTGCTGGAGGTAGATGCCCCAGGGACCGAGTTGATCCGGGTTCAGGTAGGAGGGCAGGGCGTGCGTGAGCGCCGAGGGACTGTGGCTGGCCGGATCCTGCGGCTGATGCGGTGCTTGTGACATCGTTGGAGACTTCCTTGTGGGTGGCGTCAGACCGCGATTGCAAGGCCTGACGAGCGCGACTTTAAGGAGGCCGGGTCGTCCTGTCCAACGCTGGCTTGGGATGCCCTGATGCATTTATTGCATAGATGTGCGGATCGTGTCAGGGGTTGAACTGCAGGGCGGCCAGACCGGCGTAGGTGCCGCCGGCCGCCACCAGGCTGGTGTGGGTGCCCTGTTCGACGATGCGTCCATGGTCGAGCACGACGATATGGTCGGCTCGCTGGACGGTGGCCAGGCGATGTGCAATGACCAGCGTGGTGCGGTCCTGCATGGCGGCCTGTAGCGCAGCCTGCACCAGGCGCTCGCTCTGGGCGTCGAGGGCACTGGTCGCCTCGTCCAGCAGCAGCAGGGGCGGGTTCTTGAGCATGGCGCGCGCAATGGCGATGCGCTGGCGCTGGCCGCCGGACAGGCGCACCCCGCGCTCGCCGAGGAATGTGTCATAGCCTTCGGGCAGACGGGCGATGAATTCATCGGCATGGGCGGCACGTGCGGCGTCTCGGACCTCGTCGTCACTGGCGTCGGGGCGGCCGTAGCGGATGTTGTCGAGGGCGCTGGACGAAAAGATGACGGGATCCTGGGGGACGATGCCGATGCGCTCGCGCAGCTTGCGCAAGGACCAGTGGTCCACGGCCAGCCCGTCGAGCTCGATCCGACCCGCCTGCGGGTCGTAGAAACGCAAGAGCAGGTTGAAGACGGTGCTCTTGCCGGCGCCGCTGGCACCCACCAGCGCGATGGTCTGTCCGGGCTGCACGAACAGGTTGAAGTCTTCCAGCGACGGCTGGTCCGGACGGGACGGATAGCGAAAGTGAAGCTTGTGGAACACGATGGCGCTGCCGCCAGCCGGTGATTCGGGTTCCTCGGGACTGTCCGGGTCGCGCACCGGGGACTGCATGGACAGCAGTTCGACCAGGCGCTCGCTGGCACCTGCGGCCCGCAAGAGGTCGCCGTAGACCTCGCCCAGCACGGCGACAGCCCCTGCGAAGATGGTGACATAGAGGACGGCCTGGCCCAGCTGGCCGGCGCTGAGCTGGCCGGCCATCACCGCCTGGGTGCCCTGGTACAGGCCCCACAGGATGAGTGCGGCATTGGCGATGATGACGAAAGCCACGAGAGCCGCGCGGGCACGGCTGCGACGGATGGCGGTGCCAAAGGCGTTCTCGGTGGATTGGTTGAAGCGCGCGGCCTCCCGGTCTTCGGCGGCATAGCTCTGGACCACCGGAATGGCGTTGAGCACCTCGGCTGCAATGGCGCTGGAATCGGCCACCCTGTCCTGGCTGGCCCGTGAAAGCCGCCTGACGCGGCGACCGAACCAGGTCGCGGGCAGGACGACCAGGCCGACCACCAGCAAGACCTGGAGCATCACGTAGGGGTGACTCCAGACCAGCATGGCCAGTGCACCCAGGCCCATGACGGCGTTGCGCAGGCCCATGGACAGCGAGGAGCCCACCACGGTCTGGACCAGGGTGGTGTCGGTTGTCAGGCGCGAGAGCACTTCACCGGTCTGGGTGGTCTCGAAGAACTGCGGACTCTGGCGCAGAACGTGGCTGTACACCGCATTGCGCAGGTCGGCCGAGACGCGTTCGCCCAGCCAGCTGACCACATAGAAGCGCGCTGCGGAAAACAGGCCCAGCGCCACCGCCACGCCAAACAGGGCGACAAAGCTGCCGCGCAGGTTCATGGCCTGCGCGCCCGGATCCCGGTCGACGAGGCCGGCATCGATCAGGTGGCGCAATGCAACAGGAAACAGCAGGGTGGCACCTGCGGCCAGGACCAGGAACAGCAGAGCCAGTGCCATTTGTGGCTTGTACGGACGAAGAAATGGCAGCAGGCCCCGAAGGGAGGTGGGCGTACGTGCCGCGACGCGGTCGTTGGCGGATGGAGAACTCATGGTCCGAGTTTGCCCGAGTTTGCGCCCGGCCGAAGCCCGGCAGGGCGCTCAGAGGTTCAGTCGTCCGGCATAGCCGGTCATCTCCAGGTAGCCCCGGCCGACGGGTCGACCTGCTGCATCGAGGAGGTCGGACAGACCCTCCCAGTAGGCGGTGCCGGTGCTCTGGCGGCTGTCGAGTTCCTGCTTGTCCAGCAGCGGCTGCACGCGGAACCGCCCTGCCGGCGTGTCAAGCTGCCATTCGACCGGGTAGCGGGCCTGTGTCAGTGCGCTGGTCCAGCGCTTTCCGGCCTGCATGTGGACCTGGTCGGGGCCGAACCTGAGGCCGGCCAGGGGGTCACGTTGCCCGCCATCGCCGCGCCAGCTGCCGCCGGCCCACAGGGCGCTGCCGTCGGCGCGGCGCAGCTGGAAGGCGGTCAGGCTGTCACCGTTGTGCAGATTCATGCCGATCCAGTCCCAGCCGTGTGCCTCGGGGTGCAGCAAGGCCTCGCTCCACTCATGGTCCAGCCAGGCGCTGCCTTCGATGTTGAGGGTTTCGGTGCCCAGACGCAGCTGACCGCTGACCGCCAGCTGGGGGTGGCTGACGTAGAAGCTGGCCTGTGCCGGGTCAGGTCCCTTGCGCGAGTGCCCGCGATCACCTTGCAGCAGCAATGCCTGACGCGGTCGGGCTTCGAGGTGGATGCCGATGTCCCCGCCGTCGACCCGGGTCTGGTACCGGTCTCCGTCGAACCGCCGAAACCACCAGTCGTGCAGCCGCACATGGGTGTCCTGGTCGCTGGCAAAGGCCGGTTCCGTGGCCGACCCGGTGCCGGGTGACACGCCGTTCCAGCGGGCGATGCGCTGGTCATGCAGCAGTCTGCCCTGGCGCAAATCGGTGATGGCGGCGTGCGCGAACAGCAGCTGCCGGGCAGCGAGCCGGCTGCGAAGGTCCCGGGCCACATCCACCCGGCTGCGAAAAAAGGTGACCTGGAAACCCAGCTCACGCCGGTCGCGCGTGACGCCATGGCCCGTCAGGTACCACCATTCGGTCCGGGTGTCGTTGTGGCTGCCGTGGTCGCGCGGAAAGTCCAGCGGCCTGGGCGTCAGGATGCGGTCGCCCGGCGCTGCCAGGGTGTACCGGGGAAGGATCAGGGCCGAGCCGGCGGCGACAAGCCACTGGCGGCGGGCGAGTCCGGGCGGGGGCATCACCAGTCCTCCTTGACGGCGCGTATGGCATCGCGGCTGGCGGCAGCCTGTCCGGCCAGCCAGGCGGTGGCCGTGCCGGCGGCGATGACCGCCAGGCACAGGGCCAGAAGGCGGGGCCAGGGCAATGCCAGGTCCATGGTCCAGTGAAAGCTCTGCGGGTTGACCACATGCACCAGCACCAGGCTGACGGCCAGCCCCAGAAGCAGGCCCGCGCCCGCACCCAGTGCGGTCCACACCAGGCCTTCAAGGGCCACGACGCCCAGTATCTGGCGCCGCGTCAGCCCCAGGTGCGCCAGCAGGCCAAACTCGCGCCGGCGCGCCAGGATCTGGGCGCTGAAGCTGGCGGCAACGCCAAACAGGCCGATGCCGATGGCCACGCCTTGCAGCCAGACGGTGACGGCAAAGCTCCGGTCGAAGATGCGCAGTGAGGTACGGCGTATGCGCGCGGTGGACGCGACTTCGACCATGGCCTGCTGGCCGGGCTGCCGGGCCGCTGTTTCGATGGCCTGCAACACCTCGCTGTCGGAAGCGTCCGCCTTCAGGTGGATGGCCAGGTCGCCGACGCGGCGATCGCCGGTCAGGCGGACAAAATCGGGCCAGTGCATGGCGATGCTGCCATGTTGCCGGCCATAGTCGCGCCAGACGCCAGCCACATGGAAACGGGCCTGTTCAAAGCCTGGAAACAGGGCGGACAGCGCAGGCAGGGCATCGCCCGGCTGCATGCCATACAGGTCGACCATGGCTTCGCTCACGTAGACGCCGATGCTGTCGGGGCGTGGCCCTTCGGTCCCCTGTGGGCGAGCGCCCACCAGGGGCAGCGACGGCATCGGACTGTCGTCGTCATGGAGGGGGCGCACCAACAGCGTGACAGGCGCGCGCGCTGCGTCCAGTTGCAGGGGGATGGCGCGCAGGCGGTCGATCCGTTGCACGCCCGGCAAACGCTCGACGGCCCGGATGAAGCCCTCGGGCAGGTGCTGGCTGTCGGGCATGGTCGAGCCTCCGCTGCGCACATAGACCTGGGCTGGTAGCACAGCGTCCAGCCAGTCGGTGACCGAATCCCGAAAACTCGCCACCATGACCGTCAATGCCACGGAGAGCGCCAGGCTGGCAACGACACCGCTGGTGGCCACGGCCGCCGTCTCGCGCAGCCGGCGCGACCGCTCCACCGCAAGCAGGGGCAGCACGCGGCCGGCCACCCTGGGCGCCAGGCGGTCTAGCAGCACCCCCACCGCGAGGGGCAGGGCTGCAATGCCACCCACGAGCAGGAGGCCCACCGACAGGTAGGCTGCGACCGGAATATCGGCCACCGGAGGCGCCCAGGCCAGCACGGCAGCCAGCACCATGAGGGCCAGCGCGATGCGGTGGTGGCGCCGTGCAGGCTGGCCGGCCGATCCCAGGCCTTTGAGCGCCAGGGCCGGCGCCATGCGGGCCACGGCCCGTGCGGGCCACCATCCGCCGACGAGGGCGGCAGCGACACCCAGGGCACCATAGACCAGTGCGGCAGCGCCGCTCCACTGCAAGGCCGGGGCGGTGCCGACAAAGTAACCGCCACCCAGGTCACCACCGAGCCGGTTCAGGGCGAGCGCCGCCAGGCCGGTGCCCAGGGCGATGCCGGCGGCGCTGCCAGCCAGTCCCAGCAGGGCCGATTCGGCCAGTACCAGCCGCAGGCGTTCGCGTGAAGACAGGCCAAGCACGCCAAGCAGGGCGAACTGTTGCTGGCGCCGGGCGACCGACAGCGACAGGACCGAGAACACCAGGAATGCCCCTGTGAACAAGGCGACGAGGGCCAGCACCGTGAGGTTGATGCGATAGGCGCGGGACAGGTTGCCGGCGCGTTCGCCGGTCTGTCCCGGCGTCTCGGACAGGACGGACAGGGGCAGCGCCAGGCGGGTCACCAGACGGTCAACCTGAACGCCCGGGCGCAGGCGCAGGTCGATCCGGCTGAGTTCGCCGTGCCGCTGCACCAGGTCCTGCAGTGCGGCCACATCCATGATCACCAGGGGATCGCCGGATGCAGCCACGGAGCCCGCCACGCGCAACGGCCGGCGCTGTTCGTCCTGCCACAGCCAGACAGTGGTGTCGAGGCCGTCTTCGAGCCCCAGTTGCCGGCGGGCAGAGGCATTGAGAAAGACCGTGTCGGGCGCAAACAGGTCCATGCGGGTGGCGTCACCCGGCGCCGGCCCCGGGTCGCGCAGGCGGGGCATCAAGGCCGGCGAGACGCCGGCCACAGCCAGGGCGTCGACGCCGACCAGGCGCAAGGGAATGGCGGGCGACGGATCACGGCCCGACAGCAGTGCCGCGTGCTCGAGGACCGGGCTGGCCACGGCCACATCGCTGTCGCTGGCCACACGGTCCAGCCACTGGTCGTCCAGCGGGCCCTGGCGTGGCCGCAGTCGCAGGTCTGGCTGGCCGTTGACCGAGGCGACGGCGCTGGCGAACTCGGCCAGGGCCGACGCATTGATCAGATGCACGCCGAAGGCCAGCGCCACACCCAGCATCACGGCCACCACGGCCGCGGCATTGCGCCAGGGATGGTGGCGCCATTCCTGCCACGAAAAGCTTGCGAGCAAGGACCACATGAAGGGCAAGCTTATACCGATGGACGGGGCGTGCCGCGGTTGTGGCCTAATAGAGGTTTTGCCAACTCTCTTCAGGATTCCGCCATGGGCAACAAAATCGTCACCGAAGCCGACCGCAAGCGCACCCCGCGTCCCACCCCCGCCGCGGGTGTCTCCCTGCCCACGCCCGGCCGTGGTCAGCGCGTGAGCCTGGAGCGTGGTGTCGCCACCCGCAGCAAGAAGAACCCCGGCAAGCGCTCCAAGAAGGGCGGCTGACCGGTCGCTGCGGCGACTTGCCTGCGCACCCGCATCGCAAGGCCCGCTACGGCGGGCCTTCGTGCGTCTGGAGCCCCGTTCCGGCTGGCTCCGGCCTACAATCGGACAGCTTCACCGGGGGTGCCTGGCTGCTGCGGGCGGCCGGGCTGAGAAACACCCCTCTCACCTGATCTGGGTCGTGCCAGCGTAGGGAGCGTGAGTGGCCTGGCGCACAGTTGCCGTCCGGGCCGTCGTGGCGCCGCAACCCTGCTCGACTCTCTGCATAAGGCGCACACCATGCTACGTCGTCGAATTCCCCTGGCCCTCGTGTCGCTGGCTGCGGCGGTGCTGGCCTTTGCCCCGGCTGCCCAGGCCCAGGTGTCGCTGCGCGTCATGACGCACGCGTCGTTCGACCTGCCCAAGGATTTGCTGGCGCGCTTCGAGAAAGACGCGGGCGTGAGCTTGCAGCTCATCAAGGCCGGTGATGCCGGCGAGATGCTCAACAAACTCATCCTGACCCGTGCGCGACCGGTGGCCGATGCGGTGTTCGGCATCGACAACACCTTGCTGCCGCGTGCGCTGGCTGCCAAGGTGCTGGAACCTTACGAAGGTCCGGCGATGCGCCGCGATGGTCGTGCCGACCTGCCCGGACCGCTGGTGCCCGTCGACTACGGCTATGTGAACCTGAACATCGACAAGGCCTGGTTTGCCAGCCACAAGCTCGCCTTGCCCAGGTCACTGGAAGAGCTGGCAGGCCCGACCTACCGTAACCTGCTGGTGGTCCAGAATCCCGCCACGTCCAGTCCCGGACAGGCGTTCCTGCTGGCCACCATTGCGGGTCTGGGCGAAGAGGGGGCGTTCGACTGGTGGGCTCGCATGAGGACCAACGGGGTGAAGGTGGTCAAGGGCTGGTCGGAAGCCTATTACACCGAATTCAGCCGCAATGGCGGCACCCGGCCGATCGTCGTGAGCTACGCCACCAGTCCGGCCGCCGAGGTGTTCTACAGCGAGAAAAAGATCAGCGAGCCGCCGACCGCCAATCTGTTCCTCAAGGGGGGCGTCTATCGCCAGGTGGAAGGCGCCGGTCTGGTCCGGGGCGGAAACCCGGCGGCCCGGGAAGCGGCGGGGCGTTTCATCGAGTTCATGCGCTCGCCGGATGTGCAGCAGGCCTTGCAGACCAGCATGTGGATGTTCCCGGTCGAATCTGGCGTGCCGCGCGATCCGGTGATGCAGCATGCCGATGAGCCGGCCGTGTTCGATGCACTCACACCGGAGCAGCTGGGCAAGGCTGCTGCGTGGCAGCAGCGCTGGACCCGGGTGGTCCTCAAGCAGACCGGCCGGTGAAGCTGGCTTGCGTTGGGCGGTGGTGCCTGGCCGGTATGCCTCTGCTCTTCCTGGTGGTGGTGCTGGTGGCGCCGGTGCTGCGCCTGCTGGCCGAGGGCCTGGGGGTGGCTGGCGATCCGTGGCTCACGGGCGAAGCGCCCGGCTGGTGGTCGCCCTGGCAGGATCCGTATCTGCGCTGGCGCCTGGTCTGGTCGTTGTTGCAGGCGGCCATCACGTCGGGTCTGGCCCTGCTGCTGGGGCTGCCGCTGGCCTGGGTGCTGGCGCGGCTGGATTTCAGGGGCCGTGGCCTGACGCTGCGGCTGCTCATGTTGCCCTTCGTGGTGCCGACCCTGGTGGCGGCCCTGGGCGTGCTGGCTCTCTGGGGTCCGCGTGGCTGGCTGGGCGCGCCCTTGCTGCAGGCGGGTGTCGACCTGAGTGGGACACCCTGGTTGCTGCTGTACGGCAATCTGTTCTTCAATCTGTGCCTGGTCGTGCGCGCGGGCGTCGAGGCCCTGGAGCAGGTGAGCGCGGCCCAGGTCGCAGCCGCGCGGAGCCTGGGTGCATCCGCGTGGCGTGCTTTCTGGCGTGTCGAATGGCCTGCGGTGCTGCCCTGGATGGCGTCTGCCCTGTGCCTGGTGTTCCTGTACTGCTTTGCCGGTTTTGGCCTGGCGCTGGTCCTGGGGGGGCAACGCTATGCCACGGTGGAGGTCGAGCTCTATACCCTGGTGGCGCATGAGCTGGCGCTCGGGCAGGCCAGTGTGCTGGCCCTGTGGTCGCTGGGACTGACGGCAATGGTGGCACTGGCATATGCTGCCTTGCAGCGTCGGCTGGCCGCGCCGTCGCGGCCCCAGCCGATGCCACGACGGCGGCCTGCCGGCGGCCGCCAATGGGTGGCCGTGTGCCTGTGTCTGGGGGTCTTGCTGATGGTCTGCATCGCGCCCCTGCTGGCCATTGTGGCGCGTGCAGCATGGGCGGTGACGGAGGGTGCATGGCGTGCGCTGGCCGATCCGGACGTCGCACTGGCGCTGGGCAACACATTGAAGTTCACCGGTCTGGCGCTGACCCTGTCCACGGCGCTGGGCCTGGCACACGCGCTGGGTGTCCATGCCATCGATCGGGCGGCCGCCCGGCGCGGGCGGGCGGGCCAGGGCGCGCAGGGTCTCCTGTGGCGGGCTGCGGCCTACCTGCCATTCATCGTCTCACCGGTCACGGTGGCCTTCGGCCTGTTGCTGCTGTATCCGGGCTGGACAGCCAGCCTGGGTCTGCTGGTGGCGGCCTATGCCTTGCTGGCCTATCCCTTTGTAGCGCAGGCGCTGGCGGCTGCGCTCGACCGGCTGCCGGCCAGCTATGCGCAGGCAGCGGCCACGCTGGGTGCCAGTCCGGCCCGTGTGATGTGGCGGGTGGTCCTGCCATTGCTGGCACCCGCGCTGCGGCGGGGCATGGCCTTCGCCGCGGCGACGGCGCTGGGCGAGTTCGCGGTGACCCTGTTCCTGTCGCGGCCCGAGTGGACCACGTTGACGACCCTGATCTACCAGCACCTGGGGCGACCCGGCGCTGCCAACATGGACGCGGCCATGGTGCTGGCCTGCCTGCTGATGGCCATGGCACTGCTGGTTTTCCTGCTCATTGAAGGGCCGGATCGGCGCACCACGGATCCAGGACATGCTTGAACTGCGCGATATTCACAAACAATGGGCCGGCCGGCCCTTGCTCACCGGTGTCAGCCTGTCGGTGGGCGCGGGTGAGACGGTGGCCTTGCTGGGAGCGTCGGGCAGCGGCAAGAGCACCTTGCTCAAGATCGTGGCCGGACTCGAACCTGCCGAACATGGACAGGTGCTGTTCGATGGCGTGGACATCAGCGACCGGCCTCCTGAGCAGCGTGGCTTTGCCCTCATGTTCCAGGACTTTGCGCTGTTTCCCCACCTGAATGTGCAGGACAACGTGGCCTTCGGTCTGATCGAGCAGGGCATTCGGCGGGCTCAGGCCAGGGAGCAGGCGGGTCACATGCTCGAACGCTTCGGACTGGCCGGTCATGCACGCTCGCGTGTCTGGACCCTGTCGGGCGGCGAGCAACAACGGGTGGCGCTCGCGCGCGCGCTCATCACGCGCCCTCGGGCGCTGCTGCTGGATGAACCGTTCTCGGCGCTGGACGCCGCCCTGAGGCTTCAGCTGCGCGAGGAGTTTCGCCATCGCATCGCCGAAGCGGGCATGTGCGCGTTGCTGGTGACCCATGACGAGGCTGAGGCACGTGCCATGGCCGGTCACGCCTGGCAGATGGCCAATGGGCAGCTGGTGTCCTTGTGGTGAACCTCGCGCTGGCACAATGGGGGTCACCTGACTGAACGTCTAACATGGACGCCTACATACTCATCGGCAATGCCAACACCCGCAAGGCTTCGGTGCTGCGCAGCCTCAGCGGCTGCTTCAACCGGAGTGTGCGCGAGATCCAGTTGCAGTCGGGGCGCCGCCCGGTGCGCTTCTATGCCCGTGTCGGTGCGCTCCAGACCACCCGGACCACGGTTGATGAATTCGTGCAGGAGGTGGTCCGCTCGCGCTGCGAGGCTGTGCTGTTCTGCCTGACGCCGACCGCCAACCACACCGACCTGATGGACTACCCTGATGCCCAGACCTACGTGGCGGCCCTGCGCGAGCGTGGCTGGAACTTCAAGGGGGTTGCCGTCCTGGGTCAGGACAGTGGTGGCGTGCGGGCACCCAATCTGCGCCAGCACGTGCTGGCGCCCACGCAGCCGGTGAACGTCACGGCCCGTGACGTGCGTGCGCAGTTCGGCTGGATCTGAGCACCCGCTCAACTGCCGCGCAGCGCGCGCAGAATCTTCTGTCCGCCACGTCCGGTGGCTTCCTGTCCCAGCCGTTCCTGCTCCAGGCGTATGGCAGCGCGGCTGCGTTCGCCAAGCATGCCATCGACGGCCCCGATATCGTGACCGCGCAGGATCAGCAAACCCTGCAATTCGCGGCGTCCGGCGCGCGAAAGCCCCGGGTCGTCGGTGGGCCAGGGGGTGGTGAACGGACCTTCGCCACGCAGCCGGTCGCTCAGGTGGGCGATGGCCAGGCCATAGCTCTCTGCTGCGTTGTAGCTGTAGAGTGCATCGAAGTTGCGCATCACCAGAAATGCAGGGCCCTGAGGTCCCGCCGGTGTGAGAAGCCCGGCACTGCCGCCGGCCGGCAGTGGGGTGCCGTCGACACGCCGCAGGCCCCGGGCAGCCCAATCGCTCATGGGGCGTTTGCTGCGTCGGCCTTCGCAGGCCGTGTCCATGCCGTCCGGCAGGCGGACTTCAAAACCCCAGGGCTGGCCACTGCGCCATCCGGCTTTCTGGAGAAAATGGGCGGTCGAGGCCAGCGCATCGGGAATGCTGTCCATCAGGTCCGCACGCTTGTCGCCGTCGAAGTCCACGGCCAGGCGTTCGAAGGTGCTGGGCATGAACTGGGTGTGGCCGAAGGCCCCTGCCCAGGAACCCGTGAGGCGCTCCGGTGGGATATGGCCTGCCTGCAGGATGCGCAGTGTGGCAAAGAACTCGCCCCGGAAGAAAGCCTGTCGTCGCCCATGGCAGGACAGGGTGCCCAGTGCCTGCAGCAGCGGATAGGTGCCGAAGCTCTGTCCGAAGTTGCTCTCCACACCCCAGACAGCCACCACGGTGGCGGGATCGACGCCATAACGTTGCTCGACCCGGCTCAGCACGTCGGCATGTTCCTTCAGCCGGGCCTGGCCCTCGTTCACGCGCTCGTCGTCCACCAGGCCGGCCAGGTAGTCCCAGATCGGCAGTTTGAATTCGGGCTGGTAGTCCAGTTTCTCGACCACGCTGAGGTCGGGCACCAGGTTGCGTGCGTGTCGCTCGAAGGTGCCGGTCTGCACGCCAGCTTGCAGAGCCGGCGTTCGCAGGTCATTGATGCATTGCGCAAAGCGGGCGTCGGACTGGGCCAGGGCCGGCCAGCAGGCTGCGGCCGACGCCGCCAGGGTCAGGAATCGGGACAAGGACATGAAAGGTTTCGGGGCCATGCGGAAACAGGTCGTCGGTCAGACCATCCAGGTGCTGCCATGTTCGGGCGCCAGGGCCTGCCAGTGCAGTTCGTTCTCGATGCGGTAGCGCAGGCGATCAGACGCTTCCTGGTCGCCATGAACGACAAACACCCGCCTTGGTGCTGTCGGCATGGTGCGCAGCCAGCCCATCAACTGACCTGCATCGGCATGGGCCGAAGCGGACGTCAGCTGGATGACTTCGGCGCGAACCGCAATGTCCTGGCCGTGGATGCGCAAGGTGGGCGCTCCTGAGGCCAGGCTGGCGCCGCGGGTGCCGGGTGCCTGGTAGCCGGTCAGGACCACCATGTTGCGGTGATCTCCCAGGTACTGGACCAGATGGTGCAACACGCGCCCTCCGGTCGCCATGCCGCTGGCCGACAGGATCACCTTGGGTCCGTGCTGCAGGGCAATGGCCTTTGACTCGTCCGGTGTTCGGGTGAACGTGGCGGCATGGGCCATGTCACGGCACTGTGCGGCACTGAGCCGGTGTTCGCCAAGGTGTTGCGAAAACAGCTCGGTGCTGTGGATGGCCATGGGGCTGTCCAGGTAGACCGGCAGGCTGCGGGGCAGTTCACCCGATGCCTTCAGCTCGGCAATGGCGTGCAGCAAAGCCTGGGCGCGACCCACGGCGAACACGGGCACCACGGCGGTGCCGCCACGGGCGGCCGCGCGTTGGAGGGCCGGTGCCAGCTCGCCCAGGATGTCCTCCTTCGGGTGGTTGCGGTCGCCATAGGTGGACTCGCAGACCACCACGTCAGCGGCAGGCGCCGCTTCCGGAGGCAACATGATCAGGTCATCCGGCCGGCCCAGGTCACCCGAGAACAGGATGCGACGCCCCCCGACTTCCAGCAACAGGCTGGCTGCCCCGAGGATGTGGCCTGCCCCTGTGAAGCGGGCTTGCCAGCCGCGGATCGGCTCGAAGGCCTGGCCCATGGGCTCGGTACGGAACCGTTTGAGGCTTCGCAGCGCATCTTCGACCGTGTACAGGGGCAGCGCCGGGTGGTGTTTGGAGAAGCCGTGCCGGTTGGCAAAAGCGGCGTCCTCTTCCTGGATGTGGCCGCTGTCGGGCAGCAGGATGCTGGCCAGATCGCGGCTCGCCGGTGTGGCCCACACCTTGCCCTTGAAGCCTTCGTTGACCAGCACGGGCAGATAGCCGCTGTGGTCCAGGTGTGCATGGGTCAGGATGACTGCGTCGATGTGATTGGGCAGCACCGGCAAAGGGTCACGGTTGCGCAGGCGCAGCTGCTTGTAGCCCTGGAACAGACCGCAGTCGACCATCAGACTGTGGCCGTCGTGTTCGACCAGGTACTTTGAGCCAGTGACGGTGCCGGCCCCGCCGAGGAAACGGATATGGACGCTCATGGATTCATCTTACCCCTGCGGACTTTCCGTGAGCGTTTGTCTCAAAGCGCGCTGTCGAGCAACAGCATGAAGATGAATCCGGCCATCAGGGTGACCGACGCCAGGCCCTCGAAGCCGTTGCGGTGCGTCTCCGGAATGATCTCGTGGCTCACGACAAAGAGCATGGCGCCAGCGGCCAGCGCCAGGCCGACCGGGTAGAGCGCCGGCAGGCTGCCAAGCAACGAGAGACCGGCTATGGCACCCAGCGGTTCTGCCAGGCCCGACAGTGCTGCCACCGCCCAGGAGCGGGTGGCGCTTTGTCCCAGGGTGCGCAAGGCCATGGCCACGATCAGGCCTTCGGGCATGTTCTGAAGACCGATGGCCAGCGCCACCGATGCGCCCGGATTGACGGCTTCTCCACCCGTCACGCCCAGGGCGGGGCCGGCGTAGGCGGCACCGACGGCCAGGCCCTCGGGGATGTTGTGGATCAGGATGGCCAGGACCATCATCCAGGCACGCTGGCCTGCCGTGTGGTCCGGGCGATACGGCGCGGCGTGACCATCTGCCGCTGGCGGCAGCACGGCGTGCTCATGCGGCGTCATGCGGTCGACGCCGATCATCAGCGCCATGCCCAGCATGAGCCCGACTGCCGTCAGGCCGGCCGCACCGGAGGACGACGCACCGCCGGCGGACAGGAGCGTGCGTCCGGCTTCCAGTGAGGGCAGGAGCAGCGCGAAGATGGCAGCGGCCAGCATCACGCCGGCGGCGAATGACATGAAAGCCGATTCCTGTCGCTTGCTGACGCGTTCGACCAGGAAAACAGGCACCGCGCCCACCGCCGTCGCCAGGGCGGCCAGAAGCGAGGCCTGTACGCCGGCCGTCATCCCGCTGCTGGCGCCGGTCGCATCCCACCAGAGCCGGGTGGGCGCCCAGAAGGTGCTGCCAGCGGCCAGGCCCGCCATGACCAGCAGACCCGCGGACAGGGTCATCAGGGCCTTGCGCAGGGCGTGTGCCGGCACCGGCAGTTCCAGGCGCTGCATCTGCATCCACATGGGCTGGATCTGGCGAATGAGGGCGGTCATGGCGGACTCCTTGGTGTCTATGAGCAAGCCATGTTATTTTATAAAAACTATCGAATAATGAAAATTGATTGTCTGAATGATGGCGATAGTGCCGCCTCCTGCGTGCAGCGAGGCTCCGGGTACCCCAGTCCGGTCAGCGGTACTGCATCTCGACCGTGACGTGCACGATTTCCTCGTGAATGGACAGCCACTGGCGCACCTCGCTGGCGCCAGGGCTGTTCGGGTCGCCGGTCAGCGTCAGCGCACAGGCCCAGGCACTGCGACCAACGCGCCAGACGTGCAGGTCGGTCAGGCGCAATCCGTGCCGGGCGCCCTGGGTGTCGATGACCTCGCGTATTTCGTCCACCACCGGGTGGTCCATTTCGCGATCGAGCAGAACTTTGCCGGTCTCCTGCACCAGACCCTTGGCCCAGATGGCCACCACGATGGCGCCCAGGATACCCATGACCGGATCCAGCCAGCTCCATCCCAGCCACCAGCCACCGGCCAGGGCAACGATGGCCAGAACGGACGTGGCCGCGTCTGTCAGGACGTGCAGGTAGGCGGCCCGCAGATTGAGATCGTCGTGGCCGGGACCGTGCGCGTGATGGTGCGAGTGACCATGGCCATGATGGTGGTCGCCCTGTTCGCCCGCGTGCCCCAGTATCAGGGCACTGGCCAGGTTGACGACCAGGCCGAGGACGGCCACGACCATGGCTTCCAGGTAGCGGATCGGTTGCGGCTCCAGCAGCCGTTCGACGGAACCCAGCACCATCATGGCGGCGACGGCCAGCAGGAACAAGGCGCTTGAATAGCCGGCCAGTACTTCGATTTTCCAGGTGCCGAAGGCAAAGCTTGGATCGGATGACAGCTTGCGGGCGGCGGCATAGGCCAATGCCGTCAGACCGATGGCAAAGGCATGGGAACTCATGTGCCAGCCGTCGGCCAGCAGGGCCATGGAATTGAACCACCATCCCGCGGCGATCTCGACCACCATGGTGGCCAGGGTCAGCCACATGACCCAGCGGGCACCGCGCTCGGCGGCAGGGTTGCCCGCATCGAAGGCGTGGCGGTAGGCGCAGTGGTGGGTCGGGGCGTCCGTCATGGATACGAGTATCCCACCACAACCCGGGCCGGTTCAGGCAAAGTCGTACTGGCCGCCTTTTTCCAGCGCCCTCTGGTAGGCGGGGCGGGCGTGGATCGTCCGGATCCAGGCCATCGTGGCCGGTCGCGATGGCCCCAGGCCGGCGCGCGAGACGGCCGCTTCCAGGGGAAAGCTCATCATGATGTCGGCAGCGCTCAGGTCGTCGCCGGCAAACCAGGGACGGGAAGCCAGCGCCTGCTCGATGTAGTCCAGGTGCACGTCCACCATGGGCTGCACCCGCTTCAGCGCGATCTTGCCCATGAGCGGTATTTTGGCCAGGACCAGCATGAGCAGCAATACCGGCATGACCGAACCTTCGGCGTAGTGCATGAACTGGCGGTACCGGCGCAAGCCCTCGTCGCGATCGGACGGACCCAGGCGCCCGGTCCGGTCCACGAGGTACTCGCAGATGGCGCCGGTTTCCACCAGCTTGATGCCGTCATCCTCCAGGACCGGAGACTTGCCCAGCGGATGCACGCGCTTGAGTTCAGGCGGCGCGAGCATGGTGCGCCGGTCGCGTTCGTAGAAGCGGATCTCGTAAGGCAGTTCCAGTTCTTCGAGCATCCACAACAGGCGTTGAGAGCGGGAATTGTTCAGGTGGTGGACGATGAGAGGCATGGCGCTGTCCTTCAGTGGCGGTGAGTGCCATTGTGGCGCGAACACTGACACCTGGCACGCACGTGGCACGCGCCTGGCTCACATCTGGCGGTGGTGCATGCTTATGGCTGTACGAGGGTGGCGCGGGCCGGCGACAGCATGTCTTGCGTCAGCCCGCAGGCGGCCAGGTGTCCGGGCAGGGCCTGTCCACGCGCCAGCGCTGCACACGCTTCGCCCATGGCCGCGCTGGTCTGAATGCCGTAGCCGCCCTGGCCGGCACACCAGAAGAAGCCCGGTTCCGTGGGGTCGAAGCCGCCGACCAGATCGCCGTCCGGAACGAAGGAGCGCAAGCCCGCCCAGGTGTGCGAGGGACGCGGGCGCAGTGTCGTCCAGGTTTCGATGGCGTGCATGCCCATGGCGATGTCCATCTCTTCGGGGCGCACATCCTGAGGATGGGTTTCGTCCGCGTTCACTGGGGAGGCCAGCAAGGCACCGGCATCGGGTTTCATGTAGAAACTGTCGTCGGCCGCCAGCAACAAAGGCCATTTCGAGGCGTCCAGTCCATCGGGCGGCAGGAAGGTGAATGCACTGCGGCGTCTGGGAACCAGTCCGATGGGCCGGACGCCGGCCATCCGGGCCAGCACATCGCACCAGGCGCCTGCGGCGTTGATCAGCACCGGCGCCGCCCATGCCCGGCCGTCCGCCGCGAGCACCTGCCACAGGCCCTCGCTGCTGCGCCGTGCCGACACGACCTCGGTATCGGTCACCAGGCGTCCGCCGGCCCGCCGGTAGCCCCTCAGATAGCCCTGGTGGATGGCATGAACGTCCATGTCCAGGCTGTCGGGCTCGTAGATGGCGGCGCTCACCTTCTCGGCTCGCAGCACGGGCACCATGGCCAGTGCATCCGCAGCCGACAGTCGCCTGCCGTTGGGGCTGGTTTGTGCCAGTGTGGCCCAGGCCTCGTCCAGATGCACCATCTCGTCCGGTCCCGCCACCGTCAGCAGGCCGCGCGGCGCCAGCAGAGGGGCTTCGTTGCTGAAGCTGGCCGGGGGATTGACGAAGAACGGTTCGCTGGCGCGCGAGAGTGCACGCACCTGTGGCGGACCGTAGCTGGCAATGAACTGAGCGGCCGACCGGCCGGTGCTGTGATAGCCCGGCTGGCTTTCTCGCTCAAGCATGACGCAACGCCCGTGGGGGGCCAGGAAGTAACCCATGGACGCGCCAGCGATGCCACCGCCGACGATGAGGAAATCCGCAATCCTGGAGGTGGAGTCATTGTTCTGTTGCATGGGCACATCGTACGACGCTCAGGAACGGCAGGTCGGCTCGCCATGCGACGTGCGTCCTGGCCGCGTTGACATTGCGCATGGCGAAAAAATGTAAGGCAATCCCGTTGCGTCCCTGAATGCGAAAGTTCCGTGGCGCCAGGTGCGACACATGTCACATGTAGGCCTTTGGGTGAACGATAAGTCTCAAGTTGTCGTTTTTCATGCCGATAGCCAAACCAACTGCCGAGCCGCCAGCTGGCGGTGGGCGGACTTGTTGGGCTCAACGCATGAACAGAACTTTTCGATCGATATGGAACCCGTCACTGGATACGTTTGTGGCGGTGGCTGAAACGCAGGTTTCACGGGGTCGCAGTGTGTCCGGAACGCGTGCCGCGCGCCGGCAGGCCTGCCGGTCGAGCGTGCCACCGCTGGCGCTGGAGCCCCGGATCGTGTTCGATGCAGCCCTTGTCGCTACTGTGGTCGACGTGCAGGGCGAGTCGGGGGACGCCGCCGACACCCTGGATGTGGTCACAGCCGACGGGGTCGAGGTGGTCGAAGTGGTCGATGGCGAGGGTGCTTCACCTGGCACGTTGACGGGTGCCGAGGCCGAGGCCGGTCCGGACGCCGTGGCGACCGAGGAGGGGGCCGGGCGCGAGATCATCTTTGTCGACCCGGTGGCATCCAGCCTGGACGAGCACCTGCAGGACAGTGGAGCCGAGATCATCTACCTGGACGCCGACCGGGACGGGGTCGAGCAAATCGCAGAGGCGCTGCAGGATCAGACCGACATCACAGCCATTCACATCGTCAGTCACGGCGTGGAAGGCCGGTTGATGCTGGGCAACACGGTGCTGGACGCTGCGTCCATGCAGGCGCAGCACCAGCAGGCCTTGCAGGACATCGGTGCTGCCCTGTCCGAAGAAGGTGACATCCTCATCTATGGCTGCAACTTCAGCGCCGGAGAAAACGGATTGGCCGCGGCCACCCTGTTGTCCGAAATCACGGGTGCCGATGTGGCCGCTTCCGCCGACACCACAGGTCATGTCGATAACGACGGCAACTGGACACTGGAAACCCGTATTGGTCACGTCGAGGCGCTGGCCCTGGCGCCGTCGGACTGGGTTGGCACGCTGGACCTGGTGGTCCAGAATGTTGGCACGGTAGGAACCGATGCACTGGCCAGCGCCATCATGGGCCCCGGGGTGACGATCGATTCGGCCATCTACTATGGCGGGCTGAATCAGGCGGGCGTGTTCTCCACTGGAGCGGGCATCAGCTTCGGCTCCGACGTTCTGGAGTTCACCGAAGGCGCCATCTTCACCACGAACAGCAACACCACGTCGGTGGCCGGGCCCAACAACAACGCCGAACTGTCGTCAGATGCGCTCTACGGAGTCGACGGCGACGCCGACTTCAACGCGGCGTCGGGCGGGTTCGATACCTTCGACGCGTCCTACATCGTCATCAATTTCACCCCCGACGTGTTCCCGGGCGGCAGCGCAGGGGACACTGGCCGCATGACTGCGTCGCTGGTGTTTGGCTCGGAGGAGTACAACGAGTATGTCTACTCGGGCTTCAACGACACCATCGGCGTCTGGGTCAACGGCGTCAATGTGGCCCTGGCGCCCAATGGCCTGGCCATCGGCATCGATACCATCAACGACGCCGAGAGCTTCAATCCGTCCCAGGGGTCGCCCACGAACGATCCCAACCCCGGACACAGCACGACCAGCTATACCAGCGCCAACCCGAACCTCTACGTCAACAACAGCACCAGCACCTACAACGCGCAGATGGACGGCTTCACCGTCACCATCTCGCTGACCTTCGACGTGACCGTGGGTCAGCAGAACACCATCAAGCTGGGCATAGCAGACACCGGTGACACGCAACTGGATTCGTGGCTGTTCATCAAGGCCGAATCCTTGCAGACAGCCTTTGTGCCGGAGAACGACAGCGTGAGCACGCCGGCCAATGTGCCCGCATCGGTGGATCTGACCGCCAACGATTTCAATTTCAATGGGGGCGCGCTGGACATCATTGCCATCAATGGCGCCGCGCTGGCCCCAGGGGGGTCCGTTGTGCTGGACTCTGGCGTGACGGTGACGCTCGACAGCGGCGGCACCGTGACGGTGACGGGGGACGGCGTGAATGCCGTCACGGATACCTTCACCTACACCGTGCAGAACCAGGATGGCCAGACTGGCAACGCCATCGTATCGGTCAACATCACGGCGCCGGTGGTGAACCGCGCACCGGTGGCAGTGAACGACGGATTCTCGACCGGCGAGGATGCTGCATCGGCGGTGATTGGCAATGTCCTGGGCAACGACAGCGATCCGGACGGTGACAGCCTGGTGGTGGCGGCGCAAAGCGGCGTGGCCGGCAGCAACGGCGGCCTGTTCGGCATCGACGCGGCGGGGCAGGTGACGTTCGACCCGAACGGTGCCTTCGAAGGACTGGGCGCCGGCCAGACGGCGACGACCAGCTTCACCTACACGCTCAGCGACGGGCAGGGCGGCAGCGACACGGCCATGGTGACGGTGACGGTGACCGGTGCCAACGACGCGCCCGTGGCGGTGGACGATGGCCTGTTCGAGGTGACGCCTGGCCGTGCCGTGACGGGTCATGTGCTGGGTAACGATTCTGATGTGGATGGCGACGTGCTGGCCGTGACCGCGTTTGCGGTCGATACCGGTCGCGATCGCGTCGCGGAGACCTTCCTGGCCGGGCAGGTGGCCCTGATCCGTGGCGTGGGCACTCTGACGGTGCTGGCCGATGGATCGTTTGTGTTTGTCCCTGCTGAGGGCTATGCCGGACCTGTGCCAGAAGCGACCTATACGGTGAGCGACGGCCTGGCCCAGACCAGCGCCAGCATTCTGTTCGGTTCGGTACCGGAGGTCCCTGTGCCGCCTGCGCCGGTGGCGCCGCCGCCGGCACCGGAACCTGAGCCAGCACCTGCCCCGTCACCCGAGTTGGTCAACGCGCCCGTAAGTGAGGCAGGGGGACAGTGGGCGGCCGCACCGGTGGCGCCGTCTTCGGTGGCATCGGGATCGCTATCTCCGGCCCTGCATGTGCTCTATGCCGTCAGCCGCGCCAACCTGGAGGGGCAACTGGCCACGTCTGGACTGGCGTTGGGGACTTCGACCCCCCTGATATCGGAAGCCATGGCCCAGGCACCCGAAGGACTGTTGTTCGAAGGCATGGCAGAGGCTTCGGCCGCCGCTCTGGTGGCGGCGGACGGCCTGTCTGCGGGCGCCCCTGCACTGCATGTGCAGCACGCTGTCCGCCATGAGCCGGTGGCCTCCGAGCCCGGGAGCTATGTGCAGCGGGCCGTGCGGTCGGCACAGGTGGAGTCGCGCCTGGGCGATGCCATCCTGCGATCCAGGGCCGAGATCCAGTCCGCTGACGAAATGCTGGATGATCTGCTCAGGGCGCCGGTGACCATGCGCCACATGGCCGGTGACGCGCCTGCCGGGGGCGCGGCGGAACAGGGGCAGCAAGACGTACCTGCAGACGAACCGGAAGACCTCGGACGTCGGCCGTCGGAGCTTCTGGCGCCGGACATCCCGGAGGGCGAAGGCCATCGGTCCATCGACAGCGACACGCCTGTCGAACCTGATCACGCCGCCACCGGGCGTCCGGACCGTGGCACCGTGGCTGCGCCCGGGTTTCGGGCCCAGCTGGCCGGGATGGCGCAGGCGCGCAATGGCTGGGGCCGGCCGCTCACCCGTTCCGTCGCGGCAGCCTGAGCCAACGCACGGGCTTGTTATGAAAAGAAGTCCTTGGCCTTCTCGAACCAGCCCTTGTCGTTCGGGCTGTGCTTGTGCCCGCCCTTCTTGAACGATTCGTCCAGTTCCTTGAGCAGCTTGCGCTGGTGTTCGGTCAGCTTGACCGGCGTCTCCACGGCCACATGGCAGTACAGGTCGCCCGGGTAGCTGCTGCGCACGCCCTTGACGCCCTTGCCACGCAGACGGAAGGTCTTGCCGCTCTGCGTGCCTTCGGGAAGGTCGATGGTGGCCTTGCCTTGCAGCGTGGGTACGTCGATCTCGCCTCCGAGGGCCGCCGTGGTGATGCTCACGGGCACCTGGCAGTGCAGGTCGTCACCGTCGCGCTCGAAGATGTCGTGCTTGCGCAGGCGGATCTCGATGTACAGATCACCGCTGGGACCACCGTTCTGTCCGGGTTCGCCGTTGCCGGTGCTGCGGATGCGCTGACCGTCGTCGATGCCGGCCGGGATCTTGATCTCCAGCGTCTTCTGCTTCTTGATCTTGCCCTGGCCATGGCACGCGGTACAGGGTTCGGGAATCACCTTGCCGCTGCCGTGGCACTGCGGACAGGTCTGCTGAACGCTGAAGAAGCCCTGACGCATCTGCACCACGCCCTGCCCGTGGCAGGTGGTGCAGGTCTTGACGCTGGTGCCCGGCTTGGCGCCGGTGCCCTTGCAGGTTTCGCAATCGTCCCAGGACGGAATGCGGATCTGGGTGTCCTTGCCGGTGGCGGCTTCTTCGAGGGTGATCTCCATGGCGTAGGACAGGTCCGCGCCCCGGTACACCTGGCGACCACCCCCCGCACGGCGCGAGCCGCCGAAGATGTCGCCGAAGATGTCGCCGAAGGCTTCGCCGAAGCCGGCAAAGCCTTCGGCGCCAGAGCCGCCGGGGCCGCGCATGTTGGGGTCCACGCCGGCATGGCCGTACTGGTCATAGGCGGCCTTCTTCTGCGCGTCCGAGAGCATCTCGTAGGCCTCCTTGACCTCCTTGAATTTCTCTTCAGCGGACTTGGCCGCATCACCCTGGTTGCGGTCAGGGTGGTACTTCATCGCCAGCTTGCGATAGGCCTTCTTGATCTCGTCGTCGGACGCGTTCTTGGGCACGCCCAGGACTTCGTAGTAATCGCGTTTCGCCATGGTTCAGTTGGGTTGCTGGGTAGCAAGAACGCCGCGCCGGGTTTCCCGGGCGCGGCGGCGAGGCTCAGGCCGTCGGCCCTCGGGACTCAGTCGCGTTTGACTTCCTTGACCTCGGCGTCGACCACGTCGTCGTCGGCCTTGGCGGCACCGGCCGAGGCGGCGCCTTCCGGCTGGGCGGCGGCAGCTTCGGCCTGCGAGGCAGCGTAGACCTTCTCGCCCAGTTTCTGGCTGGCGGTCATCAGGGCTTCGGTCTTGGCGTCGATGGCGGACTTGTCGTCGCCCTTGACGGCTTCTTCCAGGTCCTTGACTGCCGCTTCGATGGCTTCCTTCTCGGTGGCTTCGAGCTTGTCGCCATGCTCGTCCAGGCTCTTCTTGACGCTGTGCACCGAGGCTTCGGCCTGGTTGCGGGCCTGCACCAGTTCGACCTTCTTGTGGTCTTCGGCGGCGTTCAGTTCGGCGTCCTTCACCATCTGCTGGATCTCGGCCTCGGACAGGCCGGAGTTCGCCTTGATGGTGATCTTGTTTTCCTTGCCGGTGCCCTTGTCCTTGGCGCCCACGTGCAGGATGCCGTTGGCGTCGATGTCGAAGGTGACCTCGATCTGCGGCATGCCGCGCGGTGCGCTGGGGATGCCTTCAAGGTTGAACTCGCCCAGCAGCTTGTTGCCGGCGGCAATCTCGCGCTCACCCTGGAACACCTTGATGGTCACGGCCGGCTGGTTGTCCTCGGCCGTCGAGAACACCTGAGAGAACTTGGTCGGGATGGTGGTGTTCTTGGCGATCATCTTGGTCATGACGCCGCCCATGGTCTCGATGCCCAGGCTCAGCGGGGTCACGTCCAGCAGCAGCACGTCCTTGCGGTCACCCGAGAGCACCTGGCCCTGGATGGCGGCGCCCACGGCCACGGCTTCGTCGGGGTTGACGTCCTTGCGCGGCTCCTTGCCGAAGAACTCCTTGACCTTCTCCTGCACCTTGGGCATACGGGTCATGCCGCCAACCAGGATCACGTCATGGATATCGCTGGCGCTGATGCCGGCGTCCTTGATGGCCGTGCGGCAGGGCGCGATGGTGCGTTCGATCAGCTCTTCCACCAGGGCTTCCAGCTTGGCGCGGGTGAGCTTGATGTTCAGGTGCTTCGGACCCGAGGCGTCGGCCGTGATGTAGGGCAGGTTGATGTCGGTGGCGGCCGAGCTGGACAGCTCGATCTTGGCCTTCTCGGCGGCTTCCTTCAGACGTTGCAGCGCCAGCACATCCTTGCTCAGGTCGACGCCTTGCTCTTTCTTGAACTCGCCGATGATGTAGTCGATGATGCGCTGGTCGAAGTCTTCACCACCCAGGAACGTGTCGCCGTTGGTGGACAGCACCTCGAACTGCTTCTCGCCGTCGACGTCGGCGATCTCGATGACGGAGACGTCGAAGGTGCCGCCGCCCAGGTCGTACACGGCGATCTTGCGGTCGCCCTTGTCCTGCTTGTCCAGGCCGAAGGCCAGTGCCGCAGCGGTGGGCTCGTTGATGATGCGCTTGACTTCCAGGCCCGCGATGCGACCGGCGTCCTTGGTGGCCTGGCGCTGGGCGTCGTTGAAGTAGGCCGGCACGGTGATGACGGCTTCAGTCACCGGCTCGCCCAGGTAGTCCTCGGCGGTCTTCTTCATCTTGCGCAGGATGTCGGCCGACACCTGCTGGGCCGAGATCTTCTTGCCGCGCACTTCGACCCAGGCGTCGCCGTTGTCGGCGGCCACGATGGAGTAGGGCATCAGGTCGATGTCCTTCTGCACTTCCTTCTCGGTGAACTTGCGGCCGATCAGGCGCTTGATGGCGTAGAGCGTGTTCTTGGGGTTGGTCACGGCCTGGCGTTTGGCGGAAGCGCCGACCAGCACTTCACCGTCTTCCTGGTAGGCCACGATGGACGGCGTGGTGCGCGCACCTTCCGAGTTCTCGATCACCTTGGTGGTGTTGCCTTCCATGATGGACACGCAGCTGTTGGTGGTGCCCAGGTCGATGCCAATGATTTTTCCCATGTTGTGCTCCGAAAGAGGATGTTTGAAACTGCTGAAGAGATGTGGATAACTCTGGGGATTTCAAGTGGATGTCATGGGGGCGGCATGTGGAATGTGGTCCGGCGCAGGCCCCCGTGGCTTCACTTGGGGGCCGCCACGGTGACCAGAGCAGGGCGCAGCACGCGCTCGGCGATCAGATAGCCCTTTTGCAGGACTGTGACCACGGTGTTGGGTTCCTGGTCGGCGGGCACCATGCTGATGGCCTGGTGCTGATGGGGGTCGAACCGGGCGCCGGCTTCGGGCGCAATGGCCTGTACCTTGTTGCGCGCCAGTGCACTCTGCAGCTGCTTGAGCGTGGCCTCCGAGCCTTCGCGCAACTGCTCCAGTGTGGCTTCCTGCACCGCCAGGCCGGCTTCGAAGCTGTCCAGGACGGGCAGCAGGCCTTCGGCAAAACTCTCGACGGCGAACTTGCGGGTCTTGGCGATTTCCTCGTCGGCGCGCCGGCGGGCATTGTCGGCCTCGGCCTTGGCCCGCAGGTACTGATCAGCCAGGTCGGCATTCTTGGCCTTGAGTTCGCTGACTTCGTTGGTCAGGGCGGCCAGGGCATCGGCTTCAGCGACGGTGGCGGCGGCCAGGGCCTCCTCGGGGCTGTTTTGCGAGGCGTTGTCCTGGGCCGGTGTTCCTTCGGTGCTCGTGTTCTGTTGTGTCATGGGCTAGCAGCGATGTGGCGGTCGCGTGGACCGTTCATAGAGGGCAGACAGCCTGCCGTTGAGGGGATGTGGGGGCGTCGGGCCGGACTTCAAGAGGTGATAGCCCGATTTCGGACTTGCGGCGACAATGCCGGACCGGTACACGGCCGGATTGCCGAGGAATGCACCCCATGAAACTGATTCGCCACGGCCAGCCAGGCGCCGAAAAGCCCGGACTCATCGACGCCAGCGGTGCCTGGCGGGATCTCTCCGGGCTGGTCGACGACATCGGCCCGGCCACACTGGGACGTGATTCTATGTCCCGTCTGGCCGCTATCGACACGGCCAGTCTTCCGCTGGTGCCGGCCGCCACCCGCCTGGGACCCTGTGTCGGCGGCGTCGGCAACGTGATCTGTATTGGCCTGAACTATGCCGACCACGCGGCCGAGGCCGGCCTGAAGGCCCCTGGGCAGCCCATCGTCTTCAACAAGCACAGTGGTGCCATCAGTGGCCCGGATGACGATATCTGGCTGGCGCCGGGATCGGGCAAGCTGGACTGGGAGGTGGAACTTGGCGTGGTCATTGGCCGGCGCGCGTTGCATGTCAGCGAGGCCGACGCCCTTGCGCATGTGGCCGGCTTTTGCCTGGTCAACGATGTGTCCGAGCGCGCCTACCAGATCGAATACGAAGGTCAGTGGACCAAAGGCAAGAGCTACCCGACGCATTGCCCGATTGGCCCCTGGCTGGTGACGCCGGATGAACTCGGCGACCCGCAGGATGTGGACCTCTGGCTGGATGTCAATGGTCAGCGCCGCCAGGGCGGCAATACCCGGACCATGATCTTCGGCGTGGCACAGATTGTCAGCTACCTCAGCCGGTTCATGGCCTTGCAGCCTGGCGACGTGATTCCCACCGGGACGCCGCCAGGCGTCGGCATGGGCATGAAGCCGCCGGTCTTCCTGCGGGAGGGCGACGTGGTGACGCTGGGCGGCCGTGGCCTGGGTACGCAGCGTCAGCGCGTGGTGCCCACGCCGGCGGACTGAGCCGTCATGGCCTCGGCGCCGTCCAGGCGCGAGGCCAGGCTGCGCTGGCTCTGCTGGTGCCACCGGCTGGCGGTGGGCTGCCAGTCATGCATGTGGCGCGCAAATTCATGCCCCAGGGCGGTCAGGCGATAGCCGTCGCCGCCGTGCTCGACCAGGCGCGCCGTGCGCAGTTCTTTCAGGCGGGTGTTGAGCGTGTTGGGTGTGGCGCCGCCGACGCTGTCCTGCAGCAGCCGGAAGGTCTGGGGGTGGCCGTCGCTCAGGGCCCAGACAATGCGCATGGCGTATCGCGACTCCAGCAGATGGAGAAGCGCATTCATGGCTGCACCGCCATGCGGTCTGACACTCATGTCCTGTCTCCTGGCGGCATTCGGGCGCCTGTTTCTCTGCACTATAGGGCAGTCGGCGACGGGAATACAGTCCAGATCAGGTGTGCAGCGCAGCAATGGGGGCGACGGCGGACAAGGTGTGGATTTATTCGCACACCACGTCGCGCATGGGGTCAGTACCGATTGACCGTTGCGGTGTGGATGCCCTGTCTGCCGTATCCTGGTCTTACGGGAGATAGACCTTGCGCAGCAGGCGAATCAGGGTCTGCTGCTCGGATGCCGACAGGCGCCGCGCCACGTTGCTTTCCAGGTCCGAAGCGGTCGCTTCGGCTTCGGTCATCAGTTGCTGCCCGGCCGGGGTCAGGTGCAGCCCCTGGGCGCGGCGATCGGTCGGATGGGGCCTGCGCTCGATCAGGTCGCGCTTCTCCAGCGACTTGATCATGCCCACCAGATTGGGGGGCAGGATGTCCAGCGCGGCGCAGATCTGGCGGGAGTTCACGCCCGGGTTGTGGGCGATGACGCTGAGCACGGAAAAGTCCACCGGGCGCAGGCCATAGGGGGCCATGCGTTGCAGGAACACCGAGATCACGGCCAGAGCCGCGCGGCGCGCGTTGTAGCCCAGCAGGGTTTCCAGATAGCTGGTGTCGATCGTTTCCGGGGCCGATCCGGTCGGCATCTGTGCGGGGCTGCTGGCCTTGGCGCGTGTGGCGCGGCTCGACGGCGTCAGGCGGGAAGTGGCGGTGGAAGGCATCGCGTGAGGATAGCACCGGCCGCCGCAGGCCTACGATTCCAGTTGCCGGGACATGATGGCCAGCCGCAGGTCCAGCTCGGGCCAGATGCGGCGCCAGAAGGCGTCGGCCGGCCGGGCCCAGCGTGCGCTGCCGTCGGTGGCTGCCCTGGCGATGCGCTGCCACGCCCAGCCCGACAGGAGCAGGGTCAGTGCGCGCAGGAAGTCGTCGGCCAGCTCGTATGGCAGGCCCGGCCGTGCGTCGGTGGCCTGGCACCGGGGCAGCAACTGGCTGTTGAGCCAGTGGCGAAAGCGATCCACACCGGCGCGGGCCTGGCGGCCCGCATCGTCCGGCGACAGATCGTCGACCAGTTCGTCCAGCAGGGCGAGCAAGGCAGCTCCACCATCGGGCAGGGTCTTGCGCAGCAGCAGGTCGATGGCCTGGATCTCGTTGGTGCCTTCGTAGATCATGGCCACGCGCGAGTCGCGAACCACCTGTTCGATACCCCATTCGCGGACGTAGCCATGGCCACCAAAGACCTGCAGGCAGGCACTGGCGCCGTGGAAAGCCTGGTCGGTCCAGGCAGCCTTGAGCACGGGGGTTACCAGAGCGCACCAGCGGTTGGCCGACGCGCGCCGCCCGCCATCGGGATGGTGACGCAGGAGGTCAAGTTCGAGTGCGGTCCGATAGGCAAGGACTCGACCTGCGTCGATCCAGGCGCGCTGGGTTTCGAGAATACGGCGAATGGCCGGGTGGGCTTCAATCAGGTCCGCTTCTCCAGCCCGGGACGGACTGCCCGGTGCACGCATCTGTCGTCGTTCCTGGCTGTAGGCATCCGCTTTTTGCCAGGCGGCCTCCAGCAGTCCGATGCCCTGCATGCCCACATGCAGGCGTGCGGCGTTCATCATGACGAACATGGCGTTCAGGCCCTTGCCGGGCTCGCCGACGATCCACGAAGCGGCATCGTCAAAGCGCATCACGCAGGTGGGGCTGCCGTGCAGGCCCATTTTTTCTTCGATGCGCTCGCAGACCACTGCGCTGCGCGCGCCGTCGGCGTAGAACTTGGGCACCAGGAACAGCGACAGGCCCCTGGGTCCGGGCGGTGCATCGGGCAGGCGGGCCAGCACCAGGTGCACGATGTTGTCAGTCAGGTCGTGCTCGCCGCCTGAGATGAAGATCTTGGTGCCGTTGAGGGTAAAACGGCCATCGGGCAGTGGTGTGGCCCTGGTCCGGCACAGCCCCAGGTCGGAGCCGGCATGCGGTTCGGTCAGGCACATGGTGGCCAGCCACTCGCCGGTGGCCACCTTCTCCAGGTAGCGCGCCTTCAGGTCGTCGGACGCGTGGTGCTTGATGCATTCGTAGGCGCCATGCAGCAGGCCCGGTGCCATGGTCCAGCCGTGGTTGGCGGCACTGAGCATCTCGTAGAGCATGGCTTCGAGCACGGCGGGCAGGCCCTGGCCACCGTCCTCCGTTGCGCAGGCCAGGGCGGGCCACCCGGCCTGCCAGAAGGCCTGGTAGGCGTCGCGAAAGCCTGGGGGCATGGTGACCGCGCCATCCTTGAACCTTGCGCCGGTCTCGTCACCCTCGCGATTGAGTGGCGCGACCACTTCGGCCACGAACTTGCCGGACTCGTCGAGCACCTGCTGCATCAGGTCGCTGTCGGCCTCTGCATAAGGCGTCAGTGCCTGCAACTGGGCGGGCGCCTGCAGCACCTCCTGCAGGATGAAGAACATGTCGTCGGTGCGGGGCTGGAAGTGGTTCACGGCGTGAAGGTTTGAAAGCGGCGGAGTGGCGTCAGCTAAGGGGGTCAACGGTTTCGGGCTTCGGCGGCCTTGTCGGGCGAGCCTTCCAGGCCAGCCAGCAGTGCCTTGCTGTTGCCGGGAATGACCATCTGGAACTTGTTATCCACGGTCGTGTAGTCGAAATAGCCCATGCGGGCGATCGGCCGGATCTTGAGCACGTCGACCAGTCCGTTGGCGTCGATGTACTGGTCGTCGATGTGGATGCCGACCACGCGGCCGAACACCACGTCCACCGTGCCCATGGGGGGCTTGCCCGGAAAGCGCACGGTGTTGAGGTACTCGCACTCGAACTGGATGGGCGAGCCCTTGATGCGCTTGGGTCTGACCAGCCGGCTGTCGAGTTTCTCCAGGCCGGCTCGTTCGAATTCGTCGACGCCGTGAGGCAATTCCTCGGCACTGATGTTGACCGCCTCGCGCAGATCCCAGGTGGCCATGTTCCAGACAAACTGCCCCATCTGCTCGGCGTTGCGCACCGAGTCCTTGCGCTCACCCTGCGTGGTCTGGTTGGCACTGAACATGACGATGGGCGGGTCGAATGTCACGTTCTGGAACTGGCTGTAAGGCGCCAGGTTGTCGCGTCCTTGCGCGTCGACGGTCGAGATCCAGCCGATGGGTCGCGGAACCACGCAGGACTTGAACGGGTCGTGCGGCAGGTTGTGGGGCGTCTTGCCGGGTTCGTAGTACATGGCTTGTCTCCTTGTCAGTGTTCGGGCACGGGCGGTCGTGTCAGCTGCACTTGGCCTTGATGTCCTCGGGCACGGGGATGGCCTTGATGCGGTCCGGCTGGTCCGGCAGGCGCATGCAGAAGGCCCGAGTCTCGGTGCCCTCGCACAGCACGGTGTCGCCACGCATGACGATGTGCCGGTGCATGAACACCTTGTCGCGCCATTCGGTGACGCTGGTGTGGATCTGCAGCCGCTCGCCGTAGGTGGCGGGCTTCATGAACTTCGTGTTGATCTCCAGCAGCGGGGTGCCGATGATGCCGGTGGTCTTGACCAGCTCGCGCCAGGGCGGCACGCCACACTGCACGAAGAAGTTCAGCGATGAGGCATCCATCCACTTGCTGAAATTGGGAAAGAAGACGATGCCGGCGGGATCACAATCGCCGAACATCACCTCCACTTCGTAGACGACGGTTTTGGACATGGGGGTTGAGTGTGAGAGGTGTCTGGACCAGGGGCGCCGCGCGGAGGCGGCGCGGGAGAGCCTGTTATCGCGGGGCCATCCGGAGCGCGCCATCCAGGCGGATGACCTCACCGTTGAGGTGGCCGTTCGTCACGATGTGGGCGGCCAGTTGGGCGAATTCTTCGGGCTTGCCCAGGCGTTGCGGGAAGGGAATGCTCTTGGCCAGCGACTCCTGAACGGGTTCGGGCAATTCCTTGAGCAAGGGTGTGGCGAACAGGCCGGGCGCAATCGTGCAGACGCGGATGCCGTGTTGTGCCAGGTCGCGGGCCATGGGCAGGGTCATGCCGGCCACGCCGGCCTTGGACGCGCTGTAGGCTTGCTGGCCGACCTGGCCGTCGAACGCGGCCACGCTGGCGGTGAACACCATGGCGCCACGTTCGCCGTCTTCCATCGGTTCCAGCCTGGCGCAGGCGGCGGCGAACAGCCGGGCCGCGTTGTAGGTGCCGATCAGGTTGACGTTGATCACGCGCGCGAAGTCGGCCAGCGGGGCCGCGTTGCCGTCCTTGCCGACCACGCGCCTGGCACTGCCGATGCCGGCGATCTGCATCAGGATGCGCGCCGGGCCATGGGCAGCCTCGGCCTGCTCGATGGCAGTCTGCATGCTCTCCGGGCTGCTGACGTCGCACTGGACCGCCAGGCCGCCGATGTCGGCCGCCACGCGCCGGGCGTTCTCGATGTTGAGGTCGAGCACCGCGACCTTGGCGCCCAGCCGGGCCAGCTCACGGGCAGTGGCCTCGCCGAGGCCGGAGCCACCACCGGTGACAAGAGCGGCATGTCCCTGGATGTTCATGATGCGTCCTTTCAGGCGTTCAGGTTTTCAATGAGGAGCGCAATGCCCTGGCCACCACCCACGCAGGCGCTGGAGATGCCGTACTTCAGGCCACTGCGCTGCAGCTCGCGGGCGAGGGTCAGTGTCAGGCGCACGCCGGTGGCTGCCAGCGGGTGGCCCAGGGCAATGGCACCGCCGTTGACGTTGAGTCTCGCGATGTCCATGCCCAGTTCACGGGCCACCGACAGGGTTTGCGCGCCTTGCGCTTCGTTGATCTCGAAGCGGGCGATGTCGTCCAGCTTCAGTCCGGTGCGATCGAGCAGCAGGCGGATGGCCGGTGCCGGACCGATGCCCATGATCTCGGGCGGTACACCCACCACGGCTGCGGCGACGACGCGGGCCAGCGGAGCCTTTCCCTGGGCCTTGGCGTAGGCGCCGGAGGAGACCACGCAGGCGGCCGCTGCATCGACCAGGGCCGAGCTGTTGCCGCCGGTCTGCACCCCGTCGGCGAAGACCGGCTTGAGCCTGGCCAGCACTTCAACTGGCGAGACGCGCGGGTGCGTGTCTCGGTCGACTTCGGTGACCTTGCCTTGCAGCCGGATGCCGCGTGTCTTGTAGCCGTCGATCTCGAACTTCTCGGTGACGACGGGCACGATTTCGCCGGCCAGGAAGCCGCTTTCCTGCGCTGCCACGGCCTTGGCGAAAGACGATGAGGCGAACTCATCGACCGACTCCCGCGTGATGCCGTACTTTTTCGCCAGGTTCTCGGCCGTCTGGATCATGTTGATGCCGGCGGCCGGGTCCTTCAGGGCCTCCCACATGTAGTCCTTGAAACCCACCGGGGCGCCCAGCTTGAAACCCGTGCGGTGGTCGAAGGCCGCGATCGGGTTGCGCGTCATGTTTTCGGTGCCGACCACCAGGGCCGCGTCGCACAGACCACCGCTGATGTGTTCGCCGGCCTGGCGGAAGAGCTCGAAACCGGTGCCGCAGATGCGCTGGGCCATGAGAGCCGGCACGTTCACCGGTACGCCGGCGTACAGGCCGATGTGGCGCGGCAGGAAGAACTGGTCGAAGTCACCAGGCGCCATGTTGCCCGTGACGACCGAGCCGATCTCCTGCGCGTCGGTGCCGGTGCGGGCCAGGGCCTCGCGGGCCACCTTGATGCCCAGGTCGGTGGGGGAGATGTGTCCGAGGGTGCCGCAGTAGTCGACCATGGGGGTGCGCACACCGCCCAGGATGACCACGTCATCGAACGAATTGAAGAATCCTTTTGCAGCCACTTGGCTTCCTTTCAGACAGTCGGTTTGATGATGTAGCGCAGCTCGTCGGCATGCAGCTTGGCCACGGTGTCCGCGCGGTGTGCGAGCACCGAGCGCTGGTTGATGGAGCCCTTGTCCGTGATCTCGCCGCGATCGATGGTGGGCGGGTCGGCCAGCAGGCACAGGCGGGCAATGCGGTTGGCGCTGCCGGTGGACGAACGGGCCAGCTCGTTGACCACGGTCTGGAAATGCGCCAGCACGCCCGGGGCGTCGAGTACATCGTGCAGGGACGCGTCGTCCCGCAGACCGGCCAGCTGGCGCACGGCCGGGGTCGGGAACACCATGGCACCGACTTCCTTCATGTTCAGGCCCGTGAGCACCACGTCCTGGATGTACGGCGCGCCAGCGGCGATGATCTTTCCACGCAGCGGGCCGACGCTGACGAAGGTGCCCGTGGCCAGCTTGAAGTCTTCTGCAATGCGTCCGTCGAACTTCAGACCCTGGTGCACATCGGTCTCGTCAATCCACTTGAGTGCGTCGCCGGTCTTGAAGAAGCCTTCTTCATCGAAGGCCTCGGCAGACTCCTCGGGCATCCGCCAGTAGCCGGGCGTGATGTTGGGGCCGCGGTAGCGCACCTCGGTCTTGCCGTCGATGTCCACCAGCTTGAGCTCCATGCCGGGCGTGGGCAGACCCAGGTCGCCGGCCTTCACATTGGGACTGGTGACGTACAGGCCAAAGGGACTGGACTCCGTCATCCCCAGGCCCGATGTCATGACGATGCGCTGGCCGATCTCGGCTTCTTCGCTCTCGTAGAGGCTGTCCCACACGGGCTGGGACAGGGCCGCACCCGCATAGAAGAACATGCGCACACGCGAGAGGAAGTTGCGCCGCAGCTGCCGGCCGTCATCGGTGGGGGCCTTCATGGCGTTGGCGATCGCCTCGAATCCGGTCGGCACGTTGAAGTAGACCGTGGGCGCCACTTCTCGCAGATTGCGCAACGTCTCGCCGATCAGGGCCGGCGTGGGCTTGCCGTCGTCGATGTACATGGTGCCGCCGTTGTAGATCACCATGCCGAAGTTGTGATTGCCGCCGAAGGTGTGGTTCCAGGGCAGCCAGTCGACCAGCACCAGTTCGCCTTCGGTGATCACCGGCATTGATTGCGTCATCTGTTGCTGGTTGGCGCACCACATGCGCTGGGTGTTGATGACCGCCTTGGGCATCTTGGTCGAGCCCGAGGTGAACAGGAACTTGACAATGGTGTCCGGGCCGGTGGCCGCCGTCGCCGCTTCCACCGCAGCCGTTGCTTCGGTGGACATGAGAGACGCGAACGACGTGGTGGCGCGTCCGGGGACCGTGCCCTCGGTGCACACCAGTTCGACGTCGTCGCCCAGCGTGGCCAGCATGGCTCTGGCATACCGGTTGGCATCGCTGGCGAACACCAGGCCCGGCGTCAGGGTCTTGACGACGTGTTTGAGCTTGTCGAAGTCCTGGCTGATGAGGGAGTAGGGGGGCGAGGTGGGGCACCAGGGAACACCCACGAGCATGCAGCCCAGCGCCAGCAGGGCGTGTTCCAGGTCGTTTTCGCTGAGGATGAGCACCGGTCTCTCCGCCGAGAGGCCTCTGTCGAGCAGTGCCTGGCCGATGCGGCGCGCCGCATCCAGCGCCTGTGCAAAGCTGATGTGGCGCCAGTCGCCGCTGCTGCCATCGGCGCCTTTCTGGCGGCGCGCAAACAGGGTCTGCTCGGGGCGCTCCGTGGCCCAGTGCAGCAGGCGGTCGGTCAGACGCTGAGGATAGGGCACCAGGGCCTGATCGGCCGTCAGGTAGTGCACGCCGGCTTCGCCGTCGCGCAGGGTGGCTTGTGTCACGCCGAAGGTCAGGGGGCGGTACTGGACTGCAGTCATGGGCTGTCTCCGTTGTCTTGTCTTGGCGCCGTGCGTGTCCGGCGCGGTGGTCATTTCGTGACTTTGGCGGCCTTGCCTTCCAGGAAGGCGCGCACGCGCTCCTTGGCTTCAGGTGCTGCCTGGGCAATCGATGCCATCAGCGCTTCGGTCAGGAAGCCATGGTCGGCTGGTTGCTCTGCAATACGCGGCAGGGCGTGCATCAGCGCGTAGTTGGTCATGGGTGCGTTGGTGGCGATGCGCGAGGCCAGTTCGATGGCCTTGTCCAGTGCGGTGCCATGGGGCACCAGGTACTGGGACAGTCCGATGCGCTCGCCATCGGTGGCGTTGTAGACCCGGCCGGTCAGCATCATGTCGGTCATGCGCGCCGCGCCGATCAGCTTGGGGATGCGCACCGCGCCGCCACCGCCGACAAAGATGCCGCGCGTGCCTTCAGGCAGCGCATAGAACGTGGACTCGTCAGCCACCCGCACATGGCAGGCGCTGGCCAGTTCGAGGCCTCCACCCACCACGGCGCCGTGCAGGGCAGCGATGACCGGCACCGATCCTTTCTCCACGCACTCCAGGGCGGCATGCCACATGCGGGAGTGGTGCACGCCCTGGCTCGCATCGCGCTCCTGCAGTTCGGACAGGTCCAGGCCGGCGCAGAAGTGTTCGCCATCACCGTCAATGACCGCGGCGCGGACGCTCGATGGCAGGTTCTGGAAGGTGTCGCGAATGGACAGGATCAACCCGTCGTTCAGTGCGTTGCGTTTGGCCGGTCGGGTCAGGCGCACCAGGGCAATCTGTTGCTGGTCGCCAAGGAGGCTCAGGCTGAGGTCGGGGTTGTTGGTGCTCATGGTGGGTATGGATTTGGCAGCGGACAGGATGGGATTATGGTTATATCTCATAACTAAAACAAGACATGCACAGGCTCAATGAATTGGGGTTTTCCCTAGGATTGGTCGCCCGGATCGAAGGCGTGGCAGGATGCGTCTGCCTGGCATGGTTCGGGCCATCATCGGATGCCTGGGCAGGCCTGGCTCCTAGGGTTTGTACCCATGCATTGATGCGCGCATATGGTTATAAATAATAACCAAGCGCGGCCCCTGCCGCACCCATCGTCACTGTCCGGGTTTCTGTCCGAACCCATCATCACCGGAGACTGCAAATGGCTTCATGGAAATTCAAGATTGCCTCGCTGGCGCTGGCCGCATCGGCCAGCATGGGCGCATTTGCGCAGGAAGTGACCCTGCGCTTCCACCAGTTCCTGCCACCCCAGGGCACGGTTCCGGCCAAGGCCATCACGCCCTGGGCGAAGAAGATCGAAGAGGCGTCCAAGGGACGCATCAAGGTGCAACTGTTCAGCTCCATGCAACTGGGTGGAACACCGCCCCAGCTGTTCGACCAGGCGCGCGATGGCGTGGTCGACATCGTGTGGACGCTGCAGGGCTACACGCCGGGCCGCTTTCCCAAGACCGAGGTCTTCGAACTGCCGTTCATGGCCGGCCTGTCTGCGGAAAAGACGTCGCGTGCGCTGTGGGACTACGTGCAGAAGAATGCCATGGATGAGTACAAGGATGTCCATGTGCTGGCCTTCCACACGCACGGTCCCGGTCTGTTCCACACCAAGCAGCCGGTCAATGGCCTGGAGAGCCTGCGTGGCATGAAGATGCGCGGCGGTACGCGCATCGTCAACAACATGCTGACCAAGCTGGGCGCCACGCCGGTCGGCATGCCGGTGCCCGCCGTGACCGAAGCCTTGTCCAAAGGGGTGCTGGATGGCACCACCATTCCGTGGGAGGTGGCGCCGGCGCTGAAGGTGCAGGAGCTGGTCAAGAACCACACCAGCTTTGCCGGCGACCGTGCGCTGTACGTGACCACCTTTGTCGTGGCCATGAACAAGGCGGCCTACAACAAGCTGCCTGCCGACCTGAAGAAGGTCATCGACGACAACTCCGGCGCCGAGATGGGCGCCATGTTTGCCCGTACCCAGGACGAGGGTGACATCCGCGGTCGCGCCCTGGCCGAGAAGGCCGGCAACAGCATCGTGGCCCTGGATCTGGCCGAAACCCAGCGCTGGAAGCGGACCGCCGCTTCGGTCGAGTCCGACTGGGTCAAGGAAATGCAGGGCAAGGGCATCGACGGCGCACGTCTGGTGGCCGAGGCCAAGGCCCTGATCGCCAAATACGAAGACATGAAGTGACCAGGGCCCGTTCGGGCCTCTGACCGGGCGACGGATGCGCGTGAGCGTCTCCGTCGCTTCGGTCCTGGCGTTTTGCCCATGCGCAGTGGCTGTGCCAGTCTCCATGCTGATCTGCTATAGCTGAAAGTCGCCAGAAGGCCTTTGCAGCGGACGACAAACGTCGCACAGTGCGCAGCGGTTGTGCGCGTGTGCCACCCATCCAAGGAGACTCTCATGAACCTGAGCCAGCTGGGTCGAAGGACCCTCATCACCTTGTCTGCCGTTTCCGCCATCCTGGCGGCCGGTGCCGTCCAGGCACAGCAAACCTTCACGTTGCGGCTGCACCAGTTCCTGCCGCCACAGGCCATGATTCCTGCCAAGGCCATCGTGCCGTGGGCGCAGAAGGTCGAGGCCGAGTCCAATGGACGGATCAAGATCCAGATGTTCCACGCCATGCAGATGGGGGGTGCGCCGCCGCAGTTGTTCGACCAGGCGCGCGACGGCGTGGCCGACATCACCTGGACCGTTCTGGGCTATACGCCGGGCCGCTTCAACAAGGCCGAGGTCTTCGAGCTGCCCTTTATGTGCGAGGGCGGTGGCGAGAAATGCTCGCGCGCCTTCCAGGAGTATGTGGACGCCAACGCGGCCGACGAGTTCAAGTCGGTCAAGCTGCTGGCCGTGCACACCCATGGTCCTGGCCTGTTCCATACCAAGCAGCCGGTGACCGGCCTGGAGAGCCTGCGTGGCATGAAGATCCGTGGCGGATCACGCGTCATCAACAACATGCTGACCAAGCTGGGCGCCACACCTGTCGGCATGCCGGTGCCCGCCGTGACCGAGGCCCTGTCCAAGGGCGTCATCGACGGCACGACGATCCCGTGGGAGGTCGCTCCGGCCGTCAAGGTGCAGGAAATGGTCAAGAACCACACCACCTTTGCCGGTAACGCGGGCCTCTATACCCAGACCTTTGCCTTTTCGATGAACAGGGCCGCCTACGACAAGCTGCCCGACGACCTCAAGAAGGTGATCGACAACAATTCGGGCATCGAACTGGCCGCGCTGTTCGGCCGGGCCATGGATGAAGGTGACCGGATCGGCCATGCGCTGGCGGTCAAGGCAGGCAACAACATCGTGGCCCTGGATATTGCCGAGACCCAGCGCTGGCGCCGGACGGCCGCCACGGTGGAGGCCGACTGGGTCAAGGAAATGAGCGGCAAGGGCATCGATGGCGCCCGGCTGATCAAGCAGGCCCAGGCAGCGGTCGCCAAGTACGCCAAGTGACATATTCAACGGCAGGCGCGCTGCTTGTCGTTTCTTTGGGTGAAATGCATTCACCCATGCGAAATTGTGCGTTATAGTCGCGCGGGCCGTTGCCTTGACTTTTGAAGGGGCGCCGGCCGACATGGGAGACAATGGCCTTCGCTGCCACAGGAACGAGAACCGCCGATGATTGCATTCATATACCGACTATCCAAGTGGACCGCCATACTGGGAGGCGTCCTGCTCGTGGCACTGACCCTCATGGTGGTGCTCAGTGTGACCGGACGGGCCATGATTGGCCTGGGACTGGGGCCCGTGCCGGGCGATTTCGAGCTGGTCGAAATGGGCGTCGGCATCGCGGTGTTCTTCTTCCTGCCCTGGTGCCATGTGCAGGGCAGCCATGCCACGGTGGACCTGCTGTACATGCACATGCCCAGCTGGTTCAAGCGCGGCATCGACATCATCAGCGACCTGGTGATGATGGCGGTGTGGCTGGTGCTGACCTGGAAACTCTGGGAAGGCATGCTTGAAAAGAAGGAGTACCTGGAGACGACCTTTATCCTGCTGGTTCCCGTCTGGTGGGCCTATGCCCTGTGCATGGTCGGCGCCGTGGTGGGTTGCCTGGTCTACGTGGCGCGCACGCTCACGCGACTGGGCCTGTTTGCCGAGCCCAAGGGCTGGGCGCTTGAAGGAAACGCGGGGCACTGAAGCATGTCAACCATTGAACTGGCCCTGTGGTCCTTCCCTGTCCTGCTTCTGCTGATCTTCATCCGGGTGCCCATCGGACTGGCCATGCTGGTCTGCGGCCTTGGAGGCGCCTGGGCGGTGTACGGCAACTACGTGCCGATCCTGAACCAGCTCAAGCAGGTCACCTACAGCACCTTTTCCAATTATTCGCTGTCGGTCATTCCGCTGTTCCTGCTGATGGGGCAGTTTGCCGCGCTGGGAGGCCTGTCCCAGGCTCTGTTCAAGGCGGCGGAAGCCTGGATCGGCCACCGCAAGGGGGGCGTCGCCATGGCGGCCGTCGGCGCCTGCGCTGGCTTTGGTGCCATTTGCGGCTCATCGCTGGCGACCGCGGCCACCATGGGCCAGGTGGCGCTGCCTGAACTGCGACGTGCCGGTTACGCCGGCGGCATCTCGACCGCCTGCCTGGCAGCCGGCGGGACGCTGGGCATCCTGATACCGCCGTCGGTGGTGTTGGTGATCTACGCCATCCTCACCGAGCAGAACATCGCCAAGCTCTTCCTGGCCGCATTTGTGCCCGGCATCCTGGCGGCCGTCGGCTACATGATCGTGATTGCGATCTACGCCCGTCTCAAGCCGGAGGAAATGGGCACCATGCCGCCCATGCCCATGAAGGAACGTCTGGCTGCCACCGCCAAAGTCTGGCCGGTGCTGCTGATCTTCCTGGCCGTGGTGGGAGGTATCTACACCGGTATCTTCACGCCCACCGAAGGGGCTGCTGTCGGCGCCTTCGGCACGGGTGTGGCGGCCTGGTTGAGTGGTGGACTCAACGGCAGGACCCTGCTGGGTGCCGTGCTGGGCACGGCCGCAGCGACTGGCATGATCTACATGATCGTCCTGGGCGCTGGCGTCTACAACACCTTCCTGGCGCTGTCGCAACTTCCCCAGGAGGCGGCCAACGTCGTCGGCGGCTGGGGTGTCAGTCCGGTGCTGGTGCTTGTGGCCATTCTGGTGCTGTATGTGCTGCTGGGCTGCTTCATGGATTCCCTGTCCATGATCCTGCTGACCATCCCGGTCTTCTTCCCCATCATCATGGCCCTCGATTTCGGCCTGCCGCCCGAGGAACTGGCCATCTGGTTCGGCGTGCTCGTGCTGATCGTGGTCGAGGTCGGACTGATCACGCCACCTGTGGGCATGAATCTCTTCGTGATCAACTCGCTCTCGCGCGACACGCCCATCACCCAGACCTACCGTGCCGTGATGCCGTTCGTGGCCAGCGACCTGATCCGCACGGCCATTCTCGTGCTCTTCCCGTCCATCGTGGTGTTCGTGCTGCGCCTGTGAACCCGGCCAGTGCCGGGCCTCCGGTGCGGCAAATGGCCTGCAAGCAATTGCGGGCCTTTTTTTCGCTGGTGATCCAGTCCTCGTTGCATTGTTCGGAGACGCTCATGACCAAGATTCATCTCATCGTCCGTCGTCACACCTTGTTCGCGGGCCTCGCCCTCGTGGCTGGCCTCCTGGTGGCGCCTGTCGTTTCCCTCGCACAGTCGTTTCCGTCGCGGGGCTTGCGAGTCGTTGTTCCGTTTGGTGCTGGTGGAACCGGCGACCTGACCGCCCGTGCCGTGGCCGACCAACTGTCCACGCAACTGGGCAAGTCGGTGGTGGTGGAAAACCGGCCAGGCGCCGGTGGCGTGTCGGCGGCGGAAGCGGTTCTCAGGTCCGAGCCGGATGGCCACACGCTGTTCCTCATGTCCAATGGCACGGCGGTCACGGCCGGACTTTTCCGTTCACTGTCGTTCGACACGCAAAAGGACTTCACGCCCATTTCGACACTGGGCACCTTCGACATTGCCGTGGTTGTGCCTGCGGATTCAAGCTTCAAGAGCCTGGGCGAACTGGTGGCCCATGCCAGGGACAACCCCGGCAAGCTCAACCTCGGCAGCGTCAACATTGGCAGCACGCAGAATCTGGCAGCCGAGCTGTTCAAGTCGACCGCAGGCATCCAGGTCCAGATCATTCCCTTCAATGGCACGCCCGCGCTGATCGGTGCGCTTCGCGGACATCAGGTGGATGCAGCGGTGGAAATCCTGGGGCCGGCCTTGCCGCAGATCCGCGCCGGTGCCTTGCGTGCCCTGGCCGTGACCGGTACGCGCCGCGCCACGCCACTGCCGGATGTGCCGACGGCGGAAGAACAGGGCGTCAAGGGGTTTGTGGCCTCGTCCTGGAATGCGCTGGCTGCGCCTGCGAAGACGCCACCCGCCGTGATCGACCGGTTGAACAGCGAGATCCAGGCGGCCGTGGCGCAGCCTTCGGTGCAGCGCAAGCTGGCCGACCTGAACGTGGATGCCGAAAGCAGCACGGCTGCGCAGGCCGCTGAACTGCTGGCGAGCGACATCCGGCGCTGGCGGGCCGTGATCGACCGCGCCGGCATCGAGCGTCGCTGATGCTTGACATCCTCTCCATCACCGGACCGATCTACCTGTGCATTGCCGTCGGCTTTGCCTGTGTACGCTGGGGTGTGTTCACGCGTGAAGACATGCGGGTGCTGGGCAAGTTCGTGTTGCAGATCGCCCTGCCAGCCCTGCTGTTCCATGCCCTGGCCTCGCGGCCGCTGGCCGACGTGCTGCGCCCCGGTTACCTGCTGGCCTACAGTGCCGGATCGCTCGGCGTGCTGGCCGCCGGCCTGCTGTGGACATGGAAAGTTCGCGGCCGGTCGCTCACCGAGAGCGCCTATGTGGCCATGGGCATGACCTGCTCGAACAGTGGCTACGTCGGCTATCCGATGATGCTGCTGCTGTTCGGCCCGGTGGGCGGGGTCATCCTGGCGCTCAACCTGATCGTGGAGAACCTGCTGAAACTCCCGCTGCTGTTTGCACTGGCCGACGCTGGTGCGCACCAGGGTGATCGTCCGGCCGTGGGGCAGGTGCTGAAGCAGACGGTCGTTCGACTGGCCCGCAATCCCATGATCATCGGCATAGTCCTGGGCGCGGTCGTGGCACTGTCGGGCTGGAAGCTGCCGGCCACCCTGGACCGGACCGTCACCTTGTTTTCCGGTGGTGCCGGTGGCCTGGCCCTGTTCATCATCGGTGGCAATCTGGTGGGGCTGGAGGTGCGGGGCATGCGCGGGCAGCTGGCCCTGATCGCGGCCGGCAAACTGCTCGTTCACCCGGCAGCCATCTGGCTGACCATCCTGGCGCTGGACGCCCTGGGGCTGCCGTCGCCGCAGGGCGACTTGCGGGTGGCTGCGGTCCTCTCCGCAGCCATGCCCATGATCGGCGTCTACGCGATCCTGGCCCAGCGGCATGGGCATGAGCGCTGGGCGGCGGCCGCACTGTTCGTGACCACCACGGCGTCCTTTGCCAGTCTGAGCGGTATTCTCTGGCTCATGCGCCAGAGTGCAGGCTGGCTGGGCTGATCAGGTGCGCGGCGAGGGCCGCGTGCCCAGGTTCAGCCAGGTCTGCCGGATCAGGTCGAGCGCGCTCTGCTGGGTGAGCGTGGTCGGTCGCAAGGAGCTGGAGGCAATGGCCAGACGCGACCTCAGGACAGGGTCGATGACTGCCCTGGTCCGGTAGGCCGACGGCCGCACCGAACTCTCGACCGCATTGCGCGAGAGCAGGGCGGCGCCCACGCCGTCGGCGACCAGATCCAGGATCGCCGAGACGCCATCGATCTCCAGCGCCACCGTGGGCCGACAGCCAATGTTGGCCATCGCGGCCTCGACCAGCATGCGCACAGCGTTGGGCCGGCTCGGAATCACCAGGGGAAGCATCGATACGTCCGCCAGCGCGACGGGGCCGGGCGGCGGATCTTCGGCCAGCCCGGCCGGCCGTGCCTGGACCAGTAACAGCTCTTCGTCTTCCAGCGGGACACTGTCGATTTCGTCACTGGGCGGGGTGTTGTAGAGCACGGCAATGTCCAGACGCCCGGTGCGCAGCCAGTCGATCATGGTGACCGACAAGGCTTCACTGATGGACAGGCTGGCCTCGGGCAGGTGCTCGCGAAAGGCGCGGGTCAGGGGGACCGTGAGCACACGGGCGACGCTGGGTGGCAGGCCAATGGCCACGCGCCCGGCCAGTGCGCCCCGGACACGGCCGAGCTCCTCGCGCGCACGCTCGACCTGGTGCAGGATGCCACGGCCATGTTCGAGCAACAGCCGGCCGGCTTCGGTCGGTATGGCACCACGCCCGTTGCGAACGAGGAGGTTCTGGCGCAGCTCCACTTCGAGCAGCCGGACCTGTCGTGACAGCGCCGGCTGGGCCACGTCCAGGGCCAGTGCGGCACGGGTGAAACTGCCCAGTTCGGCCACCCGCACAAAGTACTCGAGCTGTTTGAGGTCCATGGGAGCTCTGTTATAGCAAAACGGAATGGCTAATAGTACGGTATTCCTCTTGTGTGATGGGCTGGCATGGCGACAATGGCATGCATGACCTCCAACGCCACTTCCGGAAGCCCGGCTGCGCAGAATGCCCTGCGCGGCATTTCATCCATGGCGACACGGCAATTGCTGGGCGAACTGGTGACGCTGTACGGTGACCATGGCGTGGCGGTGCAGATCGAATCGATGGGCGGCGTCGACGCGGCCCGCCGTGTGGCTGCCGATGAGCCATGGGATCTCGTGGTGCTGGCCTCCGATGCCATCGACCGCCTGATGGACGCAGGCAAGCTGGTTGCCGGCACCCGCGTCGACCTGGTCGTGTCTGGCGTTTCCATGGCCGTTCCTGAAGGCAGGGACCTGCCCGATGTGTCCAGCGAAGCGAGCCTGCGGGCGGCCGTGGTGTCGGCCGGGCGCATCGGCTATTCCACCGGTCCCAGTGGCGTGGCCCTGCTCCGGTTGTTCGAGCGATGGGGCGTGACCGGGGCGCTGGGCGACCGCCTGATGCAGGCCCCACCCGGCGTGCCGGTGGCGTCGCTGGTGGCCCGGGGCGAGGTGGATCTGGGCTTCCAGCAACTGAGCGAGTTGCTGCATGTCCCGGGCATCACCCTCGTCGGCCCCATGCCTGCCGAAGTCGCCATTGACACCATCTTCAGCGCGGCGGTGGCTGCACGATGCACCGACACGCGACGCCGGCAGGCCGCCCGCGATTTCATCGACTTCATGGCCTCGTCCGCATGCGACGAGGCCAAGCGCCGTCAGGGCATGACACCTGCCTGAACAGGCGCCAGACCACTCACCGATTTCGCAATCCGTTGCGCAACACCTTCACGGAGGCACCCATGAGCCAGCAGAATCCCCTGATCATCGATTGTCACGGTCACTACACCACGGCACCCAAGGCACTGGAGAACTGGCGCAACCAGCAGATCGCCGGCATCAAGGATCCGGCGGCGATGCCGAAGGTAGCCGACCTGAAGATCAGCGACGATGAACTGCGCGAGTCCATCGAGACCAACCAGCTCAGGCTGATGAAGGAGCGCGGCTCGGATATCACCATCTTCAGCCCGCGCGCGAGCTTCATGGCGCACCACATCGGCGATTTCAACGTGTCGTCGACCTGGGCGGCCATCTGCAACGAGCTGTGCTATCGCGTCTCGCAGCTGTTTCCGGACAACTTCGTCCCGGCCGCCATGCTGCCGCAGTCGCCCGGTGTGGACCCCGCGACCTGCATTCCCGAACTGGAGAAATGCGTCAGGGAATACGGCAACGTCGGCATCAACCTGAACCCCGATCCGTCGGGCGGCCACTGGAACAGCCCGCCGCTGACCGACAAGGCCTGGTATCCCATTTACGAGAAGATGGTCGAGTACGACATCCCGGCGATGATCCACGTCAGCACCAGCTGCAACGCGTGTTTCCACACCACGGGTGCGCACTACATCAACGCCGACACCACGGCCTTCATGCAGCTGATCCAGGGCGACCTGTTCAAGGACTTCCCGACGCTGAAGTTCATCATCCCCCATGGCGGCGGTGCAGCGCCCTACCACTGGGGCCGTTACCGCGGGTTGGCGCAGGAAATGAAGAAGCCCCTGCTCAAGGATCACCTGCTGAACAACGTGTTCTTTGATACCTGCGTCTACCACCAGCCGGGCATCGACCTGCTGACCAAGGTGATTCCGGTGGGCAACATCCTGTTCGCCTCCGAGATGATTGGCGCCGTGCGCGGCATCGATCCCGAGACCGGCAACTACTACGACGACACCAAGCGCTACGTGCAGGCGACGGCCAACCTGAGCGACGAGCAGCGCTACCAGGTCTACGAAGGCAACGCGCGCCGCGTGTTCCCGCGCCTGGACGCGCGCCTGAAAGCTGCCGGAAAGTAACACCCCCGCCGCGCTTCGCGCGACCCCCTCAAGGGGGCGACACCAGCGGCCCGGCAAAGCCGGTTCCGCGGTGTCCCTGGAAAAGAACCCTTCGCACAACCGATTGTGCTTTGAACGAGGAGATAGAGATGTACGAACTGGGCGTTGTCTACCGCAACATCAACCGCGCCGACCGTGAAGCTGCCGACGGTCTGGCCGCGCTGGGCTCGGCCACGGTGCACGAGGCCATGGGCCGTGTCGGCCTGCTCAAGCCCTATATGCGGCCGATTCAGACCGACGTGCAGGTCAGCGGCACGGCGGTGACGGTGCTGCTGCAGCCAGGCGACAACTGGATGATGCATGTGGCCGCCGAGCAGATCCAGCCGGGGGACATCGTGATCGCCACTGTCACCGCCGAGTGCAGTGACGGTTATTTCGGCGACCTGCTGGCCACCAGCTTCCAGGCCCGCGGCGCCCGTGCGCTGATCATCGAGGCCGGTGTGCGGGATGTGAAGACGCTCAAGGAAATGAACTTCCCGGTCTGGAGCCGCTATATCTCGTCCAAGGGAACGATCAAGGCAACCCTGGGCTCGGTGAACATTCCCATCGTCTGCGCAGGGGCTTACGTCACGCCGGGCGACGTGATCGTGGCCGACGACGACGGCGTGGTCTGCGTGCCCGCGGCCAGGGCCGCTGCGACGCTGGCCGCTGCACAGAAGCGCGAAAGCTTCGAAGGCGAAAAGCGAGCGAAGCTGGCCAGCGGCGTCCTTGGCCTGGACATGTACAAGATGCGCGAGCCGCTGGCGGCTGCGGGCCTGAAATACATCGACTGATCGGGGCACATCATGAGCAAACCAACATCGGGCGACTTCACCAAGACCACTGGCTGGATGGACTGGTTCACCGGTCCGGCCAAGCCGAAGTTCCAGCTGCCCGCCGGCGCGGTGGACGCACACTGCCACGTGTTCGGGCCGGGGGCGGAATTCCCCTACGCGCCCGAGCGCAAGTACACCCCTTGCGACGCGAGCAAGCACGAGTTGTATGCCCTGCGCGACCACCTGGGCTTTGCGCGCAACGTGGTGGTGCAGGCCACCTGCCACGGTGCCGACAACCGCGCCATGGTCGATGCCTGCCTGTCCAGCGGCGGCAAGGCGCGTGGCGTTGCCACGGTCCGGCGCTCGGTGACGGACGAGGAACTGCAGGCCCTGCACGCCGCCGGTGTGCGTGGCGTGCGCTTCAACTTCGTCAAGCGCCTGGTCGATTTCACGCCCAAGGACGAACTGATGGAGATTGCCGGCCGCATCAACAAGCTGGGCTGGCACGTGGTGATCTATTTCGAGGCGGTGGATCTGCCCGAGCTGTGGGACTTCTTCACCGCGCTGCCCACCACGGTGGTGGTGGACCACATGGGCCGCCCAGACGTCAGCAAGCCCGTCGACGGCCCCGAGTTCGAGCTGTTCCTGAAGTTCATGCGCGAACACAGTAACGTGTGGAGCAAGGTGAGCTGCCCCGAGCGGCTGTCGGTCACCGGCCCGAAGGCCCTGAACGGCGAGCAGGCGGCGTACCAGGACGTGGTGCCTTTCGCGCGCAAGGTGGTCGAGGAATTCCCCGACCGCGTGCTGTGGGGCACGGACTGGCCGCACCCCAACCTGAAAGACCACATGCCCGACGACGGCCTGCTGGTGGACTTCATCCCGCAGATCGCGCCCACGGCCGAGCTGCAGCAGAAGTTGCTGGTGACCAATCCGATGCGCCTGTACTGGCCCGACGAATGTTGACCCCCTCGCTCCGCCGCTGCGCGGGTCGCTGCCCCCCGAAGGGGTGGAATCGCCTTGGGGCGGCCCGGCGGCGATTCCATGAGTACCCATGGCACTCGACAAACCGTACAAGGACGTGCCCGGCACGATCATCTTCGACGCCGAGCAGAGCCGCAAAGGCTACTGGCTCAACCAGTTCTGCATGAGCCTGATGAAGGCCGGGAACCGGGAGCGGTTCAAGGCCGACGAGCGAGCCTATCTGGACGAATGGGCCATGACCGAAGAGCAGAAGCAGGCGGTGCTGGCCCGCGACCTCAACTGGTGCATGCGCACGGGCGGCAACATCTATTTCCTGGCCAAGATCGGCGCCACCGACGGCAAGAGCTTCCAGCAGATGGCGGGTTCCATGACCGGCATGACCGAGCAGGAATACCGGGACATGATGCTGGCCGGAGGCCGCAGTGCCGAGGGCAATCGCCACATCGGCGAAGACGGAGACGCACAAGCCCACCGTCAACCCCAGGGCTCAGCAGGAAAGAAAGCTTGAACATGGCCAAGATCACCGCATCTGTCTACACCTCGCACGTGCCCGCCATTGGTGCGGCCATGGATCTGGGCAAGACCCGGGAGGATTACTGGAAGCCGCTGTTCGCGGGGTACGACTACTCCAGGCAGTGGATGAAGGACAACAAGCCTGACGTCATCTTCCTCGTGTACAACGACCACGCCACGGCCTTCAGCCTGGAGATGATCCCGACCTTCGCCATCGGCACGGCGGCCGAGTTCACGCCGGCCGACGAAGGCTGGGGGCCGCGCCCGGTGCCCAAGGTCATTGGCCACCCCGAGCTGGCCTCGCATATCGCGCAGTCTGTCATCCAGCAGGACTTTGACCTCACCATCGTCAACAAGATGGACGTGGACCATGGCCTGACCGTGCCGCTGTCACTCATGTGCGGCGAGCTCGACCCCAGGAAGGACGCCTGGCCGTGCCCGGTGATCCCGTTCGCGGTCAACGTAGTGCAGTACCCGGTGCCTTCGGGCAAGCGCTGCTTCGCGCTGGGCCAGGCCATCCGCAAGGCGGTCGAGAGCTTCGATGAAGATCTGAACGTGCACATCTGGGGTACGGGTGGCATGAGCCACCAGCTGCAGGGCGCGCGCGCCGGCCTGATCAACCGCGAGTGGGACAACCACTGGCTGGACCTGATGATCAACGACCCGGTGGCGTGCGCCAACGTGCCGCACATCGACTACGTTCGCGAGGCCGGCAGCGAAGGCATCGAGCTCGTGATGTGGCTGATCGCACGTGGAGCCATGGCCGACGTCAACGACGGCAAGGTCACCGGCCCGCTGCCCACCGTGAAGCACCGCTTCTACCATGTGCCGGCGTCGAACACGGCCGTCGGCCACGCCATTCTTGAGAATGCATAACCCGAGGAAACAATCATGACCATCAAAGTCGCTCTCGCCGGTGCCGGCGCCTTCGGCATCAAACACCTGGACGGCATCCGGAACATTCCCGATGTGGAAGTCGTTTCGCTCATCAGCCGTGACCTGGCCAAGACCCAGGAAGTGGCCGACAAGTACGGCATCGGTCACGTCACCACCGATCTGGCCGACAGCCTGGCCATCCGGGAAGTGGACGCCGTCATTCTCTGCACCCCGACGCAGATGCACGCCGCCCAGTCCAAGGCCTGCCTGGAAGCGGGCAAGCACGTGCAGGTTGAGATTCCGCTGTGCGACATCCTCAAGGAAGGCGAGGAGGTCGTTGCCTTGCAGAAAAGCACTGGCAAGGTCGCCATGTGCGGTCATACCCGCCGCTTCAATCCCAGCCACCAGTTCGTGCACAAGAAGATCGCCGCCGGCGAGTTCAACATCCAGCAAATGGACGTGCAGACCTACTTCTTCCGTCGCACCAACATGAACGCGCTGGGCCAGGCGCGCAGCTGGACCGACCACCTGCTGTGGCACCACGCCGCTCACACCGTCGATCTGTTCGCCTACCAGGCTGGCAGCCCGGTCGTGAAGGCCAATGCCATCCAGGGGCCGATCCATCCGGACCTGGGCATCGCCATGGACATGAGCATCCAGCTCAAGGCTGCCAACGGCGCCATCTGCACGCTGAGCCTCTCGTTCAACAACGACGGTCCGCTGGGCACCTTCTTCCGTTACATCGGTGACACGGCCACGTACATTGCACGCTACGATGACCTGTTCAATGGCAAGGACGAGCAGATCGACGTTTCCAGGGTCGATGTGTCCATGAACGGCATCGAACTGCAGGATCGCGAGTTCTTTGCGGCCATCCGCGAAGGACGCGAGCCCAACGCCAGTGTGGCCAGCGTGCTGCCGTGCTACCAGGTTCTCAACGACCTGGAGGTTCAGCTGGCCGGCTGATTGCCTATCATCCGGTGTGTCGGCCCCAAGCCTTCGGCTGGGGCCGCTTGTTTTTCAGGAGTACCCGGCATGCATCAACGCCAACTCGGCCCCTTCAGTGTCAGCGCCATCGGACTGGGCTGCATGAACATCTGCCACGCCTACGGCGCGCCGGCTTCCGAGGCCGATGCCGCGCGCCTGCTGCTGGCTGCGCTGGATGCGGGTGTCACCCATTTCGACACGGCCGCACTGTACGGCTTTGGCGTCAGCGAGACCCTGGTCGGCAAGTACCTGTCCAGGCACCGGGACCGGTTCACGCTGGCCAGCAAGTGCGGCATGACTGGCGTGCCCAATGCCGAGGGCGTGAAAGTGCGTGTCATCGATGGCCGGCCCGCCACCCTGAAGGCCACCTGTGAAGAAGCCCTGAAGCGACTGCAGACCGAGGTCATCGACCTGTACTACCTGCACCGCTGGGACAAGCAGGTGCCGGTCGAGGACAGCGTGGGTGCGCTGGCCGACCTGGTTCGCGAGGGCAAGATCCGCAGCATCGGTCTGTCCGAGGTGTCGGCCGGCACGCTGCGCAAGGCCCATGCGGTGCATCCCATCGCAGCGGTGCAGACCGAATACTCGCTGTGGACGCGCAACCCCGAGATTGCCGTGCTGCAGGCCTGCCGGGAACTGGGTGTCAGCTTCGTGGCCTTCAGTCCGGTGGCGCGGGGTTTCCTGTGCGGTCCCCTGGATATCAACGCCTTCGACGCCAAGGACATCCGCCGGGCCATGCCGCGCTTTTCGGCCGAGAACCATGCCAGGAATGCGCAGTTGCTGCCGGCCTACAACGCCATCGCATCCGAAGCCGGCTGCACCCCGTCACAACTGGCGCTGGCCTGGCTGCTGCATCAGGGGCCGGACATTCTCCCGATACCGGGCACCCGCAGCGTCGATCACCTGGTCGAAGACCTCGGTGCGGCCGATGTCCGTCTGTCCCCGGACATCCTGGCGCGCCTGGACGGGCTGATCAACCAGCACACGGTCCATGGCGACCGCTACACCGAGCAGGCCAATCGCGAGGTCGATACCGAGGTGTTCTGACCGGTTCGTTTGGCGCAAGCCGGCGCTGAAACATTCCGAAAAGAACCGCGACGCCTTTGCAAACATGGCGGGGCGCCGGGCGGGCACCATGACGGTCATCCTCAACCGATGCCTGAAAGGAACACCGTCATGAAAACATGGATCAAGCGCACACTGGTGGCCGCCACCAGCATCACCGTCCTGCTGGGCGGCCTGGCCGCCTGCGGGCACCGGGGCGAGCACCGTCAAGGTGGCTGGAGCGAAGAACGCATCACCGAGATGCGTGGCAAGGCCATCGAGCGCATCAGCAGCAAGCTGGAGCTCAATGCCGAGCAGCAACAGAAGCTGGGCGTTCTGGCCGACGAAATGCTGGCCGCCCGCAAGACAGTCCAAGGTGACAGCGCCCATCCGCGCGACGCGTTCAAGGCCCTGATCGCGGGTGAGAAGTTTGACCGCAGCAAGGCACAGCAGCTACTGGACCAGAAGACCCAGGCCGTGCAGGGCAGTGCGCCCAGGGTCATCGAGGCGATGGCGAACTTCTACGACAGCCTGACACCAGCCCAGCAGGCCCAGGTGCGTGAGCGCATGGACAAGGGGCGCAGCTGGCGCAGGGGGTGAGTTGTGCCGGCACCGACGAGCGGAGCACACGCATGAACTCGACACAAGCGTGCCTGCGGACTCTGGCCGACGTGGCCCGCCAGTACGGCGAGGGGAAGCCGGACGGGCTGCCGGGCTTTCATGACGAAGTCCTGACCTTGCTCTGGGGCCCGCGCTTCGACCGTGAGCATGCCCTGGCGCTGTGGCGCTCGGCGACCGGCCGGTTGCCGACGCCGGGCGCCGTCATGCTGCACGACCTGCTGCGCGTCGCCGACCGGTTTGACGACCTGCCGCCGACCGAGCAGCACCGGTTGCGGCACCTGGTGCTCAGGCACCGCCGCCGGTTTGCCCTGGCGACGGACTGACCCGGTGCCACAATCGGCCATGCCCCGCATTCTGCTCATCGACGACGACGAACAGCTCGGCCCGCCGCTGGCGAGCTACTTTCGCCGCTACGAGCTGGAGTTGGTCCATGCCACACGCCCCAGCGAAGGCCTGGCCCGACTGCGGGAAGGCGGTTTCGATGCCGCCATCCTGGACGTGATGCTGCCCGAGATGGATGGCTTCGAGCTGTGCCGCACCATCCGCAAGGACGACGACATTCCCATCGTCATGCTGACGGCACGCGGTGACGTGATGGACCGGGTGGTCGGTCTGGAACTGGGCGCCGATGACTACCTGCCCAAGCCATTCGAGCCGCGCGAACTGGTGGCCCGGGTCCAGACCCTGCTCAGGCGCCGCAACGGCAGCGTGCGCACCGGTCCGGCCGCAACGCCAGCCGATCCGGGCCTGCTCAGCTTCGATGGCCTGCTGATCGACCCGGCCAGGCGCAGTGTGCAACGCCTGGGCGAGGCGGTCGAACTGACCGGAACCGAGTTCGAGCTGCTGCACCTGCTGGCCCGGGAGCCGGGGCATGTGTTCAGCCGCGACGACATCCTGAACCGCCTGCGCGGCCATGAGGCCGACCTGTACACCCGTGCAGTCGACATCGTGGTCAGTCGCCTGCGCAAGAAGCTGGAGCCGCTGGACTGCATCAAGACCTTGCGCAATGCGGGCTATTCGCTGGCCTTGCGCCGTGCCCGGCCATGACGGACGATAGTCCATCGCGGTCCCGTCGCTGGCGCCTGGCACCCGGCCGTTCGATCAAGCGGCGCCTGGTGCTGGTGTTCCTGCTGCTGGCCGTGGCGCTGACCGGCGTGTTCATCCTGGGTGCGCAGCGCGCGTTCACGCTCGGCTGGCGTGAGGCGGCCCAACCCCTGCTGATGGATTATGTCGACCGCCTGGCTGCCGATGTGACCGGACCGGACGGCGGACCGCCCAGCATCGATCGCGCTGCCGCCCTGACGAAGCGCCTGCCGGTCACCGTGCAGATCGAGGGGCCACAGGTCAACTGGCAGTCCCATCCCGGCCAGACCGGTGCCTGGCGCCACGCCCAGCAACCGCGCGAGCTGGACGGAGCCAGTCGCCAGGCGTGGCAGGGCGACAAGGACTGGAACCGCATCCTGCAACGGCGCACGGCCGACGGCCATGTCATTCGTTTTGGCCTGAACGACGATGCCTTCGAACGCCGGCAGCGCAACTTCGGTCTGGCGCTGGCCGCCTTGCTGACCATCACCCTGGTGGCCTACCTGCTGGTGCGTCGCCTGCTGCGTCCGCTCGACGACATCCGGGCGGGGGCCCGGCGTTTTGGTGCGGGCGACTTCAGCCAGCCGATCCCGGTGCAGCATCCGTGCCGTCCGGACGAGCTCGGGCAGCTCGCCATCACCGTCAACACCATGGGGCGCGACATTCACCAGATGCTGGAGGCCAAGCGCGGTCTCTTGCTGGCCATCAGCCACGAACTGCGCAGCCCTATTACCCGGGCGCGCCTGAATGCCGAGCTGCTGCCCGAAGACGGCGAGGCCGCCGTCCAGCGCCAGGCCCTGCTGCGCGACCTTCAGGAAATGGCCGGCCTGATCTCGGATCTGCTGGAGAGCGAACGCCTCACGGGCCATCACGCCACGCTCCATCGGGAGCCGGTGTCCCTGCCGGCGCTGGTTCGCGACGTGCTGGTGGAGCTGACCGTTCGCCACCCTGGCGCGGCGACCGTGCAGGTCGAGGCTGACGCCGACCTGCCCGAAGCCCGGCTCGACCGGACACGCATGCGCCTGCTGCTGCGAAATCTGCTGGACAACGCGCTTCGGCATGGGGCCGGTGCTTCGTCTCCACCGACGGTGAGACTCGCGCACGGACCGGATGGCATCACCCTGGAGGTCCGCGATCATGGTCCGGGTGTTGCAGACGATCAGCTGGAGCAGCTGGCACAGGCCTTCTACCGGCCGGACAGCGCCCGCACCCGCCATGCCGGTGGTGTCGGGCTGGGGCTGTATCTGTGCCGGCTGGTCACGCAGGCGCACGGTGGGCGCTTCGACATCAGCCACGCCCATCCGGGGCTGCGGGTGATGGTGACGTTGCCACTTTCTTGACGCCGCTCAGCGCGCGAGAGCCCGATTTGTGAGATCGTCAACTTATGGATGCCTCACACGTCAATACCTCAACTCTGCCGGGCTTCGTCTCGACGCCCACCCGCTTCCTGTTCTTCACCGGCAAGGGGGGCGTGGGCAAGACCTCACTGTCCACGGCCACCGCCATTGTGCTGGCTGACCAGGGGCTGAAAGTCTTGCTGGTCAGCACCGACGCCGCCTCCAACCTGGATGAGATGCTGGGCGTTCCGCTGTCCAACCGGCCGGTGCCGGTCACCGGGGTGCCGGGGCTGGAAATGCTCAACATCGACCCCGGCGCGGCAGCCGAAGCCTACCGGCAACGGGTACTGGCCCAGATGGAGGCCAATGCTTCCGAGGACGAGCGACAGACGGTGCGCGAGCAGCTATCGGGCGCCTGCACGACCGAGATCGCGGCTTTCGACGAGTTTGCCGCCTTGCTGGCCGGCGAGGGCGAGGGCGCATCGGGGCGGTATGACCATGTGGTGTTCGACACCGCACCCACGGGCCACACCTTGCGTCTGCTGAGTCTGCCCAAGGCCTGGACGGGTTTTCTTGCGGGCAATGACCGGGGTGCGTCCTGCCTGGGGCCGCACTCGGGCCTGAAAATGCAGGAGGCCCGGTTCAACGCAGCCCTCAAGGCCCTGAGCGAACCGACCCTGACCACGGTGGTGCTGGTCACCCGACCGGACCCTCGTCCCATGCAGGAAGCCGCGCGTACTTCGGGCGAACTGCGCCAGCTGGGGCTGGGCAACCAGCGACTGGCCTTCAATGGTGTCTTCCACGCCAGTCGCCCGGATGATGCGGTGGCACGCGCCATCGATGATCTGGGGCGCCAGGCCCTGAACGCCATGCCCGACGCATTGGCCATCCTGCCCCGGGACGAAATTCCGCTTCGGCCATTCGACACCGTCGGCCTGTCCGCGTTGCGTGCCCTGTTCGGTACCACCACGGGTCCGGACCCGGATGTGGGACAGGTGGCATCTGCAGAGGCCGTACCGCTGCCGGCAGAGCCACTGTCCCGGCTGGCTGATGAACTCGCGGCCGCTGGCCACGGGCTGATCATGGTCATGGGCAAAGGCGGCGTGGGCAAGACCACCATTGCCGCCGCCCTGGCCGTGGGTCTGGTGCAGCGGGGACACGAGGTGCACCTGACCACCACCGACCCGGCCGCCCATGTGGCGCAGGCGCTCAACGGCAGTCTGCCAGGCCTGAAGGTGGGCCGCATCGACCCCAAAGCCGAGACCCAGGCCTACATCGCCAAGATCATGGCAACCCGGGGCAAGGACCTGGACGAACAGGGCAGGGCGCTGCTGCTGGAGGATTTGCAGTCCCCCTGCACCGAAGAGGTGGCCGTGTTCCACGCCTTCAGCCGAGTGGTCAACGAGGCGCGCTCCGCCTTTGTGGTGCTGGACACGGCGCCCACCGGTCACAGCCTGTTGCTGATGGATGCCACGGGTGCCTACCACCGCCAGATGACCCGGCAGTACGAAGCCAGCGCCAATGCCAAACACATCATCACCCCGCTGATGCGCTTGCAGGACCCGGACACCACGCGGGTGCTCATCGTCACCTTGCCCGAGGTCACGCCGGTCAGTCAGGCCGCCGCGCTGCAGGACGACCTGCGCCGCGCCCGCATCGAGCCCTGGGCCTGGGTGATCAACAAGAGCATTGCGGCCACGGGCACCAGCGACCCTCTGCTGCAGGCCCGCCTGGCGGGTGAACACCGGCAGGCCGCGCGAATTGCCCACGGGCTGGCCTGCCGCACGTTTGTGCTGCCGTGGCTGCCTGAGCCGCCTGTGGGCGTGGAGGCGTTGGGGCGGCTGGTGTGATGCGCGGCAGCGCTCCCTCTAGAATGCAACAAGAGGAAACAACGACACACCCCAACGGATGACGCCCGAGGCCCGCGCCCGACAAACCATTGACGCGCTGCTCACCGCAGCCGGCTGGCACGTGTGCGATGTGGCCAATGCCAACCTCCGCGCCGGCAACGGAGACGCCAAGGGTGTCGCCATCCGCGAATTCCCCCTCGACGCCGGCCACGGCTTTGCCGACTACCTGCTGTATGTCAACGGCAAGGCCTGCGGCGTCATTGAAGCCAAGAAAGCGGGCGCCACCCTCAGCGGAGTGGAAGTGCAAAGCGCCCGCTACGCCCAGGGCCTGCCGGCCAGCCTGCCCGCGTGGCGCCGGCCGCTGCCCTTCGTGTTCGAGTCCACCGGGGTCGAAACCCGCTTCACCAACGGGCTGGACCCCTTGCCCCGCGCCCGCCCGGTGTTCGCCTTCTTCCGGCCCGAGCTGCTGGTGCAGTGGTTGACCTATTTGCCGGCGCAGGCGGCTTCCGCTTCCGGTGTCACCGACATCAGCGAAGCCCCCACCTTCCTGCGGCGCATGCAAAACCGCCCCCCGCTGGTCACCGAATGGGGCCAGGGCGGCGCCCACTTCAAGCTCTGGCCTGCGCAGATCCAGGCCATCACCAACCTGGAAGCGAGTCTGGCCGCCAACAAGCCGCGCGCCCTGATCCAGATGGCCACCGGCAGCGGCAAGACCTTCACCGCCATCAGCGCCATCTACCGGCTCATCAAGTTCGGCGGGGCGCGGCGCGTGCTCTTTCTGGTGGATCGCGGCAACCTGGCCCGCCAGACCAAGAAAGAGTTTGACGCCTACGCCAGCCCGCACAACGCCTACAAGTTCGGCGAAGAATTCATCGTCCAGCACCTGCAGGGCAACCAGCTCGACAAGAACGCCCGCGTGGTCATCTGCACCATCCAGCGCATGTTCAGCATGCTCAAGGGCAAAGACCTGCCTGAAGAGGCCGACGAGGAAAGCACCGAAGGCGCCGAAGCCCTGTTCAAAGACCCCGAACCCATCGGCTACAACCCGGCCATCCCCATCGAGAGCTTCGACATCGTCATCACCGACGAAGCCCACCGCAGCATCTACAACCTGTGGCGCCAGGTGCTGGAGTACTTTGACGCCTACCTGATTGGCCTGACCGCCACGCCCAACAAACAGACCTTCGGTTTCTTCAATCAGAACCTGGTCATGGAATACGGCCATGCCCAGGCCGTGGCCGACGGCGTCAACGTCAACTACGACGTCTACCGCATCCAGACCGAAGTGACCGAGCAGGGCGCCAAGGTGGACAAGGGCTACTGGCTCGAAACGCAAGACAAAGCCACCCGCCGCAAGGCCGCCTGGCAGCTGGATGACGACTTTGAATACCGCCCCGAAGAGCTGGACCGCGCCGTGCAGACGCCCGACCAGATCCGCACCGTCGTCCGCACCCTGAAGGACCGCTGGCAAGCCGACCTGTTCCCCCAGCGCAGCGAACTGCCCAAGACGCTCATCTTTGCCAAGGACGACAACCATGCGGAAAAGGTCGTCGAAATCCTGCGCGAGGAATTTGGCCGCGGCAACGAGTTCGCCCAGAAGATCACCTACAGAACCACCGGCACCAGCCCCGAACAGCTCATCAAAGACTTCCGCACCGCCTACTACCCGCGCGTGGCCGTAACCGTGGACATGATCGCCACCGGCACCGACATCAAGCCGGTGGAAATCGTCATGTTCATGCGCGGCGTCAAAAGCCGCAGCTTCTTTGAGCAGATGAAAGGCCGCGGCGTGCGCGTGTGCAAAGACGACGACCTGCGCAGCGTCAATCCCGGCGAACACGTGCGCAAAGACCACTTCGTCATCGTCGACTGCGTGGGCGTGTGCGAACGCGACAAGACCGACAGCCGCCCCATGGACAGCAAAAAGGCCGTGCCGCTGGACAAACTGCTGCAGGCCGTGGCCCTGGGTAATGTGGACGACGAAGTCATCAGCAGCGTGGCCGTGCGCCTGACCCGACTGGACCGCGATGTGAGCGAGGCCGACCAGGCCAAAGTGATGGAAGCCAGCGGCGGCCGCAGCCTGCGCGATATCGCCCGCGGCCTGGTGCAGGCGCTGGAGCAGACGCGCGACGAAGACACACCGCCCCAGCAGGCCGAAGCCGCGCTGCAACACGCCACCGAGCCCCTGGCCAACCCCGCGCTGCGCGAACTCATCCTCAAGCTCAAGCAGAAGGCCGACCTCGTCATCGACACCGTCACGCAAGACGCACTGCTGCACGCCGGCTTTGCCGAAGCAGCCAGCGACCGCGCCCAGCAACTGGTGCAAAGCTTCGAAGCCTTCATCCAGCAGCACAAGGACGAAATCACCGCGCTGCAAATCCTCTACAACCGCCCGGTGCGCGCGCCCCTGCGGTTTGAAGACATCAAGGCCCTGGCCGACGCGCTGCACGCCCCGCCGCACCTGATCGACGAAAGCGCCCTGTGGCAGGCCTACGCCGCGCTGCAGAAAGGCAAGGTCAAAGGGTCAAACCAGAAACGACTGCTGACCGACATCGTCAGCCTGGTGCGCTTTGCCATGCAGCAAGACAACGAGCTCGTGCCGTACCCCGAACGGGTGCAGGCCAACTTCAAGGCCTGGCTGGCGCAGCACGGTGAACCTTTCACCCCCGAACAACAACACTGGCTGGAAATGATCCGCGACCACATCGCCGCCAACCTGGGCATTGAACTGGAAGACTTTGACTACGCCCCCTTCAGCCAGCAAGGCGGCCTGGGCCGCGTGCACCAGCTGTTTGGCGAACAGCTGCCGCAGGTGATGGATGAGCTGAACCGGGAGTTGGTGGCGTGAGGGATCGTTGGCCGGAAGTGCGTATCGCAGATGTCGCCGACTTGGTTCGCGGCGTTACCTACGCGAAAGACGATGCACGTAGCAGTGAACAAGATGGGTACGTCCCTGTTCTACGTGCCACGAATATTCAAGCTGCGCGTCTGGTTCTTGATTCAGATCTTGTCTTTGTCCCTGAGGCAAATGTCTCCGCTACTCAGAAGCTGCGGGCCGGCGACATCGTGGTGGCGACTTCAAGCGGGAGCAAACACCTGGTTGGCAAATCCGCCTTGCTTGGGCATGACTGGGGCGGTTCCTTTGGCGCGTTTTGCGCAGCCATTCGTCCGGCAGAGTCTGTCGATCCGAGATACCTCGCGTCGTTCTTGCAGTCGCCAAGCTACTGGAAGCAAATCGGCGAAAAGTCGATGGGTGTCAACATCAACAACCTGCGGCGCGGCGACATTGAGTCGGTTCAGTTGCCGCTGCCGGACCTGGACGAGCAGCGCCGCATCGTCGCCGACATCGACAAACAGTTCTCCCGCCTCGACGAAGCCGTCGCCAGCCTCCAGCGCGTCAAGGCCAACCTCAAACGCTACAAAGCCGCCGTCCTCAAAGCCGCCGTCGAAGGCCGCCTCGTCGAAACCGAAGCCAGCATCGCCCGCCGCGAAGGGCGTAACCCAGAGTCCGGCGAGACGCTGCTTGCGCGAATCCTCCAGCGTCGAGCCGAGAAATGGTCGGGCAAAGGAGAGGTGCCCACGATCAAACTATCTTCTAAGGCCGATCTGCCAAGTCTTCCTGATGGTTGGACGTGGTGTGCGTTTGGGGTTCTTGGGGAAGATCCGTTCAGTACGGTGCAGACGGGACCGTTTGGAGCTCAACTTCATAACACTGACTTCTGTGCGTCGGGGGTGCCAGTGATTGCCGTTGGAAATTTGACGGGCACAGGCTTCAAACGCGAAGGTCTCTACTTTGTCGGTAGGGCGAAGGCCGATCAGCTGGCGCGATATGACGTCTGGGCTGGTGACATCCTCTTCGCTCGATCAGGGGCAACACTCGGAAAGGTTTGCGTCGCCCCCGACGATGTAGCCGATTGGCGCATGACCGGGCACATTCTCCGTGCGCGGCTGCACAACGATTTTTTGGACCCTCACATAGCTGTCTACGCCTTGTCGTCAATGCCAGCTGTAACACGCCAAGTATTTGCGAGCGTTCGTGGTGCGACCCGTCCTGGGTTCAACACCACCTTGCTGGAGTCCATTTGGATACCGGTTCCTCCTCGGGTCGAGCAAGTGCGGATCGTGGCGGAGGTTGAACGCCGGCTATCTATCCTCAGCGGTATCGAAGCAGATGTCGAAAAGAACCTCCGGCATGCTCGGGCGCTGCGGCAGGCGGTGCTAAGCAAGAGTTTCTCTATTTGATCGGATATTCATGCAAGCAAATCCAAGAACCATTGAATCGCTCTTCAACTCTCAACTGCGATATGTGGTGCCAATGTTTCAAAGACTCTATGTGTGGCAAGAGTCTCCACAGTGGGAAACCCTTTGGGAAGACGTTGTAGAGAAAGCGGCTCTGCAGTTGGCAGGTAAGCAAGGCACGCCGCATTATTTGGGAGCTTTGATCATCGAAGGCGTGCGCCCCAGTTCCCCGCGTGAGGTAAAACGATTCTTGGTCATTGATGGTCAGCAGCGATTGACAACGTTGCAGCTATTACTTTGCGCATTTCGCGATATTGTACGAAAGAACGATTGGCGTACCCTTGATCGTGCAACCACTCGCTATCTGGAGAATTCAGACTCTGATGTTATGGAGGCGCCAGAGGAGGAGCTCTTCAAACTGTGGCCCACGACATTGAATCGTGATGTGTTTCGCGCAGTATTATCAGCGGGCAGTAAAGCAGATGTTGAGAAGAAATATCCTTTGATCCGCCTGCCGCGGAAACGCAAGCCTGAACCACGCAGTAATTTGGTGGATGCCTACTTGTATTTCTCTAAAGTTATCGAGGCTTGGTTGGTAAAGGAGTCCGCGGAATCTGGAAAGGCGAGTGAGGACGTCGCCTTTGCGCTCCTGCAAGCACTTCAGCAGGACTTTTGTGTCGTGGAAATTGCACTGTCGGAGGGTGATGACTCTCAAGAAATTTTTTACTCATTAAATTCGCAAGGTCGCCCTCTTTCACAGTCGGATTTATTGCGGAGTTTGATCTTCATGCGCGCCGAAAAGGAGCGCCAAAACCGTGATCAGATATTTGACGAATACTGGAGCAAGTTTGAAACGCCCTTCTGGAGTGCCGAGATAAAGCGTGGTGGGCGTTCGCACTCGCGCCTTGATATGGCGTTGCGGTACTTCCTTATGACCAAAACTGGTCAGATGATCGACACGCGACGAGTTAATGAGGAATATCGGCGATGGATTTCAGCAGCACCTAAACCATACGCAAACGTGCGTGACGAACTTGCGGATTTAGCCAAACACGCCGAGGTATATCAGAAGTACGAGGGAGTAACGTCTAGCGGGCTTTCCAGTAAAGACTTGCGCCGTGTGTTGCAGGATTTCGACGTCTCAACAGCTACACCTCTCATCTTGTTTTTGGAGTGCGAGGCGGGGCTCGATGAAGAGCAAAAGCAGAAATGCCTCTTTGTAGTCGAGTGTTTTCTTGCCAGACGAGTCTTTATGGGCGAGGAAAACAAAGAGTACAACAAGCTGTTCGTTGAAGTAATTGACGCTTTGCGTGGAGTGCCGGCTGCTGATGTTCAGTTGGCATTGGCAAAGAAGCTTCTAAGCGGGAAGGGCGGTACGCGGAAGTGGCCTGAAGATGCTGAGGTTGTTGAGTTCGCGATCGGGAAACCTGTTTTTAATGTCCTTGGAACCCCTGCACTTCGCCTAATTCTTGAGAGGCTGGAGCTGGCGCAACGCGGCAAGAAATCAGAATCACATGATTTACCACATGCACTTCAAATTGAGCATGTTTTGCCGCAAACATGGTCTGCAAATTGGCAATTGAAGGGGATTGACATCCCCGCGCATGTTGTCAGATACCCGTCCCTTGCCAAAGACGAGATGATCGAGTTTGCTGACGCAATTCGGCATCGGAATATTCAATTGCAGACTATTGGAAACTTGACGCTTTTGAACAAGTACTTGAATCCTGCAGCTAGCAATGGATCACTCGAAATGAAATTGGTTGAGTACAAGCACTCGGTGTTGCGAATGAATCGCTATTTCGATTCGGTTAAGACATGGGATGAAGATGCCATTGCTTTGCGAGGAAGGGCTCTTGGAGAACTGCTGTGCAAAGAATGGCCAAGACCTGAGCCGACCTGAAGTACACCATGCGCCAACTTGATCTGTTCTCTTCCCTTCAGTCCAGCACCGAGGGCATCGACACCGAATTCAAGTCGGCGCGGGGCGGGTTGCCGGGCAGCTTCTGGGAGTCGTATTCCGCGTTCGCCAACACGCAGGGCGGCACCATCGTGCTGGGGGTGGCCGAAAAGCGGGGTGAACTGGTGTGGGAGGGCGTGCCCGACGCGGCGCAGTTGCGCACGGTGTTGTGGGCGCAGCTGAACGACCGCAACAAGATCAGCGCCAACCTGCTGCGCGACGACGACGTGCGCACGGTGGACGACGAAGGGCGCCAGTTTGTGGTGGTGAACGTGCCGCGCGCCTCGCGCTTGCAGCGCCCGGTGTTTGTGGGGCCCAACCCCATGAACGGCAGCTTTCGCCGGGCGGACGAGGGAGACTACCGCTGCTCGGACGACGAGGTGCGCCGCATGCTGGCCGATCAGTCGGACACGCCGGCCGATGCGCAGATCGTGGAGCATTTCGGCCAGGCCGACTTTGACCCGGAGACGGTCAAGCAGTACCGCAACCGGTTTGCGTCCCGTGCGCCCGACCACCCCTGGCTGTTGCTGGACGATGCCGCCTTGCTGACCAAGCTGAGTGCCCTGCGCCGTGACCGCGCCACGGGGCTGGAGGGTGCCACCGTGGCGGGCCTGCTGATGTTCGGCCGGTTCGAAGCTTTGCGGGAGGCTTTGCCGGGGTTTCATGTGGACTACCGCGAGCGTCTGTCCGACGACCCGGCCGTGCGCTGGACGGACCGCGTGGTGCCCGACGGCACCTGGGAGAACAACCTGTTCCAGTTCTACGTGCGGGTGATGCAACGCCTGTCGGGCGACTTGAAGATGCCGTTTCAGCTGGACCGGGAGCTGTACCGCAAGGACGACTCGGCAGTACACGAAGCTTTGCGCGAGGCGGTGGTCAATGCCCTGGTGCACGCGGACCACCGGGGCCAGGGCGGGGTGGTGATCGAGCGCTATCTGGATCGGATCGAGCTGTCCAACCCGGGTTCGCTGCTGGTGTCGCGGGTGCAGCTGTTGCAGGGCGGGGTGAGCGAGTGCCGCAACAAGAGCCTGCAGCTGATGTTTCAGCTCATGGGTGGTGGTGACAAGGCCGGGTCGGGGATGGACAAGATCCGCGCCGGCTGGCGGTCGCAACACTGGCGCACGCCTCGGCTGGAAGAGTTCTTGCAGCCGGACCGCGTGAAGCTGGTGCTGCCCATGGTCAGCCTGATTCCGGACGAGGTGGAAAAGGCGCTGCATCAGCGGTTTGGCGACCAGTTTGCCCGGCTGGACAAGACGGCGGTGCAGGCGGTGGTGACGGCGCAGGTGGAAGGCAGCGTGACCAATGGCCGTATGCAGGAAATCACCGGGGAGCATTCCAAAGACATCACCGCCGTGCTGCAGGGGCTGGTGCGCGATGGTCTGCTGACCCAGCAGAACCAGCGCCGCTGGGCCAGCTACCGGGTGGCGGAGGACTCCCCCCAATCCGATGGGGACTCCCCTCATTTGGAGGGAAACTCCCCCCAGGACTCCCCCCAATGGGTCGGGGAGTCCCCCCAATCGACTCCGAACTCCCCCCAATCGGGTCGCCTGGCAGGACTCTCGCCCGAGGTTCAAGCGCTGTTGCCACTCGCCGAGCCCGCCCGCAAGAACAAGAATTTGCCCAGGGATCAGCTCAAAGCCATCGTCTTGAAGCTCTGTGCGAGTCGCTGGCTGGCCGCCTCTGAACTGGCGGCATTGGTGGATCGCGACGCGGAGAAGTTGCAGTCTCGTTTCCTCACTGCGATGGTGCGAGAGGGGTTGTTGGAGTTGCGCCATCCGGAAGTTCGCAATCGTCCCGATCAGGCGTATCGCACGGTCGCCAAGACACCTCAATGAACAGCATGAGCATCCCTTTTTCCCTCCGCATCTTCGTCGCCGACGGCGACCCCGACGGCCTGCGCATCGTCGAGAAATCCAACTGGATCGGCAAGGCGCTGGTGTTTCCGCGGGCGTTGCTGCCGCAGGTGAAGGCGCGGCCGGAGCTGGCGCAGACCGGCGTCTACCTGCTGCTGGGGCCGCGGCCGGATGGCGAGGGTGAGTTGCTCTACGTGGGCGAGGGCGACCCGATCCTGCCGCGCCTGCAGGACCACCAGTCGAAGAAGGATTTCTGGACCCGCGCCATCGGCTTCACCACGGCCACGGCCGGGCTGCTGAACAAGGCGCATGTGCAGTTTCTGGAGGCGCGGCTGATCGCGCTGGCCCGCGCGGCCAAGCGGGTGCCGCTGGACAACGCCAACCAGCCCACCGAACCCAGCCTGAGCGAGGCCGATCGGGCCGACATGGAAGTATTTCTGGCCCACATGCTGGGCATGCTGCCGGTGCGGGGGTGCATGCGTTCGAGCAGGCCCCAGCCGTGGCCCTGCCGGCCGCCGTGCCGGGACAGCCAGCCCCGGCCGCACCAAGTGGAAGGACGCGCAGGGGCGAACGCTGAAGGCGTTGCAGGAGGCGGAACTTGGTTGATACTGTTAAGATATACAGTTATTCCGGGTTTATGCCTCGAAAATTACCATTATGGTAAATTTCCTGATCGTTTCAGAGTACAGTGGAGGTCCACCACCGGGCGACCGCGTCAAGATCGGTGCTGAGCCGCTGTATTCGTTGGAGCGGGTGCAGGGGCTGGTAAGCAAGTCTGGGAGCGTGTTCCTGTGGACGACCAAGTGCAGGCGCGATGTGCCGAACTTGGGTTGGGACGAGGATGATGTGGCTGACCTGATCCGGAGTTTGAACCCAAGTGATTACAAGGATTCCGAGTGGTGTGACAACGGCAAGGGTGCTTGGGCCGCGTGCGACGCCTATGTCATCCGGCGCCGCGAGTGGATCGAAGCAGCCCGCAAAGAGATGACGGTGGAATATTTCCTGAAGTTCGCGATTGGCAAGACCGGTGCGTTGGTGCTGATGGTGTCTTGCCATACCTGAGCGAATCACAAGACCAGGAGGTCTGTATGAATGACAAAACACGGTGCCCCATTTGCGGGGCGGGCCACGTGACCGATCATGTGGAGCAGGTGGAAGCCGAATACAAGGGACACAAAGGCCAGGTGGCCTCGTACTATCAGCTGTGCGACGCGTGCGGGTCCGACTTTGCCGGCGCTGCAGAAATGCGCGCCAACAAGCGAGCCGTGATGGCGTTTCGCAAGCAGGTGGATGGCTTGCTCAGCGGGGCAGAGATTGCGGCTTTGCGTGAACGCTACAAGATCAACCAGAAGCAGGCTGCCCGGCTGTTCGGCGGTGGCCCGGTGGCTTTCAGCAAGTACGAAAACGACGACGTGGCGCATTCCGAGGCCATGGACAAGCTGCTGCGCCTGGTGCTGCGCAGTGAAGACGCGTTCTGGGCGCTGGTGGACCAGGAGGGCATGACCGCGGAACTGCGCCCGGCCAAGCCGGCGGCGCAGATCGTTTTCGCAAGGAACCGGTCCAGCAACGTGATCGTTGCCAACTTCGGCAATGGCGGCTTCCGGCCTTCGCCCTCTGTGGGCATGCACACCTACCCGGTCGCGGGGCATGGCGTTGAGCCGCAGGAGCGCCAATGGAAGTAGTTGAGCAGCGCCCGCGCCTGGTGTCGTTGCGCGTCACGCAGTTTCGAGGCGACAACAGTGCGCCCGCTCCAGCGCAGCAGGAGCTGAGTCTGGAACTCCGGCAGGACATCGAGGTGGGTTTGGGTACCTCTACCACCGCAGATGGTCCGCTGTTGGCGTTGGTCAATGTCGTGCTGCATGCCGCAGCCAAGACCCCTGAAGGGGCAGACACTGGAGCGGTGTTCGAAGGTCGCTATGAAGGCAAGTTCGAATACCCGGTCGGTGTGACCGAAGAGCTGATCGGTCCACGTTTTGCCACGGAGCCCTATCAGTACGTTCTGGTGGCCCAGGTGGTCCCCTTGGCCATGACCCATTTCCGTCGGGAACTCCAGGCCATGGGTCTGGACGCACGCGAGTTGCCGCTGGGCATCTGAACGCCAGCTGGCCGCGCTTGTGGCCATTGATATGAACACCAACACCCTCGTCCAGAAGCTCTGGAACTACTGCAACGTGCTGCGCGACGACGGCATGAGCTATGGCGACTATGTGGAGCAGCTGACCTACCTGCTGTTCCTGAAGATGGCCGACGAGCGCAGCCAGCCGCCGTACAACCAGCCCAGCATCGTGCCGGCGGGCTACAGCTGGCCTGAGCTGCTCAAGCGCGATGGCGACGGCCTGTTCGACCACTACCGCCACACGCTGGAGCGGCTGGGCATGGAGCGGGGCACGCTGGGCCTGATCTTTGCCAAGGCACAGAACAAGTTCCAGGACCCGGCCAAGCTGCGCCGGGTGGTGGCGGACCTGATCGACACCGAGACCTGGACCATTCTGGGTGCGGACGTGAAGGGCGACGCCTACGAAGGCCTGCTGGAGCGCAACGCGCAGGACACGAAGAGCGGCGCGGGCCAGTATTTCACGCCGCGCGCGCTCATTCAGGCCATGGTGGACTGCATCGCGCCGCAACCGGGCGAAACCATTTGCGATCCGGCCTGCGGCACGGGCGGCTTTCTGTTCACGGCGCACAACCACATCACCGCGCACCACAAGAACCTCACGCGCGACCAGCTCAAACACCTGAAGGAAAAGGCGTTCACCGGCTACGAGCTGGTGCAGGCCACGGCGCGGGTGTGTGCGATGAACCTGATGCTGCACGGCATCGGCTCCGAAAAGTCGGTGCCGGTGGTGGTGGGCGACGCGCTGGGCAGCGACCCCGGCGAGCGTTACGACGTCGTGCTGGCCAACCCGCCGTTCGGCAAGAAGAGCAGCACAGTCATCGTGGGTGAAGATGGCCGCACCAGCACCGAGAAGGACATCATCGAGCGGGACGATTTCTGGGCCACCACCAGCAACAAGCAGCTGAACTTTGTGCAGCACATCAAGACGCTGCTGGCCACCCATGGTCGTGCGGCGGTGGTGCTGCCAGACAACGTGCTGTTCGAAGGCGGGGCGGGCGAGACCATCCGTCGCAAGCTGCTGCACGAATGCGATCTGCACACCCTGCTGCGCCTGCCCACCGGCCTGTTCTATGCGCAGGGCGTCAAGGCCAATGTCCTGTTCTTCGACAAAAAGCCGGCGAGCGAAACGCCGTGGACGAAGCAGCTGTGGATTTACGACCTGCGCACGAATCAGCACTTCACGCTCAAGACGAACCCGCTCAGGCGCGAGCACCTGAACGAGTTTGTCGAACTGTTCAAGGTGGGCCAGCGGCACCTGCGCCAGGCGACCTGGTCAGCCGAGAACCCGGACGGCTGCTGGCGTGTGTACAGCTACGACGAATTGGTGGCGCGCGACAAGGCGAGCCTGGACATCTTCTGGCTCAAGGATGAGTCTCTGGCCGACAGCGACAACCTGCCCGCGCCGGAGGTGATTGCGCAGGAGATCGTGGAAGACCTGCAGGCTGCGCTGGAACAGTTCAAGCTGATAGCTGGAGATCTGGCGGGCGCCGACGCGACACCTGATTGAATGCGTGCGCAGCGGCTGTCCCGCTTTACTGCATTCCGAGGCTCATGCGGGCATGCAGAGCCCGCAGCAAGGGCGGTGTGCACTCACAGGGCAGGCCGAGCGGCCCTGATCAGGGCGTGCATCCGGCCACGGCAGCCGGTGTCAATGTTTGTATCTGTTCGCGCAGCCAGCGATGCGCCGCATCCACCTGATGCTGGCGATGCCAGATCAGGTACATGGGCATGGTGGGGCAGGGCAGCGGTACGTCGGCATGGGCCAGATCGCGCATCAAGCTGTGTTGCAGCAAAGACGGTGCAGTGGCCAGCCGAGCGCTGCCTTTGATGAATGCAGGCAATCCGGCGAAACCTGGCACCATGATCACGAACCTGCGCCGGATGCCCTGGGCCTCCAGCGTTCGGTCCAGGTACAGTGCGCGTCGCGGTTCATAGACCACGGTGGCATGGTCTGCCTCCAGGTAGTCATGCAGGCTAGCAGGCGCATCGCGCAAAGTGGGGTCGTAGAAAACACGGTAGCGGTCTTCGAAGAGGCGCTGCTGCAGGATGTCGCTGCCTTCTGGCGGACGAGGGCTGATTGCCAGGTCGCAGACCCGATCGCGCAACATTTCCAGGCTGGGGACGTCCGACGGGATCACGCGTAATACAACGCCGGGTGCGGCTTCATGCAGGCGCTGCGCCAGCGTGGGCAGCAGCACATCACGCTGGAAATCGTTGGCGGCAATGGTGACGGTGGCCTGCCAGCGTGCCGGGTCAAAGTCGCCGGCATGGGCAAAGCGCTCCAGCTGGCGCAGCAGACCCCGTGCTTCGTCAGCCAGGTGCTGCGCCCGGGCGGTGGCCACGATGCCCCGACCGCTCTTGACGAACAGCGGGTCGCCGGTGATGGCGCGCAGCTTGTCCAGCTGGTGGCTCACCGCCGACTGCGTCACCCCCAGGCGCAAAGCCGCCCGCGTGACGCTGCCTTCATCGACAACGGCCACCAGTTGTTGCAAGGCCTTCGCATCCAGGTCTGACCAATCGAAAATACTCATGAATCAGATGATGAAAGAACGGTTTATCTTTTGCAAGGGTTTCGCGACACTCCGTCCTGACCCAGATCAATTCACCCCACGCAGGAGACCGGCCGTGAGCAAGACCATCCCCGGCACAACACCGTTTGACGGTGACGCCGCGCAGAAAGGCTACGCGTTGAACAAGATGTGCTTCTCGTTCAACGACAAGGCCAACCGCGAAGCCTTCGTCGCAGATCCCGAGGCCTACATGAAACGCTACGGCCTCAATGAACAGCAGGCAGAGGCCATCCGCTCCAAGCAGGTGCTGGCCCTGATCGCCGCCGGCGGCAACGCCTACTACCTGGCCAAGTTCGCCGGTATCTTCGGCCTGGACATGCAGGACATCGGGGCCCAGCAGACGGGCATGAGCAAGGACGAATTCAAAGCCAGGCTCGTGGCCGCGAATCAACAGTGCTGAATCAGGAGACACCCACATGGCACAACTCATCGGTGGCCTGGCCACGTCGCACATTCCCGCCATTGGCGGCGCCATCCACAAGGGGCTGCAGAACGAACCCTATTGGAAGCCCTTTTTTGACGGCTTTCCGCCCATTCATGCCTGGCTGGACAAGGTGCGTCCGGACGTGGTGGTGGTCTTCTACAACGACCACGGCCTGAACTTCTTCCTGGACAAGATGCCCACCTTCGCGGTCGGTGCGGCCGCCACGTACAGCAACGCCGATGAAGGTTGGGGCATTCCCACCCTGCCGCCCATTCCGGGGTGTCCCGATCTGTCCTGGCACCTGATCCGCGAACTGATTGCCAAGGAGTTCGACATCGTCACCTGCCAGGAAATGCTGGTCGACCATGCCTGCACGCTGCCGTTCAAGCTGTTCTGGCCCGAACACGAAGTCGCACCGGTGCAGATCGTGCCGATCAACATCAACACGGTGCAGTTTCCGCTGCCGACCGCCAGGCGTGTCTACAAGCTGGGCAAAGCCGTGGGTGAGGCGATTCAGAGCTGGGACAGTGACAAGAAGGTGGCGGTGATGGCCACCGGCGGCCTGAGCCACCAGCTCGATGGCGAGCGTGCCGGTTTCATCAACAAGTCGTTCGACCTGCAGTTCCTGGACAGCATGGAGACCAACCCGGAATGGGCCACCCAGTTCAGCGATCTGGAACTGGTGGAGAAGGCTGGCACCCAGGGCGTGGAGTTGCTCATGTGGCTGGCCATGCGCGCGGCACTGACGGCCGCAGGCGCCGGTGTGCGCAAGGTGCACAGCAATTACCACATCCCGATTTCGAACACGGCGACGGGTGTGCTGGCGCTGGAGACGGTCTGAGTCGAAAGTCGGTCAGCCGGAAAAGAAACGGGAGCCCGAGGGCTCCCTTTTCTATGGGGCTGTGCAAATCACAGCGAATCGATGAAGCTGCGCAGCTTGTCCGAGCGGCTCGGGTGCTTGAGCTTGCGAACCGCCTTGCTTTCGATCTGGCGGATGCGCTCGCGCGTCACGTCGAACTGCTTGCCGACCTCTTCCAGCGTGTGGTCGGTCGACATCTCGATGCCGAAGCGCATGCGCAGCACCTTGGCTTCGCGCGGCGTCAGGCTGTCCAGAATCTCCTTGACCACCTCGCGCAGACCCGCCTGCATGGCCGCCTCGATCGGCGCCGTGTTGGCCTGGTCCTCGATGAAGTCGCCCAGGTGCGAATCGTCGTCGTCGCCGATGGGGGTTTCCATCGAGATCGGCTCCTTCGCAATCTTCATGATCTTGCGGATCTTTTCCTCGGGCATGTCCATCTTCTCGGCCAGGATGGACGCATCCGGCTCGAAGCCGAACTCCTGCAAGTGCTGGCGCGAAATGCGGTTCATCTTGTTGATCGTTTCGATCATGTGAACCGGAATGCGGATCGTGCGGGCCTGGTCGGCGATCGAACGCGTAATGGCCTGCCGGATCCACCAGGTGGCGTAGGTCGAGAACTTGTAACCACGGCGGTACTCGAACTTGTCCACCGCCTTCATCAGGCCGATGTTGCCTTCCTGGATCAGGTCGAGGAACTGCAGGCCGCGGTTGGTGTACTTCTTGGCGATGGAGATCACCAGGCGCAGGTTGGCCTCGATCATCTCCTTCTTCGCATCGCGCGAGGTGGCCTCGCCCTCGTTCATCCGCTTGTGGATGTCCTTGAGCTTGGTCAGGGGGACCACCACGCTGCTCTGGATGTCCATCAGGCCCTGCTGGAGTTCCTGGACCGGCGGGATGTTGCGTTCCATCACCGTGCTCCAGGGCTTGCCGGCGGCAGACTGCTTGACGACCCAGTCGAGGTTCAGCAGGTTGGCCGGGAAGTCGGCAATGAACTTCTCCTGCGGCATGCCGCACTTGTCCACGATGATGCGGCGCAATTCGCGCTCTTTCTTTCGGACCTCGTCGACCTGCGAGCGCATCGTGCCGCTGAGTTTCTCGATCGCCTTGGCGGTGAAGCGGATCGTCATCAGCGTGTCGGTGATGGACTGCTGGGTCTTGACATAGTGAGGCGTGCCGTAGCCTTCCTTGTCATAGATCTTGTGCAGCTTCTCGAACTGGGCACGGATCGTGTCAAAGCGCTCCAGCGCCTCGCGCTTGAGTTCTTCCAGCTTGCGGGTCAGCGCCTTGGAACCGCCCTTGCCATCGTCGTCATCGGCTTCGTCGTAGTCGTCGAAGTCTTCCTCGGCCACGTAGTCATCGGCCTCGTCGGCGTCGGCAAAGCCGTCGACCACGGTCGAGATCACGACCTTGCCTTCACGGATTTCCTCCGACATCTGCAGGATCTCGTCGATGGTCGCCGGGCTCTCGCTGATGGCGGCCATCATGTCGTTGAGGCCGCCCTCGATGCGCTTGGCAATCTCGATCTCGCCCTCGCGGGTCAGCAGTTCGACCGTACCCATCTCGCGCATGTACATGCGCACCGGATCGGTCGTGCGGCCGAATTCGCTGTCCACGGTGGACAGTGCGGCCTCGGCTTCCTCTTCGGCTTCTTCCTCGGTGGCGGCGGTGGGGCCGGTGTTCGACAGCAGCAGGGTCTCGGCGTCCGGTGTCTGCTCGTAGACGGCCACACCCATGTCATTGAGCAGCGAGACCACGACTTCCAGCGTCTCGGCCTCGACCAGCTTGTCCGGCAGGTGGTCGTTGATCTCGCCGTGCGTCAGGTAGCCACGGGTCTTGCCCAGCTTGATCAGGGTCTTGAGGCGCTCGCGGCGGCTCTTGGCTTCCTCTTCGGACAGGACGGTTTCGTCCAGTCCGAATTCCTTCATCAGCGCGCGCTCCTTGGCCTTGCTGATCTTCATGCGAAGGGGCTTGACCTTCTCCACCGGCTGCGCCTCGTCGACGGTCTCTTCCGGGGTCTCTTCGGTCAGATCCTCGTCGATGTCGCTCAGGTCGGCGTCATCGAAATCGGTGCCGGATTCGGCCTTGGCCTTGGGTTTGCGGCCACGCTTGGCACCCGTCTTGGCTGCCGGCTTGTCGCTGGCGGCCTTGGCCGGGCGACCGGGCTTCTTCTTGGCCACGGTGGCCGTGGTGGCGGTGGTGTCGAGTTCTTCGGCAGCGGCCTTGGTGGTCCTGGCCTTGCTGGTCTTGGCGGTCGTGGATTCGGCGGTCTTGGCGGTCACGGGAGATGATGCTTTCTTCTTGGCCGTCTCCGTCGCTGCGGCGGCAGCGCCTGTCTTGCTGGCGGTTTTTGATGAACTGGACACGGCAGGCGCACTGGCAGACTTCTTCGCGGGCATGGGTACCTCAAAAAATGTCGGATAAGGAACCGGCTGGGACACAGGCAAAAAACGCCAGAGGGCGCCGCAATACGGCAACTCCGGAGGTTCTTGTCGGACACGTCACCCACCTTCGGCCGGAAAAGGCGGGCCTGCAAGCTGTCGGGCGATCATTTGGTGTGCAGTCCTTGCGGGGTGCGTCGGCGCCTGTGAGGCGTCGCGTCGGCCGGGATGAGGATCCGTCTTCGCCCGGGTACGTGGGCGTGGCCGAAACCGGAGGTGCTGCTGTCGCGCTTGCGGTGCAACCTGTAATTATAACGTGGCGTCGCCGATTTTGTGTTGCAGGGCCTTGCGCAGGGCCAGCAGGTCGCGGTAGCGCTGCAACTGGGCCGGATCCGACGAGGCTTGCGCGATGGCTTCGTTCTCCAGTTCCTTGAGGTGGTCGATCCGCAGCCGGGTCATGACTTCGTCGATTTCGGCGGTTTCCGCTTCGGGGTCGGCGCTCTGCGCCGCCAGATCACCCTGTTGCAGTCCGAAGCCTTCGAACTCATGGTCCCGCAGGGCTTCGCGCAGCACCGCCCAGGGCTGGGGGCCATGTTCATGCAACTGCGATTCCAGCCAGGCCATCAGTGGACCGTGAGGTGGGGGCAGCTGGGCCAGCATGGCGTGGTCGTCGGCCGACAACCGATCCCATGCCTGGCCGTTGGCCAGCAACAGCCCGACCGCACGGTCGGCCCGCCCGACACCTGCCCGGGCTGTCCCCAGCATGCGCGGTGGCGGTGGCGGCCATCGACGCCATCCGCCCGGACTGCGGCCGCGTCCGCCGCGCTCTGGCCGGAACGTGACGCCATAGGCTTCACCAGAGCCAGGTTCGCCGGATGAACGGGAGCGGCCGGCGCCGCCATCCGCGGGTGCGTGGGATTCGGAGGTCGCGGCCGGCGCAGGTGATGCCGCTGGCCCTGAGCGGTGGTTGCGGCCACCGTGGCCGGCCTGTTGCCACAACTGGGCCAGATCGGCACTGCCAATACCCACGGCATGGGCCAGCTCGTCAAGCAACTGGCGTTTGAGAGCGCCCTCCGGCAAGCTCATCCACAGAGGGCGGGCCTGTGCCGCCAGGCGGGCACGCCCCTCGGCGCTGTCCCGGTCGCAGTCGGCTCCCGCCGCCTCCACCAGAAAGCGCGAAAGGGGCAAGGCTTCTTTCACGCAGCGGGCGAAAGCGGCCTCGCCGTGTTCGCGGATGTAGCTGTCGGGGTCGTGCTCGGGCGGCAGGAACAGAAACTTGACGCTGCGGGTGTCCGTGGCCAGCGGCAGGGCGGCTTCCAGGGCCTTGCGGGCTGCCCGACGGCCGGCGGCATCGCCATCGAAGCTGAACACCACGGCATCGGTGAAGCGGAACAGTTTGTGCACATGGTCGCTGGTGCAGGCTGTGCCCAGCGTGGCCACCGCATTGGCAAAGCCCAGCTGCGCCAGGGCGACCACGTCCATATAGCCTTCCGTCACCAGGGCGTAGCCGTGCTGGCGAATGGCGGTGCGGCCCTCGAACAGGCCGTACAGCTCGCGCCCCTTGCTGAAGACCGGTGTCTCGGGCGAGTTCAGGTACTTGGGCTCCCCCTTGTCCAGCACGCGGCCACCGAAACCGATGCATTCGCCCTTGACGTTGCGGATCGGAAACATGATCCGGTCGCGAAATCGGTCGTAACGCCGGGTCTCGCCGTCCTGTCCCTTTTCGTCCTCGTGCTCGATGACCAGCCCCGACTCCACCAGCAAGGGTTCGGTGTAGTCCGGAAACACCCCGGCCAGATGGTGCCAGCCTTCGGGCGCGTAACCCATGCCGAAGGTCTTGGCGATGATGCCGGTCAGGCCCCGGCGCTTGAGGTAGTCGACCGCACGCGGTGATGCCTTGAGCTGGTGCTGATAGTCGTGGGCGGCTTTCTCCAGCACGTCGGTGAGCGTGGCCTGCTTCTGCCGTACCTGGGCGGCGCGCGCCCGGTCCTGCGGCGACGCATCGTCTTCGGGCACCTGCAGGCCCACCTGGCCCGCGAGATCCTTGACCGCCTCGATGAAGCTCATGCCGGCGTGCTCCATCAGGAAACCGATGGCATTCCCGTTGGCGCCGCAGCCGAAGCAGTGGTAGAACTGCTTGGACGGGCTCACGCTGAAAGAGGGGGATTTCTCGCCATGAAAAGGGCACAGGCCCATGAAATTGGCGCCACCCTTCTTCAGCTGCACGTAGCGACCCACCACCTCGACCACGTCGATGCGGCCAAGCAGTTCCTGGATGAAGGATTGTGGGATCGCCATCGGGGTATTCTCGCGCAATGACACCACACACAGGAGACGGCACCATGAGCCACATGTACGAACAGGGACTGGAGCGCAACGAGGCGAATTTCGCGCCGCTCTCGCCCCTGTCCTTCATCGAGCGGACGGCCGAGGTCTATCCGGACCGGCTGGCAGTTGTTCACGGCGGTCTGCGCCAGACCTGGGCCCAGACCTATGAACGCTGCCGGCGCCTGGCCAGTGCGTTGCAGCAGGCGGGCATCGGCAAGAACGACACGGTGGCGGCCATGCTGCCGAACACGCCGCCCATGGTGGAAGCCCACTTCGGCGTTCCCATGGCGGGAGCGGTTCTCAACACACTCAACACCCGTCTGGACGCCGAAGCCATCGCGTTCATGCTCGACCATGGCGAGGCCCGTGCCGTGATCGTCGATCCGAAGTTCGCGCCCACCATGGCCAGAGCCATCGGGTTGCGCCAGGGCACCTCACCCCTGCTGGTGATCGACGTCGAAGATGCACTGTTTGCCGGCGCGGCGCAGCCTATCGGAAGCGTGAGCTACGAGGACTTCCTGGCCGGCGGTGATCCTGCTTTTTCATGGGCGTTGCCGGCCGACGAATGGGATGCCATCGCCCTCAACTACACGAGCGGCACCACCGGCAACCCCAAGGGGGTCGTCTACCACCACCGGGGAGCGGCGGTCAATGCCATCAGCAACATCCTCGAATGGGACATGCCCAAGCATGCGGTCTACCTCTGGACCCTGCCCATGTTCCACTGCAATGGCTGGTGCTTTCCCTGGACGCTGGCGGCCCGTGCCGGTGTCAATGTCTGCCTGAGGCGGGTCGAGGCCCAGGCCATCTTCGATGCCATGCGGGAGCACGGGGTCACCCACTACTGCGGCGCCCCCATCGTGCATGGCCTGCTGGTCAATTCGCCGGCGGCCTTGAAAGAGGGCGTTCCGGCCGGCATCAAGGCCATGGTGGCGGGCGCGGCTCCGCCGGCATCCATGATCGAGGGTATGGAACAGATGGGCTTTGACCTCACCCACGTCTACGGCTTGACCGAGGTGTATGGGCCGGCGACCGTCTGCGCCAGGCACGACAGCTGGAACGAACTGGACATCGGCGAGCGCGCCCGGCTGAATGCCCGTCAGGGCGTGCGCTACCACCTCCAGCGTGACGTCCGGGTGCTCAATCCGCAGACCATGCAGCCTGTCCCCCAGGACGGCGAGACCATGGGCGAGATCATGTTCAAGGGCAACATCGCCATGAAAGGCTATCTCAAGAACCCCAAGGCAACGGCCGAGGCCTTTGCCGGTGGCTGGTTCCACAGCGGTGACCTGGCGGTGCAGTATCCCGATGGCTACTTCAAGATCAAGGACCGGAGCAAGGACATCATCATTTCGGGCGGCGAAAACATCTCGTCGATCGAGGTGGAGGACGTGCTGTACCGCCATCCGGACGTTCTGGCCGCCGCCGTGGTGGCCAGGCCCGACCCGAAGTGGGGCGAGACTCCATGCGCCTTCGTCGAACTCAAGGCCGGTGCCAGTACCACGGCGACCGACATTGTGACCCACTGCCGCCAGCACCTGGCCGGCTTCAAAGTGCCCAGGGCGGTGGTGTTTGGCGAGCTCCCCAAGACCAGCACCGGCAAGATCCAGAAGTTCGAACTGCGCAAGCAGGCCGGCTCGGCCGCTGCCATCGACATCTGAACCAGGTTCAATCCCCCAGCACCACACCTTCGCGCCGGGGATCGGCACCACCTCGCCAGGCGCCCCGGCCGGATGCCGTGGTGCGAAGCAGGGCCTGCAGTCCGCTGGGCAGCGGCAACTGCCGCACCTCATGCCCCCGGCGCTGCAACTCCTCGACCGTGGCGGCAGGGAACCGGTCGGCCTCCAGCAGGAGCGGGCCGCCAGTCGTGCCGAAGTTGGGCAGATCGATGGCCTGCTGCGGGCTCAGCCCCTGGTACAGCGTGCCCAGCAGGGTCTTGGCGGTGAAGTGGATGATGAGCGCGCCCCCCGGGCTGCCCAGGCTCATCAGCAACTGGCCGCTGTCCCGGTCGAACACCAGCGAGGGGGACATCGACGAACGCGGCCGTTTCCCCGGTTCGACGCGATTGGCCACGGGGCGACCCTGACCGTCGACCGGCGCAAAGCTGAAGTCGGTCATCTCGTTGTTCAGCAGAAATCCGCCCGCACGGGACGGGTCGGTGGAAACCATCAGGCGCGCACCAAAGCCGGCCTCGATGGTGGTGGTCATGGCCAGGGCGTTCCCGTGTGCGTCGATGATGCTCAGGTGGCTGGTGCCGTACTCCGGCTGGTCCGCCATCGGGCCCCAGCCCACCTGTGTGCCGGCGGGCTGCCCCGCCTGGACTTTGGGGGCACGCGTCGGTCCGATCAGCCTGGCCCGTGAAGCCAGGTAATCCGGCTCCAGCAGGCTGTCCCATCGGCCACCCGGGGCCGGTACAAAGTCGGGGTCGGCCACGTACAGGGCCCGGTCGGCGAACGCCAGGCGCGAGGCCTCGGCATAGTGGTGAAGGGCCTCGGGTGTGGGGCGGCCGTCCTGCAGCGGCATCCGGGCCGACGGCGTATGCGCGAGCAGGCCAAGGATCTGTCCAACGGCCAGAGCGCCGGAGCTCGGCGGAGGGAACCCGCACAGGCGCAGACGTTGCCCGGGTGCGTCGTGGTCGTGGCAAAGGGGCGGACGCTGGCGTGGCTGGTAGCCACGCAGGTCGTCCAGCGTCATCGGTCCCGGATTGTCAGGGTGCGAACGGACCTTGTCGACGATCGCCTGGGCCACCGCGCCGGTGTACAGCGCCCGTGGCCCCTGTTCCGCGATCAGGGTCAGGACGGCCGCGAGTTCGGGGTTGCGCAGGATGTGGCCGACAGGGTGGGGTGTGCCGTCGGGCCGGTAGAAGTAGCGGCTGGCGACCGGGTCGTCGCGCAGTGCCTTCTCGGCCAGCAACAGGCTGTGCAACCGCTGTCCGACCGGAAAGCCGTCGCTGGCCAGCCGGATGGCTGGCTGGAACAGGACGCTCCAGGTCAGGCGGCCGTGTTCGCGGTGGGCCTGGGCCAGCATCGCCACGGTACCGGGTACACCGACAGACCGGCCACCCACTACGGCATCCATGAAGGCCATGGGCTTGCCCTCGGCGGTCAGGAACAGCTCGGGTCCGGCCCCGGCCGGTGCCGTTTCCCGGCCATCGTAGGCCTGCACGCGGCGGCCGTCGTGGTGCAGCAGGAACGCGCCGCCGCCTATGCCACTGGACTGGGGTTCGACGAGCGACAGGACCATCTGGGCCGCAATGGCAGCGTCGATGGCGCTGCCGCCAGCCCGCAGCATCTGCAGCCCGGCGTCTGCAGCCAGCGGATGGGCCGCTGCCACGGCCTGACGCCGGAAGCTCGACTCCCTGGATGAGCCGATAGCGGACGGACCTTCGGGTTGCTGGATGGATGCCTGGCTGTCGGGCGCCGACCTGGACGGAGCGCCGGCACATGCCCACAAGGCAGCCGAAAGCAGGGCTGCCAGGGCCATTTTGAGGCCGCTCGCCATCCGGGTCCGCCCGGGGCTGGCATGTGGCGTGCCGGCGGGTGCAGGGTCATATGTGCATTTCGTCATGGAATGAAGCCTTTCCTGCAGCCCGGGCTGCCTACTCCCTTGGGTATTTGACCGACATCAGGGCGGCGTCAGCGGTCTCGGGTTAAGGTAATGGTACGGGTTGGTGAGCCTTCCCGCATTGGCGCCAACCTTTCGAGTACCGCATGAGCCTGCCTCCTTCTTCTGTCGCTCCCGGGCTGCTGCCCCAGGGCCACATTCACAATCTGCATCAGCTCCTGGTGGCCGTGGAATGTCTTCAGTGCATGCCGGTCATCGGTTTGCGCCAGGCCATACTGCAGCTGCGCCTGCTGGATGAGGATACCGTGGCGCGCCTGGAAAGCGAAGATCCCGATCTGCTGCGCTCGCGTTCAAACGAGCTCGTGCAACGCCTGCTGCTCAGCCATGACGAGTTGCATCGCGCACTGGCCAGGGTCGCCGGGCTGGTCGAGGTCGATGTCATGGGGTTCGATGTCGATTCCGATGCGTTTCGCCTGTTGCCACTGGAGCAGGCGCGGGCCCATCGTGTGGTGCCGCTGGGCATGGCGCACGAGCAATTCTTCGTGGCCTCGTCCATGCCCACCAGCGCCGACTTGCAGCATGAACTGGGCTACCTTTCGGGGCATACCGTCATCCTGGTGTGGGCCAGTCCGGAGGCCATCGAGCGCCGCCTCGACGTGCAGGAGCGGATTGTCCATGCCGGGCACGATGCGCCGGGCGACCTCATCGCCGACGAGATCCGCCACCGTCTGATGCCAGCCGACGGGTCGGCAGAACCCGCCGTCCTCGAAGACCTGGTGATGCAGGCGATGGTCGAGGTGGGCAGCTCGGCCGAGGCCGAACAGTTGGCCTCGGCCAGCGAGTCGGCGGGCATGGTGCGGCTGGTCAACCGCATGATTGGCGAGGCGCAACGCACCCACGCTTCCGACATCCATATCGAAAGCAATCCGGGTGAGGCTTTGACGGCCATCCGTTTTCGCCGGGATGGCGATCTGGAGCCCTACCTCTGGTTGCCGGCCAAGCTCAGGGCGCCTCTGGTGTCCCGCATCAAGATCATGGCCAGACTGGACATTGCCGAGCGCCGGCGCCCCCAGGACGGCAAGATCGACTTCGCCGAGTTCGGTGGCCAGGACCTGGAATTGCGCGTGGCCGTGATGCCGACGCACGACGGTCTGGAAGACGTTGTGCTGCGTCTGTTGACTTCGGCACGGCCGCTGCCGCTGGGCGAGCTCGGTCTGCAACGACGGGACCTGGATACCATTGCAGGCTTTTCGCAGCGGTCCTTCGGCCTGGTGCTGGCCGCCGGGCCGACGGGTTCGGGCAAGACCACGACGCTGCACTCCATGCTGGCCAAGGTGAATACGGCCGATCGCAAGATCTGGACCGCCGAGGATCCGATCGAGATCACGCAGCCCGGGCTACGCCAGGTGCAGGTGAACGCCAAGATCGGCCTGACCTTTGCCAGCGCCATGCGCGGGTTCCTGCGCGCCGATCCCGACATCATCATGATCGGCGAGGTGCGCGATGCCGAGACCGCCAAGATCGCGATCGAGGCCTCGCTCACCGGTCACCTGGTGCTGTCCACGTTGCACACCAACAGCGCCAGCGAAAGCGTGGTCCGGCTGCTGGACCTGGGGATGGATCCGATGAACTTTGCGGACTCGCTGCTGGGCATCGTGGCCCAGCGCCTGGTTCGTGCCCTGTGTCCTGTCTGCGCCGAGGAGCGACCGCTGGGCACACAGGACTGGGAAGCGCTGGTGCAGGAGTACGCGGACGGTGGCGGCATCGACCTGGCCATCGCACGAGAGCGTCTGCTGCAGGCGGCCGGCGTCAGCCACCCGGAGCAGATCCGGCTGCGGCACCCTGTCGGATGCGAACATTGCAATGGCAAGGGTTACAAGGGGCGCATGGGGGTGTACGAGATACTCCAGAACACCCGAACCATCCGCCAGCTGATCCAGTCGCATGCGAGGCCCAGCGACATCTACGAAGCGGCTGTGCGCGAAGGTATGCGCAGCCTGCGCCACGATGCCCTGGAGAAGGTCGTCCAGGGCAGGCTGGACCTCAGCCAGGCCCGGGCCGCCTACCGATGATACGGGTCGCGCCGCTGGGTGCGACCCGTTGTCCCGGCATCAGCGCGGCGCCAGGCGGATGGCGCCGTCCAGCCGGATCACCTCGCCGTTGAGCATGTCGTTCTCGAAGATGTGGCGAGCCAGTTTCGCATAGTCATCGGGCGTGCCCAGTCGGCTGGGGAAGGGCACGCCCGCAGCCAGTGCGTCCTGCACTTCCTGGGGCATGCCGAACAGCATGGGGGTACCAAAGATGCCGGGGGCGATGGTCATGTTGCGGATGCCATTGCGTGCCAGGTCCCGGGCGATCGGCAGCGTCATGCCCACCACGCCGCCCTTGGATGCACTATAGGCCGCCTGGCCGATCTGGCCGTCGTAAGCCGCGACCGAGGCGGTGGAAATCATCACGCCACGTTCGCCGGTTGCCTCGGGCTCGTTCTTGCACATGGCTTCGGCGGCCAGGCGGATCATGTTGAAGCTGCCCACCAGGTTGACCATGATGGTCTTGGTATACACGGACAGGGCGTGGGCACCGTTCTTGCCCACCGTCTTTTCCGCCGGTGCAATGCCGGCGCAGTTGACCAGGCCCATGAGCTTGCCCATGGACACGGCCTTGGCCACCACGGCCTGGCCGTCGGCCTCGCTGCTGACGTCGCACTTGACGAAGGCGCCGCCGATGTCTTTGGCCACGGCCTCGCCTTTTTCAGCCTGCATGTCGGCAATGACGACCTTGCCGCCCTGGGCCGCCAGCATGCGCGCCGTGCCCTCGCCCAGACCCGATGCCCCGCCCGTGACGATGAAAACCTTGCCTGCAATATCCATGGTGTGCTCCTCTTTGGGGTGAAGTTTACGTTAACGTAAACGTCAATTATGGCCGATAAAAAAGCCCGCGGGAAGCGGGCGATTGGGCGCAGGAGGCGTTACTTGTAGCCCACACGGTCCAGCATCTGTTGCACCTTGGTCAGGTTCCTGGCCACCGCCGACAGCGGCACCTGCTCTGCCTTGAAGTTGTCACCACCCATGGCACGAAGCGCGGCATTGTCCACTTTCATGCCCTTGACGGCGGCGAACTCGTTGTTGCCATTGGCAAAATAGTTCTGGGCAAACGGGCTGGCCAGGTATTCCATGAAAGCGATGGCGTTCTCGCGGTTCTTGGCATGCCTGGCCACGGCGGCACCGGCGATGTTCACGTGGGTACCGCTTGTACCCTGGTTCGGAAACACGACACGCACCTTCTCCATGACGGCCTTGTCGTCTGCCTTGTCCGACTTGAGCAGTCGGGCGGCGTAATAGCTGTTGGTCAGGGCCACGCCGCATTCACCCGAGGCGACCGCCTTGATCTGATCGGTGTCGCCCCCTTTGGGTGCGCGGGCCATGTTGTCCACGATGCCCTTGAGCCAGGCTTCACCCTTGGCATCGCCCAGGCGCTCGACCACGGTGGCGAACAGGGACAGGTTGTAGGGGTGCGAGCCGGAGCGCGTGCAGACCAGGCCCTTGAGCTTGGGGTCCGCCAGTTGCTCATAGGTGGCCACATCCTCGGCCTTGACGCGAAGCGGGTCATAGACGATCAGGCGGGCGCGGGTTGAAAAACCGGTCCAGGTCACGCCTTCGGCACTGGGCGCTGCTCGCAGCGTGGCGGGGATGGCGTCGTCCAGCCTGGCCGATTTGATGGGCTGGAACAGGCCCTGGCTGTCGGCCACGGCCAGACGCGCCGCATCCACCAGCAAGATCACGTCGGCCGGCGATGCCGCTCCCTCGGCACGCAGGCGGGCAATGATGCCGGCATCGTCGGCGTCCACCCGGTTGATCTTGATGCCCGTGCTGCGGGTGAACGCCTCGTACATCGCCTCATCGGTCTGGTAGTGACGCGCCGAATACAGGTTCAGCACCTTTTCCTGGGCGTGGACGGCGGGCGTAGCTGCAAATGCCGCAGCAATCGCGAGAACGGTAGCAAGTGGGCGAAGGATCTTCATGGGCTCGGGCAGTGATGGGGGTCTGACACAGTCGTGCAGATGGTGCGGCCCTGCAAAGGCGCGCTTCCATTCGCGGAACGAATCGTATCATGAACGAGAATGGTTCGTAATAAAAATTATCGCGAACACATGCCCATGGATGGGGCATGTTGCCGGCCAGCGCCCGCGCTCGGCGACCACCGTCGTCACGCGCAAGGACGGCGGGGTCATCGGCGCCTGAGCCCGTCAGGCTTTCGTTGCCCCCGTGGGGCCGGCGGTTTCCAGTGGAAAAACATGGGGTAGACCCTTTCCACGACCGGCCCGTCGAAGTCCCACGACAGACATTTGCCCAGGTGCATCGGGGGCGGCCATCGGCTGGCGGCGCAAATGACGCCGAGCGCGTCTGAAAGGCGGCCGTGGCCATCGCGAACAGCAGTTCACGCAGGTGCGTGCATCCCTGGATACCACCCAGGTGCTGTTCGATGGCCTGCCGCCAGCCACGTCCCATGGTGCTGCCTATCATGCGGCGCATGGGGTCCTCTGCCTGCGGGCAGGGTGCATGGGGAAAGCTGTCCATCACGGCGACGATGTCCTGCACCACCATGCTGTTGTCCAGAGTGACGCGGATGCGCATGTGGTGAATCGGCTGTTCTGGCTCCCAACGACCTTCGCCCTCGATTTCGAAGGCATGCGGCTTGGTATCCAGAAGTTCGCCCTCGATGTCCCACAGGCCATCTTCGCGTTCAAAACCCTGGAACCGGATCTGGCGGGTGTGCATCGGGGTGCGGGGTGCGGGCGGGGGCAACGGCAAACTCAACCTCTCGAAGTCTCGGATTAATGCGGTGCAGCATACGCGAGTTCCCCCGTATCAGCTGTCACCTGCCGAGCGCCCTCAGAAGGTCCGGGCCCACCAGAGCCGTAGCCGCATGCCGGTTTCGGTGGTAAATCCCGACGTGGGTGCGCGAAGCCGGTTCCGGGCGTCCACCACCACGAAGCCGGGTACCGATGTGTAGCCCAATGCGTGGGTCAGCCCGCCTTGCGGATCCACCAGCGTGACCCACGGGAGACGGCGCTGGCGCTGCACCTGGTGTACGGCCGCTGCAGCGCCCGACTGCATGGCTACGGTCAGGACCGGCCAGTCCTGCCCGAGGTGGGTGATGCTGCCCTGCTCGGCGCGGCAGATCGGACACCACTCCGCCCACAGGTGCAGGGCAACCGGTTGGTCCGGAAACGCCGTACGCACCAGTGCCACGGCGTCCGCCAGCGACATGACATGGGTGCTGCCGTCGCCGCGCAGCACCTCCACTTGGGTGTCCGACGGCAAATGGTCTGGTACGCCGCGTGTCTGCCAGGCCTGCGCACCAAAATACACGACGGCCACCAGGGCCAGGGTGCCCAGGTGACTGCGCCAGGTACGGCGCCACCATGACACCAGGCGGTCAGGGATGCCGCCCTGGCGGCGATGTGTCGATTCCTGGGTTTCTTCCTGCATGGACTGCATGCTACATTGGGTCCGGAAGTTCAGCACAACTACAGGAGACGCGCGTGACCACACCCACCAAGTACCTGCTCAACGAAAGCCAGATGCCCAAGTTCTGGTACAACATCCAGGCGGACCTGCCCAGGGCGCTGCCGCCGGTGTTGCACCCCGGGACCCTGCAGCCCATCGGTCCTGACGACCTGGCACCGCTGTTTCCCATGGAACTGATCATGCAGGAGGTCTGCACCGAGCGCGAGATCGAGATTCCCGAGCCGGTTCGCGAAATCTACAAGCTGTGGCGTCCGTCGCCGCTGTACCGGGCGCATCGGCTCGAGAAGGTGCTGGGGACACCCGCCAAGATCTTCTACAAGTACGAAGGCGTCAGTCCGGCTGGCAGCCACAAGCCCAACACCGCCATTCCGCAGGCGTTCTACAACCAGCAGGCCGGCATCAGGCGGCTGACCACCGAGACGGGAGCGGGGCAGTGGGGAACGTCGCTCGCGTTTGCCGGCAGCCTGTTTGACCTGGAAGTGCTGGTGTTCCAGGTGCGCGTCTCTTACGACCAGAAACCCTACCGGCGTGCCGTCATGGAAACCTATGGTGCGCGCTGCCTGCCTTCACCTTCGAACGAAACCCAGTACGGGCGCAGCGTGCTGGCGCAGCGGCCCGATCACCCCGGCAGCCTGGGCATCGCCATCTCGGAGGCGGTCGAACTGGCCGCCCAGCGTGACGACACCAAGTACGCGCTGGGGTCGGTTCTCAACCATGTCCTCATGCACCAGACCATCATCGGACTGGAAGCCATGGAGCAACTGCAGATGGCCGATGCCTGGCCCGATGTCGTCGTGGGCTGCACAGGCGGTGGCTCCAATTTCGCCGGTATTGCATTCCCGTTTATGGGGCACGCACTGCGGGGCGGCAAGCGCTCGCGCATCGTGGCCGTCGAGCCGGCGGCGTGTCCTTCGCTCACCCGAGGCAAGTACGCCTACGACTTCGGCGACACCGGCCACATGACGCCGCTCACCAAGATGCACACGCTCGGCAGCACCTTCACCCCCCCGGGTTTCCATGCCGGCGGATTGCGTTACCACGGCATGGCACCGCTGGTTTCGCACTGCATGGAACTGGGCCTGATGGAAGCCACGGCCTACACCCAGGGGCAGTGCTTCGATGCCGGTGTGACTTTTGCGCGGGCCGAAGGCATTGTGCCGGCGCCGGAGGCCAACCATGCGGTGAAGGGGGCCATCGAGGAGGCCTTGCGCTGCAAGCGCGAAGGCCGCAGCGAGACCATCCTGTTCAACCTCTGCGGTCACGGACACTTCGACATGGCGGCCTACCAGAAGTATTTCGCCGGCGAACTCAAGGATGAGTCCTATGACGAGAAGGAGCTGGCCATGGCACTGTCCGGATTGCCGAGCGTGCCCGAACCCGCCTGATGCCGCAGTCAGGGCTGGACGACTTCGAGCAGACGGTCCAGCCCGCCCATGTCGATGGCCACTGACGCCTGGGCGCGCACCTTGGGCTTGGCCCGGTAGGCCACGGACAGCCCGACGGCGCCCATCATTTCCAGGTCGTTGGCGCCGTCGCCCATGGCGATCGCCTGCAGCGGGCTGATGCCCAGCAGGTCACAGGTCTGCAATACGGTGGCGCGCTTTTGCGCCCCGTCGCAGATGTCACCCCAGCTCTGGTCGATCATGCGTCCGGTCAGCTGACCGTTCTGGATTTCCAGCAGGTTGCTGCGCGCGAAGTCCAGGGCCAGCCGGTCACGCAGGCGGTTGGTGAAATAGGTGAATCCGCCGCTGACCAGCAAGACCTTGAGTCCGGCCGCCTTGCAGGCCAGCACCAGTTCGGCAGCCCCCGGGTTGAGCTGCAGGCGGTGGCGGTAGACCTGTTCCAGGTGCTCCACACTCACGCCTTCGAGCAGTGCCACCCGGCGGCGCAGGCTGTCCTTGTAGTCGGTGATCTCGCCGCGCATGGCGGCTTCGGTGATGGCGGCAACTTCCGCCTTGCGGCCCGCGGCATCGGCGATTTCGTCCACGCACTCGATGTTGATCAGGGTCGAGTCCATGTCGAACGCGATCAGCTTGAAGTCGCGCAGTCGCAATGGGGGCTGGATGCCCTGCACGGTCAGGCCGGGGGCAAGTTCAATGGGCGATGACATCCCTCGATTATTGCGGATGTGACGTCGGGGGCAGCAACGCGTCCAGCGCAGCCTCGGCGCCAGGCAGGGGGATGTGACCGGCCATCACCAGCTGGGCGAGTCCGTGCACCGTGCCCCACAGCGCAGTGGCGATAGCCCCGCTGTCACCGGCGGGCAACAGGCCCGCCTGCTGAGCCTGGCAGACACAGTTGGCCAGCAAGGCTTCGTTGTCTGCAATCAATGGTGCCATGTCCTGCGTGGGCTCGCCTGGACGACAGTACTGCGGGTCAAACACCAGGGCGAAGGTGTGGGGCTCGCGGGTGGCGAACCGCACATAGGCCAGCCCCAGAGCCAGCAGGCGCCCGCGGGGGGTGTCCGATCCGTGGACTGCATCGGCCTGTGCCTGCACCAGGCGCCGCATGCCTTCCACTCCGGCCGCATGCAGCAGATCGTCCCGATCTCTGAAGTAGTGGTAGGGCGCAGCGTGGCTCACCTGGGCAGCCCGCGCCAGCTCGCGCAGGCTCATGCGGGCGGCCGGTACATCGGCCAGCAGACGCAGGGCTGCATCCAGCAAGGCCTGTCGCAGGTTGCCGTGGTGGTAGGGACGTTTGGAGTCGATGGAACTTGACACTGGAAAGATTTTATCGAATACTCGCCCCATCAATTTTTACAGTGTAAAGATAAAGGAAGCGACCTCGACCATGGCGGACGTACTCATCATTGACGGCCATCCCGATGGCGATTCCCTCTGTGCCGCGCTGGCGGCCAGCCATGCCGAAGGCCTGCGGGCTGGCGGAGCGCAGGTCGACGTGCTGGCGCTGCGGTCCCTGCATTTCGATCCTGTCCTGCATGCGGGCTACCGGCAGACGCAAGTCCTGGAGCCTGACTTGCAGCAGGCGCAGCAGTCCATGCTGGCATCGAGGCGCATCGTCGTCGTCACGCCTGTGTGGTGGGGGTCCGTGCCGGCCCTGCTCAAGGGCTTTCTCGACCGGACGCTGGAACGTGGCTGGGCGTTCCGGTACCACGCCAACGGCATGCCCGAAGGCCTGTTGGCGGGGCGCAGTGCCCGTCTCATCGTGACCACCGATTCGCCCGGTTTCTATCTGCGGTTCATCCAGGGCGACCCGACCGTCAAGGCCCTGGTCCGCAGCACGCTCAGGTTCTGCGGACTCAAGCCGGTCGACGTGACCCGGATCGGCCCTGTGAAGACCTCCGGTGGTGCACAGCGACAACGCTGGCTGGACGCTGTGAAGCTGCAAGGTCAGGCAGACGCGCGGCGGCTACCCCCGGCTGGGCATGGCGTTCCGGTGCGACCGATCCTCCCGTCGGAGGCGGCCAGTCGCCACTGACCGAAGCCCCTGCAAGGGCGCTGACCTGGCGCCTTGGTCTCTTTTACGGGTTCCGGGGAACCGTCACAACCGCGGTCAGGACGCCGATCTGTTTGCGCAGGTCGTCACCCACCAGATCGGCAACCGACTGCTGTTCGCTGGTGGCGGCAAAGCCCGCAGCGGCGAGTTGTTCCATCACCTGTTGCGGTGTGCTGCCCGCAACGCTGGCCAGAGCCGTGATCGGCGCCTGGGCCAGGGCCCGTACCGGTGGCGCAAATCCGGGTTCGCTGGCCCCACTGCCTCCCATGGGGAAGAAACTGAGTGCGAGCACCAGTGCCAGGCTGCCCATGACCCAGCGCCCCGTCTTCTGGCTGAAGTAGCGCTTGAAAGCGGGCAGGTTCAGCAGGACGTGCATCGTGACGCCAGCCACCATGGCCCAGCTCAGCCATTCATGCGCGGTCTTGTTGAGTCCCGTGTCCAGGTGAAAGAACATCAGGATGCCGGTCACGGCGCTGATCAGAAAGGCGCCGATGACCAGGGGCGTGATCCATGGACGGTGGGCGGACAGATTTTTCATGTTGGCAACTCCTGGTTGGGTGACTGCCATCCAGTGTCCATCCGGGATGATGAACACGGCATGAACAAGCACACACACAGGGCGCCTGATGGAGACCTGTTTGATCTGCGTCAGGTGGTGGCCGGCGTCTCGGCCGGCTTGACGGGTTGCCCCAGCGCCTTGAGCACATCGCGCACCATCTGCACCCGGTCCCGGACTTCCGGCAATGCCTTCTCGATGCGCAGCTTTTCGTTGCCTGCAAGCTTGATGTGGCGGTTCTTCTGGATCAGTTCGATGATGCGCATGGGTTCCACCGGAGGATTGGCTCGGAAGGTGATGTTGATGACCCCGGGTGCGGCATCGACCTTGACCACGCCATACGGCTGTGAAATCACTCGCAGCCGGTGCACATCGATCAGTGTCTGCGCCTGCAGTGGCAGTTTGCCGAAACGGTCCACGATTTCTTCGAGCAGGTTGTCAACCTGGTCGGTGCTCTTTGCGGTGGCCAGCTTCTTGTAGAACGACAGACGCAGATGCACGTCGCCACAATAGTCATTGGGCAACAGGGCAGGGGAGTGCAGGTTGATGTCGGTGGTGACTGACAGGGGGGACAGCAGATCAGGCTCGCGCCCTGCCTTGAGTGCCTTGACGGCTTCGGACAGCATCTCGTTGTAGAGCTGAAATCCCACCTCCAGCATGTTGCCACTCTGGTTTTCGCCCAGGACTTCGCCTGCGCCACGGATCTCGAGGTCGTGCATGGCCAGGTAGAAGCCGCTGCCCAGTTCTTCCATCTGCTGGATGGCATCCAGTCGCTGGGAGGCCTGCTTGGTCAGGCCTTCGAGTTCGGGTACCAGCAGGTAGGCGTAGGCCTGGTGATGGCTGCGGCCCACGCGTCCACGCAACTGGTGCAACTGGGCCAGGCCGAATTTGTCGGCCCGGGCCATCACGATGGTGTTGGCCGTAGGCACGTCGATGCCGGTCTCGATGATGGTCGAGCACAGCAGCAGGTTGAAACGCTGCGCGACGAAGTCGCGCATCACGCGTTCAAGTTCGCGCTCGGGCATCTGCCCGTGCGCTACGGCGATGCGCGCTTCAGGCAACAGCTTTTCCAGCGCCTGGCGCCGGTTCTCCATGGTCTCGACTTCGTTGTGCAGGAAGTACACCTGCCCGCCGCGCTTGAGCTCGCGCAGCACCGCTTCGCGGATGACGCCGTTGCCCTCGTTGCGTACAAAGGTCTTGATGGCCAGGCGACGTTGAGGCGCGGTGGCAATGACCGACAGGTCGCGCAGTCCCTCGAGCGCCATGCCCAGCGTGCGAGGAATGGGTGTGGCTGTCAGCGTCAGCACATCCACCTCGGCACGCAGCTGCTTCATCGCCTCCTTGTGGCGGACGCCGAAGCGGTGCTCCTCGTCGATGATGAGCAGGCCCAGGTTCTTGAACTGCGTCTTCTCCGACAGCAGCTTGTGGGTGCCGACCACGATATCCACGCTGCCATCGGCGATGCCCTTCATGGCGGCCGTGATTTCCTTCTGTGTGCGAAAGCGGCTCATCTCGGCCACCTTCACCGGCCATTTGGCAAAGCGGTCGGCCAGTGTCTGGTAGTGCTGCTCGGCCAGCAGCGTGGTGGGCGCCAGAAACGCCACCTGTTTGCCGCCGGTGACGGCGACGAAGGCGGCCCGCAACGCCACTTCGGTCTTGCCGAAGCCCACATCGCCGCACACCAGCCGGTCCATGGGCTGCGGGCTGATCATGTCCTGGATGACGGCGTGAATGGCGGCCTTCTGGTCGGCGGTCTCCTCAAAGCCGAAGTCGTTGGCGAACTGCTCGTAGTCCTGCGCACTGAAGCGGAAGGCGTGGCCCTGCCGGGCGGCACGGCGGGCGTAGATGTTCAGGAGTTCGGCCGCGGCATCGCGCACCTGTTCAGCCGCCTTGCGCCTGGCCTTCTCCCACTGGCCGCTGCCCAGCTTGTGCAGGGGTGCCTCGTCGGCGCTGACCCCGGTGTAGCGTCCGATCAGCTGCAACTGGCTGACCGGGACATACAGCACGGCCTTGTCCGCGTACTCCAGATGAAGGAACTCCTGCAGCAGAGGCGTTCCATCGGGGCTTTTCTCCCCCATGTCCAGATGGATCAGGCCATGGTAGCGGCCGATCCCGTGCTGGGTGTGGACCACCGGATCGCCGACATTCAGCTCGGACAGGTCCTTGATCAGCGCATCGACATCGCTGACCTGCTCCTGTTTCCTGCGCCGGCGGGTGGTTGGTCCGGCCGAGAACAGCTCTGTCTCCGTTACCAGGTCGACCGAGGCTTCGATCCAGGCAAAGCCGCTGGTCAGCGCCGCGGTGGCCATGCCCACCTTCTCGTCGCTGTCCATGAACTCGGCCAGCGAGTCGAATACCGGCGGATTCAGGCCGCTGGCTCGAAGAAAATCCAGCAGGCTCTCGCGCCGGCCATCGCTCTCGGCCAGCAGCAGCATGCGGTGCGCGCCGCGGCCCAGGTGGCCTTGCAGGCGTGCCAGTGGATCGTCCGCACCGCGTGTCACGGTGAGGTCTGGCAGTCTCTGCGCGAACGCGTTGTCTGCCACATCCTCGACCGACGGCCGGATGGCCAGCTGGGCGTGGGCGTTGGCCATGCCGTAGAACTGCTCGGCGGACAGGAACAGGGTCTCCGGCGGCAGTGCCGGCCGCTCAGGGTCGCCCCTGACCACCCGGTACCGATCCTGGGTGTCCTGCCAGAAGCGCTGGAACGCCGGCTCCAGGTCGCCGTGCAGGACCACGGTGGCCTGTTCGCCCAGGTAGTCGAAGACGGTGGCTGTTTCCTCGAAGAACAGGGGCAGGTAATACTCGATACCGGCCGTGGCCACGCCATTGCCCATGTCCTTGTAGATGCGGCTCTTGGTCGGATCGCCTTCCAGCAGCTCGCGCCAGCGACTGCGAAAACGTGCCCGCGCTGCATCGTCCATGGGGAACTCCCGGCCCGGCAGCAGGCGCACCTCGGGTACCGGGTACAGGCTGCGCTGGCTGTCGGGATCGAAGGTCCGGATGCTGTCGATCTCGTCGTCGAACAGGTCGACCCGGTAGGGCACGGTCGAACCCATGGGGAACAGGTCGATCAGCCCACCCCGCACGGCATACTCGCCCGGACTGACCACCTGGCTGACATGCTGGTATCCGGCCAGTGTCAGCTGTCCCTTCAGGCGGGCCTCGTCCAGCCGCTGCCGGACCTTGAAGGAGAAGGTGTATGCCGCCAGGAAGGCCGGTGGCGCCAGCCGGTAGAGTGCTGTTGTGGCCGGCACCAGGACCACGTCGGCCTCGCGTGCGCCGCCGTGCCCATAGATGCGCCACAGGGTGGCCAGGCGCTCGCTGATCAGGTTCTGGTGCGGCGAGAACGTGTCGTACGGCAAGGTTTCCCAGTCCGGAAACAGGGCGCAGCGCAGGTCCGGCGCAAAGAACGCCATCTCGTCGATGAGCCGCTGGGCGTCGGTGGCGTCTGCCGTGACGATCGCCACCGGACGTCCGTCGCGTTTCTCCCGTTCTGCCAGCCGGGACAGCAGCAGTGCATCGGCCGTGGCAGGCGGGCGTGGCAGGGCAAATCGCTTGCCGGTCTGGAGTCGGGGCAGGTCCATGGTGTCATGCGGCGCGCAAGTCCCGTCGCTGTCAGGTATTGCACGCGAGGTCGAAAAATAAAACGGCAAAACCCCCCGGTCAGCTGACAGGGGGGTGTGGGCAGGATTTTAGAATGTGCCCAGCATGATGGACCGACCCCGTAGCGATACCCCTGATTCAACCGGTGCCGACGTGCAGCCGCGCTGTCACGCACTGGTGCCCTGTGCCGGCAGCGGGTCGCGCTCGGGCGCGGCAGGCCCCAAGCAGTACGAGCCGTTGGCCGGGATGCCCATGGTCATGCACACGCTCTCGGCTTTTGCGGAGGAACCCCGCATTGCCCACGTGCGTGTGGTCGTCGCACCGGCCGACCGCTTCCTGTCCGTGGATGATCCGCGCATCGTCCTGGCGCGTTGCGGAGGCGCTTCGCGTGCCGAGAGCGTGTTCAACGGATTGCAGTCCATGCTCGATGACGGTCTGGACCCCCGGGACTGGGTGCTGGTCCATGACGCGGCCCGGTGTCTTCTGCGGCCGTCGGACATCGCGCGCCTGATCGATGCCTGCCTGGCAGATCCGGTCGGTGGCCTGCTGGCGCTGCCGCTGCCCGATACCCTCAAGACAGCCGAAGGCGGCCGGGTTCGCTCAACGGTGGACCGGTCCGACAAGTGGCTTGCCCAGACACCCCAGATGTTTCGCCTGGGCATGCTTCATTCCGCCCTGGACGCGGCACGGGCCGGTGGTTTTGAAGGCATCACGGATGAAGCGAGCGCACTCGAGCACGTGGGGTGCCGTCCCCTGCTGGTGCCCGGCCATGCGCGAAACTTCAAAGTGACCTACCCGGAGGATTTTGCGCTGGCTGAAGCCATTCTGGCCGCCAGCCGCTGATGTCCGGGGCTCGCAACAACCGACGTCGACACAAGGAACCACCACATGTCATCCATCGATCATCTGCGAATTGGCGAGGGCTGGGATGTCCACGCGCTGGTGCCCGGGCGTCCCCTGATCATCGGAGGCGTCCAGATTCCGCACGGATCGGGACTGCTGGGCCACTCCGATGCCGATGTGCTGTTGCACGCCATCACCGATGCCGTGCTCGGTGCAGCCGGACTGGGCGACATCGGGCAGCATTTTCCGGACAGTGATGACCGCTTCTGGGGGGCCGACTCTGCGCAGCTGCTGGCCGAGGCCATGCGCCGCGTGCGCGAAGCTGGTCATGAACTGGTCAATGTCGACAGCACCGTGATAGCCCAGGCCCCCCGGCTGTCCACCCACATCCCGGCCATGGTCGCCTCCGTGGCTGATGCCCTGGGCGTGTCTGCCGGCCAGGTCAATGTCAAGGCCAAGACCGCCGAACGGCTGGGGCCGGTCGGCCAGGGCCTGTCGATCGAGGCACGGGCGGTGGCTTTGCTCCGGGGCGCCTGACCATTGCGGCCGCTCAGGCGGCCACCGACGTCGGTGGCCTGTCCCGTTCGCTGTGTTTCTCGGCCCTGGCCCTGACCAGTTTGATATGGGCCGCCAGTCCGCCCGTGCTGCTGTTGGCGAGCACGAATCGTCCACCCATGCGGTTGATGGCGCGCTCGACAATGGCCAGCCCCAGTCCGGTACCGGTGGCCGATGTCCGCGACGCATTGCCACGGAAGAAGGGCTGGGTGAGCTGTTCGAGCATGTCGGGGCTGACGCCCACACCATGGTCACGCAGTTTCACCAGGACCGAATCGTCCTTGGCCTTGGCAGCAATGTCCACCGTGGCGATGTGGGAGACCGGATCCTTGCCATAGCGCAGGGCGTTCTCCAGCAGGTTGGCAAACACCCGCTGGAGCTCGACTTCGTCGCCCATGACCACGGTGTCGGGCGGAATGTTCGCCGTGACCTGCAGGGCAGGGTCGTTGCCCATCGCAAAGATGGCCGACTCGATCACCTCATTGAGTGACACGCGTTGCGGGTCGTTGTGCTCCGGCCGGGCATAGTCCAGAAACTTGTCGATGATCGCATTGACCTGCTCGATGTCCGCCGCCATGTGCTCACGCGCCTGGGGGTCGTCCACGCTCATTTCGGTCTCCAGTCGCAGGCGTGCCAGCGGGGTCCTGAGGTCGTGGGAGATCCCGGCCAGCATCAAGGCGCGGTCCTGTTCGATCTTGGACAGGCGCTGGGCCATGCGATTGAAGCCGATGTTGACTTCGCGGATCTCGCTGGTGGCGACCGCCTCGTTGAGCTGGCTGGCCAGGAAATCGCCTTCGCGCAGACGGCTGGCGGCGAATGAAAGTTTCTTGAGCGGGCGATTGATCAGGCCTGCAATGACGGCAGCCCCGGTCAGGGACAGGATGGCCGCAATGGCCAGCCAGATCAGCCAGGTCGTGCCTGCCACCAGGCCAATGCGCGACGGATCGGTCAGCAGCCAGTAGGGGTCTTCCTCGATGGTGAAACCGATCCACAGGCCGGGCGATCCATTGACTTCCCTGGCCACCAGGGTATCCATGCCCAGCCGGACACGCAGCAGGTCGGCCACCCGATGACTCAGCGAATCGGTTTCATAGGGCTTGAAGGTGTCGGTGGGCTCGCGCGGGGCAATGCGCAGTCCTTCTTCGTCGGCCAGCGTCTTGACCAGCGATACCCGGGCGATGGAGTCCGAGTGCACGAGTGCTGCGCGGCTGAGGTTGACCAGCGAGGCCAGCTGACGCGCGCTCTGCAGCGCACGGGGCTCGAATTCGAGGGCCCGGAAGGTCTGCAGCCAGGCCACGATGCAGCCGAGCAGCAGCAGCGCCAGCAGGAAGAAAGTCCGCCAGAAAAGGCTCAGCTCGCGCGGTCGACGGCGCTCCAGCGCAGCCGGCGCCGTTTCCAGGGACTGTGGCTGCGTTTCAAAGGGAACTCTGGACTCGTCATTCATCAGGTGCTGCCGTCCGGCACGAACACGTAGCCCACACCCCAGACCGTCTGCAGGTAACGCGGCGACGAAGCATCTTCTTCGATCAGCTTGCGCAGACGCGAGACCTGGACGTCCAGGCTGCGGTCGAACGGTTCGAACTCGCGCCCTCGCGCCAACTGGGCCAGTTTTTCGCGCGAGAGCGGCTGTCGGGGGTGGCGGACCAGGGCCTTGAGCATGGCGAACTCGCCGGTGGTCAGTGGCAGGTCCTGTCCATCCTTGCGCAGGGTGCGAAGGCTCAGATCGAACTCGAACGGACCGAACTTGACCACCTCGGCTTCCTGGGAAGGGGCTCCGGGTACTTCGGCGGGTGGACGGCGCCGCAGGACTGCGTGGATCCGGGCCAGCAACTCGCGCGGATTGAACGGCTTGCCCAGGTAATCGTCGGCGCCGACTTCCAGGCCCACGATCCGGTCCACATCTTCGCTCTTCGCGGTCAGCATGATGATCGGGGTGCGGTCGCCGTTGGCACGCAGGCGGCGGCAAATCGACAGACCGTCCTCGCCCGGCATCATCAGGTCGAGCACGATCAGGTCGACGGCGTCGCGCTGCAGGACCCGGTTCAGGGCCTTGCCGTCTTCGGCGAGCATGACCTCGAAACCCTCTTGCATGAGGTAGCGGCGCAGCAGGTCGCGGATGCGAACATCGTCGTCGACCACCAGGATCTTGTTGGGGCGGGCGTTGGTTTGTAGCATGTCTACAACTTCCGTAAATGTAACAAGCGCGATTGTGTCAGTCGCAAGTGCTTGTCCGCCAGGGATTTTTGAATTTCTGACATGGTGTTACAGATGTTGCCTGCCATTGGGCTGCCTTCACAGGGGCTTCATACCAAAATCCATCGACCCGGCATACTTGCTCTAACGATGAAGTACCTTTTCCTACCCCTGCTTTGGGCCCTCCTCACCGGAGGTCTGCTGCCCTTGGCGCGTGCGGAGGACGCACCGGCCGTGCCGCTGGAAGCCAAGGCGACGGTGGTTATCCTGTCGCCGATGGTCGAAGAGGCACACCTGCCGGTGCATTCCCGGCTCAGGGACAGCCTCCAGGCATTTGAACCGTCCGGCGCAGAAGCTCCGTCCGCCTACCCCTACCGCCTCTCGGCGGATGAACGCAAGCGGATGCGGGAGCAATTGCGTGGACAGGCCCCGGCCTACCGCTCGCCGCCACAGTGACCCGCATGTTGCCTTCCGAAGACGTCGGCAATCCTGGTCGATGTGGCATCGAATGGCCTGACGCCATGCGTCGGCGTCGGCTTTTGCTCGGTGGTGCGGGCTTGGGTGGCCTGCTGCTGGCGGGCCAGGCGCCTGTGGTGCTGGCCCAGACCCTGCCAGCGCCCGACAAGGTGGTGAACCTGTCGGCCAGCAGCTTTGTCGAGGTGCCACAGGACTGGCTGACCATGCGGCTCAATACAACCCGGGAGGCGTCCGATGCCGTCACGGTCCAGAACGAACTCAAAGTGGCGCTCGAGGGCGCGCTGCGTGTGGCCCGCGAGGCAGAGCAGGGCGATGACCTGCAGGTGCGCACCGGTCAGTTCAGCCTGTCGCCGCGGTATGGAAGTCAGTCGCGCATCCAGGGCTGGCGTGGCGTGGCCGAACTGATTCTGGAAGGGCGTGACGTGGCGCGCATCGCGCGTACGGCCGGTCGGATCCAGTCGCTGACCACCGCCCATGTGGCTTTCAGCCTGTCGCGTCAGGCGCGCCAGAAACTCGAAGCCGACGTTCAGATGCAGGCCATCGAGCGCTTTCGTGCACGCGCTGCCGATATCACCCGGGCTTTCGGACTGCAGTCCTACGAGCTTCGGGAGGTCAGCGTCAGTTCGACCGACGAGGGCGTGGTGCCCGTGCGGTCCCCCGTGATGGCCATGGAAATGCGGGCGGCCGCGTCCGATGCGGCCGTACCGGTGGAACCCGGCCGCTCTACAGTGAGCATCACCGTGTCAGGCTCCATCCAGATGCGCTGACAGAGCGGACGCGCGGCGTCCGCGGTCAGTCACTGCGCGACCCAGCCACCATCCATGTTCCAGGCCACGCCGCGGATATTGTTTCCGGCCGGCGAACAGAAGAATGCGGCGAGTTCGCCCAGTTCTTCCGGCGTGGTGAACTGCATGGACGGTTCTTTCTCGCCCAGCAGGATTTTCTTGGCCTCATCGTTGGAGACACCGAGCGCCGCGGCCTTGGCGTCCACCTGTTTCTGGACCAACGGGGTCAGCACCCACCCGGGGCAGATCGCGTTGCAGGTCACGCCAGTCGGGGCTGTTTCGAGGGCCGTGACCTTGGTCAGGCCCACGATGCCGTGCTTGGCCGCCACATAGGCCGATTTTTCGGCCGATCCCACCAGGCCGTGGACAGAGGCCACATTGATGATCCGTCCCCAGTTCGCGGCCCGCATGGCCGGCAGGGCCAGTCGCGACGTGTGAAAGGCACTGCTCAGGTTGATGGCGATGATGGCGTCCCAACGCTCCACCGGAAAATCCTCGACGCGCGCCACGTGCTGAATGCCGGCGTTGTTGACCAGGATGTCGGTGCGACCGAACCGGTCCGCCACGAACTTCATCATGTCTTCGATATCGCCGGGTTTGCTCATGTCAGCCCCGTGATAGGCCACCTGCACGCCCAGGGCTGCAATTTCGGCCTGGGGGCCGTCGACGTCGCCAAACCCGTTGAGCACGATATTCGCACCCTGGCGGGCCAGGGCCTTGGCAATGCCCAGGCCGATGCCACTGGTGGATCCGGTGACGAGGGCAGTCTTGTTTGCAAGCATGGGGAGACTCCAGTTCAATTACGATAGATCGGAAAATGAATAGGCAAAGGCAGGCGAGACCTGCCGGACGGAGACCGCAGGCGTATGAGCGCCGTGGCAGGGTCCGTCCGTTGGACCATTATCGCGGACAGCTTCAGGGACAGACCCATATGCAGGAACCCCATCTCCGATTTTTCCATCTTCCCTCCGGTGCGACGGATTCCGGCCAGCGCCGGCTGGCGTACTGGGACTGGACATGCCTGGACGATCGACCACCCCGCTCGACCGTGGTCTGCGTCCATGGGCTGTCCCGCCAGGGGCGGGACTTCGACTGCCTCGCCAGGGCTTTGTCCAAGGCGCACAGGGTGATTGCCGTGGATGTGGCGGGCCGGGGCTTCAGCGACCGCATGGCCGATCCCATGAACTACCAGATACCCAACTACGCCGACGACCTGTCGCGGTTGCTGCGGCACCTCAGGCAGGAGGACCCCGATGTCCCGCTGGACTGGGTGGGCACCAGCATGGGAGGCCTCATCGGCATCGCCCTGGCCGGACAGGCAGGCATGGGCCTGCGGCGTCTGGTGCTCAACGATGTCGGGCCGGCCATTCGCTGGGAGGCGCTGCAACGTATCGGAGCCTACCTGGGCCAGGATCCGGTATTCGACTCACTGCAGGCAGGGATTGACTACCTGGCGGGCATCTCCACCGGCTTCGGGCCACACACGCCCGAACAGTGGGCCGATCTGTCGCGACCCATGTTCTGCGAGGGCAGGGATGGCTGGCACCTGCACTATGACCCGTCGATCGCCGTGCCCTTGCGGGCCATGCTCGCGGTCAGCGATCCCGCGCAGGTGGCGCAGATGGTCTCGGCTGGAGAGGCCGCGCTCTGGGCCGCATACGACGCGATCACGATTCCCACGCTGGTGCTCAGAGGCGCTGATTCGGACCTTTTCTCGCTGACGACGGCGCAGGCCATGACTGAAAGAGGACCACGTGCGCAACTCGTGGAGTTCGCTGGTGTGGGCCATGCGCCCACGCTCGTCAATGCCGACCAGGTGGCTGTCGTCCGCGATTTCCTGGCAGCGCCCCATCATGCCGGGCAAGAGGTGCAGGCGTGACCGACTCCGCAAGCTTTTCGTCCCCCACGGCCGATCATCCGGCCGAGGCCGGGTCGGGCGTGGCCACCAGTGCCATCGTTGCAGCCACTGCGGCGAGCCTGCCACAGCAGGTGCATGCCCTGGCCCGTGCCCGGGCGTTTGCCGAGCCTCTGCTGGCGGCGGAGCAGCTCGACACCGGTGAAAACACACTGGTGCATGCGGACGCCGTGGCCCGGGTCCTGGCCGACATCGGTGGCTCCGAAGCCATGCAGGCCGCCTGCTACCTGGTGTACGCGTGCCAGTACCTGAACCGGCCACAGGAGATCATCAGCAAGGCCTTTGGCGAGAATTTCGCGCAACTGGCGGTGGAGACCACCAAGCTGGTGCAGTTGCAGCGACAGGCACGCCTCAAGGCTGCGGAGGCCCAGGCCAAGAAGGATGTCGAACGTGCCGCAGCGCAGGAGCAGTCGCTGCACGTGGCCTCGCTGGGCAAGGCCCCCGTTTCCGAACTGGCGGCCAGCCAGACCGAAAATGTGCGCAAGATGCTGCTCGCCTTTTCGCGGGACCTTCGCGTGGTCATGCTGCGACTGGCCTCCCGTCTCCAGACGCTGCGCTACTTCGCCGCCATCAAGGGCAATCCGGGCGAGTCCATCGCAAGCGAGTCCCTGAACGTGTTCGCACCACTGGCCAATCGCCTGGGCATCTGGCAGATCAAGTGGGAGATGGAGGACCTGTCCTTCCGTTTCCTGGAACCGCAGGTCTACAAGCAGGTGGCTGGTCTTCTCGACGAGAAGCGGGTGGAGCGGGAAGCGCACGTGGAACAGGTGCGCCAGGATCTGGAGGACGACCTTCGCGAACATGGCATACAGGCTTCGGTTCAGGGCAGGCCCAAGCACATCTACAGCATCGTGCGCAAGATGCGTGGCAAGTCACTCGATTTCGACCAGGTGTTCGACATCCGGGCACTGCGTGTGATCGTGCCGGACATCGACGACTGTTACACGGCGTTGGCCCACGTGCATGCGCGCTACCAGCCGGTGCCCGAGGAGTTTGACGACTACATCGGCAAACCCAAGCCCAACGGTTACCAGTCCCTGCATACGGTGGTGCGTGACGGACAGGGGCGTGCCTTCGAGATTCAGATCCGGACCCAGGAGATGCACGACCACGCCGAGCATGGCGTTGCGGCCCACTGGGCCTACAAGGAAGCCGGCTCGAAAGGTTATGCCGGTGTTTCGGCCAGTTCGGAATACGACGCCAAGATCGCCGTGCTGCGCCAGCTGCTGGCCTGGGAACGCGATCTCAGCGGGCATGCCCAGGGCCTCTTCGACGATCGGATCTATGTGCTCACCCCGGATGCGGCCATCGTCGAGCTGCCGCGGGGGGCCACTGCGGTGGACTTCGCCTATACGGTGCACACCAGTCTCGGGCACCGGTGCCGCGGTGCCCGGGTGGACGGTGCCATGCTGCCCCTGAACACACCGCTGCAGAACGGACAGACTGTCGAGATCGTGGCGGCCAAGGAGGGCGGACCCTCGCGCGACTGGCTCAATGCCGAACTGGGTTACCTGGTCAGCCACCGGGCCAAGAGCAAAGTGCGCGCCTGGTTCAATGCCCAGGCCCATGAGGAGACTGTTGCGCGCGGCCGTGAAGCCGTCGAGAAGCTGCTCCAGCGCGAAGGCAGGACCTCGCTCAAGCTTGAGGATCTGGCGACCGGCATGGGCTTGCCGTCAGCCCAGACGCTGTTCGAACAGGTCGGCAAGGAGGAGTTGTCGCTCAGGGCCATCGAAACGCACCTGCGCCCGGCGGAAGCGGCCCCGGTGGCCGAAGAACCGCCGTGGCTCAAACGTTCGCGCAAGGCCGAGCAGGGGCCTTCGGGCGGGGTGCTTGTGGTGGGGGTGGAGTCGCTCATGACCCAGCTGGCCCGCTGCTGTCGGCCCGCGCCACCTGACGACATCGCGGGTTTCGTCACGCGGGGCAAAGGGGTCAGCATCCACAGGGCTGACTGCAGCGATTTCGCGCACCTGCGGCGCAAGAACCCGGACCGTGTGATCGAGGTGCAATGGGGGGGCGGCAAGACCGACGACGCCACGGTTTATCCGGTGGACGTGGCGGTCGAAGCCCAGGACCGGCAGGGCCTGTTGCGCGACATCTCCGATGTGTTCGCGCGCGAGAAGATGAACGTCATCGGTGTCCAGACGCAGACCGTGCGCGGCGTGGCCTGGATGACCTTCACCATCGAGGTCCGGGATGCACGCCAGGTAGCCCGCGCCATGGCGGTGGTGGGCGATGTGCCGGGTGTCCGTGTGGTCCGACGGAAGTAGCCATTCATCCCATGCTATAATTTCAGCTTCGAATCGATGTAGGCGCGTAGCTCAGTTGGTTAGAGCACCACCTTGACATGGTGGGGGTCGTTGGTTCGAATCCAATCGCGCCTACCATCCATTCACGTTCGAAGAACAAGTCAGTCAGGACCGGAGTTGCCGGTCCTTTTTTTTTGCATTGATGCCCTTGCAGGTCGGTTTTCCGGGGTGGCTGATACCCCCACAGGGTTAACCCATGCCGACCCGTCAGCCAGACTTCCTAGAATGGGGTATCCGAGCGCACCGTCACGGTGTTGCGCCGTCCACCATTCGGGAAAGAACTTCTGTGCAAAAAAGCAAGGCCGATACCAGCGGCACCGGCAAAGACGCGGTGCGGGTGATCAAGAAATATCCCAACCGACGTCTTTACGACACCGATACATCGTCCTATATCACCCTGGCCGAGGTGAAGGCCCTGGTCATGGACAACGAGCCCTTTGTCGTCCGGGATGCCAAGACCAACGAGGACCTGACACGCAGCATCCTGCTCCAGATCATCCTGGAAGAAGAAACCGCCGGTGTCCCGATCTTCACCGAACAGGTGCTGGCCAACATCATCCGGTTTTACGGCCACGCCATGCAGGACTTCATGGGTGCCTATCTGGAAAAAAACGTGCAGATCTTCATGGATCTCCAGCAGAAGATGAGCGAGCAGACCAAGGGCCTGACACCCGAAGTCTGGCAGCAGTTCATGAACGTGCAGTCCCCCATGATGCAGGGCATGATGGGCAACTATCTGGAGCAATCGCGCAACGCCTTCACGCAGATGCAGGAGCAGATGCAGAAAAACAGCGAGCAGATGCTCGCGGCGCTGGGGCTCAAACGCTGATTCCGGCCGTCTGCAAGACAGCAGCAGGCCGCTCTGAGACAATCACCGGCCATGAATGAAACCATTGTCGAAACGGGCGCCCAGGTGCCCAAAGTCGGATTCGTGAGCCTGGGATGCCCCAAGGCCCTGACCGATTCCGAACTGATCCTCACGCAGTTGAGTGCCGAGGGCTACCAGACATCCAAGACCTTTGCAGGCGCCGACCTGGTCATCGTCAATACCTGCGGCTTCATTGATGATGCCGTCAAGGAAAGCCTGGACACCATCGGCGAGGCGCTGGCCGAGAACGGCAAGGTGATCGTCACCGGATGCCTTGGCGCCCGGGCGGGCGAGGGGGGCGGCAGCATGGTGCAGCAGGTGCACCCGAGTGTCCTGGCCGTTACCGGGCCACACGCGACGCATGAAGTCATGGCGGCGGTGCACAGGCATCTGCCCAAACCGCACGATCCCTTCGTCGATCTGGTGCCGCCCCAGGGCATCAAACTGACGCCTCGGCACTACGCCTATCTCAAGATCAGCGAAGGCTGCAATCATCGGTGCACCTTCTGCATCATTCCTTCCATGCGCGGCGACCTGGTCAGCCGTCCTGTGGGTGATGTGCTGTCGGAGGCGCGCAAGCTGTTCGAGGCGGGCGTCAAGGAGTTGCTGGTCGTCAGCCAGGATACGTCGGCCTATGGCGTGGATGTCAAATACCGGACGGGGTTCTGGGATGGCAAGCCCGTGCGCACCCGGATGTTCGATCTGGTCAGCCAGCTGGGTGAACTGGCCAGGTGTTTCGGTGCCTGGGTCCGCCTGCACTACGTCTATCCCTATCCCCATGTGGACGACATCATCCCCTTGATGGCCGAGGGGCTGGTGCTGCCATACCTCGATGTTCCGCTACAGCACAGCCATCCTGATGTGCTGCGGCGGATGAAGCGGCCCGCCAGTGGCGAGCGGAACCTGGAACGGATTGCGCGCTGGCGCGAGATCTGTCCGGAGATCGTGATCAGGAGCACCTTCATCGCCGGCTTTCCGGGCGAGACAGAGACGGAGTTCCAGCATCTTCTGGACTTTGTGGGTGAAGCCGGCATCGATCGTGCAGGGTGCTTTGCCTATTCGCCGGTGACCGGAGCCGCAGCCAACGCCTTGCCTGATCCGGTGCCCGACGCCATCCGCGAGGAGCGCCGTGCCCGGTTCATGGCGGCAGCGGAAGCTGTTTCGGTGGCGAGGCTGGCCAGGCGGGTGGGCGCAACCATGCAGGTGCTGGTCGATGCGGCACCCGGTATGGGCCGCAAGGGCGGCGTGGGGCGCAGCTACGCCGATGCCCCCGAGATCGACGGCGTGGTCCGTCTGTTGCCACCAGAGAAGATCAGCAAGACGCTCAAGGTGGGTGAATTCACGCGGGCCCGTATCGTGGCGGCCGAGGGGCACGATCTGGTGGCCTTGCCCGTCTGAATGGGCGACGCACCTGCGATGGCCTGTCCTGTGATCCCGACTGCAGTGACTGGCCGTCTGGTGCCGCTGCACAAGCTGCATGGCGACACCGGTCTGATGCGTCGTGTGAACAAAGAAAAAGGCTTGCAGACCGAAATCTGCAAGCCTTTAAGATTGGTGCCCAAGAGAGGACTCGAACCTCCACGCCTCTCGGCGCTAGTACCTGAAACTAGTGCGTCTACCAATTCCGCCACCTGGGCATCTCAGGAAGACCGCTAGTATAGCACTAAAAATCCAAGCGAGTAAACGTGAACGAAAAAAACAATCTGTTGGCTGAATTTGAAGGAGTGGTGTCCGGCCATCGGGACGGACATGGCTTTGTCATCCGTGACGATGGCCAGCCGGACATCTATCTGCCTTCCAATGAAATGCGAGCCGTGCTCCATAAGGACAGGGTCAAGGCGCGCATCGTGCGGCTCGACCGCAAGGGGCGGCCAGAGGGACGCGTCACCGAGATCATCGAACGCTCGGACGCGCCCATCATTGGCCGGTTGCTGCAGGAAAGCGGTGTCTGGCTGGTGGCCCCGGAAGACAAGCGATACGGACAGGACGTGCTGATTCCCAAGGGAGCCACTGGGTCCGCGCGTCCGGGCCAGGTCGTGGTGGTCGAACTCACCGAGCCGCCGGCGCTTTACGGACAGCCGGTGGGGAGGGTCAAGGAAGTCCTTGGCGAGATCGACGATCCGGGCATGGAGATCGAGATTGCCGTGCGCAAGTACGGTGTGCCCCATGCGTTCTCGGACGCGGCGCTGGCGCAGGCCCGCGCACTGCCCGACCACGTACGGGCCACCGACCTGCGCCACCGCGTGGATCTGCGCGATGTGCCGCTGGTCACGATTGACGGAGAAGATGCGAGGGATTTTGACGACGCGGTCTATTGCGAGCCGGCCAAGGTCGGCCGGACCAAGGGCTGGCGTCTGCTGGTGGCCATTGCCGACGTCAGTCACTATGTCCAGACGGGCTCGCCAATCGACATCGACGCTTACGACCGTGCCACGTCGGTGTATTTCCCGCGCCGGGTGATTCCGATGCTGCCGGAAAAGCTCTCGAATGGCCTGTGTTCGCTCAATCCCGGGGTCGAGCGACTGTGCATGGTCTGCGACATGCTGATCAACGCCAAGGGCGAGATACACGCCTACCAGTTCTTCCCGGCGGTGATGTTCAGCCATGCGCGCTTCACGTACACCGAGGTGGCTGCCATCCTACAGAACACCCGGGGCCCCGAAGCGCAGAATCGCAAGGCGCTGGTACCGCACCTGCTGAACCTGCACGATGTCTATCGGGCCTTGCTGGCTGCGCGACAGGTGCGTGGCGCCGTGGATTTCGAGACTACGGAAACCCAGATCGTCTGTGACGAGTCGGGGCGCATCGAGAAGATCGTGCCACGCACGCGCAACGATGCCCACCGCCTGATCGAGGAGGCGATGCTGGCAGCGAACGTGTGTTCAGCCGATTTCATCGGCCAGAGCAAGCATGCGGGACTGTTTCGTGTGCACGAAGGCCCGACGCCTGAAAAACAGGAAACCCTTCGGAACTATCTCAAGGCGATGGGGGTGCCACACTCCCTGAGTGACCGTCCTCACCCGTCCGAGTTCCAGCAGATTGCCCAGGCGACCAAGGAGCGTCCCGAGGCGCAGCAGATTCACTCCATGCTGTTGCGCTCGATGTCGCAGGCCATCTATACGCCGGTGAACGAAGGACACTTTGGCCTCGCATTCGAGGCCTATACCCATTTCACGAGTCCGATTCGCCGTTATCCGGATCTGCTGGTGCACCGGGTGATCCGTGCCATCCTGGGCAAGCAGCGCTACCAGTTGCCCGCTTTGCCGACGCCTGGCGAGGCGCACGCCAAGCTGAGCAAGCGCCTGGCCAGCAGGGCCAAGGCGCCGACCGATAAGCCGGCAAAGAAACTGTCGGCCGAAGTCACGGCCTGGCAGGCTGCGGGTCTGCACTGCAGCGCCAACGAGCGTCGCGCCGACGAAGCCAGCCGGGATGTCGAGGCCTGGCTCAAGTGCAAGTACATGCGTGAACACCTCGGAGAGGAGTTCAGTGGCGTGGTGACATCGGTCACCAGCTTTGGCCTGTTTGTCACGCTCGATGCCATGTATGTGGAAGGGCTGGTCCACATCACCGAGCTCGGCGGCGAGTACTTCCGCTTCGACGAGGCGCGCCAGGAGTTGCGCGGCGAACGGACCGGAATCCGTTACGCGCTGGGATCCCGCGTGCAGGTGCAGGTCAGCCGGGTGGACCTGGACGGCCGCCGGATCGATTTCAGGCTGGTCACCAAGGATGAAGATCTGGTGATGCGTGCCATGCGGGACAAGTCCGGGCCGTCGGGCGCGCGGACCGAGCCATCGGCCAAGACCGGAAAGGTACGCCGGGATCGCAAGGCGCCATCGGCATCGATGCCGTCGCCCGGCTCCCGGTCGGCCGCGACGCCCCGCAAACCGTCGCGTGGCGGAGATGCCAAGGGGCGGCGCAAGCGACGTTGAGCATCCGGCGTCCGATACCCCCTACACTCGGGCGCCAGTACCTTCTCATCCAGGCCGGACACCCATGCGCGTCATCCTTTTCCTGCTCGATACCCTGTTTTTCTTCCTGGTGGCTGCCGCCTTGTTGCGCGCCTGGATGAACCATCAGCGCGTCCAGATGACGGTGCAGCCCGGCCGATTCGTCTTGGCCCTGACCAACTGGCTTGTCCAGCCGGTGCGACGCGCCCTGCCCAAGAGCCTGTCGCAATCACGTGTCGACTGGGGTAGCCTGATGGCTGCCTTTCTGCTGGCCCTGGCCTATGGCGGGATCTGGCTTGCCCTGGTGACCGGGACGGCACCCGTTTCGGTGGCACCGGTGACGCTGCTGCTGGGGATTGTCACCATGGCCTTCAAGCTGCTGCTGCGCACCGCACTGCAGGGCCTGATGTTCCTGCTGATTGTCCTGGCCGTGCTGTCGTGGGTGCAGCCGCATTCGCCGGTCATGGCCGTACTGGACAGGTTGACGGCGCCGTTCCTGCGTCCGGTGCGGCGCGTGGTTCCGACCATTGGCGGCGTGGATATCTCGGTCCTCATTGTCATCATCTTGTTGCAGGTCGGTCTGATGCTGCTGGCCTGATCTGTGCACCGGGCAGGCGGTCAGCCCATATCGCCTATGGCCTGGGCCAGCCTGGAGGCCAGGAGGGCAGAGCGCGGATGCCAGTGGTCGGCCAGTTCGCCATGGCGGGCCACGGCGGCGCAGACGCGCTGCAGAGCGTCTGCAGGGCTGGCCGAGGCCACCATGGCGCCGATCATGCCGGCGAGCACGTCGCCCGTGCCGGCCGTGGCCAGGCGGGCGTTCCCGCTGCTGTTGATGATGATGGGTTGGCCTAGCGCGGCGATCACGCTGCCGGATCCCTTGAGGACACAGATGGCGCCAAGTCGGCTGCTCAGCGCCCGGGCTGCTGCGATGCGGTCACCCATGACCTCGGACGTCGTGCAGCCGAGAAGGCGGGCGGCCTCCAGCGGGTGTGGGGTCAGGACCGTCAGCTTGCCCTGCGCCAGCCGTGCCTGGACGAGGTCTGCGAGCCGGGTGTCGGCGGACACCGCGTTCAGGGCATCGGCATCAAGCACCAGGCGCTGGCTGTCACGGATGGCAGCTGGCAGCAGCGGCAAAATCGACTGGCCACCTCCGCAACCGCACACCACGGCGCCTTGCGACAGCATGTCCGGCGTGACGGCGCGTTCCGGCGTGCGCAGCATCAGTTCGGGGCAGCCGGGATCCCAGGCCACGGGGTCGCCAGGCATGGCCAGGTACACCCGTCCGGCGCCCGACTCCAGGGCTGCTCTGGCCGCCAGCACGCCGGCGCCGGTCATGCCGGTGCCGTCCATGCCGATGTGCTGGCCGCCAATCACGACCACGTCGCCCCAGCTGCCCTTGTGGCTGCTGTGCGGACGGGTCGGGTACCAGTGGCCAGGCGGAGACAGCCAGGCGGTGGGTTCAACCGTAACCGGCGGATCTATTCCGAGGTCGTCGAACCAGATCTGTCCGGCGGCGTCCCGGCCGTGACCGGTGAACAGGCCTGGTTTGAGTGTCAGCAGGCTCAATGTGTGTCGCTCGGGCGCGTCCGCCGACAGGGCCGGCCCCGACCAGGTGCCCGTATCGGCAGCCAGGCCGCTGGGCACGTCGACGGCAAGCACGGGTGCCATTGCGCTGTGCATGTGCGTGAGCCAGGCGTTCATCACGCCCTGAGGGGCCTGCCGGGCGCCAATGCCGAGCAGGGCATCCACCACCAGATCGGCGTGCGCCGGAGGCGTCGCTTGTAGGGTGGCGCCGGCCGCCCGGGCCTGCGCCAGGGCATGGCGTGCGTCCGCCGGCAGGCGGTCGGCATCGGGGTCGGGGCCCAGCGTGTGCGTGACATGGATCTGCCAGGCGCCTCGGCCTTCGAGGCGCCAGCGCATCAGATGGGCAGCCGCCTGAAGGCCGTCGCCACCATTGTTCCCGGGACCACAGGCAATCCAGATGGTCCGGCCGTGTGGTGCCAGGGCGGCCACCATGCGCGCTACAGCCAGGCCCGCGCGGTCCATCAGGGTGTGGGGCGGCAGATTCGCCTGGGCGCAAGCCTCCAGGTGCCGGGTCAGCGCTGTGTCGAACAGGGGTTCGCGCGATTGGAGAGTGATGCGGCGCATGTGGCCGACTTTACCGCCACGGCGCGCGTTGCGCCTGCCCTGTGCAGGGTGGCTGGGAACAGAAGCGGCAAAGTGCTATACTCCAAAGGCTTTGCCCATGGTGGCTTTGGTGTGTCGGCCTTTTTTTGGCTTTTCGGCATATCCGGGTCATCGAGCGGCGGATTCCTCAACAGGGCCGTCCGCCGCGGGGGCGAAGTCAATCGCAAGCCGGCCCATCCGGGTGTCGCAGTCGCAAGGCGGCGCGATCGGGGCCGGATTTAAGACACAACCTCTGGAAAGTCAGACCATGCCTATCTCCATGCGCGAAATGCTGGAAGCCGGTGTCCATTTCGGACACCAGACCCGCTTCTGGAACCCCAAGATGGCTCCGTACATCTTCGGCCATCGCAACAAGATCCACATTGTCAACCTCGAGAAGACGCTGCCGCTGTTCGAGGAAGCACAGAAATTCGTGCGTCAGCTGGCTGCCAACCGCGGCACCATCCTGTTTGTCGGCACCAAGCGCCAGTCGCGCGAAATCGTGGCGGCCGAAGCACGCCGTGCCGGCATGCCCTATGTCGACCAGCGCTGGCTGGGTGGCATGCTGACCAACTTCAAGACGGTCAAGACCTCCATCAAGCGTCTGAAGGACATGCAAGCCCAGAAAGAGGCTGGCCTGGACAACATGAGCAAGAAAGAGCAGCTCATGTTCGCCCGCGAAATGGAAAAGCTGGAGAAGGACATCGGCGGCATCCAGGACATGAATGCCCTGCCCGACGCCATCTTCCTGGTCGACGTGGGTTTCCACAAGATTGCCGTGCTCGAAGCCCAGAAACTGGGTATCCCGCTGGTCGGTGTGGTGGACACCAACCACTCGCCCGCCGGCATCGACTATGTCATCCCCGGCAACGATGACTCGGCCCGCGCTGTCGCCCTGTACGCCCGTGGCATGGCCGACGCCGTGCTCGAAGGCCGCGCCAATGCCATCAACGAAGTCGTGAAGGCCGTGGCGGCTGAAGGCGGAGACGAGTTCGTCGAAGTCCAGGAAGACTCGGCTGCCTGATTGGCTCCGTCACCGTGACAAGGGGCTCAAGAAGCCCCTTTTTCACAGCCGGAGCCTGAATGAGGCTCCAGAACATCAACACACTTGCTGTCGACTCCGCGCCGGAGGCTGGCAGCCAAAGGAGAACTGAACATGGCTATTACCGCAAGCATGGTCGCCGAACTGCGTGCCAAGACCGATGCACCCATGATGGAGTGCAAGAAAGCCCTGACCGAAGCCGATGGCGACATGGCCAAGGCTGAAGAGCTGCTGCGCGTGAAGCTGGGTACCAAGGCCGGCAAGGCCGCCAGCCGCGTGACGGCAGAAGGCGTGGTTGCCAGCTACATCGACGGTACGGACGGTGCCCTGGTCGAAATCAACTGCGAAACCGACTTCGTTTCCAAGAACGACCTGTTTCTGGCGTTCTGCAACAGCGTGGCAGAGCTGGTCGTCAAGCACAACCCGGCCGATGTGGCTGCCGTGGCCGACCTGCCGCTGTCGATGGAAAGCTTCGGTCCGACCGTCGAGGAAGTCCGCAAGGGCCTGATCGGCAAGATCGGTGAGAACATGAGCATTCGCCGCTTCAAGCGCTTCAGTGGCGGTGGCAAGCTGGTGTCCTATCTGCACGGCGTCCGCATCGGCGTCATGGTGGAGTTCGATGGCGACGATGTGGCGGCCAAGGACACGGCCATGCACATTGCTGCCATGAAGCCGGTCGCCCTGTCGTCGGCCGATGTGCCTGCCGACCTGATCGCCAAGGAACGTTCGGTGGCTGAGCAAAAGGCAGCCGAGTCTGGCAAGCCTGCAGAAATCGTTGCCAAGATGGTTGAAGGTTCGGTCCAGAAATACCTCAAGGAGGTTTCGCTTCTGGATCAGGTGTTCGTCAAAGCCGCCGACGGCAAGCAGTCGGTGGGTCAGCACCTGAAGTCGGCCAGCACCACCGTCAAGGCGTTCGCGCTGTACGTGGTGGGCGAAGGCATCGAGAAGAAAGTCGACGATTTCGCAGCCGAAGTGGCCGCGCAGGTGGCAGCTGCCCAGGGCGCCTGATTCTCTGCCTCTGTCCTGTCACGAAAGCGGGCCGAAAGGCCCGTTTTTGCATCTGCTTGCGCCTGAGAGGCTCGGGGTCGGCCCCGGGCTCGCTACACTCGGGGGTTGAGATCCGATGACCTCTACGGTCCCTGGCCTGGGTCCGATTTTCTGAAAGACGCTACATGCCTGCGTACAAACGCATTCTGTTGAAATTGTCGGGTGAAGCCTTGATGGGCGACGATGCCTTTGGCATCAATCGCGCCACCATCGAACGCATGGTCGAGGAAATCGCCGAGGTATCCCGCCTGGGCGTTGAAGTGGCCATCGTGATCGGTGGCGGGAACATCTTCCGCGGAGTCGCTGGCGGCTCCGTTGGCATGGACCGTGCCACGGCCGATTACATGGGCATGTTGGCGACGGTGATGAACTCGCTGGCGCTGGCCGATGCACTGGACAAGACGGGGGTGGTTGCCCGGGTGATGTCCGCCATTGCCATCGAGCAGGTTGTCGAGCCTTATGTCCGCCCCAAGGCCCTGCAGTACCTGGAAGAGGGCAAGGTGGTGGTCTTTGCCGCCGGCACGGGCAATCCTTTCTTCACCACGGACACCGCCGCAGCCCTGCGGGGAGCCGAGATCGGTGCCGAGGTCGTTCTCAAGGCAACCAAGGTCGATGGGGTGTACACCGCCGATCCCAACAAGGACCCCACGGCGACGCGCTACCAGGCCATCTCGTTCGACGAAGCGATGGCACGCCAGCTGCAGGTGATGGACGCAACTGCCTTTGCGCTTTGCCGGGACCAGAAGCTGCCCGTCAAGGTGTTCTCCATCTTCAAGCCCGGTGCCTTGCGCAAGGTGGTGCTAGGTGGCGACGAAGGTACGCTGGTGCACGTCTGAGCGTTGCCGTCCTGTCCCAAGTATTCCCCTGTAGAGGAGTGTCCATGAGCATCACAGAAATCCGTCAGACCGCAGAACACAAGATGCAGCAGTCGATCGAGGCATTCAAGGCCAACCTGGCCAAGGTCCGCACCGGTCGACCCAACCCCCAGATTCTCGATACGGTTCATGTCGAGTACTACGGTTCCATGCTGCCCCTGTCCCAGGTGGCAAACCTGAGCTTGCTGGATGCCCGAACCATCGGCGTGGCCCCCTGGGAAAAGGGCATGGGAGCCAAGATCGAAAAGGCCATTCGCGAGTCCGACCTGGGTCTCAATCCGCAGAGTCAGGGTGATCTCATCCGCGTTCCCATGCCGCCCATGACCGAAGAGCGGCGCAAGGAGCTGACCAAGGTCGTTCGCGGCGACGGTGAAGCCGCCAAGATCGCCATCCGCAACCTGCGTCGGGACGCGAATGAATCGGTCAAGAAGCTGGTCAAGGACAAACTGGCCTCCGAGGACGACGATCGACGTTCACAGGAGGACATCCAGAAGCTCACCGACCGCATGATCGTCGAAGTCGACAAGCTGGTGGCCTCGAAGGAGCAGGAAATCCTGGCGGTCTGAACGGCCGGAAACAACGCATGCATTTGCCTTCCTTTCCCATGGCGCCGGCGAGGCCGGGTGTACCCCGGCATGTCGCCATCGTCATGGACGGCAATGGCCGATGGGCCAAGAAGCGCTGGCTGCCCCGGGTGGCAGGTCACAAGCAGGGGGTCGAGGTCCTGCGCCGCACGGTACGGACCTGCATGGAGCGGGGCGTACAGGTGCTGACCGTATTTGCCTTCTCCACCGAGAACTGGAACCGGCCGGCCGACGAAGTGTCGGGATTGATGGAGCTGCTGGCAACCGCGCTGTCGCGCGAGGTGCCCAGCCTGAGGCAGAGCGGTGTCCGCCTGCATTTTCCTGGTGACCGGGACTCTCTTTCGGCCCGCGTCGCCCAAGGGGTTCGCGCGGCCGAGCAGGACACGGCGCTCAACCACAAGTTGCTGCTCAACGTCTGCTTCAACTATGGCGGTCGCTGGGATATCGTTCATGCGGCCCGCTCGCTGGCTGAGCGCGGCGAGCCCATCACCGAAGCCAGTCTGTCGGCTGCAACTGCGCTTGCTGGTGTTGGTGATCCGGACCTGCTGATTCGAACGGGTGGCGAGAAACGCATCAGCAATTTCCTGCTGTGGCAGCTGGCCTACACCGAACTGCATTTCACCGATTGCCTGTGGCCTGATTTCGATGAGGGTGAATTCGACCGCGCGCTGGCCGAATTTGCGGGCCGGCAGCGCCGTTTCGGACTGACTTCGGAGCAGGTCGAGCCTGATGACGGCCGAAACCCGCTGGGCCAGGGTCATGCTTAAACAGCGCATCATTACGGCACTGCTGATGCTGGCGGTCTTGTTGCCGGCCCTGTTTCATTCCCGGATCGAGGCTTTTGCCGGACTCAGCCTGGTGCTTCTGGCTGCGGCGGGCTGGGAGTGGGCCCGGCTGAACGGCCGGACCGGGTTTTCGGCCGTGCTGATCGGCGGCGCGCTGGGCGCGGCCCTGGCAATGGCCTGGTGGCAGGGCGCACTGGATCAGTCCTGGCGGGTGCTTTGGATGGTGTCGGGCGCGACCTGGGTGTTGCTGGCTGTGTTCGCCTTGAGCCGCGGGACGGCTGGCTGGCTGCAATGGCCTGTTGCGCTGCGGTTGCCGGTTGGCCTGTTTCTGCTGGGCTGTGCGTGGCTGGCCATGGTCCAGGCCCGGCAGATCGGACTGAGTTTCCTGCTGTCCGTTTTTCTGCTCGTCTGGATGGCCGATGTGGCAGCGTACTTCGGTGGCAAGCGTTTCGGCCGCCGCAAGCTGGCGCCCACGGTCAGTCCTGGCAAGAGCTGGGAGGGGGCCATCAGTGGCCTGATCGGCGTCGTCATGCTCGCCGCAGGATGGATCTGGGCGGACCAGACCGGCCTGGGTGACCAGGGAAGCCTGTACACGCGTCTTTGGCTGCAAGGCCCCCTGCTGGCGCTGATCGCGCTGCTGTTCCTGACGGCGATGAGTGTGGTGGGCGATCTGGTGGAGTCGCTGGTCAAGCGCAGTGCCGGCGTGAAAGATTCCAGCCGCCTGTTGCCCGGCCATGGTGGCGTCCTGGACCGGGTCGATGCCCTGTTGCCTGTGTTGCCACTGGCCATGATGCTGGTCACCATCTGAGAGACCCCGCCGGGGCACGAACCGCTTCCCATGTCCGAGATGATCTCCCTTACCGTTCTGGGGTCGACCGGCTCCATTGGCACCAACACGCTGGATGTGGTGGCACGACACCCGGACCGGTTCCGGGTGTATGCCCTGACTGCCTCGACCCAGGTCGAACTGATGGCGCGCCAGTGCCTGCAGTTTCGACCGGCTGTCGCGGTCATGGGGACGTCGCAGCATGCCGAGGCCCTGCGCGCGAAACTGGCAACGCAGGCGCCGGACACCGAGGTGCTGTACGGACCCGAGGCTATGTGCGAAGTGGCTGGCGCCGGACCGGTGGATGCCGTGATGGCGGCCATCGTCGGCGCAGCGGGCCTGCCGCCAGCCCTGGCAGCAGCGCGCGCTGGCAAGCGCCTGCTGCTGGCCAACAAGGAGGCGCTGGTGGTCGGGGGCGGATTTTTCATGCAGGCCGTTCGCGACGGTGGCGCGACCCTCTTGCCGATCGACAGCGAACATTCCGCCGTTTTCCAGTCGCTGCCGGAAGACCCGGGCACCTGGTCGACCCGGGTCCGGAAGATCATTCTCACGGCGTCGGGCGGTCCGTTTCGTACCCGCGATCCCGCCACGCTGGGGCAGGTCACGCCGGAACAGGCCTGCGCCCATCCCAACTGGGTGATGGGGCGCAAGATTTCAGTCGATTCGGCCACCATGATGAACAAGGCCCTGGAAGTCATCGAGGCGCGCTACCTGTTCGGGCTGGAGCCTCAGCGCATCGAGGTGGTCATCCATCCGCAGAGTGTGGTGCACTCGATGGTGGAATACCTGGACGGCTCCGTGGTGGCGCAGCTGGGTACGCCAGACATGCGTGTGCCCATTGCCTACGGGCTGTCCTGGCCGGAGCGCATGGCGTCCGGCGCTGCGTCGCTGGATTTCCGTACCCTGGGGCAGCTGAGTTTCGAATTGCCCGACGCGGCACGATTCCCGGGACTTGGACTGGCGTGGGACGCTCTCGAAGGCCCGGATGGCAGCACGGCCGTGCTCAACGCGGCCAACGAAGAGGCGGTTGCGGCCTTTCTGGACGGACGGTTGCGATTCGACCGGATTCACGCGGTCAACCATGCAACTTTGTCGGCGCTGATACCCTCCAAACCGTCGTGCGTGGGTGATCTCATGGATCTGGATGCCCAGGCCCGGTCGCTCGCACAGGCCCAGGTCAAGCGTCTGGGCTGACCGAACAGACGCATCTCCCAGGAGGATCGAACTTCATGCTGACACTCGTGGCCTTCATTGTGGCCCTGGGCCTGCTGATCGCCGTTCACGAGTACGGCCACTACCGGGCCGCCGTGGCGTGCGGGGTCAAGGTGTTGCGGTTTTCTGTCGGGTTTGGCCGTCCGCTGTTGCGTTGGAAACGTCCCGGCCGAGAGACGGAGTTCGTTCTGGGGGCACTGCCGCTGGGTGGCTATGTCCGCATGCTCGACGAGCGCGAGGCTCCGGTTGACCCGTCCGAACGGCATCTGGCCTTCAACACGCAGCCTTTGCGGTCCAGGGCCGCGATCGTGGCGGCAGGGCCTGTGGCCAACCTCCTTCTGGCCGTTGTCCTGTATGCCTTGCTCAACTGGACCGGCGTTCAGGAACCCAAGCCCGTGCTGGGCAGTCCGCTCGCCGGGTCACTGTCAGAGCGGGCGGGCATCATCGGCGGTGAATGGGTACGCGAGACGGGCGCGCCGGAAGGCGAGATGCAGCCCATTCCATCCTTCGATGCCTTGCGCTGGCGCCTGACACAGGCCGCCCTGGCCGGATAAGACATCGTTCTGGGTCTGGCCAGCCAGGAAGACGAGCTCGCCAGTCGCCATGTCCAGCTGGACCTGAGCCAGCTGGATGTGAGGGAGGCCGACGCCGAACTGTTCCGCCGCATCGGCATTCTGGCGCCCTGGAGCGCGCCCGAGGTGGGGGACGTGGTGCCTGGCGGGGCAGCCAGCGAGGCCGGCCTGCAGCGCGGCGACCTGGTCAGGCGGGTCGACGGGCGACCTATCGTCGATGGCCAGCATCTGCGGGCCCTGATCCGGGGTGCCGTCGGTCCCGGTGGACAGGCCCTGAGCCAGCACTGGGAGGTGCTGCGAATGGGGCGGGTTCTGGATGTCGTGGTCACGCCGAAGCCGATCGAAGAGGGCGGCCAGTGGTTCGGACGCGTCGGTGCTTACATCGGTTCGCCGCCGGCCATGACGACGGTTCGCATGGGTGCTGTCGACGGACTGGTCCAGGGCTTTGTCCGGACTTGGGAGGTATCGTGGCTGACGCTCAGGATGTTCGGTCGCATGCTGATCGGCGAGGCATCCTTGCGCAATCTGAGCGGACCGCTGACCATTGCCGATTACGCCGGCAAATCGGCCAGTCTGGGCCTGTCCTCCTATGTGCTCTTCCTGGCACTGGTCAGCGTCAGCCTGGGTGTCCTCAATCTCTTGCCGTTGCCCGTCCTCGATGGGGGACACCTGATGTATTATCTTTGGGAGGCGGTGACTGGACGCAGTGTCTCCGACGTCTGGATGGAGCGCCTGCAGCGCGGGGGGGTCGCGGTGTTGCTGGCCCTCATGTCCGTTGCCCTATTCAATGATGTGGCCCGCCTGACCGGCTGAGCCGTTCCTTTGCATGAAAACTATTCCAAGAAAATGGCGTGGCCTCACGCTGTCGGCGCTTGCCGTTTCCCTGCTCGGTGCCCTGCCTGCATGGGCGGTCGATCCCTTCACGCTGCGTGACATCCGTGTCGAAGGACTGCAACGGGTGGAGCCGGGCACGGTGTTTGCCTCGTTGCCATTCCGTATCGGTGACGAATACAGCGACGACAAGGGTGCTTCCGCTATCCGTTCGCTGTTCGGTCTGGGGCTGTTTGCCGATGTGCGCCTCCAGGTGCAGGACGACGTGTTGGTCGTGGTCGTGCAGGAACGCCCGACGGTATCCGGTGTGAGCTTCACCGGATTGCGCGAGTTCGACAGCGAAGTCATGGTCAAGGCCCTGCGCGACATCGGTCTGGCCGAAGGCCGGCCGTTCGACAAGGCATTGGCCGACCGTGCCGAGCAGGAGCTCAAGCAGCAGTACATCAACCGGAGCATGTACGCCACCGATGTCACCACCACGGTGACGCCGACCGAGCGCAATCAGGTGAGCCTCAATTTCTCGGTGGTCGAAGGCGACGTGTCCAAGATCACCGAAATTCGCATTGTCGGCAACCAGGCATTCCCGGAGTCCACGCTGCGGGGACTGTTCGATCTGGATACCGGCGGGTGGATGAGCTGGTACACCAAATCCGACCGGTATTCGCGTGCCAAGCTCAATGCCGACCTCGAGGCGCTGCGCTCGTACTACCTCACCCGGGGCTTCCTCGAATTCAACATCGATTCCACGCAGGTGGCGCTCTCACCCGACAAGAGCGAGATGTCGATCACGGTCAACGTGACCGAAGGCAAGCGCTACGTCGTTTCATCTGTCCGTCTCGACGGAGAGTACCTGGGGCGCGACGACGAATTCAAGTCCCTGGTCGCGGTCAAGGTGGGGGAGGCCTACAACGCCGAGGCCGTCAACGACACTGTCAAAGCCTTCACGGACTATTTCGGTGTCTTCGGCTATGCGTTTGCCGCCGTCGAGGCCAAGCCCGAGATCGACCGCGAGAACAGCCGTGTGGCGTTCGTCATCCGCGCCCAGCCGCAGCGCCGCGTGTATGTCCGGCGCATCAATGTGGAGGGCAACAACCGTACTCGGGACGAAGTGATCCGACGCGAGTTCCGGCAGTTTGAATCGGCCTGGTACGACAGCGACAGGATCCGCCTGTCGCGCGACCGCGTGGACCGCCTGGGGTTCTTCACCGAAGTGGGCGTCGACACGCAGCCGGTGCCGGGTACCCAGGACCAGGTCGACCTGACCGTCACGGTTGCCGAGCGGCCCACCGGCAACCTGTCGATCGGTGCCGGATACTCGCAGGCCGAGAAGCTCTCCTTCATCGCTTCGATCGAGCAGGAAAACTTCTTCGGTACGGGCAATTACCTGGGTCTGGACATCAATACCAGCGACTACAACAGGAACTTCGTTCTTCGCACGACCGATCCCTATTTCACCAAGGACGGCATCTCCCGCACCTTCGACCTGTATTACAAGACCACCAAGCCGTATACCGAGCAGGGCGGTGACTACCGGATCGTGACGAAGGGCGTGGGTATCCGTTTTGGCGTTCCCTTCACCGAGCGCGACACGGTGTATTTCGGGATGGGGGGCGAAAGCATCCGCGTCGAAGAAGGCAACCAGCTGCCTGTGGCCTACCGTGATCAGGGCGGTACCTACCTGCCGGCGACCATCGGTTGGTCGAGGGACGACCGCGACAGTGCCCTGGTTCCCAACGACGGCACCCTGCAACAGTTCAACGCCGAGCTGGGCCTAGGCAGCGACAAGCGCTATGCCAAGCTGAACTACCAGTACCAGACCTACATTCCGCTGAACAAGCAGTACACGCTGGGCTTCAATGCCAAGCTGGGGGTTGGCAAGGGCATTGGCGGGGACTTTCCGGTGCTCAAGAACTTCTACGGCGGTGGCCTGGGCTCCGTTCGTGGCTTCGACCAGGGTACCCTGGGTCCCGTTTCGGACGTGGTGGGTTCGACCACCGGCGAGCAGGTCAGCATCGGTGGTGCCAAAACCTTGGTGCTCAATGCCGAGTTCATGGCCCCGTTCCCAGGGGCCGGCAATGACCGCACCTTGCGTGTATTCGGTTTCGTGGACGTGGGCAACGTCTACGGTGAAGACCAGCGGATCACGGCTGACGAGCTTCGGGCATCGGTGGGTGTCGGCCTGAGCTGGCTCTCTCCGATCGGACCGCTGCGCTTTGCCTGGGCGAACCCGGTGCGCAAGTTCGATGGCGATAAAATCCAGCGATTCCAGTTTCAGATCGGAACCTCATTTTGATGAATATGCGCTTTTCTTCGTGGGCGACCCGTGCAGCCTTGGGCTTTGCTGCAGGCCTGCTGTCGCTCTCGGCGATGGCCCAGGATTTTCGTATCGGCTTTGTCAGCACCGATCGCATTTTTCGGGAGGCCACCCTGGCCAAGGCGGCCCAGACCAAGCTGGAGCAGGAGTTCTCCAAGCGTGAGAAAGATCTGCAGAATCTGGCACAGCAACTCAAGTCCGCGTCAGACAAGTTCGAGCGCGAGGCGCCCACTTTGGCTGAAAGCCAGCGGGTGGTTCGCCAGCGACAGCTGATCAATCAGGATCAGGAGTTCCAGCGCAAGCAGCGCGAGTTTCAGGAGGACCTGAACCTTCGCAAGAACGAAGAACTCCAGGCTGTGCTTGAACGGGCCAACCGGGTCATCAAGCAGATTGCTGAAGCCGAAAAATACGATCTGGTGATCCAGGAAGCGGTGTACATCAACCCGAAGCACGACATCACAGAAAAGGTGCTGGCGGGACTGAACGCCCAGAAGTAACCGGGAGCCGTTGAATGACCAAGCCACTGGGCGCGATCGTCGAAGCCCTTGGTGGCAGGCTGGAGGGGGCTTCAGACCTCATGGTGGCCCGGCTGGCGCCGATTGCCACCGCCCAACCGGACGAGATCGCCTTTGTGGCCCAGGCGCGCTACGCCGGGCAGATCCACCACACCCGCGCCGGTGCCCTGATCGTCACGCCCGAATTGCGTGAGACGGCGGCGGCTCGCGGAGCCTGCATCGTCAGTGACGATCCTTATCTGTACTTTGCGCGGCTGAGCCAGTGGTGGCGCCTGCAGCACCATCCACTGCCGCCGGCGCGCATTGACGCGCAGGCGAGTGTCCATCCGGATGCCGTCATCGGCGAGGATGTGGACATCGGGCCGTTTGCGGTGATCGGCGATGGCGTCCAGGTCGGGAATGGTGCCCGCATCGGCGCGCATGCCGTGATCGAGCCGCACGCCCGCATCGGTGCGGGTTCAAGAGTCGGTCCCCGGGTGGTTGTTGGTCACCATTGCGTGGTGGGGGAGCGTTGCATCCTGCATCCCGGCGTCGTGATCGGCGCCGACGGATTCGGTTTTGCTCCCCATCAGGGTGCCTGGGTCAAGATCGAACAGCTGGGGGCCGTGCGCATCGGGAACGATGTCGAGATGGGGGCCAACACCTGCGTGGATCGCGGCGCGCTGGACGACACGGTCATCGGCGACGGCGTGAAGCTCGACAACCTGATTCAGATCGGACACAACGTGCACGTGGGCGAGCACACGGCCATGGCCGGATGCGTGGGCGTGGCCGGAAGCGCCACGATTGGTGCCCACTGCACGGTGGGTGGTGGTGCCGTGGTGCTGGGACATCTGAGCCTGGCCGATGGCGTGCACATTTCCGCCGCATCGGTGGTCACCCGTTCGATACGGGCGCCTGGGCAGTATTCGGGCGTCTTTCTTATCGACGACAATGCCAGCTGGGAGAAAAACGCCGCCTCCCTGCGACAGTTGAACCGCCTGCGCGAACGGCTCAAGGCCGTCGAGCGGGCACTTGCGGCCGTTCAGACCCAATCGAACCAGCCATGATGGACATTCACCAGATTCTCAAGCAACTCCCGCACCGGTACCCGATCCTCCTGGTGGATCGTGTACTCGAGCTGGAGAAGGGCCAGCGTATCCTGGCGCTCAAGAACGTGTCCATCAACGAACCCTTCTTCGAAGGCCATTTCCCGCACCGCCCGGTCATGCCGGGCGTGCTGATGCTTGAAGCCATGGCGCAGGCTGCGGCCCTGCTGGCGTTCGACACCCTCGGTGTCGTTCCCGACGACAAGACCGTCTATTATTTTGCAGGCATCGACGGCGCCCGTTTCAAGCGTCCCGTGGAGCCGGGCGACCAGTTGCTGATGGACGTGGTACTCGAGCGCATGCGGGCTGGCATTTTCAAGTTCAAGGGGGTGACCCGCGTCGGCACGGAGGTGGCCTGCGAGGCCGAGCTGATGTGCACCATGCGCACGATCGCCTGAACCCGGGAGACGGGGCATGGCAAGCATCCATCCGACGGCTGTCGTCGATCCGGCAGCCGAGATCGACAGTTCGGCCAGCATCGGGCCCTACACCGTGGTCGGACCCCATGTGCGGATCGGCGCGGGAACGACCGTCGGCGCACATTGCGTCATCGAGGGGCATACGACGATCGGGCGCGACAACCGCATTTTCCAGTTCAATTCCCTGGGCGCCATTCCGCAGGACAAGAAATATGCGGGGGAGCCCTGCGAACTGGTAATTGGCGACCGCAATACCATTCGCGAGTTCTGCACGTTCAATATCGGCTCGCCCGGTGATCTGGGCAAGACGGTGCTGGGTGACGACAACTGGGTCATGGCCTACGTCCACCTGGCGCATGACTGCGTGGTGGGCAACAACACCATCTTCGCGAACAACGCCCAGCTGGCCGGACATGTGCGGGTGGATGACTGGGTGATTCTGGGCGGATTCACCGTGGTCCACCAGTTCGTCCGGATAGGCGCTCATGCCATGACGGCCATGTGCTCGCTGCTGTTTGCCGATGTGCCGCCCTATGTCATGTGCCAGGGACAGCCGGCTGGCGCCCGGTCCATGAATTTCGAAGGTTTGCGCCGGCGCGGGTTTTCCAGCGAGCGCATCGCGGTCGTCAAGCGCATGCACAAGGCCTTGTACCGCGAGGACCTCACGCTGGACCAGGCGCGGGACCGGATAGCGGGTCTGTCGGAGGGTGTGCCTGAGGCCGGGCAGGACGTGCAGATGATGCTGGACTTTCTTGCCCGGGTGACGCCCCAGCGTGGCATCGTGCGTTGATGGTGGCCCATCCGTCACCTGTCCTCGCCATGGTGGCCGGCGAGGCGTCCGGTGATCTGCTGGGCGCCTTGCTCCTGCAGGGGCTGAAGCAGCGCTGGCCCACGCTTCAGGCGGTCGGTATCGGCGGACCTCGTCTGATCTCGCAGGGCATGCAGGCCTGGTGGTCGAGCGAGCGTCTGGCCGTGCGCGGCTATGTGGAGGTGCTGCCCCGCCTGCGCGAACTCCTGCGGATACGCAATGAGCTGGGTGAGCGACTCACGGGCCAGGCGCGCCCCGACGTGTTCATCGGTGTGGATGCGCCCGATTTCAATCTGGACCTCGAAGTCCGGCTGAAACAGGCTGGCGTGCCGACGGTGCATTTTGTCTGCCCCTCGATCTGGGCATGGCGGGCCAGCAAGGCACTCAAGCTGGCCCGGGCGGCCGACCATGTGCTGTGCCTGTTTCCCTTTGAGCCGAAGCTGCTGGCTGACCATGGCATCCCCGCCACCTATGTCGGACATCCGCTTGCTTCCGTCATACCCATGGAGCCGGACCGGGCAGGCGCCCGTGCGGTGCTGGGCCTCCCTGCAGATGCGCAGGTGGTGGCGGTGCTGCCGGGCAGTCGGGCCGACGAGATCCGGTACCTGGGCACGCGTTTCCTGCAGGCGGTTCATATCCTTCGCCAGGAACGGCCCGGATTGCGCTTTGTCATTCCGGCTGTGCCGTCCTTGCGCTCGAAGATCGACGACCTGGTGGCCCGATCGGGCCTGGAGGGTGCCGTTGCCGTGGTCTCCGGACAGTCGCACGAGGTCCTGGCTGCGTGCGACGTCACCCTGATTGCCAGTGGGACGGCCACACTTGAGGCCGCGCTCTTCAAGCGTCCGATGGTGATTGCGTACAACATGCACTGGCTGTCCTGGCAGTTGATGCGACGCAAGCGCTTGCAGCCATGGGTCGGTCTTCCCAATATTCTGTCCGGGGAGTTCGTGGTGCCGGAGCTGTTGCAGGGCGAAGCCCATCCGGCGGCGCTGGCCCGTGCCGTGGCAGACTGGCTCGACTCGCCGGCGAAAATGGCGAGCGTGCAGACCCGGTTTGCCCTTCTGCACAGGGAACTGCAACGAGACACCGTGCAACTGGCCACCGATGCGATCGAAAAAATTCTTCAAGGCTGAACAGGCCAGCCTGGCCTGGGATGCGCCAGGTCTGATAGCCGGCGTGGACGAAGCCGGGCGCGGGCCTTTGGCCGGACCGGTGGTCGCTGCGGCCGTCATACTGGACGACATGGCGCCCGTGCGGGGTCTGGCGGATTCCAAGAAGCTCACGTCCCGGCAGCGGGACAGGCTGTACGACGAGATCCGGGCGAAGGCCTTGTGTTGCAGCGTTGCCCAGGCCAGCGTGGAAGAGATCGACAGACTCAACATCCTGCAGGCGACCCTGCTGGCCATGCAAAGGGCGGTACTGGGTTTGCGTTTGAAGCCGACCCGGGTTCTGGTGGATGGCAACCGGCTTCCGTCACTGGACATGCTGGCCGAGGCCGTGGTCGGTGGCGATGCGCTGGTGCCGGCGATCTCGGCCGCCTCCATTCTTGCCAAAGTCTCCAGGGACAGGCTGTTGCAGGAATTGCATGAACGTCATCCTGGTTACGGCTTTGACCGGCACAAGGGTTACGGTACCCGGCAGCATCTGGATGCGCTGCATCGCCTGGGACCGCTGCCCGAGCATCGCCGATCCTTCGCGCCAGTCGCCAGGGCATTGGCCGAAAGGACTTCATGAGTGATCCGCAGCTCATCCGGTCACGGGACAACCCCCTGATCAGGCGCCTGAAGGCGCTGGCGCAGGACAACACGGCCTATCGCAAGGCAGGGCAGGTGTGGCTTGAGGGTGACCATTTGTGCCGGGCTTTGCTGGCACGCGGAGGCCGCCCGCTGCAGGCGGTGTTCACCGAAACCGGATGGCAACGTGCCGGTGCCGAGTTGCGGCAGGCCTGCGAGCGGCCGGTGGTGGTGGCGTCCGGGCTGATGGCGGCCATCAGTGGTCTGGAGTCACCCGCCGACATGGGTTTCGTGATCGGACTGCCGGATGTGCATGTGCCCGAGCCCGGCGTGCCGAGCGTGGTTCTGGATCGCCTCCAGGATGCTGGCAATGTCGGATCCGTGTTGCGGAGTGCGTCGGCCTTTGGCTTTCGTCAGGTGCTTGCCATCAAGGGGACTGCGGCGCTGTGGTCGTCCAAGGTGGTGCGCTCAGGAATGGGCGCCCATTTCGGGTTGCGCCTGGTGGAAGGCCTGTCGGCCGATGACCTGGGTGCGCTCGGGCTGCCATTTCTGGTGACCAGTTCCCACCGCGGTCAATGGTTGCACGAGGCGCGCCTGCCCTGGCCGTGTGCCTGGGTGCTGGGGCATGAAGGGCAGGGTGTCAGTCCCGGGATCGAGGCCATGGCCAGCCGGTCCGTGCGCATCGCCCAGCCTGGCGGGGAGGAATCCCTGAATGTGGCCGCGGCAGCGGCCATCTGCCTGCATGCGAGCGCCGTGTCCGCGAGCGCCGTCATTGCCTGACAGACACCTTGCATATGGGCGGGTCAGGGCCCCGTCCAGAACGGCTGTCGAGCTATAATTTCAAGGTTTACCCGCAATCGGCGTCTCCCTCAGGCGCCCGCCTTGGCAGGTGCCTCATGAGTCCCTTGCCTTTCCCGTTCGACCGGCTTGCCGGTCCACCGGGTGTACCGGTCCGTCATGGCCGGTTCCAGCCCCGGCGGGCGTGGGTGCGCCCATCTACTTCTGGAGAATTCCGTGCTGCCCGTCCACCCGAAAGCCATCCTCGCGCTCGCTGACGGCACGGTCTTTACCGGCATGTCCATCGGTGCCACTGGCCAGACGACCGGGGAGGTGGTGTTCAACACCTCGATCACCGGTTACCAGGAAATCCTCACCGATCCGAGCTATTGCCAGCAGATCGTCACGCTCACGTACCCCCACATCGGCAACACCGGTGTCAATCGTGAAGACGTGGAAGCCGACCGCATTCATGCGGCCGGCCTGATCATCAAAGACCTGCCGCTTCTGGCTTCCAATTTCCGTTGCGAAGAGACCCTGTCGCAGTACCTGCAGCGTGAGGGAACCGTGGCCATCGCCGACCTCGACACCCGGGCGCTGACCCGCCTTCTGCGAACCAAGGGTGCGCAGAACGGGTGCATCCTGGCGCTGGCCGATGGCGAAGCCGTGACCGACGAACACCGCGCCCGTGCCGTTGCCGCCGCCCAGTCGGCGCCCAGCATGGCGGGCCAGGACCTGGCCAGGGTGGTCACCGGCGCCGAGCCCTATGGCTGGACCCAGACGGAGTGGCAACTGGGGTTTGGCTACGGCGAGCAGATTGCCCCGAAATTCCATGTGGTGGCCTACGATTTCGGCGTCAAGAAAAACATCCTGCGCATGCTGGCGCAGCGGGGCTGCAAGATCACGGTGGTGCCCGCCACCACGTCGGCAGCCGACGTGTTCAAGCTCAAGCCCAATGGCGTGTTTCTCTCCAATGGCCCGGGAGATCCGGAGCCGTGCGACTACGCCATCGAGGCCGCCCGGGAGATTGTCGACAGCGGTGTTCCTACCTTCGGCATCTGTCTGGGGCACCAGATCATGGCACTGGCCAGTGGCGCCAGGACCTTCAAGATGAAGTTCGGCCATCACGGCGCCAACCATCCGGTGAAGGACCTGGACAGCGGCCGGGTCAGCATCACCAGCCAGAACCACGGTTTTGCGGTGGACGAGCAAAGCCTGCCGGCCAATTTGCGCGCAACCCATGTGAGCCTGTTCGACGGCACTTTGCAGGGGCTGGCACGTACGGACAGGCCGGCTTTCTGCTTCCAGGGGCACCCCGAGGCGTCGCCTGGCCCGCATGACATCGGCTACCTGTTTGACCGGTTCATTGGCCTGATGCAGGAGCGCGCGAGCGCGTGAGCCGGAGAGGTCGACCATGAAGCTGTTCAGTTTTCCCGTTTTTGCCGTCGAGAAGGCGATTGCCAGGCGCATGCTCACGCTGGAGGCTCCACACAAGGAGTGGTTTGCCCAGCGCTGGGCACAGAAGCCGTATCGCAAGGCTTTTCTCGAGAACAAGGCCATGCCGCTCGTGACCCTGCTGGCCAAGGGCAAGACCTGGGACGACGAAACCTTCAACAGTGAAATGGCGGCCTGGGACGCATCTTTCTATCCCGCCGAAGTCGAGGTGCTCAGGCCGATCATCGAAGGCGATGGACTGCTTCAACTGATGCAGAAGAACGTCCCTGCCGAGCGCATCCAGGCGCTGCTGGCCCAACTGGAAACCCAGCGCCAGGCCTGAGCCGGTCCTGTCGCACAGAAACCCAAGCGAATCCATGCCGAAAAGAACAGACATCCAGACCATCCTCATCATCGGCGCCGGCCCGATCGTCATCGGCCAGGCCTGTGAGTTCGACTACTCCGGTGTGCAGGCCTGCAAGGCGCTGCGCGAGGAGGGTTACAAGGTGGTGCTGATCAACAGCAATCCCGCCACCATCATGACCGACCCGGCCACGGCCGACGTCACCTATATCGAGCCCATTACCTGGCAGACGGTCGAGAAGATCATTGCCAAGGAGCGGCCGAACAGCCCGGGGGGCTTTGCCATCCTGCCCACGATGGGGGGCCAGACCGCACTCAACTGTGCGCTTGACCTGTGGCGCAACGGCGTGCTGTCCAAGTACGACGTGGAACTGATCGGTGCCACGCCCGAGGCCATCGACAAGGCCGAAGACCGCCTGAAGTTCAAGGACGCCATGACCAAGATCGGCCTGGGGTCGGCGCGCTCAGGTATCGCCCACAGCATGGAAGAGGCGTGGGCGGTGCAGAAGACCACCGGCTTCCCGACCGTCATCCGTCCCAGTTTCACGCTGGGCGGCACCGGTGGCGGCATTGCCTACAACCCGGAGGAATTCGAGGTCATCTGCAAGCGCGGCCTGGAAGCGTCGCCGACCAACGAGTTGCTGATCGAAGAGTCGCTGCTGGGCTGGAAAGAGTACGAGATGGAGGTGGTGCGCGACAAGGCGGACAACTGCATCATCGTGTGCTCGATCGAAAACCTGGACCCGATGGGTGTGCACACCGGTGACTCCATCACGGTCGCGCCGGCACAGACGCTGACCGACAAGGAATACCAGATCCTGCGCAATGCATCCCTGGCGGTGCTGCGCGAAATCGGCGTCGATACCGGTGGTTCCAACGTGCAGTTCTCCATCAACCCGAAAGATGGCCGCATGGTCGTCATCGAGATGAACCCGCGCGTTTCGCGTTCTTCGGCGCTGGCGTCCAAGGCCACGGGTTTCCCGATCGCCAAGGTCGCGGCCAAGCTGGCTGTCGGATACACGCTCGACGAGTTGCGCAACGAGATCACGGGTGGAGCCACGCCCGCGTCGTTCGAGCCTTCGATCGATTACGTGGTCACCAAGATTCCCCGCTTCGCGTTCGAGAAGTTTCCGGCCGCCGACAGCCGCCTGACGACGCAGATGAAATCGGTGGGCGAAGTGATGGCCATGGGCCGGACCTTCCAGGAGTCGTTCCAGAAGGCCCTGCGCGGGCTCGAGGTCGGTGTCGATGGAATGAACGAGAAGACCCAGGACCGTGAGATCCTGGAGCGCGAACTGGGCGAACCCGGTCCGGAGCGAATCTGGTACGTGGGCGACGCGTTTGCTGCCGGCTGGTCGGTGGACGAGGTGCACCAGTTCACCAAGATCGACAAGTGGTTCCTGATCCAGATCGAAGAGATCATCAAGCTCGAAATGGCGATGGACCGGCTGGTCGCCGACAAGGGTGAAGGTGCACTGGACAGCCTGGATGCCGACACGCTGCGCGGACTGAAGAAGAAGGGTTTCTCGGATCGCCGCCTGGCCAAGCTGCTGTCGACCACCGACACCGCTGTGCGCGAGCGCCGCAAGGTGTTGAATGTTCGCCCGGTGTACAAGCGCGTGGACACCTGCGCGGCAGAGTTCGCCACCGATACCGCTTACCTGTATTCCACGTACGAGGGCCATGGCGACGCCGAGTGCGAGGCCGAGCCCACGAACAAGAAGAAGATCATGGTGCTCGGCGGCGGACCGAACCGCATTGGCCAGGGTATCGAGTTCGACTACTGCTGCGTGCACGCCGCGCTGGCGATGCGCGAAGACGGCTATGAGACCATCATGGTCAACTGCAACCCGGAGACTGTGTCGACCGATTACGATACCTCCGATCGCCTGTACTTCGAGCCGCTGACCCTGGAAGACGTGCTGGAGATTGTCGACAAGGAAAAGCCGACCGGCGTGATCGTGCAGTACGGTGGCCAGACGCCGCTCAAGCTGGCGCTGGGGCTGGAGGCCAATGGCGTGCCCATCATCGGCACCACGCCCGACATGATCGATGCTGCCGAGGACCGCGAGCGCTTCCAGAAGCTGCTGCACGACCTGGGCCTGCGCCAGCCGCCCAACGCCACGGCCCGTACCGAAGCCGACGCGCTGGAAAAGGCCGCCGAACTGGGCTATCCGCTGGTGGTGCGTCCGAGCTATGTGCTGGGTGGCCGTGCCATGGAAATCGTGCATGAACAGCGGGACCTGGAGCGCTACATGCGCGAGGCGGTCAAGGTCAGCAACGATTCGCCCGTGCTGCTGGACCGGTTCCTGAACGACGCGATCGAGTGTGACGTGGATGCGGTGCGCGATGCAACCGGTCGGGTGTTCATCGGTGGTGTCATGGAGCACATCGAGCAGGCTGGCGTGCATTCGGGTGACTCGGGTTGTTCACTGCCTCCCTATTACCTGAGCAGTGCGACGGTGGACGAACTCAAGCGGCAGACGGCCGCCATGGCCGAAGGACTGAATGTGATCGGCCTGATGAACGTCCAGTTCGCCATCCAGGAGACCGACGCAGACGGACAGAAGAAGGACGTCATCTTTGTGCTGGAAGTCAATCCTCGTGCCTCGCGCACGGTGCCTTTTGTCTCCAAGGCCACAGGCGTCCAGCTGGCCAAGGTGGCGGCGCGCTGCATGGCCGGACAGACACTGGACCAGCAAGGCATCGGCGCGGAGGTGAACCCGCCGTACTTCAGCGTCAAGGAAGCTGTTTTCCCGTTCGTGAAGTTCCCGGGCGTGGACACCATCCTGGGGCCTGAAATGAAGTCCACTGGTGAAGTCATGGGCGTGGGCAAGACCTTTGGCGAAGCCTTCGTGAAGAGCCAGCTTGGTGCAGGAACCAGGTTGCCGAAGTCTGGCAAGGCGTTCCTGACCGTCAAGAACGGTGACAAACCGCGTGCGGTCGAGGTGGCGCGCCAGCTGGTTGCCCTGGGCTTTGAACTGGTCGCCACGCGTGGTACGGCCGCAGCCATCGCTGAGGCTGGCATCGAGGTGAAGACGGTCAACAAGGTGACGGAGGGCAGGCCGCACATCGTGGACATGATCAAGAACAACGAGATTGCGCTGGTCATCAACACCGTGGAAGAACGCCGCAACGCCATTGCCGATTCGCGGGCCATCCGCACGTCGGCCCTGCTGGCACGCGTGACGACCTTCACCACGATTGCCGGCGCGGAAGCGGCTGTCGAAGGCATGCTCCACATGGACAGCCTGGGCGTCATTTCCGTCCAGGAGATGCACGCCGCGCTTGCCGGCTGAAACGCCGCCCTGTCAAGGGCAATCCCTGAGGGCCGGGGCTCGCCGTCCCCGCCGATTCAGGGCATAATCTACAGCCATGCCGCCGACCGGAAACGATCGGCGGTTTGCTTTTTGTCGTGGCGCAGATGCGCCCAGATCCCGGAGACCACTGCATGGCCACCTTTCCCATCACCAAGCGCGGAGCCGAACAGCTCAAGACCGAACTGCAGCGCCTCAAGAGCACCGATCGCCCGGCTGTCATCCAGGCCATCGCCGACGCTCGTGCGCAAGGTGATCTGAGCGAGAACGCCGACTACGATGCCGCCAAGGAGCGGCAGGGCTTTATCGAGGGCCGGATCGCCGAAATCGAGGGCAAGCTGTCGGCGGCCCAGGTCATTGACCCGGCCTCGCTGGATGCCGGTGGACGTGTCGTGTTCGGCAGTACCGTTGACCTCGAGGATGAAGAGTCCGGCAAGGCCGTCACCTACCAGATTGTGGGAGAGGACGAGGCCGACCTGAAGCTGGGCCTCATCAACGTCGGAAGCCCGATCGCGCGGGCCCTGATCGGCAAGGAAGAGGGCGACGTGGCCGAGGTCCAGGCACCTGGCGGCACGCGCCGCTACGAGGTCGTGGCTGTTCGCTACGAGTGAAACAACGATGCGGCGTCTGCAGATCTTCCTCGCGGCCCTGTGGTGGGGTGGCATATCGGGCCTGAGCCTGGTGGCTGTGCCTACCCTGTTTGCCCGGCTGGGGGATCCCGCCGTGGCCGGGCCGGTGGCTGCGAAGCTGTTCTCGCTGCAATGCTGGGCCGGGCTCGGCCTCGGCATGGCCCTGCTGCTCCTGCTGAGGCGTGAGCGGGCAGCAGGTCAGTTTCCGGTGGCGGGCGAGCAGATCGATCCGCAACGCCTGGCCGACCTGCAGCGTGCCCTGGGCACGATGGGGCTTGTGCTGGGAACGATGCTGCTGGCCATGGTCCAGGAGTTTGGCGTGGCCCAGAAAATTGTCACAGCCCGTGCCACCGGAGGCGATCTGCGTCTGTGGCACAGCGTGGGCAGCCTGATGGTGCTGGGCCAATGGCTGTGCGCCGGGGGAATTCTCTGGCGCCTGACGCGTGTCGGCGGGCGCTGACTGCGGTCAGCGCCTATGCCCTGTTGGTCCCGTCAGCGGGTCCGACTGTCGCGTTCGGCTGATTCCAGCGTGTTGGCCATCAGCATGGTGATGGTCATGGGGCCGACGCCACCTGGCACCGGGGTGATGTAGCCGGCCACTTCCCTGACGCCGGCGAAGTCGACATCGCCGCAGAGTTTCCCTTCTTCGTTGCGGTTCATGCCCACGTCGAGCACGACGGCGCCGGGTTTGACCATGTCGGCGGTCAGCACGTTGCGCTTGCCGACTGCGGCGACGATCACGTCCGCTTGCCGTGTCATGGCTTTCAGATCCTGCGTGGCGCTGTGGCAGATGGTCACGGTGGCGTTCTTCTGCAGCAGCATCATTGCCATGGGTTTGCCCACGATATTGCTGCGCCCGATGACCACGGCGTGCTTGCCCTTGAGGTCGTAGCCGATGGATTCAAGCATCTTCATGCAGCCATATGGCGTGCAAGGCCAGAACCCTGGCAGGCCCGTCATCAGTGCGCCGGCGCTGGCCACATGGAAGCCGTCCACATCCTTGAGTGGCGAAATGGCTTCGATCACCTTCAGCGCATCCATGTGGGTGGGCAATGGCAACTGCACCAGGATGCCGTGAATGGCGGGGTCCTGATTCAAGGCTTCCACCCGGTCCAGCAGATCGCTTTCCGTCATGGTCGCGGGCCAGCTTTCCAGAACCGAATGCATGCCGGTTTCTTCACAGGCCTTGACCTTGTTACGCACATAGACGGCAGAGGCCGGGTTGTCGCCCACCAGGATCACGGCAAGGCCGGGGGTGATACCCCGAGTTTTGAGGGCCTGGACCCGGGTGGCAAAGTCGCTGCGCAATTGGCGGGAGAGGGCGATTCCGTCGATCAACTGGGCGGTCATGGGAGACGTCTTTCTGGAGAGGCAGGTCAATGAAAAACGCCCGCAGTGTCGCGGGCGTGGATGTCGGGTTTCGCTCGCGTCAGGCCTTGGCGGGCGTCTGTCCAAGCGCAATCTTGAGGAGGTCGGCGACGGTGTTGGCCCCCAGTTTCTCCATGATGTTGGCTCGGTGGGCTTCCACGGTCTTGATGCTGATGCCGAGGTCGTCTGCAATCTGTTTGTTGAGGCGGCCGGCCACAATGCGTTCGAGCACCTGGGCTTCCCGGCTGGTCAGCTTGGAAAGCAGTGCATCCCGGTTGGCCGCTTCCTGGTGGGTGGCGAAGGCGCCCCGCGCGTGTTCGAGCATGCGTTCGACCAGGGATACCAGCTGGTCTTCCTTGAACGGCTTCTGGATGAAATCCAGGGCGCCTTTTTTCATGGACTCGACTGCCATGGGGACATCGCCATGGCCCGTGATGAACACGATGGGCAGTGGAGACTGGCGCTCGATGAGTCGCTCCTGCAGTTCCATGCCGGTCATGCCGCCCATGCGGATGTCGGCGATCAGGCAGGCCACTTCACGGGCATCGTATCGGCTGAGAAAGGACTCGGCCGACTCGAAGCACCGCACACGGTAGTCCTTGCCTTCGAGGAGCCACTGGAGGGAGTCGCGCACGGCCTCGTCGTCGTCGACGACATAGACGGTGCCTTTCTTCGGGATCAAACTCATCTTGCTCCTTCTGTGTCTGCCGGTGGCTGTCCTGGGGCGTCGTAGGCCTGCAGGCGCGAGGCGACGGGAATCCAGAAGCTGAAACAGCAGCCCACCACCTCGTCGCCATTGTAGAGGTTCTGCACATGCATCCGCCCGTGGTGCGATTCCACGATGCTCCGGCAGAGCTTCAGGCCGATACCCATGCCTTCGTTCTTGGTGCTGTAGAAGGCTTCGTAGATGCGATCGATCATTTCTGCCGGCACGCCGCTGCCGGTGTCGCGCACTTCAAACTCGACAACGTCCTGACCTTCCTGCCTGCGTGGCGCCACACGCAGCTCGACCAGGCGCTCTCCCGGGGGGCGTCCGGCCTGGTTGATAGCCTCGCCCGCGTTCTTCATGAGGTTGATCAGGACCTGCTCAATCAGGATCGGATCGACCATCAGTCGCGGCAGGCGTGCAGCCACGTAAGGCGTCAGCCTCACCTGCTGCCGGCGCAGTTCGATGTCCGCCAGTTCTATGGCGTTGTTGACCATTTGGGCCACGTCCGACAGTGTCGGGTTGGGTTCGCTGCGCTTCACGAAGGCGCGGATGCGCTGGATGATCTGGCCGGCCCGCTGGGCCTGGCGCGCGGTCTTTTCCAGCGCCACGAGCAACTCCTCCTGCGAGATCCGCTGCTCTTGCAACCGGGAGATCATGCCGTTGCTGTAGTTGCTGATGGCGGTCAGTGGCTGGTTCAGCTCGTGCGCCACGCTGGAGGCCATCTCGCCCATGGTGATCAGGCGACTGGCGGTCTGGGCGCGCTCGGCCTGGCGCGCCGCCTGCTCTTCCGCGTTCCGTCGTGGGGTGATGTCGCTGGCAATGACCATCTGGGCCAGCCGGCCGTCGACCCAGGTCAGGTAACGTGTCCGCACCTCCAGCCAGCGGTCCAGGTCCTCGACGAACACCTCGGCGTTCTCGGCGCCGGCGTCGGGCAGCGAGTCGGTTGGCATGCCGGCGAACGCGTCGACTGCGTCGCCATCGTCGGGGCTGGGACTGGGCTGATTGCCCGCCAGGTCGACCAGGCGACGATGGCCCTGGCCGCGGGTGCCAAACCACAGGCGGTACATTTTGTTGGCGAACAGCACCTCGTCGCTGCCCAGCGGGGCCACCGAGACCGCCGAATCGAGACTTTCCAGGACGGTGGTGAAGCGTTCGTATGAGGCTGACAGCTCCTCCCGGATGCGCTTGGGCTCGGTGATGTCGGTCATCGACGTCATCCAGCCGGTCTGGACACCATGCGGGTCGATCAGGGGCGAGACATACATCCGGGCGTCGAAGATGCTGCCGTCCCGGCGCTGGACGCGGACTTCGAATCCGCCTGGCGAGGAACGCCCGTGCAGTTCGTCATCCAGCCGCGCTGCGAGCGAATCCTGGTCGTCTTCAGGCCAGTAGGGGAAGGGGGCGGTTCGACCCACCAGTTCGCTCTCGGTCCACCCGGTCATGGAGCAGAAGGCCGGATTCACGTAGGTGATCCGCCCCTGCAGGTCGAGTGCTCGCATGCCGGTGAGCATGGAGTTCTCCATCGCGCGCCGGAAGTTGGTCTCTGCCACCAGGGCCTGTTGCGCCTGGACCCTGCGCCGGGTGTGGCGCCAGGTGCCCAGCAGCATCCACACGGTCAGCGCGCTGAGGGCGCCGATGACCCAGAAAAATCCGCTGCCGACGATGTCCTGGGATGTCCGGTAGCCCTGGGCTTTGAGGATCAATCCATTGCCCACCGGGGAAACGGGGACCTCATGCGCCAGGGGCTGTTGTGACCAGGGGAGTAGTCTCAGCACCGAATTGGTGGTCTGCAGCTGCCCGGCGAGTGTGTGGCCGCCGTCATCCAGCAGGGCCACCGCATAGCGGGCCATGATCTCCGGCGGTATGCCAAACCGCAGCAGGCCGTCGATCGAGTACTCACCCATGACCGTGCCCGAGAACCGGCCCTGTTCGGTCAGGGGCACGTGCAGCATCAGGCTGGAGTCGCGGGGGCCTTCGCCGAGAGGACGCGAGTAGATGGGCTGGCGCAGGTCGCGCGCGAGATCAAAAGACCCGTCCGTGTCCCCGGGGCCGATCGTGCTTTCTGGCAGTCGGATCATCGACAGGGGGGCGCTGGGCGAGGCGTAGCTGATGACGACGCTGCGTCTGGCATCGACCCAGGTGATGGCCTGCACCTCGGGAAACTGGCTCACCAGCGCTTCGGCCTGGAACTCGAACTCGTCGGCGCCGATCTCCTTGTTGCTCAGCTCACGGGCCAGTCGCATGAGCTGCTCCTGGCGTTCCAGCAATCGCAGTCGCAGGCGCTGCTGAGCGTACTCGACGTCGCGTGTGACGGCCTCCTGCTCACGCTCCAGTTCCTCGAATCGCAGGTAGGTGATGGCGACGACGATGGCCGAGAGAAACAGCAATACCGCCAGCAGTGGAGCCAGCGTGGCAAATCGGTCCTGGCGTGAGGGAGGCTGGCGGCGCCACCAGCGGCGCCACCAGCTGGCTGGCCCATGGTGCAAGGGGTGCGACGAGCGGGGTGCGGGGGAGGGGATCATCAATCGCGAAGTCTACGTGAACGAGACACCTTCACGTCTTTCGCTGCCGTTGCGTTTTGGCTGCTTTAATTTCATAGTATGGTATTCAATATCTTATATTGAAATCAAAACACAGCTGTGCCAAAATCCGCCACACTGCGGCGTACACGCCGTCAACTCGAAACAACCGACAGGAGACAGACATGTCAGCGAGCGACTCCCAGGCCGGCTCCAGGGCCGTGGATGTGGATCAACAGGAAACACGTGAATGGATGGACGCCCTGGCGGCTGTCATCGAGCGGGAAGGGCCAGAGCGCGGACATTTCCTGCTGGAGCAGTTGCTGGAAGGGGCACGGCAGCACAGCATCGACCTGCCCTTCTCTGCCACGACGGGATACGTCAACTCCCTGGAGCCCACCGAAGAAGCCCGTTGCCCTGGCAACATCGAAGTGGAAGAGCGCCTGCGCGCCTACATGCGCTGGAATGCCATGGCCATGGTGGTCAAGGCCAACCGCCACAATCCCGACGACGGTGGGGACCTGGGCGGTCACATCGGTTCTTTTGCGTCGCTGGCGCACATGTTCGGGGCCGGCTTCAACCACTTCTGGCACGCCGAATCCGCAGACCATGGCGGCGACTGCCTGTACATCCAGGGCCATGTGGCACCAGGTGTCTATGCCCGTGCCTATCTGGAGGGGCGGCTGACCGAGGAGCAACTGCTGCATTTCCGCCAGGAGGTGGATGGCAAGGGCCTGTCGAGCTACCCGCATCCCAAACTGATGCCCGAGTTCTGGCAGTTTCCCACGGTGTCCATGGGACTGGGGCCTTTGATGGCCATCTATCAGGCGCGTTTCCTGAAGTACCTGCATGCACGGGGCATTGCCAACACGGAAAACCGCAAGGTCTGGGTGTTCTGTGGCGATGGCGAGATGGACGAGGTCGAGTCGCTGGGCGCCATCAGCCTGGCCGCGCGAGAGAACCTGGACAACCTGATCTTCGTGGTGAACTGCAACCTGCAGCGCCTGGATGGCCCGGTGCGAGGCAATGGCAAGATCATTCAGGAACTGGAAGGCGAGTTCCGCGGATCCGGGTGGAATGTGATCAAGCTGTTGTGGGGTTCCAACTGGGATCCGCTGCTGGCGCGCGACAAGGATGGTGCGCTGCGCAAGATCATGATGGACACGCTCGACGGTGATTACCAGGCCTTCAAGGCCAACGACGGTGCCTATGTGCGCAAGCACTTCTTTGGTCGCGACCCCAAGGCGCTGGAGCTTGTGGCCCACATGAGCGACGACGATATCTGGGCCTTGCGCCGGGGAGGACACGACCCGCAGAAGGTGTATGCCGCCTATCACAAGGCCGTGAATCACAAGGGCCAGCCAACAGTCCTGCTGATCAAGACCGTCAAGGGTTTTGGCATGGGCAAGGCGGGCGAAGGAAAGAACACGGTTCACCAGACCAAGAAGCTGACGGACGACGATATCCGCTACTTCCGTGACCGTTTCAATATTCCCATTCCGGACAGCGAGTTGCCCAAGATCCCGTTCTACAAGCCGGCCGACGACACGCCAGAAATGCAGTACCTGCATGAGCGTCGAAAGTCCCTGGGGGGCTATCTGCCGCACCGTCGAACCCGGGCTGACGAGAGCTTCACGGTACCGTCACTGGAGACCTTCAAGGCGGTGCTGGAGCCCACTGCCGAAGGGCGGGAAATTTCCACCACGCAGGCCTATGTGCGCTTCCTGACGCAGTTGCTGCGCGACCAGGCCCTGGGCCCACGCGTGGTGCCCATCCTGGTCGATGAGGCGCGCACCTTCGGCATGGAAGGCCTGTTCCGACAGGTTGGCATCTACAACCCCGCTGGCCAGCAGTACACCCCGGTCGACAAAGACCAGGTCATGTACTACAAGGAGGACAAGGCCGGCCAGATCCTGCAGGAAGGCATCAACGAGGCCGGCGGCATGTCCAGCTGGATTGCGGCTGCCACCAGCTACAGCACGAGCAACCGCATCATGGTGCCGTTCTACGTGTACTACTCGATGTTCGGCTTCCAGCGCATCGGCGACCTGGCCTGGGCAGCCGGGGACATGCAGGCGCGCGGTTTCCTGCTGGGCGGAACGTCCGGACGGACCACGCTCAACGGCGAAGGACTGCAGCATGAGGACGGCCACAGCCACATCCTGGCCGGCACCATTCCGAACTGCATCAGCTACGACCCGACCTTCGCCCACGAAGTCGGAATCATCCTCCACCATGGCCTCAAGCGCATGGTCGAGAAGCAGGACAACGTCTTCTACTACCTGACCCTGCTCAACGAAAACTACGCCATGCCAGGTCTGACGCCCGGTACGGAAGAGCAGATCATCAAGGGCATGTATCTGTGCAAGCCCGGTGCTGAAGGGGAGCGGCGTGTGCAGCTGCTGGGGTCCGGCACCATCCTGCGCGAAAGCATCGCTGCCCAGGCGCTACTGGCCACCGACTGGGGCGTGCAGGCCGACGTGTGGAGTTGCCCGAGCTTCAACGAACTGGCGCGCGACGGCCAGGACGTCGAGCGCTGGAACATGCTGCATCCGACCGAGCCGCAGCGCGTGCCCTTCGTGACCCAGCAACTGGGCGGACATGCGGGACCGGTGGTCGCATCGACCGACTACATGAAGAGCTATGCGGAGCAGATCCGATCCTTCATTCCGAAAGGACGTGCGTACAAGGTGCTGGGAACGGACGGTTTTGGCCGCAGCGACTTCCGCAGCAAGCTGCGCGAGCACTTCGAGATCAATCGCCACTACATCGTGGTGGCCGCCCTGCGCACGCTGGCCGATGAGGGCAAGCTCCCCATGGCCAAGGTGGCGGAGGCGATCTCGAAATACGGGCTGAAGGTCGACAAGGTCAACCCGCTCAACGCATGAATCTGCTCCACGTCCGCAGCGTTTGCCCAAGGTGAATGCAGCGCTTGCGGCGTACTGAGCATCTGAATGGAGACAGTTATGGCACTGGTTGAAGTGAAGGTCCCCGACATCGGTGACTTCTCGGAAGTGGCAGTCATCGAGCTGCTGGTCAAAGTGGGCGACACGGTCAAGGCCGAACAGTCGCTCGTCACGGTCGAATCCGACAAGGCTTCGATGGAGATTCCCTCGTCGCATGCCGGCGTGGTCAAGGAACTGAAGGTGGCGCTTGGCGACAAGGTGAGCGAGGGTTCCCTGCTCCTGATGCTGGAGGCCGAGGGGGCGGAGGCTGTTCCCGCTCCTGCGCCTGCCGCAGAAGCGCCAGCCCCGGTCACCGTCGCACCGGTGGCGGACGCACCGGCGCTTGCTCCCGTCGCACCCGCCGGCCTGGTCGAAGTGCGTGTTCCCGACATCGGGGATTTCAAGGATGTTGCGGTCATCGAAGTCTTTGTCCAACCCGGTGACACGGTGAAGGTCGAGCAAAGCCTGATCACGGTCGAGTCCGACAAGGCGTCGATGGAGATCCCATCGTCCGCAGCTGGCGTGATCAAGGAGTTCAAGGTCAAGCTGGGCGACAAGATCAACATTGGCGACCTGCTGGCCGTGCTGGAAGGGCAGGGCGGCGCGGTCGCTTCGGCACCGGCACCGGCACCGGCACCGGTTGTGTCGTCTGCTCCCGTTGCTGCAGTGGCTCCTGCGGCGTCTGTTGCCGCCGCGCCTGCACACAACCCGGCGGCCACTCCGGCGCTGGGCCTGCCCCACGCCTCGCCCTCGGTGCGCAAGTTCGCCCGCGAACTGGGCGTGCCGCTGGACGAGGTCAAGGGCACGGGCTTGAAGGGCCGCATCACGGCCGAAGACATCCAGTCCTTCACCAGGTCGGTCATGACGGGTAGCTTGCAGACCAAGGCGCAAGCTGCCAAGGCACCGGCCGGATCCGGTTCCGCCGGCGGTGGCGGCTCCGAACTGGGCCTGATCCCCTGGCCCAAGGTGGACTTCGCCAAGTTCGGCCCCATCGAGCGCAAGGAGCTGGGCCGCATCAAGAAGATCAGCGGCGCCAACCTGCTGCGCAACGCCGTGATGATCCCGGCCGTCACCAACCACGACGATGCCGACATCACCGACCTCGAAGCCTTCCGCGTCTCGACCAACAAGGAAAACGAGAAGAGCGGCGTCAAGGTCACGATGTTGGCCTTCCTGATCAAGGCGTCTGTTGCCGCGCTCAAGAAGTTCCCCGAGTTCAACAGCTCGCTGGACGGCGACGCGCTGGTCTACAAGCAGTACTACCACATTGGATTTGCGGCCGACACGCCCAACGGTCTGGTCGTGCCCGTCATCAAGGATGCCGACAAGAAAGGCGTGCTGCAGATCAGCCAGGAAATGGGCGAACTCGCCAAAAAGGCGCGCGACGGCAAGCTCGGCCCGGCCGACATGTCCGGCGCCACTTTCACCATTTCGTCGCTGGGTGGCATCGGTGGGCGTTACTTCACGCCCATCATCAACGCACCCGAAGTCGCCATCCTCGGCGTCTGCAAGAGCCAGATGGAGCCGGTGTGGGACGGCAAGGCATTCGTGCCGCGCCTGATGCTGCCGCTGTCGCTGACCTGGGACCACCGCGTGATTGACGGCGCTGCTGCAGCCCGTTTCAACGCCTATCTCGGCCAGATCCTGAGCGACTTCCGTCGCGTTCTGCTGTAAGGAGAACACGATGGCACTCATGGACATCAAGGTTCCCGACATCGGTGACTTCGACGAAGTCGCGGTCATCGAACTGCTGGTCAAACCAGGCGACACCATCAAGGCCGAGCAGAGCCTGATCACGGTGGAGTCCGACAAAGCCTCGATGGAGATTCCCTCGTCGCACGCCGGTGTGGTCAAGGAACTCAAGGTCAAGCTGGGCGACAAGGTCAGCGAAGGCTCGGTGGTGCTGGTGCTGGAGGCAGAGGGCGCTGCGGCGACTCCCGCACCGGCCGCAGCGCCTGCGCCTGCAGCCGCACCGACGGCGGCACCAGCTGCTGCGCCGGTCGTGGCTCCCACGGCCGCCAGCTTCGGCGGCTCGGCCGACATCGAATGCGACGTGCTGGTGCTGGGCGCCGGCCCTGGCGGCTACTCGGCCGCCTTCCGCGCTGCCGACCTGGGCCTGAAGGTCGTGATCGTCGAACGTTACGCCCAGCTGGGCGGCGTCTGCCTCAACGTGGGCTGCATCCCCTCCAAGGCGCTGCTGCACGTGGCCGCCGTCATGGACGAAGTCAGCCATCTGGGCGACCTGGGCGTGGAGTTTGGCCGTCCGGTGGTCAACATAGAAAAGCTGCGCGGCCACAAGGAAAAGGTCATCGGCAAGCTGACCGGCGGCCTGGCGGCGATGGCCAAGATGCGCAAGGTCACCACCGTGCGCGGCTATGGCGCCTTCGTCGGCCCCAACCACGTGGAAGTGGAAGAGACGACCGGTACCGGCCAGGACAAGACCGGCACCAAGAAAGTCGTGGCTTTCAGGAAGTGCATCATCGCCGCCGGCTCGCAGGCCGTGCGACTGCCCTTCATGCCCGAGGATCCACGCGTGGTGGACTCCACCGGTGCGCTGGCACTCAATGACGTGCCCAAGAAGATGCTGATCGTCGGTGGCGGCATCATCGGACTGGAGATGGGCACCGTCTACAGCACGCTGGGCGCCCGTCTGGATGTGGTCGAAATGATGGATGGCCTCATGCAGGGTGCAGATCGCGACCTGGTCAAGGTCTGGGAGAAGTTGAACAAGGGCCGCTTCGACAACATCATGCTCAAGACCAAGACGGTCGGAGCGGAAGCGACGCCCGAGGGCATCAAGGTGCAGTTCGAGGGCCTGGACGGCAAAAAGAGCGAAGGCACCTACGACCTGGTGCTGCAGGCCGTGGGCCGCACGCCCAACGGCAGGAAGATCGCGGCCGACAAGGCCGGCGTGGCCGTGACCGACCGCGGCTTCATCAACGTTGACATCCAGATGCGCACCAACGTGCCGCACATCTTCGCCATCGGCGACATCGTGGGCCAGCCCATGCTGGCGCACAAGGCGGTGCACGAGGCGCACGTGGCGGCGGAAGTCATCGCCGGTGAACTGATCCAGGACAACAAGGAGCTGGCCGAAAAACTTCGATCTTCGGCCTTCAACGCCCGCGTGATCCCCAGCGTGGCCTACACCGACCCCGAGGTGGCCTGGGTGGGCCTGACCGAGGACCAGGCCAAGGCGCAGGGCATCAAGGTCAGGAAGGGTCTGTTCCCCTGGACGGCCTCGGGCCGTGCGATCGCCAATGGCCGCGACGAGGGCTTCACCAAGCTGCTGTTCGACGATTCGCCCGAGGTCCATGGCCACGGCAAGATCCTGGGCGGCGGCATGGTCGGCACCCACGCCGGCGACATGATCGGCGAGATCGCCCTGGCGATCGAGATGGGCGCCGACGCGGTGGACATCGGCAAAACCATCCACCCGCACCCCACGCTGGGCGAGAGCATCGGCATGGCAGCGGAGGTGGCGCACGGGTCGTGTACCGATCTGCCGCCTTCGAAGAAATAAGCGCCGCGTCCTTGTCGCCACGGCACCAGCCCGGTCGGGAATCCGACCGGGCTTTGTGCATTCAGGCACCTTACCGGCAGTTGGGAATGGCCGGATTGCTGGGGGCGGCCAACTCCGGCAGAATATTTTTTGCCCCTTGACCAAGGGACTCCCTGTCCATGGCGACGGGGTGCGGCTTTTGAGGCATTGGTCGGCTTGATGTCAGGTTGCCATGACAGAAGTGAAACCCTCCGCCGAAAGCGCTGCGCCTTTCAGGGGCGCCATGCGAGTGGCACTGCTCTATGCGGTGTTTGCCGCGCTGTGGATCCTGCTGTCCGATCGTGCCATCGGGTGGCTGATCGATGATCCGGCTGTACTGGTGAGGGTCAGCATGATCAAGGGCTGGTCGTTCGTGGCGGTCACCACATTGCTGCTGTACATCCTGGTCAGGCGGCAGATGGTTCTCCTCAACGAATCGCACCGGCGCGAGAGGGCCGAGGCCGAAGAACGGGCGCGCGCATCGCAACTCCTGGCTGCAGTCGCCAAGAGTTCAAGTGATGCGATCTTCGCCAAGGACGGGCAGGGACGCTATCTGCTGATCAACGACGCTGCGGCGCGTTACATGGGCAGGCCCGCACAGGCCTTCCTGGGGCAGGACGATTTTGCGGCGTTTCCGGCTGACCAGGCGGAGATGATCATGGCCAATGACCGGCGTGTCCTCTCGTCGGGCCGTGTGGAAACCAGTGAGGAGCGGCTGGTGACGGATGTGGGCGAGCGCGTGTTTCTGGCCACCAAAGGACCACTGCATGATGCCAGGGGCGACACTGTTGGCACGTTTGGCATTTCCCGTGACATCACCGAGCGCAAGGACGCTGAACGGCGCCTGATCGAGTCCGAGCAGGCCGTCAGGGCGAGCGAAGAGCGTCTGCGGCTGGCGATGGCGGCTGCCAGCCAGGGCATGTACGACCTGAACCTGGAGACGGGAGAGACCACGGTCAGCGCCGAGTACGCCCATATGCTGGGCTACGATCCGTCGGATTTTCAGGAAACGCGCCAGTCGTGGATGGAGCGTATGCATCCTGAGGACCGCGGTGGCGTCATCCGGGCGCTGGACGACTACCTGGCCGGTCGCGTCCCGGCCTACCGCGTCGAGTTCCGGCTTCGGACACGCGAGGGACACTGGAAGTGGGTCCTGTCCATGGGCCAGATCGAGGCTTGGTCGACCGAGGGCCTGCCGTTGCGCTTGCTCGGCACCCACACCGACATCGATGCGCTCAAATCCGCCGAAAGCACCTTGCGCGAGATCGATGCCACGCTGGAGGCCCGGGTGGGCGAACGTACGGCGGAACTGAGTGCCGCGTACCGAGAACTCGAGACCTATGCCTACGCGGTGTCTCACGACCTGCGTGCGCCTTTGAGGGTTCTGAGCGGGTACTCCCAGGCGCTCCTGGAGGACTGTGGCGACGTCCTTCAGGGTCAGGCCAGGGCCTACCTGGACCGGATCAACCAGTCGGCTGCCCGGATGGGTGATCTGATCGAAGGCATCCTGGCCCTGTCGCGCAGTTCTCGCGGTGAGTTGCGCCACGACCGGGTGGACATCTCCACGCTGGCGAGGCAGCGGTTGTCCCAGCTGGCCGAGGAGACGGGACGCAGCGTGGCTTTCGACGTCGAAGACGACCTGGTGGTGAACGGCGACCGGCGCATGCTGTCATCGGTTCTGACCAACCTGATCGACAATGCCTGGAAGTACACCGGTTCGACCCCATTTCCGAGCATCCAGGTGCGCGCGTGTGAACATGAGGGGCTGCGAGGGTTCAGGGTGGTCGACAATGGCGCCGGCTTCGACATGAGGCATGCCGAGAAACTGTTCAAGCCATTCCAGCGATTGCACCGCGATGACCAGTTTCCCGGCATCGGCGTCGGACTGGCCACGGTGCAGCGCATCGTGCACCGGCATGGCGGCCAGATCTCGGTCAAGGCGTCTCCCGGTGCTGGCGCAGCCTTCTGTGTGGTCCTGCCGGAGGGCGCTGCCGGGGAGCAGGGCGACACGGCACACTGACCGACTGGCCTGATGTCTGCCGGTCGGACCGGTCGCGAAGCGAGCCGGAGGTGTCGGGGATGGGTTCTATACTCCCGGCATGTCAGAAGACACTGCGACCTCCAACGACAGCCAGCAGATTGCCGTATTCCTTCGCGGTGACCGGGATTACGTACAGGGAACCCAGATGCTTGCCCGCGCCGCCGAGCATGTATCCGATCCGGCCGCCCAGATCCACTGGGCCACGTTCCACCGCATCAGTGCGCGCAGCCTGGCCATCAGGCCACTGCCAGCCGCCGCCGGGGACGAAGCCATCGTGGGGCAGGTCGAGTTCAGTGGAGACCCCGTGACGGGCTGGGCATTTGTCGAGCTGGACCAGCCTGCCCCACAGCTGGACCGTCCGATGGGTGTACGGATCGAACAGGACACGCTGGATTCGCCGCTCAATGGCAGCTACTGGTTCGACGTGGACATTGCCGATCTGGAGTCCATGCTCAACGTGCTGGTGCAGGCCATCAAGTCCCTGCATCAGGAACTGGATCCGTTGGTGCACGATGTGTGGTTCACCGGTATGCGCCGCCTGGCCTTGCCGGTGGCGGGCTGGCCGCTGCTGCGCCGGGGTCGGGTGCGCATCGCGCGGCGTCGCGTCGGACGCGCCGGCGAACAGTACCAGTCCCTGGTGGAAGTGGTGATCGAAGACGAAAGCGGGACAGAGATGTGCCGAGGTTTTGTCAATTTTGCGTTCAAGTCGCCCAAGGTGCTGCATGTCCATTGAAGCCATTGCCTACGCCATACCCGGCCTGCGTCACACAGCAGAAGACATCGCCGCGCAGACCGGTGCGGATGCAGCATTCATCGGCGACAAGGTCGGGTTGCGCACCCGCCAGTTGCTGGGGCCTGGCGAGTCGGGCATCGCCCTGTCGGTGGCCGCCTGTCGGCGTCTGATGGAGGCGAACCCGGCGCTCAAGCCCGAAGAGGTCGGCCTGCTGGTCTGCGTGACCCAGAACCCCGATCGCCGTATCCCGCACAACGCGCCAGGTATCGCCCACCAACTGGGGCTGGGCCATACCGTGGCTTCGTTCGACATCAGCCTGGGCTGCTCGGGCTATGTCTATGCCCTGGAGATTGTGGAAGGCTTCCTGCAGCGGGCGGGCCTGAAGAATGCCATTCTGGTGACCTGCGATCCCTATTCGCGCATCATGGCCAGCGAGGACCGCGATACCAACTGCATCTTCGGAGACGCTGCCACGGCGACCTGGGTGCGTTCCGGTGCGGGGCGCAGCGAGACGCTGGCGGTCGACTTCGGGACCGATGGCGGTGGGGCCGACGCCATCGAGATTCCGGCCGGAGGGGCCCTCCGGCCGCTGGTCTCGCTGGAGGGCGAAGGCCCGGTCGCGTCCTATGGGCGCGACAAACTGCGTCTGCACATGCGGGGTCGAGCCGTTTACAACTTTGTGATGTCCCGTGTCCCGGGCAGTCTTGAGGCCTGCCTCGCCAAGGCAGGCAAGACGCTCGACGACATGGACTGGTTTGCCTTGCACCAGGGTTCGATCTACATGCTCGATTCCCTGGCTCGCCGGGTCGGCATTCCCCAGGACAAGCTGCTCAAGAACATGGACCGCTATGGCAATACGGTCTCCTCCACGATACCGTTGCTGCTGGCGGAACTCGACGAAAGAGGGGCGTTGGGCGGCCGTACAATCCTGCTCTCCGGCTTTGGGGTCGGGCTGTCGTGGGCATCGGCCGTGATACGGTTTCACCGCTGATCCACAGGGAATACATCAAGATGAGCATGACTGACGACCAAGCGCTTGCCATGATCAAGGCGGCACTCGAAAAGACCACGCCCGGCCTGTCGGCCAAAGTGACGCCGGACGTTCACCTGATCAAGGACAAAGTCATTGATTCCCTCGACTCGATGAACTTCCTATTCGAGCTTGAGCAGCTGCATGGCGGCCAGCTCGAAGCCATTGACGAGACTTTTGACGACTTCCGGGTGGTTCGCCTGATCCAGATCCTTCAGACGGCCTGACCATGGCGCCTGGGCGGCAGGTGTGGCCTGCATTGGTCCTGCTGCTGCTGCTGGCAGTTCTTGTCTGGTCCGACCAGCCCCGGTTCAGGCATGGCTTTGTCGCCGATGTCCAGGCCTGTTCGGTGGTCCAGCTGGCGAACCTGCCCCGGGACGCGGATTTTCTGGCCATCGGCAGTTCCCGGTTGCTCATGGGGCTGGAGGCGCAGTCGGTCGAGGCCGCCTCTGAAGGCCATCTGAAGTCGGCCTACAACCTCGGGCGCGTGCGCCGGAGCATCGAGCGCTCCTACCGGATCTTCCGCGACGTGCTCGAAGCGGGCGGGCGACCCCGCTATGTCTTCATCGAAGTCAGCCAGGACCGCCTGTCCGGCGTCGGGCAGACGCCGTTTCCGGTTCCCCGGGACGCGGCCTTCATCCGGTACGCCGACGCCTGGCTCTATCTGGATGCCTTGTCCGGAATTCCGTGGCTGGAGCGACTGCATTTCGTGTTTCGGCACACCCTGCACAAACTCGACACATCCATCAAGCACCTGTTGTCCGGGGACGCATGGGCGCAGGCCGTGGCCCGGCTGCCGGATGTGCCCAAGGTCTGCCGAGGTGAGGCCACCTTCCAGTTGACACCAGGCAACAGGCGCGCCATCGCACAGCAGGAACAGGTTTACCGAAAGCGTTTCGGTGACCTGCAGCACGTCCATGACGACAGTTTCAAGCTGGGTACGTCGCGGCGCGCCGAAGTAGAGCTGTACTTTGTCGATCGCATCAGGCAACTGGCGAAGGCGCATGACGTGACAATGCTGGTCGGCATTTACTGGCGGGCTTACCGACCCCCGATGTCGGCACGCGCCATCGACGACCTGCGTACCGTGATCCCCGAGCTTGTCTATCCGCCGGCGGAACTGGTGCGCAGCACGTGGGACGCTTATCTCGACAAGACGCACATGGATGATGCGGGGAGGCGTCAGTACAGCGAATGGATCGGCATGACCGTGGCCGGCAGAAGCCCCGGAGTGCAAGGACTGGCCATTGGAGCGTCGCCCGCTGACACGTCCGGTGCGCAGTCGTCGGGAATGCGCGAATGATCCTCGGCCTTGAAGTCACCCTTTTCCTGTACCTTTTCATCGCCTCGATCTACTGGCTGGTGAGGGGCGCCGGCGCACCCAGGCTGGCCCTATGGCTGCTGGTGGCCTGCAATGTGGTCCTGCTGTATGTGGCCAATCCGGTGCTGTTCCTCTATCTGTTCGCCCAGTGCCTGCTGACGGGTGGACTGTACCTGTGGTTGCGACAGCGTGGCCCGCGCGATGTCGGCTTGTGGCCCTGGTTGTGTTTTGTCGGCTTGCTGCCGATGAACATCCAGCTCTGGGCGGGCAAGGCCCTGGATGTCCCCGGTCTGTTTGGTGTGCTGGGCCGGGTGGCCGTGGACAATGTGTTCTGGAGCCTTGGCGCCTCGTTCTTCGTGATCAAGTCCTTTGTCGTTCTCAAGGAGTCACTGGCTGAGCGGCGACTGGACAGCTTGCATGCCCTGGCAACCCTGACCTTCCTTCCTTCGTTCAGCGCCGGGCCGATTCACGGCATGAAACCATGGCGCGATGCGACGGCGGCGCCGGTGATGTCCTGGTCCAGGGCTGTCGAGATATTCCTGAAGATCGGTTGGGGGGCTGCCGCCCTGTTCGTCCTGGCGCCCTGGCTCAGAGGCCTGGCCCGGTCGCTGGGTGAGACCGGTCCCGCTGGCGTCGTCAGCGATATATACCTGAGCTTTGCGGCTCTGTACTTCGACTTTTCCGGCTATACCGTGCTGGCGGTGGCTTGCGCTGGCATGGTGGGCGCGGTTCTGCCCGAGAACTTCAACAAGCCCTACCTGGCCACTTCGATCCGCGAGTTCTGGCAGCGCTGGCACATGTCCTTGAGCTGGTTCATCGGAACCTACCTGTTCAAGCCCTTTGTCCGGTCGACAGGTTCGGCGCGCAAGGGCATCTTTCTGGCCTTTGTCTGTGCCGGACTCTGGCACGAAGTCTCGCCCGGCTATCTGCTCTGGGGCATTGGTCATGGTTGGGCGCTGAGCCAGGCCATGAAGCCGCCCAGGGCATGGCACTGGTTGATGGGTGTTCTGCCCGGGCCCATTGGCAAGGGCCTGGCTTGGTTCCTCACCATGTCGTGGGTTGCGGCTTTGTCCTTTGGCGCCACACGCTGGCTGAACATGGGGTGACATGATGGAAAAGTGGGTGGGTGCCATTGGCCGCTTTGTCGGGTGGGCGGTCAATAACTGGTACGTGATGGGATTCATTGGCTGGGCCGTCATTGCCTGGAACTATCCCTTGCAGGAAATACTTCCCCGGTACGCCGGCTGAGGCGCTTGAGGACCTGCGAGAATCCGACCATTGCCGACGACGAGAACGACAGGACCGACATGCTGCTAGATGCCCAGGACTCCCAATTGGTGCTGGTGGATTACCAGGCCCGCCTGATGCCCGCCATTTTCGAAGGGCCGCAGGTGCTGGCCAATGCCATACGCCTGGCACGCATGGCCCGAGAGATGGACGTTCCGGTCTGGGGTACCGAGCAAAACCCCGAAAAGCTGGGGCCGAATGCGCCCGAGCTGCGCGAGCTGAGCCGCAAGACCCTGGCCAAGATGCATTTCAGCGCGGTGGCGGACGGTCTGGCCGACTGGCTGCGCCCACCCGCCCGTGCCACCGGCGGCAATGCACGCAGCCTTCCCAAACACCTGCAGAAAGCGGCGCCCGCCGCGGTGGAGCGTGCCACGCTGGTGCTGGCGGGTTGCGAGGCCCATGTCTGCCTGCTGCAGACGGCGCTGGAATTGATCGAACAGGAGTTCGATGTCTGGGTCGTGACCGACGCCTGCAGTTCGCGAACAGAACGCAACCGCGATGCCGCATTTGACCGTCTGGCGGCGGCGGGCGCCGAGCTAGTGACCACCGAAATGGTGGCCTTCGAATGGATGAGAACAGCCGAGCATCCGGCGTTCAGGACTGTTCAGGCGCTGATCAAGTAATCGCGGGGGAGGGGCGGGCTTGACCCGTTTGTCAGCAAGCCGCAAGTCTGATATTCATAATTATGAATTCAGATTTTCCGTGGCCATCCGGCCCCGACACCTTGCCACTGCCATCAGGAGACATTCATGAGCCAAGCCCCCGGCTATGCCGAGTTTCATCGCCGCTCCATCGAAGACCGCGACGGCTTCTGGCAGGAGCAGGCCCAGCTGATCGACTGGCACAAGCCCTTTGACGAGGTTTGTGATTACAGCCAGCCGCCGTTCGCACGCTGGTTTGCGGGTGGCCAGACCAACCTGTGCCACAACGCGGTCGATCGCCACCTGAAAGACCGGGCAGACCAGAATGCCCTGATCTTCGTGTCGACCGAGACAGACACCGAAAAGACCTACAGCTTCCGTGAGCTCCATGCCGAGGTCAACCGCATGGCAGCCATCCTCAAGGGGCTGGGGGTGGGCAAGGGTGATCGGGTGCTGATCTACATGCCCATGATTGCCGAGGCCTGTTTTGCCATGCTGGCCTGCGTGCGCATCGGAGCCATCCACTCCGTCGTGTTCGGCGGTTTTGCCAGCCACTCGCTGGCCAGCCGGATCGACGATGCCAGGCCGGTGGCCATCATCAGTGCGGACGCTGGCATGCGCGGCGGTAAAGTGGTTCCCTACAAGCATCTGCTGGACGAGGCCATCAGCCTGGCATCTCACAAGCCCGCACGTGTGCTAATGGTCAATAGGGGCCTGGCCGATCTGGCGCCCGTGGCAGGGCGGGACGTGGATTACGCGTCACAGCGCGCCACGGTCATGGACGCCCAGGTGCCGTGCGAATGGGTCGACAGCACGCATCCGAGCTACATCCTCTACACCAGCGGAACGACAGGCAAGCCCAAAGGTGTCCAGCGGGACACCGCCGGCTATGCCGTGGCCCTGGCGGCCTCGATGAAGCACATCTACATGGGGGAGCCCGGGGAGACCTATTTCTCCACGTCCGACATTGGCTGGGTAGTGGGGCACAGCTACATCATCTATGGCCCGCTGATCAACGGCATGGCCACCATCATGTACGAAGGCCTTCCGGTCCGTCCGGATGCCGGCATCTGGTGGAGCCTGGTCGAGAAGTACAAGGTGTCGGTGATGTTTTCCGCGCCCACGGCGGCGCGGGTCCTCAAGAAGCAGGATCCGGCCTACCTGACCAAGTACGACCTGTCCAGCCTCAAGGCCCTGTTCCTGGCCGGTGAACCGCTGGATGAGCCGACGGCGACCTGGATTGCGGATGCCATTGGCAAGCCCATCATCGACAACTACTGGCAGACAGAAACGGGATGGCCCATCATGGCCATCTGCAACGGTGTCGAGGCTGCGCCCACGAAGTTCGGTTCGCCGGGCAAGGCGGTGTACGGTTACGACGTCCGCCTGATCGACGAGACCACCGGTGATGAAATCACCGAGCCGGGGCGCAAGGGTGTCATCGCCGTCAACGGTCCGTTGCCGCCCGGATGTCTTCAGACCGTGTGGGGCGATGACGAGCGATACGTCAAGACCTACTGGTCCAGCATCCATGACAAGGTCATGTACAGCACCTTCGACTGGGGTATCCGGGACGCAGACGGCTACTTTTTCATCCTGGGACGCACCGACGACGTGATCAACGTCGCGGGACACCGGCTCGGTACGCGTGAGATCGAGGAAAGCATTTCCAGCCACCCGAACGTGGCCGAGGTGGCGGTGGTCGGTGTGGCCGACCAGCTCAAGGGGCAGGTGGCTGTGGCGTTTGCGGTCCTCAAGGATCCGTCCAAGGCTGCAACCGATGCCGACGTGCTCAGGCTGGAAGGCGACATCATGAAAGTGGTGGACGACCAGCTGGGTGCCGTCGCCCGTCCTGCACGCGTGCGCTTTGTATCCGTGCTGCCCAAGACGCGATCCGGCAAGCTGTTGCGTCGGGCCATACAGGCCGTGTGCGAGGGGCGCGATCCGGGAGATCTCACCACGATGGAAGACCCGGCGGCCCTTCAGCAGGTCAAGGACCTCGTGTCCGCCCGCTGACGTTGCGCCCGGCGCAGGCCCCGCGCGTGCAGGCTTGGCACGGGCGGGGCTTTTGCCTGTACGCCGCCGCGGGTGGCATCCGGTGCGCTTTGTAAGTATGATGCATGCTTATATTGCTAAGGCGTGGTCAATCATGGACAAGATCATTGAGTCCGACGGCACGGTCGACAACGTGCGAGTGTTCGAGCTGGCAGCTGAACTCTTCGGTGTTCTGGCCACGCCCATGCGCCTGCGCATCCTCAGTGCCCTGTGCGACAAGGAAAAATCCGTCTCGCAGTTGCTGCAGGAAATCGACACCACGCAGCCCAACCTGTCCCAGCACCTGAACCTGCTGTATCGGGCCGGTGTGCTGGCCAAGCGCAAGGAGGGCACCCAGGTCATTTACCGGGTGCAAAGCGAGAAGGCGGTCAAGCTGTGTCGTACCGTGTGCACGCAGATCGCCATCGAGATGGACGAGCCGACGGCCGTGCCAGCCTCCGAGAGGCTCTCGCCACGCGTCGTTTCCTGACGGGCTTCGAACAGGGCCAGCGGGCCGGCGCAGGCTTTGCGCCATTGCAACACTTGACCCGAACGGGTCCGGCATTGCGCCGGGCCAGGGCATTCTTTTGCCCATGCCCGCCACCTTGGTGGCACAATGCGGGCTGCAGTCGGTCCTTCCCAGTCACTGTCGCATCCGCCAACCGGTTCAGCCGTGTCGCGGAAGGTTTCTTAACCAGCTAATGTTTCCCCAAGGGAAACGGAGGTCAGCGGATTCATGAGCGATTCCTCGTCCAACGGCGGCAACGTCTACGTCGCCTACAAGAGCAACTCCTACCTCTTCGGTGGCAATGCGCCCTACGTCGAAGAGATGTACGAGAACTACCTGGCCAACCCTGGCAGCGTCTCGGAAGCCTGGCGCTCATACTTCGACGCACTGCAGCATGTGCCCGCCGCTGATGGCAGCGACGCACGCGACGTCCCCCACCTGCCGGTCATCAATGCGTTTGCCGAGCGTGCCAAGCAAGGTGGCACCAAGGTGGTCATCGCTGCCGGGGCGGATTCGGATCTCGGACGCAAGCGCGTTCAGGTGCAGCAACTCATTGCCACTTACCGGAACATCGGTTCCCGTTGGGCCGACCTGGATCCCCTGAAGCGGACCGAACGCGACCACATTCCCGAGCTGGAGCCGGCTTCCTACGGCTTCACCGACGCCGACCTCGAAACCGTCTTCAACACCAGTAACACCTATTTCGGCAAGGAAGTGATGTCCTTGCGCGATCTGCTCAACGCCCTGCGCGAGACTTATTGTGGCTCGATTGGCGCCGAGTACATGTTCATCACCGACCAGACCGAAAAGCGCTGGTGGCAGGAAAAGCTCGAATCGATCCGCAGCAAGCCGTCGTTCGATGCAGACAAGAAGAAACACATTCTCGAGCGCCTGACGGCAGCCGAAGGTCTGGAGCGATTCCTGCACACCAAGTACGTGGGTCAGAAGCGCTTTTCCCTTGAAGGTGGCGAGAGCTTCATCGCCTCCATGGACGAGGTCATCCAGCAGGCGGGTGCCCGGGGCGTTCAGGAAATCGTCATCGGCATGGCCCACCGCGGCCGCCTGAACGTGCTGGTCAACACCCTGGGCAAGATGCCCAAGGACCTGTTTGCCGAGTTCGACCACACCGCGCCCGAAGATCTGCCCGCTGGCGACGTCAAGTACCACCAGGGTTTCAGTTCCGATGTGTCCACCCCCGGCGGTCCGGTGCACCTGAGCCTGGCGTTCAATCCTTCGCACCTCGAGATCGTCAACCCGGTGGTCGAAGGCTCCACCCGCGCCCGTCTGGACCGCCGAGGCGATCCGCTGGGCGACCAGGTGCTGCCCGTGCTGGTGCATGGTGACGCCGCCTTTGCCGGCCAGGGTGTGAACCAGGAGACGCTGGCGCTGGCACAGACCCGTGGCTATCGCACGGGTGGTACGGTGCACATCGTCATCAACAACCAGATTGGTTTCACCACGTCCGATCCGCGCGACCTTCGCTCGACCCTCTACTGCACGGACATCGTCAAGGGTTACGAGGTTCCGGTTCTGCACGTCAACGGCGACGATCCCGAGGCCGTGGTGCTGGCGACGCAGCTGGCGCTGGAATTTCGGATGAGCTTCCGCAAGGATGTGGTGATCGACATCATCTGCTTCCGCAAACTGGGTCACAACGAGCAGGATACCCCCAGCCTTACCCAGCCGCTGATGTACAAGAAGATCAGCCAGCACCCGGGTACGCGCAAGCACTACGCGGATCGCCTCGCTGCCCAGGGCCTGGGCGAGACGCTGGGCGACGACATGGTCAAGTCCTATCGGGCTGCACTGGATGCCGGACGCCATACCGTCGATCCGGTACTGACCAATTTCAAGAGCAAATACGCGGTCGACTGGGCGCCGTTCCTGGGGAAGAAGTGGACCGATGCGGGTGACTCCGCCATTCCGCTGGCCGAGTGGAACCGCCTGTCCGAGCGCATCACGACCATGCCGGAGACGCTCAATGTGCATCCGCTGGTGCGCAAGGTCTACGACGACCGCGCGGCCATGGGCCGGGGCGACCTGCAGGTCGACTGGGGCATGGGCGAGCACATGGCATTTGCTTCGCTGGTGGCCAGTGGTTATCCGGTGCGCCTGTCCGGCGAAGACTGCGGCCGTGGAACCTTTACCCACCGCCATGCCGTCATTCACGACCAGAAACGCGAGCGCTGGGACGAAGGGTCCTATGTCCCGCTGCAGAACGTGGCTGACAACCAGGCCCCGTTTGTCGTCATCGACTCCATCCTGTCGGAAGAGGCTGTGCTCGCCTTCGAGTATGGCTATGCCTCCAACGACCCGAACACACTGGTGGTCTGGGAGGCCCAGTTCGGCGACTTCGCCAACGGCGCGCAGGTGGTGATCGACCAGTTCATCGCCTCCGGCGAGGTGAAGTGGGGCCGGGTCAATGGCATCACCCTGATGCTGCCGCACGGTTACGAAGGGCAGGGGCCTGAGCACAGTTCCGCCCGCCTGGAGCGCTTCATGCAAATGGCGGCGGACACCAACATGCAGATCGTGCAGCCCACCACGGCCAGCCAGATCTTCCATGTCCTGCGCCGCCAGATGATCCGCCACCTGCGCAAGCCGCTGATCATCTTCACGCCCAAGTCCCTGTTGCGTAACAAGGACGCCACTTCGCCCCTGTCCGAGTTCACCAAGGGCAGCTTCCAGACGGTCATTCCCGAGCAGAATGCCGCCGTGGTCAAGAAGGCCGACAAGGTCAGGCGGGTGATCTGCTGTTCCGGCAAGGTCTATTACGACCTGGTCAAGAAACGCGAGGAAAAAGGCGTCGAGGACGTGGCCATCATCCGCATCGAACAGCTGTATCCCTTCCCGCACAAGGCCTTCGGTGCCGAGATCCGCAAGTATTCCAACGCGGTCGATGTGGTCTGGTGCCAGGACGAACCGCAGAACCAGGGTGCCTGGTTCTTCGTGCAGCACTACATCCACGAGAACATGCTTGATGGTCAGAAGCTCGGCTATGCCGGGCGCGCAGCCTCCGCATCGCCCGCGGTCGGCTACGCCCATCTGCACCAGGAGCAGCAGAAGAACCTTGTCGAGGCCGCTTTCGGCAAGCTCAAGGGCTTCATCCTCACGAAATAAACCGAAAGGCGCCTGCGTCCGGGGCCATGGCCACTGAGCCACGGCTCCACCCGGACACGCCAATGAACGAAACAAGGTAGATCACTCATGGCAATCGTAGAAGTCAAGGTTCCGCAGCTTTCCGAATCCGTGGCCGAGGCCACCCTGCTGCAGTGGAAGAAAAAAGTCGGTGAGGCGGTGGCCGCCGATGAAATCCTGATCGAGATCGAGACCGACAAGGTCGTCCTGGAATGCCCCGCACCGGCGGGTGGCGTGCTGGTCGAGATCGTCCAGGGGGACGGCGCCACTGTGGCGGCGGATCAGGTCATCGCCAAGATCGATACCGCAGCCGTGGCCGGCGCTGCCGCTCCGGCCGCAGCGCCCGCTCCGGCGGTGGCAGCTGCGCCCGCACCAGCTGCCGCAGCCCCTGCGGCCGCAGCTTCCGCCAGCAAGGCTGGCGTGGCCATGCCAGCCGCCGCCAAGCTGATGGCGGACAACGGCATGGCACCCGGCTCCGTGGCCGGCTCTGGCAAGGATGGTCGCGTGACCAAGGGCGACGTGCTGGCCGCCGCCAGCGCACCCAAGGCCGCAGTCGCTGCGCCCACAGCCATTCCCACTGGCGCGCCCACCAAGGTGCTGCCCCAGGTGGCGGTGGTCGCTCCCGATCTGGGCGACCGCCCAGAAGAGCGTGTGCCGATGACCCGTCTGCGCGCACGCGTGGCCGAGCGTCTGCTGCAGTCCCAATCGACCAATGCCATCCTGACCACGTTCAACGAAATCAACATGGCCCCGGTCATGGAGATGCGCAAACGCATGCAGGAACGTTTCGAGAAGGAACATGGCGTCAAGCTCGGCTTCATGAGCTTCTTCGTCAAGGCGGCCGTGCATGCCCTCAAGAAGTTCCCGGTCCTCAACGCCTCGGTCGATGGCAACGACATCGTCTACCACGGCTACTTCGACATCGGTATTGCCGTCGGTTCGCCGCGCGGCCTGGTCGTGCCCATCCTGCGCAATGCCGACCAGATGAGCTTTGCCGATATCGAGAAGAAGATCGCCGAATTCGGCCAGAAGGCCAGGGATGGCAAGCTGGGCATCGACGACATGACCGGTGGCACGTTCTCCATTTCCAATGGCGGCACCTTCGGCTCGATGATGTCGACCCCTATCATCAACCCGCCGCAGTCGGCCATCCTGGGCGTGCACGCTACCAAGGACCGCGCCATGGTCGAAAACGGCCAGGTGGTGGTGCGCCCGATGAACTACTTCGCCATGTCCTATGACCACCGGATCATCGATGGCCGCGAAGCCGTGCTGGGCCTGGTCGCCATGAAGGAAGCGCTGGAAGACCCGGCTCGCCTGCTGTTTGATATCTGATTACCCCTGCCGCGCTTCGCGCGACCCCCTCAAGGGGGCGGCACCAGCCGTCCGGCCAAGCCGGCCCGGCGGTGCCCCTGGAGGGGAAAGCGCGTGGCATGGTTTCATTGAAAGAACAACATGTCCCAAGCTTTTGACGTCGTCGTGATCGGCGGCGGCCCCGGTGGCTACATTGCCGCCATTCGCGCTGCCCAGCTGGGCTTCAAGGTCGCGTGCATCGACGAGTGGAAGAACGCCGCCGGCGGCCCGGCCCCGGGTGGCACCTGCACCAACGTCGGCTGCATCCCGTCCAAGGCGCTGCTGCAGTCGTCCGAGCACTTCGAGCACGCCACGCATCACTTCGCCGAACACGGCATCAGCACCGGCAAGGTGTCGATGGATGTGGCCAGGATGGTCGCCCGCAAGGACGGCGTCGTGAAGCAGAACAACGACGGCATCCTCTACCTGTTCAAGAAGAACAAGGTCACGTTCTTCCATGGCCGTGGTTCGTTTGTGGCTGCCGTCGAGGGCGGCTACCAGATCAAGGTGGCCGGTACCGCCGATGAAGTCATCACCGGCAAGCAGATCATTGTGGCGACGGGATCCAATGCCCGTGCGCTGCCAGGCGTCGACTTTGACGAAGTCAACGTGCTGTCCAACGACGGCGCGCTGCGTGTCGGCGCCGTGCCCAAGAAGCTGGGCGTCATCGGCTCCGGTGTGATCGGCCTGGAAATGGGCTCGGTGTGGCGTCGCCTGGGTGCCGAAGTGGTCGTGCTCGAAGGCATGCCGGCCTTCCTGCCGGCTGCCGACGAAGGCGTCGCCAAGGAAGCGCTGAAGATCTTTACCAAACAGGGCTTGAAGATCGAACTGGGCGTGAAGATCGGCGAGGTCAAGAACGCCAGGAAGAGCGTCACCGTGTCCTACACCAATGCCAAGGGCGAGGCCCAGGAACTGGCCGTGGACAAGCTGATCGTTTCGATCGGCCGCGTACCCAACACCATGGGCCTGAACACCGAAGCCGTGGGTCTGGCGCTCGATGAGCGTGGCGCCATCGTGGTGGATGCCGACTGCCGCACCAACTTGCCGGGCGTTTGGGCGGTGGGCGATGTGGTGCGTGGACCGATGCTGGCGCACAAGGCAGAGGAAGAGGGCGTGGCCGTCGCCGAGCGCCTTGCCGGCCAGCACGGGCATGTGAACTTCAACACCATTCCCTACGTCATCTATACCAGCCCCGAAATTGCCTGGGTTGGCAAGACGGAGCAGCAGCTCAAGGCCGAGGGCGTGGCCTACAAGGCGGGCCAGTTCCCGTTCCTGGCCAACGGCCGTGCACGTGCGCTGGGTGATACCACCGGTTTCGTCAAGATCATTGCGGACGCCACCACGGACGAAATCCTGGGTGTGCATATCATCGGTCCGATGGCATCCGAACTGATTGCCGAAGCCGTCATGGCCATGGAGTTCAAGGCCTCCGCCGAAGACATCGCCCGCATCTGCCATGCGCACCCGTCGCTTTCGGAGTCGACCAAGGAAGCTGCACTGGCCGTGGACAAGCGGACGCTCAACTTCTGAGGCAGGTTCGCACTTGTCGGTTCGCAGCACCTACGAAGCCGAGCTCCGGGAGCGCGGCTACACCACCGATCCCGCTCAGCAGCGCGCCATAGACGCGCTGGAGCGGTGTGCCACCGACTGGACAAACTACAAGCAGAAGCGCTCCAACGCGCTGAAGAAAATGTTTGTCCATCCGGAGATTCCGCGCGGCGTCTACATGTTTGGCGGGGTGGGGCGAGGCAAGAGCTTCCTGATGGACTGCTTTTTCAATGCAGTTCCGATCAGGCGCAAGACCCGCCTTCACTTTCACGAGTTCATGCGGGAGGTTCACCGGGAACTGCGAGAGCTACAAGGAACGGTGAACCCGCTGGATGCCTTGGGTGAGCGCATCGCACAGCGCTACAAGCTGATCTGTTTCGATGAGTTCCATGTGGCGGACGTGACCGACGCCATGATCCTGCACCGTTTGCTGGAGGCCATGTTCAAGGCGGGCGTGGGTTTTGTCACCACCTCCAACTTCCATCCGGACGGCCTGTACCCCAAGGGATTGCACCGCGACCGCATCCTGCCGGCGATCGAGTTGCTCAAGCAGAAGCTGGAAGTCCTAAACGTGGACAACGGCACCGATTACCGCCAGCGCACGCTGACACATATCGAGCTGTATCACACACCGCTGGATGACGCGGCCGACGAGGTGATGGACAAGACCTTTGGCGAGCTGGCCGAAGCCCACGATGAAGATCCGGTGATGCACATCGAGTCGCGCGAGATCCGTGCGAAGCGGCGTGCAGGAGGGGTTATCTGGTTCGATTTCCAGACGCTTTGCGGTGGTCCTCGCTCGCAGAACGACTACCTGGAAATGGCGACCCAGTTTCACACCCTGATGCTGTCAGGGGTGCCGCAGATGGCTGTCCGGCAGGCATCGGAGGCTCGGCGTTTTACCTGGCTGATCGATGTACTCTATGACCGGCGTGTCAAGCTGGTGATGTCAGCCGCCGTGCCGCCCGAGCAGCTGTATACGGATGGTCCGATGGCGCACGAATTTCCGCGCACCGTGTCACGCTTGCAGGAAATGCAGTCGGCCGAGTATCTGGCGCTGGAGCATCGCACGGTCGATACCGGCCTGACCTGAGACCGTCGGCCAGAGGCCGGTCACTTCAGGTCAGATCAGCGGGTCCAGCCGGATGATCGCCAGCGACAGGTTGTCGCCCATACCTTTGGCACGGGTGCGGGCTTTCTGGATCAGGAACTCGCAGGCCTCGCGCGGCGTGAGCATGGCAATGGTGCTGGCCAGCTCGTCTGGTGTGAAGTAGTGCCAGACGCCATCACTGCAGGACATGATGGCATCGCCTGGCTGCAGGTGATTGATCACATGCAGGTCGACGGGTGGATCATTGTCCGTCCCCAGACATCCCATCAGGATGTTCGAGTGGGGGTGGTCCAGGGCCTCCTCTTCCGTGATCTCGCCCTGGTTGACGAGTGTCTGGACGTAGGAATGGTCCATGGTCCGGAAGACCATTTTTCCATTCCTGAAATGGTAGATGCGTGAATCGCCCGCATGCACCCAGTGGCTGTCACCACCCGGGTTCACAAGAAAGGCGGCGATCGTGCTGTGGGGCTCCTGTTCGGCCGAGACAGCGGTCAACTTGATGACGAGGTGCGATTCTTCGACGATCTGGCGAAGCAGGGCCGCGGAGTCATCGGTATCAGGATCGAAACGTTCGAACAACTGGCGAGCGGTCAGCATGACCTGGTCCGACGCCTTGCGGCCGCCGCTGCGGCCGCCCATGCCATCGGCGAGAACAGCCAGCAGGCAGCCGGGGTGCCGGGGATGGTTCAGCAGGCAGACCTGATCCTGCTGGTAATCGCGATCTCCCCGGTGGATTCCGGTGGATGCGTGGATTCGAAAGCCTTTGGACATGCTGGGGTGGGACTGAGGGCCAAGGGCCCGGACCGAGGTCAAATTCGGATGTTAACCACGATTGCCCGCCGATCGACGCCGTGCTCCCAAAAAGCAACGTCGATCCTGGCTACACAGGCAGGAATTCACCAGAACTGCCACCAGGGCGTTCCGGAACCAAATCCCTGGCTCAGGTACCGACTGTCAGGATAGTTGGATTGCAGCACACGGCGTGCGTCGTCGCGCAACTGGTTCATGCCCAGTTCGTCATAGGCGCGGACCAGGATGTACAGCGCTTCTTCCAGCGCAGGTGCATCCGGGTAGTCGGTCAGCGCAGCCTGGGCCCGGTTGATGGCCGCGACGTGGGCTCCACGCCCCAGGTAATAACGGGCGACATGGACCTCGTACTGGGCCAGCGAATTGACGATGTAGGTCATGCGCGCCCGGGCATCCGGGGCATACCGCGAATTCGGGAAGCGGGTGGCCAGATCCCGGAATGCCTCGAAAGACTGCTTGGCCGCTTTCTGGTCGCGTTCGGACAGGTCCTGGCGCGCGAGCGAGCCGAACAGGCCCAGGTTGTCATTGAAGTTGACGAGGCCTTTGAGGTACAGCGCGTAGTCCAGGGCCGGGCTGGTCGGATGCAGGCGCAGGAAGCGTTCGATGGCGGCTTGTGCCTGGGCCGGCTCTCCGCCCTTGTAGTAAGCGTAGGCCTTTTCCAGTTGGGCCTGTTGGGCCAGCGGGGTGCCTGCAGCCCGTCCCTCCAGCTTTTCATAGTATTCGACGGCCTTGTCGAAATTGCCCGCATCGCGCTCGTCGCGCGCTTCCTGGGCCAGTCGGTCCACGCCCCAGCCGGCAGTGGCGTCCTTGGGGGTGCTTCCGCAACCGGTCAGGCCTGCCAGTGCGGCCGCCACGCACAGCGAGAGGGCGGATAATCTCAGAGGAAGCAACACACGTGTACCTTTACGACAGGAAGTCCATTTGTCCTTGGAAATTATATCGGGGGGGGGAGCCGACGCTCCCGATGATCTGTCTGTTGACGAAGTCGGTATGGCAGGGGAGACCCGCGACCTGCTCATTCCCGCCGATTGCCATGGCTGGCGCCTGGACCGGGCGCTGGCACTCCTGATCGCCGACTTCTCCAGAACCTATCTGCAGCAACTGGTACAGGAGGGGGATGTCCTGCTCAACGGACGGGCAGCGGTCAAGGCGGCCAGTCGCGTGTCGGCGGGCGATCGCCTGTCCGTCGTGTTGCGGCCGACGCCTCAGGCGATGGCCTTCGTTCCCCAGGCAATGGACATACCGGCGGTGTACGAAGATGACGATCTGCTGGTGATCGACAAACCGGCCGGTCTGGTGGTGCACCCGGCTGCAGGGAACTGGAGTGGCACCTTGCTCAACGGTCTGCTGGCCCGGCATGCATCGGCAGCCACCCTGCCCAGGGCCGGCATCGTGCATCGGCTGGACAAGGACACCTCGGGCCTGATGCTGGTGGGCAAGAGCCGCCGTGCGGTTGATGCGCTGGTCAAGGCCATTGCGGACCGTCGCGTCCATCGTCAGTACCTGGCGCTGGCTCGAGGTGTGTGGCGGGCCGAAGCCGCGCTGGATGTCGACCGACCGGTCGGTCGTGATCCACGCAACCGGTTGCGCATGGCGGTCCTGTCCGAAGGGCAGGCGGGCGCCAAGGCCGCGCGGACCACCATTCGCTGTCTGGATCAGCATGACGGGTACGTGCTGGCGGGCTGTCGGCTGCATACTGGCCGAACGCACCAGATACGGGTGCACATGGCGTCGCTCGGATTCCCTCTGGTGGGCGATGCACTCTATGGAGGGAAGCCGGCACTGGGCATGAATCGGCAGGCGCTTCATGCGGCCAGGCTGGAGCTATCCCATCCGGTCAGCCAGCAGCCCTTGTGTCTGGCGGCGCCGCTGCCGGACGATTTCGCCGCAGCCCTTCGGGAGGCCGGGCTTCGGTACAATGAAGGCCAGCTGGAGGATTGACCCGTCCGGTGGCCAGACGGGCCGCCCGGGGTCCTGGCCGCAGAGCCTCCTGTTCTGCCTGGCCGACCGGTTCGTCTCCTCCGTCCTGGTTGTCGTGGTCATCCGGCTGACGACCGCGTGAGCGCCGGTCCCAACGTCACCTTCCGATTTCGCCTGCCCCTTCCTTCGCGGCGCCCCAAACCTGTCCATGAACACCACGCAAGCCAAGCGCGTACTCGAGACCGCTCTGATCTGCTCGGCGCAGCCGCTGGGCATTCGGGATCTGGCCCAACTGTTCGACGAGGCATTGGCCCCTGATTCGATCAAGCAGTTGCTGGCCGATCTCCAACTCGAATGGACGGGACGAGGCGTCGAACTGGTGTGCGTAGCCAGTGGGTGGCGGTTCCAGAGTCGTCCGGAGCTGCGCCCCTATCTGGACCGCCTGCACCCGGAAAAACCGCCCCGCTACAGCCGGGCGACACTGGAGACCCTGGCCATCATTGCCTATCGGCAGCCGGTCACGCGCGGGGACATGGAAGACATTCGCGGCGTCACGATCAACTCCATGCTCATCAAGCAACTGGAGGATCGCGGCTGGATCGAGGTCATCGGTCACCGCGAGACAGTGGGACGGCCGGCGTTGTTTGCCACCACACGTCAGTTCCTGGACGATCTCGGACTGGCGTCGCTGGACCAGTTGCCGTCGCTCGAGGCATCGGGTGTGCAGGAGTCTGCCCTGGATCGCCTGGATCTCGATATCCTGTCCGCAGCGCCACCCGATGACGCCGGTCTGGATGACGTCCAGGCGGCTGGGCCTGAAGCGACCGGACGCCCGGCGCAGGACCTGGCCGACGGTGCTGCATGGCCGCAGTCAGAACTGGCTTCCGAACTGTTCCCCGAAACACAACACCAGGATACCCATGAAACCGGTCCACAACCGAACTCGCAAGACTGACGAACGGGCTCCGGGCGGGCCGGCTCCGCGTGGACGTCGCCCGGGGCGACCTGGTGCTGGCGGGTCCGGTGTCCAGCCTCTGCAGATCGACGACGTCGTCAGCGGCGCGTTCGATGCCGAACAGGCTGAAGATGCCTCAGCGCCGGTCAAGCGTGTGCTGGCCCCGCAGGCCGATGCGCCCAAACTGCACAAGGTCCTCGCCCAGGCTGGCCTTGGTTCGCGCCTTGAGATGGAGCAGATGATTCTCGAGGGCCGGATTTCGGTCAATGGCGAACCAGCCCACGTGGGGCAGCGCATCCGGTTCGGCGATGTCGTCAAGGTCAATGGCAAGCCGGTGCGGGTGCGAATGACGCCCCCGCCCCCCAGGGTGCTGGCCTACCACAAGCCTGTGGGCGAGGTGGTGACCCATGACGATCCTCAGAACCGGCCAACCGTGTTCCGCCGCCTGCCTCGGTTGCAGCAGGGCAAATGGCAGTCGGTGGGGCGTCTTGACCTCAATACCGAAGGCTTGCTGCTGTTCACCAGTTCGGGGGAGTTGGCCAACCGCCTGATGCACCCCCGTTTTGGTTTGCAGCGTGAATATGCGGTGCGTGTCCTGGGTGCCTTGTCGGACGACGAGAAACAGCGTCTGCTGCAGGGTGTCGAGCTGGAAGACGGCACGGCCCAGTTCCTGTCCATTGACGATGGTGGTGGCGAGGGCGCGAATTGCTGGTATCGGGTGACGATTGCCGAGGGGCGCAACCGGGAGGTGCGCCGGCTGTTCGAGTCCATCGGCCATGCCGTCAGCCGCCTGATCCGCATTCGCTATGGGGCGGTGGTGTTGCCCAAAGGTTTGCGACGGGGGACGTGGGTGGAGCTGGATCCGCGGGAGGTCGAGCGCCTGAGCCAGGCGGCGGGCCTGGCGGCGCCCCGGCAGGTGTCGGAGGGTGGCGAGCGGCGCCCGGTCTCGCGTGGTGGTCGGACCGGGGGAGCGCCGGCGGGAGCGGGTGTCCGGCGCCCGGGCCAGCGTGGCGTCGGGCCCGGTGCGCGCCCGCCATCGTCTGGGCAGGCCCCCGACCCCATGAAGACATCTTTTGGGTATATTGCCCAGGACGCCATGCAGCGACGCACGGACGGTGGACCGGGTCGTTCCGGGCCGGCGCGACCTGGCCAGCCGCGCGGCAAATCCGGTCGCCGTGGCGGGCGCTGAGTTGCCTGCGGGCCCGGATCGCGGCGCCATCAGGCCCGGGTTGCACACGAGGCTCGTTGTAGAATCAAGGGCTTTGCAGCATGCTGCTGCCCCAGATTCATTGTTGCCAACCTAGGAAGAACATGGCTACCGAACGCACCCTCTCGATCATCAAGCCCGATGCCGTTGCCAAGAACGTTATCGGCCAGATCTATGCCCGTTTCGAGGCCGCCGGCCTGAAAATTGCCGCCGCTCGCATGGCCCATCTGTCGCGCGGCGAGGCCGAGCAGTTCTATGCTGTCCACAAAGAGCGTCCTTTCTTCAAGGATCTGGTGGATTTCATGGTCTCGGGTCCGGTGATGATCCAGGTGCTCGAGGGTGAAGGCGCCATTGCCAAGAACCGTGACCTGATGGGTGCGACGGATCCCAAGAAGGCGGCTGCCGGTACCATCCGCGCCGACTTCGCCGACAGCATCGACGCCAATGCCGTGCATGGCTCCGATGCTCCTGAAACCGCGGCCGTGGAAGTGGCTTTCTTCTTCCCCGGCATGAACGTCTACTCGCGTTGATCCGGACTGTCGCGCGCCAGGGCAGGCCACGCATCGTGCGTGACCGGTCATCGTGCGCGACAGGACAATGGCGGTCCTTGTCGCCAGCGCAGGAGTGCTCATGAAGACCAACCTGCTTGACCTGGATCTGGATGGCATGGTCCGCCTGTGCGAAGGGCTGGGCGAGAAGCGTTTCAGGGCAGTCCAGCTGTTTCGCTGGATTCACCAGAAGGGCGAGAGCGACTTCGGGTCGATGACCGACCTTGCCAAGAGCCTTCGCACGAAGTTGCCGGATGTCTGCGAGGTCAGGCAACTGGCCGAGCTGTCCCGGCAGGATTCATCTGACGGAACCATCAAGTGGCTGTTCGACGTGGGCGATGGCAACGCGGTCGAGACGGTCTTCATTCCCGAAGATGACCGGGGCACGCTGTGCGTGTCCTCGCAGGCAGGTTGTGCCGTCGGGTGCCGATTCTGTTCCACGGGGCACCAGGGGTTTTCACGCAACCTGTCAACGGGTGAGATCCTGGCCCAGTTGTGGCAGGCTGAACACTTTCTCCGACAGCACCTGAGCCGGTCTGACCGGGTGATCACCAACGTGGTCATGATGGGCATGGGCGAGCCGCTGCAGAACTATGCGGCCCTGCTGCCGGCCTTGCGGGTGATGCTGGATGACCACGCCTATGGACTGTCCCGTCGCCGACTGACGGTGTCGACTTCCGGTGTGGTTCCCATGATGGACCGTCTGGCCAGTGACTGTCCGGTTGCCCTGGCCGTTTCGCTCCATGCGCCCAATGACAGCTTGCGTGACGAACTGGTTCCCTTGAACCGCAAGTACCCGCTGGACGATTTGCTGGATGCGTGTTTGCGCTATCTGCCGGCTGCTCCGAGGGACTTCATCACGTTCGAGTATTGCATGCTGGACGGTGTGAACGATCAGCCCGAGCATGCCCGTCAGTTGCTGAGCCTGCTTCGGAACCACCGGGGTCGAGGGGTGCCATGCAAGATCAACCTCATTCCGTTCAATCCGTTTCCGGATTCCGGGCTGACCTGTTCGCCCAGGGATGCGGTGCAGCGGTTTGGACGATGGCTCAACGAGGGCGGCATCGTCACGACCATCCGCAAGACCCGGGGTGACGATATCGACGCTGCCTGCGGTCAGTTGGCCGGCGATGTGCTGGACCGTACCAACGCAGCAGAACGCCTGGCGCGCCGTCGTGAGACTTCCACACACCCCATTCAGATCGTTCGACCCGAAAGGCTGGCATGACCGTCGTAATGCAATCGCTCGCTCTGCTCAGGCGCAACTGGCTGCCTGTGGCGGCCTTGCTGCTCATGCTGAGCGGGTGTGCGGGAACGATGCCTCCGGCCGACGAACCGGCTGCCCAGCCGCTGACCGAGTTTGACGAGCCAGATCAGCGCAAACGCGCCCGTATCCGCATGGAGCTGGCCACCGGTTACTTCGAACAGGGACGTACGGCCATTGCGCTGGACGAGATCAAGCAGGCGCTGGCCGCCGACAATACCTATGCTCCGGCCTACGTTCTCCGGGGTTTGGTGATGATGCAGATGAACAATCCGCGTCTGGCGGAGGAGAGCTTCCAGCGCGCGCTGCAGCTCAATCCACGTGATCCCGACGCCCTGCACAACTTTGGCTGGTTCCAGTGCCAGCAGGGACGGCATGCCCAGGCTGTCGAGCTCTTCGACCGGGCGCTGGCCAGTCCCGTCTATGGCGGCCAGGCACGCACCTACATGGCCAAAGGGGTCTGCCAGTCCCGGATGGGCCAGATGGCGGAGGCCGAAGGGAGCCTGGCTCGCTCCTATGAGTTGGATCCCGCCAATCCCATTGTGGCATTCAGCCTGTCGCAACTCCTGTATCAGCGTGGCCAGAACGATCGGGCGCAGTTCATCATCCGGCGCCTGAACAACAGTGAACTGGCCAATGCAGAGTCGCTGTGGCTCGGCATCAAGATCGAACGGCGTCTGGGCAACCAGGTCGTGGTGGAGCAACTGTCCCAGCAACTGTCCCGCCGATTCCCGGAATCACGCGAGTGGGCTATGTACCAGAGAGGAGCATTCAATGAGTGAGCAGGGCCCAGATAACGGCCTGCCTGATGCCGAATGGTCCCGCCCGGTGCTTCTGCAGCAGGCCAGGGAGCAGGCCGGGTTGCACATTGCAGCGCTGGCGGCCGCTTTGAAGGTGCCTGTGCGCAAGCTGGAAGCACTGGAAGCGGGTCGGTACGACGAGTTGCCGGACCTGACTTTTGCCCGTGCGCTGGCATCCAGCGCCTGTCGCCACCTGCGCCTGGATCCTGCGCCCGTTCTGGCCCAGATTCCGCAGGGACGGCGTCCTGCGCTGGGGGGGGCAGGCGAGGCATTGAACACACCGTTCCGTCCGGCTCAGCAGCCATCCAGTCCTTCGGGTACGACCAGCCCGGCCAGGCGGGTCTGGTGGGGTGCTGCCGTCTTGCTGCTCGCCGCCGTCGGCCTGTATGTCTGGCCGGATGTCAGTGAGTGGTTGTCCTCGACGACATTGAATATCCCGGCGTCAGTGTCGGCGCCGGTGTCGACCACTGCAGAACCGGTCGTGCCCGTGACACAGCAGGGGATCGATCCGGCACCCGTGCCTGCAGCTGAACCTGCGCTGCCGCTGCTGCAGGACACCGCTGGTGCACCATCTGCTGCGGCACCTGTCCAGACGCTGGGGCCGGATGGGCGTGTCACGGCGGAGGCTGAAGCGGCTGCGACGGTGCAGGGCGCAGCAGTGGTTGAAGCACCGGCATTGGCTACCACTGCGACGCTGGCGCCGAGCCCTTCCGTTGCCGATGTCGCTGATGAACGCAAGTTGCTGGTCATCCGAGCCAGCGACGAAACCTGGATCGAGGTGGTCAATGGTTCGGGGAAGGTGGTCATCCAGCGGGTTTTCAAGGCGGGTGACAGCATGGACTTTTCGTCCGCACCGCCGTACCGTGTGGTGGTCGGGCGCGCTGATGTGGTTCAGGTGCTCGTGCGTGGCCAGCCGTTCGATGTCATGCCCCACGCACGCAACAGCGTGGCGCGCTTCGAGGTTCGCTGAACATGGACAAGGCCACGCCTGAATCATTGCCGGTACCCTTGCCGGAGTCAGCCCCACGCCATTCCCTTCAGGGCGTGGTTGTCTGGGGTGACCACAGGGTCACCGTGGGTGGAGGGGCTCCGGTCCGCGTTCAGTCCATGACCAACACGGACACGGCCGATGCGGTCGCCACGGCCATCCAGGTCAAGGAACTGGCGCAGGCCGGTTCGGAACTGGTGCGCATTACCGTCAACAATGACGAGGCTGCCGAGGCCGTTCCCCACATCCGGGAACAGCTGGACCGGATGGGTGTTCATGTCCCGCTGATTGGTGACTTCCATTACAACGGGCATCGCCTGCTGACCGATCACCCGGCCTGTGCTGTAGCACTCTCCAAGTACCGAATCAACCCGGGCAATGTCGGTCGTGGTGACAAGGGTGACCGGCAGTTTTCGCAGATGGTCGAACTGGCGGCGAGGCACGGCAAGGCCATTCGCATTGGCGTCAACTGGGGCAGCCTGGATCAGGACCTGCTGGCCCGCCTCATGGATGAAAATGCCCGGCGCGAACTGCCCTGGGATGCCCGTCAGGTCATGTACGAGGCCTTGATCACCTCGGCCATCGGGTCGGCGCATCGGGCCGAGGCGATCGGCCTGCCCCGAGAGCAGATTGTGTTGTCCTGCAAGGTCAGTTCGGTGCAGGACCTGATTGCGGTGTACCAGGAGCTGTCGCGTCGCACCGACCACGCGCTGCACCTGGGACTGACCGAGGCGGGCATGGGCGTCAAGGGTGCCGTGGCGTCCACCGCCGCGTTGGCCGTTCTGCTGCAGCAGGGTATCGGGGACACGATTCGGGTGTCGCTGACACCGCAGCCCGGCGAGTCTCGCACGCAGGAAGTGCTGGTGGCATCAGAAATCCTGCAGGCGCTGGGTTTGCGGGCCTTTGTGCCCAGTGTGGTGGCCTGTCCGGGGTGTGGTCGCACCACCAGCACCACCTTCCAGGAGTTGGCCAAGCAGATCGACGATTATCTGCGTCAGGCCATGCCGGTCTGGCGTACCCGCTATCCCGGAGTGGAGAACCTCAAGGTGGCGGTCATGGGGTGCATTGTCAATGGCCCGGGCGAGAGCAAGCATGCCGATATCGGCATCAGTCTTCCCGGCACGGGCGAAGCGCCTTCCGCTCCGGTCTACATAGACGGGCAGAAGGTCCAGACGCTCCGTGGAGAAGGCATTGCGCAGGAGTTTCATGCCATCGTCCAGGACTATGTGGCGCGACGATTCGGCCCTGGCGCCTGACCCTTCGACGCGGGGTGGCGCGCCCGGCCCTTGCGCCAGTTACCCGGCTTGATGATTTCGATGTCGCCCAGATGGCGACAGAACCAACGACAGACACATGGCAGACAAGATCACCGCCGTCAAAGGCATGAACGACATTGCGCCACCAGCCTCGGCGCACTGGGAATGGCTGGAGGAGCGACTTCGCGCCCTGATGCAGCGCTATGGCTACAGGAACCTGCGTACGCCGGTGGTCGAGCCCACGGCCCTGTTCATTCGTGGACTGGGTGAAGTGACCGATATTGTCGAGAAGGAGATGTATTCCTTCGAGGACCGCCTCAACGGTGAGCAGTTGACCTTGCGTCCGGAGAACACTGCGGGCGTCGTGCGGGCGGTGGCCGAGGCCAATCTGCTGTATGACGGCGGCAAGCGCCTGTATTACATGGGGCCGATGTTCCGGCATGAACGGCCGCAGCGTGGGCGCTACCGGCAATTTCACCAGTTTGGGGCCGAAGCCCTTGGTTTCGCCGGCCCGGATGTGGATGCCGAGCTCATTGTCATGGCCAGCGACCTCTGGCAGGACCTCGGACTGCAGGGTATCGAGCTGCAGATCAACAGCCTTGGCCAGCCGACGGAACGCCAGGCCCACCGACAGGCGCTGATCACCTATCTGGAAACCCATGCGGATCAACTGGACGAGGATGCCCGGCGTCGTCTGCATACCAATCCCCTGCGCATCCTGGACACCAAGAATCCGGCCATGCAGGGTCTGGTGGAAGGCGCCCCCAGGTTGATGGACTACCTGGGTGAGGCATCGCTGGCGCATTTTGCCCGCCTGCAGGCGCTGCTGGCGGCCCATGGCGTGGCCTACCGGATCAATCCGCGTCTGGTGCGCGGCATGGACTATTACAACCTGTCGGTGTTCGAGTTTGTGACCACCCAGCTGGGTGCCCAGGGAACCGTCTGTGCGGGGGGGCGCTATGACGGCCTGTTCGCCCAGCTGGGCGCCAAGCCGGCACCCGCCGTCGGGTGGGCGCTTGGCATGGAGCGGATCCTAGAGCTGCTGCGCGAGCAGGGCCGCCTTCCGCCAGAGCCGGCTCCGGATGTCTATGCCGTCGTGCCGGACGCTGCATCGCTGCCACAGGTCATGCCCGTGCTGCGCGTCCTGCGCCATCATGGCGTGTCGGTCCAGATGCATGCATCAGGTCCCGATGGCATGGGCAGCATGAAGTCCCAGTTCAAGAAGGCCGACGCCAGTGGTGCAGGTCACGCCCTGATTTTTGGTGCCGACGAGCTGGCACAGGGCATGGTTGCCATCAAGCCTCTGAGGGGCGAACGTGTCACAGGGGACGGCGGTACGGGCCAGCAGATGGTGTCCTTGCAGACGGCCCATGACTGGGCCGACCGCCTCAGGCGTGCCTGATCGGTCGCCAGCGGACACCTACAATCAGCCGATCTACGCAAACCGGACATCACATGGCCAAACACCTCGATCTTGAAGAACAGGAGCAGCTCGACCAGATCAAGCATTTCTGGGCACGCTATGGCAACCTGATCACCTGGGTGCTCATCGTCGCCCTGGGTTCCGTGGCGGCCTGGAATGGCTGGAATTACTGGCAACGCAACCAGGCCATCAAGGCCGCAGCCCTTTACGACGAGGTCGAGCGCGCGGCGTCCGGGCGCGACACCCAGCGCATGGCACGGGTGCTCTCGGACATGCAATCAGGCTTTGGCGGCACCGCGTTTGCGAGCCAGGCCAGCCTGCTGGCGGCCCAGACGCTGTACGAAGGCGGCAAGCCGGAAGAAGCCATGGTGGCGTTGGCGTGGGTGAATGAGAAGGGCAGCGACGACGCCTACAAGGCGGTCGCACGCCTGCGCCAGGCGGCCATCCATCTCGATGCCAAGGCCTATGACAAGGCAATGGACGCGCTGGCTGCGCCGGTTCCCGCCGCGTTCGAACCGCTGGTGGACGACCGCCGCGGCGATGTACTTCTGGCACAGGGCAAGGTACAGGAGGCGCAGTCCGCCTATCGCAAGGCGTGGTCTGCCATCGGGGCTCGTGCGGAATACAGGCGGCTGATCGAGGTCAAGCTCGCGTCGACGGGCGTGGATGCCGCCACGCTGAAGGTTGAAGGGGAGGCGTCCAAATGATTGCCGCCCAGCGCACCGTCAGTGGCCTGTGGTCCATGTGCACCCGGCGCCTCTTGCCCCTGGTCGTGGCGGCCACCCTGGCGGCCTGTTCGTCGTCTCCCTCGCGCCCCAAACCGGCTGAACTGCCTCCGGTGGCTGCCTTGATGTCCACCGAACAGGTCTGGTCGCTGCAGATGGGAGACACGGGGCCCTTGATGCAGCCGGCTGTGGCTGCTGGGCGGGTGGCCCTCGTGGCTCGCAACGGTTCTGTCGCTCTGGTCGATGGGTCCACCGGACGCCAGCAGTGGCGGATCGAGGTGGGCGCACCCCTGGCGACTGGTGCCGGCACCGACGGCAACACGGTCGCCGTCATCACCCAGACCAATGACCTGGTTGCATTGCGCGATGGTGCCGAGCGCTGGCGCATTCGCCTGCCGGCGCGCTCGTTCACACCGCCTTTGGTGGCCGGCGAAAGGGTCTTTGTCCTGCTGGGCGACCGCAGCGTCGTCGCCTTCGACGGAACCACAGGGGGGCGTCTCTGGGGGCAACGTGCCCGGGCCGATGCCCTGGTTCTGGGGCAGGCCGGCGTATTGCTGCCTGTGGGCAACACGCTGGTGATCGGCATATCCGGCCGCCTGGTCGGGTTGGACCCGCTCAACGGTGCCCTGCGCTGGGACGCTCCGCTGGCGGTTGCCCGTGGAGCCAACGAAGTCGAGCGCCTGGTCGACCTGGTGGCCCCCGTGAGCCGCGTGGACGGCAGTCTGTGTGTGCGTGCCTATTCGACGTCCGTCGGTTGTGTGGATGCCGAGCGTGGCCGTGTCCTGTGGACCCGTCCGGCCCAGGGTGTCGCGGGACTGTCCGGTGATGCCCTGCGTGTCTTCGGCACTGAATCGAACGGGAAGGTCCTGGCGTGGGAACGAGCTACCGGCGACCCTGCATGGGAAGTGGATCGGCTGCTCCACCGCCGCCTGGGTGCACCCCTGGCGGTTGGCCGGGTGGTGGTTTTCGGTGACGACAGCGGGCTGGTCCATGTCCTTTCCCGGGAAGACGGTTCCGAGATGACGCGCCTGTCCACCGATGGTTCGGCCGTCATTGGTGCCCCGGTACTGGCTGGCGACGTGCTGTTGGTGCAGACGGTTCGCGGCGGTGTATTTGCGTGGCGTCCACGCTGAGTCAGAGAGTTCATAGCCGTGAAACCCGTTCTGGCCCTGGTCGGCCGTCCCAACGTTGGCAAGTCGACCCTCTTCAATCGCATGACGCGTTCACGCGATGCCATCGTGGCCGATTTTGCCGGTCTCACGCGCGATCGCCACTACGGCAATGGTCGTCTGGGCTCGCGTGAGTACATAGTCATCGACACCGGAGGTTTTGAGCCTGAGGCCGGCGAGGGCATTTTTCGTGAGATGGCCAGGCAGACCCGGCAGGCCGTGGCCGAGTCCGACGTGGTGGTCTTCGTGGTGGATGCCCGATCGGGCCTGAGTGCCCAGGACCATGAGATCGCGCAGTACCTGCGCCGACTGGGCAAGCCGACCGTGCTGATCGCCAACAAGGCAGAAGGCATGAAGGAAGGGGCCCAGATGTCCGAGTTCTATGAACTGGGCCTGGGCGAGGTGCTGCCGGTCTCGGCGGCCCACGGGCAGGGCGTGCGTTCCATGCTGGAGGCGGCCCTGGCTCGTCTTCAACTCACTGACGAAGACGACGAAGAACAGGCGCAGGTGGATGATCAGGTGATCCGCCTGGCCGTTGCCGGGCGCCCGAATGTCGGCAAATCCACGCTGATCAACGCCTGGCTGGGTGAAGAACGCCTGGTGGCGTTTGACATGCCCGGTACCACGCGCGATGCCATCACCGTTCCCTTTGAGCGGGGAGGCCAGCGTTATGAGCTGATCGATACGGCGGGCATCCGCCGCAAGGGCAAGGTGTTTGAGGCGATCGAGAAGTTCTCGGTCGTCAAGACCCTGCAGGCCATCGAGAATGCCCATGTGGTGTTGCTGCTGCTCGACGCCACGCAGGGCGTGACCGATCAGGATGCCCATATTGCGGGATATATCCTCGAAAGCGGCCGTGCCGTCGTGCTGGCCATCAACAAATGGGATGCGGTGGATGCCTATCAGCGCCAGCAGATCGAGCGGCAGATCGAGTCGCGCCTGGCGTTTCTGAAGTTTGCCTCGTTGCACCTGATTTCGGCGGCCAAGAGGCAGGGTCTGGGGCCTTTGTGGAAATCGATTGCCCAGGCCCATGCGTCTGCGATGCGCAAGATGCCGACGCCGGTCCTGACCCGTCTGTTGCAGGAGGCGGTGGCCTTCCAGGCGCCTCAGCGAACGGGCATGTATCGACCGAAGATGCGGTATGCCCACCAGGGCGGCATGAATCCACCGGTCATCGTGATCCATGGCAATTCCCTGGAGCACGTGCCCGAGGTGTACCGCCGCTTTCTGGAAGGACGTTTCCGCAAGGCATTCGATCTGGTGGGAACGCCCCTGCGGATCGAGTTCAAGACCTCCAGCAACCCCTATAAGGATGCCTGAGGCGCACCGGACCGGTGCCGTTCAACCCTGGCGCCCTCGAATCGGGGCGCTTGTGGTATCTTTCCCACTTTCATAACCGTCCGAACACGGAGCATATCGTGAGCAACAACAAAGGCCAGCTCTTGCAAGACCCGTTCCTGAACCAGTTGCGTCGGGAGCACGTTCCGGTCTCCATCTACCTGGTCAACGGCATCAAGCTGCAGGGTCAGATCGAGTCCTTCGACCAGTATGTCGTCCTTTTGCGCAACACAGTGACGCAGATGGTCTACAAACACGCCATTTCGACCATCGTCCCCGGACGTCCGGTGCAGTTTTCTGTCGCGGCCCCCGACGACAGCAGCGGTTCCTGAATGAACACGCATCCGGCCGGGTCCGTTTCACGCCCGAGCCATGCCCCGCAGGGACCCTGCGGGGATCACGCCCTGTCTTGAGTTCCTTTCAAACCACCCCTTCCGCTCCCCCGGCAGCCATGCTGGTCGGAGTCGACTTTGGCCTGCCTCATTTCGACGCGGAGCTTGAAGAATTGGGCCTGCTGGCGCAGTCGGCCGGTTACAGGATCGCCGACCGGCTGACCTGCAAGCGCCGCGCGCCCGACCCTGCCTTGTTTGTCGGCAGTGGAAAGGCCGACGAGATTGCCATGCTGGCAAGGGCCAGTGGCGCCACCGAGGTCCTGTTCGACCAGGCCCTGAGCCCGGCACAGCAGCGCAACCTGGAGCGTCACCTGGGCTTGCCGGTCAACGACCGCACGCTACTCATTCTGGAAATCTTTGCCCAGCGCGCCCGAAGTTTCGAGGGCAAGCTGCAGGTCGAGCTGGCACGGCTGCAATACCTTTCGACCCGTCTGGTACGGCGCTGGTCCCACCTGGAGCGGCAAAGTGGTGGCATCGGCATGCGTGGCGGCCCAGGCGAGACGCAGATCGAACTCGATCGCCGGATGATCGGCGATGCCATCAAGCGCACGCGCGAACGCCTCGAAAAGGTCAAGCGCCAGCGCGCCACCCAGCGCCGCCAGCGCGAACGACGTGAAGCCTTCACGATCTCGCTGGTCGGCTACACCAACGCGGGCAAGTCGTCGCTGTTCAATGCCCTGGTCAAGGCCAGAGCCTACTCGGCCGACCAGCTGTTTGCGACACTGGATACCACCACGCGCCAGCTCTACCTGGGTGAGGCGGGTCGGTCTGTCTCACTGTCCGATACGGTGGGTTTCATCCGGAACCTGCCCCACGGCCTGGTCGAGGCGTTCGCGGCCACCCTCAAGGAGGCGGTTGACGCCGACCTGCTCCTGCATGTCGTGGATGCGGCCAACCCCGATCATCTGGAGCAGATTTCAGCCGTGCAGGCCGTCCTGCACGATATCGGTGCCGACCAGGTGCCACAGATGCTGGTGTTCAACAAGCTTGACGCCATGGACGAGGCCCATCGGCCTGTGCAGATGCAGGACGAAGTGGAACTTGGCGGGCGTCTTTTGCCTCGCATGTTTGTCAGTGCCCGGACTGGAGAGGGGCTGGATGGTCTGCGTCGATTCCTGGCAGCGCAGGTTCGCAAGGATTGGCCCGAATCTCCCTCCGGTATCGGGATGCTCGATCAGGATGTCGGTGACACCGCCTCCTGATTGGGCACAATGTCATGGTTTTGATTCAGAAAGAAGCAGTCGACTCATGGATGTGAATCTTCGTTCCGGACGCGGTCGGGCAGAGCTGGCGGGCCGTTATTCTGTCTGGCGCAAGGTGCTGGGCATGTTCAACCTGAACGACCCCCGATGGGGGCGCGGGGATGACTCGACCCAGGGCCAGGGGCAGGGCAGTGACGGGGAGCGTTCGGACGACAGGGAGCCGCAACGTGACACGCGTCCGCGCGGGCAGGGGCCCAACCAGGGACCCCCGGACCTGGACGAGCTCTGGCGCGACTTCAACCGCAAGCTGGGGGGGCTGCTGGGCAACCGGGGCTCCGGTCGTGGTGGCAACGGTGGATCCGGAGGTCCGGGCGGGTTCAGCCCCGATCCGAAGACCACGGGTATCGGTGTTGGTCTCATTGCTGGCGTGGCCGTCCTGATCTGGCTGGGTACTGGCTTCTTCATCGTCCAGGAAGGCCAGCAGGCGGTGATCACGCAGTTCGGCAAGTACCACGCCACCGTGGGTGCTGGCTTCAACTGGCGTCTGCCGTATCCGGTCCAGCGGCATGAAACGGTGTTCGTCACCCAGCTTCGTTCGGTCGACGTCGGGCGTGACAACATCGTCCCGGCAACCGGCTTGCGTGAATCGTCCATGCTGACCCAGGACGAAAACATCGTCGACATCAAGTTCGTGGTCCAGTACCGGCTCAATGACGCGCGTGCGTTCCTGTTCGAGACCCGTGACCCCGATGTCGCGGTGCTCAAGGCGGCCGAGACGGCCGTCCGGGAGGTGGTCGGTGCCATGAAGATGGATGCCGTCCTGGCCGAGCAGCGCGAAGAGATCGCGCCACGGGTCCATAACCTGATGCAGACGATCCTGGATCGCTACAACGTGGGCGTCGAAGTGGCCGGTGTGAACCTGGAGCAAAGCGGTGTGCGCCCGCCGGAACAGGTGCAGGCTGCCTTTGACGATGTGCTCAAGGCCAGTCAGGAACGTGAGCGGGCCAAGAACGAGGCCGAGGCCTACGCCAACGACGTGGTGCCGCGGGCCCGGGGTGCGGCGGCACGCCTGAAAGAGGAGGCGGAGGGCTATCGGGCGCGCATCGTCGCGCAAGCCGAAGGCGATGCGCAGCGGTTCCGCTCCGTGCTGGCCGAGTACCAGAAGGCCCCCCAGGTGACACGTGAGCGCATGTACGTGGACACCATGCAGCAGGTCTACAGCAATGTGACCAAGGTGCTGGTTGACTCCAAGGCCGGCTCGAACTTGCTGTACCTGCCGCTGGACAAGATCATGCAGATGTCCGGTCAACCGGCCAGCGCGGCGCCAGCGACTAGCGCGCCTGCCCCATCGACTTCCTCGTCCACATCGACATCGCCCAGGACCCTGGACAGTTCAGCCCGTTCGCGTGAACGGGAAAGCCGCTGACCCGGCCGCACAGGTGTACACGGAATCATCAACATGAACAAACTGGGTTTTTTCATCACCACCCTTCTGGTGGCCCTGGCCATTGCCAGTTCGATGCTGTTCGTGGTCGATCAGCGCCAGTTTGGCGTGGTCTTCCAGCTGGGCGAGATCCGCCGGGTCGTGACCGAGCCAGGACTGAACTTCAAGCTGCCGCCGCCGTTCCAGAATGTGTCCTACATCGACAAGCGGCTGCTGACGCTGGAGAGTTCGGACAGTGAATCCACCCTGACCGCCGAGCGGCAGCGCGTGGTGATCGACTGGTATGTGCGCTGGCGCATCAGTGATCCGCAGGCCTATATCCGCAACGTGGGCGTCAGCGAGCGGGCTGGTGCCCTCCAGCTCAACCGGGTGGCTCGCAACGCCTTCCAGCAGGAAGTCAACAAGCGCACCCTCCAGGAGCTCCTGTCCACCCGTCGGGAAGATCTGATGCGGGATGTCCAGCGCGAGGTGCTGGCATCGGTGCGCGGAGCGGACAAGCCCTGGGGCATGGATGTGGTGGATGTGCGTATCACACGCGTGGACTACGCGGAGTCCATTACCCGTTCGGTGTATGACCGTATGGAAGCTGAACGCAAGCGGGTGGCCAATGAATTGCGCTCCACCGGCTTTGCCGAGGGCGAGAAGATCCGCGCGGAAGCCGACAGGGAGCGGGAGGTGATCATTGCCGACGCGTTCCGCGATGCCCAGCGCATCAAGGGTGAAGGCGATGCAGTGGCCACATCGACCTATGCCGACGCGTTCGGACGAGACCCGGCTTTTGCCCAGTTCTACAGAAGCCTGGAAGCCTACAAGTCCAGTTTCGCCGGCAAGTCGGATGTGCTGGTGGTCGACCCTTCATCGGAGTTCTTCCGCGCGCTGCAGAGCAGCAGTGTCGGGCGCTGACGGCGTCGTGGCACTGGAGGATGTGTTCTGGCCGGCGCTGGCCCTGATGCTGGTGTTCGAAGGCCTGTTGCCTCTGCTGCTGCCGGCGGCCTGGCGGCGTATGTTTTCGGACTTGCTGCGCCTGCGGGACGGCCAACTGCGCTTTTTCGGGCTCGCATCCGTGGGCCTGGGTTTGCTGTTGTGGTGGGGAAGTACCTGAGCGCGGCCACCTGATGGTCCAGGCGCCAGCCAGGTCGGCCGATCCGGAAGACATGGTTGCATGTCCAATACCGGTATCCGCATCGGCTGCCCGGTAAAATCCCTGTTTTAACTGCCCCATCCCCATGCCCATGTCTGCCTGGGTCCTGCCGGACCATATAGCCGATGTCCTGCCGTCCGAGGCCCGGCACATTGAAGAACTGCGTCGCTGTCTGACCGACACCACCCGGGGTTATGGCTACGAGCTGGTCATGCCGCCACTGCTGGAGCACCTGGAGTCTCTGCTCACCGGTACCGGCGAGGCGCTGGACCTGCAGACGTTCAAGCTGGTCGACCAGCTGTCCGGTCGAACCCTGGGTCTGCGTGCGGATTGCACGCCTCAGGTGGCCCGGATCGACGCACACTTGCTGAACCGGCAGGGTGTCACACGACTGAGCTATTGCGGACCTGTCGTGCACACACGTGTCGATCGTCCGCTGGCCAGTCGCGAACCGCTTCAGTTCGGTGCTGAAATTTATGGACATGGTGGCCTTGAGGCGGATCTCGAGGTGATCGAGCTGGCGCAGGCCTGTCTGCAAGGGGCTGGTGTCGATGACCTCCTGCTGGATCTGGCTGATGTGCGCGTGATCGACGCCGTGCTGGCGGGGCTGTCGCTGGACGGCGGTCATGTACAGGCCATCCATGCCGCACTGACGGGCAAGGATGTGGCAGAACTGGACCGTCTGTCCCGGGACCTGCCGGCTCGGGTGCGTGCCGATCTGCTGGCCCTGCCATCCCTGCATGGCGACGTCTCGGTGCTCGACGAGGCCCGTGAGCGCCTGCAGGCTTCTGCCGCGATGCACGAGGCGCTGCAAAGTCTGGCCTGGCTGGCAGGACAGGTACAGGGCATGCGGGTGTCGGTGGACCTGGCGGATCTGCGTGGCTATGCCTATTACACCGGCATCCGTTTTGCCATGTTTGGATCCGCATCGGGTGGCCAGGCCGGCGAGCTGGCACGCGGCGGTCGCTATGACGAGGTCGGGGCGGTGTTCGGGCGCAAGCGCCCGGCCGTGGGATTCAGCCTGGACCTCAAGGAACTGGTGACCCTGGTGCCTCCGCGCCCGCTGGTGGCCGCCATTCGCGCTCCTTGGGGCACCGATTCCTCGCTGCGGGCCGCGGTGGCCCAGCTGCGGGCGCAGGGGCAGACCGTGGTATGTGTCCTGCCGGGTCACGAGCACGAAGTGGACGAATTCCAATGCGACCGCGAACTGGTCGCAGACGCGGACCGGGCAGGCGCCTGGACGCTTCGCAACATTTGAACGGAAACCAGCAGATGACAAACAGCAAGAGTGCCGCCATCGCGGGGCGCAACGTGGTTGTGGTGGGCACCCAGTGGGGTGATGAAGGCAAGGGCAAGCTGGTCGACTGGCTGACCGAGTCCGCGCAGGGCGTGGTCCGCTTCCAGGGCGGCCACAATGCGGGCCACACGTTGGTGATCAATGGTGTGAAGACGGCTTTGCACCTGATTCCCAGCGGGATCATGCGGCCGGGCGTGAAGTGCTACATCGGCAACGGCGTGGTGCTGGCAGCGGGCAAGCTGATGGAGGAGATCGCAGGGCTGGAGGCCGCCAAGGTCGAAGTCTGCTCCCGTCTTCGCGTCAGCGAAGGGTGCCCGCTGATCCTCCCTTTCCATGCCGCGCTGGACGTCGCCCGTGAAGCCGCCAAGGAGAAGTCCGGTGTTGCCAAGATCGGTACCACCGGACGTGGCATCGGTCCGGCCTACGAAGACAAGGTGGCCCGTCGCGCGCTGCGGGTCCAGGACCTGAAGTATCCCGAACGTTTTGCCTCCAAGCTGCGCGAGCTGCTGGCTTATTACAACGTGCAGCTGGCGGCCCTGGATGCGGGGCAGGTCGACTGGACCTCCGTTCCTTGGCTCAAGGACCAGCCGCTGTCGGCATTCGTGGTGGATGGACAGGTGCAGTTCGGCGCCGTTCACGAGCAGGCCATGCAGCATGCGGCCCAACTGCGACCGATGATTGCCGATGTCTCGCGCGAGCTCAACGATGCCCATCGGGCCGGCGCCAACCTGCTGTTCGAGGGCGCCCAGGGAACCCTGCTCGACATCGATCACGGCACCTATCCGTTTGTCACGTCCAGCAACTGCGTGGCCGGCAATGCCGCCGCGGGTTCGGGTGTCGGCCCGGGTCTGCTGCACTATGTGCTGGGCATCACCAAGGCCTATTGCACTCGGGTGGGCGGTGGTCCGTTCCCGACCGAGCTGGACTGGGAGACCGAGGGGACCCCGGGCTGGCACATGGCCACGGTGGGTGCCGAGAAGGGCGTGACCACTGGCCGTTCGCGTCGCTGCGGCTGGTTCGATGCTGCGCTGCTCAAGCGTTCCGCCCAGGTCAATGGCCTGACGGGCCTGTGCATCACCAAGCTCGACGTCCTGGACGGCCTCAAGGAGCTTCAGCTGTGCGTGGGCTACGAACTGGACGGCGAACGTGTCGATATCCTGCCCATGGGGGCCGATGACATTGCCCGCTGCCAGCCCATCTATGAAGTCCTGCCGGGCTGGAGCGAGTCCTCGGTCGGCGTGACCCGTTACGAGGACCTGCCGCCGAACGCGCAGAAATACCTGCGCCGCATCGAGGAAAGTACCGGTGTGCCCATCCACGTGATTTCCACCAGCCCGGACAGGGACCACACGATCCTGATTCAGCACCCCTTCCAGTAATGGCCGATCTGCCGGCTTTCATGCAGAATCGCCCGACCGACCCACATCCGGAGTATCCATGCTGACCGAAGATGGCAAGCACCTGTACGTGTCCTATGACGAGTACCACAACCTGATCGAGAAGCTGGCGCTCAAGGTCTACCAGTCCGGATGGGAGTTCGACACCATCCTGTGCCTGGCTCGGGGTGGCATGCGGCCGGGCGACATCCTCTCGCGGATCTTCGATGTGCCCCTGGCGATCATGTCGACCAGCTCGTACCGCGCCGATGCCGGCACCGTACAGGGCAACCTGGATATCGCACGCTACATCACCACGCCCAAGGGTGACATTGCTGGGCGGGTCCTGCTGGTCGATGACCTGGCCGACTCGGGCCATACCCTGCATGCGGTCATCGACCTCCTGCGCAACAACTATCCGCCCATCACAGAGTTGCGCAGCGCGGTCATCTGGACGAAGGCGCTGTCCACCTTCACGCCCGACTATTCGGTGGACTTCCTGCCCACCAATCCCTGGATTCACCAGCCCTTCGAAGGGTACGACAGCCTTCGACCGGCGCAGCTGCTGGAGAAATGGAAGCTGTGAGCACCGGGGCCTGACACGGTGGCAGACCTCTCCACCTCGCTCATCCACCACGGCTATCGTCCTCCCGAGGGTTTCGATGCCGTGGCGCCTGCCGTACACAAGGCGTCAACAGTTCTGTTTCCCGACGTCAAGTCCCTGCGCAGCCGGGAGTGGAAGGACAAGAGCGCCTATACCTACGGCCTGCACGGCACGCCGACCACCTATACGCTGGAGGAACGGCTGGCCACGCTGGAAGGCGGCCGGTTCTGTGTACTGGCCCCCAGTGGACTGTCCGCCATCGCCCTGGTGGACATGGCCTTCTTGCGTCAGGGTGATCAGGTGCTGCTGCCGGACAACGCCTATGGACCAGGCAAGGCCTTTGCCGAGGGCGAGATGCGCCACTGGGGCGTGGCGGTGGACTATTACGATCCGATGAAGCCGGATGATCTGGCGGCACGGCTGACGCCGGCCACGCGCATGGTCGGGCTTGAGGCTCCGGGTTCCATCACCCTGGAGTACCCGGATCTTCCAGCGCTGAGCGCGGTGGTGGCCGCTCACAACGGCACGCTGTCCAGTGACCGTCCGGCGGTGACGGTGCTGGACAACACCTGGGGGGCAGGGATTGCGTTCAATGCGTTTGATCTCGGGGTCGACGTGTCGGTGCAGGCCCTGACCAAGTATCCCAGCGGTGGTTCGGACATGATGATGGGCTCCGTGATCACACGGGATGAACGGCTGCACCGCCAGGTGCAGTCCTGTCACATGCGCCAGGGGTTGTGTGTGGGCGTCAACGATGCCGAACTGGTGCTGCGTGGCCTGCAGACCATTGCCCTGCGTTATGCGGCCCAGGATGCGGCCACAAGGGAACTGGCCACATGGATGCAGACACAGGCCGGCGTGGCCCAGGTCTTCCATCCGGCGCTGCCCGGATCTCCAGGGCATGCCAGTTGGAAGCGCGATGCCGTTGCAGCAGCCTGTCTGTTTGGCGTGCTGCTTGACAGCCGGTATGACGCATCCCGGGTGGACGCATTCTGTGATGACCTGCGACTGTTCCGGCTGGGCTGGAGCTGGGCCGGTCCGATCAGCCTCTGCGCGCCTTACCACGTGCTGCCCATGCGCCACCGGATGCCCTGGCCACACAAGCAGACCCATCTGATCCGTTTTGCCGTGGGTCTGGAGTCGGTGGATGACCTGCGCACAGATCTGTCTCAGGCCCTGGCAAAGCTGGTATCCTGATCGAACAATCACCTGACGGAGATACCTCGTTTTGGCCACACCCAACTACGGATACGAGAAGCGCCAGCGCGAGCTGGCCAAGAAGCAGAAAAAAGAGGAGAAGCTGCGGGCAAAGAACGCCCGGCGCCAGGGCGCCGAGGGCAGTTCCGATGTCGAGACCGATTCGGGCCAGGAGAACGAATCCGGCAATGCCGAAGGTTCGTCAGGCGACGGCGCAGACTGAGTTCCGGGGGGCCGTCGATTGTTGGCCAGCAGCGGGAAGGACGCTGTCAGCTGGCGTTTGCAATCAGCTGTCGGGCGGCATCGTCAAATGACTGTGCCGAGCGGTCGGGCAGGGCGCACGCGTGTGCCTGACCGTACTGACTAAAGTTGCGCCGGATCGACGCGGCGTAGGTGGGGTCGTAGTGCTGCCGTAGCAGGTCCAGGACCACGTCGGCGACATGGCCTTCACGGATCTGGGCGACCCAGTGGGCAACAACCGATTTGCCCCGCAGTTCGGTCAGGGCCTCCAGGCGCTGGCAAAAGTGTTCCGGGTCGCTGACAAAGAATGCGTAGTCCTCCAGCAGCAGGGCCACACGCTCGTCGTCCGGGAGCTGGAGGTCGATGCAGGGACTGCTGCGCATGGCATCAATCAGGGCATCGGGAACCCGCAGATTGCCGACTTTCTTGCTCTCACTTTCGACGAACACCGGCCGGTCGGCATCGAATCGACGAAGCTGGTCCCAGATCATGGAGTCGAAGTGTTTCTGGCTGGGCTGCGGAACGCCGGGAATGTGTCCCAGCACAGAGCTGCGGTGGCGGGCCAGGTCTTCCAGGTCCAGGACCTGCGCTCCCTGGCTCGCCAGGTGTTGTAGCAGTCGTGTCTTGCCGCTGCCCGTTGGTCCGCAGATGACTTCGAACCGGAGCCTGGCCACCCGGGTCGGCAGGTCGGCCACAAGGGCATTGCGCCAGGCCTTGTAGCCGCCTTCCACCAGCGTGACCTGAAAGCCGATGGCGCCCAGGATGGTCGCCAGGGCTCCGCTGCGGTTCCCTCCACGCCAGCAGTAGACCAGGGGCTTCCAGTCGCGTGGCTTGTCCAGGGCGTATCGCTCTATGTGGCCTGCGATGTTCCGGGCTGCAAGGGCTGCGCCGCGCTTCTTGGCTTCGAACGCGTTGACCTGTTTGTACATCGTGCCGATGGCAGCGCGCTCGGCGTTGTTCAGTGTGGGCCAGTTGATGGCACCGGGCAGATGGTCCAGCGCATGCTCGTCTTCCGACCTGGCATCGATGACGGTGTCGAAACTGTCAAGTCGTTGCAGGACATCGGAGGCGCTCATGGATTGGACTGGCATGTGGGGATTATCGCCGGGACGTCCTGTGTCAGCGGGCAAGCAAAGGACTCAGCGCTTTCCAGATATTGGCCAGCATGATGGGCTGTGCCGTTTCGTTGGGGTGGATGCGGTCGGCCTGGAACAGCCTGAGCGGATCGGGGCCGTCTGCCACCCCGGCCAGGAGGAAGGGAACCAGGGCGGCTTTTTCGGCCTTGGCGACGGTGCTGAAGACATCGCGGAAGGCCTGGGCGTACCGGGTGCCGTAGTTGGGCGGCATCTCCATGCCGGCGATCAGCACCCGCGCACCCGCTTCGCGCGCCAGGCGGGCCATGGTGGACAGGTTGTCCCGCGTCATGTCCAGTGGCAGCCCCCGAAGCGCGTCGTTGCCGCCCAGTTCGATGATGACCACGGCCGGTTTGTGCTGGCGCAACAGGGCTGGCAGGCGTGAACGGCCGCCGGCCGTCGTGTCTCCGCTGATGCTGGCGTTGACGACCTGCGCCGTGGACCGATCTGCCCCCAGCCTGGCCTGCAACAGGGCAGCCCATCCGCGGCCCCTTTGCAGTCCGTACTCGGCGCTGAGCGAATCGCCAACCACAAGGATCACCGGCCCGTTCCTGTCAGCTTGTGCCGAGGCACGGGCCTGGGTGGTCGACGTCTGGGCGCGGGCAGGGAGCCAAAGCCCTGGAAGGAGGCTTGCCAGCGCAAGCGGGTTAAAGTGGCGTCGTTTCAACTTCAGGCCTTCCCATGTCGGATGTGATGATTGCCGTCGAGCATGTGAACAAATCGGTGACCGATTCGACCGGTACGCTGGAGATTCTGCGCGATATCGATTTCAGCCTGAACAAGGGCGAAACAGCCGCCATCGTGGGCGCTTCCGGATCGGGCAAGAGCACCTTGCTGTCCATCATTGCGGGCTTGGATACGCCGTCGGGCGGAACAGTTCACATTGACGGTGTGAACATCTTCGGCCTGGACGAAGATGAACGGGCCGCGCTGCGGGCCGAAAAAGTGGGGTTTGTGTTTCAGAGCTTCCAGTTGCTGGGCAATCTGACCGCGCTGGAGAACGTCATGCTTCCACTGGAGCTGGCGGGTCGGCGTGATGCCCGTGCTGCCGCCATCCAGATGCTCGAAAGGGTGGGGCTGGGTGAACGGCTCGGTCATTACCCCAAGGTCCTTTCAGGGGGCGAGCAGCAGCGTGTGGCGCTGGCCCGCGCCTTTGTCGTGAAGCCGGCCGTCCTGCTGGCGGACGAACCGACGGGCAGCCTGGACTTCGCCACCGGTGTCCGCATCATGGAATTGATGTTCGAACTCAATGCCGAGCAGGGAACCACGCTGGTGCTGGTCACCCACGACCGGAGCATCGCAGGGCAGTGCCAGCGCAGGGTGACGATCGAGGCGGGGCGCGTGCTGTCGATGGCGTGATGCTTCTGGCCAGGGGCCGCAGCATCTGAGGCGCGGCAGACAGCATCCGGCCGGCCGGAGTCGTCGTCTGGCCCGATAATGCCCGGATGTCTTCTCCCAAAGTCCTGTTCGGCTTTCATGCCGTCGGCGTGCGCCTGAAAACGGCGCCAGCGTCCATCATCGAAGTCTATTTCGACAGTTCGCGCCGCGACCAGCGCATGCGCCAGTTTCTCGACCGCGCGCGCGAGGTCGGCGTGCGCCTGATCGAGGCGGACAGTCTGCGCATTGCCAAACTGGCCGGCAGCCACGGTCACCAGGGTGTGGCTGCGCGTGTCAGCCCTGTCGAGCAGGCACGTTCACTCGACGATCTGCTGGAACAATTGGAGGCAGGGGGTCAGGCGCCTTTGCTGCTGGTGCTCGACGGTGTCACCGATCCACACAACCTGGGCGCCTGTCTGAGGGTGGCCGATGGCGCAGGCGCGCATGCCGTGATTGCCCCCAAAGACCACGCTGCCGGCATCAATGCCACCGTGGCCAAGGTGGCCAGTGGGGCAGCGGAAACCATGCCGTACTTCATGGTCACGAACCTCGCCCGCACGCTCAATGAACTCAAGGAGCGCAATATCTGGATCACAGGCACCAGCGACGATGCACCCCGTACGCTGTACGAGGTCGACCTGAAGGGTCCCGTGGCTCTCGTGCTCGGGGCCGAAGGGCAGGGCATGCGTCAGCTCACGCGCAAGACCTGCGACGAGCTGGTGTCGATCCCGATGCGCGGTGCTGTCGAGAGCCTGAATGTGTCCGTGGCCAGTGGCGTTTGCCTTTATGAGGCCTTGCGTCAACGATCGTGAGCAAGCCAAGGAGATTCTCATGGAGACACCCGCATCCGCGGATTTGAAGCGGCGCCTTCTGGTCGAACGTGTCAAGGCCATGCTGCTGCGGCCCAGGGAAACCTGGCCGGAGGTGGCGGCAGAAGCGCATGATGTCGTGACGATCTACCGTGACTATCTGGTTTACCTGGCCGGTGTCTCGGCCCTGGCCTCGTTTGTCGGCCTGAGCCTGGTGGGCTTTGGCGGCATGGGTTTCCACGTTCGCGTGCCATGGCTCAGTGGCCTGGCCTACATGGTGGTGGGATTTGTGCTGACCCTGGCCATGGTCTATGTGGTCGCACGGGTGGCCGATGCACTTGCGCCCAGGTTCAATGGTCAGAAGGATTTCGCGTCGGCCTTCCGGCTGGTGGCCTATGGCGCCACGGCTGCTTTGCTCGGTGGTGTCTTCCAGATATTGCCCGTTCTGTCCATCCTGGGTCTGCTGGCCGCGCTCTATTCAATTTTTCTGCTCTACACCGGTGTGCCGGTCATGTTGAAAGTGCCGGAAGACAAGGCAATCCCCTTCACTGCGGTGCTCGTGGTCTGCGTGCTGGTGCTGGGTTGGCTGGTCAGCCTCGTCAGCGCAGGCATGACCGGGGTCGGAATGGGCGGCCCGATGCACGGCGCTTCTGCGCCGGGGCGCGGTGACGTGGAGATTCGCATGCCGGGTACGGACATTCGCATCGACACAGGCCGGCTGGAAGAGGCGGGGCGCCAGATGGAGGCGGCTGCCAGGCGGATGGAGGATGCGCAGGCCCAGGGCGACAACCGGGCGGCTGGCCAGGCGCTGGGCGAAATGGTAGGTGCCATGACCGGAGCCAGCCAGGGCGGTCAGCCCTATGCGCCCGAGCGCATGCAGCGCGCCTTGCCCGACAGGCTGCTTCAGCTGGAACGCACGGCCATCGAGGCGCGGACCGATTCGGCCATGGGCATGACATTGTCCCGCGTGTCGGCGGAATACGGGTCCGACCGGGGTCGAGTGGAGGTGGTTCTGCAGGACATCGGGGCTGTGCCGGCACTGGCCATGGCCATGGGGGCCTGGGCAGGCAGCACCGTCAATCGCGAGACACAGGACGAAGTGGAGAACGTGTTCCAGCGGGACGGCATGACCTTCAAGGAGTCCTATCGCAAGGACGGATCCAGGTCCGAGCTGACCGGTCTGCTGTCCAACGGCGTGCTGGTCGAGCTCACCGGTGACGAAATGGCCATCGATGCCCTGAGACAGGCCTGGCGCGAGCTCGATATCCCCGCGCTGGCGGGACTCAAACGCCCCTGACGGCTACACCAGGCCCGCGGCGCCCAGAACGGCGCCCACGCCGATCAGCAGGAGTAGATGCACCTTTGTGCGCCAAACGAGGACAGTGGCGCAGGCCATCAGCAGCCACAGGGGCCAGTCACGGGCGGGCTGGTCATGTACCGAGATCAACAGCCAGCCGGTGGCAATGAGGAGCGCGATCACGATGGGCGCCATGCCCGCCTTGAAAGCCCTCACGCCAAGCCGCTCGCGGTGCCGGTGCGCCCACTGGCTGGCCGCATAGCTCAACACCGAAGATGGCAGCAGGATGGCCACCAGAGTGACGGCGACGCCGGCCAGGGCCGTTGCCCATGCCAGCCAGCCGCCGGCCGGTCCGCCTCCCGCATTGAGTCCGACGTTCCAGCCCAGCAAGGCCACGAACAGGACATTCGGACCAGGCGCCGCCTGGGACAAGGCGATCGACGACGTGAACTGCGGATCGGAAATCCAGCCGTTTTCATGAACCAGGTAGCGATGCATATCCGGCGCGGTCGTGATGGCGCCGCCCACGGCCAGAAGGGACAACATGGCAAAGTGCCCGAACAGGTCAAGCCAGTTCAGCAACGTGGGCGTCATTCCAGTTGTCACGACGCGTCCCGTCCAGTCGCCGTCGTTTTGCGGGACAGCACATACAAGGCACGCGCCGTGGCCACGCTGCCGATGCCCAGCAGCACCCAGATCAGAGGCCAGTGCAGCAGGGCAATGCCGATGAACGTCAGCAGGGCGAGTACCACGCAGCTGGACATGCCCATCGGGTTCCGGTCCAGGGCTGCCATCAGGCGGATGCCGGTGGCCGTGACCAGGCCGGCCGCCACGGCCCCCATACCACGCAACGCGCCACTGGCCAGCGGGCTGTCCGCCACCTGACCATACAGTGCCGCCAGAACCAGCACAATCATCAGCGGTGCCACGAGCATGCCGGCCAGGGCGGAAATCGCGCCTGCCAGGCCGAAGTACCGGCCACCGATCATCATGGCCAGGTTGACCACATTGGGGCCGGGCAGCACCTGGGCGACAGCCCAGTCTTCGATGAATTGCTCCTTGCTGAGCCAGCGCTTGTGGTCCACCAGTTCGCGCTGCACCACCGCGATGACGCCACCGAAGCCCTGCAGTGCGAGCCAGGTGAAGCTCCAGAACAGGTCGCCCACGCTGGTGGGGCGCTGGAGCGGGGCATCGGGTACGGGTGGTGTGGGCATGGCTTGTCCTGGCTGGCGCAGCAGTATGCCAGTCGGCCGAAACGGATGAGGCGCCAGGGACTTGCCGATACCGGGGAAGGATGGCATGTACCTTGCATATTGAATCTGGAATGTTATCCGGATATAATCGTGGGCTTGCCTTGCCGCATCCTGTCTTGACGCCGGGGGCGGCTTTTGCCGAAAAGTGGCTGGCGTTTGTGCCAGGCACGTCGGTTCATCCACAAGGAGAGTCCATGCGTCACTATGAAATCGTCCTGCTGATCCATCCGGACCAGAGCGAACAGGTTCCGGCCATGCTGGAGCGCTACAAGGGCATGATCACCGCCGGCGGCGGTTCGATCCACCGTGTTGAAGACTGGGGTCGCCGTCAGCTGGCCTACCAGATCAACAAGCTGTCCAAGGCCCACTACCTGTGCGTCAACATCGAGGCCGATCAGGCCGTGATGGGCGAACTCGAGCATGCCTTCAAGTTCAACGACGCCGTGCTGCGCCACCTGACCATCCAGAAGAAGAAGGCCGAGACCGGTCCTTCCTCCATGATGAAGTCGGTCGAGCGTGAAGAGGCCCGCAAGTCCCAACAGCAGTCGCAGGAGCAACCCGCCGCCTGAGCCGGCTGCGCACAGGCCAGCCCCGCAGGTGAACCAGATCGAACTGTCGGCGCAGGTGGTGCAGGTCCAGGACCTGCGCTACACCCCGGCAGGGATACCGGCAGTCAACCTTGTGCTTGAGCACGAGTCCCGGATCTTCGAACTGGATACGCCCCGCGAGGTGAAACTGCAACTGAAGGCCGTGGCTTTCGGTGTGCTGGCGGAGTCCCTGTCCCGTACAGGGCTTGCTGCCGATGGCAGTTTCCAGGGGTTCCTGGCGAATTCGCGCAATGGCAAGGGCGTGGTGTTCCACATCCAGCATTTCAGCAAGACATAGGAGAGGCCCATCATGGCTGCACCCAAGCGTTTCAACAAAGACAAGCGCCCCAAGCGCAACACCCAGTCGCTGCTCTTCAAGCGCAAGCGTTTCTGCCGCTTCACCGTCGCCGGTGTCGAAGAAGTGGACTACAAGGACATTGACGTCCTGCGTGACTTCGTCGCCGAGAACGGCAAGATCATTCCGGCCCGCCTGACCGGCACCCGCGCCATCTACCAGCGCCAGGTGACCACGGCCATCAAGCGCGCCCGTTTCCTGGCCATGCTGCCGTACAGCGACCAGCATCGCGTCTGAAGGAGAGCCTGACATGCAAATCATTCTGCTCGACAAAGTTGTCAACCTCGGCGCCCTCGGCGACGTGGTCAAGGTCAAGGACGGCTACGCCCGCAACTTCCTGATCCCCTCGGGCCGTGCCCGCCGTGCCACCCAGACCGCCATCGCCGAGTTCGAAGCCCGCCGCGCCGAGCTCGAGAAGGCCGCTGCAGCCAAGCTGGCCGAAGCCCAGGCCCTGGGCGAGAAGCTGGCTGCCGTGACGGTCAAGCTGTCGCAAAAGGCCGGTGTCGATGGCCGTCTTTTCGGCTCCGTCACCAACCACGATGTGGCCGATGAGCTGAACAAGCAAGGCTTCGCCGTGGCCAAGGCCCAGGTGCGCATGCCCAATGGTCCGCTGAAGATGGTGGGCGACTATTCGGTCAATGTGTCCCTGCACACCGATGTGAACGTCGAAGTTCCCGTCTCCGTGCTCGGCGAAACCGCCTGATACTGGCCCTGGTGCCTTCGGGCACAAAGGTCCATCCGGAGCCGCAGCCCCTTGGGGCTGCGGCTCTTTGTTTTCTGGTGGCGCCGCTGGTCAGGCGGTGCCTGATTCCACCGGCAATCCACTGGCGTTGCACCCGTTGTCCCCAGTGTTGTCCACAGTGCCTCGGGTGTCCCGGGCTTACCATTGGGGTTTGATCCGGACAGGACCATGTCTTCAGTCTTTTCCTCTCCTTTTTCAGAGTTCGATGCGGGTGTGGATGAATCCGGAGCGTTGCCGGATCACCAGGTGGCCCAGTTGCGCGTTCCGCCGCATTCGATAGAGGCCGAGTCCAGCGTGCTGGGAGGCCTGCTGCTGGACAATGCCGCCTGGGACCGCGTGGCGGACCTGGTCAACGATTCCGACTTCTACCGCTATGAACACCGGCTGACCTATTCGGCCATTGCGGCGCTCACCAACGCCAGCAAGCCGGCCGATGTGGTAACCGTGTTCGAGCACCTTCAAAGCCTGGGCAAGGCCGAGGAAGCTGGCGGGCTGGCTTATCTGAACAGCCTGGCACAGTACGTTCCCAGTGCCGCCAACATCCGCCGCTATGCCGAGATCGTGCGCGAGCGCGCGATCCTGCGCAAGCTGGTGGCCGCCAGCGACGAAATTGCCACGGCGGCTTTCAACCCGCAAGGGCGGGCGGTCGACAAGATCCTGGACGAGGCCGAGCAGAAGATCTTCCACATCGGCGAGGAAGGCTCCCGCATGAAGGAGGGCTTCCAGTCCATGGACAAGCTCGTGGTCGATCTGCTCGACCGTGTGAGCGAAATGTCAGACAACCCGAACGACATCACGGGAGTGCCGACCGGATTTCGCGACCTGGACAAGATGACATCCGGTCTGCAGGCGGGTGACCTGGTGGTGCTGGCGGCCCGTCCGTCCATGGGCAAGACGGCGTTTGCCATCAATATTGCCGAGCACGTGGCGCTCAACGAGGGTTTGCCCGTGGCCGTGTTCTCGATGGAAATGGGTGCCGCCCAGTTGGCGGTGCGTATCGTTGGTTCCATCGGTCGCATCAACCAGGGGCACCTGCGTACAGGCAAACTGTCCGACGACGAGTGGCCGCGCCTGACCGAGGCCATTGAGCGGCTGCGTCACGTCTCGCTGCACATCGACGAGACGCCCGGTCTGACGCCTGGTGCCTTGCGCGCCAATGCCCGACGCTTGTCACGGCAGTGTGGCAAGCTCGGACTGATCGTGGTCGACTACCTGCAGCTCATGAGTGGCAGCGGTTCCGGCGAGGACAACCGGGCGTCCGAGCTGGGTGAGATCTCGCGGGGACTCAAGATGCTGGCCAAGGAATTGCAGTGTCCGGTGATCGCGTTGTCGCAGCTGAACCGCTCGGTCGAGCAGCGCACCGACAAGCGTCCCATGATGTCCGACCTGCGTGAGTCCGGGGCGATCGAGCAGGATGCCGACATCATCATGTTCATCTACCGGGATGAGTACTACACCAAGGATGCCTGCAAGGAGCCTGGCGTGGCCGAGATCATCATTGGCAAGCAACGAAACGGTCCCACCGGAATCGTCAAGCTGGCCTTCCTGAACATGCTCACACGTTTCGAGACCTTGGCGCAGGACCACGGCGACTTCTGAGTCACCCGGGAACGACCGGGGTGCTCAGCGTCAGCGGCGCGACGGGCGTTACAGGACCTCGCTGGCGAAATCCGCCAGCCGCGAGCGCTCGCCCCTGGCCAGGGTGATGTGCCCGCTGTGCGGCCACCCCTTGAAGCGGTCGACGGCAAATGTCAGGCCGGATGAGCCTTCGGTGAGGTAGGGGGTATCGATCTGGGCCAGGTTGCCCATGCAGATGATCTTGGTACCCGGGCCCGCCCTTGTGATCAGGGTCTTCATCTGTTTGGGCGTCAGATTCTGTGCCTCGTCGATGATGACGTACTTGTTCATGAAGGTGCGGCCGCGCATGAAGTTCATGCTCTTGACCTTGATGCGGCTGCGGATGAGTTCGTTGGTCGCGGCGCGCCCCCATTCTCCGGCGCCGCCGACTTCGCCTTTGGCCAGGAACTCCAGGTTGTCGTCCAGAGCGCCCATCCAGGGGCCCATCTTTTCCTCTTCGGTGCCGGGCAGGAAGCCAATGTCCTCGCCGACGCTGACGGTGGCGCGGGTCATGATGATTTCCGTGTAGCGGCGCTCGTCGAGTACCTGGGTCAGACCGCTGGCCAGCGCCATCAGGGTCTTGCCGGTGCCCGCGGTTCCGGCCAGGGTCACGAAGTCGATTTCCGGATCCATCAGGAGGTTCAGCGCGAAATTCTGCTCGCGGTTGCGGCTGGTCACGCCCCACACCGCATTCTTGAGATGGGTGAAATCCTTCAGCGTCTTGAGGACAGCCGTCTTGTCCCGGATCTCGGTGACCCGGGCGTACAGGGAGGGTTCGCCCGGTGCTTCGAAATAGACAAACTGGTTGATGTGGAACTGGGTCACGGCCGGACCGCTGACCCGGTAGAAGGTATGGCTGCCGCTTTGCCAGCTTTCGATGGTCTTGCTCTGGCGGGTCCAGAAATCCGCAGGCAGTGCCAGCGCGCCGGAGTACAGCAACTCGCCGTCGTCCAGCGTCTTGTCGTTCTCGTAATCTTCAGCCGCCAGTCCGAGCGCACGGGCCTTGACCCGCATGTTGATGTCCTTGGACACCAGGATCACTTCCCGCTCGGGGTATTTCCCGCGCAGGGCATGCACCACGCCAAGGATCTGGTTGTCTGCCTTGCCCTGGGGCAGGCTGGACGGCAGGTCGTCGGTCAGGGCCTCGGTCTGGAAGAACAGCAGGCCGCGGGCCGACTGGTGGCCGGTTGCCGAGAGCTTGAGGCCCTTGCTCATGTCTCCGCCGCTCTGGGCCGCCAGGGCATCCAGTGTCCTGCTGGTCTGCCGTCCATTGCGGGCCACTTCGGTCATGCCCTTCTTGTGTCCGTCGAGTTCTTCGAGGACGATCATCGGCAGATAGATGTCGTGCTCTTCGAAACGGAACAGGCTGATCGGGTCGTGCAGCAGGACGTTGGTGTCCAGGACGAACAGGCGGGTCGGACCTTGGGGGCGCGAACGCGTCGCCGACCGGGTGACGGCCGCCCTGCCGTTGACGGACCTGGAGCGACCGGGACGGGCAGTGGGTGTCGGTGCCGGTGTCGTTTTTGCCACGACGGGCAGCGGTGCCGGAACGTCGACTACCGCCACAGTTGCCGGTGCCTCGCCTGCCGTGGTGGCCGGGGCGATGGCGGATTTTCGGCTGCGCGTCGCGCCGCCGGTAGCTCGCTTTGCAGGCCTGGGCCGCTCGGCAGTGACAGGAGAAGCCTCTTCCGTGGCCGGGGTGGACTGCTCAAAGGCTTCAACATCGGCTTTGAGGGTGTAGGCCTCGGTAGAGAGCAGGGCGGCGCGTTTGGCAGGGGCTGGAGGCAGTGGCATGGAAGGACGTCAGGGGCGGTACAGGGCCGAAAAACAAAAAGCCGCCAGGATCACCGGGCGGCTCTCGGGGCGGCAGGGCAGTTTAGAGGTGGGGGGAGCCGGACGGCATCCTCGGGTCATGGAACCATTATGCATGAGTCCCGTGACAGATTCCGTCCGGCGCACGGGCGCTGCCGCCCAGGGGTTCAAGTGCGGGGTCAGGCGGCCTTCTTGAGGGTCTTGACGGCCTTGAGGACCTCTTCGACGTGGCCGGGAACCTTCAGTCCCCGCCATTCCTGCATGAGCACGCCATCTGCACCGATGAGGAAGGTGCTGCGTTCGATGCCCTTGACCTTCTTGCCATACATGATCTTGTTCTTGACGACGCCGAACATGTGGCACATCTTTTCTTCCGTGTCGGCGACCAGCTCGAAGGGCAGTTCCAGCTTGAGCTTGAAATCGTCGTGCGACTTCATGTTGTCCCGGGACACGCCAAAGACTTGAGCGCCGGCCTTGACGAAGTCCTTGTACTTGTCGCGGAATTGCATGGCTTCGGTGGTGCAACCCGGCGTGTTGTCCTTGGGGTAGAAGTACAGGACAAGCGTCTGGCCCAGGTGAGACTGGTTGCTGACCTTGATACCACCGGTGGCCTGTGCTTCGAATTCGGGAATGGGTTTGTTGACAACGACTGCCATGCTTCGAGGACCCCTGACGTGAGTTGGTGGAAATTCGCGGGTTTCCTGGCCGCGACGGACACGCATGGAGGCAGGCACGAAGCAGCACCGGCGGGCGACCCCGCCAGAACGGGCACGACGACGGCCCGGCAACTGCGGCCCTGCAACCCGGCTACGCGCCTGCGGTGCTGGCTTTACCTGCGTGGAGCAGGTCAGGAAACAAACCGGTATTTTACCTCGAACCGGGATGTGGGTGTTCGAGGGCCTCAGGCAACAGCAGGGCAGCAACGACACGCCTGCCTTCGCCGGCCAGTATGTTGTAGGTCCGGCAGGCCGCCATGGTGTCCATGGCTTCCACGCCAATGCGCTGGCTGGTCAGTCCCCTGAGCAGGTGCGGGTGGGGAAATTTCAGGCGATCGCCACTGCCAAAGACCACCAGTTCGGGGGGCTGGGCATCGCCGGTGGCCAGGCGGGTGAAATGCTCCGTGGTCAGACTCTCGAAGTCGCTGCAGTCCCAGGGTTCGAGACGACCTGAAGAAGAGATGATCCAGTTGCCCTGGTGGCGCTGGCCGTTGATGGTGATCCAGCCCTCGCCGTAGGCCGTGATGGACAGAGTGTCGAGCCGGTCGGCGTGCAGTTTCATGGAGGATCTGGCGCTTGGGCAACGGCCCGTCGACTGCCGGGCGATTGCGGGAACTGTGGTCAAATCAGGGGTTTTCCCCGGAACCTGCCGGCCGGGTTGGCTGGCGCGGTCCCGACGACTATAGCGCGATGCCGGGCGGCATGTGCGCCTGCAACCACTGACCCCCTTGCGGGAGGGATCTTGAAGACTGTCCAGAAATCGGCCAAGCTGGCCAACGTTTGCTACGACATCCGCGGCCCGATCATGGACGCGGCGCGGCAGATGGAGGAAGAGGGCCACAAGATCATCAAGCTCAACATCGGCAACCTGGCGGTGTTCGGCTTTGATGCGCCGGAGGAGATCCAGCAGGACATGATCCGCAACCTGCCCAATTCGGCGGGGTATTCGGACAGCAAGGGGATCTTTGCCGCGCGCAAGGCGGTCATGCACGAGACCCAGAAGCAGGGTATCGAGGGCGTCACCCTGGACGACATCTACCTGGGCAACGGGGCCAGCGAGCTGATCGTGATGGCCACCAATGCGCTGCTGGACGGTGGCGACGAGTTGTTGCTGCCCTCACCCGACTACCCGCTGTGGACGGCGGCGGCGAGCCTGTCCGGCGGCACGCCGGTCCATTACCGCTGCGACGAGGCCAACGGCTGGCTGCCCGACCTGGATGATATTCGCCGCAAGATCACGCCGGCGACCAAGGGCATCGTGGTCATCAACCCGAACAATCCGACCGGGGCACTCTACCCCGATGATGTCCTGCGGCAGATCACCGCGATTGCCCGGGAACACGGGCTGGTCATCTTTGCCGACGAGGTGTATGACAAGGTCCTGTACGACGACAACCGGCACACCGCGATCGCGAGCCTGTCGGACGACGTGCTGATCCTGACGTTCAACTCCCTGTCCAAGAGCTACCGTTCCTGCGGATACCGGGCCGGATGGCTGGTGGTCTCAGGAGACAAGAAGCCGGCAAGGGACTATATCGAGGGCCTGAACATGCTCTCGAACATGCGGCTTTGCGCCAACGTGCCTGGTCAGTGGGCCATCCAGACGGCGCTGGGCGGTTATCAGAGCATCCACGAACTGGTGGCCGAGGGCGGACGCCTGCGCCGGCAGCGCGACCTGGCCTATGAACTGATCACGGCCATCCCGGGCGTCAGTTGTGTCAAGCCGAAGGCGGCGCTATACATGTTTCCGCGACTGGATCCGGCGGTCTATCCGATCGAGGACGACCAGCAGTTCTTCCTGGAGTGCCTGCAGGAAACGCGGGTCATGCTGGTGCAGGGGTCCGGCTTCAATTTCCCGGACAACCAGCATTTCCGCATCGTGTTCCTGCCGCACGAGGACGACCTGCGCGAGGCCATCGGCCGCCTGGCCCGTTTCCTGGAGCACTGGCGCAAGCGCCACGGCACCTGACTTCAGGGGATGGCCTGTCCGTCATGGATGGCCAGACCCTGTGCACGTATCCTGAATGCCCGGCCGCTGATCTGGCCAGGGCCTGTGAAACCTGAGAGATGAACATGAAAGCGATCCAAGTAGGCCTGCTGGGCATTGGCACTGTCGGCAGCGGCACCTTCAAGGTGCTCCAGCGCAACCAGGAAGAGATCAAGCGCCGTGCCGGCCGGGGCATCGAGATCACCATGGTGGCCGACCTGGATGTCGAACGCGCGCGCGGCGTGGTCGGCCCCGATGTGACCGTGGTCAACGATGCCCGGGAGGTTATTGCCAATCCGGACATCGACATCGTCATCGAGCTGATCGGCGGGTACGGCATTGCCAAGACCCTGGTGCTGGAGGCGATCGAGGCCGGCAAACATGTGGTGACGGCCAACAAGGCCTTGCTGGCCGTGCATGGAACCGAGATTTTCGGCGCGGCATCCGCGCGTGGCGTCATGGTGGCTTTCGAAGCGGCGGTGGCAGGTGGCATTCCGATCATCAAGGCACTGCGCGAGGGCCTGACCGCCAACCGGATCGAATGGATCGCCGGCATCATCAATGGCACGACCAACTTCATCCTCTCCGAAATGCGGGACAAGGGGCTGGACTTCGATGTGGTGCTCAAGGAGGCCCAGCGCATGGGTTATGCCGAAGCGGACCCGACTTTCGATATCGAAGGCGTGGATGCCGCGCACAAGGCGACCATCATGAGTGCCATTGCCTTCGGCATTCCGGTGCAGTTCGACAAGGCCCACGTCGAAGGCATCACCCAGCTTTCTTCCACCGACATCCGGTATGCCGACCAGTTGGGTTACCGCATCAAGCTGCTGGGCATCACGCGCCGCAGTGACGCCGGTGTCGAGTTGCGTGTGCATCCCTGCCTGGTGCCGGCCAAACGGCTGATTGCCAACGTCGAAGGTGCCATGAATGCCGTGGTGGTGCAGGGTGATGCCGTCGGGACCACGCTCTACTATGGCAAAGGTGCAGGCAGTGAGCCGACCGCCAGTGCTGTGGTGGCCGATCTGGTCGACATCACGCGCCTGCACACGGCCGATCCGCTCAATCGCGTGCCGCACCTGGCGTTCCAGCCGGACGCGATGAGCGACCTGCCGGTGCTGCCGATGACCGAGGTCCGGACCAGCTACTACCTGCGCCTGCGTGTGGCCGACCAGGCCGGTGTCCTGACCCAGGTGACCGGTCTGCTGGCCGAGGCCGGCATCAGCATCGACGCCGTGTTGCAGCGCGAGGCAGACGAGGTGGGTGGTGTGGGCGCGACGTCGACCGACCTGATCATCCTGACCCACGAAACCCGCGAGGGAACCATGAACGAGGTCATGGCCCGCATGCAGTCGTTGCCCAGCGTCCTGGCGCCGATCACGCGCATCCGCAAGGAAGAGTTGAACTGACATGTTGTACCTCTCGACCCGCGGCCATCCGGACCGCAAGCATTTCTGCGAGATCCTGCTCGAAGGCCTCGCGCCTGACGGCGGGCTGTATCTGCCGGAGTCGTATCCCCAGGTGGATGCGGAGACGCTCGAGCGCTGGCGCAAGGTGCTGACCGGGCAGGGGTACGCGGCCCTGGCTTTCGAGGTCCTGTCGCTTTACATCGACGACATCCCTGCGGATGACCTGCGCGCGCTGTGCGAGAAGACGTATACGGCGGATGTGTTCGGCACCCGCGAGATCGTGCCGCTGAAACAGCTGGAAGACGGGCTGTACCTCGAAGCGCTTTCCAATGGTCCGACCCTGGCCTTCAAGGACATGGCCATGCAGTTGCTGGGTAACCTGTTCGAGTACGAACTGGCGCGGCGTGGCGAGCAACTGAACATTCTGGGCGCCACCAGCGGCGACACCGGCAGCGCTGCCGAATACGCGATGCGGGGCAAGCAGGGCGTGCGCGTGTTCATGCTGAGTCCGAACGGGCGCATGAGCCCGTTCCAGCAGGCGCAGATGTTCAGCCTGCAGGACCGGAACATCCACAACATCGCCATCGAGGGCGTGTTCGACGATTGCCAGGACATCGTGAAGGCGGTCAGCAATGATCTGCCTTTCAAACGCCTCTACAAGATCGGTACGGTCAATTCGATCAACTGGGCGCGTCTGCTGGCGCAGGTGGTCTACTACTTTGCCGGCTACTTTCAGGCGACCGAGCCGGCCCCCTCGCTCCCAGCGACGAATCAGCTGCTTCCAAAGGTCAGCTTCTGTGTGCCGTCGGGCAACTTCGGCAATGTGTGTGCGGGGCACGTGGCGCGCCAGATGGGACTGCCCATTGACCGCCTGATCGTGGCGACCAACGAAAACGACGTGCTCGACGAGTTCTTCCGGACTGGCACCTACCGCGTGCGTGCCAGTGCGGACACCTACGAGACGTCCAGCCCGTCGATGGACATTTCCAAGGCCAGCAATTTCGAGCGCTTCATGTTCGACCTGCTCGGGCGTGATGCCGCCCGCACGAAGCGCCTGTTCGAGGACGAACTGCATCTGCACGGACGCTTTGATCTGGGCAGCGATCCGGTGTTTCCGCAGGCGTCGGAGCATTTCGGTTTTGCCAGCGGAAAGTCCACTCACGCAGACCGGCTGGCCACCATCCGCGACACATTCGAGAGGCATGGTGTCATGATCGACACGCACACGGCCGATGGCGTGAAGGTGGCCTGCGAACTGCGTCGGGCGGGCGAGACGGTGGTGGTGCTCGAGACGGCGTTGCCGATCAAGTTCGCGGACACCATCCGTGAGGCGCTGGGTCGTGACCCCGAGCGGCCGGCCAGATTCGAAGGCATCGAAGCCCTGCCCAAGCGGGTCAGGGTCATGGATGCGGATGCGGTGGCTGTCAAGCGCTACATCATCGATCATTGTCCGGTGGGCTGACACGATCGAGGTTCACATGCGGGTGGTGGGTTTTGCCGGTTTTTCCGGCGCGGGCAAGACGACGCTGGTCGAAGGCGTGATTGCCGCCCTGCGCCAGCGCGGCCTTCGCGTGTCGGTCGTCAAGCACGCCCACCACGCATTCGACATCGATCATCCTGGCAAGGACACGTGGCGGCATCGTGAAGCCGGCGCCTACGAAGTGGTGGCGGCTTCCGCCGGGCGGATGGCCTTGGTACGCACGTTCGAACAGCCCCAGGCCCTCACGGCCCACGACCTGATCCGCGCCCTGCACCCTGGGGTGGACTGGGTGCTGGTCGAGGGCTTCAAGGACAGCAACCTGCTCAAGATCGAGGTCTGGCGGCCGTCGACGGAGCGGCCCGCGCGGTATCCGGACGATCCGTTCATCGTGGCCATTGCCACGGACGCCGCCGACCGGCTGCCGGAACCTACCCTGCGGCCAGCGCTGGATTTGAACGCGCCGGATGCGGTGGCACAGTGGCTGTTCGACAATGAAAGCCGATTCGAGTATGACCCGCAGGCCTATGTCTGAAGCCTGCGCACCCGAGCAGACAGGACCGATCACCATGAGCGCGACACCTCCCAGATCCAGGGCTCCTCTGATGGCACTCGACCAGGCACTCGCTGGCCTGCTGGACCGGGTGTCGCCGCTGCCCGGCACCGAGACCATTGCACTGGTCGATGCAGACCGTCGAATCCTGGCCGAAGACCTGGTGTCTGCGTTGCATGTACCTCCCCATGACAATTCGTCAATGGATGGCTATGCGGTGCGGACGGTGGACGTGACGGCGCCCGGCGTGGTCCTTCCCGTGTCGCAGCGCATCGCAGCGGGCCACGCGGGAGGGCCTCTGGAGCCGGGTACCTGTGCCCGCATCTTCACGGGCGCCCCCATGCCCCCTGGTGCCGACGCGGTCGTGATGCAGGAAGACACCCGCGAGGTGGGTGGAGACATTCACGGCGTACACGTGGACGTCGTGCCCGAGGCGGGTCAATGGGTGCGACGGGCGGGCGAGGATGTGAGCCGCGGTGCGGTGGTGCTGGCCCGTGGATGCCGCCTGTCGGCTGCTTCCATCGGCCTTGCAGCCGGCATCGGTCGCGCGCAACTGACCGTGTCGGTGCGGCCGAGGGTGGCCCTGTTCTCGACCGGAGACGAACTGGTCATGCCGGGCGAGGTGGCACCAGAGGCCATGGCGTCCGGTGCCATCTACAACTCGAACCGATTTTTCCTGCGGGTGCTGCTGCAGCGCCTGGGCTGTGAGGTCAGCGACCTGGGCATCGTGCCCGACAGGCGCGAGGCCACGCTGGCGGCGCTGAAGACGGCAGCCGATCACCATGACCTGATTCTCACCAGCGGTGGCGTTTCGGTCGGTGAAGAAGACCACATCAAACCGTCGGTGCAGCAACTGGGCAGTCTGGACCTGTGGCAGATAGCCATGAAGCCTGGCAAGCCTTTCGCGTACGGCAGTGTGCGGCGAGATGCCGGGGCCGGCGCGGCAGCCGACCAGGCCTGCCATTTCATCGGCCTGCCCGGAAACCCGGTGTCCAGCTTTGTGACCTTCCTGTTGCTGGTCCGGCCATTTCTGCTCAGGCTGCAGGGTGTGGATCCGGGGGACCGGATGCTGGGCCTGCCGACGCAGAAGCTGCGCGCGGATTTCGATCTTCCTCGGGCAGACAAGCGGCGGGAATTCCTGCGCGTTCGACGCAATGGTGGCGGTGGACTCGACCTGTTCCCCAACCAGAGTTCGGGTGTGCTGACGTCGGCATCCTGGGCCGATGGCCTGGTGGACAATCCGGCCGGTACCATGGTCGCACGCGGCGACCTGGTGAACTATGTGGCTTTTTCGGACCTGTTGGCATGAAGATCCAGTTGCGTTATTTCGCCTCCATTCGCGAAGCCATCGGGACGGGGGCGGAATCCGTCGAAACAGCCGCCTCCACCCTGGGCGTGCTTCGGGATGAACTGATTGCCCGCGGGGGAGGTCATGCCGAGGCACTGGAGCGCGGCAGGGCGGTGCGTGTATCGCTGAACCAGACCATGACAGACGAAGGCGCGAGCCTGTCCGATGGTGCCGAGGTGGCCTTTTTCCCACCTGTGACGGGAGGTTGATATGACGTCTTCTGTCTCTGAGGGGCGTGTCAGCATACAGACCCGGGACTTTGACCTGGCCGCTGAAGTGAGCCGATTGCGGGAGCAGGACCGACGGGTGGGCGCCGTGTGTTCCTTTGTCGGGACCGTGCGTGACCGCAATGATGGCCAGTCTGTCTCTTCCATGGAACTGGAGCATTACCCCGGCATGACCGAGAAGGCCATCGAGGCCATGATCGACGACGCCTTTCGGCGCTTTGACATTTATGGCGCCCGGGTGATCCACCGCGTAGGGCCGCTGCAGCCCCTGGACCAGATCGTCCTCGTCGCGGTCACGTCGGCCCATCGCGGCGAGAGCTTCCAGGCCTGCGAATTCCTGATGGATTACCTCAAGACCCAGGCGCCGTTCTGGAAGAAGGAACAGACGCCCGAGGGCGCTCGCTGGGTCGATGCACGGGTCAGCGACGACGCTGCGCTGGCCAAGTGGGGCATTGCCAGCCAGAACGCCTGATCGCCAGAACCCGGCGGACGTGGGGCGCGGTGCCGTCGCGCACGGATGCCCTTCGGCGCAGCTTGACCTGGCGCAAAGGTCCCGGAGGCATCTTCATGTCAGATCTTGAAATGTGGCAAGTGGTCGCTACATGCTCCTCAGTTCAAGATTTCGGGAGTCTCTTTTCATGCGCCTCGACAAACTCACCACCAAGTTCCAGGAAGCCCTGGGAGAAGCCCAGAGCCTGGCCCTGGGCAAGGACCACGCCTACATTGAGCCGGCCCACCTGCTGCTGGCCATGCTGCGCCAGACCGACGGGCCGAAGTCGCTGCTGCAACGCGCCGGCGTCAACGTCCCGGGGCTGACCAAGGCGGCGGAAGACGCTGTCAACCGTCTGCCCGAGGTGCAGGGCCAGGAACAGGTACAGCCCGGCCCGGAGCTGATCAAGCTGCTGCAGGCCACCGAGAAGGAGGCCATCAAGCGCGGTGACGCCTTCATCGCCAGCGAGCTGTTCCTGCTGGCCGTGGCAGACCAGAAGGGCGAGATCGGCCGTATGGCCAATGAAAGCGGCCTCTCGCGCAAGAGCCTGGAGGCCGCAATCGAGGCGGTTCGCGGTGGCCAGAAGATGGATTCGCCCGAAGGTGAGAGCCAGCGCGAGGCACTGAAGAAGTACACCCTGGATCTGACCGAGCGCGCCCGCCAGGGCAAGCTGGATCCGGTGATCGGCCGCGACGACGAGATCCGCCGTGCCATCCAGGTCTTGCAGCGGCGCAGCAAGAACAACCCGGTGCTGATCGGTGAGCCGGGCGTCGGCAAGACGGCGATTGTCGAAGGACTGGCGCAACGCATCGTCAACGGCGAGGTGCCTGAGTCCCTGCGCGAGAAGCGCGTGCTGGTGCTCGATATGGCAGGCCTGCTGGCCGGTGCCAAGTACCGTGGCGAGTTCGAGGAGCGCCTGAAGTCCGTGCTCAAGGAAGTGGCACAGGACGAAGGCCGCATCATCCTCTTCATCGACGAGATCCACACCATGGTGGGGGCCGGCAAGGCCGAGGGCGCCATCGATGCCGGCAACATGCTCAAGCCGGCACTGGCACGCGGCGAACTGCACTGCATCGGCGCGACCACGCTGGACGAATACCGCAAGTACATCGAGAAGGATGCCGCGCTCGAGCGCCGTTTCCAGAAGGTGCTGGTGGACGAGCCTACCGTTGAGCAGACCATCGCCATCCTGCGCGGCCTGCAGGAAAAATACGAGGTGCACCATGGTGTGGATATCACCGACCCGGCCATCGTGGCCGCGGCTGAGCTGAGCCATCGCTACATCACCGACCGCTTCCTGCCCGACAAGGCCATAGACCTGATCGATGAGGCCGCAGCCAAGATCAAGATTGAGATCGACTCCAAGCCCGAGGTGATGGACAAGCTGGACCGCCGGCTGATCCAGCTCAAGATCGAACGCGAGGCGATGAAGAAAGAGACCGACGAGGCCTCGCAGAAGCGGCTGGCGCTGATCGACGAGGAGATCGTTGAGCTGCAGAAAGAAGCGGCCGACCTGGAAGAGATCTGGAAGGCCGAAAAAGCCCAGGCCCAGGGCAGCGCGCACGTACGCGAAGACATCGAGAAGCTCAAGCTGCAGATCGAGGAATTCACCCGCAAGGGGGACTTCAACAAGGTGGCCGAGTTGCAGTACGGAAAACTGCCAGATCTGGAGAAGCAGCTCAAGGAAGCCCAGGCAAAGGAAGACGCCAAGGCCGACGCCGGGCCGGCACGCCAGTTGCTGCGCACCCAGGTGGGTGCCGAAGAGATCGCCGAGGTGGTCAGCCGCGCCACCGGCATCCCGGTGTCCAAGATGATGCAGGGCGAACGCGACAAGCTGCTGCAGATGGAAGTGAAGCTGCACGAGCGCGTGGTCGGACAGGACGAGGCGATCTCTGCCGTGGCCAACGCTATCCGCCGCTCGCGTTCGGGTCTGTCTGATCCGAACCGGCCGACCGGTTCCTTCCTGTTCCTCGGCCCCACCGGCGTGGGCAAGACCGAGTTGTGCAAGGCGCTGGCTGGCTTCCTGTTCGACAGCGAGGAGCATCTGGTGCGTATCGACATGAGCGAGTTCATGGAGAAGCACTCGGTGGCCCGTCTGATCGGCGCACCGCCCGGTTATGTGGGCTACGAGGAGGGTGGTTACCTGACCGAGGCCGTGCGCCGCAAGCCGTACTCCGTGCTGTTGCTCGATGAGGTGGAAAAGGCCCACCCGGATGTGTTCAACGTGCTGCTGCAGGTGCTGGACGACGGCCGTCTGACCGACGGTCAGGGCCGCACCGTGGACTTCAAGAACACGGTCATCGTGATGACCAGCAATATTGGCTCGCACCTGATCCAGGCCATGGTGGGCGAAGGCTACGACGAGGTGAAGGACGCCGTCTGGGGCGAACTCAAGAACCACTTCCGGCCGGAGTTCCTCAACCGCATCGACGAGACCGTGGTGTTCCATGGCCTGGATGCCAAGCACATCGAAGCCATCGCCGGCATCCAGCTCAAGGCCCTGCAGGCCCGCCTGCAGAAGATGGACCTGCGGCTGGAGGTGGCGCCGGCGGCCATGGGCGAGCTGGCCAAGGTCGGTTTCGACCCGGTGTTCGGTGCCCGGCCGCTCAAGCGTGCCATCCAGCAGCGGATCGAGAACCCGTTGTCCAAGCTGCTGCTGGAGGGTCGGTATCCACCCAAGTCGGTGATTCCGGTCGGGGTCGACCCGGTGCGCAACCCGGGCGTGTTCGAGTTTGGCGACGCTCAGTTGCAGGGCTGAGAGCACCTGTGCTCATCCGGAAGGGCCGCCGTTGGCGGCCTTTTTCATTGGCACGGCTCGGCCCGTTAGCAGGTCCCTGGCAGGGGGTGCTGCCACCCTGAGGTATCTCTTAGTGGATACGAAGATCGTATTTATGTTTCCATTTGTCACAACTTAGGACTAATATATACGCCGAAGGCAAGCGTGTCTTCTTAACGAAACAACCTCATTTGATGCAAAGGGGCTCTCATGCCGACGCCAGCATGGGCGCCATTGTTGTCGGCCGCCACGGTACGCTCAAGGACTGCCAAATGCCTCGTTGGGTGCGGGCTGGAGCAGGCCTTGCTGCATCAGTTTCTCGATCAGGGGGAGGATGTTGCCTCCCAGCAGCAATGAGAGTTCGCCCAGGCTGCGCCGGCCGTTGGCCAGCAGCAGCAGGGCGTGCGCCTTGCGTCCCATTGCCTGAGGATGGGGCAGCAACTGCCAGGCGCGGGAGGTTCGGATCACGCGCAACGGGCTTGAGGATTCGGATGTCATTTTTCGGTCTCCCTGTCTATGAGGATGCCCCGGGCAGGCGATCCAGGCGCACAGTGTGCCGCAGGCATATGGCAGGTGTTTGACAAAGTGTTCGCCCGCCGGTCTTCAGTCAGGACCGGTGGTCGGTGATCCTGGCCGCCTGCACGTGGCTTTCATGTGTCGATGCTAAAGTTGTGAAATACCGCACGCTTGGGCGTGCTGGCTCGACGCATTGGCTCGCTACGGGGTGAACTTGGTGGAATGCTTTGATCGGTTCCGGGCGCAGGTGCCCGTCGTTTTTGGCCGCAGCCTCGACCGCGCGATAGCCGGTCTGCAGGCCCGCAGCGGGACTGGCCGCGACGTGGTGGTGTTCGACCGGAGCGCGGCGGTCTGGGGCGACCTGTTGCGCCGGCGGGTGGACCTGTGCAATGCCTTCCAGAGCGGCTTGGACGAAGTGGTCGACGGACGCGAACTGCCCTGGCCGCCACAGTCGCGACACCCTGTCGTCGGCCAGTACGATGCCGCTCCCCTGCTGGACATGGACACCGGTCACGCACCCGTGTCGGCGCCGGTACCCCTGGAGTCCTCGGACCTCGTTGAAGATACCGGCCTGGCCCGGGCATACGCTGCCAGTGTCGACGCGGTGCGCGAACAGTCGCAGCCAGACGCCGTGACCCGATTCGAACGCCTGGCAGATCCTGCACGCTGGCTGGCGCTGGCCTGGTTTCTCATGGACGAGGCTTCGCCGGATCTGCCCACCTTGCAGCAGCGCATGAAACACCTGGTGCCGGCACTGGTTGACGAGATGCTGGCGCTCTTTCGTGGCATGCCATCGGTGGTCGAGGCGTCTCGACCGGCTCCGCTGGAGTCCAGGCCTGACGCGGGTGAGGTCGAAAACCTGCCACCCCTGGAGAGCCTGTGCCGGCCCGAACATGAACTGGACCCGCAGTGGCTGAAAGCTTTTCTGACGCCGGAGGACGCACGGCTGCAGGAGGCCTTGCCCCTCGAGTTCAAGGCACTGGTCCAGGACCAGATGGACCGTCTGGTGTCGTCGCAAGCCGGGTCGGATCGGGCGGGCATGACACAGCGATCGGCATCGTTTCCTGGCGTGGACAGCTGGTTGGACCGTTCGGTCTGGGGCGTCTGGGCCGAACCTGCGGCGAGAGCACGTCACCTGCTGGGACTGAAGACGCAGGCGAACACGTTCGAGCAGGTTGTCGCTCTCGATGTGGTTCGTGGCCTGGTAGGGCGTCTGGCCGGGGATCCTCTCCTGCTGCGTCCGGTGGCTGAGGCCATCGTTGCCGTCGAGCCGGCTTTGCTGCGTCTGGCCTTGCTCCAGCCGCGCTTCATCACCCAGTCGTCCCATCCGGCACGGCGGCTGCTGGACACCGTGCTGCAGCGGGCCGTGGAACACAACGACGCTGCCGCCCCCGGCTTTGACGATTTCTATCAACCGGTCTTGCAGGCCTTTCGTGCGCTCAACAGTGCGGATCAGGTTGATACCGGCAACTTTTCCCGGGCCATGGAGGCGCTTGCGCTCGCCTGGGAAGATCGGGACAACGCTTTGCGCGAGCAGCAGGCCCAGCGGTTGCATGCCATTCGCCTGGCGGACGAGCGTCAGGCACTGGCCGATCGGATCACGCTCGAACTGTCGCAACTGCCCGAAATGGTGAACGCACCCGGGTTCGTCGTGTCGTTCCTGTGCGGATGGTGGGCAACCGTGATGGCCTGGTCCCGGCTGACGCCATCGGCGCAGGGCCCCGACGCACAGAGTTGCGAGCGTGTCGTGGCCACGCTGCTCTGGAGTGTGCGGCCGACGGCCATCGAACACGAAGCCGACTCGGTGCGGGCGGCGCTACCCGGTCTCATCCAGGATCTGCGCCAGGGACTGGCGGCCATTGGCAAGACCGAGGAGGAAACCCGGTCCTTCTTTGATGCGCTGATGGCAGCCCACCAGCCGCTAAAGAGTGTCCGGCGCGACGGTAGTACCTCGTCTCCGGTGCCGCTGCAGGAGGCAGGGCCTCCTGTACCGGTGCCTGCATCTGCATCTGCATCTGCGCCAGCGCCAGCGCCAGCGCCTGCGCCTGCGTCCTATCGCCCTGATGGGCCCTGGCTGGACCGACGCGAACTGGAGTCGGCCGGCGTCGAGGAGGCCCGCTTCACCGATTTTGTCGAACTGGGCGCCAGACCCGCTTCTCCGGCCAGTCAGACACCGGTGTCGGGCGATCTGGAGACCGCTGCCGTCGATGCCATTCTGGATGCCCTCAAACCCGGGGTCTGGATTGATCTGCAGTCGCAAGGTGAACAGTTGCGTGCGCAACTGGTCTGGACCAATCCGGCCGGCTCGCTGTTCATGTTCAACAGCGCCGGCGGCCGTACCCACTCCATGAGCCGCCGTAGCTGCATCAAGCTCATACAGGCCCGCAGGTTTGTGCTGGTGACGGACATTCCCGGTGTCCAGCAGGCGATGGGATCCATTGGCGGCGAGCCGCCCGCTCAATCCTGAAGCCGCCCGGGCCTATCCGTCCGCGTGACAGCGCAGGTGCGGCGCTTCGCATAACATCGTCCGATGAGCACAGCTACCGCAGACCTGCGTCCCGCACCTGAAACCGTCCCCCTGCAGCAGGATGCTGCCATCATTGGCCTGGTGGGCCTGGCCCACGGTACCTCGCATTTTTCCCACCTGTTGCTGGCACCGCTGTTTCCGGTGTTCATCCGCGATTTTGGTCTGACTTTTGCCGACGTCGGCCTGCTCATGAGCATCTTCTTCGTGATCTCGGGCGTGGGACAGGCGCTCTCGGGGTTTGTGGTCGACCGGATTGGTGCGCGACCGGTACTGTTCGGCGCCATCAGCTGTTTTCTGGTGGCCGCCCTGGTGGCATCGCAGGTGCAGGGTTATGGTGGTCTGGTGCTGGTGGCCGCGCTGGCCGGACTGGGCAACGCACCGTTTCATCCAGCGGATTTCACCATCCTGAATCAACGCGTGTCCGCGGCTCGCCTGGGACATGCGTTCAGCGCCCATGGCCTGACGGGCAACCTGGGCTGGGCCCTGGCGCCGGCATTTCTGGTGGGTATCACCGCTCTGGCGGACTGGCGCACGGCCTACCAGGCGGCGGCCGTGTTCTATCTGGTGGTCCTGGGCGTGCTGTTCTGGCAAAGGGACCGCCTGCGCACGCAGGTGGTGATCCGTCACCCGGAGGCGTCTGCCGGATCGGATCTCGCTTTTCTGAAGCTGCCTGTGGTCTGGTGGTGCTTCTCGTTCTTTCTGCTGTCCACCATGACCCTGGCCGTGGTGCAGAGCTTCGGGCCGTCCATTCTCAAGGCCGTGCACGGCGTGGGGGTGGAAGCCGCCACGCTGACGCTCAGCGCCTATATGGTCTGTGGTGCCTTTGGCATGCTGGTGGGCGGATTCATTGCCACCTGGGGTCAACACCATCACTGGTCCAGCGACCGTGTCGTGGCGCTGGCGATGACGGCCGGAGGTCTGTTGCTGATGGTGTGTGCCACTGGCTGGCTGGGGGCCACGGGCACCATGGTGGTCCTGGCGTTGACCGGATTTGCCGTGGGCGTGGGGGGCCCCAGCCGGGACATGATGATCAAGAAAGCCACGCCCCGGGGTGCCACTGGCCGGGTCTACGGCACCGTGTACTCGGGCCTGGACACCGGATTTGCGGTTTCACCCCTGTTTTTCGGGGTCCTGATGGACCAGGGCCTGTACGCCGCCACCCTGGCAGGCGCCGGCGTGGTGCTGCTCATCTCCGTCTATGCCGCGGTCGGTGTGGGCAAGCGCACCGCGAACCGCTGATTTCACTGCATCGAACAATCCCGAAATGACCCTGAAACTTGCTGGCCACCTGCTGGTCGAATGTCTGGTGGCCCAGGGCGTCACGCACGCCTTCGGCGTCCCCGGCGAGAGCTTTCTGGCGGTGCTGGACGGCTTTCATGTCCATGCCGACCGCATCCGTTTCGTCATCAACCGTCAGGAGGGCGGGGCGGCTTTCATGGCCGAGGCCCAGGGCAAGCTCAGCGGTCGGCCTGGTGTGTGTTTCGTGACCCGGGGACCAGGCGCGACCAACGCGTCCATCGGCCTGCACACGGCATTCCAGGATTCGACACCGATGGTGTTGTTCGTAGGCGACGTGGCCAGCGATGCGCGCGACCGTGAGGCTTTCCAGGAAGTCGACTACAGCGTTTTCTTCGGTCCTTCGACCCGTGGCATGGCCAAACGCGTCGAGCGCATCGACGATGCCAGGCGCCTGCCCGAGTACGTGGCACGTGCTTTTGCCACCGCCATGAATGGCCGGCCCGGACCCGTGGTGCTGGTGTTGCCGGAAGACATGCTCACGCAGACGGTTGACGTCGAGCCCTTGCCGCGTGTGGAACCGGTTCAGGCGTGGAGCGACCCGGGCGCATTGCGGGAACTGCGCAGCCTGTTGCTGGCGGCCGAACGTCCGCTGGTGATTGCCGGCGGCGGTGGCTGGACGCCGCAGGCTGCGGCAGCGCTGCAACGGTTTGCCGAGAACTGGCAGTTGCCGGTCGCCAATGCGTTTCGTTTCCAGGATACGTTTGACAACCATCACCCGCTGTATGCCGGTGACATGGGGTTGGGCATCAATCCGGCACTGGCCCGGCGTATTCGCGAGAGCGATCTGCTGCTGGCCATCGGGCCCCGGCTGGGTGAGTCGACCACGGGCGGCTACACGCTGGTAGAGGCGCCATTGCCACGCCAGAAGCTGGTGCACATCCATGCCTGCGCCGAAGAGCTCGGCCGCGTCTTCCAGCCCACCCTGGCCATCAATGCCACCATGAACGCTGCTGCACGCAGCCTGGAGGTGCTCACTGCGCCTCCGTCCGTGGCCTGGAGTGCCTGGGGCCAGGCCTGCCACGCCGACTACGAGACCCATGTCGACCTGGGCAACTATGGCACCGTGCTTCCGGGACCGGTCGACATGGCCGCCATCATCGGCAGCCTGCAACGGCACTTGCCGGCCGATGCCATCCTGACCAATGGCGCCGGCAACTTCGCCACGTGGCTGCACCGCTTCTACCGTTACCCCGGCCTGGTCAGGGGACTCAAGACCCAGCTGGCACCCACCAACGGCGCCATGGGCTATGGCGTGCCAGCGGGCATCGGTGCAGCCATTGCGACCGGACGCACCGTCTTCACGATTGCCGGGGACGGTGACTTCCTGATGAACGGACAGGAGCTGGCCACGGCCGTTCAGCATGGCGCCCGCAGCATCATCCTGCTGGTTGACAACGGCACCTATGGCACCATCCGCATGCACCAGGAGCGTGAGTACCCTGAGCGCGTCAGCGGCTCGGACCTGCGCAACCCCGATTTTTGTGCCCTGGCCCGCGCCTATGGATATGCGGCCAAGCGGGTGGACGAAACAGCCGCCTTCGAGCCGGCGCTGTTGCGCGCCCTGGAGGCCGAGACGGGCACCCTGATCCACCTGCCGCTGGATCCCCAGGTCCTCACCACCCGGGGCACGCTGGATGACATCCGGCGCCAGGCCCTGGCATCCAGGAAGTGATATCTTAGGTATTAAAAATTTGCTGCCTGGCGGTGTGATTTCGGGGAATACATCACACTTTCAGTGGCATTGGGTCGCGTGACCTGCTGGCAGGGCCTACCTACACTGGCCTCATTCAACCAGGAGGTACGCACCATGTGGCAAGTCAACGAAGTGATGTGGGGCAATGGCGCCGGCAGCGGGCGCATCGAAGGCGGCACCCCGTCGATCGCCCATGCCATGCTGCTGCGCATGCTCGATGAAATCGACTATGGCGTGCTCGTCATTGACGAGCGTGGCCAGATCCAGCACACGAACCACCTTGCCCGCCACGAGTTGTCCAGTGGGCGCATGGTGGTGTCCCGGGGCAGTGGTCTGGCGGGAACCACCCTGGAGCACACGGCGCAGATCCGCCAGGGCCTGGAGCTGGCACTCAAGGGCCAGCGCAAGCTGGTTCTGCTCGAACAGGACGAACATGAACTGTCACTGGCCTTCATTCCGCTGAGTCATCCCCTGGAAACCGAGACGCCCACGGTTCTGGTGCTGTTGCAGCGCCAGAGCACCTGCGACAACCTGGCGGTTCGCATGTTTGCCCGCAACAAGGGACTGAGCCCCAGTGAAGAGTCGGTCATGATCGGTTTGTGCCGGGGGCTTGGCGTGCCCGACATTGCCCGGGAGCATGGCGTGGCCGAGTCCACGGTGCGCAGCCAGGTCAAGTCGCTGCGCGAGAAGACCGGTTGCGCCAGCATCCGTCGCCTCATGCAGAGGGTCAATAGCCTGCCGCCCGTGGTGCCGGCCTTGCGCATCATCACGCCGGTGGCGCACAATTCGGTGGATTTTGCGCACTTCTGATCCTGCATGTCCTCCTCGCTTCCCCAGCCGCCCCAGCCATCAACCCATATTCAGGCTCTGGCCGGGCAAGGGATTCAGCGTCGTTACAGGCGTGGCGCGTTGCTGATCCAGGAGGGGGAGACCGGCGACACGCTCTACATCGTGCAGCAAGGACGTTTGCGGGCCTTCCTGGGCGATGGCCAGGGCAAGGAGCTGACACTGGGCATCTACGGGCCTGGCGAGTACGTGGGTGAAATGTCGCTGGATGGCGGTCCTCGCTCGGCCAACGTCGAGGCGATGGAAGCCAGCACCTGCGCCGTGATCACTCGGGATGTGCTGCTGAATTACATCGCACAGCAGCCCGAGTTTGCCCTGGAGCTGATGGGCCGCCTGATTCGCCGGGCCAGGCTGGCGACCGAAAGTGCGCGCAATGTGGCCCTGATCGATGTTTATGGTCGTCTGGTGCGGTTTCTCAATCAGCTCGCGCTCGACCCCAATGCCCAGGGCGAGCGCATGCTGTCGGAGCGCCTGACCCATCAGGCCATGGCGCAGCACCTGGCCTGTTCCCGGGAGATGGTCAGCCGCCTGCTGCGCGACCTGGAGACGGGTGGATACATCGCTGTTCGGGATCGCTGGATCTGGCTGCTCAAACCCTTGCCGGCACGCTGGTAATGTGCCGTTCCTGCTGTCGTCGGGTCGGGGATGGCAGCGGCTGGATCTGCATCAAAGCGTCGCCCCTTCAGGTGAAGCGGGACTAACGACTGCTGTCGAACTGGTCTCTGGCCAACTGCGGCGACGCGCAGCTGGTGCCAAACAGTCGCACGGCGCTGCCACTGCGACTGCCCGCGCCCAGCACACCCCACAAGGCCGTGCTTTCGTCCGTCACTGCCAGCGTGTCCGGTACTTTCCTGACCTGCAGCCGTTGCGGCAACCGGGCGGCGTCAGGGTCCGGTAGCCTGGGGCTGTAGCGGGCGGCCGGATCGAAGGCACTTGAGGCAAAACGGATGCCGCCGGCGGACACAGTCGATGGGCCTGTACCGATGCTGTTGAACGTTCCGCTGCGCCGTATGGGGGTGGGGTTGTCCGGGTCGTCGACGTAGCTGTCGATATTGCCGCTGGTGTCATAGCTCTCGTCCGCAAAGTACGACTGACGGGCGCCGGTGCTGGTGCCCAGGGCGACGTCGTCCCTTTCAATGTAGGCATCCAGGACCACGGATCGGGAGCCGTTGTTTCGCACCTGGATACGCCATGTGCCTGCCGAGGCCAGGCGGTCGGCCTCATCGAGCGAGGCCGTGGGGCACAGCGCGAGAAGTGCACAGGTTCCGTGGATGCCCAGCGCCGATCGCCGGGGGTAGACGAGTGCCAGTCTGGGTTTGCGGGTGGAGGGCCAGCAGCCGGCGTGGCCCGCCACCATGGGGGCCAGGAAACGGTTGCCGGGAAGGCTCACCTCAATGGACAGTTGTTCAAGGTCGACGGGCGCTTCATCGGCAGGGGCGCCCAGCCAGAGTTCCAGAAAGCTCTGTGTATGGTCGTCGGGCTGGACGTGCCACGACAGCGTTACCGACTCGCCGGGCGCAAGCGCCTGGTTGGCGTGGGTCCGGCCTTGATAGCCATTGCCGGCGGGTATGAAGACCTGGAGGTGTTCTGGTCCCCGCAAGGCGATCAGGTGTCCGATGGCAGCCTCCAGGACCGATGTTCCGTCGTGGGGGCCTGCCAGGGTGCCCCAGCTGATGTTGACGGTGACGCTGGCGTCGGGGGTCGTGCGGTTGAGGATGTAGACCAGTGCGTCCAGAATGCTGACGTTCATGGCGCCACCCGAGGTGTCGACCACGTTGGCCCAATCCAGCTGAACGGCAATGAGCTGTGCCTGGCAGGCCGCGTCATGGGCGGGTTGCATGTCCGGTGCGTGGCCGGCGCTGCTCATCCGTGAAGTGGCCAGCCAGCGGCCAGCCGCCAGGCTGGCCACGTGCGTGCCGTGGTTCACAGGGTGTTTCAGGTCCCAGCATTGAAGGTGGTCGTAGAGATCGTCCTCGTCCACCACGCCATGGACAGTGAACATGTCCATGGCGGACCGGATGGCGGTGGATGTCAGTTCGTGGCCGTAGCCCATTGCCTGCGGTACAGGGCCTGCACGCGCGGGGTCGAGACGCTGACGAAGCCGTCGCCCCGTACCTGGGCCATGCGGACCGTCAAATTCGTCCTGTCGCCAGAAGTAGCGGACCCGGGGCGTGCCGCCGGCTGCCAGGAATTCGGCATTGGCCATGGCCAGTCCGCCATCGATGATGCCCATGACCTTGCCATCAAGTGGAGGCGGGGCATGATCCGGCTGTCCATCGAGGGTGGCTGGATGTTTCAACGGACCGGTATGTTCCTCGACGGGCAAGCCCAGTTCGTAGCGGCGAATCATGGCCGCCAGCGCTGGCCGCCTACGCAGGGCCTTGAAGAATCCCCTGGCGGCGCGCGCCGTGCAGAACCGCAGTCCCGGAATGCCCAGATAGGCCCGGGGCACCTGCAGCCATTTGACATTCGTGGCCTGCAGCAGATCGGTGATCCCGCAACCTTCATTGAGCTCAATGGCTAGGGGCAGCCATCCGGGTCGGGTGGCCGCCCCGTAGCCAAGACGATAGCCTTCAAAGCGATCAGCCTCTGCCCACGCCAGGTAGGGGTCTGCGCCTTCGATGACATCGGGAGACGACCAATCGTTGCCCGTGACCTCGCCCTGGGGCAAGGGCGCCCACGGCATGGCCGCCGGACGCCGGGTCATGCCCATTCCTTGAGGGCTTCCTGCCACAGCCAGGCCAGGGTATCGGCCTTGGGCAACGCCATGGACGGGCCGCCTACCGAATAGGCACCAGCGTTCAGCGGGTCACTGAGCTTGAAGTCCTTGGGGGTGCCATCCGGCTCGACAAACCTGGCACTGTCAAAGCCACGCTGCCGCATGCTTCCGCCGGTGGCCCGGGCCACGATGAACTCACCCAGGCTGGTGCCGAGCAGGCGGCCGACTGCACTGTCCACCGGGTAGTGCACACCGGCGACCGTGCGGTTGACGGCAATGCGTGCCGCCAGGCGCTGAAGCTGCACCTGACTGTGCTCACCGTCCTTTTTGCCGGGCCGGGCCAGATCCATGAAAGACTCAAGCATTGTTGCCACGGCAAACCCTTCGGTGGCATGGCCGCTGGGCCAGCTGCCATGACCCGGCGTGGGAATCGTCGGCTGGATCTGCGGTGAAAACTCAACCGGCCGCAGTGTGGCAAAAATGTGCTTGAAGCGCATTTCGACCTGCACGCAGAGTGCCAGCGTGATGTCGATGAGTTGGAGGGTTTTCTTGTGTCGGTGGGCCGACAGGCCCAGGACGGCCGACCAGTAGCCGACCGGCGCGGTCAGCTGGTCGATGATTTCGGCCCCTCGGTCGCCGCGCAAGTCGGCGTAGGCGGCGACCAGTTCCAGTTGTTGCTTGAGCAGTCCCTTGTCGGGTCCCTGCAATTCCACCAGCGTGCGGTTCTTGATGGGGCTGCCGTTGAGGTTGGCAAACCGCATGGCGGCCTGCTTGCGCGCCTTGCTCACCGTGATGGACACACCTTCCACCAGTTCCTCGAAACAGGCTGTCGTGCGTGGCCCGTCGGCCCATAGCTTGAGATTGTCCGGGTTGTCGAATCCTGGCGTGGCCGGATGCAGGACCGCGCCGAGAAAAGGACCTGAAATCGCCGCGCGACTGACGTCCAGGGCTTGCGACTCGATGGGCGACCCGTAACCGCCACTGTAGCCGCCAGAGTACCCGCCGCTATAGCCTCCGCTGTAGCCACCAGAGTACCCGCCGCTGTAACCACCCGAATATCCACCGCTGTAGCCGCCACTCATGGTTTCTCCTGAGAAAGGGTTGTTGATCAATGGTCGGGCAGACCCATGGCGGCAAGAACGCGTGCCCCATGCTGCCTTGTCTTGCTCCGGCTTCCCGAGGCGAGGTATTTGCTCACGGTCAGATCCGGTTGCAGCTGCAACAGCAGATCGAGGGTCTTGCGAGCGTCGTCGATCTGGCCCGCCTCGTACTGCCCGAACAGGAGCGCCCTGACGGTGGGCAGGTGATATCGGTTTCGGCTCAGCGAGCTCTTGCAGAACGCTATCGAGCGCTCGAGGTCGCCGATCGCCAGGTAGCTGTTGGCCAGCATCATCTCAAAGTAGTAGCGCTGCGGGTCCAGGGGAGAAAGCGCCAAGGCGTTTTGCGCGGCGCTGACGGAGTCTTCCGCACGGCCCCACATGTGTGACCAGACACTGCTGTACAGCCATGCCATGGCATCGTTCGGGTTCAGGCTGGTGGCTTGCGCGAGCAGCTTCTGCGATTCGTCAATGTTGGAGCCCAGGTGGCAAATGGCATGGCCCTGAACCGCGAGCGCAAGCGAACTTTGTGGCTCGAGGTCAAGTGCACGGTTGGACATGTCGATGGCCTGCTGAAATGCCTTGACCGGCTCGAGCGTGAGGCCCTGGACCACCTGCATGATCTGCCACTTGGCCAGCCAGGCCCAGGGTGTTGCGACCCGCTTGTGCCGGTCAATGACGGCGTCGAGCAGTTCGCGGCTGCGTTCCATGTCCCGCTTGGTGGATCGGTGCATGAGCGTGATGCCGCCCAACAGGAGTGCGTTGGAGTCCAGACGGGGAATGGCCTGCGTCAGTGCGCGCTGAACCTCGGCCTGCAGCAGGTGATGTGCACAGGCCTCGGCCAGGGCGCAGACGAGCTGGCTTTCGTCCGCGAGGAGGTCGGCCACTGCATTCGCGAGGCGTTCTGCCCACAGCACCTCGCCATCGGCACTTCGGGAGAGCTCTGCCATGACGACGACCCGGTCGCCCACGCTCACATAGCTGCCACTGAGAATGTAGGCCGCATCCAGGGTGGCGTGCACATGCTCATGGGACTGGGTCCGACCTCGAAAACTGGCCGTGGACAGGCGTGAGATGACACGCAGGTGCTGGCTGCGGGACAGCTGTGCAATGACGCCATCGGCTATTAGGTCGCCGATGACGAGTTGCTCGTGCGACTGGGCCCGGCAGTCGAAGGGGATGACGGCGATGGTTGCCCGCGTCTCGGGCAACTGGGCTTGCGGCAGCCGGGGGGCGGCCCATTGCCCCGGGGGTGGACGCACCAGCCAGGTCCGCACGGGGTGGGGCCAGTGTTTCAGGTGGCTTTCGCCCATGTCCTCCAGCGTGGCGTCCAGATCCTCGACCAGCTGGTCCTTGACCGATGGCGTGATCACGATGTCGCCCGCGCTGCCCAGATCGGCCACACGGGCTGCCAGGTTGACGCCGTGGCCATAGACGTCGTTGCTGTCCACATAGAGGTGCGTCGCGTTGATGCCGATGCGCAGGTGCATGTGACGGTCGGCGGGCAGTCTGGCGTTGCCGGGCCGAAAGTGCTGTTGCAAGGCGAGGCCGGCCTTGACGGCGGCGTCGCAGCGGTCGAACTCGGCGAGGAGACCGTCGCCCAGGCTCTTGACCAGCCGACCTTGGTGCGCGGGAAGAATGTCTGCGTTGACATGCCGCAGGAAGCCCTGCCAGCGCGAGACCACGCCGGCTTCGTCCTGCGCCATCAGTCGTACGGATTCCACCAGGTCAAGCACCATCACCACCTTGTGCTGTTGCAGAGGCAACAGCCATTCGTCCTCCGGACCCGAACCGGTAATGTTGCTAGGGACGTTTCCGTCAGTCATGCCTACTTTGTGGGAAGTTTTTATCAGTTTCTCACACTTTCGGATGCGCTCTGCCCGGGTCGACGCTGCAGGAGGCACGTGACCTCGAACAATAAAAAAGCCGGCTTTCGCCGGCTGTTTCAGGTTCGCCCCGCCATGCCTGGCACGGCAGGGTTGACCATGCAACGATCACTTGAGGTGCTCGTTGATCATCTTGGTCATTTCGAACATGTTGGCCTCGGCTTTCTTGAAGATTTCCTTCAGCTTGGCGTCGGCCTTGATGATGCGCTTGTTGACCGCATCCTGCAGCTTGTTCTTCTTGATGTATTCCCAGACTTTTTTGGTGACCTCGGTGCGCGGCAGCGGGCTGGCGCCAACGATGGCGGCCAGGGCGGCGCTGGGGGTCATGGCCTTCATGAAAGCGGCGTTGGGGGTGCGCTTCTTGGCAGGGGCCTTCTTGGCCGGTGCCTTCTTGGCAGCAGGTGCCTTGGCCGGAGCGGCCTTCTTCGCCGGAGCGGTGGCCTTCTTGGCCGGGGCTGCCGCCTTCTTGGCCGGAGCGGCTTTCTTCGCCGGAGCGGCGGCTTTCTTGGCCGGGGCCGCCTTCTTGGCGGGAGCTTTCTTTGCAGTTGCCATGGTTGCGTGTCCTTCTGGAAGTGGATTTGACACCGGCGCGGGATCGCGCTCCTGTGCCGGTGTTTCGGATGCTAATGGACTTGCTTCGCCATTCCTAGGTGCGCAGCTGGCTTTTTTGCAGGTTTTCAGAGGGAGAACACCCGGTTTTGGCGGGGAAAACAACACTTGTGCGCCTTGTGCCGCATCGGGCGGTGGCCAGGGAGTTTGACTTGCGCACAATCAAGGTCTTCGACGCCGTAGCGCCAGCGGGTGTCTTTCCCTGTCTTTTCCCCTTGGAACCGTCCGACTTCCGACCATGAACATGCCTGCCGTACCCGCCACCTGTGATCTTTGCGATGCCCACAAGAACGACGCCACGGGCGTGTTTCGGGTACTGCCTCCGGTATTCCGCGACTTCGGCGCGGTGCGCCGTTTTGCTGGCACGGTGGTGACGGTCAAGTGCCACGAAGACAACACACTGGTCAAGGCGGCAGTCGACAGTCCGGGCGAAGGACGGGTGCTGGTGGTCGATGGTGGCGGTTCGCTGCGGCGGGCGCTGGTCGGCGGCAACCTGGGTTCGGCAGCCGCGCGCAATGGCTGGGCGGGTGTGGTGGTCGATGGCTGCGTGCGCGACGTGGTCGAACTGGCCGAATGCCAGGTGGGCATCCGGGCACTGGCATCCATGCCCCTGCCGACCGAAAAGCGCAATGAAGGTCAGCGCGATGTACCGGTGCAGGTGCAGGGTGTCTGGGTGCGTCCTGGTGACTGGCTGTGTGCCGACGAGGACGGCATGGTCGTAGCGGATCGCCCGCTGGGCTGAGGCCGGTCAGATCGACAGCGCCTTGTAGACCATGTACGAGGCCAGCAGATACAGGATGGTGGCAAAGACGCGTTTGAGCGATCTGACGGGCAGGGCGTGGGCAGCCCTGACCCCCCAGGGGGCCATGATGACGCTGGCTGTGGCAATGACCGCGAGGGCCGGTGCAAACACATAGCCCAGGGAGCCGGCGGGAAGTCCTTCGACGCCCTGTCCGGAGATGACGTAGCCCAGGGTGTTGGCCAGGGCGATGGGCAGACCCAGGGCCGCACTGGTGGCAACGGCCTGGTGTATGGCGACGTTGCACCAGGTCATGAAGGGCACGCTGGCGAAACCGCCACCGGCCCCGACCAGGCCCGAGAGAAAGCCCACCACCGATCCGGCGCCGACCTGGCCTGCTGTGCCAGGCAGCCCGCGGGACGCCTTGGGTTTGCGGTCCAGCAGCATCTGTGTGGCCGAGAAGCTGATGAACAGGGCGAAGACGAGGGCGAGTGAGGCGCCCTTGAGCACGGAGAAGACGCCGAGGCTGGCCACAATGGCACCCAGCACGATGCCGGGTGCCAGCCCACGCACAATGTCCCATCGCACGGCGCCACGCTTGTGGTGGGCGCGCAGGCTGGAGATGGACGTGAAGACGATGGTGGACATCGAGGTGGCGATGGCCACCTTGACCGCCAGGTCCGGAGACACCCCGCGCGCGGTCAGGATGGCCGTGATGAACGGCACCATGATCATGCCGCCTCCGATACCCAGCAGGCCAGCAAGAAATCCGGTGCACAGGCCAAGGGCGACCAGCTCGACGATCAACAGAGGCTCAAGCATGGAGGCAGGAGAGGGGGAAGCCGCGAAGCGGCGCAAGGGGGCGTGTGGGGAACAGGGTGTCTGCAGGTGCCACCGGACCGTCATCCTGAACCGGGGGTTCAGGTGGGCGAGGGCAGCGTGGCCTCGGGTTCATCTGACGCGAGATGCTCGCACCAGCCACGCGATGTACCAAGCCCGGGCTCAATGAGCATTGGTTCAAGGAAATATAAAGCCCGGCATGCACCGCAGACGGTGTCCATTGTAGGACCTCGCGTGCCCGTGTGAGGCGGGTTTTACAGAAAAACCCTGGGCCAGGGACCGTTGATCTGCCGGTCAGAGCAGTTGGCCATCCTCGCCCAGGGCCTGGTCGAGGCGGCGGACGAGTTCGTCCATGCGGGCCTGTTCGGCCGGACGTGCGTGAGACTGTGCTTCGGCCAGTTCGGTACTCGGCTGCACCGGTGTGCCGGGGCCTTCGCGTTCCTTCTGCGCCAGTTCGAAGGCCAGGTTCAGGGACGCAAGGACGGCAATCCGGTCCCTGGCGCGCACCTTGCCTGCGTCACGGATGCGGCACATGGCGGTATCGACCCGCTCGACGGCGTCGAGCAAGGCGGACTCTCCACCGGCCGGACAGGCGAGCAGGTAGCTCTGGCCCATGATCTGGACTTCCAGCTGCTTGTTCGGTGTCTCGTTCATGGTGCGTCGTCCTCTCGGGTGGCGGCGGTCGGGGCGGTGCCGGGGGGCAGACGGTCGAGCAGGGCGTCGATGCGGGCTCGCGCCGCATTGAGGCGCGATTTGAGCGAGTCGCGTTCGCCCTGCAGGCTTTGTACCTGCAGGTGCAGGAGCTGGTTGGTGCGCTGGAGTTCTTCGTGACGCAGCAACAGGCGTTCGACGCGTTCGGCAATCTGGTCCAGTGAATTGGGCTCGGCCATGGCAGCAGGGTTTGAGTTGCCTCATTGTAGGGTTGTCGCAAGCGGGGCGGGCTTACAATGGTGACGTTGGTGCTCGCGGTGTGGTTCTCATGCCGCAGTTCAACGGGAAGCAGGAGGGGATGCCCCATGGGACGGACCTAACCTGCGCTGCCCCCGCAACGGTAAGCAGACGAATGCGCACGGCCTCGTGGCCGCGGCTTCACTTTCGTGCACCGGTCACTGGATGGCTTGTCATCTGGGAAGGCCCACGAAGGTTGTTCTGCCAGCCCGGATACCGGCCAACACGGTGGACGCTCCTGTCGCAGGAGTGTCCGTGACGTCCATGCACCGTCGGGGAAGGCGGTGAGGACATACCTTTGTGTCGTTCTCTTTCCATGAAGAAGTCTCCTGTGCGCGCTGCCGTGGCTGCGCGGTCGCCTGCCATCGTGGCGGGCCTGTCCCTGTGTGTTTCGATGGCCCATGCCGCCGAGGATGCCCCGCTGGTCGTGGCTGCACTCGATACGGTGGTAGTGACGGCCACCCGGTCCGAGCAGCCGATCACCGACGTGGTGGCCGATGTGACCGTGGTTGATCGCGAGGCCATTGACCGAAGCGGTGCTGCGGCGCTGGCCGACGTCCTGGCCCGGGTGCCGGGCGTGACGGTCAACCGCAATGGCGGCCCGGCCTCAAGCACCAGTCTGTATCTGCGTGGCGCCGAAGGGCGCTTCACTGCGGTGTTCGTGGATGGCGTGCGCATTGACTCGCAGTCCACTGGTGGTGCCACCTGGAATGCGATTCCGTTGTCGCAGGTGGAGCGCATCGAGGTGTTGCGTGGCCCAGCCGCGGCCATTTATGGCTCGGACGCGCTGGCCGGTGTGGTGCAGATCTTCACCCGCGAGGGGGAGCAGGGCTTTTTCCCGAGCGTGCGCGTGGGTCTGGGTACGCACGGCACGCGCGACGTGGCGGCTTCGTTGCGCGGTGGCACCGATGTGGTGGACTATGCACTGGGCCTGGGGGTCGAGCGCAGCGACGGTTTCAATGCCAAGCCCAGTGGCAATCCGGATCTGGACGGCTATCGCAACGAGAGCTTCTCCGGGCGACTGGGCTGGAAGCTGACCAAGGACCAGAAGCTGGAACTGACCGTGCTGGACAACCACCAGACGGCCGGCTATGACGGATTCACGCCCGGGTACGATGATCAGAGCAAGAGCCATCTGCAGACCGTAGGTCTGAACTGGACCGCTCGCTGGAGCGAGGCCTGGAACACGCGCGTGGGTGTGACCCGGGGCACCGACCGCTACGAAACCACCCCATCGCCCTACCTGACCGAGACACAGGTGAGCACATGGCTGCTGCGCAACGAGGTCAAGCTGGGCAAGGCGCTGTTGAGCGTGGATCTGGAGCGGCGTGAGGACGATCTGCGCAACGACAGCACCTTGCCTGTGCAAACAGATCGGCACCAGAATGCGCTGGCAGTGGGGTATGGCTTGCGTACCGGGGCGCATACGCTGCAACTCAATGCGCGCCATGACGACGACAGCGAGTTTGGAGGTGAGTCCACCGGGTCCATTGCCTATGGCTATGCCATCACGCCGACGCTGCGTGCCACGGCCTCGGCCGGTACCGCGTTCCGGGTGCCAACGCTGTTCCAGCGCTTCAGCATGTACGGCACGCCCGATCTGAAGGCCGAGACGGCGCGCAACGTGGAAGCGGGTCTGCGCTGGCAGGCGGGTCCCAGCCATGCCGCCGTGGTGGTGTACCGCAACGAGGTGAAGGACCTGATCAACTACATCAGCGGACCGGGCAACTGCGCCAATGGCGTGGGCCTGTATGCCGGGTGCTATGGCAACGTGGGTGAGGCCCGCTACAGCGGCGTGACCATCAGTGGCGGCACGAAGTTGGGTCTGGTGAATCTGGGTGGCTCGCTGGACCTGATGCGCCCGAAGAACCTGGAGACGGGCAAGCTGCTGGCGCGTCGTGCCGAGACACAGGCCACCGTCACGGCCGATACCGCGCTGGGCAACTGGCGCCTGGGCGGCGAATTGCAGCATGTGGGCAAACGCTACAACGATGCAGCCAACACGCAGGCCCTGGATGCCTACACGCTGCTGAACCTCACGGCCAGCACCACCTTGGCCCGCGACTGGACGTTGCTGGCCCGCGTGGACAACGCAACCGACAAGGACTATGAATCGGTGCTGGGCTATGCCACGGCAGGCCGCACCTTCTACCTGGGCCTGAGCTGGTCGCCGCGCTGAGCATGTCTGCGGCCATGCCAACGGCAAGTTGTCCGGCCCTGATGGTGGCGGCCCCGGCGTCCGGCCAGGGCAAGACCACCGTGACGGCGGCGCTGGCGCGTCTGCACGCACGGCAGGGCCGGCGGGTACGGGTGTTCAAGTGCGGGCCGGATTTTCTGGACCCGCACTGGCATCAGCTGGCCAGTGGCCATCCGGTGCACAACCTGGACTTGTGGCTCAACGGCGAGGACGATGTCCAGGTTCGGCTGCACGAAGCGGCGAGGGACAGCGACCTGATCCTGATCGAAGGGGTGATGGGGCTGTTCGATGGTGACCCGAGCGCTGCCGACCTGGCCACGAAGCTGGACCTTCCGGTGCTGGCCGTGGTGGATGCGTCGGCCATGGCCGGCACCTTTGGTGCACTGGTGCATGGCCTGCGCCATTACCGGCCAGGCCTGCCCTGGGCTGGGGTGCTGGCCAACCGGGTGGCCAGTGAGGGGCACGAGAACATGTTGAAGGTATCGGTTCGGGCCGACGACCTCGGCGCACAGCCGGGTGGTATCGACGCCGGCTGGCTCGGTGGCCTGCGGCGCGAACCGGGTTTCGCCTTGCCTGAGCGACATCTTGGGCTGACCGTGGCGACGGAGTTGCCGGATGCGATGGCGCGGCTGGATGCGCTGGCCGACGCGATGGCGACTACGCCGTTGGGCCGGATGGACATGGCGGGTTGGCGGCGCTGGGCCGTGCCATTTGACGCGCCGCCCGTCCGCCCGGTGGAACCTTTGCTCAGGGGTCGGACGGTGGCGGTGGCGCGAGATGCCGCTTTCTGCTTCATCTACCCGGCCAATCTGGATGTCTTGCATGATCTGGCGGCCGAGGTGGTGTTCTTTTCGCCGGTGGCCGATGAACCGGTGCCGCCTTGCGACGCGGTGTGGTTGCCCGGCGGCTACCCGGAACTGCATGCACAGGCGCTGGCGCAAGGCACGCGTTGCCGCGCCTCGCTGGCGAGGCACATGGCGGCTGGCAAGCGGGTCTGGGCCGAGTGCGGCGGCATGATGCCGTTGTTCGATGGGCTGGTCCTGGCCGATGGCGTGCGCCTGCCGATGTGGGGGCTGTTGCCCGGCGAAGTGCGCATGCAGCCGAAGCTGGCCGCGCTGGGGCCGCAGCGCTGGGACACGGCGCAGGGCGAACTGCGCGGTCATACGTTTCACTACTCGCTGACCGAATCGCCTGTGCCGCTGGCGGCGCAGACCGTGCCAGCTGGGCGGTTTGGCAAGCCCGAGGCCATCTATGGTCAGGGCGCGGTGCGCGCGAGCTATTTCCACGCCTGGTTTGCGTCGAACCCGCAGGCCAGCGCGCATCTGTTCCTGCCGGAAGGGGCATGAGATGACAGACACCTTGCCCGGCCCCCGACGCATCGTCTGCCTGACCGAAGAGACGACGGAGTGGCTGTACCTGCTGGGTCAGGAAGCGCGCATCGTCGGCATCAGCGGCTACACGGTGCGACCCCGTCGTGCGCGGGATGAAAAACCCAAGGTCAGCGCCTTCCTCAATGCGAAGATCGACAAGATCCTGGAACTGCGACCGGATTGCGTATTCGGCTTTTCGGACCTGCAGGCTGATATTGCGGCCGCGCTGATTCGCGCTGGTGTGCAGGTGACGGTGTTCAACCAGCGCAGCGTGGAGGACATTTTCTCCATGCTGTTCCAGGTGGCGGCCGTGGTGGGCTGTGCCGAGGATGGTCTGGCACGCATGGCGGTCATGCGCCAGCGGCTGGACGCGATCGGCGACGAGGTGGCTGCGTTGCAGGCAGCTGGCAGGCGCCGGCCGAAGGTGTTCTTCGAAGAATGGGATGAGCCCCACATCAGCGGCATCCGCTGGGTCTCCGAGTTGCTGGGCATCGCCGGGGGGGATGATGTGTTTCCCGAGTTGGCCGTGCAGCCACTGGGCAAGGACCGGATCATCGCGGACGGGTCCGAGATCGTGCGGCGCGCACCCGACATCATCATTGGCTCGTGGTGCGGCAAGAAGTTTCGCGCCGGAAAAGTGGCGGCTCGCCCCGGGTGGCAGGAGGTGCCGGCGGTGAAGACGGAGCAGCTGTTCGAGATCAAGTCGGCCGACATCCTGCAGCCGGGACCGGCGGCGCTGACCGATGGTGTGGAGCAGATGCACCGCATCGTGACGCAATGGATGGTGACCCATGGTTGAGCTGGCCCGCAGTGAATTCATCCTGGGTGGCCAGAAGAGTGGGAAGTCGCACCGCGCCGAGTCTCTGGCCTGCGAATGGCTTGCCGCGTCGTCCTCGCACCGCGGCGTGCTGCTGGCCACCGGTCAGGCCCGGGACGAGGAGATGCGGGCGCGTATCGCTCGCCATCAGGCCGATCGTGCCGACCGCGTGCCGGGTCTGCAAACGGTGGAGGAGCCGCTGGCACTGGCGGATGCGCTGACGCGTTGCAGTGACACCCGGACACTGGTGGTGGTGGACTGCCTGACCTTGTGGCTGACGAACCAGATGATGCCTGCCGACCCGATGCAGGTGCGGCACGGGTGCGCCGTGGATGCGGCGGTTGAGGCCTTGTGCCAGGCCATTGCCGCAGCGACGGGGCCTGTGGTGCTGGTGGGCAATGAAATTGGTCTGGGCGTGATCCCGATGGGGCGCGAGGTGCGGGCCTTTGTGGATGCGCTGGGCCGGTTGAACCAGCGGGTGGCGACCATCTGCGCGCGCGTCACGCTGATGGCTGCCGGTCTGCCGCTGAACTTGAAGGATGAGACATGCTGACCTGGAAGAAGCTGCTCAGGACAGGCTGGCTGGCCGGTCTGGCCCTGCTGGCCATGCAGGCCATGCAAGTCCATGCGCAGGCCTTGCAGATCACCGACGACCGGGGTGCGGTGGAGCGCTTTGACCGCTCACCCCAGCGCATCGTGAGTCTGCTGCCGTCGCTGGCCGAGACCGTCTGTGAACTGGGCCAGTGCCATCGGCTGGTAGGGGTGGATCGCTACACCAACTGGCCCGATGCCGTGAAGGCCTTGCCCCGGGTTGGGGGCGGGCTGGACCCGAATATCGAGCAGATCGTCGCGCTGCGTCCGGATGTGGTGCTGATGGCCACGTCGTCCCGGGCCGGTGAACGGCTGCGGTCGCTGGGCGTGAAGGTGCTGGCTCTGGAGCCCAAGACCCATGCCGATGTGCAGCGGGTCATGCTGAAGATCGGCCAGTTGCTGGAGGTGCCCGATGCGCAGAAGGTGTGGCGCGCCATTGATGCAGCGGTGATGGCGGCTGCGCAGTCGTTGCCGCCTGCGGTGCGTGGAACGCGGGTGTATTTCGAGGTCAACCCGGGGCCGTATGCGGCGGGCGAGGCGTCGTTCATCGGCGAGACGCTGGCCCGTCTGGGCGTGAGGAACATTGTTCCTGCATCGCTGGGTCCGTTCCCCAAGCTCAACCCGGAGTACATCGTGAGGGCCGATCCGGACCTGATCATGGTGGGTCAACGCAGTGTGGACGGCATGATGCAGCGACCGGGTTGGCACGCGCTGCGTGCCATGCAGGGACAGCATCTGTGCGTGTTCCCGGCCGATGAGTCCGACGCGCTGGTCAGGCCGGGCCCGCGCATGGCCGAAGGCGCACGGCTGATGGCACGCTGCCTGATGGCCCGGGCGCCTGGCAGCGCAAGCGGCGGGGTGCGCCCTTGAATGCAAGGAGAGCGTCCTGGCTGGTGCTGGCCCTGGTGCTGACCGCACTGGCGCTGGCGGTGTTGGGCGTTTGTGTGGGCAGCGCAGGATTTGAAGATCTCATCGGACCGTTGGTGAGCCCGCAGGCCGATGCGGCGGCAACGGCCATGGCCCGGCAGATCGTGTGGGAAATCCGCCTGCCGCGCACCCTGGGTGCCTGGGCTGCGGGTGCCTTGCTGGGCCTGGCGGGGGCCGTGGCGCAGGGATTGTTCCGCAACCCCCTGGCCGATCCCTTTCTGCTGGGCAGCGCCTCAGGGGCCTCGCTCGGCGTTGCCCTGGCGCTGGCAGCCATGGGTGGGGGCGGGGGCATGCTGGGCGCCAGCATGATGAACAGTGGCGTGGCCGTCAGTGTGTTCTCCGCCAGTGTCTGGGTGCGGCTGGGGTTGACCGGAGCAGCTTTCGGGGGTGCTGTACTGGCCGTGCTGCTCACGCTGGTGCTCTCGCGTGGTGTTCAGCACACACTGCGTCTGCTGCTGGCGGGCGTCGTGGTGGGTGTGGTCCTGGGTGCGATGACGCATCTGGTGCTGTTGTTCTCGCCGGAGTCTTTGCAGGCCATGCAGGCGTTCATGCTGGGTTCCACCAGTTTCGTGGGTTGGACTGCAACGGGCCTGATGGCAGGCTTGTGGGTCCTTTGTACCGCGGCGGCCTGGCTGTTGTCGCGTGTGCTCGACGGTCTGAGCCTGGGGGACGCGACGGCGCGCAGCCTGGGCTTGCCACTGGGGCCGATGCGCGCTGCGCTGGTGGCGGTGCTGGCGCTGGCTACCGGCACGGCCGTGGCGCAGACCGGGCTGATTGCATTCGTGGGTCTGGCAGCGCCGCATCTGGTGCGGTCGCTGGTCAAGGCCACCAATGACCGGCTGATGCTGCTGGCCAGTTGCATGGGCGGCGCCTTGCTGATGGCGGCCGACACGATGGCGCGCTGGCTGATTGCGCCACAGGAACTACCAGTGGGCGTGCTGACGGCCGTGCTCGGCGGTGGCTATCTCTTGTGGTTGATGCACCGCGGCACGCGGGCGTCTCGGGGAGGCGGCTTGTGAGCACAAAGCCCTGGGCCATGGAGGCGCGGCAAGTGGGTGTGACGCTGGGCGCTGTCCCGGTACTGCATGGCGTTGACCTGGCCTTGCCGGCCGGTCGCTGGACCAGCATCGTCGGGCCGAACGGGGCGGGCAAGTCGACGCTGCTCAAGGCCCTGGCCGGCCTGCTGCCGCACACGGGCACCGTGTCCCTGCTGGAGCGGCCCCTGGGGAGCTGGTCCGGCCGACAGCGTGCACAACGTCTGTCCTGGCTGGGGCAGAACGAGGCGAGCGCCGACGATCTGACCGTGTGGGATGTGGCCATGCTGGGTCGGCTGCCGCACCAGGCCTGGCTCAGTGCACCCAATGAACGTGACCGGGCCGCGGTCGAGCGGGCTTTGCGCGCCACGCAGTCCTGGGACTGGCGTGCCCGCTCGCTCGGCCAGCTCTCGGGCGGCGAGCGCCAGCGCGTGCTGCTGGCCCGCGCCCTGGCCGTGGACGCGCAGGTGCTGTTGATGGACGAGCCGCTGGCCAATCTGGATCCGCCGCACCAGGCCGACTGGCTGGACGTTGTGCAGGCATTGGTGCGCGAGGGCAGGACCGTGGTCAGTGTGCTGCACGAAATCGCGATGGCCCTGCATGCCGACGAGATGGTCGTGATGGCGCAAGGTCGCCTCACGCACCAGGGCGCGTGCGCCGACGAATCCACCCACCGCGCGCTGGAGGCCGTGTTCGACCAGCGCCTGGTGGTGCGTGAACTGGACGGACAGTGGGTGGCACTGCCGAAGATGAACCCTTTGACCCGAAGCTGACATGCAGATCGAGACCCCTCCCAGTAAAAAGCCGTACGAAAAGGCCGAAGGCGAACGCCGCGGCATTGTGATCGTGAACACCGGTGATGGCAAAGGCAAGAGCACAGCCGCTTTCGGCCTCGCCTTGCGGGCGCACGGCCGTGGCAAGGCCGTGAAGATTTTCCAGTTCATGAAGGTGCCCACCGCACGTTTTGGTGAACACCGCATGTTCGAGCAGATAGGTATCCCGATCGAGGGGCTGGGCGACGGATTCAGCTGGAAAAGCCAGGATCTGGAACGTTCGGCGCAGCTGGCGCGTGACGGCTGGGAGAAGGCACGCGCCACCATCCTGGCGGGCGAGCACTTCCTGGTCGTTCTCGACGAAATCACCTATCCGCTGATCTATGGCTGGTTGCCGCTGGACGGCGTGCTCCAGGCCCTGCGCGATCGGCCAAGTCATGTGCACGTCTGCCTGACAGGCCGCCGTTGCCCGCCCGAGATCATCGAGCTGGCCGACACCGTGACCGAAATGACCAAGATCAAGCATGCGTTCAACGCCGGAATCCCGGCGCAACGCGGGATAGAAGATTGACCCCCCTGCGCCGCTTCGCGTCTACTCCCCACAGGGGGACCACACCAGTGGCCCGGCGAACCCGGACCCACGTTGTGTGCTGACCACGACACGGCGATCCAGACAGAACCTTTGGAGTAAGCGACCCATGAACACCATCGTCGAATCACCCGTGACCCTGCATCGACCCGCCAAGCCGTTGCCGATGCAGTCCGAACGCTGGTCCGTGGCCGACGTTCAGGCCCTGCTGGATCTGCCGCTGCCCGAACTGCTGCATCGCGCGCAGACCGTGCACCGCGAACACCACGACCCGACCCACATGGAGCTGGCCACGCTGCTGTCCATCAAGACCGGTGGCTGTCCCGAGGACTGCGGCTATTGTCCTCAGTCAGTGCATCACGAAACCGGTGTGGCGGCCAGCAAGATGATGACGGCCGAAGACGTTCGCGAGGCGGTGCTGGGTGCCAAGGCGGCCGGCGCTTCCCGCTTTTGCATGGGCGCGGCCTGGCGCGCGCCGAACGACCGCGACCTGGACAAGGTTGTCGAGCTGGTGCGCGTGGTCAAGGACGAGGGCCTGGAAGCCTGTTGCACCCTGGGCATGCTGACCGATGGCCAGGCACAGCGCCTGAAGGATGCCGGCCTGGATTACTACAACCACAACCTCGATACCGCCCCCGAGCTCTACGGCGACATCATCAGCACCCGCGACTACCAGGATCGCCTGGATACGCTGGGGCATGTGCGCGAGGCAGGCATCCATGTCTGCAGCGGCGGCATCGTGGGCATGGGCGAGTCACGTGCTGGCCGCGCCGGGCTGATCGCACAGCTGGCCAGTCTGGAACCATACCCGGAGTCGGTGCCGATCAATCACCTGGTCAAGGTGCCCGGTACGCCGCTGGCCGAGGAGCCCGATCTGGATCCGCTCGAATTTGTGCGGACTGTGGCGGTGGCCCGCATCACCATGCCCCGGGCCAAGGTTCGTCTGTCGGCCGGACGCAGGCAGATGCATGAATCCACGCAGGCGCTGTGTTTCCTGGCCGGTGTGAATTCCATCTTCTACGGTGACAAGCTGCTGGTGACCGGCAATGCGGATGTGGAGGCAGACCAGGATCTGCTGGCCCGCATGGGTATGCACACCACCCGCGCACATGCCTGACCTCGCGGTGCTGGCCGGTGCGGTGCTGGTGGCGCTGGGGCTGGACGTCGCGTTCGGCGAGCCGCCGGCCCGGCTGCATCCGGTGGTCGCGATGGGGCACTACCTGGGCGCGGCGGGGCGGTGTGTCTCGCGCCAGGCCGGTGCCGGGGCGCGGCCAGCCGTCGAATTCCTGGCGGGCTCCGTGGCCTGGTGCCTGGGCGCCTTGCTGGTGGTGACAGTGGCGGTTGTGCTGGTGATGGCCATGCAGGGATGGCCGCCACTGTGGCAGCTTGCACTGCTCGGCCTGGTGCTCAAGCCGATGTTGTCCTGGCGGATGTTGCGCGATGAGGTGAGGGCGGTCGAAGCCGCGCTGGCCGAGTCGCTGCCGGCTGGACGCGCGCGCGTGGGTCGGCTGGTCAGTCGCGACGTAGCGTCCCTGAACGAGGCCCGGGTGCGCGAGGCGGCGGTGTCCACGCTGGCCGAGAACCTCAACGACTCGGTGGTAGCTCCCCTTTTCTGGTTTGCCGTGGCCGGGCTGCCTGGTGCCGCGCTCTACCGCTTTGCCAACACCGCCGACGCCATGTGGGGCTACCGTGGCGAGCGCGGCGGCCGCGACTGGAGCTGGGCTGGCAAATGGGCCGCCAGGGCGGACGACGTTCTGTCCTGGCTGCCAGCGCGACTGACGGCGCTGCTGATTGCAGCCCCCTCCCGGTGGCGCAACTGGGGCGCCGTGGTGGCCAACGCGGCGCTGACGCCATCGCCCAACGGAGGCTGGCCCATGGGGGCATTGGCCGAGGAACTGGGCGTGCGCCTGGGCAAGCCGGGGGTATACGAACTCAATCGGCACGGGCGTGTACCGGCGTCGGCGGACACGGGGCAGGCACTGCGGCGGTGCGGGTCCGTGGTGGCCATGCTGGCTGGTGTGGCCACGGTGGCGCTGGCCGCTGGAGTCGTTCGATGAGACCGCGTCTGCACGGTGGAACCGACGCGCAAGGTGCTGCACGCTGGGACTTTTCCAGCAACGCCAACGCCTGCGGGCCGTGTCCTGTGGCGCTGCGACTGGTGCAGGCGGCTGATGCTGGGCGCTATCCCGATCCGGGTTACACGGGCCTGCGTGAAGCGCTGGCGCGTCTGCATGCGGTGCGGCCTTCGCGCCTGTTGCTGGCTGGCAGTGCCAGCGAGTGCATCCAGCGACTGACGGCCTGGCGCTGGCGTGCAGGCGATCGCCATTTCTGGACCCCGCCGCATGCCTATGGCGACTATGCCCACGCAGCGTCGGCCTGGGGGCTGGAACGGGCGCAACAGCCTGAACATGCGCAACTGGCCTGGCTCTGTGATCCCGGCAGTCCGCTCGGCCAGGCAGCGTCAGGCGAACATGTGCGAGCCCTGCTGGACGGCGTGCGGCGCACCGTGGTGCTCGACCGGGCGTACGCACCGCTGCGCCTGCTGGGCGAGAGCACTTTGTCTGAAGCCGAGTTGGACCGCGTATGGCAGCTCTGGTCGCCCAACAAGGCCCTGGGCCTGACCGGAGTCCGTGCAGCCTATGCGATTGCACCGTCGGATGCCGAAGCCGATGTGATGGACCTGGACGGACTGGCCGCTTCCTGGCCGATCGGTGCACACGGCGAGGCCATGTTGATGGCCTGGACACAGCCGGAGGTCCAGGCGTGGCTGGTCCGCAGTCGCGACACGTTGCGGCTGTGGGCCGAGGCGCTGCGTCTTGGGCTGGTCGACCGGGGCTGGACATGTATGCCGAGCGATACGGCCTACCTGTGCGCGAGGCCTCCACGCCCCGTGGATGCTCCTGTCCTTCGCGCGCAAGGCATCAAGCTGCGTGACGCCAGCTCGTTCGGCCTGCCGGGCTGGTGGCGCATCAACGCACAGGGTCCGGCCGCGCTGGCGGCGCTGGGTGCTGCCCTGGATGGGCAGGACGTGACGATGGAGGTTCTGCCATGACGGCTGTTTGCGTGATGGTGCTGGGCACCACCAGTGGTGCTGGCAAAAGCTGGCTGACGACCGCCCTGTGCCGCCACTACGCGCGTCAGGGGCTGAAAGTGGCGCCTTTCAAGGCCCAGAACATGAGCAACAACGCAAGGGTGGTTGCCCCCACGCCCCGCCACCTGCGCGGGTCGCTGCCCTCCGAGGGGGCTGATGCGCCTTGGGGTGGCCCTGCGGAGCCCCGAATCGTGGCTGCGGACACAGGAGAGCGCGGTGGCGAGATCGGCAGTGCCCAGTATTTTCAGGCCCTCGCAGCCAGGGCCGAGCCCGACGTTCGGATGAATCCGCTGCTGCTCAAGCCGGAGGCTGACACACACAGTCAGGTGGTTCTGATGGGTGAAGTCCACCAGGGCCTGAGTGACATGCCCTGGCGCGGTCGAAGCGAGACAGTCTGGCCGGCCATCCGGGCCGCGCTGGATGCACTGCGGGCGGACAACGATGTGGTGGTGATCGAAGGCGCCGGTTCACCCGCTGAAATCAACCTCCATGCCAGCGATATCGTCAACATGCGGGTGGCGCGCCATGCGCAGGCGCGGTGCCTTCTGGTCACTGATATCGACCGGGGAGGCGCCTTCGCCCACCTGTATGGCACCTGGGCCCTGCTGCCCGAGGCGGAACGGGCGCTGATCCGGGGGTTCGTGCTCAACAAGTTCAGGGGGGACGCGGCCTTGCTGGCGCCTGCACCGCAGATGCTGCAGGACCTGACCGGTGTCCCCACCGTGGCCACCTTGCCCATGTGGTGGAAGCACGGTCTGCCCGAGGAGGACGGGGTGTTCGACGATCGCAGCGTGACCGAAGGCGCGGTGCAGACCTCTGTGGCGGTGCTGGCCTGGCCGCGCATCAGCAACCTGGATGAGTTTCAGCCTTTGAAGAACGTTCCGGGTCTGCGGCTGGTCTGGGCGCGCAGTCCGGCCGAATGTGCCGGTGCCGACTGGATTGTGCTGCCGGGGTCCAAGGCGACCGCCGCCGACCTGGCGTGGATGCGCTCCCAGGGCCTGGACCAGGCAGTGGCGGACCATGCCGCGCGGGGCGGACGGGTGTTGGGCATTTGCGGTGGCCTGCAGATGCTGGGCGAGGCATTGATCGACACCCATGGCGTCGATGGCAACGGCCCGGGCCTGGGATTGCTGCCCCTGGTGACGTCCTTTGCCCCAGACAAGACGGTGCGCAGGAGCGAGGTACGTCTGGGCACGGTCGTCGGGCCGTGGCAGGCCCTGTCCGGGGTGACGCTGGCAGGCTACGAAATTCACCATGGACAGACCGCTCAGCACCCGGCCATGGCCGCCAAGGGCGACATGGCCCGGGAACTGGTGCCTGGCCTGGCCTGGCAGAACCTCGCCGGCAACGTGCTGGGTCTGTACCTGCATGGCCTGTTCGAGGACCCGCGTGTCCTGCATGCCCTGTTTGGCGCGCAGACGCGGACGCTGGACGATGTCTTCGACGGACTGGCCGACCATATCGGGACGCATTTCGCGCCGGGTGTGCTGGCGGACCTGATTGCACCCTGACCACAAGATCACCTGAAAGGAAGACCCATGCATTTTGACTTGCCCGATGTCGCCCACCTCGATGACCCAGTCCTGTCCGGACGGCTCCAGCGCCTGATCGACAACAAGACCAAGCCGGTAGGCTCGCTGGGGCGGCTGGAAGCACTGGCACACCGCATCGGTCTCGTCCTGGGCAGCGACTCGCCGACGTTGGAGGCTCCTCAGCTGGTGGTCTTTGCTGGCGACCATGGTCTGGCGGCGCGGGGGGTGTCGGCTTATCCGAGCGACGTGACCTGGCAAATGGTCGAGAACTTTCTGGCCGGTGGCGCGGCGGTCAGCGTGCTGGCTCGCCAGAACGGCATCGATCTGACCGTGGTGGATTGCGGCGTCCGTCACGACTTTGCGCCGCGCAACGGGCTGGTCATCAGCAAAGTCGCCCGCGGGACGGCCGACGCCCTGGAAGGACCCGCCATGAGTGTGGCGCAGTGCCGGGCCGCGATGGCCAGCGGGCAGGCCCTGCTGGCGGAGTTGCCGGGCAACGCGCTGTTGCTGGGCGAGATGGGCATTGGCAACACATCGTCTGCCGCCATGTTGTTGAGTCGACTGACCGGCCTGGACATCGCGGATTGCACCGGCGCGGGCACGGGCCTGGATGCAGATGCCGTGGAGCGAAAGATCGCCATCCTGCGCCAGGTGCTGGAGGTGCATGCCGACGCCCGCGAACCGCTGGACGCGCTGGCGGCCCTGGGCGGCTTCGAGATCGCGACCATGGTCGGTGCCGTTCTGCAGGCTGCCGCCGAGCGGCGCGTCATCGTGGTCGACGGGTTCATTGCCACTTCCGCCGTGCTCGTTGCCGCGTCGCTGCGGCCCCATGTGCTGCAGCGTTGCGTGTTTGCCCACCGTTCGGGCGAGCGAGGCCACGCGCTGATGCTGGCCCACCTCAAGGTCGAGCCCCTGCTTGACCTCGGGCTGCGCCTGGGTGAGGGATCCGGTGCGGCCCTGGCGTGGCCGCTCCTGCACAGCGCCTGTGCGATCCTGCGCGAGATGGCCAGTTTCGAGGCCGCCGGCGTGTCCCGCCAGGAAGGTGCAACCACCGAGGGCTGACAAGGTCATGAACTTCCTGCGCCACTATCTCATCGCGGTCCAGTTCTTCACCCGTGTTCCTGTGACAGGAAAGCTGGCCGACTGGGTAGGCTTCTCGCCCACCATGCTGCGGGCGAGCGCGGCCCATTTTCCGGGCGTGGGCTGGCTGGTCGGCGGGCTTGTGGCCGGCGTGTTCTGGGGCCTGCTGGTGCTGCTGCCTGCCCAGCCGGCAGCGCCCTGGGTGGCGGCCCTGGCATCCACTGTCTTCAGCGTCCTGCTGACGGGCGCCTTTCACGAGGATGGTCTTGCGGACACGGCAGACGGGCTGGGTGGCGGCACGACGCGTGAGCGGGCGCTGGAGATCATGAAGGATTCGCGCATCGGCACTTATGGTGCCGTGGCACTGGTCCTGGCGCTGGCGTTCAAGGTGGCGCTGCTGGCACTGCTGGTCCAGGTGAGCGATTCGCTGGCGGCGTTGGCCCTGTTCGGCGGGCATGTGACGTCGCGCCTGATGCCGCTGGGCATCATCCGGACCTTGCCGCATGTGGGTGACACACCCCGTTCGAAGTCCAAACCGCTGGCCGAGAGCATAGGTACATCGGGTCTGCTGACGGCACTGGTGTGGTGGATGCCGGCCATCGGGCTGCTGGCATGGCGCATGCCGGGCTGGCACTGGCTGGCCGGCGTGGTCGGGGCCGTGGCCGGCCTGGCCTGGATGTGGCGTCTGCTCTGGCGACGGTTGCAAGGCTTTACCGGCGACGGGCTGGGTGCGACCCAGCAGGTCAGCGAAATCGGATTCCTCTTCGGGATCTCGGTCGCGGCGGGGCAGGGACTGGCGTGAGGCAGGGACTGGCTGCATGAGACTGTGGCTGTTGCGCCATGCGCGCGTCCAGTTGCCCGAGGGCACCTGTTACGGTGCCAGTGACGTGCCGGCTGACCCGGGTCTGACCGAGGCGGCTGCAGACCACTGGGCAGGCCGCCTGCCTGGTGGCGTGACATGGCGGGTTTCCGGACTGGGGCGAGCGCAACAGCTGGCGCGTGCCATCCGGAACCGGCGCAATGACCTGTCCGAACCCCGGGTCGATGTGCGTCTGAACGAGATGGATTTCGGCCGGTGGGAGATGCGGCCCTGGGACGCCGTCGACCGATCCGATTTCGATGCATGGATGGCCAGCTTCGCCCACCACCGCTTCGGTGGAGGCGAAAGCACGCAGATGCTGCTGGACCGCGTGGCCGCGGCACTGACGGACATGCGGACCCTGGCCGCCGCCGATGTGGCCTGGGTGACCCATGCCGGCGTGATCCGCGCCGCGTCCTACATCGCGCGGGGTGCTGACATGCCTATTCCGGGGGCAGCGCAATGGCCTCGCGAAGGGCCGGAGCCGGGTGGCGGAATCTGCCTGGACCTCTGAGCTGAGGTACAACACGTCCATGAGTACCGAACCTTCCGCGCCCGCGGCCAGGTCACTGGCGCACATGAAAGCCATCGCCCTGGCCCTGCTGGCGGGTGCAGCCGCCACCTACGTGCTGGCCACCGTCATGGCGCCACGACACGTGGGATGGGGGTATCTGGCAGCTGCGGCCGAGGCGGCCATGGTGGGCGCCATCGCCGACTGGTTTGCCGTGGTGGCACTGTTTCGACATCCGCTGGGACTGCCCATTCCCCATACCGCCATCATTCCGGCCAACAAGGACCGGCTGGGGCGACGGCTGGCCGAGTTCCTGGACCAGCATTTCCTGACCCGCCAGCGGGTGGACGAGGCACTGGCGCGCTGGGATGTGGCGGGTGATCTCTCCCATTGGCTGAACGATCCCCGGCATGTGGGCCGGCTGGCCCAGGGCATCGTCGAGGCCACGCCGGATGTGCTGTCGACGCTCGATCGCGAACCCGTGCGCGACTGGTTGGCAGGTCTGGCCAGACGCCTGTTGCGCGAGGTGGACCTGGCTGCACTGGGCGGGCAGGCCATCGAAGCCATGACGGCGCAGCGGCGCCACCAGCGCTGGCTGGACACCCTGCTTGACGAGGTGGCCGTCTGGGCCGCGCGGGACAGCGTGCAGGAGCAGGTCACCGACGTGCTGGCCAGAGAGCTGGCACAACTGCGTTACGTGGGCCTGGACCAGGTGGCAGCCCGCCTGGCGACCCGCAAGCTGGTGGCCGCCCTGACACGCACGCTGGAGGCGGTGGCCGCAGATCCGGAGCACGAGTGGCGCCACCGGTTCGACGCCTGGGTCGACAGGACTGCGGTCCGCCTGCAGCAGGACCCGCAGTGGCAGGGCAGGGTGGCTGCCTGGCGCGACGCCTGGCTGGCCCAGCCGCGCTGGCAGGCACCGGTGGAGGCCTGGTGGCACGACTTCGTCGGGCGACTGCGGCAGGACGCCAGTTCCGGCGAGAGCCGATTGCAAGCCCACGTCCAGACGCTTCTGCAGGCGCTGGGTCAGCAGCTGGAGGCCGACGACGGCCTGCGCGATGGGTTGAACCGCCAGCTGCGGTCGGCCTTGCTGGCCACGCTCGACCGCAGCCGCCCTGCCATCGTCGAGTTTGTCAGCGAACGGGTCCAGGCGTGGGATGCGGGCGAGATGAGCGCCGTGCTCGAACACCACATCGGACGCGATCTGCAGTTCATCCGCATCAATGGCACGGTGGTGGGGGCGCTGGTCGGTCTGGTCCTGCATGCGCTGACCCAGGCCTGGCTGCACTGATCCGGGATCCTTTCCGGTAAGTTTTCGGCAATCCGCTCCGGTTAAAATGCCGGGTGCTCGACGGTATCGGCCCCAGCCGGTCTCATGCCGCCCTGCCATCTTTTTTGCGCTCCGCCGGGACCTGTCTCCGGTATGGCCTGCTGCCAGCGGCGCCATTGCGGAGCGCATGCCACCTGCAGACTCCTGCGGTACCGCCACGCACTGCCAACCGCCCGTTCCCTGGAGCTGCTTCGTTCCTCGTCAACATGATCAAGATCAAAAAAGGCCTGGACCTGCCTCTGTCCGGCTCGCCTGCACCTGAACTCGATACAGCGCCAACGCCGCACGCGGTGGCCCTTCTGGGATCCGACTACGTCGGATTGCGTCCGACCATGCGCGTGCAGGAGGGCGACACCGTCCGCCTCGGCCAGGTGCTGTTCGAAGACAAGAAGACACCCGGCGTGCTCTACACCGCACCAGCCAGCGGCACCGTGCGCGCCATCCACCGAGGCCACCAGCGCAGCTTCGAGTCGCTGGTCATCGATGTGGCATCGGAAGGTCCCGAACACGATGGCGTCACGTTTGCCGCCCATGCGCCCGAGGCGCTGGGCCAGCTGCCGCGGGAAGCCATCGTCAGGACCCTGCTCGACAGCGGCCTGTGGACGGCCCTGCGCACACGGCCCTTCAGCAAGGTGCCGTCGCCCGAGGCCCAGCCAGCGGCCATTTTCGTCAACGCCATGGACACCCATCCGCTGGGTTTTGATCCTCAGCCGGTGCTCGACGAAGGCGCCGATGCGTTCGCCGCTGGCCTGGATGTGCTGGCGCGGCTGGCGCCGACCGTCTTTGTCTGCCATGCGCCGGGCACGCGCCTGCCGGCTGCCCGCGCAGCGCAGGTCAGGGCCCAGGCCTTCGATGGCCCGCATCCGGCGGGCCTGACGGGCACACACATCCATTTCCTGATGCCGGCGAGCCGCCAGCGCCAGGTCTGGAGCCTGAACTACCAGGATGTCATCGCGATTGGCCGCCTGTTCACCACGGGCCGCCTGGACCTCAGTCGCGTTGTGGCGCTGGCGGGACCGCAGGTGCGCCGTCCGCGCCTGGTGCGCACGCGCATCGGTGCCGACCTGGAGCAGCTGACGCACGGCGAACTGCAGGGTGCCCACCGACGCATCATTTCAGGCTCGGTGCTGTCCGGCCGGACAGCCGCCGGCCCCCTGGGCTTCCTCGGGCGTTATCACTTGCATGTCTCCGTGCTGCCCGAGGGCGATGAGCGCGTGTTCATGGGTTGGGCGTCGCCTGGCGCGGGCCGTTTCTCGGCCATGCGCATCTACCTGTCCCAGTTCATGGGCGGCAAGCGCTTCGACATGAACACCAGCACCAATGGCTCACCGCGCGCCATGGTGCCCATCGGTGCCTACGAGAAGGTGATGCCGCTGGATATCCTGCCCACGCACCTGCTGCGTTCACTCATCGTCGGAGACCTGGAAACCGCCGAACACCTGGGCGCGCTGGAGCTGGACGAGGAAGACCTGGCCCTGTGCACCTATGTGTGCCCGGGCAAGTACGAGTACGGCGACATCCTGCGCGACAACCTCACACGCATCGAGAAAGAAGGTTGAGCATGCAAGCACTCCGCTCATTCCTGGACCGCGTCGAGCCCCATTTCCTCAAAGGGGGCAAGTGGCACCGCTTCTACGCCCTGTACGAAGCGGTCGACACCATTTTCTATTCGCCCGCCAGCGTCACCCACAGCGGCGCCCATGTGCGCGACGGCATCGACCTCAAGCGGGTCATGATCACCGTCTGGCTGTGTGCGTTCCCCGCCATGTTCTGGGGGATGTACAACGTCGGCTTCCAGGCCAACACCGCCATGGCCCAGATGGGCATGGCCGAGGTGGCCGGCTGGCGCGGGTCGCTCATCGGGCTGGCCGCCGGATACGATCCGGCCAACTGGTGGGACTGCCTGTGGCATGGCGCGAGCTACTTCCTGCCCATCTACGCGGTCACGTTCATCGTGGGTGGCTTCTGGGAAGTCCTGTTCGCGTCCGTGCGTGGCCATGAGGTCAACGAAGGTTTCTTCGTCACCTCCATCCTGTTTGCCCTCATCCTGCCGCCGGACATCCCTCTGTGGCAGGCGGCTCTGGGTATCAGCTTCGGCGTCGTGTTTGGCAAGGAAGTCTTTGGCGGCACGGGCAAGAACTTCCTGAACCCGGCCCTGACCGGGCGCGCCTTCCTGTTCTTCGCCTACCCGGCCCAGATCTCCGGTGACGGGGTGTGGACGGCGGTCGACGGTTTCAGCGGCGCCACCGCCCTGGGCCAGGCGGCGCAGGGTGGCATCGGCGCCCTGGCTCACCCCTGGGGCGAAGCGTTGACCTGGACCGATGCCTTCATCGGCAACATGCAGGGCAGCATCGGCGAAGTCTCGACCCTGGCCATCCTGATCGGTGGCGTCGTGCTGCTGTGGACCGGCATTGCCTCCTGGCGCATCGTCAGCGGCGTGTTCCTGGGCATGGCGGCCACCAGCCTGATGTTCAACGCCATTGCCTCCGGCACCAATCCCATGATGGCGCTGCCCTTCTGGTGGCACTTCGTGCTGGGCGGGTTTGCCTTCGGCATGATCTTCATGGCGACCGACCCGGTCTCCGCATCCATGACCGATACCGGCAAATGGATCTTCGGCGCACTGATCGGGTTCATGGCGGTGCTCATCCGCGTGGTCAACCCCGCGTTCCCCGAGGGGATGATGCTCGCCATCCTGTTCGCCAACCTGTTCGCCCCGCTGATCGATCACTTCGTCGTCCGCGCCAACGTGAAACGGAGGCTTGCACGCCATGGGTAAGCAAAGCGCCAAACAAACCCTGATCGTGGCCCTGGTGCTGTGCCTGGGCTGCTCCATCCTGGTCTCGACCGCCGCGGTCGGCCTCAAACCCATGCAGGAGGCCAACCGCCTGCTGGACCGCAACCGGAACATCCTGGCTGCCGCCGGCCTGTCCGCGCCTGGACAGAGCCGTGCCGAGGTCGCCCGCCTGTTCGGTGAATTCGAGGTCCGGCTGGTCAACCTGGAAACCGGGCGCTATGCTACCGACGACGAACTCAAGACGTCCGGCATCGACCCGCGCAGCTACGACCAGCGCAAGGCCGCACGCGACCCGGCGCTATCGGTGTCCATGAAGGGCGACGACCCGGCCGGCATCCAGCGCAAGCCACGCTATGCCACGGTGTATGTGCTGCCCGGCGAGAAAGGTCTGCGCCAGATCGTGCTGCCGGTGCATGGCGCCGGACTGTGGGGCACGCTGTACGGCTTCCTGGTGCTCGAAGGCGACCTGACCACCGTGCGGGGCCTGTCCTTCTACGAGCACAAGGAAACCCCGGGCCTGGGTGCCAAGGTCGGTGAACCCGAATGGAAGGCGCTGTGGCCGGGCAAGCAGGCCTATGACGCGCAGGGCCAGGTGGCCATCAAGGTCGTCAAGGGCAGCGCCTCGCGCGAAGGCGAGATTGACGGGCTCAGCGGTGCCACGCTGACCACACGCGGCGTGAACAACCTGATCCGCTTCTGGCTGGGCGAGCGCGGCTTCGCCCCATTCCTGAAAAACCTCAAAGCTGGCGAGGCCTGACCATGTCCGAGACCAAGATCAAGAAGGTGCTGCTCGACCCCATCGTCGACAACAACCCCATTGCCCTGCAGGTGCTGGGCGTGTGCTCGGCCCTGGCCGTGACCAGCAGCCTGGCCACCGCCCTGGTGATGAGCATTGCACTGACCAGTGTGACGGCGTTCTCCAACCTGTCCATCTCGCTGATCCGCAACATCATCCCCAGCAACATCCGCATCATTGTGCAGATGACGATCATCGCCTCGCTGGTGATCGTGGTTGACCAGATCCTGCAGGCCGTGGCCTACGACACCGCCAAGTCGCTGTCGGTGTTCGTTGGCCTGATCATCACCAACTGCATCGTGATGGGCCGGGCCGAGGCCTACGCCATGAGCAACCCGCCGGTGGCCAGTTTCCTGGACGGCATCGGCAACGGACTGGGCTACAGCGCCATGCTGGTGACGGTCGCGATCATCCGCGAACTGATCGGTAGCGGCAAGCTGCTGGGCATGGAGGTCCTGCCCACGGCGGACGCCGGTGGCTGGTACGTGCCCAACGGCCTGTTTCTGCTGCCGCCCAGCGCTTTCTTCATCATCGGCTGCGTGATCTGGGCACTGCGCACCTGGAAGCGCAGCCAGCGCGAGAAGGCCGAGTTCAAGCTGGCACCCCAGTCCAAGGTTCTGGAGGGACACTGATGGAACACTACATTGCGCTCTTCATCCGGGCCGTGTTCATCGAGAACATGGCGCTGTCCTTCTTCCTGGGCATGTGTACTTTCCTGGCCGTGTCCAAGAAGGTTGAAACGGCCGTCGGCCTGGGCGTGGCCGTGGTGGTCGTGCTGGCCATCACCACGCCGCTGAACAACCTGATGTACCAGTACCTGCTCAAGGCCGGTGCGCTGTCATGGGCAGGCCTGCCTGACGTCGACCTGAGCTTCCTGGGCTTCCTGCTCTACATCGGCCTGATTGCGGCGGTGGTGCAGATCCTGGAAATGTTCCTCGACCGCTATGTGCCCACGCTCTACAACGCGCTGGGCGTGTTCCTGCCGCTGATCACCGTGAACTGCGCCATCCTGGGGGCGGTGCTGTTCATGGTCGAGCGCGACTACAACCTGCCCGAATCGGCCGTCTACGGCCTGGGCGCCGGCCTGGGCTGGGCACTGGCCATCACGGCCATGGCCGGCATCCGCGAGAAGCTCAAGTACAGCGATGTGCCCGAAGGCCTGCGCGGCCTGGGCATCACCTTCATCACCGCCGGCCTGATGGCCCTGGGCTTCATGTCCTTCGGCGGCATGACCCTCTGACGGCTGCCTGGCCCAGGTACAACGAAAAGGAATCGCAAAGATGGATGTGACCACGATTGCCGGCGGGGTGGCGATGTTCACCGTCGTCGTCATGGCCCTGGTGCTGGTGATCCTCTATGCCCGGTCGCTGCTGGTCAGCAGCGGCGATGTGCGCATCGAGATCAACGGCGACCCCGAGCGCACGCTGACCGTGCCGGCCGGGGGCAAGCTGCTGCAGACCCTGGCCGACAAAGGCATTTTCCTGTCCTCCGCCTGTGGCGGTGGTGGCACGTGCGCGCAATGCCGATGCCATGTCATGGAGGGTGGTGGCGGCATTCTTCCGGTGGAAGAGGGCCACTTCACCCGCGGCGAGATCCGCGACCATTCGCGCCTGGCCTGCCAGGTGCCGGTCAAGCAGGACATGAAGATCGAGATCGAGCCCGAGTTCTTCGGGGTCAAGCAGTGGGAGACCACGGTGGTCTCCAACGACAACGTCGCCACCTTCATCAAGGAACTGGTGCTCAGGATTCCCGAGGGCGAAAGCGTGGATTTCCGGGCGGGTGGCTATGTGCAGCTGGAGTGCCCGCCGCACGTCGTGGACTACCAGGATTTCGACATTCCCGAGGAATACCGGGGTGACTGGGAGCGGTTCAAGATTTTCGACAACGTCTCGCGTGTCGAGGAGACGGTGATCCGCGCCTACTCCATGGCCAACTACCCGGAAGAGAAGGGCATCATCAAGTTCAACATCCGCGTGGCCTCGCCGCCACCGGGCGCCCAGGGCATTCCGCCGGGCAAGATGTCGTCCTGGGTGTTCTCGCTCAAGCCGGGTGACAAGGTCAAGGTCTCGGGTCCCTTCGGCGAATTCTTCGCCAAGGAGACGAACAACGAGATGGTGTTCATCGGTGGCGGTGCCGGCATGGCGCCGATGCGATCGCACATCTTCGACCAGCTCAAACGCCTGAGCAGCCAGCGCAAGATCAGCTTCTGGTATGGCGCCCGCAGCCTGCGCGAGACCTTCTATGCGGACGAGTTCGACGAGCTGGCCCGCAAGTACGAGAACTTCAGCTGGCACCTGGCCCTGTCGGATCCGCTGCCCGAGGACAACTGGACCGGTCCGACCGGCTTCATCCATAACGTGGTCTACGAGAACTACCTCAAGGACCACCCGGCGCCGGAGGACTGCGAGTTCTACATGTGCGGCCCGCCGATGATGAACGCTTCGGTCATCAAGATGCTCAAGGACCTGGGTGTCGAAGACGAGCACATCATGCTCGACGACTTCGGCGGCTGAACGCACCGGGCAGGACACCTCGGGAATGCTGCGTCGCAAGGCCCTCGGGCTGCTGTCGTTGTTGCCGCTGGGCGCCGTGCTGGGAACGGCCGGCTGCACGCGCGAGCAGGCCTACTTGCAGTTCGAAGGCGCGACCATGGGCACGCGCTACCACATCCGCTTCCAGCCGCCGTCTGCCGCTTTCGATGCGGCCGCCCTGCAAATGGCCGTGGATGCCCGGCTCGATGTGCTCAACGCCAGCCTGTCCACCTACCGGGCCGACTCGGTCATCACGGCCTTCAATGAGGCAGCGCCGGGCAAGGATGTGCCGATCGACGCCGACTTCGAGCGGGTGCTGGACCTCTCGCGTCAGGTGTACCAGGCCAGTGGTGGCGCTTTCGACCCCACGGTGGGGGGCCTGGTCAACCTGTGGGGTTTCGGCTGGCCCAAGCTGGAGCAGCCGCTGACCCGTCTGCCTGCACCTGAAGCCATCGAAGCGGCCAGGGGTCGCTTTGAAGCGGTCGAGCAGCCTGCGCCGGGTCGTCTGGTCAAGCGGGCGCCGCTGCGGCTCGATTTCTCTGCCATCGCCAAGGGCTATGGCGTTGACCTGATTGCCGGCGTGATGCAGGGCCAGGGTATCGCCCATTACATGGTCGAGATCGGTGGCGAGGTGGCCACACGTGGCCAGGGGCCGGCGGGAGGACCCTGGCGCATCGGCATCGAAGCGCCTGATCCGGCGGTCACCGGTCGCGTGCTCACGCGCCTGCACCTGTCCGAAGCAGCCCTGGCCACCTCCGGCAACTACCGCAACTTCTTCGAGCTCGAAGGGCGCCGCTTCTCGCACGTCATCGATCCGGTCAGCGGGTACCCGGTGCCTCGGCCGCCCGTGTCGGTCAGCGTGCTGGCGGACAATGTCGCCCTGGCGGATGCCTGGGCCACCGCCTTCATGGTGCTGGACGAAGCCCGTGGCGCCGAAGTGGCCGAAGCGAACCAGCTGGCCGTTTTCTGGGTCTACGAAGACAATGGGGGGCGGCGTACCCGGCACAGCCAGCGCATGGCGCCGCTGCTCAATGCCGGCCATCCTGAGTGATCGGGCGCTGCTGAAAGACAAACATGGAAATCCTGCTTGCCATTGTCCTGTTTCTGGTGTTCTTTGCCGCCATGGCGCTGGGCGTCATCCTCAAGGGCAAGCCGCTGCAAGGCTCCTGCGGCGGTGCTGCCACGCTCATGGGTGAGAAGTCGTGCACCTTCTGCGGGCGGGATGCCAGCACCTGCGAGCGCAAGGGCGGCGAGCAGAAGGTGGTCAACGTGCTGCGCAAGCCGACCTGAGCGGGTCGGCTTTCATCCCCCGGCTGCCGTCTTGTGACGGTAGTTGCAATGGGTTGAGACCGCACACTGGCCGCACAGCGGTTTGCGCGCCTGGCACACATAACGACCGTGCAGGATCAGCCAATGGTGGGCATCGACCAGGTACTTGCCCGGCACCCGCATGAGCAGCGCCTGCTCCACCGCCAGTGGTGTCTTGCCGGGTGCCAGCCCCGTGCGGTTGCCGACGCGAAAGATGTGCGTGTCCACGGCCATGGTCGGCTCGCCAAAGGCCACGTTGAGCACCACGTTCGCCGTCTTGCGTCCCACCCCCGGCAGCGCTTCCAGTGCCTCGCGTGAACGTGGCACCTCGCCCCCGTGCTGCTCGACCAGGATGCGGCAGGTCTGCATCAGGTGCCGGGCCTTGCTGCGGTACAGGCCGATGGTCCTGATGTACCCTTCCAGCCCCTCAAGCCCCAGGTCCAGCATCTTCTGCGGGGTGCCCGCCACCGGAAACAGCCGGCGCGTCGCCTTGTTCACTCCCACGTCGGTGGCCTGAGCTGACAGCAGGACGGCGGCCAGCAACTCGAACACGCTGGTGTATTCCAGTTCGGTCACCGGCTGTGGATTGGCCGCCTGCAGGGTGGCGAAGAAGGCCTCGATCTGGGACGGGGACATGGGTTTGGCGTCGGTCATGGCCTTGCAGGGTGGGTGTCGGTGGGTATGCAAGTCTAGCGACCTGCACGGCGCAGGAAACCTGCGCTGCAAATTGGCGACAATGGCAGACTGCCGATTTCCCTGAACCGTATCCGGACGCCGCCATGCCCTTTACCACGCCTTTTGCCGACCGCCTGAACAACGTCGAGACATCCGCCATTCGCGAGCTATTCAAGCTGTTGGGCAAACCGGGCATCATCAGCTTTGCCGGTGGTTTTCCCGACAGCGCCATGTTCGACGTGGACGGCATCCGTGAGGCGGTCAATGCCGCGCTGACGGAAGAAGCCGGTGGTGCGTTGCAGTATGGCGCCACCGAGGGCTATCAGCCCCTGCGCGAGCAGCTGGCGGCTTTCATGGCCAGCAAGGGCAGCCAGGCCGTATCGGCCAGCGACCTCATCGTCACCACTGGCAGCCAGCAGGCCCTGGACCTGCTGGGCAAGACGCTGGTCTCGCCGGGCGACAAGGTCATCGTCGAAGGCCCCACGTTTCTGGCCACCATCCAGTGCTTCCGCCTCTACGGTGCCGATCTGGTGACGGCGCCGGTGGACGGTGAGGGCGTGCAGACCGATGCGCTGGAGCGCCTCATCGTCGAGCACAAGCCCAAGTTCATCTACCTGATTCCGACCTTCGGCAACCCCAGCGGCGCCATGCTCAGCCTGGAGCGGCGCAGGAAAGTGCTGGAACTGGCCGTTCAGCACCAGGTGCTGGTCGTCGAGGACGACCCCTATGGCGACCTGTACTTCGCCGATGCGCCGCCCCCCAGCCTGCTGGCCCTGTCGGCCCAGGTCCCGGGCAGCCGCGACTACCTGGTGCACTGCGGCAGCCTGAGCAAGGTGTTGTCGCCTGGCCTGCGTGTGGGCTGGATGGTGGCGCCGGCCGAACTGCTGGGCAAGGCGACCATGTGCAAACAGTTCAGTGACGCCCACACCAGCACCTTTGCCCAGGCGACTGCCGCCCAGTACCTCAAGGCAGGCCGCATGCCCGGTACGCTGGCCAAGGTGCGCGCCGTCTACGCCGAGCGCGCGGCAGCCATGGGCGATGCCCTGCGCCACGACCTGGGCGATGCCATCCGCTTTGTCCAGCCGCAGGGCGGCCTGTTCGTCTGGGCCCGCCTGACCGGCGCCGGTGGCAAGGTGGCCGACGGTGGCGAGCTGGCCCGGCGTGCTATAGAGCAGGGCGTGGCCTTTGTGCCGGGTGCTCCGTTCTATGCCAGCCAGCCTGATCACGCGACCCTGCGCCTGAGCTTTGCCACCGTGGGGGTGGACCGCATCCGCGAAGGTGTGGAGCGCCTGGCCAGGGCGCTCTGAGCATCAGCTCGACAGGCCGCAGCCCACCCGCTCCACGCGGGTGGAGCCCATGACGGTCACGCCCTTGTTCTCGGGGTTGGTCCCCAGCACCGTGGTGCCGTTCGACGTCAGCGCCAGCTGGGCATCGCAGTGCAGCTTGATGGTCAGGCCGCCCATCACGTTGACCGTGGTGCGCATGCAGTACCAGCCCCTGGGATTGAGCAGCTCGATCTGGCTGCCGCCCATCACATTGACCCCCGGGTTGACCAGGACCAGCGCGGGCTCGGTGGTGGCGTCCCTGTCTGCCGTGTCCTGGCCAATGCCAAAGACCTTGACGGAGGTGGACAGCGTGCGGTAGGCGGGGTTGTCACCAAACGGATGCGTGCCCCAGGCCTTCAGGCAGGCAGCGATGCTGGTGTTGGGGGCGTCCTGGGCCAGCGCGGGCAGCTTGTACGTCAGGCAGGTCGACGCCAGCAGCAGCGCCAGCAGATGGCGTAGAGGGGGCACTGGCCGCAGGCGGCGGCCAGTCGTCAGGGTATTGCGCAAGGTCGCTGGCATGGGCTTGTCTCCGTGGTGGCAGCGCACGCCTGGCGCCGTCGGCGCGAGCATAGCACCGGTGCCTGGCGTGTCGACTCAGCCCTTGCTCAGCACACCCAGCGCCAACGGCAGGCTTGCCAGTCCGAGCACCGTCGACAGGGTGACCAGACCCGCCACATAGGGGCCGTTGTAACCCATGCGCGCGGCCAGAACGTAGCAGCTGGAAGCCGTGGGCACGGCCGAGAACATCAGCAGGACCGTGGTCTGGGTCGGACTCAGCCCGAAAAGGATCGCGAACCCCAGTGCCATGACGGGCATGCCCAGGTGCTTGATGCCCAGCACGGCCACACCCAGTCCCTTGGCCTGTGCCAGACTGCCGAACTGCATGCCGGCGCCGGCTGCCATCAGGCCGAGTGCCAGGGAAGCCTGTCCTATGCGCGTGACACTGGGCAAGAGCCACGACGGGATGGCCAGGCCGGACAGATTGGCCACCAGGCCGCTGGCGGTGGCCAGAATGAGCGGATTGCGCGAGAGCTCACGCATGAAGCCTTTGCCGCCATGGCGGGCCATAGGCCAGACGGCGCCCACATTGAACAAGGGCACGCACACGCCGATGATGACGGCAATCATGAGCAGGCCCTGGGGACCGGCCACCCGCTCGGCCAGTGCCAGTGCCATGAAAGAGTTGAAGCGGAATCCCACCTGTGCACTGGCGGCATGCAGCCGGCGGTCGATGTGTCGCCCCAGCACCGGCCAGTGCGGAATGCTGTAGTTGAGCACGATCGAGGCGACGCCCAGGCTGAGTGCTGCGCCCACCAGGCTGGAGGCAGCCATCAGGTCCAGCGGGCTGCGCACGATGGCCTGGAACAGCAGAACCGGGAACAGCACGTAGTAGACTAGGCGTTCGACCTGGCTCCAGACACCCCGGTCCAGTGCCGTGAATCGGCACAGCAGGTAGCCGAACAGGATCAGGGAGAAATCTGGAAAGAGGAGTTCGGCGAAGTTCACCGACCGAGCATATCAAGCCCGGCCGGCTCGTCGGGTTCAGGGGGCATTCACCCGGACCGAGGTGACGCTGTTCTGGCTGGCGTCGTAGGCCAGGCCGGCTCCGGAGACTTGGCTGACCACAGCCTCGACCATGCGGATGCGGCTCTTGTAGTTGCCGCTCGTCACGGTGCAGGTGCCTGCCGGTGCCGCCGTGACGCACTGGGCCTGTGATCCGGGGCTGAAGGTGACGTTCACCGTGGCGCCGCCCACGCCCTGACCCGTGGTCAGGTTGCGGACACCGACGGTGGCCTGGACCCGCCAGTTGCGGCGGACGGTGATGGCCTGGCCCGACAGGCTGGAGACGGCGACCGGTGTGGTCTGCGGCTCTACGGGCGAGCCGGTGCCCAGCGAGTACAGCAGAAGGTTGGGCGAACCGGTGCCGATGGACGAGAGCTTGCCGGTCGAGGCGGTCGCCAGCAGGTGCTCGGTCACCGCTGCAGGGCTGCTCTGGGGATGGGCTTCCAGCATCAGGGCCGCGACGCCGGCCACGTGTGGACTGGCCATGGAGGTGCCGCTGAGGGTGGCGGATGCGGTGTTGCCGGTGTACCAGGCCGAGACGACGCTCCGCCCGGGGGCGAACAGGTCGACGCAGCGGCCGTAGTTGGAGAAGCTGGCCCGGGCGTCGGACGAGGTGCTTGCGCCGATGGTGATGGCGCTGGGCTCCCGTGCCGGTGAGTTGTTGCAGGCGTCATAGCCGTCGTTGCCGGCCGACACCACCGTGGTCGTTCCGCTGGCGACCAGACCGGCGACGGCGCTGTCGAGCGTGGCCGATGCGCCGCCACCCAGGGACATGTTGGCCACGGCGGGGCGGTAGCTCTGGCTGGCCACCCAGTCGATGCCGCTGACAATGCCGCTCAGAGTACCCGATGCACTGCAGTCGAGCACGCGGACCGGAACCAGCTGGACACCCTTGGCCACGCCCCACGTGCTGGAGCCCAGCGTGCCGGCCACGTGCGTACCATGACCATTGCAGTCCGAGGTGCCGCGTCCGTCGGCGATGGCGCTGAAGCCGGGCAGCACCCGTCCTCCGAATGCGCTGTGGGACGCCAGGATGCCACTGTCCAGCACATAGGCGCGGACGCCGGCGCCGGTCTGGTTGTAGGTGTAGGTCGAATCCAGTGGCCGGTCGGCCTGGTCAATGCGGTCCAGGCCCCAGGTGGCGTTGGCCTGGACCTGGTTCTGGTGGACGGTCACATCCTGTTCGATCCAGCGTACGCGCGGATTCCGGCTCAGTCCGGCGATGGCCTGTGCCGGCACGCGGGCAACGAAGCCCTTGATGGCATGCTCGAAATGTCCCCGCACTTCACCGCCCGAGCCCTGCATCACCTGCCGGGCCACCTCGGGCACATGGGCGGTTCCGGGTTCCAGAACCACGATGTATTGCCCGGCGATGGGCTTGCCGCGGACGGTCGGCGGGGCCTGCTCGGATTGCGCCATGGCTGCCGTGGACAGGGCCAGCAGGGCGGCCGAAAACGCCAGGTGGCTGGCGCGGCGTAAACGAGGGGTGGTCGTGGACATGGGCAGGCTCTCGTATCGGGGCAATGGCCCACCGGGCGGGCGCCAGCAGATTGTCGGCACCCGCCCGCCCGGCGGGCGTGCCCGACCGGCAGGCGGTGAGTCTTGCGCGACGGGCGTGACTGCACCCGTTACCAGAGGCTCCAGGGCGTAACGCGACGTATCCTGGGTAAGCGCTGGAACGATTTTTTACGGCTTTGCCTGGACCGGGCCGGTCTGTTCAGGGGCCGTGCAGGCCCTGATCTCGGTCACCCCACCGTCGCTGGGCAACCAGTGCGACAGGGGAAAGCACCCGTGCCTGGCATCGCAGCGTTCATAGTCGGGCACGAACGCGGAGCGGCTCAGTCGCAGGACGGCCGGCGTGGCCTCGGCCGGGGTGTACTGGTACCAGCCATCGATCAGCTGCGCGCCAGCGGGGGGCTCCATGCCGGCGCCCGAGCCGCGTATCCGGGCCGCCGTGGCATGCAGGCTGGCCGTGCCCGCCAGCTTGCCTGGTTCGACGACATAGTCTTCTTCCCAGCGTTCGAGTTCGATGGAGTGGGTCCATGCCAGGGTAAATCGATCGCCGGGAACAAACACCTGCCCGGGATGGCCGCCCTGTGGGTCGGCCAGCATCAGGCAGATGCCCAGCACCGTCGCGGCTGTGGTTGCCATCGGCGGTCAGCGGGCGGCGGGCACGGCCTGGCGGCGGCTGCGCCAGACGTGCCAGGCCACGAACAGGGTAATGGCCACCAGCCCCAGCTCGTCGGTGACGGGCAGTGCCACGACCAGGAAGCTGGCGGCGACGATGGCAAACAGGCGCTCGATCCAGTTCAGCGGGGCGAACAGGAAACCGATGGCGCCGGCGCCCCACATGCCGATGGCCAGCACGGTCTTGAACACCACCCAGGCGGTGTCGACCCAGTCGCCCGACTGCAGCATGAGTGCCGGGCTGTAGACCGCCATGTAGGGAACCACGAAACCGGCGGCCGCCACGCGCAGGGCCTGGATGCTGATCTTCAGGCCCTTTTCCCGGGCGATCGGGGCCGCTGCAAAGCAGGCCAGGGCCACCGGCGGCGTGAGGTCGGCCATGATCCCGAAATAGAACACGAACATGTGCGAGACCACCAGCGGAACGCCCAGTTCCAGCAGCACCGGCGCCGCCAGCGAACTGGTGATGATGTAGTTGGGAATGGTGGGAATGCCCATGCCCAGAATGAGGCAGGTCAGCATGGTCAGCACCAGGGCCAGGAACAGGCTTTCCCGACCGATGGCGATGATGTAGCCGCCCATCTCGGCGGCCACACCGGTCAGGTTGATGACACCGATGATGACGCCGACCAGGGCGCAGGCCACGGCCACCGGCAAGGCATGGCGGGCGCCGTCGACCAGGGCGCGGACCGCCAGCTGCCGGGTGTCGCCACCGACACGGCGGATGAAGGTCAGCGCGATCAGTACCGCGGTGATCACGAAGAAGGTGGTCACCCCGAACTGCAGGAAGCCGGCGCAGGCGAAGCCCAGCAAGACCCAGAACAGGGTGCGCAGCGCGACGCCCTTGACACCCGTCATGACCGCCGCGCCAAAGATCAGAATCACCGTCAGTGACAGGCCGACCGATCCGGAGAACAGCGGCGTATAGCCGGAGAACAGGAGGGCCACCAGGCCAGCCAGTGGTATCAGCAGGTGCCAGCGCTCGCGCACGGCGGCCCAGGGATCGGGGCACTCCTCCTTGGGCAGGCCTGTCAGTCCACGCCGGCCGGCCTCCAGATGCACCATCCAGAAGGCCGTGACAAAGTACAGGATGGCGGGAATGACGGCCGCCTTGACGATGTCCAGGTACGGCACGTTGATGGTTTCGGCCATGATGAACGCCACGGCGCCCATGACGGGCGGCATGATCTGGCCGCCCATGCTGGACGTTGCCTCGACCCCGCCGGCAAAGGCGGGGCTGTAGCCGAAGCGCTTCATCAGGGGAATGGTGAACTGGCCAGTGGTCACCACGTTGGCGACGCCGGAGCCGTTGATCGTGCCCATCAGGCCGGAGGAAATGACCGAGACCTTGGCCGGTCCGCCCCGGGTATGGCCGACCGTGCCCATGGCGAAGTCGTTGAACAGCCGGATCATGCCGGCCTGCTCAAGGAAGGCGCCGAACAGGATGAACAGGAAGATGTAGGTCGACGACACATAGGTCGGCGTGCCGTAGATGCCTTCCGTGCCGAAGCTCAGCTGGGCAATCACCTGGTCCAGTCCATACCCGCGATGGGCCAGCGGTCCCGGCAGGTACTGTCCGAAGACGGCATAGGCCAGGAAGATCAGGCAGATGAGCGGCAAGCCCCAGCCCATGACGCGGCGAGCGGCCTCGAACACCAGGGCCAGGGCAATGATGCCGATCACCCAGTCGGCCTGGGTCAGTTCGCCGGCGCGCAGGGTCAGGTCGGACTCGAACACCCACTGGTAGAGGCCGGAGGCAAACCCGGCCAGCCCGAGCAGCCAGCCCAGGGCTTTCCACACCGGTGCACGGCCGCCCATGGGCGGAAACAGGACAAAGATCATCAGCAGCACGAAACCGACGTGCAGGGCGCGGATCACCTGGCTGGACAGAGGGTGGAAGGCGGCCATCCAGATCTGGTAGGCCGAGAAGGCGATGGCAATCCAGAAGATGGCGCTGCCTGAACGGATGCTGGCGTGTGCGTGCTCGGCGTCCGGCGTGTCCGGGGCGTATTCGTTCATCGGAACCTCGGTGAAGGGCGTGGAGATGGCAGCCCGGGTAGGGCGCCCTGACAGAACGAGAAAGGCCCCATGCCTGCGCAGGGGCCTCCCAGGCGTCGGCCCTCGGCCGACGAATCCGGCCACCGCATGGCGGCTGGCCGGGGCGACATCACTTGATCAGGCCGACTTCCTTGTAGTAGCGCTCGGCACCAGGATGCAGCGGCACGGGCATGCCCTTGATGGCATTCTCGCGCGTGATCGACTTGGCCGCATTGTGCGCGGCGTGCAGGGTGTCGATGTTGTCATACATGGCCTTGGCCATGCGGTAGGCCACGTCGTCGGACACGCCACTGTGCGTCACCAGGAAGTTGGGAATGGCCACCGTGGGCACATCGGCCGTCTGGCCGGTGTAGGTGTTGGCCGGGATCACCGAGGGCTGGTAGGCGGCGTCGCCGACCTTGGCCACCACATCGGCGGGCACCGGCACCACCACGATCTTGACGGCCGTGGCCAGGTCGCGGATGGACGCGACGCCCAGGCCGGCCGATTGCAGCGTGGCATCGAGCTGGCGGTTCTTCATGAGCTCGACCGACTCGCCGAAAGGCAGGTATTCGACCTTGGCCAGGTCCTGGTAGCCCATGCCTGCGGCCTTGAAGATGGCGCGGGCGTTCAGCTCGGTGCCCGACTTGGCGGCACCCACGGACACGCGCTTGCCCTTGAGGTCGGCCAGGGTCTTGATGCCGGAATCGGCGCTGGCGACGATCTGGATGTAGTTGTTGTAGGTGGCCGAAAGACCGCGCAGCTTGTCGAGCTTGCTCTTGAAGCCGGCTTCCTCGTTGCCGGCCCAGGCGTTGGACAGCGCGTCGGCCAGGGTCATGGCCAGCTCACCACGGCCCGCCTGGAGCAGGTTGAGGTTCTCGGCCGAGGCGCGCGTGACCTGGGCGGTCGAACGGGCATTGGGGATGTCCTTGGCGAAGATTTGCGACAGGGCCACGCCCATGGGGTAGTACACGCCGCTCTGGCCGCCGGTGAGGACGTTGATGAACTGCTGCTGGGCCACGGCTGCGCCGGACGCCAGTGCTGCACCCAGAGCAAGCCCCAAACCGATCTTCTGAAACAAACGCATGGACGATCTCCTGTTGGAATGACAAACAAGCGGGCAGAATACCGCAACTCTTGCCCTGTTGCCCCCCGGCATGCCGGTGTCGGAGGCGCGGGTTTTCCCCGAGAAACGGTCTTTTTTCCATGAGTTCCTCTTCCCATGTCGATGCGGTGAATGCTTTCATCGACGCCCTGTGGCTGGAGGAAGGGCTGTCACGCAATACGCTCGAAGCCTACCGCCGGGACCTGACGCAACTGGGTGAATGGCTTCAGGCCCGTGACGTCGGTCTGGATGCCGCTGGCGAGGCCGACCTGAATGCCTACTTCGCCGCGCGCCATGCAGGGACCCGGGCGACCACGGCCAACCGGCGCCTGACGGTGTTTCGCCGGTATTTCCGCTGGGCCTTGCGCGAACAGCGCATTGCCGTCGATCCCACACTGCGGCTGCTGGCCGCGCGCCAGCCATTGCGCGTGCCCAAGACACTCACGGAGGCGCAGGTGGAGGCCTTGCTGGATGCGCCCGACACCGGTACGGCGCTGGGCCTGCGTGACCGGGCCATGCTGGAACTGATGTATGCCAGCGGCCTGCGTGTCAGTGAACTGGTGACGCTCAAGGCCTGGCATGTGGATGCTGCGGCGCATGTGCTGCGCATCACGGGCAAGGGCAGCAAGGAGCGTTTGGTGCCGTTCGGCATGGTGGCCGGGCAGTGGCTGCAGCGCTATCTGACGGATGCGCGCCCGGACATCCTGGGTCGCAAGACCAGTGAAGACCTGTTTGTCACCGCCAGTGGCAGCAAGGCGGGACAGGCCATGAGCCGGGTGATGTTCTGGAGCCTGGTCAAGCGCCATGCACTGCAGGCGGGCATTCGCGTGCCCATGTCACCGCACACGTTGCGTCACGCATTTGCCACCCACCTGCTCAACCACGGTGCCGACCTGCGTGTGGTGCAGATGCTGCTGGGTCATGCAGACATCTCGACCACCACCATCTACACCCACGTCGCCCGCGAGCGGCTCAGAAGCATCGTGACGCAGCATCACCCGCGTGGTTGAATCCAGATCGCTGCGGATGCACCCCCGACGAACCGGGCCACGGCCTAGAGTCGCCTGGGTACCAGTCCCACCAGCACGCCGGTGTCCGTGACGGTGATGGTCGAAGGCTCCAGGCCGAGGGCCTCGGCCAGGGCCAGTTCGCGCGGCTCCAGCCGGTGCAGGACAAGCTCCTGCAGTGTCTGTTCGGCCAGAGGCGTGCCATAGGTGGACAGCAGTTGCTCGGTGGAGGCCGGCAAGGTGGGAAAGCGCAGGCGCCTGAAGCGCAGGCTGTGGGCCCGCACCGTGCGGTCGGCGGCCACGTAGCGCAGTCCGAAGTCGACCTCCAGCTGGCCGCGGTGTGCCCGGTGCAGGGCCGGACCGGCGGCCTGGACGGACATATCGGCCAGCATCCGGTTCTGCGCCGGGATGACGGACAGGCTGGGCGGCTGAAGATCCAGGTTGAGCAGTCCGGGTACCGGGTAGCGCAGCGGAAAGCGCTGGGCCACCAGGGCTTCCAGGACAGCCAGTGGCACCGGCAGGCCCGGACGGTCCGGCGTGCCGGCCGGGGCGCTGTCGGGTGGTGGCGGAACTTGCGCCCGGGTGTGTGCGGTGCCGAGCAGGGCCAGTGGCAGCAGCCAGAGCTGACGTCGATTCAGGAGACCGGGAGTCTTGGTCATGTGAAAGTCCTTGTCAGGCCGCGGTCGTGCGCGTGAGTTCGTCCAGTTCGTCCTGGGTGAAACCGGCGGCACGCCGGGCGGCTTCATTGAACGGGGGGCGCAGGCGGGGGGCGCGATGCAGCCGGGTGAGATGGCGGTAATGGGGTACCGGCTCCAGGCCTTGGCGCGCACACAGCCAGGCATACCAACGGTTGCCGACCGCCACGTGGCCTATTTCGTCGCGAAGGATGATGTCGAGCACGCCGATGGCGCGCAGCGCAGCGGGCGTACCGACCTGGCGCAGGCGCGCCTGGATCAGCGGGGAGGCATCCAGGCCGCGTGCCTCCAGGGTGCGCGGCACCAGGGCCATGCGGGACGTGACGTCGTCCCGGGTCTTCACGCACATTTCCCACAGGCCGTCGTGGGCGTCGAAATCGCCATAGTCGTATCCGAGTGCCTGCAGTTCGTCGCGCACGAGGCCGAAATGGGTGGCCTCTTCGTCGGCCACGCGCAGCCAGTCCCGGTAGTAGCCGGCAGGCATGCCGCCAAAACGCCAGACGGCATCCAGGGCAAGCGCGATGGCATTGAATTCGATGTGGGCAATGGCATGCAGCAAGGCTGCCAGCCCTGCGGTGGTGAAGGGTGAGCGCTGGGGCACATCCGATGGCTGCACGAGCAGCGGCCTTGCCGGGCGGCCGGGCAGGGGCAGACCGGCCGGCGCCTCCAGGTCCAGCGCCGCGTCGGCGACGAGCGCGGCGTCCGCGACGTCGAGAGCCTGTCGCTGGACGTCGTGGGCCGCCCGCTGCCTGTCGGCGGGGTCGGTCAGGCACAGGGCCGCGAGGGCCTGCTGGCGCAGGCCGGCAGGTTCGTCCGGGGGGATTGCCGTCATCCGTACAATTCTAGGCCTGCGCCAGACGGGCCGATGACGGGCTGTCGGGCACGACTCACACCAACAGGAGACCCTGGCCATGGCCCTTTTCGAACTCGACGGCGTCGCGCCGCAACGGCATGACAGCAGCTGGGTTGCCGACAACGCCCAGGTGATGGGCAACGTGGAACTGAAGGCCGATACCAGTGTGTGGTTTGGCGCGACGCTCCGCGGCGACACGGAAACCATCACGGTAGGCGCGGGCAGCAACATCCAGGACGGCAGTGTTCTGCATGCCGATCATGGCTATCCCCTGGTGGTCGGCGAGAACGTCACCGTGGGCCACATGGTCATGCTGCACGGCTGCACCATTGGCGACGAAAGCCTGATCGGCATCGGGGCCGTGGTGCTCAATGGCGCCCGTATCGGCCGCAACTGCATCGTGGGCGCCGGCGCCCTGGTCACCGAGGGCAAGTCCTTCCCGGACGGTTCCATGATCATGGGCAGTCCGGCCAAGGTGATGCGGCAGCTGACGCCGGAGCAGATCGAAGGCGTACGGCGCAGCGCCCGGCACTACGTCGAGAACGCGAACCGCTACCGCAATGGCTTGAAAAAGCTGGCCTGAACGCCACCTGCAGTGTTTTGACTTGACAGGTATACCCATTGTCCGAGCTCCACAAGTTTGTTTTTGAAGGCCTGCCTGTGCGCGGCATGCTGGTTCGCCTGACCGATGCCTGGCAGGACATCCTGCAACGTCGGCAGCAGGCGGGCGGCTATCCGTCCGCCGTCACCGAGTTGCTGGGCGAGATGACCGCGGCGGCCACGCTGATGCAGGCCAACATCAAGTTCAATGGCGCCCTGATCCTTCAGATCCAGGGCGACGGTCCGGTCAGGCTGGCGGTGGCCGAGGTCCAGCCTGACCTGGCGCTGCGGGCGACAGCCACCGTGCAGGGCGAGGTGGCCGATGCGCTGCCGCTCTCGCACATGGTCAATGTGAACAACCAGGGGCGGTGCGCCATCACGCTCGATCCGAAGGACCGCCTGCCGGGTCAGCAGCCCTACCAGGGGGTGGTGCCGCTGTTCGGCGATCGCCGCGAAAAGCTGGAAAAGCTCAGCGACGTCATCGAGCACTACATGCTGCAGAGCGAGCAGCTGGATACGCGCCTGGTGCTGGCCGCCAACGACAAGGTGGCGGCGGGCCTGCTGATCCAGCGCCTCCCGCTGCAGGGCGAGGCCAACCTGGCCGGCAGTGGTGTCGTCCGCCGTGACGAGGACCAGATTGGCGCCAACGAGGACTACAACCGGATCGCCATTCTGGCGGCCAGTCTCAAGCGCGAGGAGCTGCTGGAGCTGGATGCCGAGACGATTCTCCGGCGTCTGTTCTGGGAGGAAGACGTTCGCCGTTTCGAACCCCTGACGGGCCCCCAGGGGCCGCGCTTTGCCTGTTCCTGTTCGCGTGAACGGGTGGCATCGATGCTGCGCGGCCTGGGTACGGCCGAGGTCGAGTCGGTGCTGGCAGAGCAGGGCCAGGTCGAGGTGGGCTGCGATTTCTGCGGTGCCCAGTACCGTTTCGATCCGGTGGATGCCGCGCAACTGTTCCTCGGTGCGGCCCAGCAGCCGCCCGGATCACCCGGGGTTCACTGATTTCCGTCTGTCCGGCGGGATGCCATCAGCCGGCTGAACAGCCGGTGTTCGCACTCGGGGTCGCTGCAGCGGTCGCAGACCCAGCCGGAAGCACGTGGTCTGCCGGCTGCCGGCGGAGGTGCCAGTGGCCTGCCCAGACCTTGCGCCAGTCCATGGTGCATGGGGCGCAGTGCCGCCGCCATCCGGTCCTGTCCCTGACCATACACGGTGTGGAAGGGCAGGCCTGCCCTGGACAGCTCGCGTCGCAAGGCCACGTCCGTCGCCTGGCGAATGGCCGGACTGTCGCGAAACAGGCCATCGGCCACCCACGGCAGATCCAGACCCATCAGCAGCGTCAGGTCGTAGGATGACTGATGGGCCAGGGCGCCGGGATACAGGCTGGCATCGTCGAAGTACAGCTCGCTGTAGACCGCGACCATCAGTCCGGAGGTGTCGGCCAGCACCAGATCAACACCGGGCTGGCGCCGGGCCGAGTCGATCAGGCGGTGTTGGGTGGCAGCCAGGTCGGCCTGTTCATGGGCCAGCGGTGCGCGGCCGCGTTGTTCGCACCAGGCACGCAGGTGCTCAGGCACCAGAACGGCGGACACGCCAATGCCGCGCAGGTGCCGGTGCAGGTCGCGGGCCAGCGTCGACTTGCCGGTCGACTCGCCTCCCAGCAGGCAAACGGTCGGGGCCAGCTGCGACACGGACGTTGCGGATTCAGGGACGGGTGGGTGCGGCTGCCGGGGCGGCCGCATTGCCATGGGCGAACTGCACGAAGATTTCGTTGGGCTTGACCATGCCCAGGTCCTGGCGGGCCAGTTCTTCGACCATGTCCAGGCCTTCGCGCAGATCCAGCACTTCGCTGGCGATCTGGTCGTTGCGCTGCTGGGCTTCGAGGTTCGCCGTCTCCTGTCCCGCCAGCTGGCGTTGCATGGCATTGACCTGCGGCACGCTGCCACGGCCAAACCACAACTGGCCGTGGATCACGAGCAGCAGGGCCACCAGCAGGGCAGGGACGAAGCGTGATGCCATGACCGCAGATTATCGGCCAGACGCCTGGAGACGGCGAGGGACGATCACTTCAGGTTGTAGAAGGCGTCGCGGCCAGGGTACACGGCGATTTCGCCCAGGTCTTCCTCGATGCGCAGCAGCTGGTTGTACTTGGCCATGCGGTCCGAGCGCGACAGCGAGCCGGTCTTGATCTGGCCGGCGTTGGTGCCCACGGCGATGTCGGCGATGGTGTTGTCTTCGGTTTCGCCGGAACGGTGGCTGATGACGGCGGTGTAGCCGGCGCGCTTGGCCATCTCGATGGCGGCGAACGTCTCGGTCAGGGTGCCGATCTGGTTGATCTTGATGAGGATCGAGTTGGCGATGTCCTTGTCGATGCCTTCCTTGAGGATCTTGGTGTTGGTCACGAACAGGTCGTCGCCGACCAGCTGGACACGCTGGCCCAGGCGCTCGGTCAGGATCTTCCAGCCATCCCAGTCGCCTTCGGCCATGCCGTCCTCGACGCTGACGATGGGGTAGCGGTCACACCAGGTGGCCAGCACGTTGGTCCACTCTTCGGCGCTCAGCACCAGGCCTTCGCCTTCCAGGTGGTACTTGCCGTCCTTGTAGAACTCGCTGGAGGCGCAGTCCAGGCCCAGGGCAATCTGCTCGCCCGGGACGTAGCCGGCAGCAGAGATGGCGTCCAGCAGCATCTGCAGAGCGGCTTCGTGGCTGGAGACATTGGGGGCAAAGCCGCCTTCGTCACCGACGGCGATGCTCATGCCCTTGTCATGGATGATCTTCTTGAGGGCGTGGAACACCTCGGCGCCCCAGCGCAGGGCTTCGCGGAAGCTGGGCGCGCCCACGGGAATGATCATCAGTTCCTGCAGGTCCAGGTTGTTGTTGGCGTGCGCACCGCCATTGATGACGTTCATCATGGGCACGGGCATCTGCACCGCGCTCATGCCGCCGAAGTAGCGGTACAGCGGCAGGCCGGCCTCTTCGGCGGCGGCGCGGGCCACGGCCATGGAGACGGCCAGCATGGCGTTGGCGCCCAGGCGGCCCTTGTTCTCGGTGCCGTCCAGGTCGATCAGGGTCTTGTCCAGGAAGGCCTGCTCGGAGGCGTCCAGGCCCAGCACCGCTTCGCTGATCTCGGTGTTGATGTACTCGACGGCCTTGAGCACGCCCTTGCCCAGGTAGCGGCTCTTGTCCCCGTCGCGCAGCTCGATGGCCTCGCGGCTGCCGGTGGAGGCGCCGGACGGCACAGCCGCACGGCCCATCACGCCGCTCTCCAGCAGCACGTCGCATTCGACGGTGGGGTTGCCACGGCTGTCCAGGACTTCGCGGCCGACGATATCAACAATTGCACTCATGGTTTCTACCTTTGGAACAAGTCAAAAAAGAATTCGGAATGGAGCGCTCACGCGCCTTCTACGGCAAACATGCGGATGGATCCGGCGCCTTCGCGGACCTTGCGGGCCTGGGTGTAGGTCTCGCCGTGGTAGTAGGCCTGGGCGGTGGCGATGTCCTTGAACTTCAGGACCACCACGCGCTGGGGGTTCCAGTCGCCTTCGAGCGGCTCCACGTGGCCACCTCGCACCAGGACTTCGGCGCCGAACTCCTGCATGGCACGGGTGCTCCATTCGCGGTAGAGCTTCATCTGCTCTTCGTTGGTGACGGTCACCTCGGCAATGATGTAGGCAGCTGGCATGGGAAGATCAGTTGAAGTCGTTTTCCAGGAACCCGCTGCGCTTGACCACGTCGTCCAGCGCCACGAGCGTTTCGAGCAGGGCTTTCATGTGCCGCAGGGGCACGGCGTTCGGCCCGTCTGACCAGGCCTCGGCCGGCCTGGGGTGCGTTTCCATGAACAGGCCGGCGACACCGGCTGCCACGCCGGCGCGGGCCAGCACGGGGACCATCTCGCGGGCACCGCCGCTGGCCGACCCCAGGCCACCGGGCTTCTGCACCGAGTGGGTCACGTCGAACACCACCGGAGCGCCGGACTTTCGCATCTCGGCCAGGCTGCTCATGTCGGCCACCAGGTTGTTGTAGCCAAAGCTCACGCCACGCTCGCAGGCCAGGAAGCGGTCCTCGGACAGGCCGGCTTCGCGTGCGGCGGCGCGGGCCTTGTCGATGACGTTGGTCATGTCCCAGGGCGCGAGGAACTGGCCTTTCTTGATGTTCACCGGCTTGCCCGACTGGGCGACGGCGCGGATGAAATCGGTCTGGCGGCACAGGAAGGCGGGCGTCTGCAGCACGTCGACCACGCTGGCGACCTCGGCGACCTGCGATGCGTCGTGCACGTCGGTGAGCACGGGCAGGCCGGTCTGGCGGCGGACTTCGTCCAGGATGCCGAGGCCGGCGTCCAGGCCCACACCACGTTGGCTGCTGCCGGAAGACCGGTTGGCCTTGTCGAAGGAGCCTTTGTAGATCAGGGGGATGCCCAGCGCGTCGCAGGTCTCCTTGAGCTGGCCAGCCACGTCCAGCGACAGCTGCAGGCTCTCGATCGAGCAGGTGCCGGCAATGAGGAAGAAGCGCTGGTCCAGCCCGATGTCGAATCCGCAGAGTTTCATGCTGTTCGTGTCCTGCGTCAGGCCGGTGTGGCGCTGGCTGTCTGCCCGGCCTTCTGGTGTTCGATGGCCGCCTTCACGAACGCATTGAACAGCGGATGGCCTGCCCACGGCGTCGACTTGAACTCGGGGTGGAACTGGACTCCGATGAACCAGGGGTGTGCGGCCTGTGGCAGTTCGACGATTTCGGTCAGCTGCTCGCGTTGCGTCAGGGCCGAGATCACCAGTCCGGCCTGGCGAAGGCGGTCGAGGTAGTTGACATTGGCCTCATAGCGATGGCGGTGCCGCTCCGTGACCACGTCGCCGTAAATGGCGTGGGCCAGGGTGCCGGGCTGGACGTCCGAGCTCTGGGCCCCCAGGCGCATGGTGCCGCCCAGGTCGGAGCTGGCGTCACGCTTCTGGATGCTGCCGTCCGCGTCCTTCCACTCGGTGATCAGGGCGATGACCGGGTGCGGTGTGGCGGCGTCGAACTCGGTGCTGTTGGCCTTGGCCAGGCCGGCGACGTGACGCGCGTATTCGATGGTGGCCACCTGCATGCCCAGGCAGATGCCCAGGTAGGGCACCTTGTGCTCGCGTGCGAAGCGGGCCGTGGCGATCTTGCCCTCGACGCCGCGCTGGCCGAAGCCTCCGGGCACCAGGATGGCGTCGTACTGGGCCAGCTTGCCCGACACGTCGGTGCCTTCCATGGTCTCGGAATCGAGATGGTCGATCTTCACGCGCACATGGTTGCGCATGCCGGCGTGGCGCAGGGCCTCGTTGACCGACTTGTAGCTGTCGGACAGGTCGACGTACTTGCCGACCATGGCGATGTGCACTTCGCCCTGGGGATGCTCGGTCTCGTGGACCAGGCTGTCCCAGCGCTTGAGGCTGGTGGGGGGCGTGTTCAGGCGCAGCTTGTCGCAGATCAGGCCGTCCAGGCCCTGTTCATGCAGCATCCGGGGCACCTTGTAGATGGTGTCCACGTCCCACATGCTGATCACGCCCCACTCGGGCACGTTGGTGAACAGCGAAATCTTGGCCCGCTCTTCGTCGGGAATCCGGCGGTCGGCGCGACAGAGCAGGGCGTCGGCCTGGATGCCGATTTCGCGCAGCTTCTGCACCGTGTGCTGGGTGGGTTTGGTCTTGAGCTCACCGGCGGCGGCGATCCAGGGCAGGTAGGTCAGGTGCACGAAGGCCGCCATGTTCGGGCCCATGCGCAGGCTCATCTGGCGCACCGCTTCCAGGAAGGGCAGGGACTCGATGTCGCCCACGGTGCCACCGATCTCGACGATGGCCACGTCCACCGCGTCGGGCGTGCCGATGCCGGCGCCGCGCTTGATGAACTCCTGGATCTCGTTGGTGACGTGCGGGATGACCTGAACCGTTTTGCCCAGGTAGTCGCCGCGACGTTCCTTCTCCAGCACCGACTGGTAGATCCGGCCTGTCGTGAAGTTGTTGGCGCGCCGCATGCGCGTTTCGATGAACCGCTCATAGTGGCCCAGGTCCAGGTCGGTCTCGGCACCGTCGTCGGTGACGAAGACCTCGCCGTGCTGGAAGGGCGACATGGTGCCCGGATCCACGTTGATGTACGGGTCGAGCTTGATGAGGGTGACTTTGAGGCCGCGCGATTCGAGGATGGCGGCCAGCGATGCAGATGCAATGCCCTTGCCCAGGGAAGACACCACACCGCCGGTAACGAACACGAATTTGGTCATGACTCGGGCGAGCCGGTCGCTCGCAGGAGGTGGAAATGAGGATTATAGGCGGCGGGCAGGGGGGCTCCCGGTTCCAGCGGTGCCCGATGGGCGTGTCCACACCCGGTTTCACCCTCTGTTACATTGCCCGCATGAAAGATCTGGCCGGCAAGCATCTGGTTCTGGGACTCTCGGGTGGCATTGCCTGTTACAAGGCAGCCGAACTGTGCCGTGCGCTGGTCAAGGCCGGCGCCACGGTGCAGGTGGTCATGACCGAGGCGGCGACGCAGTTCATGACGCCAGTGACCATGCAGGCCCTGTCTGGCCGGCCGGTCTTCACCTCCCAGTGGGATGACCGCACCGCCGCCGGTGTGGACAACAACATGCCGCACATCAACCTGAGCCGGGAGGCCGACGCCATCGTGGTGGCTCCGGCCAGCGCCGACTTCATGGCCAGGCTGTTGCACGGTCGGGCCGACGATCTGCTCAGCCTGATGTGTCTGGCCCGCCCCGTGGAGAAGGTGCCCCTGATCCTGGCGCCGGCCATGAACCGGGAGATGTGGGCCCACCCGGCCACCCAGCGCAACGTGGACCAGTTGCGGGCCGATGGCGCCACGGTGCTGGATGTCGGTGTGGGCGACCAGGCTTGCGGCGAGACCGGTGACGGCCGGATGCTCGAACCCGAGGAACTGCTGTACGACCTGCAGCGTTTCTTCATGCCCAAGTCCCTGGCCGGACAGCATGTGCTGGTGAGCGCCGGTCCGACCTTCGAGGCGATCGATCCGGTGCGCGGCCTGACCAATCTGTCCAGTGGAAAAATGGGTTTTGCCATCGCCCGCGCCGCGCACGAGGCGGGTGCCCAGGTCACCTTGGTGGCCGGGCCCGTGGGTTTGGCGACCCCCCGGGGCGTGGGACGCGTGAACGTGAAGTCCGCCTTGAACATGCAGAAAACGCTGAACATGCTGGCGCAGACGGCCACGGTCTTCGTGTCCGCTGCAGCCGTGGCCGACTGGCGGCCGGCCGCCGAGGCCACGCAGAAGATCAAGAAGGACGGCAGTGGCGACGTGCCGACGCTGTCCTTTGTCGAGAATCCGGACATCCTGGCCGGCATTGCGGCCAGTCCACGTGCCCATTCAGGGGCGCTGTATTGCGTGGGTTTCGCGGCCGAGAGCCACGATCTGGTCCAGCACGCCCAGGCCAAGCGGGAGCGCAAGGGCGTGCCGCTGCTGGTGGGCAATATTGGTCCGGAGACTTTCGGTCGGGACGACAACGCCTTGCTGCTGGTGGATGAGCAAGGGATCACGGAGCTGGAAAGGGCCGACAAGCTGGTGCTGGCCCGCCAGCTGGTTCAGGAAATCGCGCGTCGCCTGCGGTCAACCACCGTCTGAGGCCCGGTGGCTGCCGGTTCGCGCTGGCACTGCGCGGGGAGGTCCGCTTGTCTGAGCGGGAGGCAAGGGCTATCATTCAAGGAAATAAGCATTTGCTTATTCGTGGATTGAGGCCGAGGAGACGCCATGACATCGGGACACAGCAGCACGCAGGGCAGCGCCCCTGCCGCATCGTCACACAGCCGCCGCGCCTGGTTGCGCATGTCGGGCGGGCTGGGCCTGGGGGCCCTGGCGCTGGCGAGCGTGCCGGAGGTGCGCGTGTTCGCCCAGCAGGTCCAGGATTTCATTGCCGGGCCGCCGGTGCCGGACATCCAGCCCGAACAGCTGTCGAAGCACGTCTGGATGATCTATGCCAAGGATGGTTTTCCGACCCAGGAGAACCAGGGCATGATGTCCAATGTCCTGTTTGCCGTGACCCGGGAAGGGGTGGTGATCCTGGACAGCGGTGGCTCCCTCCAGATTGGCGAGATGGCCATTCGAATGATCCGGACCGTGACCGACAGGCCGGTGGTTGCGGTGTTCAACAGCCACTACCACGGTGACCACTGGCTGGGCAACCACGCATTTGCCAACGCCTTTGGTGCCGACCTGCCCATCTATGCGCTGGCGCATACGCGGGAGCAGATCCAGGGAGCCGAGGGCAACCTCTGGCGCAGCTTGATGGAGCGCTGGACGAACCAGGCCACCATGGGCACCAAGGTGGTGGCGCCCAACCGGACGGTCGAGCATGGACAGGTGTTCGATTTCGGTGACGTGCAGATCCGGATGCACCACTACGGTCGTGCCCATACCCCGTCGGACCTGACCATGCAGGTGGTGCAGGACGGGCTCACGTTCGTCGGCGACGTGGCGATGGAGAACCGCATTGCCAACATGGACGACGGCTCCTATCCGGGCACCTTCAAGTACTACGATGCACTCAGGACAGCCACCGGCGAACAGTTCTGGGTGCCCGGGCATGGCCGGGGTGGCAAGAACCTGCTGGATACCTACGGCACCTTCATGAAGGGCATCTGGGAGCCCTGCGTCCAGGCGGTCAAGGAGGGTGTGCCGCTGGATGGCGCCAAGGCATTGGTGCTCAAGGATCCCCGTGTTGCCGCTCGCGCCGCGAACATGGCCGGATTCGAGAGCAACATCGGCAAATACACCAGCCTGGCCTATCTGGAGGCCGAGAAGGACGCCTTCTGAAGTCGCCTCAGTCCCACCAGGGCAGCAGGCGTTTCATGGCCGCCACCTGTCCGGCGTGGTCGTCGCCGTAGCCGGGCTGGGCGTTGATGCATTCGTGCCAGCCGCGGCTGCGCAGGATGGATAGCAGCTTTTTGAGGGCAGGCGTCTCCAGGGCCGACTTGAGGCAGACCAGCAGGTAGCGTTCCTCTGTCAGGGGAATGAAGTCCAGGCCCGAGGCGCGCGCCGCGTACTCCGCGCCCAGTCCCACGTCGGCCGAGCCTTCGACGACGGCGCGGGCGATGGCGGCATGCGAGGCTTCGATGTGGTCGAAACCATTGAGGTCCGTGGACAGGATGCCGTCGCGCTGCATCAGCTCTTCCAGCAGCAGTCGGGTGCCTGTGCCCTTGGCCCGGTTGACCAGGCGGGCCCTGCTGCGCACGACATCGTTCAGGTTGGCCAGCCGCAGCGGATTGCCGGACCTGACGATCATGCCCTGGGTACGCCGTGCGAAACCGATGATCTTGTGCGTGCCCGGGCGCAGCAGTGGCTTGTAGGTGCGAGCACTGAGGCTGCCGGCCGCCGCGAAAGGCTGGGTGTGGAATCCGGCCACGAGGCAACGTCCTTCATTCAGGGCGCGCATGGCGTCGACGCTGCCCGTGAAGCGTATGTCCAGATGCAGGCGCTGACGGGGTGCCGGCCAGGTGGTGTTCATGCCGGCGGCCACTTCCTGCAGGACATTCAGGGCGTGGTCGTGGCTGGCGTACAGCGTCAGTACCTCGGTCGGCGAACCGGCCTCGCCCATGCCTTCGAAGGCCTGTGAAAAGGCCCGTTCGAGTTCGGCCCGCAAGGCTTCGATCTGGGGTCCGAGCCGGGCCTGCGCCAGCCGTTCCGCCATCAGCAGGCGCTGCCCGAACGGGCTGAGCTGGGCGGACTGACCCCGCTCCCAGAGGATGAGCTGCTGCCCGAGCTGGACTTCCCAGTCGCGCAACTGGCCCCACACGTGGCGGTAGGAATAGCCCAGCTCGCGCGCCGCAGCTGAAATGGATCCGCGTTCGCGCACCGCCTGCAGGGTGTCGATGAGGGCGTTGCGCAGCAGCGACCCGTCCTTTGGGCCCCGGGATACGTCCGGGGAGACCATGTCGTAAGCCAGCTGGATTCGTGTCATGGACGCCAGTGTGCCAAAAAGCGCGATCCGGATGTCGGTCGACGTATGAAATAAGTTGCATATATGTTGCGAAGAATCGATATGCAATCAATTGCATATCTCGACTTCACCAGCTTGGATTTCGACCCAAGTCATTTATGCTCGACGCTCCCATGAACACCTTTTCGGAAAGCCTTTCCACCGCATTGAGCCTGATCGGAACCGCCGATGCGGGGTTGTGGACCATCGTCGGGCGCTCACTGGCGGTGAGCGCAACGGCCTGCCTGATCGGTTGCGGCATCGGCCTGTTGCTGGGCGCCTGGCTGGCGGTGCTCCGGTTTCCGGGCAAGCCTGTCGTACTGGTGGTGCTCAACACGCTGCTGGCGCTGCCGTCGGTGGTGGTGGGTCTGGTCATCTACCTTTTGTTGTCACGTACGGGGCCGCTGGGCTTTCTGGGCTGGCTGTTCAGTTTCCAGGCCATGGTGCTGGCACAGGTGGTGCTCGTGGTGCCGGTGGTCACCGCGCTGACCCGCCAGGTGGTCGAGGACGCCGATCGCAGCCATGGCGAGCAGTTGTCGTCCCTGGGTGCGCATGCCTGGCTGCGCAGCCTGATCCTGTCCTGGGACGAGCGCTATGCGCTGTTCACCGTCATCATCACGGCCTTCGGTCGTGCCGTGTCCGAGGTCGGGGCGGTCATGATCGTGGGCGGCAACATCGACGGGTTCACCCGCGTCATGACCACGGCCATTGCGCTGGAGACCAGCAAGGGTGATCTGCCGCTGGCACTGGGCCTGGGTCTCGTGTTGCTGGGTGTGGTGTTGCTGCTCAATGCCCTGGCCTGGTGGCTTCGCCGCTGGCGTGAGCGCGCCGAGGCCGTTGTGCTGGCCTGGGAGCCCGCATGACCGGCATGCCTGCCGCGGATGTACTGTTCTCGCTGGACGAGGTGTCGGTCCGCCTGGGCGCGGCAGGCCATGTGCCCGCGCTGGTGTCGGTCACCCTGCAGGTGCGGGCGGGCGAGCGCGTCGCCCTGGTGGGGGCCAATGGCAGCGGCAAGAGCACGCTGCTGCGCAGCCTGCATGGTCTCCTGCCTGTGAGTGCCGGGCGGATGCGCATCCTGCCGGGCGTGCGCATGGCCATGCTGTTCCAGCGGCCGCATCTGCTGCGCCTGAGTGTGCGGCGCAACGTGGCCCTGGGACTGTGGTTGTCCGGCCTGCCCTGGAAGCAGGCTTGCCATCTGGCCGGGCAGGCTTTGCAGAGGGTGGGGCTGGCGCATCTGGCGGGGCGCAATGGTCGCGCCCTGTCGGGGGGGCAGCAACAGCGGGTGGCGCTGGCCCGGGCATGGGCCCTGCAGCCGGACGTGTGGCTGCTGGACGAGCCTACCGCCAGCCTGGATCCACACGCCAAGCGCGACGTCGAAACCCTGATCGCCGAGTTTGGCCAGGAACAGGCTGGTCCGTCACGCCGCCCGCCCACGTTCGTGTTTGCCAGTCACAACCTGGGTCAGGTCAAGCGGCTGGCCAGTCGCGTCATCTATATGGAGCAGGGCCGCGTCATGGCGGACCTGCCTGTACACGAGTTCTTCAACCAGAACCTGTTGGAGGCCTGCTCGCCGCAGGCCGCTTTGTTTGTCAAAGGAGAAACCACTTGAAATCCCAGTTCCATTCCCGTCGCGCCCTGGTGCGTGTCCTGGCCGCAGCCGGCCTGTGTTCGGCTGTGCTCTTCGGTAGCACCGCTGCCCTGGCACAAAGCAGTATCGTGGTTGCTTCGACCACGTCGACCGAGCAGTCGGGACTGTTCGGCCACATCCTGCCGCAGTTCAAGCAGGCCACCGGCATCGACGTCAAGGTGGTGGCGCTGGGTACCGGCCAGGCCATCGACATGGCGCGCCGGGGTGATGCCGATGTGCTGTTCGTGCACGACAAGGTGAAGGAAGAGAAGTTCGTGGCCGATGGTTTTGGCGTCAAGCGCCTGGACGTCATGTACAACGACTTTGTGCTCGTGGGCCCGAAGGACGATCCGGCAGGAACCAAGGGCTCGGACATCGTGGCGGCGCTGAAAAAGGTGGCATCGGGTAACGTGGCGTTCATCTCGCGGGGCGACAAGAGCGGCACCCATGCTGCTGAACTGCGCTTCTGGAAGATGGCCGAGGCCGAGGCTGCCAAGGGCGGTGGTTACAAGGAGTGCGGCTGTGGCATGGGACCGGCGCTCAACATCGCGGCCTCCAGTGGCGCCTACGCGCTCACCGATCGGGGGACCTGGCTGAACTTCAAGAACCGCGGCGATCTGGCGGTCCTGGTCGAAGGCGACAAGCGACTGTTCAACCAGTATGGCGTGATGCTCGTCAGCAGCGCCAAGTATCCCCAGGTGAAGACCGCCGAAGGTCAGTCGTTCGTGGACTGGGTGACCGGTGCTGCGGGGCAGGCCGCCATTGCCAGCTACAAGATTGGCGGCGAGCAGCTGTTCTTCCCGAACGCGGTCAAGTGATCCGTCGGACGGGGCCGCTTCAACGTATGCAAGGCGCTTCCGTACCGGGTTGGCGCATGTCTTCGGACGGCATGACACATTCGGATCGCACCTGTCACCAAGAGGATCAATCGTCTCAAGCTGAGTCACTTTCAGGCCTGGCACGGAGATTGAAACGTAGAGGTCAGCCAACCAGGCTGACCTTTACTTTTTCAACCTACCGCAGAGGACGACATGATTTACGCCGCTCCCGGCGCCGCTGGCGCCAAGATCACCTACAAGACCCGCTACGACAACTTCATCGGCGGCCAGTGGGTGGCCCCGGTCCAGGGCCAGTACTTCGACGTGATCACGCCGACCACCGGCCAGGTCTACACGCAGGCCGCCCGTTCCACTGCCGAAGATGTCGAACTGGCTCTGGACGCTGCCCACGCAGCGGCCGACAAGTGGGGGAAGACCGATGCCGCCACGCGCAGCAACATCCTGCTGAAAATTGCCGATCGTCTGGAACAGAACCTGGAGCTGCTGGCCTATGCCGAGACCATCGACAACGGCAAGCCGATCCGTGAGACGCTCAATGCCGACATCCCGCTGTCGGTGGACCACTTCCGTTATTTCGCAGGTGCCCTGCGCGCGCAGGAAGGCGGCATCAGCGAGATCGACGAGAACACCATGGCTTATCACATCCATGAGCCGCTGGGCGTGGTGGGCCAGATCATTCCGTGGAACTTCCCGATCCTGATGGCCGCGTGGAAGCTGGCTCCCGCCCTCGGCGCCGGCAACTGTGTGGTGCTCAAGCCGGCCGAGAACACGCCCATCTCCATTCTCGTGCTGGTCGAGCTGATTGCCGACCTGCTGCCGCCGGGCGTGTTGAACATCGTCAATGGCTACGGCCGTGAAGCCGGCATGCCCCTGGCCACCAGCAAGCGCATCGCCAAGATTGCCTTCACCGGCTCCACCACCACGGGGCGCGTGATTGCCCAGGCGGCCGCCAACAACCTGATTCCGGCCACGCTGGAGCTGGGCGGCAAGTCGCCCAACATCTTCTTTGCGGACGTGATGGACAAGGATGACGCTTTCCTGGACAAGGCGATCGAAGGCCTGGTGCTGTTTGCCTTCAACCAGGGCGAGGTCTGCACCTGCCCGAGCCGTGCGCTGGTCCAGGCCAGTATCTACGACAAGTTCATGGACCGCGTGCTCAAGCGTGTGGCGGCCATCAAACAGGGCAATCCGCTGGACACCGACACCATGATGGGTGCACAGGCGTCCAAGGAGCAGCTGACCAAGATCCTGAGCTACCTGGACCTGGGCAAGCAGGAGGGAGCCGAGGTGCTGTGTGGCGGCGAGCAGGCGCAACTCGGTGGCGAACTGGGGGGCGGGTACTACGTGCAGCCGACGCTGTTCAAGGGCCACAACAAGATGCGCATCTTCCAGGAGGAGATCTTCGGTCCGGTGCTGGCCGTGACCACCTTCAAGGACGAAGCTGAGGCGCTGGCCATTGCCAACGACACGCTGTATGGCCTGGGTGCGGGTGTGTGGAGCCGCAACGGCAACGTGGCCTATCGCATGGGGCGTGCCATCAAGGCAGGCCGTGTGTGGACCAACTGCTACCACGCCTACCCGGCGCACGCCGCATTCGGTGGCTACAAGGAGTCGGGCATTGGCCGTGAGACCCACAAGATGATGCTGGACCATTACCAGCAGACCAAGAACCTGCTCGTTTCCTACTCGGAAAACAAGCTCGGGTTCTTCTGAAGCCTGCTGCTCCCCCCGCGCCGCGCCTGCGGCGCGTCACCCCCAGGGGGCAACGCTGGCGGCCCGGCAAAGCCGGTTCCGCGGCGTTCTGGAATGGGACACCTCTTTTGTGAGGTGTCCTTTTTTTCCTTCAGAACAAGGAGACAGACATGGTTGAAAAGGTCGTGGCGACGCCGGCAGCGCTGGAGCTGATCGAGGTCCTGAAAGCCAGGCACGGCCCCGGGCTGATGTTCCACCAGAGCGGGGGCTGTTGCGACAACAGCGCGGCCAACTGCTACTTGCTGGGTGAGATCACCATGGGCCAGGGTGACGTGCTCCTGGGCACCATCGGTGGCTGCGAGTTCTACATGAGCAAGTCGCAGTACGCCACCTGGCGCCACACCCAACTCATCATCGACGTGATCGAGGGGCATGGCGGCACCTTTTCGCTGGAAGGGCCGGAAGGCAAGGCCTTTCACACCCGATCGCGGGTGTTCAGTGACGAGGAACTGGCGGAGATCGAGTCGGGAGCGGGTGGCGGTCGTTCGTCCTGAGGACGGACCGGGTGTTGCATTTGTGAACACTGCGATGCCCGGATTGTCATGGCATGGTTCTTGTTGCACGATCGTCGCTGACAGGCCGCGCCGGTGATGCGTGTGGCCGCTGACCCATGGAGACAAGACATGCCACAACGTGCACACCCGGTTCCCACCGCCTTGCAGGCGGCTCTCTGGCTCGCGCTGGCCGGTGCGGCCCATGCCCAGACCCTGCAGGAGGTTGTGGTGAGCGCCAGCCGGCAGGAGCAACAGAGTTTTGATGCGCCGGCGGCGATCCAGGCTGTCGGCCAGGATGTGATCGGCCTGGCGGGGCCCCGGGTGAACCTGTCGGAGTCGCTCAACCGGGTGCCGGGCATCACGGTGCTGAACCGTCAGAACTACGCCCAGGATCTGCAGCTGTCGATCCGGGGTGCCGGGTCACGTTCGCCCTTTGGTATCCGGGGATCACGCCTGATCGTCGACGGCATTCCCGCCACGATGCCGGACGGGCAGGGGAGGCTTCGACGATCAGCCTGCCGTCGGCGGCACGGATCGAGGTCTTGCGCGGTCCGCTGGCGCAGCTGTATGGGAACTCGTCGGCTGGCGTCATCCAGGTGTTCACGGCCGATGGTCCCGAAAGACCCGAGGTGGGGGCGAGTCTGGACGCCGGGGCCGAGGGTATGCGTCGATGGGGCTTGCAGGCGGCCGGGCAACAGGGCGGGCTGAACTACCTGGTGGACGTGAGCGACTTTCGCACCGATGGCTGGCGGGAGAACAGCGCGGCCCGCCGCCGTCATCTCAACGCTCGCCTGCGGTCCGACATCAGCGACCGTACGCGGCTGACCGTTGTGGCGAACGTGTTCGACCAGCCGGTGTCGGGTGACCCGCTGGGGCTGACCCGCGACCAGATGACGGTGGATCCGCGTCAGGCGGACAGCCGGTCCACGGACTACCAGACTGGCAAGGATGTCTCGCAACGGCAGCTGGGGCTGGTGCTGGACCAGAAGCTGGACAGCGGCAGCGAGCTGATGGCGCGGGTGTATGCCGGCCAGCGTGACCTGGACAACCGGCTGTCCATTCCGTTGTTCGTGCAGCAGTCGCCCACGGCAGCGGGCGGCATTGTCGACCTGGATCGCCAATACAGCGGGACCGGTTTGCGCTACAGCCGCCGGACACCTCTGGGTCAGGGGCAGTTGCGCTACAGCGTGGGTCTGGATGTGGAACAGATGGATGAGCGCCGGCGCGGCTACATCAATGACTTCGGCACCCGGGGCGAGCTCAAGCGCGATGAAGACGACAGCGTGCGCAGTACCGGCATCTATGCGCAGGCCGACTGGGCGATCAATGAAGTCTGGAGCGCGGTGGCCGGTTTGCGTGCCAACCGGGTCAGCTTCGCGGTGGACGACTTCTATGTCCGCGCCGGCAACCCGGACGACAGTGGCAAAGTGCGGTTCTCGGCCACCAACCCGGTGCTGGGCATCACCCGCCATCTGGATGCGGACAGCAACCTGTATGCCAATGTCGGCCGCGGATTCGAGACCCCGACGTTCACCGAAATCGGTTATCGCAGTGGCGGCAGCGGGCCCAACCTGGACCTGAAGGCGGCGCGCAGCACCCATATGGAGGTGGGCTACAAGACGCGACTGGATACGAAGCAGCGGCTGGACGTGGCCGTCTTCCACATCGCCACTTCGGACGAGATCGTGGTGGCCTCCAGCAGCGGAGGGCGCACCATCTACACCAATGCCGGTCGCACGCGGCGCTCGGGCATCGAGGTGGCGCACAGCGCGCAATGGTCGCCTCAATGGTCGACGCATGTGGCCTTGTCGACGCTGAATGCGCGCTTTGCCGATGCCTTCGTCAGCAGCAGCGGCTCGGTGGTGCCGAAGAACAACCGCATTCCCGGGACACTAGACCGGCAGTTGTTTGCCGAACTGGCCTGGCGTTCGCAGGCCCTGCCGGGCTTCAGCGCAGCGCTGGAGGCGGTGCACCTGGGCCGCATGGCGGTGGACGACCTGAACACAGACCGTACCGACGCGGCGACGGTGTTCCACCTGCGCCTGGGGTGGGAGCAGGCCCTGGGCGACTGGCGCCTGAAATCCTATCTGCGGGTGGACAACCTGACCGACAAGGCCTATGTCGGATCGGTGATCGCCAATGAGGGCAACAGGCGGTTCTTCGAGCCGGCGCCCGGCAGGCAGTGGGGGCTGGGCATCAGCCTGAGCCACGCATTCTGAAATCCTGCTGTCTCAGGCCAGCGAACGGGCAGGGGACAGCTGGCGCAGGACTTCGGTGTGGAAGTCGGGCTCGCTGGCGTTCTGCATGAAGCTCTCCAGCGTCCCGTCAAAGCGCACCTGTCCCTGGTGCAGCAGCAACAGGCGGTCGGCCAGTTGGGCTTCCTCGATCAGGTGGGTTGCCCACAGCACGGCCATGCCTTGCGTGTGGCACAGGTCGCGGACGCTGGTCAGCAGTTGCTGGCGCGAGGCGGGGTCCAGTCCGACGGTGGCTTCGTCCATGAGCAGCACCCGTGGTTCGTGCAACAGGGCGCGGACCAGCTCGACCTTGCGCCGGTTGCCGCCCGAGAGCGTGCGCACGGCGACGGATGCCTGGGTTGTCAGGTCCATGGCCTGAAGGTGCCGGTCGATGCGTTCGTTGGCCAGCCGCCGCGGCAGGCCGTGCAGGTCGGTGTGGAAGAGCAGGTTGGCACGTACCGACAGGTCCAGGTCCAGGGCCATCTGCTGGAACACCACGCCGATGCCGGCCAGGGCGCGGGCGGGATGGTGCCGCATGTTGTGGCCCAGCACCTGCACCTCGCCCTGGTCCGGGCTGAACAGGCCGGTGAGCAGCTGGAGCAAGGTGGACTTGCCGGCGCCATTGGGGCCGAGCAGGGCCACCATCTGGCCGGACTGCAGCTGCAGGCTAACGCCCCGGAGCGCAGGCTTGCTGCCATACGACTTGTGCAGTTCGGTGGCGGTCAGCAGGGTCTGGCGGTCGGTCATCGCTCGGTCTCGGGTCGGTGCAGCAGGTTCATGCGGGCCAGCAGTTTGCGTTCGCGGGCCACGGTGGCTTCCAGCGCCCGGCGGTAATCGGCGGTGTCGAGGTAGTCCAGTTCCTGATCGTAACGTGCCAGGGCCAGCCGGTGCCGCTCGGTCAACATGGCGGTGTGGAACACGTCGTGCAGGCGGCGGATGATGGGCTCCGGTGTGCCGGCGGGAGCGGCCAGACCCCAGGGCGAGGTGTAGACGGCATGCGGATAGCCCAGTTCCGCCAACGTCGGCGCGTCGGGCCAGCGCGGGCTGCGACTGGCGCTGAAGATGCCCAGCAGGCGCAGCTTGCCCTGTTCGATCCAGGGCGCGAATCCGGTGGAGTTGACGCCCGCCATGAGCTGGCCGCCGGCGACGGCCAGCATCTGGTCGACGGTGCCTTTGTAGGGTACGTGCACGTAGCGCACACCGTGCCCGAGCAGGATCTCTTCCATGGCCAGGTGGGCGGTGGTGCCGATGCCGGTGGAGCCCAGCAGCAGCTGTCCGGGGTGCTCCCTGGCCCAGGCAATCATGTCCGCCAGATGGTGCCAGGGACTCGCGGTCGGGACGACGATGCCGAAGGTGGTGCCGGAGACCTGGAGGATGGGACTGAAGTCCTTCACCGGGTTCCATGACACGGGGTGCATCAGTGCATGGCGGTAGACCGTGATCGGCACCTGGCCGATGGTGTAGCCGTCTGGTGCTGCCAGCTGAAGGGCGGGGGCTACCTGGGTTCCGGCGGCGCCGGGGCGATTCACGACGATGATGCGCTGTCCCAGCAGGGGTTCGGCCTCTTCGCACAGGATGCGCAGGGTGAGGTCGGTTGCGCCGCCCGCAGGCCACGGCACGATCAGTTCGATTGGCCGGTTGGGCCAGGGTCCGGTCTCGGCGCTGAGGCCGGTCAGCGGCAGGGCGGACAGCGCCATGCCGGCCAGCAGGGACCGGCGTGACATGCGGGTTTTCCCTGTGTCATTACGGAGCATGGCGGGCTGTGCGGTGTGTGGCATATTGGCTGGGTGTGGCGTCCGGAACGGTCGGTCGGCGGCACCGGGATGACCCGCATGGCCGGCCGCCAGCCTGACGGGGTCGTGGTATGGGCGCAGGGCCTTGCGGCAGGTGTCCCGGTGCAAGAAGTGTTCCTGCATTTGTGGCACCTTTTTTGCTGCCCTGGTCGCAGCCGGTTCGGAGATGGACCGGCTGATCAACCACACAAGGAGACAAACACCATGCGCCTGAACCGTCCTGCACTGGCTCGAGTGAGCCGCCTTGCCTGTGCCATCTTGCTGGCCGGAACCAGCCTGGCTGGCCTCGCGCAGTCGGGCAGCACGGTGTACGTGTCCAGCGAGAAGGACAAGAAGATCTACATGTTCAACGCCAGGGGCGATCGTCTGGGGGCCATCGACACCTGCGAGCGTCCCCGTCACATGGCGTTCAGCCTGGACAGGAAAACCATGTACGTGTGCTGCGGCAACAGCAATGAGCTGGGACTGATCGACCTCGCCACCCACAAGATGGTCCGGACCATGGAACTGGGTGAAAGTCCCGAGATCTTCGATTTCAACAGCGACCAGAGCACCATTTACGTCTCCATTGAGGACGACAATGTGATGGCGGCCTATGACATGGCCACAGGCAAGGAGTTGTTCGATGTGCCCACGGGCGGTGAACCCGAGGGCATCTTCGTGACCAGGGACAACAAACTGGCGTACGTCACATCGGAGGTGGCCAGCGTGGTCCATGTGATCGATCTGGCCAGCCGCAAGGTGATCAAGGACATCAAGGTCGGCAAACGACCGCGGCGCTTCATGCCGGCGGCCAATGGCACGGAGGTCTGGGTGAGTGACGAACTGAGCAATTCCGTGACCATCATCGATGCGGCCAAACATACGGTCAAGCAGACCATCAGTTTCCAGGTCAAAGGTGTTCGTGATTCCGATGTGATGCCGGTGGGCATGATTCCCAGCCTGGACGGCAAGAGCATGTGGGTGAGCCTGGGACGTGCCAACCGCGTGGCCGAGGTCGATGTGGCCACCCGCGAGGTCAGGCAGCTCGTCCTGGCCGGACAACGGGCCTGGGGGGTGGACCTGAGTCCGGATGGCAAGACCCTGTATGTGGTCAACGGGCTGTCTGACGACCTGACCATCGTCGATGTCTCCGGCGCCAAGGCACGGCCAGTGCGTACGGTCTCTGTCGGCCGCGTGCCGCACTCGGTACTGGTGAGCCGATGAGGGCAGGGCGCGCCTGGTGTCTGGCGGTCCTGACGGCGCTGGCCGGCGCATGGCCGGCCGTTGAAGCCTGGGCCAGGACCCAGGTGCCGGTGGCTGTGGTGTCGCTGGAGCGGGACCCGCGCTACGCGCCGCGCCGGGCCGAGCGTGCCTATCCCGGCCATCCGGTGACGCCAGCCATCGAAGGTGTCCGCCTGGGGGCGTCCGATTCGGCCTACGAGCTGGGCACGCAGGACCTGGAACTCAAGGTTCAGCCGTTCAGGCTTGGCGGCGCCGAGGGCATGGCAGCCCTGCTGGCCGAGATCAAGGCCTCTGGCGCGCGGCACATTGTGGCCGACTTGCCGGCGCCGCTGCTGCGACAGCTATCGCAGCAGGCACCGGCGGCGCTGGGCGCCAACGTGGTGTTCAACGTGTCCCAGGATGCAGACACGCTGCGTGGCGCCGATTGCCAGCCCAACCTCCTGCACACCTATCCCAGCCGGGCCATGACCGGCGATGCGCTGGCCCAGTACCTGGCCTCGCGCCGCTGGACCAAGGCACTGGTGCTGCATGGGCCGTTGCCCGAGGATGCCGTCCAGTTCGAAGCCTTCCGCCGTTCGGCCAAACGATTCGGCGTGCAGATCGTCGAGGACCGCCCGTTCAAGATCAGCGGCGATCCGCGGGAGAAGGATCTGGGCAACTTGCGGCTGCTCACCGGCGACCGGCAACACGACGTGGTGGTCGTCATCGACAGCGATGGGGAGTTCGCCCGCACCGTGCCCTATGCGACGCAGTGGCCACGGCCCGTGGCGGGGGCTGCCGGCCTGGTGCCGCTGGCCTGGCATCCGCAATGGGAGCGCTATGGTGCGCCGCAGCTCACGCGCCGGTTCCTGCGCCAGACCCAGCGACCCATGCAAGGCCATGACTGGGCGGCCTGGATGGCAGCCCGTGCCATTGCAACCGCTGTGCTGGCCCAGCCCAGGGGCGGTGTGGCTGCGCAGTTGCAGGCGTTGCGCCGTGGCGCTGTGACCCTGGACGGCTTCAAGGGCAAGGCACTGCGTTTTCGGGCCTGGGACGGTCAGTTGCGTCAGCCGGTGTTCCTGACGCACGGTGACGGTGTGATCGGGCTGGCGCCCATGGAGGGTGTGCTTCACCCGACCGAAAACATGGACACCCTGGGTGTCGACCAGGCGGAGAGCACATGCAGGTCACGGCCCTAGGTCCCCATCTGCTGCGGGCCTTGCGTGCCGTGGTCGGGCGCGAGGTGGCACGGTTTCTTCGGCAACCATCGCGGCTGGGGTCGGCCCTGGTGCGACCGCTGCTCTGGTTCGTGGTGTTCTCGGCCGGCTTTCACAACGTGTTCGGGGTGGCGGTGCAGGAGCCCTACGCCACCTACATCGAGTACAAGGAATACATGCTGCCCGGGCTGCTGGGCATGATCGCTCTGTTCAACGGCATGCAGAGCTCGCTGTCCATGGTGTATGACCGGGAAATGGGTCTGATGCGGCTGTTGCTGACCGCGCCGCTGGCGCGCGGCTGGCTGCTGGCCTTCAAGCTGCTGGGCGGCACCTGCCTGTCGCTGCTGCAGATGGTGGTGTTCCTGCTGATTGCGCGGCTGTTCGGTGTGGAGATCACGGCCTGGAGCCTGTTGCTGGTGTTGCCGGCCATGGCGGTGTGCGCGGCCATGCTGGCGGCCATGGGGCTGGTGCTGTCGGTGTATGTGCGCCAGCTGGAGAACTTTGCGGGCACGATGAATTTCGTGATCTTTCCGATGTTCTTCATCAGCCCGGCACTCTATCCCTTGTGGAAGCTCGAAGAGTCCGGAGCCTGGTGGCTGTACCAGGCGGCCGGGTTCAATCCGTTCACCTACGGGGTGGAGGCCATGCGCTATGCCCTGCAGGGCCAGATCCACGCCATGGCCTGGGTCGTGATGGCGGGTTGCACCGTGGTCTTCTTTGCCCTGGCCCTCTGGGGCTACGACCCGCAGCGAGGCTGGATCCGCCAGCGCGGCGCTGCCTGAACAGGTGCCGTGATCAGGCTGAACGACAACAGGAGACACAACCATGCCAGAGAGGTGGCAACGCCGACGATTCATGGCCTCGGCACTCGGGTTGGCCGTTCTGGTCAGCCCGACATTGCGGGCTGAAGAGGACCATACGGGCGGGGATCCCCTGGGTTCCATGCAATGGCCAGGCTTGCGTCAGGAATTCATCGGCAAGGACGCCATGGTGTTTTCCGACCGGGTCCACGTGAAGGGACCGGCATTTGCCGACGACGCGATGAACGTGCCCTTGCTGATCGATGCGCGGGCATTGGGGCAGGAAGGCGGCGGCATCCGGCGCGTTGTCGTCGTGGCCGACCGCAATCCGGTGCGTCAGGTGCTGGTGTTCGAGCCTTTGCGGTCCCTGCCGGTGATTGCCGTGCGCATCCGGCTTGAGCAGGCCTCACCCGTGCGGGCGATGGTGCAGACCCGGGACGGGCACTGGCATGTGGGCAGCACCTGGGTCGAGGCGGCTGGCGGTGGTTGCACCGTGCCGGGTGCCACCCGTGCCGACGGCAGCTGGAGCCAGACGCTCAATCAGGTCCAGGCGCGCTTTTTCAACAACGTGCTGGAAGGCAGCCGGCGTTTGCGCCTGCGTGTCATGCATCCCATGGACACCGGTCTCGTGGCCGGCATTCCGGCGTTCCACCTTGAAGAGCTGGAGCTGCAGGACGCAACCGGCAAACCCTGGTGGCGTCTCGGACTGCACGAGCCCGTGTCCGAAAATCCGCTTATCACCTTCGAGCTGCCCCCGGATGCCCTCGGCCAGCTCCGGCTGGTCGGTCGTGACAACAATGGCAACCGCATCGACGTGGAGCTGATGTCATGAGGGCCGCCACCCACCATCTGGCGATGGCCTGTGTGGTGTCCCTGGCCTGCCTGGGGTCGGCGTCCGTGTCTGCCCAGGGTTTGCCGGCTGCCACAGGGACGACGGGGCCAGCCGATCCGGTCCATCTGGACTATGGCTTGCGGGCCCGGCAGATCGCGTCGGGAACCTGGGTGATCGAGGGGGCGGTGGAGGATTTCAGCCGTCAGAACGGCTGCAACATCATCAATACCGGCTTCATTGCCACGGGCGCAGGTGTTGTGGTGATCAACACCGGGCCATCCCGCCGGTATGGGGAGCAGCAGCGCCGGCTGATTGCCCAGGTGACCCCGGAACCGGTGGTGCAGGTGCTGAACCTGAACCTGCATCCAGACTACTTCTTCGGCAACCAGGCCTGGCCGGACCGGCCGGTGCAGGCACTGCCAGGGAGCATGGCCGGCATGCAGGCCGAGGGCGGGGCTTACGCCGACAACCTGTACCGTCTGTGCGGTGACTGGATGACGGGCACCGAGTCGACGCCCGCGTCGAAGCCGGTGGAGCCCGGTGTCCGCACGCTGGGACAGCACCGGATCGAGTTGCTCCGGCTGGACGGACACACGGGCGACGACCTGGTCTTGCTGGACCACACCACCGGTGTGGTGTTTGCCGGCGGTCTGGTGTTTGCCGACCGCGTGCCCACCACACCCCATGCCGACTTCGCACGCTGGCAGGCGAGTCTGAACCGGCTGGAGGACAGGATGAGTGCAGGCCCGTTCCGGCTGGTGGTGCCCAGTCATGGGCCGGTCCACGAAGGCGCCAAGGGACTGGCCCAGACGCGCGACTGGCTGACCTGGCTGACCGGTCTCATGGAGACACAGGCCGAGTCCGGCATGGACCTCTCGGAAGTGCTGGCGCAACCCGTGCCCGGACGTTTTGCCAGCTGGGCGGCCCAGCCGGCCGAGCTGCATCGCACGCTGGCGCAGTGGTACCCGCGCTACGAGCAGCGCGCGCTGGGCGTGGCCGGGGCACGCTGACTCCCCGCGGCGTCGTGGCGCGGGCGTGTCACCGGTGCCCCGGTGTCACATGGGCAACACACGGGTTGCGCCATTTTTGAGCAGTGTTGCGACCGGCTGGCGCGAATGGCGGCGGCCGAGGGGGCAAATGCCCTCAGCCGGCCCTGCGGGAGCCACAAAAGTGTTGCGGCTTGAGCTGGCACAGATGTTGCGCAGATGCAGGCGTGCTACCCGGGAACTGGAGGCTTGGGAAGCTCGCAGCCTACCGGGCCAAGCGCACGGATGCCGCCATCAACCTCTTGAACATGCAGGAGACAACACAGTGAAACGCAAGCTACTCAGCCTTTTGGTCATGGTCGCCGCCGCGCAGGCAGGCGCACAGGTGACCGACGCGATGATTACCGACGATGCCAAGACCACCGACAACGTGCTCTCCAGTGGCCTGGGCACCCAGCTCCAGCGCCACTCGCCGCTGACCAACGTCAATGCCAAGACCATCAAGGGCCTGGTTCCCGCCTGGTCGATGTCCTTCGGTGGCGAGAAACAGCGCGGGCAGCAGTCCCAGCCGCTGGTGCACAACGGCAAGATGTTCGTGACGGCATCGTATTCACGCATGTTCGCGGTGGACGCCAAGACCGGCAAGAAGCTCTGGAAGTACGAGCACCGCCTGCCTGAGGGCATCATGCCTTGCTGTGACGTGATCAACCGTGGCGCCGCACTGTTCGACAATCTGGTCATTTTCGGTACGCTGGATGCCCAATTGGTCGCCCTGGACCAGGAAACCGGCCGCGTCGTCTGGCGCGAGCGCATTGACGAGTACAGCGCGGGCTATAGCTACACCGCCGCTCCCCTGATCGCCGACGGTCTGCTGCTGACCGGCGTGTCCGGTGGTGAGTTCGGTGTCATCGGCCGCGTCGAGGCGCGCGATCCGAAGACCGGCAAGATGGTCTGGGTCCGTCCGGTGGTCGAAGGCCACATGGGCTACAAGGACGGCAAAGAGAATGGCATCACCGGCACGACCAACGCGTCCTGGCCGGGCGAGATGTGGAAGACCGGTGGCGCCGCCACCTGGATGGGGGGCAGCTACGATGCCAAGACGGGCCTGGCCTACTTCGGTACCGGCAACCCGGGTCCGTGGAACAGCCACCTGCGCAAGGGCGACAACCTGTATTCATCCTCCACGGTCGCCATCGATGTCAAGACGGGCAAGATCGTCTGGCACTACCAGGGCACGCCCAATGACGGCTGGGACTTCGACGGCACCAACGAGTTCGTGACCTTCGATATGGACGGCAAGCGCATGGGCGCCAAGGCGGACCGCAACGGCTACTTCTACGTGCTCGACGCCGCCAATGGCAAGCTGGAAAACGCCTTCCCGTTCGTGACCAAGACCACCTGGGCCACGGGCATCGACCTCAAGACCGGCCGGCCGAACTTCGTGCCGGAGAACCGTCCTGGCGATCCCACGGCCGATGGCAGCGACGGCAAGAAGGGCAAGTCGGTGTTCGCAGCGCCGGCCTTCCTGGGCGGCAAGAACCAGATGCCCATGGCCTACAGCCCGAAGACCGGCCTGTTCTATGTGCCGGCCAACGAGTGGGGCATGGAAATCTGGAACGAGCCCATCACCTACAAGAAGGGCGCGGCCTACCTGGGCGCCGGCTTCACCATCAAGCCGCTGTATGACGACTACATCGGCTCGCTGCGCGCGGTCAATCCGAAGACCGGCAAGATCGAGTGGGAAGTCAAGAACGAGGCACCGCTGTGGGGTGGCGTGCTGACAGCCGGCGACCTGGTGTTCTGGGGAACCCCGGAAGGCTACCTCAAGGCCGCCGACGCCAAGACCGGCAAGGTGGTCTGGCAGTTCCAGACCGGCTCCGGCATCGTGGCGCCCCCCATCACCTGGATGCAGGACGGCGAGCAGTACGTCAGTGTCGTCTCGGGCTGGGGCGGAGCGGTGCCGCTGTGGGGTGGGGAAGTGGCCAAGAAGGTCAACTTCCTGGAACAGGGTGGTTCGATCTGGACCTTCAAGCTGATGAAGTAAGGCTGCCGGGGCCGCTGAGCGGCCTCCCCTGAGGGGACACACCCGAGGTCCGGCATCGCCGGTACCCCGGGGTGTGCCGGATGGGGTTCCTGATGTCCGCAGGCACGTCAGGATCCTCATTCGTTTCTTGTCCGTCGTTTTTTCCGGTGTCTGATCATGCGTACTTTGCTTCTCCTCGCTTCCGGTGTTCTCCTGGCTTCTGGCGCCGCCCATGCGGTCGACGAAGCTGCGGCGATCGAACTGGCCAAGAACAATGGCTGTCTGTCCTGTCACTCGGCCAAAGAGAAAGTCGTCGGCCCCGCGTTCGCCTCGGTGGCCGAGAAGTACGCCGCTGACAAGGATGCGGCGGTTTCACTGGCCGCGTCCATCCAGAATGGCTCGCGCGGCAAGTGGGGGCGCGTTCCCATGCCGCCCCATCCGAGCCTGAGCGCGGCCGATCTCAAGACACTGTCCGAGTGGGTGATGACGATCAAGCCCTGACGGCGACGGACGTCACGAAGGAAGAAGACCGGGCGTTGCCCGGTCTTTTTCGTTCAGCCGGCATCGTCTTGATGCTGCAGTTTCCGATCGCCAGGGCCATCAAGCGTTTGACGTCGGTCACGTAATGCATGAGTGTGAGGGGCTACCCAATCCCTCAGTTCTACAAAACGGTGTTGTACTTTCAGAATCGACTTTTGTCGGTCCCCAATGGCCTGTTCATTCGGGTGCTTGTCGATGTTGGTCTCAATGATTCGCGCAGTACGCTGACAAACGCTTTGACCGCCACAGAATCGCTGCTGTCGCGTTGTCGTATCAAGCACAGCTCGCGGTCCTTGAGGGGAAGATCGACTGGGATGCTAACCAAGCCTGACATGCGGAACTGGAACAGTGCGAGGGTCGGCACGAGGGTTACGCCCAAACCGGCCCCGACCAGGCCTGCAGCTGTGACCAGTTGATTGACTTGAAATGCCGTTACTGGTTGCGCTGGGTAGAACGCCGCATCCACATGCTGGCGGATGCTGCTGGTCTGTTCAAATCGAATCTGAGGCAGCTCCATGATGTCTTTCATCTTGAGATGCCGGCGCTTGGCCAGTGGATGGTCGTCTCTGCATACCAGGTGAAATCGATCTCTTAGAAGAGGCTCGCTGATCAGATCCGGGCCTGGTTCCACGGCGGCGCTCAACGCAAAGTCTGCTTGCCGGCTACGAACCACGTCGAGGCAAGAGTCGGCGGTCAAGTCCCTTAGCACGACATCAATTCCAGGGTATTGCGCCAAGAAGCGCGCTATGTCTGCCGGCAGTTCCCCACCCGCAACGGTGGGCAATGCAGCAATGGTTACGCGTCCCTTTCTCAGCTGAGCGTGCGCGCGCAACTCGCCGAAGGCGTCTTCGAAGTCCTCCAGGAGGCGAGCCACCGTGGCTTCAAAGACCTGCCCCTCCTTTGTCAGCTCAACTGCGCGCGTTGTCCGATGAAACAACCTGGCGCCTGCGAGGTCCTCGAGTCCGTTCATCAGAGCACTGAAAGCTGGTTGTGAAAGGTGGCAACGTTCTGCGGCTCGAGTGAAATTGCGCTCCTGCGCCAGAGCAGAGAAGGCACGAAGGTGCTTGGTCGAGAGATTGGTTGTCATCGAATAATCCAAATATTGGATAAATATATTCCAAAAATCGATTTCACATATCGCGGGAAGATTTCTACAGTGACTACCAGAACCACTCTCAACGACCCGAAATCGTCATGTCCCGCATCGAATCCGTCTCCGTCTGCGTTGCCCGAGTTCCTCTCGAAAGACCGGTCACGTTCTCTACCCGTACCGTGCAGGCGCGCGAGTACTGTTTGGTCAAGATCCGCACCGACGATGGAGCGGAGGGTATCGGTTATTGCTATGCGGTCAATACCGCAGGACGGTTGCTCGCCGTTGCCGTGACAGACCTGCTGGGCCCCATGTTGGTAGGGCAGGATCCGCTGCGCGTCGAAGGCCTGTGGCAGGACATGTACCAAGAGGCGTTGCTATTGGGTCGTGCTGGTGGAGTGATGCGGGCCCTGTCGGCGCTCGACACGGCCTTGTGGGATGTCAACTCTCGCGCAGCGGGGCTTCCGCTCTACCGCTATCTCGGTGCTGTGGTGCATGATCGCGTTCCCGCTTACGCCAGCGGCGGTTACTACCAACGTGGGAAGACCAACGGCCATCTTGCCGAAGAAATGCTCGGTCACGTGAATGCTGGCTTCAAGGCAGTAAAAATGAAGACCGGGCGCCTGTCTCCTTCAGAGGAGGAGGCTCGCATTGCCGCTGTGCGCCAGGCCATTGGTCCTGATGTCATTCTGATGCTGGATGCGAACAATGCGTGGAGGGACCTCCCGACGGCGCTGTCGCATATGCGGCGGCTAGAGAAGTACGATCCGTACTGGATCGAGGAGCCCTTTTCACCCGACGATATCGACAACCACGTACGACTTGCAAAGGCGACGTCGGTTACGGTCGCGACCGGAGAGATCGAGGTTGGTCGCTGGCGCTTCAAGGAGCTTCTTGAACGGGGCGCCGCAACAGTGATGCAAACCGATGTCACGGTTTGTGGCGGCATCACGGAGTGGCGTCGCATCGCCGCGACCGCCGCGGCGTACGGCATTCCCATGGCGCCCCATGCTTGGCACGATGTTCACGTGCATGTTGTCGCATCGACGCCCAATGCGACGTGGGCTGAGTTCATGCCCGACGATCACATCGTGAACTTTCGCCGTCTTATTGATCGGCAACTGGAGGCAGAAGAGGGCAACCTGCTGCTCCCGAAAGGCCCCGGTCTTGGTTTCGACTTCTCGTCCGATGCCTTGGACCTCTATGGTGTCGTCCAGCTCGGAGAATCGAGCTGCTGGCAGACCGTGCGCTAAGCGGAGGTGAGCATGAGCAGCATGACGCCTCGCCTAAGTGGCATTTTCTCCCCGGTACTTACGCCCTTCCATGGTGATGGTTCACCTGCTACAGAACGCTTCGTTCGTCATTGTCGCTGGCTGCTTGATCAGGATGTGGGCCTTGCTGTCTTTGGAACGAACTCGGAAGCAGCATCGCTTGGCCTGACTGAAAAGCGGCGACTTCTCGATGCGCTTCTGGATGAAGGCATGCCTGCCGCGCGCATGATGCCCGGAACCGGTGCGTGCGCGCTCTCAGATGCAGTCGAACTGACGCGGCACGCTGTCCAGTCCGGGTGTGGCGGCGTACTGATGCTTCCACCCTATTACTACAAAGGGGTCAGCGACGAGGGGCTTTTTCGCGCGTACGCTCGTGTCGTGGACGAGGTTTGCGATGACCGCTTGCGCATTTATCTCTACCACATACCTCCGGTGTCCCAGGTGCCGATCTCGCTAGACCTGATTGAGCGCCTGCTGAAGGCGTTCCCCGGAATCATCGCTGGTGTCAAAGACAGCTCGTCGAACTGGGCCAACACGGCTGCGATGTTGGATCGCTTTCAGCCTCACGGCTTTGATGTCTTTGCGGGCAGTGAGACGTTCTTGCTGGCGAACATGCGTGGAGGTGGTGCAGGTTGCATCACTGCGACCGGAAACGTGAATCCCGGCGCCATGGTCGACCTCTATAACAACTGGCGCAGCGATGGTGCTGATGCAGCCCAAGCGAAGCTCGACGCTACCCGCGCAGTGTTCGCCAAGTTCCCGATGATCCCTGCAATGAAAGCTGCGATTGCATGGAAGTCCGGCAACCTGGAGTGGACAACCGTCCGCCCTCCGCTGGTCGAGTTGGACGATGCCCAGATGCAGTCGCTGAGGGATGGTCTGACTCAGGTCGAGTTCCAGCTTCCCAATGCGCACGTGCTTGCGTAACCCACCTAGACTGTCAAACAGGAGACAAAGATGAATTTTCGACGAATCGTGCTCTGTTCCATCGCATGTGCTGCCGCACTTCCCATCGTTGCCGGAGCTCAAGATGCCTACCCGACCAAACCTGTGACGCTCGTCGTGCCGTTTCCTGCCGGGAATACGGGTGACGTGTTGTGGCGCACGCTTGGCGAGTCGCTGGGAAAGGAGTGGGGCAAGCCCATCGTGGTGGACAACAAGCCCGGGAGTGGCGGCGGAGTGGGTGCGATGCTGGTGACGAAAGCGCCAGCGGACGGCTACACCTTGCTGCATGGGTCTAGCGGACCGATCGCTATCGGGCCGCACCTCAACAAAAATATTACCTACGACCCGAGAAAGGACTTCACGCCCATCATGCTGGTGGCGGGCGTCGCACAAGCCATTGTGGTCCGGGCCGACTCACCGTTCAAGACCATTCAAGATCTGATCGCTGCGGCAAAGGCGTCGCCCGGAAAGCTCAACTATGGATCTGGGGGTACAGGATCCACGCAGCACTTGACTGGTGAGCTATTCAAGCAGCGCGCCGGCATCGACATCGCGCATGTGCCTTACAAGGGCGCGGCGCCAGCCTATAACGATTTGCTCGGTGGCCAGATCAATGTCGTGGTTGATTCGATTTCAGCTGCTGTGCCATTTGTCCAGAGCAAGCAAATGCGAATTCTGGCCATAACGACGGCGAAGCGCGATGCCGTCATGCCCGATGTGCCTACGCTTGCCGAGAGTGGGCTCGCGGGTTTTGATGTGCTGGGCTGGCTTGGCCTGGTCGGTCCGGCTGGCATTCCTCCGGCGATACGCGACAAGATCAACGCGGATCTCATGAAGGTCATGGCCCAGCCGCATATTCGCCAGACCATGCTTCGCCTGGGCATGCAACCAATTGGCAGTTCGGCTGACGAGTTTGGCCGCTACATTGCCAGCGAGTATGTTCGCTGGGGTGAAGTTGCCAAGGCGGGCGGGGTCAGCGCAGAGTAAACGCTTCAATGACCATAATCGATCGCTACGCGGCGCATAGGCTGCGCGAAAGCGCCCAGGCAATGCTTGAGCATGCAGGCATGCCGCGCGACAAGGCCGTGGCTGTGGCCGATGTGCTCGTAGAGGGTGATCTTCTGGGGCACTCCACCCACGGACTGCAGCTGCTTCCGACCTATCTTGAACAGATCAGCTCAGGCCGACTGACCTTGGAGGGGGAGCCCGAGACTCTATCTGACACTGCGGCAGTGGCCCTTTGGGATGGCAAGCGTCTTCCAGGTCCTTGGCTGATGCTTCGCGCGATCGATAGTGCCAGCGAACGGGCAAGGATCTACGGGCTCGGCGCCATCAGTATCAGACGCAGTCACCATATCGCTGCGCTTGCCGTCTATGCGCGTCGGGTAGCCGAGCAAGGACTTGTCCTGCTGCTGATGTCCTCTGGTCCGGCTGGCGCCAGCGTAGCGCCATTTGGCGGGACCGACGCGGTGCTATCTCCCAACCCGCTGGCGGTGGGCTTTCCGACCAACCAGGATCCCGTACTGGTGGACGTTTCAATGTCCATTACCACCAACACTCGAACTGGTCTGCTCGCGCGCTCCAACGACCGGTTGCCTGGACTGTGGTTGCAGGATGAGCATGGGCTTCCCACCGACGATCCGGCGGTGCTTGTGCCACCGCGCCGCGGAACGTTGCTTCCTTTGGGCGGCGTCGATGCAGGCCACAAGGGGTATGGACTCGCCCTGGCCGTGGAGGCCTTTACTGCCGGACTTGCAGGTGATGGCCGTGCCGATCCAGGGCAGATGCCATTTGGTGCAACCCTTTTTGTTCAGGTCGTGGACCCTGCGGCGTTTGGAGGCGCATCCCCGTTTGCAAATCAAATGGATGTCATTGCCAATAGATGTCGTGCCAGCAAGGCCGTGGATCCTGCAAGACCAGTTCGAGTACCCGGGGACAGAGGGCTGGCGCTGCGATCGGAGCAATTGGCGCGGGGCGTCGCTCTTTCCCCTGGCATTGCAGGCTGGCTACGCGACCAGGTGGATCGGCTGGGCCTTTCTCCGCTGGTGCCTGTGGTGGCCTGAATCGGTTGCCATGTCAACCCTATCTGATCGACTTTTCAGGAGAACCCTCTTATGAGCACCACCAAGATGCCTCCATTTCACCTCGCCTTCCCGGTTCATGATCTTGCTGAAGCACGGCGGTTTTATGGCGGCCTTCTGGCCTGCTCAGAAGGGCGTAGCTCGGACGAGTGGATCGATTTCAACTTCTATGGACACCAGATCGTTGCCCACCTCGCGCCCAGCGAATGCGGTTCACGAGCCACCAATGCGGTCGATGGCCATGGTGTTCCGGTACGGCACTTCGGTGTCGTGCTTTCGATGCAGCAGTGGGAAGCGATGGCGGACAGATTGCGCACTGCCAAGACCGTTTTCATCATCGAACCCTACATCCGCTTCAAAGGTGAGGTCGGTGAGCAAGCCACGATGTTCTTTCAAGATCCGTCTGGGAATGCCATCGAGATCAAAGCGTTTGCCAACCTGGATTCACTTTTTGCCCGTTGAATCGCGTAGCAGCGTCAGCAGATCGGCCTCAGCCTTACTCCCGGCCAGTCCAGGATCATAGAAATGAACTACGTGTTTCCACCGTCTCCTGTCATGGGTGTTCCCATTGTCGGAAGTGACGCTCTTTTTCCAGCGCGCCGCATCTATTGCGTGGGGCGAAACTACGAAGATCATGCGAAGGAAATGGGATTTACCGGAAGGGAGCCTCCCTTTTTCTTTCTCAAACCTGTTGATGCGTTGGTGATGGGGTCCGTTCAAGCACCCGCCCAAGTGCCGTACCCGCCGATGACCCGCAGTTTCCATCATGAGGTCGAACTGGTGGTAGCGATAGGAATGGGAGGGGCTGACATTTCGGTCAATGATGCGCCCTCCCATGTGTTTGGCTACGCGGTAGGGCTGGATATGACACGGCGTGACCAGCAAAACGAGATGAAGAAGTTGGGCCGACCGTGGTGCATTGGAAAAGGATTCGATTTCAGTGCCCCCATCGGGCCCATAACTCCACTGGACATAGCCGGAGACATGAGCAGCGCGGAAATTGAGCTGGCGGTGAACGGCTCTACTCGCCAGCGAAGCCGTATAGACAAGCTCATCTGGAGTGTCCCAGAGGTTATCTCGCATGTCTCGAAGGCGTGGAGACTTCATGCGGGTGATCTGATATTCACAGGAACGCCTGAAGGCGTAAACACGGTTGTCACCGGAGATTCCTTGTTGGCAATGATCTCTGGCCTGACGAACCTCGAAGTTGTGATTCGATAAGCCGTGTTTGCGCGCACGCTTGCCAATCCAGATCGTCTACGTGCCGACTGAGGCAACGTGCCGACCACACGAGGCGCCCGGGCACATCCCGGCCCTCGGGTGCCGCGCGAAGCAGCTCCCCAACTGCTGGTTCTGTTTGGCAAAGGCACTCGAGGGGGACTCAGGTCTGTTCCATGGGCCGGACAATGCGGACTTCAGCGGAGCAACTCCGCGACCAGCTTGCCCCCGGTCATGAAGCCTGCGGGGACCTGTTCCTCGCGCTCGAGTTTGACCAGTCCTTCGCCGCGGCAATACCATTCCCGGCTTACCAGCGGAACATCGGTGAAGCCGTTGACCGGGTCGGTATACAGGTTCAGGCGAGCCTGGCCGACCACCCGCAGGCAGGGACTGAGGCGATCGCCACCGGTGAGCGTGACCGTGTCGTCGACCGCCTCGATGCGCCAGGTCATCACGGCCCTGTGCGTGTGTTTCAGATCACGTGGATATTCGTTTCGCCTTTGCAGCAGATAGGGCACGGTGGGCGTGGTCCACTCGGTGCCTACCGCGAAGGGGGCCTTGAGCACCCACACGGGGTCGGCATCGGGCAGGGGCATCTCGTCGATGTCGATCCGGCTGGCCACCCGGCGCACGCCCTGATCGTCCACCTGCAGGTAGTAGCTGACCCCTGCCGAATGGTGCCGTACCGCCACCTGCCGGTCCCCGAAGGTGGCCGGGGCCGTCACCCGCATCGTCCACCGCTCGTCCTCGCGTGGTTCGTCGGTTTCGTACCGGACCTCCAGTGTCTGCTCAACGCCTTCTCGCAAAGGAAACCAGGCATTGCCCAGATCGTCCCCGGAGCATCCGGACAGAAGGGCTGCGGCGACAATGGTGAGCCCATAGGGCAAGCTGCCCCCAGCGCAACGTGCAACCGGCCTCGCCTGTCCACGGGAGCGCTCCCCTCCCGGCACAAGGGTGGGAAGACGCGAAGTGGCGCAGGGGGCGTACATCATTTTTCGGGCAACTGCGCCCGTGGCAGGTCGTGCAGCTTGATCTGCAGCTTGTCGTTACCCGAAGGCCGCAGCCAGGCCAGGCCGCCCTGGCCGCGGCGCGGCTCGGTCTCTCCCATCTGGGTGTTGCCATCCCGGGCCTTCTTCATGCCGTCACCCAGGATGCGGTGCAGGTCCTTTTCGTACGGCAACTTGAAATGGCGTGGCATCTCCAGTGGCTGGTCGTCCTTCATCGGATGGACCCAGATGTAGATGGCGCCCGGGTGGCCCCGGCCGGGGCTGGGTTCGTCGAATACGGCCGAGAGGAACACGAACTTGCGCGGCAGGTCGTCCTCGGACGGCCAGCCCGCAAGCCCCCTGAAAGTTGAATTCGTGAACAGGTAGAAGCCGCTGACCAGTACCACCAGCGCAGCCTTCAGGGTCCAGTGCCAGCGGGTGCCCAGGCACAGGATGAGCAGCAGGAAGGCCAGCAACGCATACACGATGGCCAGCAGCAGCAACTGGGAGGGGACAGCAGGAGGCGTCATCGGATAGGGGGCATGGTTGTGTTCAGGCGCGAAGGGGGCTCATAAGCCGCTGCGCTGCACGATGGTCCGGGGTGCGGTCGACAGGGCCAGCACCTGTCCCCCTTCGTCCAGCGTGAAGCGAACGAGGGTCCGTTCGTCGCCCTTGCGCGGAATCTGCTGGGTGCCAGTGAAGACAATCTCGGCCTGGGGATTGACCTTGACCACGGTCACACTCACATCCACCGGTTGCTGGTCGCCGCTGTCGTAGTAGTGGGCGTTGACGATGTACTCGCCGGGCACGATGCCACGCAGGGTCACGATCTCCTGGCGGATGGGGCTGGTGTAGGCCTTGCCGTTGACCAGCACGCTGTTGTTCTTGGCCCCCCGGTCGTCCCGGTCCAGGTGCAACATGCCGGCATCGCGCTGGCGGAACCACAGGATCTTGCCGCCGGGCTCCATCACCCAGGTGTCCACGTCGTTGGGGTTGTTGTCGGGCCAGGACACCGTCACCATGAACTCTGCCTTGGCGGGCACATCTCCGGCCTTTCGGGCGTTGGGGTTGAAGGCCAGGATGGCGATCACGAAGCAGAAGACGAAGGCGATCAACATGTTGAACAACATGTCGTAGAAGGGGTCGGTCTCGGTGTCACGGACGGACCGGCCGATCGCCATCGTTGTTCTCCGTTCCGGATTGCAGGGACAGGCTCAGCGCGTCTGCGACCAGGGCATCGGCGAAGCGATCCAGCCGCATCAGTTGCAGGCCCAGCAGGATGTTGCCCGCCAGCCCCGTGACCGTGGTCAGCAGCGCAATGCCCAGGCCGCCAGTCAGACTCTTGAGCAACTGAGCGCTCTGGCTGGCATCGAAACTCTGCATCTGTCCGAGGTCGAGCGCCAGGATGGAGAAGCCGATCACCTTGCCCAGCAGTCCCAGCTTGAGCTGGATGCCGTTGAGCCACCAGGCCATTTCGTGCGGTCCGTGCGCATGTTCGCCCAGGACCTGCAGCCAGGATGCCCGGTCAGCGCCCGGTTGGGCTGTACCGTTCAGGAACTCGCCGCTCCAGCAGGCGGCGTGGCGGGCGTCCAGGGCGCTGCGCTGGCACCCCAGCACCCAGGCGCGCCGGCCGGCCCACATGGAACAGCCCGCGAACAGCATCACGATGACCAGCGTGAGATGTGTCGGATCGGCCTGGACCAGGCGATGCCACGCACCTGCCTGCCACAGCATCCATGCGGCGAAGGCCAGAAGACCCATGTAGGCAAGCCAGAGCAGGAAAAGGCCTTGCTCGGCGCGCTCCAGATCGAGGGTCGGCCTGGCGGCGCCGGGCAGGCGCCTGACCACCAGGGCGCCGAACATGCGGTGGCTGGCGGTGGCCTGTGGGGTCGTCACTGCCATGTCCGTGCCTGGTTCAGGCAAGGGGATGCAAGGCGCGCGACGCCTCGTCGCTGCGGAACACGATGGGAATGTGGCGGTGCTTTGGCGCATCGCGGACCACCGCCACCACCTTTTCGTGGTGGGCCGACTTGCTGCACACCGGATCCGTCTCGGCGGGATCACCGGTCAGCAGGAAGGCCTGGCATCGACAGCCGCCAAAGTCCTTGTGGCGATCCTCGCAGCTGCGGCAGGTCGGCTTCATCCAGGTGTCACCCCGGTAGGTGTTGAATGCCGTGCTGCGCTGCCAGATGTCGGCTATCGGCATGTCCCTGACGTTGGGCAGCGCCAGGCCCGGCAGGTCGCGGGCGTTGTGGCAGGGCATGGCCAGGCCATCGGGCGCGATGGAGAGGAACACCGCCCCCCAGCCGTTCATGCAGGCCTTGGGCCGCTCCTCGAAGTAGTCGGGCACCACGAACAGCACGCGGCACTTGTGGCCGTCGGTCCTGGCATCCTGCTCGGCACGGAAGGCATTGACCTCGGCCTCGGCCTGGACCAGTTCCTCGCGCGTGGGCATGAGGTGGTCCCGGTTGATCCAGGCCCAGCCGTAGTACTGGGTGTTGGCCAGTTCCAGATACTCCGCCTCCAGGGCCACGGCCATGTCGATGATCTTGCGCACATGCGGCAGGTTGTGCCGGTGCAGGACGCAGTTCATCACCATCGGCCAGTCGTGGGCCTTGATGAGCCGGGCCACACGCTGCTTGAGGTCGAAGGTGCGGGTGTGGCTGAGGAAGTCGTTGAGTTCGCGCGTCGAGTCCTGGAAGGACAGCTGGACATGATCCAGACCGGCGTCCTTGAGCTTCTGCGCACGCGCGGGCGTCAGGCCGACGCCGGAGGTGATGAGGTTGGTGTAGTAGCCCAGGCGGTGCGCCTCCTGCACCAGCTCTTCAAGGTCATCGCGCAGCAGCGGTTCGCCACCCGAAAAGCCCAGTTGTGCTGCGCCGAGCTGGCGGGCCTGTGTCATCACGTCCACCCATTGGCGCGTGGTCAGTTCGTTGGTGACCTGGGCGTGCTGGGTCGGGTTGTAGCAGAACACGCAGTGCAGCGGGCACTTGTAGGTCAGCTCGGCCAGCAGCCACAGCGGCGGTCCGGACGGAACGGGGTGGTCACTCAATCCAGCCACGGCGCTGGCCTTCCTCCAGGAGGGAGCGGACCTCGGGTCCGATGCCCTGGGCGTTGAATGCCGTTTCCAGCGCCTCGACGATGCCGTCCACGGTGCGCTCCCCGTCGCAGCGCTGCAGGGTTTCGGCGGCACTCTGGTTGAGTTGCACCATGCCTTCGGGATACAGCAGCACCCAGCGCTCCTGGGCCGGCTCGTACTGCAGCCGGAAGCGGCGCGAGAGGCGGGGTCGAAGGGGCAGCGTGCTCATCGGGTGTGGCCTCGCGTCACTGCGCCGCGCGTTCGATGGCGTCCAGCATGGTCCAGAGGATGTCCAGCTTGAACTGCAGGATGTCCAGGGCATGGTGCTGGGCCTGGCGCGTCGTGAAATGCTCCAGCGTTACACGCAGGCCATGGTCGACGTCCCGCGTGGCCAGGGGAATGCGGCTGCGGAAATAGCCCAGGCCCTCGGCGTCGATCCAGGGGTAGTGCGTGGGCCAGGTGGCCAGGCGGTCCTTGTGGATCTGGGGGGCGAACATCTCGGTCAGGGACGAGCAGACCGCTTCCTGCCACGGCGCTTTCGCCGCAAAATTCACGTAGGCGTCGCAGGCAAAGCGGACACCTGGCACCACCCCTTGGAGGGACCACAGCTCCTCGCGTGGGATGCCCACGGCTTCGCCCAGGCGCGTCCAGGCTTCGATGCCGCCGGCGGCGGCACCTTCATGGTCGCCGTGTCCGTCGTGGTCCAGGATGCGGTCGATCCACAGGCGACGGTGCTCGCGATCGGGCATGTTGGCCAGGATGGCAGCGTCCTTGCGCGGAATGCAGATTTGGTAGTAGAAGCGATTGGCCACCCAGCAGCGGATCTCGTCGGGCGTGCAGCCGCCGGCGTTCATGCGCACGTTGAATGGATGGTGGATGTGGTACGCCTTGCCCTTGTTGCGCAGCTCGGCCTCGAACGCCTCCCGGCTCCAGGCGGGAAGGCCGGCATGTTCACGGGGGTGGGTGGCGATTTCCATGGGCGTCAGAATTCGATGTCCATGCCGTCGAATGCCACCTCGATGCCGTGTGCGTGCAGCTGTTGCCGCTCGGGTGAATCTTCCACCAGCATAGGGTTGGTGTTGTTGATGTGGATGAGGATCTTGCGGGTACCCGGCGGCAGCCGGTCCAGCTGTTCGATCATGCCGCCCGGACCGCTCTGGGGCAGATGCCCCATCTCCAGGGCGGTTTTGGACGACAGGCTCAGGCGCTGCATCTCGTCGTGGGTCCAGAAGGTGCCATCGACCAGCACCACGGCGCAGGACGCCATGAGGGCCAGCAGGTCGGCGTCCACCTCGGCCAGACCCGGTGCGTAGAACACCTGTCGGCCGGTGACCGGGTTGCGCGCGATCAGGCCAATGTTGTCGCCGGGCCGGGGACGTCCACGGAACGGGGAATAGGGGGGAGGCTGCGACCGCAGGGACACCGTGCGGATCTCCAGGCCTGGCAGTTCCGGCAGGGACACCGGCCGGCCGTCCAGCGGCAACTCACGCAGGGCCGTGCCGCAGTAATGCGAGAGGATGCGGGTGAGGGGAAAGCCGTCGGAAATGTCGGAAATCACTTCCGGTGTCGCCAGCAGGGGCAATGCCGAGCGGCGTTCGCGCAGCATCAGCAAGCCGGTGACGTGATCGATCTGGGCATCCATCAGCAGCACGGCTGCGATGCCACTGTCCCGGATCTGCCGGGCCGGCTGGAGTTCGGGGTTCTCGCGCACCTGCTGCAGGATGTCGGGCGAGGCATTGACCAGCAACCAGTCGGTGCCGTCCTGGCTGATGGCGATCGACGACTGGGTGCGTGCCCGGGCATTCACCCGGCCCTGACGCAGGCCGTCGCAGTTCGGGCAGTTGCAGTTCCACTGCGGGAAACCCCCGCCAGCGGAGGAGCCAAGCACGCGAATGCGCATGAGTTCAAGTGGGAAATCGTTCGGTCGACGGGACGGTCGACGGGCGTATCAGCACGAGGGCGCACGAACCGGAGGTCGTGCGTCCTCGTGCCGGTTCGATGCTCAGCGATTGGCGATGTACATCGTGATCTCGAAGCCGAAGCGAAGGTCGGTGAAGGCGGGGGTGGTCCACTGCATGTGATGTCTCCAGATGTTGGCATGAAAAGTGACTGCGGGTCGCTGACCGGCGGAGCCGGAGCGGCCGCCACCTGATTATGCAAAATCGATGCCATGAGCAAGCCACCGGACACCATGCCCCATCGACCGTCGCTGTCACCTGTTGCAAAGGGGTGGTCCGGCCAGCGGCTGCTGGCCCTGGGCGACCATCGGCGGATGGCCTGGCGGTCGGCCGGCTCGCCTGACCGGACGGTGTGGCTGGTGCTGCACGGCGGACCCGGCAGTGGCGCCGGGACCGGGCTGGCGGCTGTTCTGGACGATGGACAACACCACCTGCTGCTGCCTGACCAACGGGGAAGCGGCAGCTGTCGCCCCAGAGGGGACATCCTGCGCAACAGCACGTCGGCACTGGTGTCGGACCTGGAACGCCTTCGGCAGGCGCTGGGCATTGCACGCTGGAACTTGCTGGCGGGCTCCTGGGGTACCGTGCTGGCCCTGGCCTATGCCGACAGGCATCCGGAATGCGTCGACCGCCTGCTGTTGCGCGGTGCCTTTGCTGTCCGCCTGCGCGAGTTGCGCGGTGTTCTTGCGCCGTCTGCGCGTACGCAATTCCGGGCCGGGCCGGAGTCGCTCTGGCCGAAACAGCCGGGCCAAGGCGTGTGTGCCGTGCTCGGCAAGCTGCAACAGGTGCTGCAAAGTGGAACACCTGGTGTGACAGCCTGGCGCCTGGCGAGACATTGGGGCCGCCTGGAGATGGCATTGGCGCTGCGCGGCATGGAACGCAGCATGCGGCATCTGGCCATGGCGGATGCCACGGGGCTGGCCGGGCAGGTGCGACGGCAGCGGGCAGGGCTGAGCCGTGGCCTGCGTCGCGCCAGGGCCGCCGCGAGGCACCCGCGTCCCGGCAGGGGCGACCGTGCCGCCTGGCAGAAGTTCAGGATTCAGGCGCACTACCTTCGTCACCGGGGCTTCGTCAGACCCGGCGGCCTGGATGCCGCTGTCAGGCGACTGGCCCTGCGGCAGGTCCGGATGGACTGGGTGCACGGGCGGTTTGATGCCGTGTGCCCGCCGGACAACAGTCGCCGCTGGCATCGGCTGGCCTGTTTGGTGGATCCCGCCGTCTCTGGCCTGCACCTGCCCGTTGGCGGGCATCTGGGCGGCGAACCGGGCCTTTTCTCCACGCTGGCCAGGCTGGTGACGCCATGATCCGCCGGTCCGGACGCCTGCAGACCCTGTTGCTGGTTTGTGCCGTTGTGGCCGGCTGTGCGTCCAGGCCCGACCAGCCGACGGCAGGCGAACTCACCCCGACGCTGTCAGCAGACTGCGCCTTGGTCGACGATATCCCGTGGCAGGCGGTTGCTCCCTCGGTGTGGGTGTGGCTGCCGCCTGGCGAGGCGGACGTGGACACGTCCAATCAAGGGCATGTCGTACCGACCGCCGTGGTGGTGGACCAGGGTGAGGCCATCGTCATTGATCCCGGGCCCAGCCACCGGCACGGGCAGAGACTTCGGCATGCGCTGGCCTGCCGCTTCGGCGCCCGGCCTACCTGGATCGTCAACACCCACGCGCATGCCGAGAATGTGCTGGCCAATTCGGCCTTTGCCGACTTGCAGCAAGCCGGGCACCTGCGCATCGGTGCCAGTATGCCGACCCGGGAAGCCATGCGAGCGCGTTGCCCCGACTGCCTGGTCAGTCTCACGCGCCGGGTCGGGACACAGGCCATGCAGGACACGCATATCGTGCTGCCCGATGTGACGCTGACCGAGGGCATGCACCTGCGAGCGGGACGGCGCGATCTGCAGGTGCTGAAAATCCGCCATGGGCATACGGAGGGCGATCTTCAGCTCTGGGATGCAGACCACGGGGTGCTGTTTGCCGGGGGGCTGGTCTACGGGCAACGGTTGCCGGAGCTGGCTCAGGGTCGTCTGGATGAGTGGCTGGCTGCGCTGGACGGTCTGTCCCGCCTGCCTGTGCGTGAGGTCATCGGCCTGACCTGGTCAAGAGGTGGCCCGGGGCATCTGCCGCCGGCCATGGCCTCGACCCGCGACTATCTGTCCGGACTGCGGACGGCCGTGTTGCGGGCCATGGACGAAGGCCTTCTCGTGCAGGATGCCGAAACCGTGCCGGTACCCATGGCCAGGACGTGGGCCGGCTACGCGCAACGGCACGGATTCAATGTGTTGCGGGCCTGGCGCGAACTGGAGCCGGTCTGGATGGAACAGGGCAGTGTGCCGGCGCCACCGGCCCCGTCAGTCGATCAGTCCCGGCGGTAACAGGTGCTTTTTGCGGTAGATGGTGTTGCGCGAGACGCCCAGCGCCTTGGCCGCGGCCGACACGTTGCCGTTGAATTGCCGCAAGGCCTGGGCCATGGCTGTGATGGCCACGTCCTGCAGGCTTTGTCCGTCGGTCACGCTGGCGAACGCCGGCTCACCTTCGACCGGGGTGAAGCCCGACGCTGGAGCCTCCCTCGCCTCGGCGGCCAGGGCAAGCCCGGCCGGCTGTGTCACCGGCTCGGCACACGGTGCGCGCAGACCCAGGGAGATCTCCTCCAGGAAGTCGTCGGGCAGGTGGTCCCGTTCGATCTGCCCTTCGCATCCGACCATCACGACCGCCGTACGCAGCAGGTTATGCAGTTGCCGGAAATTGCCGGGCCAGTGGTAACGCTTGAACAGGCCCATGACCTCGTCCGAAATTCCCACGTTCTGGCCGTTTTCGCACAGGCTCTTGAGAATCTTGCGTACCACGAACTCGAAGTCGGTGCGCTCCCGCAGGGCCGGCAGACGCACCACCAGGCCATTGAGCCGGTAGTACAGGTCTTCCCGGAAGGTGCCTTCGGCGATCATGGCCTTGGGGTTCTTGTGGGTCGCGCTGACCACCGCCACGTCCACCTCGATTTCCTTGCCCGCACCCAGGGGGCTGACCTTGCGTTCCTGCAGCACCCGCAGCAGCCTGGCCTGCAGGTGCTTGGGCATGTCGCCGATCTCATCCAGGAACAGGGTGCCTCCATTGGCCTGCAGGATCTTGCCGAGCGAGCCTTTCTTGCGGGCGCCCGTGAACGCGCCTTCCTCATAGCCGAACAGCTCGGACTCGATCAGGGTGTCCGGGATCGAGGCGCAGTTGACCGACACGAAAGGGCCACCGCTGCGTTGCGAGTCCCCGTGAATGGCCTGCGCCAGCAGGTCCTTGCCAGTGCCGGTTTCGCCCAGGATCATGACCGGGATGTCGCGCCCGGACACCATGCGCAGTTTGTGGATGACCGAGGCGACCTGGGGGTCACCCGTATCCAGGTACTGCAGCGTCGAGAAATGCGGCTTGCGGGACGGTGTCCTCGGTGCAGAGCCAGGGCTGGCGGCGGGTGGCGTGGGGGACGTGTCGCCAGCGGCCACGGGCGCGGCCGGCGTCTCGCCAGCACCGGCCGGTTCCGTCACGACCTGCCCCGTTCCCATGCCCGCCGCCATGGTCCAGGGGGCTGCCGACTTGATCTTGGCCCGGCACCAGACCGACACCCCGTTGTGCATGCACAGCTGCTTGGGGTTGGGCATGGCGCCGCGGAACAGGTCCACCAGGGCCGACACCGGAATGCCGAACAGGGACGAAAAGGTGTGTGCCTTCAGGGCGCTGTAGGGCAGGCCAAGCTGGAACTGGGCGCTGCGGTTGGCGGAAATGAAGCGCCCCTCGGGCGAGAACACCACAATGCCCTCGACCAGCGTGCCCAGAAACTCGGACCGGGTGTGGAAATGCAGCCGGATCGCCTTGGGGAAGATGTCCGCGAACATGTGGTTCTCGATCATCTGGGCCGACATCCGCACCAGGGCCAGCGTGTGATGGTGAAAGCTGCGGTGGTCACCCGTGACATCCAGGGCGCCGATCACCTGTCCGTACGGGTTGTAGATCGGTGCGCAGGAGCAGGTCAGGAACTGGTTGGCCGACAGGTAATGCTGCCCACCGTGCACGGTCAGGGCTTCTTCCTCGGTCAGGGCGGTGCCAATGGCATTGGTCCCCTTGCTGCGTTCGGACCAGTCCATGCCTGGCATCAGCGCCACGCGCTGCGCCTTTTCCAGGAAGTCCGTGTCGCCCAGCGAGTGCAGCACCATGCCGGATGCGGACGTCAGCAGCACCATCGAATGCGTGTTGACGATCTGGTCGTAGAGGGTCTCCATGACCGGTGCCGCGTGCTGGAACAGGAAACGGTTTTCCTCCAGCGCGTCGTTCAGGTGTCCACGCCTGGGACTGGAGAAGTCCGGTTCGTCACCCGACGACAGTCCGAACGAGCGCGAACGCGCATGGGATTCGCTGATGAGATTCGGGTCGACCCCGTTGCCGGTGGCAGAGGGCGTCCCGCCCGGGGGGCGGCTCGCACCCTGCATCTGCATCCCGCCGTTCATGATGTTGTCTCCTGAGTCCGGGGACAGACTGTCCCAGGGATCCAGTCCCCACGGCAGCATCTCGTCGGGACGGTCTGCCGGGAACGAATCGTCCTTGTGATTTCCTTGCATATGATTTTCCTCGCATCTGTGTCAGCAATCAACACAGGCTTTCCCTTGGTTGCTCCACCCTGTCACGCAGGCCATCCCCGGTCCATAGCAATTTGCTCGCCACCCGCAGGAGAAGCGCCTGCAAGACGACTCGGACCCTGATGAGGCAGGCGTTGCAACAGTGGTGCTGCAATTTGGAGCAACCCTGTTGCGCAATGGCTCTTCGGCCGCCGGCGGGACCAGGAGGATCGCCCGCAACAGCAGGCTGGACGGAGCCGACCCCTGCCTGGCCTGCATATTGCTAAAAATGCTCCGACACCCTGTTTTTCAGCCTTCAGATTCCGGAGACAAGCCCATGAAGACGCCCACGAAATCCGCCCCCCGCACCCTGAGCCGATGGGTCCTCGCCATGAGCGTGGCCGCCGGCCTGGTTGCCCTGGCCCACGCCCACGGCGACGTCACGCCGCAAGCGGTCGACACCAGCACCCTGCCTGCGCTGGGCGAGAAGTGGCTCTCGTCCAACCCCTATACGCCCGACGTTCCGGAGTACAAGGAGGCCCTGCGCATCGGTACCTCGGCGTACAACCAGAACTGCGCCCGCTGCCACGGCCTGCAAGCCATCTCGGGCGGCATCTCGCCCGATCTGCGCAAGTTCGACCAGGAATGCAGCGGCCTGGCCGACGAAGGCAAGAAGCAGGAATGCTTCAAGGAAATGGACGACTACTTCCTGTCGACCGTCCGGCGGGGCCGGGTGCGTGACGGCCGGGTCTACATGCCGCCCTTCGAGAAGACGCTGTCCCAGGAAGCCATCTGGACCATCAAGACCTACATCACCACCCGTCGCGAACCCTGAGGCAGGGTGACAACTGGCCCCGGTGAAGCACGCCGGGGCACGCCCGACCGGGCAGGAGACAAGTACCATGGCCCCGGGTGCCGCGCATCCCCTGGCCGGAAAGGAGACCCGAGCGTGAGCACACGTCAGACATTCACCCCGGTGGGCCAGAACGGGCTGCCGGCCAGCCCCGGACGTCGCCAGTGGCTGGCAGCCGCCGCCTGTGCCGCCGTCGCTCCTCTGGCCCTGGCCCAGCGGCCGGACGACGGGGAGCCCAGCGAGATCGAGGTCATCCGCCAGCGTGGTTCCCTGATTGTGGCGGTCTACAAGGACAACGAGCCCTATTCCTGGGGGCCGCCTGACGCGATGCAGGGACTGGACATCGACATTGCCCGGGCGCTGACCCGGGAAATGGGGCTTGGCCTGTCCCTGCTGCCATTCCAGGCAGCCGAGGACATGCACGGTGACTTGCGCAACATGGTCACCAAGGGACACTACCTCGGCTATGGCCCGGCCGATCTGCTCATGCGCGTGCCGGTCGACATGCACCTGATGATGGCCAACCGGCTGGCCCTCGTCTTCGGCGCATATCAGAAGGAAACGCCTGCCCTGTTGTTCGATCAACGCCGCATCGAGCGGCTGGACACGCCGGACGACCTCAAGGGCCTGCGGCTGGGGGCCGAACGGGGCATGGGACTGACATCAGCCCTGATGGGCTATGGGGGCGGCCTGCTCAAGGAGCAGGTCCACCTGTACGACACCGGTCTGCTGGCCGCCAAAGGGGTGGTCGCCGGCGAAGTGGCCGGCGCCTACGTGACCCGCGCCCAGGCCGAACATGTGCTGGGCGGCCTGCCATCGCGGCCCGAGCACCTGGTTATCGAAGACCTGAAGCTGGGCAACGTGGTGGACCGGGGCTGGCCCATTGGTGTAGCCATCAAGTCCCGCAACCGGGAGTTGCGACTCATGACCGAGGATGCCTTCAAGCGCTTGCACGCATCGGGTGAAATGCTGGCCATCTACCGCCAGCACAAACTCACCCTCACCATGGCATGAACACCGTGGCCCCGCCGGGGCCGGGTTCATGACAGGGTATCAGGCGCCGCTGCCCGGCTTCTTGCGCCCGAGCTTGCGGTAGACCGTCGCGCGGCTGATACCCAGCGCGCGCGCCGCATCCATCACGTTGCCACGGGCGTCATCGACCGCCTTGCGGATCAGGGCGGTTTCCACATCCCGCAGCGGAACCGCCGGCGCCGAGGACGACAGCGTCGAGCGGGCATGCCGTTCGTGCTGCTGGGCCAGCACCTGCAGACGCAGGCCCGACCACAAGGGCAGTTCCTGCGGCCCCTTGTGCTGTCGCGCATCGTCAAACAGCTGTCCGGGACTGATGGCAAAGACTTCGGTGCAGTGGATCTTCGCGGGCAGCTGGAGCCGTCCGAGCAACTCGGTCGCAGGCCGGTTCATGCCGGTGATCATGCCGTCCTCGTCCATGCAGACCAGGCCATCGTTGTCGTCGCCCAGCACCCGCGTGGGCCAGTTCAGGCGCAGCAGCAGGCTGTGCGGCGTGGCCAGGGTGAGGGCATTCTCGATGCTGCGTGCCGACTGGGTGACCAGGTGCTTGAGGGCGGGCTGTTCCTGAACATTGACGCCGGTCAGGTCCAGCATGCCGACGCAGCGTCCGTCGGGACCCCAGATCGGCGCCCCGGCGCAGCTGAAAATGCTGGTGTCCCTGAAAAAATGTTCGCCCCGGTGCAGCCATACCGGCGCCAGGTCGCTGAGTGTGGTGCCGATGGCGGTGGTGCCGACGGCCCGCTCAGACAGGTCCACGCCCACCCGTGCGATGGCGGCTACATGGTGATTGCTCCGGTCGACCGGCCCCTGTACGTCGATGACCACGCCCTGGGCGTCCGTGAGCAAGGCGAAATACTGCGAATGCAGCATCGCACGCGAGAGGGAGCGCACGACCGGGGCAGCCGCCCGCAGCAGGTTGCGGTTTTCCTCCGTCGCCTGCCGCATTGCGGCGGCCGTCACGGAGTCGAAGGCCACCGGCTGGTCAGGCTCCAGGCCCATGGACAGACAGCGCCGCCATGAGCGTTCGACTTCCGGCTGCAGCCAGGGGGCAGGCGCCTCGCCCTGTGCCTGGCCGTGCAGGACCACATGGCGGGCTTGCTCGATCTGCACCAGGCGGTGTCCTGGAGAGTGGGGGGGCAGCTGGGGTTTCATCGCGATGGACGGGTTCCTGGGGACAACGGGCTTGCAAGGCGGCACGGACAGATCCGGCGTAATTCACCGTCTCTCTCATTATGGGCACGCTGGCTTCGGGTCGTCCAGTACGCCGGCGCCTGGCAGTTCCACGGTGCTCCCTGTCGCGACCCGCAGACCCTCAAGGTCCTCCTGGCGGTCGATGTCTCGAATATGGTTGTCATTCTCCGTCCTCCAGAAACCTGTCTGCGCCGGGTGCTCCGTGCGCCACTGGCGAAGTGTCACATCCGGGTTGGACAGCAAGTGGCATGCCAGTGCACGGCTGAACATCACGGGATGGCCCGGGGTGCCCCGCACCACCGGCAGTACCAGTTCCACGTCCGCCTCACGGGCTGCGAATGCCTGGGTGGCCATTTTGATGTCGTCCGCCGTGAGCAGGGGCAGGTCGGACAGCAGCACCATCACGGCGTCCGCCCCGGGTGCCAGGCGGGCCAGCCCTAGGTGCAGGGATTGGGCTGGATCGTCTGCGGGATCCGGGTTGCGCAACAGATCCGGTTGCATGGCCGCCGGCCAGGTGGATACCTCAGTAGCGTAACGGTCATGGTCCCGGCCCGTCACCAGCAGCACCTGGACGGGCGACAGCGGGCTGACGGCCTGCGCCATGCGCTTCACCAGCGTCTGTCCGTCCAGGCGGATGAGCCCCTTGGCCACATGGCCCAGGCGACGGCCCTGGCCGGCGGCCAGGATCAGCACCGACCAGCGGGCCAGGCCAGCCATGCTACCGGGTCCCGACCCCGCACACCGGGGCGGTCTCGGGTGCCTGGGCGGCGTCCTTGGCATGGCCGACCCGCATCGCGCTTGGCGGTGGCACCCCATTCTTGACCGCCAGCACCTCGGCCATGATGCTGACCGCAATCTCAGGCGGCGTCTTGCTGCCGATATGGATGCCAACCGGGCCGTGCAGATGGGCCAGCCGCTCTTCGCTCACATCGAAGTGCTCCATCAGACGTGCACGGCGTGCCTGGTTGTTGCGGCGGGAGCCGATGGCACCGACATAGAACGCCTCGCTGTCCAGGGCTTCGAGCAAGGCCAGATCGTCCAGCTTGGGGTCGTGGGTGAGCGCAATGACGCAACTGCGCCGATCCATCCCGAAGGCGCGCACCACATCGTCGGGCATGCCACTGTCCAGGGTGGCTCCGGCCACCGACCAGCCACCCCGGTACTCTTCGCGAGGATCGCAGACGGTCACGGCGAAGCCGCAGAAGAGGGCCATGGTGGCCAGGTACTCGGTCAGTTGCCCCGCGCCGATGAGCAGCATGCGGTACTCCGGCCCGAAGCTGTTGCGCAGGGCCAGGTCGTCGAGCACCAGCGGCACCGGCTGTTCCACGGGTGAGAGCGTCACGCGACCAGTGGACAGTTCGGTATCGCGGCGCATCATGCGGCCTTTGGTCAATGCCTGCACCAGTTCGTCCAGTGAGTCCGGGTCGGGATTGAATTCCAGCAACAGCTCCAGTGTTCCGCCGCAGGGCAGGCCGAAACGGTGGGCCTCGTCGGCCGTCACCCCGTAGACGACGGTTTGCGGTGGTCCCTGCGGGATGTCGTGTGTGATGCCCGGCGTCGCCGCGCCGTTGGGTGACGTGTTCGCCCGGCTGTACCGGTAGACCAGATCGTCCTCGATGCAGCCGCCGGAGACGGAACCCACCACCGACCCGTTCTCGCACAAGGCCATGATGGAGCCCACCGGGCGCGGGGACGAGCCCCAGGTACGAACGACCGTGGCCAGCAGGGCGCGACGGCCTTCCCGGCGCCACTGCAGCAGGTGCCGAAGTACCGTGACGTCCAGATTTTCCATGTGTTGACTCCGATTCAGGTCAGGGCGGCCCATGCCAGCGCGATCACGATCGCTGCCAGAACAACCCACGTCCAGGCAGGCATACCTTTCAGTGCGGGCGTTTCGGCGGCAGCGCCTGCCGGCGCCTCGACGCCAGCAGCGGGAGGATAGAGCCTCACCAGTTCATTCTCGAAGCGTTTGAAAAAATCGTCCGCCAATGTCTTTGCCGCTCCGTCGATCAGCCTTTGTCCCAGTTGGGCCAGCTTGCCACCCACCGTGGAGTGAACAGAATAGTTGAGTTCGCAGCCGCCGTCGCAGGGAACGAGGTCAACCCTGGATTGTCCCTTGCCAAAGCCGGCCACGCCGCCCTGGGCGTCGAAATTGAGCTGATACCCGTTGGGGGCATTGACGTCCGTCATCTGGACTTTGCCATTGAAGCGGGCGGCCACCGGTCCGATCTTGACCGCCGTCGTGACCGCATAACCTCCTTCAGCGGCTTCGAATTTTTCGCAGCCGGGGATGCAGGTCCTGAGTATCTCAGGGTCGTTGAGGGCGTCCCACGCCTGTTGCTGGGTGCAGGCCAGGATGCGTTGTCCCTTCATGTCCATTGGGTGTCTCCTTTGATAGAAATGGTCTCAGCGGTGTTGCCGGAGCAATTGCGCCATGGCAGCAGCCAGCTCTTCCAGGCGCTGCAGGTTGTGAATGGCGAGCATGGCATCGGCATGGTGGTGCAGTGTCTGTGCGCCCTGGGCCAGGGGTGCATAACCGTCAAACCGGAGCAGCGGATTGAGCCAGACCAATTGCCGGCAGTGACGTTTGATCCATTGAAGCTCGCTATCCAGTTGTTCCCGGTCACCGGTGTCCAGGCCGTCGCTGATCAACAGCACCACGGTGCGCCGACCTACCAGGGCGCGTGAATGTTCGCTGCGAAGGACCGCCAATGACTGTCCCAGGCGCGTGCCACCGGCAAAATCCCCGATGGCCCGGTTGGCCGAATCCAGCATCTGGTCGGTGTCTCGCAGGCGGAACGCCGAGCGCAGGTCGGTCAGGCGGGTCCCGAACGCGTAGGCAGAGCAGGGGTGTCCACGCGTGGCGTTGTGCAGGAAGGCCAGCAACAGGCGGGCGTAACGTTCCATCGACCCCGATATGTCCACCAGCACGAGCAGGGGCAGGGCCTGCGGACTTCGCTGGCGTCGGGGCAGCGAAAGCAGCTCGCCCTCATGACGCCGCGCCAGTTTCAAGGCCGCTGACCAGTGCGGACGCTCGCCCCGGTTCCCGGCGAAGGTGCGACGGCCAGCGATCGATGGCAGGTCCAGCGGGACCTCGCGAACCAACCGCTCAATCAGACGGTACTCGCTGGCGTTGAGTTCGGCGAAATCGGCATGCCTCAGGCGTTGCAGGTCGCTGGCCGTCATGGCTGCATCCAGCTTCAGCTCGCTTTCCCTGGGAGGCTGCGCCTGCGATCTTCTGACCGCCGGGACAAGGGCTTCCTGTACGCGTGCCTTGCGCTTCTCGGGTGGCGCTTCCCTCACCTTGGGAAGCATCTGGGCCAACAATTGCTGGGCCAGGTCCGGGTTTCGGAACAGGGCGTCGAACAATTGGTCGAACACCTCCAGATCGGACGGGCGGCTGACAAGGACAGCACGCAAGGCCGCATGCAGATCTGCACGATGCTCGACCCCGGTCAGCCGGACGGACTCGATGGCCAGTGCGATGCGGCTGCTGTCCACGGGAACGCCGGCGCGTCTCAGGGCGCGTCCGAAGCCGGCGATGTTGTCCGGCAGCTTCCCGCTGCGAGCGTCTCCAAGGTCCATGAACGCCTCAGGCCGGATCGGCTTCCGGCTGCAACAGCTGGTCGATCAGTGGCAGCAGGGCCGCCACATCTTCGCGCTCCTTGAACAGCACGCCGACGGTGTCACGGACCACCTCCGGATCGAGCGTCACGGTGTTCAGCGCGACCAGCGCCTTGGCCCATTCCACGCTTTCGGCAATGCCCGGACTTCGCTGGAAAGCGTTGGCAAATGGCATGCTGCGCAGCCGGTGCACGAAATGCGCGACCTGATCCGAGAGTTGATCCCCCGCCTGCGGCACAAGGCTGCGAACAATGGCCAGTTCCCGCTCGCGGTCCGGATACTCCATCCATTGGAACAGGCAGCGACGTTTGACCGCATCGTTCAGATCCCGTGTCCGGTTGCTGGTCAGGAGTGTCAGCGGTGCAACCTGGGCACGGATCGTGCCCAGCTCGGGAATGGTGACCTGGAACTCGCCCAGGTACTCCAGCAGAAAGGCTTCGAACGGCTCGTCGGCACGGTCGACTTCGTCGATCAGCAGAACGGCGCCTGGTGCAGGCGTCTGCAGGGCCTGCAGCAGGGGCCGGTGGATCAGGTAACGTTCCTGGTAGATCTCGCGTTCGATCTGCTCCGGGTCGGCTCTATCCTGGACGGCCCGCATGTGCAGCAGCTGCGCCGTGTAATTCCACTCGTACAGGGCCTCGCGCTGCTCCATGCCGTCATAGCACTGCAGGCGCAGCAAGGGGCGCTCCAACACCCGTGCCAGGGCCTTGGCGAGTTCCGTCTTGCCGACGCCTGGCTCGCCTTCCAGGAGCAGCGGGCGCTGCAACTGCATGGCCAGGAAGACCGCCGTGGCCAATGACCTGGGGGCGTGATACCCCACGCCCGCCAGAGCACTGACCAGGCCATCGATCGACAGGGTCGGGCACTCAGCCATTGGCCTGCCGGACGGCCACCTGGGTCTGCACCGTGATGAGGTGGGCACGGTAGGCGGCACTGGCATGCAGGTCGGCACTGATGTCACTGTCGTCAATGGTCACGCCTGCCACGGCTTCGGGCACGAAACTGCCGCTCAGGGCAGCCTCCAGGCCGGCATGGCGGAAGACGCCATTGCCGCAACCGGTGATGGCCACGCGAACGCCGGTGTCGAACTGGGCGACAAACACCCCGACCAGTGCGAAGCGGGACGCCGGCTGGCGAAACTTCGCGTAGGCCGCCTTGCGGGGGATGGGGAAGCGGATGGCGCGGATCAGCTCGCCGCCGTCCAGCGCCGTGGCATACATGCCCTGGAAATAGTCGTCGGCCGGAATTTCCCGCCGATCGGTGACGATCGTGGCGCCCAGGCCCAGGACCGCCGACGGATAGCATGCCGACGGATCGTTGTTCGCGATCGACCCACCCAAAGTGCCCATGGCGCGAACCTGGCGATCGCCAATGTGTCCGGCCAGGTGCGCCAGTGCAGGGATGGCCTGCTGAACCTCGGCACTGCCGGCAACATCCTCGTGTCGCGTCATGGCGCCGATCGTGATGGCAGGGCCCTCGCGGCGAATGCCCTTCAACTCCGCCACGCCGCCCAGGTCGACCAGGGTTTCGGGTTGTGCCAGCCGTTGCTTCATGGAGGCAATGAGTGTCTGGCCTCCTGCCAGGGCCTGTCCGCCAGCCGCGATGCGGGCCACCACATCCGCCAGGGATGCGGGCTTTTCATAGGCAAATGCATACATGGTTCTCTCCTCGACTTGTCAGGACTGGGCTGACCGGATGGCCTGCCAGACACGGTGTGGGGTGGCTGGCATGTCCAGGTCCTTGACACCCAGGGGGGACAGTGCATCGAGCACGGCGTTGATGACAGCCGGCGGTGACCCGATGGCGCCTGCCTCGCCACAACCCTTGGTGCCCAGCGGGTTCGTGGTGCAGGGCGTACAGACGTGGCCCAGTGTGAACTCCGGAAAGTCGTCGGCGCGTGGCATGGTGTAGTCCATGAACGATCCGGTGACCAGTTGGCCGGTTTCCCGGTCGTAGACACAGTGCTCCAGCAAGGCCTGGCCAATGCCCTGCACCAGGCCACCATGCACCTGACCTTCGACGATCATCGGGTTGATGATGGTGCCGAAGTCATCGACGGCCGTGAACCGGTCCACCCGGACGACACCGGTGGCCGGATCCACCTCAACCTCGCATATGTAGGTGCCACCCGGATAGGTGAAGTTGGTCGGGTCGTAGAAAGCCGTTTCGTTCAGGCCCGGCTCAAGTGTCTCCAGCGGGTAGTTGTGCGGTACGTAGGCAGTCAGGGCGACTTGCCCGAACGGCACCTTCTTGTCGGTTCCACGTACGGTGAACTCGCCGTTGGCGAAGTCGATGTCGGCGTCACTGGCTTCCATCAGGTGTGCTGCAATCTTCTTGGCCTTGGCCTCGATTTTGTCCAGTGCCCGCATGATGGCCGCTCCGCCGACCGAAATGGATCGAGAACCGTAGGTTCCCATACCGAACGGCACACGGCCGGTGTCGCCATGCACGATGTCGACCTGATCCGGATTCAGGCCCAGGCGGGAGGCCACCACCTGCGCGAACGTGGTTTCGTGTCCCTGCCCGTGGCTGTGTGAACCGGTGAAAACCGTCACGCTGCCGGTCGGATGGACGCGGACCTCGCCACACTCGAACAGGCCTGCTCGCGCGCCCAGCGCGCCAGCAATGTTCGATGGTGCCAGGCCACAGGCCTCGATGTAGGACGAGTAGCCCATGCCGCGAAGCAGGCCCCGCGCACGTGAGTCGGCTTGCCGCGACGCGAAGCCGGCAGCGTCGGCCAGATCATTGGCCTTGGACAGGCAGGCGTTGAAGTCGCCGGTGTCATACTGCAGCGCAACCGGCGTCTGGTAAGGAAAGGCCGTGATGAAATTGCGCCGACGGATTTCATCCTGGCTCAGACCCATCTCCCACGCTGCGCGGCTCACAATGCGTTCCAGCAGGTAGGTGGCCTCCGGGCGCCCCGCGCCGCGGTAGGCGTCGACCGGCGCTGTATTGGTGAACCAGGCATCCACTTCGGCATAGATCTGTGGCGTGGTGTACTGGCCAGCCAGAAGCGTCGCATACAGAATGGTCGGCACGCACGAGGCGAAGGTGGACAGATAGGCGCCCAGGTTGGCGTCCGTGTGTACGCGCAACGCGAGGAATTTGCCATCCTTGTCCATGGCCAGTTCGGCGTGCGAGACATGGTCGCGTCCATGGGCATCGCTCAGGAAGGCTTCGCTGCGGTCGCAGGTCCACTTGATGGGGCGGTTGACCTTGCGCGACGCCCAGGTCAGGCAGACGTCTTCAGCGTAGAGGTAGATCTTGGAGCCAAAGCCGCCACCCACATCGGGTGCAATGACTCGAACCTTGTGCTCGGGCAGGCCCATCACGAAGGCCGTCATCAGCAGGCGTTCGACGTGGGGGTTCTGGTTGGATACATAGAGCGTGTAGTCATCGCCCGCACGGTTGTAGCTGCCGATGGCCGCCCGGGGTTCCATCGGATTGGGTGCCAGCCGGTTGTTGGTGAGATCCAGTTTGGTGATGTGTGCTGCCTGGGCAAACGCTGCCTCGACCTGGGCCTTGTCGCCGATGGCCCACCGGTAGCAGTTGTTGTCGGGCGCCTGGTCATGCACGGTGGGAGCGCCAGCGGCCATTGCATCGCGGACATCGACCACGGCACCCAGCGGCTCATAGTCCACCTCGACCAGTTCGGCCGCATTTCGGGCCTGCTCATAGGTCTCGGCCACCACCATGGCCACATGGTCGCCCACGTACCGTACCTTTTCATTGGCGAGGATGGGATGCGGCGGTTCGTTCATGGGCGTGCCGTCGGTGCTGGTGATCAGCCAGCCACAGGGCAGTCCGCCGATCTTGTCTGCAGCCACATCGGCACCGTCGTAGATGGCCAGTACACCGGGTGAGGCCAGGGCAGCCGACTTGTCGATGCCCTTGATGACGGCGTGTGCGTGCGGTGAACGGACGAAGTAGGCGTGCGTCATGCCAGCCATCTGGACGTCATCGGTGTATTGCCCGGCACCTGTGAGGAAGCGGTAGTCTTCCTTGCGGCGAACGGACTCGCCGATGTGGGGGAGTGTGGCGAAATCGGAAGCACCCATGTTGTTCTCCTCAGGCCTTCATGCCGGCGGCGCCCTGCACCACGGCCTTGACAATGTTCTGATAGCCGGTGCAGCGGCACAGATTGCCTTCCAGCTGCTCGCGCACCTGCTGCTCCGAAGGCTGCGGGTTGCGCCTGCACAGGTCGATGGAACTCATGACCATGCCGGTGGTGCAGAAGCCGCACTGCAGGCCGTGGCATTCCTTGAAGGCCGCCTGCATCGGGTGCAGCGTGCCGTCGGCTGTGGCCAGTCCCTCAATGGTGGTGATCTCGCTGCCGGCCGCCTGGGCCAGAAGCATGTTGCAGGACTTGACGGCCCGTCCGTCCAGCAGCACCGTGCAGGCCCCGCACTGTGCCGTGTCGCAGCCCACATGGGTGCCGGTCAGGTGCAGGTGTTCGCGTAAAGCCTGCACCAGCAAGGTATGGGGTGCTGCATCAATGGTCTTTTGCTTTCCATTGACCTGGATCTGGATTTCCATGGTTTGTCTCCTGGTTGTGGGTCGCAACCAGTGAAACATGGTGAATTCGGGTGGCTGTGCGAGTTAACCCTGAAATTCGATAGGCGTGCCGCATGCATTCTCAATTTGAGACATGGAATTGGTGCAATGCAGCACAAAAAAATCATTGAAAATCAATGAGAAATTGAAGTTCAATATGGATCTGGTGCATAGCGATGGCCTCCAGTTACGGTAAGGCCATTCCCTCCCGGCTTGGGCAATTCTTGCCCGCCAATGCAGTGAAATCCCGGGTGTCTCCGGATCTTGCGTGGTGTCTCAATTTGAGATTTTCCAGATCCCGGGCGTTGATGTACGGGTTAACCCTCGCCCTGACCCTGTACTGTACGGTGAAGAATCATATGCAACCACGAACACAAGCCCCACGATGGCCGGCGTGGTCATTCAACCGGAGATAACCATGCAGAAAACCCTCCACATCAACGCCGACAAGTGCACCGGATGCCTCCAGTGCGAAATGGCCTGCTCCTTCGAGAATTACGGCACCTACGCCACCTCGAAGTCGCGCATCAAGGTCTTCGATTTCCATCACACCGGCAAGAAAGTGCCCTACACCTGCACCCAGTGCGATGAAGCCTGGTGCCTGCATGCCTGCCCGGTCGAGGCCATCACGGTGGACAAGGATACCGGCGCCAAAGTGGTCAACGAAACCACCTGCGTGGGCTGCAAGGTCTGCACCATCAGCTGCCCGTTCGGCACCATCAACTACGTCCAGGAAACCGGCAAGGTACAGAAGTGCGACCTGTGCGGCGGCGATCCGGCCTGTGCCGATGCCTGCCCGACCGGCGCCATCACCTTCGTCGATGCCAACTGGACCGGTATCGACAAGATGAAACAGTGGGCCGACAAACTGGGCAACCAGGCGGCCGCCTGATCCCCCAACACATACAAGGAGCACCATCATGTCTTGGGCTGGAAAAATCCTCCGCGTCAACCTGACTGCGGGCACCGTCACCCCCGAACCGCTGAACATGGAGTGGGCTCGCGCCTACCTTGGCTCGCGCGGTCTCGCCGCCAAATACCTCACCTCCGAGATCGACCCCAAGGTCGATCCGCTGTCGCCGGAGAACAAGATCATCTGGGCCACCGGCCCGCTGACCGGCACCATGGCCTCCACCGGTGGCCGCTACACCGTCTCGACCAAGGGCCCGCTGACCGGTGCCATCGCCTGTTCCAACTCGGGCGGCTACTGGGGCGCCGAGCTCAAGATGGCCGGCTGGGACATGATCATCTTCGAGGGCAAGAGCGCCAAGCCGGTCTACCTTTACATCAGCGATGACGTCGCCGAACTGCGCGACGCCTCGCACCTGTGGGGCCAGAGCGTCTGGAAGACCGAGGAAGCCCTCAAGAGCAGCCTGCAGGATCCCCTCCTGCGCGTCTCCAGCATCGGCAAGGCCGGCGAAAACGGCGTGCTGTATGCCGCCGTGGTCAACGACCTGCACCGCGCGGCGGGTCGTTCGGGCGTCGGCACCGTCATGGGTTCGAAGAACCTCAAGGCCATCGCCGTCCGTGGCACCAAGGGCGTCGGCAACGTGCGCGACCCGAAGGCCTTCATGGCCGCCACCAAGGCCGCCAAGAAGGTGCTGGCCGACAACGCCGTGACCGGCCAGGGCCTGCCCACCTATGGCACGCAGGTGCTGATGAACGTCATCAACGAAGTCGGCGCGCTGCCGACCCGCAACCACCGCGACGTGCAGTTCGAGGGCGCCAAGGACATCTCGGCCGAAGCCATGGCCACGCCGCGTGCCACCGACGGCAAGAAGCACCTGGTGACCAATCAGGCCTGCTTTGGCTGCACCATTGCCTGCGGCCGCATCTCCAAGATCGACGAAGGCCATTTCTCGGTGCAGAACAAGCCTGAGTACTGGGGTGCATCCGGTGGTCTCGAGTACGAAGCCGCCTGGGCGCTGGGCGCCGCCAACGGCGTCAATGACCTTGAAGCGCTGCAGTTCGCCAACCTGATCTGCAATGAAGAGGGCATGGATCCCATCTCCTTCGGTGCCACCATCGGCGCCGTGATGGAGCTGTACGAGATGGGTGTGCTCACCAAGGAGCAGATCGGCATCGAGGCGCCCTTCGGCTCGGCCAAGGCGCTGTGTGAACTGGCCATGATGACGGCCAAGGGCGAAGGCTTCGGCCAGGAAATCGGCATGGGTTCCAAGCGACTGACCGCCAAGTACGGCTATCCGGACCTGTCCATGAGCGTCAAGGGCCAGGAATTCCCGGCCTACGATGGTCGCGTGGTGCAGGGCATCGGCCTGGCCTACGCCACCTCCAACCGGGGCGCCTGCCACCTGCGTGGCTACACCATCGCCTCCGAAGTGCTGGGCATCCCGGTCAAGACCGAGCCTACCGAGAGCGAAGGCAAGCCGGAACTGGTCAAGGCTTTCCAGGATGCCACCGCCGCATTCGACTCCGCTGGCGTCTGCGTGTTCACCAGCTTTGCCTGGACCCTGGCTGATGTGGCACCGCAGGTGCAGGCGGCCTGTGGCGAGGAATTCACCATGGAGCACCTCAACCACATCGGCGAACGCATCTGGAACATGGAGCGCGAGTTCAACAACGCCGCTGGCTTCACGAAGGCCGATGACAGCCTGCCCAAGCGCCTGCTGACCGAAGCGGCCAAGACCGGTCCGGGCAAGGGCGTGGTCAGCAAGCTGCCCGAGATGCTGCCCAAGTACTACGAGGTGCGCGGCTGGGACAGCGAAGGCCGTCCGACGGCGGACACCAAGGCGCGCCTGGGTCTCTGATTTCGCCATCGGGGACAACGAAGAAGCGGTCCCGTGACCGCTTCTTTTTTTTCAGTCTGGAGAGAAGAACATGACCCACCACGTGATCCTCGGCGCCGGCCCGGCCGGCGTCATCGCTGCCGAGACCATCCGCAAGCACGCACCCGGCGATCAGATCACCGTCATCGGTGACGAGAACGAGGCGCCATATTCCCGCATGGCCATTCCCTATCTGCTTATCGGCAAAGTGGGCGAGGAGGGCACGCACCTGCGCCACACGACAGGGCATTTCGATCAGCTGGGTATCACCCTGCGGCGCGGTGTACGGGCCAAGGTGCTCGACTCGGCCAAACGGACCATCGAGCTGAGCGACGGCAACACCATCGGCTTCGACACCCTGCTGATCGCCACCGGATCGTCGCCCGCGACGCCGCCGATTCCCGGCATCAACGGCCCCGGTGTACACAGCTGCTGGACGCTGGCCGATGCGCGGGCCATCGCCAACCTGGCCAAGCCGGGCGCCAAGGTCTTGCAGATGGGCGCCGGATTCATCGGCTGCATCATCATGGAGGCGTTGCAGCAGCGTGGCGTGGAACTGTCGGTGGTGGAGATGGGCGATCGCATGGTGCCCCGCATGATGGGCCCCACGGCCGGCGGCATGATCAAGGACTGGTGCGCAAGCCATGGCGTGAAGGTCTTCACCGGCGCCCGTGTCGAGGCCATCGAACGCGGTTCCAGCGCCGAGAAAGGCTTGCTGGGCAAGATCGCCGAAGTGGTCGGACTGGGCCAGAGCAGCATGCCGACCGGCCGCATGAACGTGCGTCTGTCGACCGGCGACTGCCTGGAGGCCGATCTGGTCATCAGTGCCACCGGTGTCAAGCCCAACATCGGCTTCCTGGAGAACTCCGGCATTCGCTGCCTCGTGGGTGTGCTGACCGACGAGCACCTGCAGACCAACGTGCCCGGCATCTACGCCGCTGGCGACTGTGCCGAGGCATTTGACAAGGTCTCAGGCAAAACCATCGTGAGCGCGATCCAGCCCAACGCGGCCGAGCAGGCCCGGGTGGCAGCCCTCAACATGGTCGGGCAGACCGCCGAACTCAAGGGCGTGACCCAGATCAACGTGCTGGACACCCTGGGGCTGATCTCCAGCAGCTTCGGCAACTGGGAAGGCTTGCCCGGCGGGCAGCATGTCGAGCTGACGGACACTGCGAACCACAAGCACCTGAGCCTGCAGTTCAAGGACGACCTCATGGTCGGGTGCAACAGTGTGGGCTGGACCGATCATGTGGGCGTGATGCGTGGCCTGGTCGAAGGACAGGTCCGGCTGGGCGAGTGGAAAGACCGGCTGCTGGACGACCCCACGCGACTGATGGACGCCTACCTGGCCGCGGCACAGGGCCAGGGCCACTGGAGCGGCGCAGCCGACGATCGTCGACGGGCCTGAACCTCTGCGGTCCCTGCGAGGCCTCATGCCCCCGGCCGGGCAGGGGCCGCCCGATTGGCCGACAATTTCCGACATGAAGATCACATTCAAGCTGTTTGCCACCCTCACCGACTACCTGCCGGCGAACGTGCGCCAGAGCAATCAGGTCGAACTGGACGTGGCGCCCGATGCGCCCATCAGCCAGATCATCGAGCCGTTCGGGTTGCCGCAGAAACTGGTGCACCTGGTCCTGGTCAATGGCAAGTACGTCGAGCCCGACCAGCGCATGACCACCACCCTGTCGGAAGGCGACGTGCTGGCCATCTGGCCTCCCATTGCGGGCGGGTGAGGGCGCCGGCGTGCAGAGCAGCTACCCGGACACATTCGAGCGCGACATGGGCACCAGCGAGCCCGAGTGGCTCGCAGCGCTGCCCCGGGCCATCGGCACCCGCAATGCCTGGGCGTTCGACGGTGAGCGGCAGGCCGTCATCACCCTGCCGGGAGGGCGTCTGGTCATTGCCTGGGAGGCTTTGCCCGAGCGGCGCATCGCGTTACTGGTCATGAAGCGTCTCCTGGTCCGCTTCCGTTTCGAGGGGGTCGATCCCGCCACACGGGCCGCGTTCATGAAGCCGTTCGATCTGAGCCTGCAGCGCGGCGGCGGTTGAGGCGGCCGCCCGGGCGTGGTTCGGAGTGATCCGGACAGGTGCAATGCGCAGTACGATTCCATGTCATGGACATGGCTGCACATGCATTGTGGGTAGGCGCCGCCCTTGTGGTGGCCGTGCGCCGGGTCCGTGCGCGGTCGGCATCCGTGCCCGGCACGCCGGTACCCGGATGGCCGGTGGCCGGTGGTGCCATTGCTGCCGCGCTGGTGCCCGATCTGGTTCACATGTTGCCGGTCACATGGTGGGCTCTGACGGACGGCGCCTGGCGCGACCTGATCGGGTATGGCCTGGCCACGCCAGGCCAGGAGCCGGACATGCCACTGTGGGTGGGCCTGGCTTCGCATCACCTGCACTGCGTCTTCCACAGCGGTCTGGTGGCCGGCACGGTTCACTTGCTGCTCCTGTGGCGCTACCGTGCGCGTGCCGGCGATGCGCGCGTTTCCGACATTCTGCCCCGGTTTGTGGCCTGGCCACTCTATGCCTGGTGGTCGCACATCCTCATCGACGTGATTTCGCATTCGGACGACTTCTATCCCTCGCCCGTGCTGTATCCGTTGACCTACGCCGGTCTGGATGGCTTCGCCTGGAACCAGCCGGCCTTCATGGTGCTGAATTACCTGGCCCTGGGGCTCACCTGGGCCTGGTTGTTCCGCCCGGGACGCCCGTCCTGACGCGTTGAAAGCAGCCCGCGACCTGGGGCAGCATACCGGTCGGAGTAATATGGATCCCGATTCGTCATCGAAGGAAAGACCATGAGCAGCGATACCGCCACCGTGACCCTGACCCGCCAGTCGGGCTACCAGTTTCTTGTCGACTTCGGCGACAGCGTGCCGACATTGCTGGCCGACGAACCTGCCCCGCTCGGCGAAGGGGCAGGGCCGACGCCCGATCACATGCTGCTGGCGGCCGTGGCCAACTGCCTGAGCGCCAGCCTGTTGTTTGCCCTGCAGAAATTCAAACAGGATCCCGGCACCATGAAGGCCACGGCCACCGCCGAAATCGGTCGCAACGAAAACAAGCGTCTGCGCATCCTGGGCATCCAGGTTCGCCTGGAACTGGGGCGGGCTGCGGCCGAACTGGAACATCTGGATCGGGTGCTGGCCCAGTTCGAGGACTTCTGCACCGTGTCCATGAGCGTGCGCCAGGGCATCGCCATCGGCGTGGAGGTCCAGGACGGCACGGGCGCCATCGTCAAACCCTGAGCTGACAGGTGACCGGCCCGGCGGGTGGGCGCCCGGGCGTTCAGGGTGTTCCGGTCAACCAGTGGGAGGCCATGCGCAGACCGGCCCAGGTCAGCAGCAGCGAGCCGAGCAGGTGCAGCGTCACATTGCCCAGCGCCAGGGCGACGCGGCCGTGTTGCAGCATCGAGACCGTCTCGACGGAGAAAGTCGAAAAGGTCGTCAGCGCCCCCAGCAAGCCTGTCACGATAGCCAGGCGCCAGGCCGGGTCAAGGTCGGGCTGGTTCTGGAAGAACACCACCGCCACACCGATCAGCCAGGCGCCGATCCAGTTGGCCGTCAGCGTGCCCCAGGGAATGAGCGCGGATGGCGGGTTCAGCCAGAGGCCGAGTTGCCACCGCGAAAGAGCGCCGACGCTGGCGCCCAGGCAGATAGCAAGTACGGTCAGCATGGTCAGTTGCTGTCAGGGTGTTGATCAGAACGGGGGACCGTCCACGTCGGCCACAGCATGGGCCACAGCATGGGCCTCATGGCCGGCCATGGCGCCGCCTGACGGGCCGACGGGCTTGTCGTTGGCGGCGGCCGACTGGCTGGCTGCCATCACCGCATCGGGCGAGAGTTCGCCCCCCAGCGCCTCGATCAGGGCTGGAATCATCAGGCGCAGCTCGCCGGTCGACAGGGCGACATCGGTGTCGAACGCGTCTTCACCTTCGGCCGTGGACCGGTCATCGAAAACGCCTTCCAGGAAGCTGATTTTCTTGAGCTGCATGGACTCGGTCATGACGAAGCCGACGCGGCCATCCCAGCTCAAGGCCAGGCGGGTCGGCAGCTTGCCTTCGGTGATGTGCTTGCGCACCTCGTCGTTGAGCAGGTGGTGCCGCGTGAACCGGACGACCGACTTTTCCTCGTCGTGCGACTTGAGTTCACACTCGCGCTCCACCGACAGGCCCGACGGCCAGTCATCGGACGACTCGGCCAGCAACCACTGCGTCATGGCCGTCTGCGGTGTCATGGCGGTATTGAGCAGCGTCAGCGCCAGTCCGTCAAAGGCCCGGACCAGGGCGGTCACCACTTCGTCGTTCTTGCCCTGGCTGCCCGCATCCGTGGCCAGCCAGCCGTTTTCCGGGTCGATCCAGACCCAGACATGGCTCTGGCGCTCGAAAGCCTGGGGCAGAAGGGACTGCAGGGCGTCTTCACGCAGGGCCTTGGTTTCCTTCTTGCCCGGCTTTCGGCCCGTGGTGGCTTCGATATGGTCGGCCGCTTCCTGGGCCTTCTTGCGCACCACGGCACCAGGTACCGACTTGCTTTCGATCTGCAGCCTCAGGATGCGCTGCCCGTTGATGGACTCGACCAGGGCGCCATGGCCCTGGCCCCGGGGCTCGACCCAGCCTTCCGAGCGCTCCTGGGTGGCCGAGCAGGGCTGAAAGCGGTGGGCATCGAGCGCGGCTTCCATCTCGTCAAGGCTGGGAGCCCATCCATCCTGAAGCCGGTAAATCGTGAGGTTCTTGAACATGTCTGAAAGGTATGCCGGCACCACGGCCGCGACGGGCGGGGCCCGGTGGGTGCAACGGGAAAGACGGCCATGTGGCCGCGTCAGTACTGTCGCAGGACCTGGGCAAAGTCCGGGGCGAAATCCAGCCGGAACGCGCCTTCGCCGTCGGTGGACACTGCGGTGCCGTTCTCGACCTGAAAGAACTCGCGCAGGCGCATGCCCACGTCGATTCGCTCCAGGGAGGCCACCCGATGGTGGCTGTCGATCAGCGCAATGATCAGCGAGTTGCCACGCAGCGTGGAAATCATAACGCAGTTGAATGGCTGGTACCGCTGCGCCAGGGGCGGCGGACAGGCCGCCATGTCGGCGGGTGCCACCGACGGAATGAAGGAGTACAGCGGTGGCTCGAACTGCGCCGGGTCGCCGACCGTGGGGTAGGGTTCACCTGCGTAGTGCGACCCCAGGTGGTAAAGGGGCCAGCCATAGTTCTTGCCTTCCACCAGGCGGTTGATCTTGTCGCCACCTTTCGGTCCATGGTCCACGACATAGATGTCCTGGCCGATGCGAACCAGTCCCTGCGGATTCCTGTGCCCGCTGGAGTGGACCTTGAATGCCTGGATGTCCCTGGACTGCCCCAGCAGCTGTGTCGGCGGGAATCGCAAGAACTTGCCGTACGGTGAGTCCGGCTTCTGGGCCAGCATGGACGTTTCCTGTTCATCCGAGGCCGGCGTGCCCAGCGACATCAGCAAGTTGCCGTCTTCTTCGATGAGGTAGGCGCCTCCGAGGCTGTTGAAGTCGACAAAGTCGTTGTTGGGCACGCAGGGTGCCCGGAACACCTCCGTGCCCCGGGTGAAGTTGACAAGCGAGGCAAAGAAGCAGTCGCCTTGTTTCGACTTCATGGACGCGAGGCCCAGCAGGTCGCCCTGGAATTCGATGACCTGCTTGAGGCCTCCGCCGTGGACCGACGTGGGCTCGGCATCGCTGATGCTGCGGTCCAGTCCGGCTTCCGTGAACAAGGTGAAGATGTCGGCCTGCTCGATCTTGCGCGGAGACTTTTTGCCGACGAATCCGGCGGTCTTTTCCGTGCGGCCGTACTCGGGTATCTGGACCATGTCGAGCTCGAAGTCGTTGGCCTGGAAGATCAGCTGCCGGCCCAGTTCCAGCTCCTTGGGCCCCCGCAGTTTCAGGGAGCCGACCATTTGCCGATACTCGTGTGACACCCAGGCCTTGGCGTCGCGCGACAGGTAGTACAGCTTGTCACGCTTGATGACCGAACGCTGGCCCATGCCGAAGGCGGCAATGATGACCAGCAGCAAGAACAACAACCCGATCCACCCCAGCCTTTTCATGGCAGCCTCTAGTGTGGTGCGACGTAGGCCTCCCTTCGTGGCGCACGCTGCATTCTAGTGACAGATGGTCGCGGTCCCTCCCCCATGCAGGGTATTGACCCGCAACGCTATCCTACATTCGGCCTGGCAGCCACAGGGCCATCTGCGGGAACAGGTACAGCAGGGTCAACGCCAGCGCCATGAGCACGAAGTAGGGCGCCGTGACGCGGGCGATCCAGGTGATTTCGCGTTGCGTCATGCCCTGCAGGACGAAGAGATTGAAGCCGACAGGCGGTGTGATCTGGGCCATTTCCACCACGATGACGACAAAGATGCCGAACCAGATGAGGTCGATTCCAGCCGCCGAGACCGTGGGCAGGATCACGCCCATGGTCAGCACGATCATCGAAATGCCGTCGAGAAAACAGCCCAGCAGCATGTAGAACAGCGCCAGCGCCATGATCAGCACCACCGGCGACAGGTTCAGGGCCGTGACGTATTCCGCCAGATGCCGGGGCAGGCCGATGTAGCCCATGGCCAGTGTGAGAAAGGCCGCGCCGGCCAGGATGAGGGCGATCATGCAATACAGGCGTGTCGCACCCAGCAGGGCATCCAGAAACGTCCTCAGGCTCAGCGAGCCTTGGGCCGCAGACAGCAGCAGCGCGCCCACCACGCCGATGGCTGCGGCTTCGGTGGCGGTGGCAATGCCGCTGTAGATCGAACCGATGACACCGCCGATCAGCAGCACCACGGGAATCAGGTGGCGCGACTCGTAGAGTTTCAGCCGGAACGTGGATGCTGCTTCGGCCCGTGGCACCTGGTCCGGATTGAGCAGCGCCCAGATCATGATGTAGCCGCTGAAAAGGGAAGCCAGCACGATGCCGGGAACGACGCCTGCCATGAACAGCTTGGCGATGGACACCTCGGCCGCCACGCCGTAGACGATCATGATGATAGATGGAGGGATCAGGAGGCCCAGGGTGCTGGCGCCGCCCAGCGAGCCTACGATCTTGGCAGGCGGGTAACCGCGCTGGCTCAGTTCGGGCATGCTCATCTTGCCCACCGTGGCGCAAGTGGCTGCCGATGACCCGGAGACCGCCGCAAAAATCGTGCAGCCCAGGATGTTGGTGTGCAGCAGCCGTCCGGGCAAGGCATTGACCCAGGGCGCCAGGCCCCGGAACATGCTCTCCGACAGGCGCGTGCGGAACAGGATCTCGCCCATCCAGACAAACAGCGGCAGCGCGGTCAGGGTCCAGCTGCTGGCCGCGCCCCAGATGGTCAGGGCCATGGCATCGCCCGCCGGCCGGGCCGAAAACAGCTGCATGCCGATCCATGCCACGCCCGTGAGCGTCAGGCCGATCCAGATGCCGCTGCCCAGCAGGGCGAACAGCGCCACGATCAGCAGCGAAGTCACCAGGATCTCATTCATGGGCAGCCTCTGCGGTGGTGCGCGGGCGAAGGCCCCGCAGTTCTAGCACCCACTCGTCGACCAGGGCGACCAGCAGGACGGTGCTGCCCAGTCCCATCAGGATCTGCGGAATCCACAGCGGCGTGGCGTCGGAGGCGGTGGAGATGTCATGAAAGGCATGCGACTGCCAGGCCAGCCGCCAGGCGTAGAACGCCAGCACTCCGGCCAGGAAGACCGAGGCGCCAAGCGCCCACAGTTCCAGGGCCTGGCGGGCGCGCCCCTGCAGCTTGCCGATCAGGAGCGTCACGCGGATGTGCTCGCCGTGCTTGAGCGTGTGTGCCAATGCCAGGAAACCGGCACCGGCCATGGCATAACCGGCATAGGCGTCCGTGCCGGGGACATGAAAGCCCATCAGGCGGCTGACGATGGACAGCAGGACCATGGCCAGCACCCCGATCATGAAGAGTGCGGCCAGCCAGGCCGATGCCGTGTACAGGTTGTCGAGCAGCTTTCGCATGCAGGCTCCAGGGGGCAGCCACCACCGGCATCAGGCCGGCTTGGCAGCACGTTGCGTGGCTTCAGGTCACTTGCGGTAGGCGCCCATCATGGCCTGACCGTCGGCACCGGCCTTGTCCAGCCACTCCTTGAGCATGGTCTCGCCCACCTTCTGCAGATCGCCCTTGAGCGCGTCGGACGGTGCCAGCACCTGCATCCCGTTGGCCTTGAGCTTGGCCAGGGTGTCCGCGTTGACCTTCTCGGATGCGGTCCATCCACGGGTCTCGGCCTCGGCTGCAGCGGCCAGGACCGCGTCCTGCGTGGCCTTGTCCAGGCCGTCGAACGCCTGTTTGTTGACGATCACCGCGTTCTTGGGCAGCCAGGCCTGGACATCGTAGTAATACTTGAGATGTTCGTACAGCTTACTGTCGACGCCGGTGGCACCCGAGGTCATGTTGGACTCGACCACGCCAGTGGCCAGTGCCTGGGACAGCTCGGCCGCCTGCACCGTGACGGGCTGGGCGCCGACCAGCTCGGCGATGCGGGACGTGGCCGGGCTGTAGGCGCGCCACTTGCTGCCCTTGAGGTCGGCGGCGCTGTTGACAGCCTTTTTGCTGTAGAGCCCCTGCGGCGGCCATGGCACGGCATAGAGCAGCTTCATGCCCTGCTCACCCAGCTTCTTGTCCAGAATGGGCTTCTGGGCGGCGTAGAGCTTCTTCGCGTCGGCGTAGCTGGTGGCCAGGAAAGGAATGCCATCCGCACCAAACATCTGCCATTCATTCTGGTAGGCCGGAAGGAGGATTTCACCGATCTGGGCCTGTCCGCCCTGCACGGCGCGCTTGATCTCGGGCGCCTTGAACAGCGAGGCACCCGGGTGCACCGTGATGGCCAGCTTGCCGCCGGACGCCTTGGCCACGTCGCTGGCGAACTGGGTCAGGTTGACCGAATGGAAATTGGTGGCCGGGTAGGCGGCCGGCAGATCCCACTTGGTCTGCGCCAGGGCGGGAAGACTCAGGGCCACGGCGGTGGCGGCCAGCGACAGGCTGAAGATGCGACGTTTCATGTGGACGGCTCCATAGGGTTGAAGGACTCTGTGCCGGGATGGACCGTCAGGCGGCATCCGGCTCACACTCGGGCGCCTTGCATTCTGGCGACCAGCCGGTAAAGTGTGATCGGTGTTTTCCCTTGATGTCAATAAAATGTTGGTAAATCGTCAGCAATTTGCATAGACTGGCGCACCAAGTCAGACCGTGTATCGGGAGCAGAGCGCCATGGCCAAGTCGAAAGCAAGCCCCACGCCAGGTGGGGGAACCACGGCACCCATCGTGTCTTCGGCGCACCTGGTATCGCCACGCAGTGCCGAGATGAGCGAGTTCGAGTTCGGGCTGATCGTCTCGGGCAATGCCTTTCACCGCTGGGTCACCCACTGCATGAGCGCCGCCGGCTTGAAAGACCTGACGGCCCTGGACGTGCTGGTGCTGCACCATGTGACCCACCGCGCACGGGACAAGCGCCTGTCCGACATCGCCTTCATCATGAACGTGGAAGACACGCATCTCGTCAACTACGCCCTCAAGAAACTGCAGGGGCTGGGCGTGGTGGTGTCGAGCAAGAACGGCAAGGAGGTCACCTACGCGCCCACCGAAGCGGGCAAGGCGTATGTGGCCCGCTATCGCGAGATTCGCGAAACATGCCTCATCGACGCACTGCAGGCGGATGACGCGCTCAACCACGATATAGGCCAGCTTGCACGGCTGCTGCGCGTGCTCTCGGGCATTTATGACCAGGCGGCCCGCTCGGCCGCTTCTCTCTGAACAGACACCTTCCGGCCATGAACCCTCACAAGCCTTCGCTCTGGCAGTTCTGGATTGACCGCGGCGGCACCTTCACCGATGTGGTCGGGCGGCGCCCCGACGGTTCGCTGGTCACGCACAAGCTGCTCTCCGACAACCCCGAGCAATACCGCGACGCGGCCGTCGCGGGTATCCGCCACTTGCTGGGCCTGTCACCCGGGCAGGCCATCTCGCCCGAGCAGGTCGAGTGCGTCAAGATGGGGACCACGGTGGCGACCAATGCCTTGCTCGAACGCAAGGGAGAGCCCACGCTGCTGATCACGACGCGCGGATTTCGCGATGCCCTGCGCATCGCCTACCAGAACAGGCCGCGCCTGTTCGACCGGCACATTGTGCTGCCCGAACTGCTGTATAGCCGCGTCATCGAGGCGCAGGAACGCATGGGCGCACATGACCAGGTGGTCCAGGCACTGGAGGAGGATCACCTGCGCGAACGCCTCTGGGCGGCCCACGATGCCGGCCTGCGCAGCGCGGCGATCGTGTTCATGCATGCCTGGCGTTTCCCTGAGCACGAACGAATCGCCGCGCGCCTGGCGCGCGAGGTCGGATTCACCCAGGTGAGCACGTCCCACGAAACCAGCCCCATGATGAAATTCGTCAGCCGGGGCGACACGACCGTGGTCGACGCCTACCTTTCGCCCATCCTGCGGCGCTACGTCGACCAGGTCGCAGCCGACATGCCGGGCGTGAAGCTGTTCTTCATGCAGTCTTCCGGAGGGCTGACCGATGCACAGGTGTTCCAGGGCAAGGACGCCATCCTGTCGGGTCCGGCCGGGGGCATCGTTGGCATGGCCCGCACCGCGGAACTGGCGGGGCATGACAAGGTGATCGGCTTCGACATGGGGGGCACATCCACCGATGTCTCGCACTACGCCGGTACATTCGAACGCGAATTCGAGACCCAGGTGGCCGGGGTGCGCATGCGCGCACCCATGATGAGCATTCACACGGTGGCAGCCGGCGGTGGCTCCATCCTCAGTTTCGACGGCGCCCGGTTCCGCGTCGGTCCCGAGAGCGCAGGCGCCAACCCCGGGCCTGCCAGCTACCGCCGCGGCGGGCCGCTGGCCGTCACCGATGCCAACGTCATGCTGGGCAAGATCCAGCCAGCCCATTTCCCGAAGGTCTTCGGACCGGCCGCGAATGAGCCGCTGGATGCCGATGCGGTGCGCCAGCGCTTTACCGAACTGGCCAGCCAGGTCCAGCGCACACCGGAGGACGTGGCAGACGGGTTTCTGCAGATTGCCGTGCAACAGATGGCCAATGCCATCAAGAAAATCTCGGTGGCTCGCGGCTATGACGTCACCCGCTATACGCTGCAGTGCTTCGGCGGTGCGGGCGGGCAGCACGCCTGTCTCGTGGCTGATGCCCTGGGCATGGGCCGCGTCTTCGTGCATCCGCTGGCCGGCGTGCTCAGCGCCTATGGCATGGGCCTGGCTGACCAGAACGTGATCCGCGAACAGGCGCTCGAGCAGCCCCTGGCCCCTGCGTCAATGCCGGCCATCACCGCTTTGCTGGATGAACTGGCGGCTTCCGCCACCCACGAACTGCAGCGCCAGCAGGTCAGCCGGGGCGATGTCGTGGTGCACCGCAGAGTGCATGTCCGCTACGAAGGCAGTGACGCGGCCCTGGTGGTGCCCCATGGCGAGGTGGAGTCGATCCGGCAGGCCTTCGAGAGCGCCTACCGTCAGCGTTTTGCCTTCCTGATGCCGGGCCGGCGCCTGATCGTGGAGGCGGTGTCGGTCGAGGCCGTCGTTCCTGGCGACGCACCGGCCGAGCCGCAGTGGTCACTGCACGAAGCGCGCGAAGTACCGCGTCGCGCTACGGTGCGCATGTATGGCGACGGGCAGTGGCGCGATGCAGCGCTGGTGGTGCGTGAAGACATGCGCCCGGGTGACCGGGTGGCGGGTCCGGCCATCATCGCCGAGAAGAATGCCACCACGGTGGTCGAGCCGGGCTGGGAAGCCGAGCTCACCGGGCTGGACCACCTCGTTCTTGAGCGGCGCGTGCCCCGCGTCGTGCAGTTTGCAGCCGGGACCGAAGCCGATCCGGTGTTGCTGGAGGTGTTCAACAACCTGTTCATGAACATTGCCGAACAGATGGGCCTGCAGCTGCAGAACACGGCGCACTCGGTCAACATCAAGGAGCGACTGGACTTCTCGTGCGCCCTGTTCGATGCCCAGGGCAACCTGATTGCCAATGCGCCCCACATGCCGGTGCACCTGGGAAGCATGGGCGAGAGCATCAAGACCGTCATCCGCGAGAACGCGGGCGCCATGAAGCCGGGCGACGTCTATGTGCTCAACGACCCCTATCACGGCGGCACCCACCTGCCGGATGTCACGGTCATCACGCCGGTCTACCTGAGCGGACAGCGGCGGCCTCTGTTCTACGTTGGCAGCCGGGGCCACCATGCCGACATCGGCGGGACCACGCCCGGCTCCATGCCGCCGTTCTCGACCCGGATCGAGGAAGAGGGCGTTCAGATCGACAACGTCAGGCTGGTCGATGGCGGTGTTCTGCAGGAGGAGGCCATGCTGCGCCTGCTGGAGAGCGGCACTTATCCGGCCCGCAATCCGCAACAGAATCTGGCCGACCTGAAAGCCCAGGTGGCCGCCAATGAAAAAGGGGTGCAGGAACTGCGGCACATGGTCGACCAATATGGCCTGGACGTGGTGCAGGCCTACATGGGCCATGTCCAGGACAATGCCGAGGAGTCGGTACGCCGTGTCATCACCCGCCTCAAGGACGGCGCCTTCACGCTGCTGCTGGACAACGGCGCGCAGATCCAGGTCGCCATACGGGTCGATCCGGGCAGCCGGAGTGCCACCATCGATTTCACCGGGACGTCGCCCCAGCAGATCAACAACTTCAACGCGCCCACGGCCGTGTGCATGGCCGCCGTGCTATATGTCTTCCGTTCCCTGGTGGACGACGACATCCCGCTCAATGCCGGCTGCCTCAAGCCCCTGCAGGTGATCATTCCGCCAGGCTCCATGCTCAACCCGGATCCACCGGCGTCCGTGGTGGCGGGCAATGTCGAGACGTCCACCTGCATCACGAACGCCCTGTTCGGTGCCCTCGGTGTCATGGCCGGCTCACAGCCGACCATGAACAACTTCACTTTCGGCAACGCCAGCCACCAGTACTACGAAACCATCTCGGGCGGCAGCGGGGCCGGCGGGCTGTTCGATGCGGCAGGGAACCTGGTCGGCGGGTTCGACGGCACCAGCGTTGTCCAGACGCACATGACCAACTCGCGCCTGACCGATCCGGAAATCCTCGAGTTCCGCTTTCCGGTGCGACTGGAGAGCTACGAAATCCGCAAGGGATCGGGCGGTGCCGGACGCTGGAAGGGCGGGGACGGTGGTGTTCGCCGTGTCCGCTTCCTGGAACCCATGACCGCCAGCATCCTGTCCAATGGTCGTGTGCATCCCGCATTCGGCATGGCCGGTGGCCAGGCCGGTGCGCCGGGTATCAACCGTGTCCTGCGCGCCGATGGCCGTCCGGAGCCCCTGGAACACATCGGCCAGGCCGAGATGGGCGTGGACGACATCTTCGAGATCCAGACGCCGGGCGGTGGCGGTTTTGGCCACCCCGACTGAGACCGTCGAGGCGTCTCAGATCTCTTCCACCCGCCGGGCGGGATAGCTGTCCCAGGCCTGGCAGCCCGGGCAATGCCAGAAATGCTGGCGGGCCTCGAAACCGCAGGCTGCACAGCGGTAGCGCTTGAGGGGTGCACTGGCCTGTTCGAGCGCGGCCTGGATACGGGGTTTGGCCTGGGGATCACCCAGCGGCTCTTCGGCCAGCCAGTTCGTGGCCAGGACCAGCGATTTTTCGCGGTCGAGGTGTTTCAGATAACGTTCGCGGGCACGGGCCGGATCGTCTTCCAGACTGGCCAGCGCCTCGGTGATGTCAATGGAGGGCGCCCGGTCGTCGCAGGCCTGCAGCAGCCTCATGGCATCGGCTTGGCGGCCGGTCTGCCGGCCCAGTTCTGCCAGCGGCGCTGCGGCCAGCGGTACCGCCTGAGGCGCTTGCGCCACCAGCCTGGTGAGGGCCTCGAAAGCACCTTCGGCATCGCCAGCCTGGGCCTTCAGTCCGGACAGGGCCATCCAGGCCCGCGCCACCTGGGGCGCCCGCCGCACCGCTTCATCCAGACGTTCGCGCGCCAGGGCATTGTCGCCGGCACGTTGCGCCTGCTCGGCTTCTTCACAGAGGTAGTGGGCAATGCGTGTGTTGTAGCTGCCCTGTTCCACCTCGTCCAGTCGCAAGGCGATGGCCTTGGCCTGTGGCCAGTCGCGCGAGCGCTCATAGATGGCCAGCAGGGCTTGCAGGGCATCGCCTTCGAAGGTCGACCCCTGGAGTTTGAGCAGGGCCGACTCGGCCCTGTCCAGCAGTCCGGCCTTCAGGAAGTCCAGCGCCAGTGCGTGCTGGGCACGGTCGCGGTCCTTCCGGTTGAGGTCGTCCCGGGACAGCAGGTGCTCGTGCACCCTGACCGCGCGGTCGTAGTCACCCCGACGACGGAAGAGGTTGCCCAGCGCAAAATGCAGCTCGGCGGTGTCCGGGTCACCCTGCACGGCCTCGATGAAGGCGTCGATGGCCTGGTCCTGCTGTTCGTTGAGCAGGTGGTTCAGACCGCGAAAGTACGCTTTGGGCGCCTGTCGGGACTCGATGCGCCACTGGCGCAAATCGAGACGGGAGGCTATCCAGCCCAGTCCGAAGGCCACTGGCAGGCCCCAGAGCAGCCAGGTGAAGTCAAAGTCCATGAGCAGGGTGCTTGGCCTTGGTGGGCGGTTCAATGTCGGGCGCAGGCAAGGCAGCCAGTTCGCTTGTGCCCGGGTTCGGTTGGGCCGCCGCCGAGATCCGGCCGGTCCCCTTGTCGTGGCGTGCCCGCCACCAGAGCGGGAGCATGACGGCAATGCCCAGCATCACGCCCGAGATCAGCGTCAACAGCAGGAGAACCACCATCGGTGCTTGCGAACGGGCGCCGAAGAACCAGTTGAGCGTCACCGTCTCCTGGTTGTTCAGTGCGAAGGCGAATAGGACGAAAAAAATGGCTGCCTTGAGCAGCCACATCAGGTATTTCAAATCGCTGTCCCCGAGTGGTTCGCCGATTGTAGCGAGCGCGGGGCGAGGATGGGGCAGGCCAGGCCGTAGGCCGGCCGCCCCGTCCAGTCACTTCCGGCCGAGCAACTCGGCCGTCCTGGCATCGACCTGCTCGCGCAGGGCCTTGCCGGGCTTGAAGTGCGGAACCCGCTTTTCCGGAATCATCACGCTTTCCCCGGAGCGGGGATTGCGTCCAACCCGCGGGGCACGCCGGTTGACGGAAAAACTGCCAAATCCGCGGATCTCGATGCGATGCCCCTTGACCAGCGAGTCGCCCATGGCGTCCAGGATGGCCTTGACGGCCACCTCGGCGTCACGATGGGTCAACTGGCCAAAGCGTGCAGCCAGGGCTTCGACGAGGTCGGAACGGGTCATGGATTGGGTCATGCGATCGTTGTCGTGTTTTCAGGACGGTGCAGGCCAGGCCTGCACCGTTGCCTGACACCGGGCGGCGATCAGTTGTTGTTGTTGTCCAGCTTGGCGCGCAGCAGGGCGCCCAGGCTGGTCGTGCCTGCATTGCCCGAGTTCTGCGACAGGCTGGCCATGGCTTCCTGCTGGTCGGCGGCGTCCTTGGCCTTGATCGACAGCTGGATGTTGCGGGTCTTGCGATCCACGTTCACCACCACGGCCGTGACTTCGTCGCCATCCTTGAGGACGTTGCGGGCATCTTCCACGCGGTCGCGGGAGATTTCCGAAGCACGCAGGTAGCCGATGACATCTTCGCCCAGGTCGATCTCGGCGCCCTTGGCGTCGACGGTCTTGACCTTGCCGGTGACCACGGAGCCCTTGTCGTTGACGGCGACGAAGGTGCTGAACGGGTCGCCGTCGAGCTGCTTGATGCCCAGGGAGATGCGCTCGCGCTCAACGTCGATGGCCAGCACGACGGCGTCGACTTCCTGGCCCTTCTTGAAGTTGCGCACGGCGGCTTCGCCCGGCTCGTTCCAGGACAGGTCGGACAGGTGCACCAGGCCGTCGATACCGGCAGCCAGGCCCACGAACACGCCGAAGTCGGTGATCGACTTGATCGGGCCCTTGACGCGGTCGCCACGCTTGGTGTTCTCGGCGAACTCGTGCCAGGGGTTGGCGCGGCACTGCTTCATGCCCAGGGAGATGCGACGCTTGTCTTCGTCGATGTCCAGCACCATGACTTCGACTTCGTCACCCAGCGACACCAGCTTGGACGGGGCCACGTTCTTGTTGGTCCAGTCCATTTCGGAGACGTGCACCAGGCCCTCGATGCCGGGCTCGAGCTCGACGAAGGCGCCGTAGTCGGCAATGTTGGTGACCTTGCCGAACATGCGGGTGCCCTGCGGGTAGCGGCGGCTCACGCCCAGCCACGGATCGTCGCCCATCTGCTTGAGACCCAGCGACACGCGTTGCTTCTCGGTGTCGAACTTGAGGATCTTGGCGGTGATTTCCTGGCCAGCCTGAACCACTTCGCTCGGGTGGCGGACACGGCGCCATGCCATGTCGGTGATGTGCAGCAGGCCGTCGATGCCGCCGAGGTCCACGAACGCACCGTATTCGGTGATGTTCTTGACCACGCCCTGGACGATGGCGCCTTCCTTCAGCGTTTCCATCAGCTTGGCGCGCTCTTCGCCCATGGAGGCTTCCACCACGGCACGGCGCGAGAGCACCACGTTGTTGCGCTTGCGGTCGAGCTTGATGACCTTGAATTCGAGGGTCTTGTTCTCGTACGGGGTCAGGTCCTTGGTCGGACGGCTGTCGACCAGCGAACCCGGCAGGAAGGCGCTGATGCCGTTGACCATGACCTTCAGGCCGCCCTTGACCTTGTTGGTGGTGGTGCCGGTGACGAAATCGCCGGACTCCAGGGCCTTTTCCAGGGCCATCCACGAGGCCAGGCGCTTGGCCTTGTCGCGCGAGAGCAGGGTGTCGCCGAAACCGTTCTCGACGGAGTCGATGGCGACGGACACGAAGTCACCCACCTGGACTTCGAGTTCGCCCTGGTCGTTCTTGAACTCGTTGAGAGGCACGTAGGCCTCGGACTTCAGCCCGGCGTTGACCACGACGTGGTTGTGCTCGATGCGCACGACCTCGGCGGTGATGACTTCGCCAGCACGCATTTCAGCGCGCTTGAGGGACTCTTCGAACAGGGCGGCAAAAGATTCAGACATTGGATTTCCTAGAACCACCCAGCGTCAGCACGCAGTTCCCGCGAGGGGTAGCGACGGATGTGACGGATGGGCAGTCGAGCGTTTGCGGTGCACGCACCGCGGGGTTGGATTGACGATCCTTCAGGCCTGCGGGCAGAGAACGCCCGGCGGGACCTTTGGGGCCTGGGTGGTGCCCTCAGCGAGCCGAGAACACCGTTTTGCCCTGCCACCAGTCGAGCACCTGTTGCACCGATTCCTCGATGCCCAGGTGCGAGTTGTCCAGCAGCAGGGCGTCTGCGGCCGCCTTCATGGGGGCGTGGGTCCGGGAGGCATCCCGGGCGTCACGCGCCAGCAAGTCGGCCAGCAAGCCCTCCAGTTTAGCAGGAATTCCCTTGGAAATCAACTGCTTATGGCGCCGGATGGCGCGCTCCTCGGCGCTGGCGGTCAGATAAACCTTCAGCGGCGCCGACGGGAAGATCACGGTGCCCATGTCGCGACCGTCGGCCACCAGTCCGGGCAGGCAACGGAAGCGGTATTGCAGGTCGAGCAGGGCTTGCCGGACCTCCGGCAGCACCGACACCCTTGAGGCGGCCAGGCCGGCTTCTTCGCTGCGCAGTTGAAGACTCACGTCTTCGCCATCCAGGAACACTTGGTCACCCTGGAAACGCACCTGCATGGCCAGGGCAACCTCCCCCAGGTGGCGGGCCCGCTGCGGGTCGCCCAGGGCCGTCTCGTCGGTGGACAGGCCGGCCCGTTCGGCGGCCAGTCCGACCAGCCGGTAGAGGGCACCCGAGTCCAGCAGGTGGTAGCCCAGCCGGCTGGCCACTTCGGCCGCGAGTGTGCCCTTGCCCGAGGCCGAAGGCCCGTCGATGCAGATGACGGGAATGTCGTCTTCGCGCGCCACGCAGACCTCGAACAGTGCCTCGAAGTAGTCGGGGAAGGTCTTGCCCACACAGCGCGGGTCCTCGATGCGCACTGGCAGTCCGGCCGGATTGAAGGCGGCCAGCGAGAAACACATGGCCACCCGGTGGTCATCGTAGGTATGGATCGGGGCCGTCTGCCAGACCACGGGGGGTGTGATGCGGATGAAATCGCTGCCCTCGTCGATCTGTGCCCCCAGCTTGCGGCACTCCTTGGCCATGGCGGCAATGCGGTCCGTTTCCTTGACCCGCCAGCTGGCGATGTTGCGCAAGGTGGTGGTGCCGTCAGCGAACAGCGCCATCACGGCCAGGGTCATGGCGGCATCCGGTATGTGGTTGCAGTCCAGATCGATGGCCCGAAGCGGCCAGGCCCCGCGGCGGATATGGAGGCGGTTGGCTTCACCGCTGATCTCGGCGCCCATCTGCCGGGCCGCTTCGACAAAGCGGATATCCCCCTGGATGGACGACAGGCCCACACCTTCGATCGTGATGCCGTCGCATCCGGGCGTCGGCGTGGCCAGCGCACCCAGGGCAATGAAGTAGCTGGCCGAGGACGCGTCGCCTTCGACCGGAATGGTGCCGGGCGATGCATAGCGGCTGCCGGCCGGAATGGTGAATCGCTCCCAGCCCTCGCGCCGGACCGTGACACCGAAGCGCTGCAGCAGGTTGAGGGTGATCTCGATGTAGGGGCGGGAAATCAGTTCGCCTGTCACCTCGATGACGACGTCGCGCTCCCAGGCGGCCAGCGGCAGGGCCAGGAGCAGGGCTGTCAGGAACTGGCTGGACACGTCGCCGCGCACACGCACCGGCTGCTCCAGCTGCAAGTCATGGGTCGATCCGTCACCCACGCGCAGGGGGGGATAGCCGTCCTGGCCCAGATGGTCCACCGGGCAACCCAGTTGGCGCAGGGCGTTGACCAGGTCACCAATCGGACGCTCGTGCATCCGGGCGATGCCACCCAGTTCATAAGAGCCGCCATGCAGGCAGGACATGATGGCCAGGGCCGCGGTCAGCGGGCGCATGGCGGTGCCGGCGTTGCCCAGGAACAGCGAAGCCCTGGCCACGGGCATGTGTCCCCCCAGTCCCCTGACCAGCACGGTGCCACCCTCCTGGCGTTCCACCTGGCAGCCCAGGGCATCCAGCGCATCCAGCATCACCCGCGTGTCGTCGGAGTCGAGCAGATCGGTGATGCGTGTCGTGCCGGCGCTCAGGGCGGCCAGCAGCAACACGCGGTTGGAAATGCTCTTGGAGCCAGGCAGGCGCACCGTGCCGCCGGCCGAACACAGAGGAGGGAGATCAAGAAAAGCGGTCTGGTACATCGGTGGCCGGACCAGCGGAACTGACCCGAAACAGAAATGGAGGGGCGATCAGCCCTGCGGGCGAATGGCTGACATGCGCCAGTTCGCCCGGGCTTCGCTGGCCTGTTCGATCAGGGCTTCAAGGGCATCGGGGTCGCCTGTCTTGATGGCCGTTTCGAGCTGGTTCAGCGCGCGCAGGAAATGGCGGGACTGGGCCACCAGTTCTTCGCGGTTGGTCATCAGGATGTCGCGCCAGATCGAAGGGTCACTGGCTGCAATGCGGGAGAAGTCCCGAAATCCAGGCCCCGCGAGGGACAGGAATTCCTCGGCATGTTCCTGTGACTGGATGCCGTTCATGAGGGCGAAGGCGATCAGGTGGGGCAGGTGGCTGACCGCCGCATAGGCCGCGTCGTGCGCATCGGGCGACATCTGCTTGACATGGCAGCCCAGTGCGGTCCAGACCTGCGATGCCTTGTTCAGCTGCTCGGTCAGGGTCCGCTCGATCGGGGTCAGGATCACCTGGCGCCCGGCGTAGAGGTCCGGATCGGCATGGTCGACACCAGCCAGTTCCTTGCCGGCGATCGGGTGCGCGGGCACGAAGACGCCCACCTGGTCGCGCAGCACCCGCCTGGCGGCATCGATCACTTCGCGCTTGGTCGAGCCCACATCCATGATCAGCGTGTTCTTGCTGACCAGGTGCCGGATGGCCTTGAACGATGCCTCGGTCGCCGAGACCGGGACGGCCAGCAGGACCAGGTCGGCACCCGAGACCGCCAGCAGTGCCGAGGGCGCTTCGACGTCGATGACGCCCATCTGGCGCGCCCGTTCGGTGGTCGACGGTGATTTGCTGTAGCCGACCACACGTTTGACCAGGCCGGCCTTTTTCATGGCCAGGGCAAAGGAGCCGCCCATCAGGCCGCAGCCGATCAGGCCCAGTTGTTCGAACTTCGGTAGTGCGGTCATGCGCCTGTCCGTATGTGTGCAGTACAAACCATGGTCCGTCACTCGCTGACCGGGTAGGCGCCAATGACCTTGTAGTAGGCGCACAGGCCCCGAAGTTCTTCGAGTGCTGCGGCCACATGGCGCTGGGATGGGTGTCCTGCGATGTCGATGTAGAAGAAGTACTCCCACTGCCCCGACTTGGCTGGCCGCGATTCGAAGCGGGTCATGGATACGCCGTGTTTCTTCAGGGGGACCAGCAGGTCATGAACAGCGCCGGGCCGGTTGGGCACCGAGACCACCAGGCTGGTGCAGTCCCGGCCCGATGCCGGTGGCATGGCCATGGTCTGGGGCAGGCAGATGACCAGGAAGCGCGTGCGGTTGTACGCCTCGTCCTGGATGGCATGCGAGACGATGTGCAGGCCGAATTGCGCAGCTGCCCGGTCGCTGGCGATGGCGGCCCAGGCCGGATTGGTGGCGGCCAGGCGCGCACCTTCGGCATTGCTGGAAACCGCCCGCCGCTCGGCATGGGGCAGGTGCTGGCTGAGCCAGCCCTGGCACTGTGCCAGGGCTTGCGGGTGTGCCAGCACCACCTCGACCTTGTCCAGGTTGTTGACCTGCCGCAGCAGGTTGTGGCGCACCAGCAGGCTGACCTCGCCGACCACATGCACGGGCGATCGCAGGAACAGGTCCAGCGACCGGGCCACGGCGCCTTCTGTGGAGTTCTCGATGCCGACGACGCCGAACTGGGCCGTGCCCGCGGCCGTGGCGTGAAAGACCTCGTCAAAGCTGCCGCAATAGATCAGGTTGGCGGCACTGCCAAAGAACTCGATGGCGGCCTGCTCGGTGAATGTGCCTTCGGGTCCCAGTACGGCCACACGCTGTGGTGCCTCCAGGGCCAGGCAGGCCGACATGATCTCGCGCCAGATCGACGCCACGTGCTGGTTCAGCAAGGGGCCCTGGTTGGCGCCCTGGATCTTTTCGATGACCTGGGCCACCCGGTCGGGACGGAAGAACGGCGAACCTTCGGCCCGCTTGATCTCGCCGACCTGTTCGGCTACCCGCGCACGCTGGTTGAGCAGGCTCAGCAACTGCTGGTCGATGCTGTCGATTGCGACCCGAAGCGCCCCCAGCGCGTCGGACTGGACAGGTTGGCTCATGCGAGCTCCTTTTCAAAGTCGCGCATGTAGTCGACCAGTGCCTGCACACCGGCCAGCGGCATGGCGTTGTAGATGCTGGCGCGCATGCCGCCCACCGACTTGTGGCCCTTGAGTTGCAGCAGGCCGCGCTCTTTTGCCCCGGCCAGAAACGCATCGTTGCGCGATTCGTCGTGCAGGAAGAAGGGCACGTTCATGCGCGAACGGCAGTCGGGGTCGACCTTGTTGAAATAGAACTGCGAGCCATCGATGAAATCGTAGAGCAGGGCGGCCTTGGCCATGTTGCGTCGCTCCATGGCGGCAATACCCTTGTCCTGACCCTCCTGCTGGCGCTTGAGCCACTGGAACGTCAGGCCGGCCATGTAGATGCCATAGGTGGGCGGCGTGTTGTACATGGACGCGTTGTCCGCCACCAGACGGTAGTCGAAGGCGCTCGGGCAGATGGGCAGGGCATGGCCGATCAGGTCCTCCCGCACCACCACCAGTGTGACGCCAGCCGGCCCCAGGTTTTTCTGGGCGCCACCAAAGGCCAGGCCCACGCGGCTCCAGTCCACGGCGCGCGAGGCCACGTGTGACGAGAAGTCGATGACCAGTGGCGCATCGCTGCCCAGTGATCCGAGATCCGGCAGTTCGTGGAACTCGACACCGTGAATGGTCTCGTTGCTGCAGATGTGCACATAACTGGCGTCCGGGCTGACTCGCCAGTCCCGGGGTGACGGGAGGCTGGTGTGGTGGCTGGACTCGTTGCTGGCCGCCAGGTTCACTGTGGCGTACTTGCCGGCCTCGCGTGCCGACTTCTGACTCCAGCTGCCTGTGACCACCATGTCCACCGTGCCACCGCGCGAGAGATTCATGGGGACAATCGCATTCTCGGCCAGTCCGCCGCCCTGCATGAACAGGATGCGAAAGTTGGCGGGCACCGCCAGCAGCTCGCGCAGGTCGGATTCGGCCTGCGAAGCGATGGACATGAACTCCTTGCCCCGATGGCTCATCTCCATCACGCCCATGCCGCTGTCGTGCCAGTTGAGCATCTCGGAGGCCGCCTGCTGCAGCACTTCCTCGGGCATGGCGGCCGGGCCGGCCGAGAAGTTGTAGGGGCGCTGCCTCATTCGACGTCACCTGCCGGCTCTTCACCGCCTTCAGTCGCGTCGGGGACATTGGCGTCGTTCTCGACGATCCGCTGCAGCCCGGAGAGCTCGGCGCCCTCGTCCAGGGAAATCAGTGTCACACCCTGCGTAGCGCGGCCCATTTCGCGGATCTCGGCCACCCGGGTGCGGACCAGGACACCGGTGTCGGTGATCAGCATGATCTCGTCGTCGCTGTGAACCAGCGTGGCGGCCACGACCTTGCCGTTGCGCTCGCTCTGCTGGATGGCGATCATGCCCTTGGTACCGCGCCCGTGGCGCGTGTACTCGCCAATCGGCGTGCGCTTGCCATAGCCATTGATGGTGGCCGTGAGCACGCTCTGCTCCTCGTCCTCGGCCACCAGCATGGCGATCACGCTCTGGCCTTCCTCAAGCATCATGCCGCGCACGCCGCGCGCGTTGCGGCCCAGGGGGCGCACGTCGTTCTCGTCGAACCGCACGGCCTTGCCGCCATCGCTGAACAGCATCACGTCATGCTGGCCGTCGGTCAGGGCCGCGCCGATCAGGTAGTCCCCCTCGTCCAGGTTGACGGCAATGATGCCGGCCTTGCGTGGGTTGCTGAACTCGTCGAGCGCCGTCTTTTTCACCGTACCCATGCTGGTGGCCATGAACACGTAATGGTCTTCGGGGAAGCTGCGGAACTCGCCGGTCAGCGGCAGCACGACGTTGATCTTCTCGCCTTCCTGCAGCGGGAACATGTTCACGATGGGGCGACCGCGTGAACCGCGCGAGCCTGCCGGCACTTCCCACACCTTGAGCCAGTACAGGCGGCCGCGGTTGGAGAAGCACAGGATGTAATCGTGTGTGTTGGCAATGAAGAGCTGGTCGATCCAGTCGTCTTCCTTCGTGGCGGTGGCCTGCTTGCCCCGTCCGCCGCGCTTTTGCGCGCGGTACTCCGACAGCGGCTGGCTCTTGATGTAGCCACTGTGCGAGAGCGTGACCACCATGTCGGTGGGCGTGATCAGGTCTTCCGTGCTCAGGTCCTGGGCGCTGTGCTCGATCTCGCTGCGGCGGGCGCCGAGCTTGGTCTGTCCGAACTCGGTCTTCACCGCCACCAGTTCTTCGCCGATGATGGTCGAGACGCGTTCCGGTTTGGCCAGGATGTCCAGCAGGTCGTCGATGACCGCCATGACGTCCTTGTACTCCGCCACGATCTTGTCCTGCTCCAGGCCGGTCAGGCGCTGCAGCCGCATCTGCAGGATTTCCTGGGCCTGGGTGTCGGACAGCCGGTACAGGCCGTCGCCCTGCATCCCGAACTCGCGCTCCAGCCCTTCCGGCCGGTAGTCGTCGGCATTGACCGTGCCGCCATCGGTCTTGGCGCGGGTCAGCATCTCGCGCACCAGAGCGCTGTCCCAGCTGCGGGCCATCAGCTCGGCCTTGGCCACGGGTGGGGTGGGGCTCTCGCGGATGATCTTGATGAACTCGTCGATATTGGCCAGTGCCACCGCCAGGCCTTCGAGCACGTGACCGCGTTCACGGGCCTTGCGCAGGTTGAACACCGTGCGGCGGGTCACGACCTCACGGCGGTGCTCCAGGAATACCGTGACCAGGTCCTTGAGGTTGCACAGCCTGGGCTGACCGTCGATCAGCGCCACCATGTTGATGCCGAAGGTGTCCTGCAGCTGGGTCTGCTTGTACAGGTTGTTCAGCACCACCTCGGGCACTTCGCCGCGCTTGAGTTCGATCACCAGCCGCATGCCGGACTTGTCCGACTCGTCCTGGATGTGGCTGATGCCTTCGAGTTTCTTCTCGTGCACCAGTTCGGCAATGCGTTCCTGCAGGGTCTTCTTGTTGACCTGGTATGGAATCTCGTCAACGATGATGGCCTGGCGCTGCCCCTTGTCGATGTCCTCGAAATGGCACTTGGCACGCATCACCACGCGGCCTCGGCCGGTGCGATAGCCGTCCTTGACGCCCTGGATGCCATAGATGATGCCCCCGGTGGGGAAGTCCGGCGCCGGGATGATCTCCATCAGTTCATCGATGGAGCAGCCCGGGTTCTTGAGCGAATGCAGGCAGGCGTCGACCACCTCGTTGAGGTTGTGCGGCGGAATGTTGGTGGCCATGCCCACAGCGATGCCGCCCGAGCCGTTGACCAGCAGGTTGGGCAGGCGGGTCGGCAGCACCAGCGGCTCTTGCTCGGAGCCGTCGTAGTTCGGGCCGAAATCCACCGTTTCCTTGTCGATGTCCGCGAGCATCTCGTGCGCGATCTTGGACATGCGGATTTCGGTATAGCGCATGGCGGCCGCGTTGTCGCCGTCGACCGAGCCGAAGTTGCCCTGGCCGTCGACCAGCATGTGGCGCAGCGAAAAGTCCTGGGCCATGCGCACGATGGTGTTGTAGACCGCGCTGTCACCGTGCGGGTGGTATTTGCCGATCACGTCACCGACGATACGGGCCGACTTCTTGTACGGCCGGTTCCAGTCGTTGTTGAGTTCGTGCATGGCGTACAGAACGCGGCGGTGCACGGGCTTGAGACCGTCCCTGGCGTCTGGCAGGGCGCGTCCCACGATCACGCTCATGGCGTAGTCGAGGTAGCTTCGGCGCATTTCCTCTTCGAGGCTGATGGGCAGGGTCTCTTTGGCGAACTGGGTCATGGACGGTACGGTCTGCACGGCGGCAGTTTTCAGGGCAACCCCGCATTTTAGTGCGGAGGTTTTCAGTGACCTGATTCGCGCGTTTGTTGCGCTGATGCAACGAAGTTGTGGGGGCGTTTTGTCTCGTTACATGTGTGTCATGCCCGCCCGATCGCCCGGGAGCCCTTGTGGCACAATCGTTCTCAACGTTTCAAGTGGTGGTCACTTCAAACGTCTCTGTTTTTCTACGCAACAGGTTTGCGTCCAACCAAGAGGAATACCATGAAGAAGTTGAACAAAGTGGCAATGTTGTTCGCTGCTGTGGCCGTGGCCGGTGCTGCTGGTGCGCAGACCGTGGATAACTGGCGTGCTTCCGATGGCACCGTCTGGAAAAACGGCACGAACGAACTGTGCTGGCGCGATGCTGCCTGGACGCCAGCAACCGCCGCTCAAGGTTGCGACGGCGCCATCGTGCCCCAGCCTGCTCCGGCCCCCGCACCGGCTCCCGCTGCTGCACCTGCTCCGGCACCGGCTCCCGCTCCCGCACCGGCACCTGCCAAGCCGGCTGCCGCTGCCGCCAAGGTGACCTACGCCGCTGACGCCTTCTTCGACTTCGACAAGTCCGTGCTCAAGTCCGAAGGCAAGGCCAAGCTCGACGATCTGGTCGAGAAGGTCAAGGCCATCAGCCTGGAAGTCGTGATCGCTGTCGGCCACACCGACTCCACCGGCCCGGCCTCCTACAACCAGAAGCTGTCGGTGCGTCGTGCCGAGGCCGTCAAGGCCTATCTGGTGAGCAAGGGCATCGAAGCCAACCGCGTGTACACCGAAGGCAAGGGCCTGACCCAGCCGATCGCTGACAACGGCACCCGCGCCGGTCGCGCCAAGAACCGCCGCGTGGAAGTTGAAGTCGTGGGTACCCGCGCCAACTGATCCGGTTTTTTGCCGATTCGAGAAAACCGCGCCTGCTGGCGCGGTTTTTTCTTGGTGCTGACGATAATCGACCCTATGGATCCCAAGCTCAATGCCGACCCGGCCGAACTGGCCAAATTCTCCGATCTTGCCCACCGCTGGTGGGACCCTGACAGCGAGTTTCGTCCGCTGCACCAGATCAACCCGCTGCGTCTGGGGTGGATCGACGGTCTGGCCGGTCTGGCCGGTAAGCAGGTTCTGGATGTGGGCTGCGGCGGCGGCATCCTCTCGGACTCGATGGCACGCAAGGGCGCCACGGTCACCGGCATCGACCTGTCGGTCAAGGCCCTGCGGGTGGCCCAGCTGCATGCGCTTGAAGTCGGGACGCCGAATCTGAATTTCCGGGAGATCAGCGCCGAAGACATGGCGCACGAGCAGCCGACCTCTTTCGATGTGGTCACCTGCATGGAGATGCTGGAACATGTCCCTGATCCGGCGTCGGTGGTCCAGGCTTGCCACGACCTGGTCAAGCCGGGCGGGTGGGTGTTTTTCTCCACCATCAACCGCAACGCCAAGGCGTTCATGTTCGCCATCGTCGGCGCCGAGTACGTGCTGAACATGTTGCCGCGCGGCACGCATGAGTACGCCAAGCTGATTCGACCCAGCGAACTGGGGGCCTTCTGCCGTACGGCCGGGCTGGACCTGCAACAGAGCAGGGGCATGGCCTACAACCCGCTGACCGGGCGTTACTGGCTGAACGACGACACCAGCGTGAACTACCTGTTTGCCACGCGCCGTCCGGCATGAGCGGTGCACTGTTCACCGGCATCGAGGCCGTGCTGTTCGACCTGGATGGCACCCTGCTCGACAGTGCCCCCGATCTGGCTGCTGCCGCCGAGCGCATGCGGGCAAGAAGGGGGCTGCCGCCGCTCGGACTGCTGGCTTACCGCTCCCTGGCCAGTTCGGGCGCCCGGGGCATGCTGCGCATGGCGTTCGGCCTGGGGCCGGACGACGAGGGTTTCGAGGCGCTCAGGCACGAGTTCTTTTCGGAATACGAGTCCAGCATGACCGAGCACTCCCGTGTGTTCGACGAGGTGGAAGAACTGCTGACCGCCTTGCTGGACGCCGGCCTGCGCTGGGGCGTCGTGACCAACAAGTCGGAGCGGTTCACCCGTCCGCTCACGCGTTCGATGGCCATCTTCGAGACGGCCGAGACGGTCATCAGTGGCGACACCACACCCCACGCCAAACCTCATCCCGCGCCCCTGTTCGAAGCCGCGCTCCAGATGCGGCTGCCGACCAGTTCCTGCATCTATGTGGGCGACGACCTGCGGGACATCCTGGCGGGGCGCTCGGCCGGCATGGGCACGGTGGCCGCATTGTATGGTTATCTGGGAACCGGCCCCCATGTGAGCACCTGGGGTGCCGACGCTCAAATTGATTCTCCCCTGCAGGTCTTGAAAATGATCGAACTGCCTTAAAATAGGACGGACAGGGGCTGCACTGGTTTCGACGTGGGTTCGGGCACGCAGCAGGGCATGTCGAGGTTCTGTCACCTCGTTAAACCGCAGAAAAAAACTAACTGCAAACGACGAACGTTTCGCACTCGCCGCTTAATCCGGTGAGCCTTGCAACAGCAGGCCGATAGGCTGGGCAAGGGCGGCCGCAAGGCTGTCCAGGCTGCAAGGGAATTCATATCGGCTGGCTTCGCGTCGGGCACCTTGGCGCGGGGTGAGATTCAAGGGGGCTGGTTGCCGGCATAGCGTGTCGCTGCGCGATGCCGGTGGCGAGATCCAAAACAGACGACTACACATGTAGAACTGCGCGAAGAAGGCTTGCGGACGGGGGTTCAAATCCCCCCAGCTCCACCATTTCAATGTCCAAGGGCGTCCACCAAGATCCGGTAGACGCCCTTTTTCTTTGTAAATCAAGGGTTACCTTTCTCGGGAGGTCTATGGACGTCCCAGGACATCCCAGGTGAAACCGGGGAACAGACCGGGGAACAACACCCTAAAATGCCTGTTCCCCGGGGTTTTGTTCCCCGGTCTCAGTCTGTTCCCCGTCTGGAGGGCACGACCATGCGGACCGACAAGCAATGAAAAAGCGCCAGCTGTCCACCCGATAAAAAGCGAACTCGCTTCACCGACGGGCAGGGGTTGTACTTGGAGGTGAGCCCGGGCGGTTCCAGGCGCTGGTTCTGGAAGACCTACACCAATGGCAAGGAAGGTCGCCTGGCTTTGGGGAACCTCATGCCGTGCCCTTGCCCACGCAGGCTCTGGCGATGTTGCGAGAGTTGCAGCCACTCACGGGTCATGGTCGCTATGTGTTCCCCGGTCAGCGGCAGCAACAAAGCCATCAGCCGCAACCAAAGATCGGGGGCACCACCTGAGCAAGGTCTGATGCCTGTCCCGACAGGTTCTACACGAAAGCATGCCATTGCCGCAGCTTTGACGGATCGCCTGCAAACGCATCGCCCAGTCCGTCGGGCACCTGGTTCGGGATCGCCGTTTGGCGGCGGGGAGAGGTCACTGCGATGGGCTGGCGCATGCGATCCGGGTTGAGGTCGAACGTGCTGGTCAGCATCCACACGTCGTCGTAGTCCTTTACGTGGCTGTTGACGCGCCCCAGCGCGACCATGGCATGGATTCTTTATGCGATCACAGTCTCGGGTGGACACCTGCACTGCTATGAGTCACTGTGCCAGGCCGAGTCCCTTGGATGTGACCATGCAACCATGGATAGACGCCTGTAGGTGCCTTTTTGTGAATATAGATGTTTATTATTTCCATGAAATAGATACAATCTATATATATGCCAAAGACCGCACGCGCATTGCAACAACTGCCACCCGCCACCTCAGCCGCCATCGAAAAACTGGGCGCCGACCTGGCGGTTGCGCGCTTGCGGCGCAAAGAATCCCTCAAGACCTGGGCGCAACGCATGGGGGTGTCCGTGCCCACGCTGCAGCGGCTGGAGGCAGGGGATCCCGGCGTGGGCATCGGCATTGTGGCGACCGCGTTGTGGCTGATTCAGCGCGATGGTGAACTGGGCACGTTGGCCGCCCCCGAGCACGACCGGGGCGCCATCGAGATGGATGTGCGTGAAGCCGTCGCTTTAGGGCGCGCTCGGGCGCAAGCGGCTGCCGCAGCACGGTTGAATACGGCGCCCAGAAAGGCCTGAGATGCGTCTGGATGTGTTGTACCTCTGGTATCTCGGCAACCCAGCCCAACCCAGCCCGATCGGCACACTGAGGCTGGTGTCGGGAGGCAAGGGTGTCTCGCTGCAATACGGCAAGGAATGGCTGGCCTCCGGCTTTGCGATCAGCGAAGACTTGCCGCTGGTGGACACCGAGTTTCTGCCGCCCGGTCGCTTGTTTGCCGACGCGCCACGCGCCGTGGGGGCGGTGGACGACGCGCGACCTGACCGTTGGGGCGAGAAGGTGATCCGGTTTGTGGACAAACCCCAGCGCCTGTCGTTGATGGAGTACCTGTATTACGCGGGGGACGAGCGCTTTGGTGCCCTGGGCGTATCTGCCTCAGCAGAGCGCTACGAACCGCGTCCCGGCGGGCCACTGCCCAGGCTGCAGGATGCCCAGCACCTGAGCGAGGTGGTGGCCAAGATCGAGGCAGCCGAGCTGCTGACGGCGCTGGAGGCCCGCATCATTGCGGGCGGCGGTAGCCCGCTGGGTGGTGCCAAGCCCAAGGCGCTCATCGACATTGATGGTGAGTCTTGGGTCATCAAGTTCTTCAACAACGAGCCCGTGGATACGCCGCTGATCGAACACGCCACCATGACCTTGGCTGCGCGTGCCGGCATCAGCGTGGCGCAGACCCAGCTCATTCCGCTGGTGGGGTTCAATGCGGTGGCGATTCGCCGCTTTGACCGCGAGCAAGGCCATCGCGTTCACAGCATCTCGGCCGGCACCGCCATCCGTGCCGCCACCGCCAGTGGAGCCGAGCCGCAGATGGGTTACCCGGAACTCGCCCGCATCTTGCGGCGGGTCGGGGTGGCGCAAGACGGCGTGAACCAGCGCGATGCGCGCGAACTGTTTCGCCGCATGGTCTTCAACATCCTGATGGACAACACCGACGACCACGAGAAGAATCACGCCCTGCTGGTGGTCAACCCTTACGACAACGGGAGGCTCAAATTGGCACCGGCCTACGATGTGTTGCCCACCCACTCCGGACAGGGGTACCAGGAATTCATCTGTGGCGCAGACGGTCGGGACTCCACGCTGGACAACGCCATGTCCGAGTGCGGGGCGTTCGGTCTGCAACCCGATGAGGCTGCTCAGGAGGTGGCCGCCGTCATTGATGTGGTCAATACCTGGCGAACGCACTTTGTCCAGAACGGCGTGACGGCTGGCGACGTCGAACACCTGGCGACCTTCATCGATGGCGATGTCTTGCTGGCGCAGCGAAGAGGCTTTGACCCGAGGCGGTACGCAAGGGCGGGTGGCAAAGGAGCGAGGGGCGCGAGACGCAGTCCTTTCTCGGACGAACCTCGCTGACCTTATCCAGATAGCACCATGCGCATGGCAAATAAACCAATCGACCCCTCATGGGGCGACGTCAAAGCGAAGCTGGCCGATTACGACCGTGCCGGCCTCCTCGGCCTTGTGCAAGACCTCTACGCCGCCAGCAAGGAGAACCAGGCCTTCTTGCATGCCCGCCTGCACCTGGGTGATGACGTGCTCAAGCCCTACAAGGCCACCATGACCCGTTGGCTGTGGCCCGACATGTTCAGAACCAGGACACCTCGGTTGCCAAGGCAAAGAAGGCCATCGCGGACTACAAAAAAGCGGTGGGACGGGCCGATGAGTTGGCCGAGCTGATGGTGTTCTATTGCGAGCAGGCTGCGGGTTTCAGCTGCGAAGTTGGCCTGCAGGACGAAGGCTACTTTGATGCGCTGGTGCGGATGTTCGAGCAGGCGCTGAAGGTCACGGCCACCTCGCCGGAAGCACAGCGTCCGGCGCTCATGGCGCGCCTGGATTTGGTACGCCAGCGATGCCATAACTTGGGCTATGGCGTGGGCGACGACATGGATGCGCTGTTCGCCGCGCACAGGGGCGATGCCTGAACACCATGCGTTCGCAGCGCTGCAAGCCGAGAACGCGCGGCTGGTGGCGTTGCTGGAGTCGCACGGTATCGAGTGGCGCATGCCGCTATCGCCGGATGCTCGACCTGTTTCGGTTGAGCCAGCTCCGGAAGAACTGCCTGAACCGCAGCGCGCCAGTCTGAGCACCGCCGACAAGGTGGCGCTGTTTCGGCGGCTCTTCCGGGGCCGCACCGATGTGTACCCGGTGCGCTGGCAGAGCCAGACCTCGGGCAAATCAGGCTATGCACCGGCCTGCGCCAACGAGTGGCGGGCAGGGGTGTGCGAGAAACCGCGTATCAAGTGCGGCGACTGCAGCCAGCGTCTGCTGATGCCCTTGTCGGATGCAGTGATCTATGACCACTTGGCCGGTAAACAGACCGTGGGCGTCTACCCACTGCTGGAGGACGACACCTGCCACTTCCTGGCGGTGGATTTCGATGAGGCCGAATGGCAGCAGGACGCCCTGGCATTCATGCAGTCTTGCAGCGAACTGGGTGTGCCGGCAGCGCTGGAAATCTCGCGCTCGGGGCAGGGCTCCCACGCCTGGGTGTTTTTCGCGGGGCGCGTGTCGGCGCGCGATGCGCGGCGCCTGGGCACCGCGATCATCAGTCACACCTGCGCGCGCACCCGGCAGCTCAAGCTGGCGTCCTACGACCGCTTGTTTCCCAACCAGGACACCATGCCCAAAGGCGGCTTTGGCAACCTGATCGCCTTGCCTCTGCAGAAGCACCCGCGCGAGAACGGCTTCAGCGTGTTTGTGGACGCCACACTGCGACCGTACCGCGATCAGTGGGCTTTCCTCGTATCCGTTCAACCCATGGCACCGCACGATATCGAGCCGACCGTTCTGCGCGCCACCGGCGGCATCCATCCCTTGGACGTGACCTTCATCGACGACGAGGATCTGGCGACGCCATGGAAACGTGAGGTCACCAAGTCCAACCGGTTGGTGGGCGCGATGCCCCAGGCCTTGATGGTGACGCTGGCCAACTTGATCTACTTCGAGAAAAGCGCGCTGCCCCAGGCTCTGGCCAATCGCTTGATCCGCCTGGCGGCTTTCCAGAACCCCGAGTTCTACAAGGCCCAGGCCATGCGCATGTCGGTGTGGGACAAGCCGCGTGTCATCGGCAACGCCGAGAACTACCCGCAACACATCGCCTTGCCGCGCGGTTGTCTGGACGCCGCACGCGCTTTGTTGAAGGACAACGGCATTCGCTGTGATCTGCGAGACGAGAGGTTTGGCGGCGATCCCATCCAGGCCAGCTTCGTCGGCACTCTGCGGCCTGACCAGGAACAAGCTGTCTCGACCATGCTGCAACACGATGTCGGGGTGCTGTGCGCGCCCACTGCGTTCGGCAAGACGGTGACGGCCGCGGCCATCATCGCCCGGCGCGGCGTGAACACCCTGGTGCTGGTGCATCGCACCGAACTGCTCAAGCAATGGCAGGAGCGCCTGCAGACCTTTCTCGGCCTGGACACCAAAGCTGCCAAGGGCGTGGTCGGCACCATCGGAGGCGGCAGGGCCAAACCCACCGGGCAGATCGACATCGCCGTGATGCAGTCGCTGTCGCGCCAAGGCGAGGTGAATGCGTTGGTCGAAAACTACGGGCAGGTGATCGTGGACGAGTGCCACCATGTGGGTGCCGCGTCGTTTGATGCCATTCTCAAGAGGACCAAGGCGAAGTATGTGTTGGGCTCAACCGCCACACCGATTCGGCGCGATGGCCTGCAGCCGGTCATCTTCATGCAATGCGGGCCGATCCGGCACACGGCGACCAGACCGGCGAGCGCGCCGCACGATTTGGAGGTGGTGCCGCGATCCCGGTTTGCCAGCATCGATTTGCCTGCTGCGGCGGGCATCCAGGACGTGTTCCGTCACCTTGCCAACGACCTGGCCCGCACCGACGCCATCGCTACAGAGGTCGCAGTGGCGTACGAACAAGGCCGCAAAGTACTGGTGCTGACCGAGCGTACCGAACACCTTGACGCCATCCTTGTGGCCCTGGAAACCAAGGTGCTCAAGCCTTTCGTTTTGCACGGGCGCATGTCCAAGAAGCAGCGGGCCGGGTTGATCACCGACTTGGACGCACTGGCGCCCGAGGCGCCACGTATCTTGCTGGCCACAGGGAAACTGGTCGGCGAGGGCTTCGATCACCCGCCACTGGATACGCTGGTATTGGCCATGCCGATTTCCTGGAAGGGCACACTGCAGCAGTACGCGGGGCGCCTGCATCGAGAGCATGCCAGCAAGGCCGATGTACGGATCATCGACTTCGTCGATACCGGGCATCCAGCGTTGGTACGCATGTGGGACAAGCGCCTGCGTGGTTACCGGGCGATGGGGTATCGATTGGGTGCGGATTCGAGCAGCGATGACGGCTTGTTGCCGTTCGATGGGGCGCCCGGGTAGTCGGACAGATCGGGTTCTTTGGTGCCGGAGAGCCTTGCGGCCGTGGCAAAGCGACAACACGCTCAAGCGTGTTTGCATCGTGCTTTAATTCCGCTTGGGCTTTTTCCCATGAACTTGAATAAGACGCAGAAGTGTGTGCGAGACCGGGGAACAAACCGGGGAACAAATCTGCTCTTTTTGGGCGTAAATTCGAGTACTTTCGCGGGCTCTGGGATGACTTTCAATAGACCCCAGCCCACCAATATCCAAAATCCCAACCCTCATCGGTTGGGATTTTTTTTCCCGTTCCCCCTGTGTTGGCGCGGTTTCCGGTCCTGGCCTCGCGAGCGCCATCCCTGCGAAGGCGGCGTTTTCGCCCCTGCCGCCTCTCTGTTCTCTGTGTTCTCTGGTGGTCACGCGAGCGTTCTCGAGGCCACTTCCTTTGCTGGCGCGGGTTTAGATGCGGTCTGTTGTGGTTGGCGATTGCTGTAGCGGTGGCGACCGACCCTCGAAGCGGGAGGAGTCATGTTCTCGACGTGCACGAAGCGTCATCCAAGGCGAAGCGGTTGCGATGGGCGCAGCGACTTGACGGGGCTTCACGATCTGTCGCCGTGCTTCCCAATCCACCGGCAGCGGGTTGCGCTGGAATCAGATCAGGTTCATCCGGCGCGGCTGCCGCTCGGCCATCAGCCGTTCGAGGATGTCGGGCGCAAACAGGGTCAGACGCATCAGCTCGTTGGGCACCGAGGGGTGCCGTTCTTCGGACCGGGCAATGGCTGACTCACTCTTCATCACGCCGGTGTCCACGATGTGCTGCCAGTAGACACCGCGTACCACTCCCTCGGTGCATCCAGGCGTGCGGTGAATGGGTGCTTATTCTCCGCATTTAGTGCGTAGAATGCATTGCTTATGCGGCGAATTGGGTGTGTAATCTCCGCATGAATGTCGGAGAGAAACTCTACATCTGGCAGGCAGACGACTGGCCGCTTTGGCGCTACGACCTGGCGGCGCTCACCGGTCCTTTGACAGATGTCAGCCTGGCTCAGGGGCTGTTGCTCGGCCGATTGGCGGATGTGGGGATGGCGTTGCGGGACCAGGCCAGTTTGGCGGCGTTGACCGAGGACGTGGTCAAGACCAGCGAGATCGAAGGCGAAGTCCTCAACGTGCAATCGGTGCGATCTTCCATCGCCCGCCGCATGGGCGTGGACATCGGCGCTGTGGCTCCTGTGGACCGGCATGTGGAGGGGGTGGTGGAGATGGTGCTGGATGCGACCACCCGTGCCACCGATACTCTGACGGCCGAGCGCCTGTTTGGCTGGCACGCCGCTTTGTTCCCGACCGGTTACTCCGGCATGACTCGGATTGTGGTGGGCCAGTGGAGAACCGATGCCGAGGGGCCCATGCAAGTGGTGTCAGGGCATTTGGGTCGGCGCAAGGTGCACTTTCAGGCCCCGCCTGCGCAGGCGCTGGCCGCCGAGATCGACCGCTTTCTGGCCTGGGCCAATGCCGAGACGGGGGCGCCTGCGCTGATCAAAGCGGGGTTGGCGCATCTCTGGTTGGTGACGCTGCACCCTTTCGATGATGGAAACGGCCGCATCGCCCGCGCCGTGGGCGACCTGTTTCTGGCACGAGCCGATGGCAGCCCTCAGCGCTTTTACAGCCTGTCGGCCCAGATCCAGCGGGAACGCAAGGACTACTATGAGGTGCTCGAGCGGACCCAGAAAGGCTCGCTCGACGTGACGGGCTGGCTGTCTTGGTTCCTGGGCACCCTGGGCCGCGCGGTAGCCAGTGCTCAGATCACCCTGGACGCGGTGTTGGTCAAGGCGCGCTTCTGGCAACGCTGGGTGGGTCAGCCGCTGAATGAACGCCAGGTGAAATTGCTCAACCGCCTGCTCGACGGTTTCGACGGCAAGTTGACCAGCAGCAAATGGGCGGCGATCGCCAAGTGCTCGCCCGACACTGCGCTGCGCGACATCACGCAACTGTTGGATCTTGGGGTGCTGCAGAAAACACCCGGTGGTGGCCGCAGTACGGGTTATGAGCTTGCGGGTTGATTTGGCCAAATCTTTGAATCCACGCCCTCAAGGCCAAGGCGCTGCTATGGCGTTTGGATTGCGGACCGGGTGGTCGTCAGCCGAAACGCCCGAAATCGGTCACTTTCTCCGCCAGAGCAGTCTTTATTCTCTGTTTGGCCTGCGGGTGGGCGCCGATGGAGGTCTCGCAAAATCAACAACTTACGTGAGCCGGTTCGATGTCAACCAAGGCCACCGATCTGACATCGAACGCTATCAGAGTATCGTCAGAGTTTGTTTGACTGTATCGCAATCGAGATACATGATTGTAGGAGCGGAGGATCTGACCATGGCCCATACCACGATGCTTCACGTCCGAGTGGACGACGAAATCAAGACGCAAGCCAGCGAGGCGCTCGCAGCCATGGGGCTGTCCGTGTCCGACGCTGTTCGCATCCTGCTCAAGCGCGTGGTCAATGACCAAGCGTTTCCGCTGGAGTTGAAGGTGCCCAACGCCCAGACCCGTGCCGCGATGGAAGAAGCCCGCGCCATGGCCAAGGCGCGCACCACCCGTTTTGACTCCGCCGACGCCCTGATCGATGACCTCGAAAAAGCCCGCCAGCAGTAAGCGGGCTGCGCCGCCCAGGGCGTGCGATTACACCAAGACCTTCCTCAAAGACTGGGAGCGCCTCTCGCGCTCAGGCCGATACGACCTGAAGCGCCTGAAGGAGGCGATGCTGCTGCTCAATGGTAACGATGCGCCGCTGGGCCCCGAATGGCTGGACCACCCGCTCAAGGGCGATTGGGCCGATCACCGCGAATGTCGCATCGGCGGCGACTTCCTACTCAACTACCGTCTGGATGGAAACGCCATCATCTTTGTGCGGGCTGGCACGCACTCTGAATTGTTCGAGGAGTGATCCGTGGCGATTGAGTCACTGCCGACTTTCAGCAAGCCGGCCCGCCAGCGATGGGAGTCCATCCCATCTGACATCCGCCAGCGGCTGCTGTCCAACGTTTGTTGCGGCCATTGCAGCCACGAAACGACCATCACCAATTTCAGCGGCGCTATCAAGGGCGGCGACTTGCTGCTGGTGGGCAAGTGTGCTGAATGCCGCTGTGAGGTGGTACGGGTGATCGAGAGCTCGTAGCCCGATCACGCATCGAACCCCGCCAACACCTCCCATTGGGCCCCCCAGTTGGTTGGCAGTGGATTGCGCTGGAACCACAGCAATCTCATGCACTTGGGCTGCCGCCCGGCCAGGATGGTCTGGATGATGTTGTCTTCCATCAGGGTGCTCATCGCCATTTCCTTTCGCGATAACACCTGTGCAGGATTTCACTGGGTCAATACAGGCCAAAGCAAACCGGCGCCGCTGTCGTCGCGCGGTGCGAGATTTCTGCTGAAGCCGTGAACTGCGTCACTGGCTCACCCTGTCAAAGTTGACAGGGTGTTGAGGGAGCTTCCCTGACATGAGGGGCACACTGCATGAAAAAGGGCTAAGCCCCCTTTGCTGATCCGTACCCACAACCATGCTTTGTAAGGCCAAGATCTACATGCCAGGACCAACCAATTCTCTGCTACGCGTGACGCTCGCGCTCTTGTTTGCGCTCACGACGGCTGTCCTGGGCACCGCGTGTGCCAAGGCGGAACCCAAGCCTTCGGTATCGACCCCGGAGCAGGCAAAGCCGACGCCCCTGCTGACAGATGCGCAGGTTCGTGCCAAGTACCAGCACTGTCCGGGCGGGTGGTATGCCGGGCCGCGCCCGGGCAAGGCACGATTCACCAAGGACACATTCCTGTGGACGGTCACTCCGGCGTTTGCCGAACGCTATTGCATGCCCGAAGCGTTCGTCAGTACGGAGCTCAAAGGCGCCGAAGCGGTGGCATTCAAGCTGCATCGGGATACCGACGAGGTCAATTGCGGCTTTGGGGGGAATCCGAATGCCTGCGGGGGGCAGTTGAGTTTGCGTTTCGAGGTTTACATCAAGAGTGATGTCAAGCTGCCTAAGGATCCAGGATTTGTTGATAACTATTTTCAGGCTGTTCGATTGCCAAGCAGTATCTTGATTACAAAATCTCATACTGAATGGAATGACTCTTTAAAAATTAGAAGAGAACAAAATAGAGGAAAAGTATTCATGCTTTTCCCCGGCAACCACGTCGGTCTGCATGGCATGAAGGGCGATGTAGTGGCTTGGCCGATTGCAGCCATGTATCTGAAAACCTATTATGGATCGGTGCTTCAAGGAATTGACTACTATGCATTTGATGCCAGTGTTGGGTTCTTGAACAATCCGGGTGTCAAACAGAGTGGCGTGGAGTGGTTTGGAATCAATTTTCGTCAACCTGATTTGCCGAAAATGCGTATCAAGCAAACTACAGAAGGATTGCTTCTGAGCGATTTTGAGCACTCAATCACTCTGCCAAAATCTTTCATGGACAAGGTGATTGAGATGGATCGTACCCGTCAGGGTGATCTGAGCAAAGCTCATAGACAAAGCCTTCAAACGATCCCTGAACAAGTTTTCAAGTAAAGCAAATAACGATATTTATTGTTGATTCCGCCGGTCCCGAAAAGAAATGCTCAAGGATTGAATGTATTACATCATTTCTTCGAATCAGAAAAAGGAGTCTCTATGAAGAAATACCTAGTGGGTGCTGTCGCTTTCTCCCCTCATCCTTCTATCGGTTGCACCACAAAGGTGGAAGCAAGCACAGCACAGACATTACGGGTCTCCCACCTCCATCTCAAGACTCATGAGATAACATCCTTGGCTATCGTATACAGGTACACTGACGAAGTGCCCCACACATTGGCTAATCATAATCTAAAAATTGCAAGCGATCTAGTTGATACTTTCCAAGCAGAAAGGGTTAGTGTAGCGGCGTTTCCGAACGTCAATCTGAATATCAAGAGCGTTGGGCGCAATATTCTCACGTGTTGTTGATTTTCTATGAACTCATACCAATCAGTAACTGGATCATCAACTACAGTCAGTTTGACAGCTGGTATTCAGATACACAAACCAGGAAACTGGTCTGGAAATATAAGGGGACAGCAAACACAGCCTCTCTAAAGCAATTGCGCAAGATATTACTTTCAAAAATAAAGTAATAAACTAATAAATAAAAGCTACGTGCGGTAAAAGCTTCTCTTCCGGCAATACCACCTGCTGTTATGCGGGCAAGGTTGATGTGGTCTCCTCCGGCGCGGTGCGGGCGCCTATGCGCAGGCCAGCGCCCAAAGTACGGCCAGCGCCATAGACCTGATCGGCTCGCTGGTCGGAGCTGGAGAACTGGTCCTCGCTGAACGGCGCGCGGCGCCTGATGGCAATTCCAGCGAGCCATAATGCTGGCGCCGCTGGCGTCGCTCGGTGCAAGATTTCTGCTGAAGCTGTGAACTGGAATCACTGGCCCACCTGTCAAAGTTGACAGGGTGTTGAAAACTTCCCTGACATGGGGTTCCACTGCGCGAAAAGGGGGCTAAGCCCCCTTTGCTGATCCGTACCCTAACCATGCTTTGTAAGGCCAAGATCGTCAGACCAACCAATTCTCTGCTACGCGTGACGCTCGCCGCTCTTGTTTGCGCTCACGGGCGACTGTCCTGGAGCACCGCGTGTGCCAAGGCGGAACCCAAGCCATCGGTATGGAAGCCCGGACCGCTGCAGGCAAAGCCGACGCCCTGCTGACTGATGCGCAGGTTCGTGCCAAGTACCAGCGCTGTCCGGGCGGTGGTATGAGCCGCCATGGATGAGGCTGATTCACCAAGGACACATTCCTGTGGACGGTCACTCCGGCGTTGCCGAACTATTGCATGCCGAAGCGTTCGTCAGTGCGGAGCTCAAAGGCGCCGAAGCGGTGGCATTCAAGCTGCATCGGATACCGACGAGGTCAATTGCCTGGCTTTAGGGGAAGTCCGAATGCGGGGGGCAGTTGGGATTTGCGTTTCGAGTTTTATCAAGAGTGATGCGTAAGCTGCCTAAGGATCAAGGATTGTTGATAACTATTTTCGAGGCTGTTCGATTCCAGCAAACAGTATCTTGATTACAAAATCTCGTACTGAATGGAATGACTCTTTAAAAATTAGAAGAGAACAAAATAGAGGAAAAGTATTCATGCTTTTCCCCGGCAACTCCGATCGGTCACGCATAACATGAGGGCGATGTAAGTGAAGCAAGCCGATTGCAGCCATGTATCTGAAACCTATTATGGATCGGTGCTTCAAGGAATTGACTACTATGCATTTGATGCCAGTGTTGGGTTCTTGAACAATCCGGGTGTCAAACAGAGTGGCGTGGAAGTGGTTGGAATCAATTTTCGTCAGCCTGATTTGCCCGGTATGCATCAAACAAACTGCAAATTGCTTCTGAGCGGTTTTTGAGCACTCCAATCACTCTGCGAAAATCTTTCATGGACAAGGTGATTGAGATGGATCGTACCCGTCAGGGTGATCTGGAGCAACTCATGGATATGAAGCCTTCAAACGTCCTTGAACCAATTTTCAAGTAAAGCAAATAACGATAAATCAAAAATCGATGCCCATCACCAATACCGACCGCGTTCTGGCGAGCGCTTGCCCCTATGTGATCAGCACCACCGGCCGGGGCCGGGGACCGTGGGCAACCCCCGTTGTAACGGCTGACCAATCAAGTTGGAGGACTTCAAGCCCACCCCCGGCTCAGGCTTCAGGCCAATTTCTACGGATCCCGTCACCCGGCAAATACGCCGTGGCCTTCGCAGGTACCAACGATTTCATCGCAGATACCTTGAACTCGGACCAGACGCTGGCCGCTGTCAATGTCTTGACCAGCTTTGTCGGTGTTGGCGCCTGGGACCCGCAGTTCACGGACGCCATCCGGTTTACGACAGGAGGCGTTCAAGCAAATTCAACTCGACTACGCAAAGAATGGTGACGAACCTCCGCCGTTGGACAAGCTTCGAGAAATGGTCGAAGTCGTAGGCCATTCGCTGGGCGGCTCGCTGGCAGAGCTGTCAACACAATTCTTCGGTTTGAAGGGCGTCAACATCGATGGCTTGATTAATGAACTCCCTGGGTGGGACAGTCATCCTGGGACGATCTCCAGGTGGAGGTGGGCAAGGGAGCTGGAGGGGCTGCAGTGAATACGTCTCAACAGCGATATGTTCGGTGCCTACTCGTACCGTGATGAGCGTTGCGGAGGCACGCACTGTCGATACAGTCGAATGGCAGCGAACGCCCGCGGCCGATGCTGCGTGGCATGGCGCGATGTTCACTGGCGCTGGCAGCGCTGGCGTGGGCCTTGACGATGCCAGGCGCTACGTGGCGCTGGGTGCGGTAGTCGCTGGCCTGACTGCGGCCAACCACCAGCGCTTCCATCCTGCGCGAGACCGAAGAGCTGGCGGGGCTCGATCCAGATACGCCCATGGTGCGGAGCCCGTTCACCGACCTGCTGTACTTCAATGCGACGGCGACCACCATGGGTGCCGGTCCGACGATCAACAACCTTCGCCTGAACGCCGAACGAACAGCTGCTACGGGCTAACGTCAGCCATGGGTTCTCCGCCTAACCCGGTTGCCGCTGAATCAGACCGTGCGGCAGGGGGCGCTTGTGTGCTCCGCCCATATCGACGAGCAGACTGGGCGAATGGAGTAAGTATGTCCGAAATCAGACAAAAAAATGGAAGACTCGGAAAAGCCGAATATGCAGCAGGCTGGAGAAAATATATTTACACCGAAGAGGGCTTTGGTTTTGATTTTTTATTTCTTTTTTGTGGCCGCACTTAGTTGAGTGCCAGGCCTCTGGGAGTAATGGAGCAAGCTATGATGGCTTTTTTCATCGAAAAATCAGGTTTCTTGAGCCGATCTTTGGGAGAGCATTACATGCCGATTTTTCTAACGATTGTAGCGATTGCTACTCCAGCATTAAGTTTGGCGAAAAAGGAAGGGAATGGGATGTCGTCTGTAACTATTTTTACGATATTTGGGGAATGGTGCCTGGCTGTATCGAAGTAGGCAGGGTGCGGCTATCGTCACGTCTGCGGATCAACCAGCTCTTAACGCCATTGTCGAGATGGTGAGGCAAGCGATTGCCGAAGTGTCTCTGGCCGTGATGAGTGGTGCGCTGTTCATGGTGACGTCAGAGATGTAGCTATCACCGCCGCTCTCGGTGATGTTGAGCGAACCATGAAAGGATGGTTCTGGTTTCTCTTGGGGTTTATGGCCCGGGAATGATCGCATCGAATCCGCTAGTGGCTCAGGAATTGGTGTGGGATACGGCTTTCTGGTGGAATCGTTGGAATCGAAATCCCAAATTCTAATCTAGACTACGCCTGGTCTAAATTTTTGAGCTCTCCATACTATCAGAATCAAATCAACTGAATCAGCGCAAGACCTTTTGTTGACATATCAGGTGAGTTGCGGGAGTTTTTCAATCAAACGAGTCGCATACGCCAACGGAATAAGGGTCAGACGAGTTTGCCATGGGGGACGACAACTGAAGTGGCTCCCAACTGCAGTTTCTGGTCGTTGTCTCCCAGCTAGGGTATTTCACCCGCACCACGGAAATCAACAATGGCTCGGGCAGCGTCACCGCATCTCTGAAACCGTCGTCGGCGTACCGAAGTCGGGAATGACCTATGTTTACGAGGACGGTCGGCTGATTGCCACCACGGACCATATTGAGTGCGATGTGGAGACGATCAATCGCATTACAGGAGAAATGGAATCGATTGGCTGTGGTGACCGGCCGCTCTGGCACCCCGCGCCCCCATCGGTTGCCTTTGTGAGCCTGACGGACGCCCACACGGTCACCCTCAACCCGGGAGGCGCAACTCTCGGACATCGTGCTGCTGCAAGGGCGTGCAGGCAACCCGGTGACGGTGGCCGACCTGCTGGCGGCCAGCGCAGTACACCGGCAGCCAGCCAAGATCCGGCTGGAGCCAGTTCGTTGTGCCGGTGCGCACGGGCGATGTGCTAATCTACCGGGGCAACCCGGCGCGGTGGATACCATCAACACCCGCCTGGCCAGGAATCCTCCACCACGCAGGATGCGCAGGGCAGCACCACCAGGTCATCAGCCGGCCAGACGGGGATGACGGACGCATCTACGACTGAGCGAACACTGGATTCGGGCACGGGTGAGGTGGTCGAGAATTGCGCGCGGTGAGGTGGACACACTGACAGGACAGACCACAGCCATTGACCCGGTGTCATTGGAGCCTGTGGACGCAGCGGAGGTGCAAGGGGCCGGTGCAGACGGTTTCAATCAGGCGCCACCGGACACAGGCACCCCGCCCAACTCCGGCACTCCGCCCGGTTCCTGGCGGACGCCGGGACGGAACCATGACCGATGCCGACCCGATCAACGGCTACGGGGACATATTGGGAGGAAGCCGGTGCAAGCCAGGCGGCGACCGAAGAGCTCGAGCCCCCACGAGACGCCGCAGGCGGCAGCATCAGCCTGGACGAGACTAGGGCGCGCGACTGGGCGCGGCGCAGGCTTGGCAGCTGTATCGGGCGCTGGCCACCCTGGGGCTGGACGACGCAGAAATCGCTGGTGTGACGGTGTACACCAACCCCCGACGGCACGCCTCGCAATGACAGAAGGGCGAGATCATCGGGACGGCGGTCAGCCACGACCGGGACACGACGCAGGCGAGGGCGCCCCAGGCTGGCTGGAGGTGCGACTCAACGGTCAGGAAGGGCGGTCTTCCTCGGGCCGCAAGGCCAGGCCATGGGTGCTGGCGCCTATCATGCTGTGAGTCAGCGCCCAGAATGCCCGCCGGCGCGATGAACCGGTCAAACGCTGGTCAGGCTGGAGAGCAGTCCTCGCTGGAACAGCGCGCAGCGGCTGGCCCGATTGGCCAGCCTGTACAACCAGGCCGACAACCTGAGGACGACGCTGAACCATAGCGACTGGTTGCCGGGGAATATCGGGGCGCAGGCCGGTGCGTTGTCCGGTGTGCTCACCAGCCTGGTCAGCAGCATCGAGAACGACAACGCCTTGCAGGCACTGGCCGGTGGCATCCGGCTGGGCAACGCGGTGAACCCTGATGGGCAGTACCGGGCAGAGTCGCCAGCGAAGCCATTGGTGGAGCGGTGGGTGTCAATACCCGAGGCCGGGTGGTGCCCATCCTGAACCTGATCATCGCGCTGGACAGCATGGAAAACCCGCTGGGGCAGTGGCGGCAGCGGTGGGCTTCATTCCGGTGTATGGGCAGGTGCTGGCCTTCATCACGGTCTACAGCATGCTGGCGGACCAGGACATTCCAGCCGGTGTCGGCGAGAAGCCGAAGTGCACGTCGACGAGCGGGGCGGTGGTGGTCAACACCGTGCACGACGAACACGGTGGCGGAAGGCACGGCGGCGGCCTGGACGGCAACTGGCCAGTGGCGTTGAAGCGTGGGCATGAGCGCACCGCAGGCAGGGCGCCGGCGCAGCACCTGCCGACCGTGGGCTACTACTACGACCGGATGGACCGAACGTGGCCCACAGCGCAGGGCACCTGATCCTGCACCGCTGGACCGACGAGAACTGGCGAGATCACGAACATACTACGACAGCAGCGGCATGCTGGGACAGTGAGTGTCGAGAGCGAAGGCATCATGCGCGTTACCTTGAGCTGTTGCAGGACCAGCAGAAGTGGCCGCCGGTGATGTACCAGGAGGTGCTGGGCGGTGTGATGCGGGTGGACTATGGTGTACAGTGCTGTACGCCACCGCGCTGGGCACGTTCGGCGGCATGGAGTCGCACACCGGCGAGACTTCACACAGGCGGCGCGGCGGCGTTCATCGGCGCCGGCAGCCAGGTGATCAGCCTGAGCAACAACACGGTCGAGAACAGCACGGGCCAGCAGACGCAGGCCACCCTGGGCGCGGGGCAGATCCAGAGCGTTCCGGCCATGGGCGCCAGTCCCTACGGCCCCCAGCCACCCATGCCGCCCAGGGGCAGGGACCCCATCGTCTTTGTGCCGGCGCAGGCCATGACAGGCGGCAACCGCACGGTGACAGCGGGCATGGTCACGAGCTTGAACCAGGCCCAGCTGTTGCACGAGGGCCTGATGGCGGCCACGGCCATGGCGCTGGGCCGATCGGTGTCGCGGTGGACTGTATGAAGACGACAGCGAAGCTTAAGACTTGGGGCTATCGCCTTTTTGTTACGACTGCGCTTCTCGCGGGTCTGTCCATGGCCTTGCTTGTGCTGGGATTTGGCTATGTGATTGGGGGGCGAGCGTTTTCAGTCCAAGCGCAAACCCAAAGTGCTGGAGCAAATGCCGTTCCCCGCGCCTACCGAGATGGCAAGCCCTTGCATGAGCGCAAACCAGTGGTTGGCGAAATCAACGGGTTGAGCATTTCCATCCCATTCGAGTACCTGTTTCACCTGCCCATCAGCTATGACGGCGATCCGCATTTCTTGGAGCGGCGCCAAGAACCGGCGCCGGAGCGAACCCTCGACTCCAAGCTGGCCGGCGTCAGTCTGCTGGTGCAGCGCCCCGACATGAAACCGCTGTCCCCAGAGAACGCCCAGAGCTACAAGAACAAGACCATCTACGACGACGACTGGCTGGTGGTGCACATTCAGGCCAATTCTTCATTTAATCCTCCCCATCACATTGCCTTGCGTTGGCAAGAGCTGGGGATAGAGCACAGAAGTCGACAACGCGCCATCACCGGCAAGTCGACCAACTTCATCGAACAGCCTGGACTTGTTCACGGGCTAGCCCATGCCGTGGGCGAGGGCCTGGACTACACACGCTACGACTTCAGCAACAGGGTGCTCTATTACCACCGGGAGGGTGGACGCATTGCCACCTTCATCGACTGCGGCGCAGGGCCTTCGGCGGTACTTGGTGGGGTGAAAAATTGCGACCATGAATTCCTGCTGCTGCCCGATGCTTGCGCGAAGGTATCGTTTCAATACGGCCCCGATGCCTTGCCCGATTGGCGCGACATGGAAGACAAGATTCGGCGCTTGGTGATGGGTTTCATGATTGAACGCACGGCAGAGCCACCCGTGCAATGCAGCGGTGTTGTACGACAACCCCCCATGGGCACTGGCACCACGGGTACACATAAGGGACCGGAGAAACCATGAGCCAACCCCAACCGATATCGGCAACACAGCTTGATGAGCTGCGGACAATGGCGCAAAACGGCCAGGTCACACAGGTCTACGACTTCCTGACCAGTCAGGGTTATCAGCCCGCAGGCCGAGGCCAAGATCAAGGTGGACATGGCAGTGGCCTATATCGACACCTTGGCAACGCAAACTTGGGTCGGCGGCTATGCGATTCGCGACATCAGGTCCGATGAGGTGGGGATTTTCACAGTCGCGTCTTTGAGAGAAATCAGTTCACCCACGACACATGGACCCTGAACACCGTCTTCGACATCATTCAATGCGGCGCCGCTGTCGTCGCGCGGTGCGAGATTTCTGCTGAAGCCGTGAACTGCGTCACTGGCCCACCCTGTCAAAGTTGACAGGGTGTTGAGGGAGCTTCCCTGATATGAGGGGCACACTGCATGAAAAAGGGGCTACGAGCCCACACCGACAAGGGAGTGCATGTTGCTCTTCTCTTGGTTACTGATTCCGCTCTTTGATTCTATGGATGTATCTGGGGATAAAGATTTGACGCCAATTAAAAGGCCTCGTTCAGTGGTTGAAATGACGCTGTACGGGAGCCTTCTGGTCATCGTTTTCCTTGCGTACCTTGTTCCTTTGGATGTGCTGCAGAAATATCCGCAGTTCGTGCCGTTTGTTGATTTCATGGCGAGCTGGAATACACAGATTCGGCGAGTAGGTGAGATCTCCGGACCGCGAAGTCAGGTGAATATGTTTATCTATTCGATGACCTGGTGTTTGATTTGGATTCCTGTGATTTGCTTCTTGTGGATGTATCTGTTGAGATTGAAGCTAATGGGATGGCGCTTGAATACGGATGATTTTGGTTTTAGGCATCTAATGATTTTCGTGGGGGTTATTTTTTATACATGGCTCGCATACACCAAGCCGACACAAAGAGAGCCGATAATTAGTGCTGCTGGACGGATGATTTATATGTCGCCAATCACAAGCCCTGTATGGTCTGTTGTGATGGTTCTTGGAGTGATCTTTGCTTTGTTTGGTTGTCTAGTAATATTCTTTGGTTTTTTCCAAAAAATCTATCGTCATTTCAGGGGGTGAACAAAAATGCCCGATCAGAATCCATCAGCGTCCACGAAGTTCCAGGGCATTCAATTCGATTCGAATGCGTTGAGCCAGTTGCCCGTTCCGGCGCAACCTATTACGACCATCCCCGTCAATCCACTGCCGCTTACGCCACCAGATTCCTGGACGCCGCTGGGTGGCGCCGATAGTGCTGTTGCCGGAGTCAATGAAGGGGCAAGCCAACCGCTTCAAGGGTCTGGTGCGCACTTGGCTCCTTATTTTCAGTTTCTGGGCCGGCTGACTGGGGCGGCTGGCACGATCAATGACTCCTTTGCCGTAGGCCAACACTTGCTGGCTGGCCGCGCGGAAAATGCCTTGATCGAGGTTGGCGGCGTCGTTGGTCAGGGGGTTGGGGTAACGACCGGATATGCGATGGGCAGTGGACTCGTGTCCATCATTGGCGGCGCTTCTTTGTCGTCGACGCCACCGGGCAGGTTGGTGGTCGGTGGTGGTATGGCACTTGGCGGAGCTTTCGCTTCAGAAGGCTCAACGACCGGCAAAGACCTGACCGCCCAGGCCCTCAACGAGCTGAACCGAACGGCCGATCTGGCGGCGGGTCAGACGGTTCATCAGGTGGCCACGGTTGATGGTGTTCGCTACGGGCTGGGCTTGACGGTCGATGGCAAGTTCGACTGGTACCGGATCGACACCTACCCTGGCGACACCCGCACCACGTTTGCCGCCTCAAGCGGTGCGGTGGCGTCGTTGAACATCGCAGACCGCAACGCGCTGACCGATCAGTTCGCGCAGGCATCCATGTCCACGGCGGACTATGCGACCTACCAGCGCATGGTCAACGAGATACGAACACAGGGCGACATTTCAGAGAACATACAGTCCCGCATCGAGCCGGTCGGCTCGGTGACTGTGTGGGGCGACGACTACCGCCCCGAGGGGGGCGACCATCCCGCACCCTTGGTGACCGTTGGTGCGAACGGCATCGCCGCCCCAGCGCCTGCGCCTGTGGCCGCGCCGACTGCGCCCTACGATCCGGGTGCTTCTTCGCCCGCTGATGACGATCCACTGGCGCTGAGCAGCCAATCAACCTACACAGGCAACCCGCTGCTCAATGTGGCCCAAGGCCGCACCCCCTCAGGGTATGAGGTCGGCGCGGTGGTCTATGAGATCAATGGCCAAGCGCACACCGTTGGCGCGGGCTCCAGCAGCGAAACCGTCGTTCCCGTGGCGATGGTCAGCAGCTATCGGGACGAGGCCACCAACGCCATTGTTGAAGTGCGCGTACAGGGTCAATTGGTCAATGGCCAGTTTCAGGCTACCGGTGGCAGCTATGCGCAAGGCATGACGCCTGATGGCAAGACGGTCATTCCGGGGGTTATCGACGACCCGAATGCGCCTGCAATATTGCAAACCCAGCAACTGCAGGACAGCTTCATCCGCAGCGAAGTGGCCTACGCCAACAGCATTGGCCCGGACGGCCAGGCCTGGGGCACTGCCACCCCGGTGGCCCCCAACGCCACCCAAAGCTGGGAGCAGACAGGTCACTCCAACTTTGTCACCCGCACCACAGACATTGTCAACCCCAATGGCGTGGTCACACAGGTCAGCCAGACGGTCGATCGCAGCACGGGGGAAGTTGTCACCGAGCATGTTTATGAGGATGGCAAGCTGGTTGCCACCAGCGAGGGCGATCACCGCTGGGTGATCAACCGCCAGACTGGGCAGATGGAGCACGTGGCCGGCCCAGGTGCTGGCACAGTGCCTGGAGCAGCGCCGGGCGCCGACGGTATCGAACCAGCACGCCCACCCTCCAGCAACTTCGTCATCGGCGGTGGCGCCCACACGGTCACCCTCAACCCGGGAGGCACGCTCTCGGACATCGTGCTGCTGCAAGGGCATGCGGGCAACCCGGTGACGGTGGCCGACCTGCTGGCGGCCAACCCGCAGTACACCGACGTGACCAAGATCCCGGCTGGAGCCGAGTTGAACGTGCCGGTGCGCACGGGCGATGTGCTGAGCATCTACCGGGGCAGCGGCGCGGTGGATACCATCAACACCCGCACGGCCGAGATCACCTCCACCACGCAGGATGCGCAGGGCAACACCCACCAGGTCATCAGCCGGCCAGACGGGGATGACGGACGCATCTACATTGAGCGAACACTGGATTCGGGCACGGGTGAGGTGGTCAGTGCCAGCGCGGTGAGGGTGGACACACTGACAGGACAGACCACAGCCATTGACCCGGTGTCATTGGAGCCTGTGGACGCAGCGGAGGTGCAGGGGCCGGTGCAAGACGGTTTCAATCAGGCGCCACCGGACACAGGCACCCCGCCCAACTCCGGCACTCCGCCCAATTTCCTGGCGGACGCCGGGACCGGAACCATGACCGATGCCGGCCCGATCAACGGCTACGGGGACATATTGGGAGAAACCGGTGCAAGCCAGGCGGCGACCGAAGAACCCGAGCCCCCGCGAGACGCCGCGGGCGGCAGCATCGGCCTGGACGAACTGGGCGCGCAACTGAGCGCGGCGCAGACGCAGCAGCTGTATCGGGCGCTGGCCACCCTGGGGCTGGACGACGCAGAAATCGCTGGTGTGACGGTGTACACCAACCCCGACGGCAGCCGCATCCTGGCCAACGAAGAGGGCGAGATCATCGGGACGGCGGTCAGCCACGGCCAGGGACACGACGCAGGCGAGGGCGCCCCGGGCTGGCTGGAGGTGCGACTCAACGGTCAGGAAGAGGCGGTCTTCCTCGGGCCGCAAGGCCAGGCCATGGGTGCTGGCGCCTATCATGCGCAGGTCAGCGCCCAGAATGCCGCCGGCGCGATGAACCTGATCGGCTCGCTGGTCGGGCTGGAGAACTGGTCCTCGCTGAACGACGCGCAGCGGCTGAGCACGTTGGCCAGCCTGTACAACCAGGCCGACAACCTGGGGACGGCGCTGAACCATAGCGACTGGTTGCCGGGGAATATCGGGGCGCAGGCCGGTGCGTTGTCCGGTGTGCTCGGCCTGGTCAGCGGCATCGAGAACGACAACGCCTTGCAGGCACTGGCCGGTGGCATCCAGCTGGGCAACGCGGTGGGAACCCTGATGGGCAGTACCGGGCAAGTCGCCAGCGAAGCCATTGGTGGAGCGGTGGGTGTCAATGCGGGCCAGGTGGTGCCCATCCTGAACCTGATCATCGCGCTGGACAACATAGAAGAAAACCCGCTGGGGGCGGTGGCGGCAGCGGTGGGCTTCATTCCGGTGTATGGGCAGGTGCTGGCGGCCTTCATCACGGTCTACAGCATGCTGGCGGACCAGGACATTCCGGCCAGTGTCGGCGAAGCCGAAGTGCACATCGACGAGAGCGGGGCGGTGGTGGTCAACACCGTGCACGACGAACACGGTGGCGGAGGCACGGCGGCGGCCTGGACACGGCAACTGGCCGAGGTGGCGTTGAGCGTGGGCATGAGCGCACCGCAGGCGGGAGCGCCGGCACAGCACCTGCCGACCGTGGGCTACTACTACGACCCGGATGGACCGAACGTGGCCCACAGCGCGGGGCACCTGATCCTGCGCTGGACCGACGAGAACGGCGAGGATCACGAACGCTACTACGACAGCAGCGGCATGCGCTGGGACGGCGAGAGTGTCGAGGGCGAAAGCGACATCATGCGCGATTACCTTGAGCTGTTGCAGGACCAGCAGAAGTGGCCGCCGGTGATGTACCAGGAGGTGCTGGGCGGTGTGATGCGGGTGGACTATGGTGTGGCCACGGTGCTGTACGCCACCGCGCTGGGCACGTTCGACGGCATGGAGTCGCACACGCACGGCGGCGAGGAGGACACCGACGGCGGCGAGGCGTTCATCGGCGCCGGCAGCAGCCAGGTGATCAGCTTGAGCAACAACACGGTCGAGAACAGCACGGGCCAGCAGACGCAGGCGACCCTGGGCGCGGGGCAGATCCAGAGCGTTCCGGCCATGGGCGCCAGTCCCTACGGCCCCCAGCCACCCATGCCGCCCAGGGGCAGGGACCCCATTGTCTTTGTGCCGGCGCAGGCCATGACAGGGGGCAACCGCACGGTGACAGCGGGCATGGTCACCAGCCTGAACCAGGCGGCGCTGTTCAGTGATGCGCAGTTGGCGGCCAACGCGCTGGCCTTGGGCCTGTCGGGCATGGCTTTTGCCAGCCATGCATCGACAGGCTGGGCCGAGGGTGGAGGCAGGGACGTTCAGCCGGCATCCATCCAGCCGTTGCCGACAAACGAGATGGGTTGGGGCGCTCTGGCGGTGGCGCCAGGGACAACGGCGCAGGCGCAAGGGTCTGGAGCTTTGCCGCCCGGTGACTGGACCGATGCCCAGGGCCAGGTGGTGGCGCGGGGCGGAACCACCTGGTCGGGCGATGCAGGCGCGCCTGACCAGCCCGCCCTGGCCGTTCAGCGACAGACCTTGACGCCCGAACTGATGGGCGATCCGGCACCCGTCGTCCCGTCCGCGGTGGCCGAGGATGCAGAAGACAGCTTGCTGCCCCCAGGATACGCGGCGACCGAAGTGCTGGACGCGAATGAACAGCACCTGGCACCCTCTCAAGATGTTCCGCTGGAAGCCCCGACCGTGCGAGACGATGGTCTGCGGGCCACTGAAGACCAGGGCCTGACGTTTTCGGCCGAGCAACTGCTGGCCAATGACAGTACGCCGAACCCGGTACCCCAAGGGCACAGTGGTGCGTACTACAACGGACTCAGGGTGATCGAGGTTGCCGATGCCCAGCACGGCCAGGTCGGCATCCGGGATGGCCAGCTGGTCTTCATCCCTGACCAGAACTACAACGGCACCGCCAGCTTCAGCTATACCGTGCAAGACATGTATGGCATGACGCAAAGCGGCACGGTCCACGTTCAGGTGCAGGCTGTCAATGATGCGCCTGAGGTACGTGGGGAGTCGGCGACCGGCAGTGAGGATGCCGACCTGCTGTTCACCGCCGCCAGCCTGTTGCGCAACGACAGCGATGTCGATGGCGACCACCTGCACATCAGCCGGGTGGGCGAGGCCACCGGAGGGGCCGTGTTCCTGCAGTCCGACGGCAGTGTCCGTTTCGTGCCCACGCCCGACTACAACGGCCCGGCTGGCTACGCCTACTGGGTCAGCGACGGGCACGAACAGGTGCGTGCCAACGTCCGGCTGAACATCGTGCAGGTCAATGATCTGCCCGTGGTGCAGGGCGAGTACGTGCAGTCCGACGAAGATGTGGTGCTGGACTTTCCATTCGACGTGCTGCTGGCCAACGATGCCGATGTGGACACAGACCCCACGCTCAACCGGGGTGGCTTGCAAGCCTTGACGATCAGTGCCGTGGGCAACGCTCAGCATGGATCTGTCCAGATCGTGGACGGTCAGGTTCGTTTCCTACCTGAGGCTGACTACTTCGGACCGGCGTCGTTCGACTACCTGGTGGACGACGGCGCTGGCGGGCAGGTCAGCACGACGGTCGTGCTGAACCTGGCCCCAGTCAACGACGCGCCGCAGGTTCAGGGCGAGGACGATGTTCTGGCCGAAGACCAGGTGCTGGTCTACAGCCAGGCGCAACTGCTGGCCAACGACCATGACGTGGACAACGCCCCCTCCGAGCTGCGCATCACGCAGGTCGGTGGCGCGACCCACGGCAGTGTCGAGCTATTGTCCGATGGCCGCATCCGGTTTGTTCCCGACGCGGATTACTTCGGCCCGGCGTCGTTCGACTATCTGGTGGACGATGGCGCTGGCGGGCAGAGCCTGGCCACGGTTTCGCTGGATGTGACGCCCGTCAACGACAATCCGCGCCTGCAAGGCGAGCGCGCAGAGGTTGACGAAGACACGGTGGTCACCATCCACGCGGCGGATCTCCTGGCCAACGACACCGACGTCGACAACGACCATGCGGACCTGGTGCTGGGCCGTGTGGATGGCGCTGTCAATGGCGTGGTGACCATGGATGGGGTGGGCAATATCACCTTCACTCCGACGGCCAATTTCTACGGCGAGGCCAGCTTCAGCTATTCCGTGACGGACGGAGCGGGCGGCAGTAGCACCGCCACCATGGTGCTGGACTACCGCTCGGTCAACGATTTGCCTGTGCTCAACAGCGAGTTCATCCTGGGCAAGCGCGACATCACTTACACCATCGAAGACGCCGCATTGCTGGCCAACGACACCGATGTCGAGAACCCCGGGCAGCTGCAGATCGTTGGCGTTGGCGGTGCGATCAATGGAACAGTTGAATTGCTGCCCGATGGCGACGTTCGGTTCGTTCCTGCAGTCGATTACGAGACCTGGAACCCGTCGCAATACGCCAGCTTCGAGTACACCGTGCGCGATCTGGATGGCGGCGAGTCGACATCGTTTGCCGTCATCGACTATGCGCAGCTCAATCAGAACCCGTTGGCGGTGGATGACCATTTTCATGGGTATGAAGACGTGCGCATGGAGATCAATGTCACCCAGTTGTTGCGCAACGACTCCGACCCCGACGCCTCGGCGTGGTCCCGACTGGAGGTGCTCGAAGTGGCGGGTGGCAGCCACGGCAGCGTGTCGCTGAACAATGGCGTCGTCACCTTCGACCCGAGCCGGGACTATTACGGCGAGGCATCGTTCCGCTATCGGGTGGGCGACGGGGAAGGGGGCAGCACCTGGGCCACCGCCTACATCGATATCGAGCGCGAGAACCGCGCGCCGGTGATCACCGGCATCGAGTATTTCACGGGCAACGATGCCACGGTGTACCAGTGGGACTACCCGCATTGGGATGAAGGCGGTGAACCGACGTTTGCGGGCGGACGGGCCGTGGACGACCCTCACCGCATCAATGGACGGATCTACGCCTACGACCCGGACGGCGACGCCCTGACGTTTTCCATCTATCAGTCGACGAACGTCGGCACGGTTTTCCTTCACGAGATTGTTCCCTCCTCGGCACCGGCCGGTCTGGACCACGGCCAACTGCAAGGCCTGGGTGACACCGTTTCACTGGATAACTACTGGGCCAGCGACGCTGTCATCGACGCACCCGGGGTTGACCCCAACATGCCGGACGGGGGGCGACATGACTACTTTGTCCGTGACGAGCGAAACACCGGCAATGCCTACACCGGATGGCAGTACGTGTCCCTGGCAAGCTCGACATCGACCGTGGTCGAGCACTTCACCATCGAGGTCACTGACAGCCGCGGCATGTCGACGGTCTCGGCCCCGATCCAGGTGACCAATGTCCCGTGGAGCAGTGGCGGCGGTGGGTGCTTCCCGGTGGTGGTGGACACCGGTTCGGATGGCCTGGATCTGGTTCGACCGGATGAGTCGAACCTGTTCGCCGACATCAATGGCGACGGCTGGCGTGAGCAGATCGGCTGGGTGGCCAGCAGCGATGCCCTGCTGGCCTTCGACATCGACGGAGACGGACAGATCAACCGCCATGAGGAAGTGAGCTTCGTGGACTACCTCCCCGGTGCTCGCACCGATCTGGAGGGACTGGCGGCCCTCGACAGCAACGGCGACGGCGTCCTCAGCGCGGCGGACGACCGCTGGAGTCAGCTGGGCCTGCTGCAGGATGGCAATGCCAATGGGATGCAGGACGAAGGCGAGTTCCGCACGCTGGAAAGTCTGGAGGTCACAGAACTGGATCTCGAGCGCGAGGGCTCGGCCGTCATGAACAACGGCAATGCCGTGCTGGGAACGACGACGCTGCGTTTTGAAGATGGTCACGAGCTGGTGGCCGGCGACGTGGTGTTTGCAGGCGAAGGTGTGGATCTGCCGGACTGGGTTCAGGATGCAGTGGCTGCCGAGACGCCTGAAGACCCGCCTCCAGTTCCAAGCATCGAGCAACAGGCCAATGCCTTTGTGCAGATGGTCACAACGCAGACCGTCCCGGTGGAGCCATTGGCCTTTGTTGACATCCAGGACGTGAGTCTTTCGTCAGGCGCGGTATCTGCATCCGATGCGCCTGCGGAACCCCTGGCAGACACAAAGCCAGTGGCGACCAGTCCAACGTCCGACGACGTCGTGGCCGTGCCGGCCTGATTTCCTGCTGGAGTTTGATCATGAAGATCCGTCTGGCTCAGGCCAGCGATGAGCCGGTGTTGCTTCAAATGGCGCAGTCCATGCACGGCGAGTCGCGTTTTGCGAGCTATCCACTGCAGGAATCCAAGCTGCAGGCCCTCGTCGCCGAGACCCTGCGGGACACCAGAGGGCGCTGCATTCTTCTGGCCGAAAGCGCGTCGGCCGGCGTGGTCGGGATGCTGGGTGGCTACGTGTTGCCGTTGTTCTTCACACAGGCCTACATCGCTCAGGACCAGTTTTTCTATGTGCTTCCGCCTCACCGTGGCACCAGTGCGGCGGCCAGGCTCCTGATCGCCTTCGAACGTTGGGCCTGCAATCGAAAGGTCAAGGAAATCAACATCAACATGAGCGTGGCCATTGACATGAGCCGTTTCGATCGATTCATGGCCCATGCGGGGTATCGGGCCTGTGGACAGAATTTTTTCAAGCCTGTGGGATGAGGCGCCAATGAGTGGAGGTACAAAAGAAATGACGGATGTGGACAAGAGTCGGCCCAAACCTGAAGAGGGCGCACAGGAGATATCGGAAGGCGCGATCGCCTTGCTGCGCCTGTACGCGCAGATGCACGACATGCCCCTGGACGGCGGTCAGCTGCGCCACCGCTGGCTGGATGCCGGGGAGCCATTTGGTCTACCTCAGTTCACCCAGGCCCTGCAGGAGCTGGGGTTTGAAACCCGGGTTTCGTACGGCCGGTGGGCAAACCTGGCACGTCACCGCCAGCCCGTGGTGATATCGCTCAAGGGCGGACTCCTGGCCGTGGCTGGCGGTTTCGATGACGCAGGGTGTGTTCTGCAGAAACAGGGAGAGGTCTCGGCACAGCGACTGACGCGCCGGGAGTTGGAAGCCCTCTGGGACGGGCAGTGGATTGAGGCGCACCGTCGACTGGCGACCGAGACCCAGGCGCAGGGCATGCAAGAGAAGTTCGGGGTCGGCTGGTTTGTCCGGGCAATGAAAAAGTACCGTACCCTGCTGGGCGAGGTCTTGCTGGCGTCCTTGTTTGTTCAGGTATTTGCACTGATGACGCCCCTGGTCTTCCAGGTGGTGATCGACAAGGTGCTCACCCACCAGAGTCTTTCGACATTGAACGTGCTCGCGTTCGCGCTGGCTGCGCTCGCCATTTTCGAGGTGGTACTCAGCGGTATGCGGCACTACCTCTTCAGCCACACCACCAGTCGTCTGGATGTGGAGCTGGGTACCCAGCTGTTCCGGCATCTGCTGCGCCTGCCCATGAGCTACTTCGAAAGCCGCAGGGCCGGAGACACGGTGGCCAGAGTACGCGAACTGGACAACGCGCGCCACTTTCTCACGGGGCAGGCTCTCACCAGCTGGATTGATCTCCTGTTTGTGGTGGTCTATCTTGCGGTGATGTTCTACTACAGCCCGATGCTCACCGGCATCGTGCTGGCCGCACTGCCCGTGTTTTTTGCCGCCTCATGGGTGGTCACGCCGCTGCTGCGCAAGAACCTGGAAGACAAGTTCGCCCTGGGCGCCGAGAACCAGGCCTTCCTGGTCGAAACGGTGACCAGCATGGAAACGCTCAAAGGCCAGGCGGTTGAGCCGCAATGGCAGCGGCAATGGGAGCGCCGGCTGGGCGAGTACGTGCACAGCGCCTTCCAGGCCGGCCACTTGGGCAACGCCACCAACCAGTTCATCGGGTTCGCCAGCAAGGTCCTGACGGTGCTGCTCTTGTGGTTTGGTGCACGCGCGGTCATCGATGGTGATCTGACGGTTGGTGGACTGATTGCCTTCAACATGCTCAGCGGGCGTGTCAATGCGCCCATTCTCAAGCTGGCCTCGCTGTGGCAGGAGTTCACCCAGATGAAGGTCTCCGTCAAACGTCTGGGTGAGATCATGGACGCGCCGGTTGAGCCGAGCTTTCAGGCGCAGCGTTCCGTGCCGCCGGACTTGGCCGGGAATGTCAAGCTCGACCACGTGGGGTTCCGGTACCAGCCCAATGGGCAGGAGGTTCTGGCCGATGTCTGCATGGACGTGCAGGCCGGCGAGGTGATCGGCATCGTGGGGGTTTCAGGTGCAGGAAAGACCACCCTGCTGCGCTTGCTGCAACGACTCTATACGCCTCAGAAGGGGCGCATTCTGATCGATGGCATGGACTTGAATCTGCTGGACGCGGGCTGGTTGCGACGGCAGATTGGCGTGGTCTCGCAGGACAGCGTCCTGTTCAACCGGTCGGTGCGGGAGAACATTGCTTTGGCCAATCCGCATATGTCCATGGAGGCCATTGTGCGGGCCGCGCAGCTGGCGGGCGCCCATGAGTTCATTCTGGGCCTGCCCGAAGGGTACGACACCCTGATCGGTGAACGGGGCAGTCGTTTGAGTGGCGGACAGCGGTCGAGACTGGCCATTGCCCGTGCCCTGGCGACCGACCCGCGCATTCTGCTGCTCGATGAGGCTACGGCGGCTCTGGACTATGAAAGTGAACGCGTCATCCACGACAACATGGCCGAGATCACTGTCGGGCGTACGGTGTTTATCGTGGCGCATCGCCTGCCCACACTGCGCATGGCCAGCCGAATACTGGTGTTCGAGGATGGCCGCCTGATCGAGCAGGGCAGCCATGCAGGACTGATGGCGGCACGGGGGCGCTACCACGCGCTGTACCAGGCGCATCAGATTCTGGAGACGACTCTGATCCAGGCGGCTGGTCAGGAGGCCTGCCATGTCTGAACAGCATCCGAACGCGGAACAACGCCCGGCCCCTGTGTGGGCTGATTTCAGTCCAGCTTCCATCGCCATGCAGTACAGGCCCCCCCGTCTGTTTGCACGCATGGTGACGCTGAGCCTTTGCCTGATGGGATTGATGGCAGGCGCCTACGCTTACATGGCCCGCATGGATGTGGTAGTCAGCAGCCAGGGACGGGTGATGACGCCAGGTCGAAGCAAAGTGGTGCAGCCGCTCGAAGCCGGTGTCATCCAGCGCATCCGTGTGCGCGACGGGCAAGCGGTCAAGGCGGGCGACGTGCTGGTCGAGCTGGACCCGACCAGCAGCCAGGCCGATACGGAGCGCCTGGCGCGTGAGTTCGCCGAAATCAGGGCCGAAGTCGATCGGCAACAGGCTTTGCTCGATGGCAACGACCTCATAGAGGTCGACGAGGATATTCCGGACGAGGTCATGGAGAGCCAGCAGGCCATACTCGACAATCGCCGTGCCGAGCTGTCCACGCGTCTGGCCGCGCTGGACGCCGACGTGGCCCGGCGCCAGGCCGACCAGGCCGCCATCTCGGCCAACGTCAGCCAATTGCGCGCCACGCTGGAGCTGGTGAAAAAGCGCCATGCCATGCGCCAGGAACTCGCACACTCCGGCCATATTGCCGAACTCGCACTGATCGATACCGATCTGGAACTGGCCAACCAGGAGAAAGAGCTGGCGGTCCAGACACAACGGCTGGCCGAGGCGGCCGCAGGCCTGGATGCCGCCCGGCAGCAGAAGGCCCTGGCCAGGGCCGAGTTCAGGTCCAGGGTCACCACGGAGTTGGCCGATGCCACCAAGCGTCGAGACGCTACCGAAAAGGAGCTGGTCAAGGCCCGGCAGCGAACCCAGCTGCAAGTCCTGCGCGCGCCCATCGACGGCGTGGTTCAGCAACAGGCTGTGTTCACGGAGGGGGGCGTGGTGACGCAAGCGCAGGTGCTCATGGCCATTGTGCCGGCCAGCGAAGGTCTGGAGGTGGAAGCCAAGGTGCTCAACCGCGACATCGGACATGTGCGCGTGGGGCAACGGGTCATCAACAAGATCGAAACCTACGATTTCACACGCTATGGCTACATCGAAGGCGAGGTCCAGTGGGTGGGCAATGACGCCGTGATCGACGAGCGCCTGGGGCCGGTCTACCCGGTGCGGATACGGTTGGTACAGAGCGAGACGCCGAATGTTGTCCGAGGCAAGCGCGGTCGGATAGCGGCTGGCATGAGTGTGACGTCGGACATCCGTATCGGTGATCGCCGGATGGCCGAGTATTTCCTGGCGCCTTTGCTGCGCTACAAGGAAGAGAGCCTGAGGGAGCGTTGATGGCACGCAGACACCGTTTTCAATCTGTCCGGATGGCCGTGAGCTTGGTCCCGATCATCCTGCCCCTTTTGGCGTCGGCGCAGGATCTGCAGTCGTTCTACAACGCCGCCATGGAGAACGACCCGCAATGGCTGGCTGCCAAGCATGCGCTGGAGGCGGCTCGCCAGCGTCCCGGGATGGCGCAGTCTGCACTGTGGCCGCAACTGAGCTTTGCAGCAACCCGTCACGAACAGACAGGGTCCCTGCACTATGCGGAAGAGGACCCGGTTCACAAGGATGTGCAGGCTCGCAACCGTGAACTGCGGTTGACCCAGGGCCTGATTCGTCCCGAGCAGTGGGCGGCGGTCAGGCAGGCCAACGCGCAGGAGGCACAGGCCCTTGCCCAATACGACGTGGCTCGCCAACAGCTGGCCATCCGGTTGGCTCAGGCCTATCTGGATGCATGGGTGGCCCAGGAAAGCGTCCACCTGACGGCAGCGCAGCTCAAGGCCTACGAGGGCCAGCTGGCACTGGCGCGTGACAACTACCAGGTGGGAACGACCACGATCTCCGACGTACACGAGGCGCAGGCACAACGGGATCTGGGGCAGGCGCAAGTCATTTCGGCGGCGCTGGAGCTTCAGCGCCACGCCACAGAGTTGCGCCGCATGACGGGACGGACGCCTGCGACGCTGCACGGCGTGCGCGAAGATGCGCCGTCGCCCACGGTGGACCTCGAGCCACTGTCAATCTGGCTTGACCGCGCAGTGCAACTGAGGCCAGAGGTCCTGGTGGCGCAGGCGGGTGTTCATGTGGCTGACCGAGAGCAGGATCGTCGGCGCTCCAGCTTCCTGCCGACCCTGGACCTCGCGATCGCCAGGGGCACTGATCGCAGTTCAGGCAGCGTGACCGCGCCAACGGACACAGCCTACCGGAACAGGATAACCCGAACCACCCTGACGTTGAACTGGCCGTTGTTCGAGGGAGGGCGAAGCTACTACCAGATGCGCGAAGCCGCTGCCGCCGTGGAGCAGGCCGAAGCCGAACTGGATCTGGCGCGAGGCGAGGCTGGTGCCATCGTGCGCCAGGCATATGCCGGTCTGGTCAGTGGAAGGGCGCAGATTCGCGCGCTGCTGTCGGCGAGAACTTCCAGTCTGAAGGCGCTGGAGGCCAGCCAGGTGGGCTATCGCATCGGTACGCGGATCAACCTCGACGTGCTCAATGCCCAAAGTCAGTATGCCAACGTGCAGCGGGACCTGGTCCGTGCCAGGGCAGAAGTGGTACTGCATTGGCTCAGGCTGCAGGCCGCAGCGGGTCGACTGGGGCCGGAGTCCATGGCCAGGGTGAATGCCTGGCTGGACATCACGGGCTCACCCGTCGATCTCAATGACATTTCAATCGATCTGGACACACCATGAAACAGGAAGCCCCAACCAACATGACACCGGAGAAAGCCCAGGAAATCCTCGCTTTCGCAAAGGACCAGGCCCACCAGCTGTTCCAGAAGCTCCCCATGCTGGGGCCGGTGTCCTGGCTTCTGATGCAGCAATCCCAGACCCGCCATAGCCTGATCAGCGAGCTGGAGTGGCGGGTTCTACCCGCCTTGATGCAAGATCAGGCCAAACTCTACATGCGAGGCGATGCACCACTGGCCTATGTGTCCTGGGCACGCCTGTCACCAGATGTGGCGCAACGCTACCGGCAGACGCCTCATCGGCTCACCTTCCAGGATTGGCAGAGTGGTGATCAGATTTGGCTGATTGACCTGGTTGCGCCGTTTGGCGGCGTTGCCAACGTCATGGACGAATTGCGCACACAGGTGCTCAAAGGCCAGACCATTCACCAGCTAGCGCCGAGTCCGACGGACGCTTCGCGTGTGCTGACCTGGCCGGTTGCTTGATTTTTCGACGATTCCCAGGGGGCGTCTGCCGATGCCCCAACCTGTTTCGCCGATAGCCTGGTCGATGTGGTGTGATATTTCTTGTTGGCCTGCCCGGAGGGACTCGAACCCCCGACCTGCTGCTTAGAAGGCAGCTGCTCTATCCAGTTGAGCTACGGGCAGACGGTGGCACGGCGGATTGGGCTGCCGTGAAGGACGAAAGGCCCACGGGAGTGGGCCTTTCGTTATGGGTGGTCGGAGCGGCGGGATTCGAACTCGCGACCCTCTGCTCCCAAAGCAGATGCGCTACCAGGCTGCGCTACGCTCCGACGTAACCGCTGATTGTACCTGCTCGGCAGCCCGGTTTTGCCCGGCTCAGCGTTTTTTGTACTGGTCCTGTCCGAACAGGGCCGTGCGTGCCTTGTCGTCGGTCAGGGGCTTGCGCGCATCGGCCAGGACGGCCACGCCACGCTGGACCGCAGGGCGGGCGGCAATTCGGTCGAACCAGTCTTTCAGGCGCGGGTAGTCGGCCCAGTCGATGCCCTGGTTCTGCCAGCTGCGCAGCCACGGGAAAATGGCGATGTCCGCAATGGTGTACTGGTTGCCGGCGATGAATTTGCGTCCTTGCAGCTGCCGGTCCATGACGCCATAGAGGCGTTTGGCCTCGTTGGTGTATCGGTTGATGGCGTACTCGATCTTCTCGGGCGCGTAGATCCGGAAGTGGTGTGCCTGGCCCAGCATGGGGCCGACTCCCCCCATCTGGAACATCAGCCATTGCATCATCTCGAACTTCCGGCGGTCGGTGCGCGGCAGGAAGCGTCCGAATTTCGATGCCAGGTACAGCAGGATGGCCCCCGATTCGAACAGGCTGATGGGCTTGCCGTCCGGCCCGTCGGGGTCGATGATGGCCGGGATCTTGTTGTTCGGGCTGATGGCGAGAAACTCGGGGTTGAACTGGTCCCCGGTGCCAATGTTGACAGGATGGACCTGCCAGTCGCGACCCAGGCGCAGGCCGCATTCCTCCAGCATGATGTGGACCTTGTGCCCGTTGGGCGTCGGCCAGGAATGTGCGTGAATCATCGGTTCTCCAGAATGGGGCAAATGCGGGGCATTGTGCCCCGTCCTGAAGAAACCTGCTGTCAGCAACCGCGGGTGACCGGCATCTCCACTTCGGAACGAACCGCCATGTGACGGGCCAGTTCCAGCTTGGCGATGGCCGCACGGTGGACCTCGTCGGGCCCGTCTGCCAGGCGCAGTGTGCGCTGGTTGGCATACGAGTAGGCGAGCGGGAAATCCTCGCTGACGCCACCGGCACCGTGAGCCTGAATGGCCATGTCCAGAATGTCACAGGCCATGTTGGGCGCGATCACCTTGATCATGGCGATCTCGGCCTTGGCCACTTTGTTGCCCACGGTGTCCATCATGTAGGCGGCCTTGAGCGTGAGCAGGCGCGCCATCTCGATGCGGCAGCGCGCATCGGCGATGCGCTCGTGCCAGACCGACTGTGCCGAAATCGGCTTGCCGAACGCCACGCGGCTGTTCAGTCGCTGGCACATCAGTTCCAGCGCACGTTCGGCGGCACCGATCGAGCGCATGCAGTGGTGGATGCGTCCCGGGCCGAGGCGACCCTGGGCAATCTCGAAGCCACGGCCTTCGCCCAGCAGCAGGTTGCTGACCGGCACACGCACGTTCTCCAGCAGCACTTCCATGTGGCCGTGCGGTGCGTCGTCATAGCCGAACACCGACAGGGGGCGCAGTACCTTGATACCGGGCGTGTTGGCCGGCACCACGATCATGCTCTGCTGGGAATGGCGGGGTGCGTCCGGGTCGGTCTTGCCCATCACGATGTAGACCGCGCAGCGCGGGTCGCCAGCACCGGACGACCACCACTTGCGGCCATTGATGACGTAGTGATCGCCATCGCGCTCGATGCGGCACTGGATATTGGTGGCGTCGGACGAGGCCACCTCGGGCTCGGTCATCAGGAAGGCCGAGCGGATTTCGCCGCGCAGCAGCGGCTCCAGCCACTCGTCCTTGATGGCCTCGCTGGCATAGCGCTCCAGCGTTTCCATGTTGCCGGTGTCCGGCGCCGAACAGTTGAAGACCTCGGCCGCGAAGGGCACGCGGCCCATGATTTCGCAGAGGGGGGCGTATTCCAGGTTGCTCAGGCCCTCCGGGGCGCGCTTCGACTGGGGCAGGAACAGGTTCCACAGGCCGGCGGCCCGCGCCTTGGGCTTGAGTTCCTCGATCAGGGTAGTCGGCAGCCAGGCATTGCCCTTGGCCCTGTTGGCGGCGATCTCCGCCATGAAGCGCGACTCGTTGGGGTAGACGTGCTCGTCCATGAAGGCAAGCAGTCGTGTGCGCAGGTCCTTGACCTTGTCGGTGTAATCGAAGTTCATGTAGCTCCTTCTGTGGTGGACGGTATCGTGGTTGTCGTTGTGGATCAGTGACGGCGGGCAAAGTCCCACGCCAGTTCTGCCAGCGGGCGGGCTCCGGCAGCTGAGCTGACGGCCTGTGCGCTGGAGGCGGTTCCCGTCTCCACCCGCTTGGCGATGCCTTGCAGGATGGCGGCGAGGCGGAACAGGTTGTAGGCCAGGTAGAAGTTCCAGTCGGCCTTCAGTTGCGCCGGGGTGGCGAAACCGGTGCGCTCGCAGTAGCGGGCGATGTAGCTGTCTTCGTCGGGAATGCCCAGGGCCTGGACATCCAGGCCACCGATGCCACGGAAGGCGCCAGGCGGAATGTGCCAGGCCATGCAGTGGTAGCTGAAGTCCGCCAGCGGGTGGCCCAGCGTGGACAGTTCCCAGTCCAGGATGGCCAGCACGCGCGGTTCGGTCGGATGGAACATCAGATTGTCCAGCCGGTAGTCGCCATGCACGATGGACACCATCGACTCATCCCTGGCCATGTCCGGAATGTGTTGCGGCAGCCAGGCCATCAGCTCGTCCATGGCGGGAATGGGCTGGGTGATGGAGGCCACGTACTGCTTGCTCCAGCGCCCGATCTGGCGTTCGAAGTAGTTGCCCGGCTTTCCATAGTCGGACAGACCGATCTCCGCGGGCCTGACGGAGTGCAATGCGGCCATCACGCGGTTCATCTCGTCGTAGATGGCGCCGCGCTCGTCGCGCGTCATGTCCGGCAGGGACTGGTCCCACATCACGCGTCCCTCGACGCACTCCATGAGGTAGAAGGCGCGTCCGATGACCGACTCGTCATCGCACAGCACATACATCTTCGCAACGGGAACCGCCGTGTTGTACAGCGCCTGCATGACGCGGAATTCGCGCTCGATGGCGTGGGCCGAGGGCAGCAGCTTGGCCACCGGTCCCGGCTTGGCACGCATGACGTACTGCCTGGACGGCGTGATCAGCTTGTAGGTCGGGTTGGACTGGCCTCCCTTGAACATTTCGACCGTCAAGGGGCCTTTGAAATCCGCCAGGTTCCGCTCGAGCCATGCCTGTAAGGCGTCCGTGTCGAATGCGTGCTGTGACGAAACCGGCCGCGTGCCGGTGAACTGCTGGGTATCGCTCATAAGGGGTCCGTCTGGAGCTTGGCGACCGGGCCGGAACACGTCTGTGTCCCGGGTCTGGCCGGTGGTTGGGACCCCGTGATGGCAGGCCCGTCAGGCCCGCCCGAGGTCAGGATTCCGATTCCGCGATTCGCATGAGCATGTCCCGGTTGCGCACCACCAATCCGCCCTGTTCGATCCGGATGGCGTTCTCGCGCTCCATCGACTTGAGCTCCTGGTTCACGCGCTGGCGGGACGCTCCCAGCAACTGGGCCAGTTCTTCCTGGGCCAGTTGCAGGCCGATGCGCATCTCGTTGCCATCCGACAGGCAGGGCACGCCATAGCTTCGCACCAGGTGCAGCAACTGCTTGGCCAGCCGCGCGCGCAACGGCAACGTGTTCAGGTCCTCGACCAGCCCGAACAGCGTGCGGATACGCCGGGCCTGCAGCCGCATCAGCGCTTCGTACAGTTCCACATGCGTGTTGAGGACTTTCTGGAAGTCGGTGCGGGCCACGCACAGCAACGTGGTTGCGCCATGTGCATACGCGTCGTGCGTGCGCTGGTCGCCGTCGAACATGGCCACATCGCCAAACCAGACACCCGGTTCCACATAGGTGTAGGTGATCTGATTGCCCGACAGCGACGTCGAGCTCACGCGCACGGCCCCCCGGGCAACGGCTGTCCACTCGCTGGGTGGATCGCCGCGTGCCACGATCAGGTCGCCGTCCTTGAATCGCTTGACGTAGGCGCATCGAAGAATGTCGTGTCTCAGAGATGGTGAAAGGCTGCCGAACCAGCGTCCGCTGTTGATCGACTCGCGTTCTTCCATTGTCAGAATGGGTTCGTCCATGGGCTGTCTTATCGGTGACTGGATTGGCCCACATTGTCGCCACTGGGACGCCAACGGGGCATCGGGGTTTGCGTGACGCCGGCCAGGGGCAGGCGCGTGGGTGACAGCGGTTTCCCGTCGTCAGCGGTAGACCGGTGTCCGTTTGCCGATGAAAGCGGCAATGCCTTCGCCACCGTTGGCGTGATGCAGGTTCCGCACGAAATGGGCTCGTTCGGCCGCCAGCTGATCGTGCAGCGACTGGCCCAGTGCGTCGTTGGCCAGTTCCTTGATGCTGGCCAGGGCATTCGGTGCCCGGCTGTTGAGCTGCTCGGCCCAGGCCAGCGCGTCGTCCAGTGCCTGTCCTCCGGTACTGACCCGAGAAACCAGGCCCAGCTGCTGGAGTCGAATAGCGTCGATGCGCTCGCCGCCCATCAGCAACTGCAGGGCGGTCGAGCGGGGCAGCGAACGCAGCAGGCTCCAGGTCGCTCCACCGTCAGGTGACAGGGCCACATTGACGTAGGCCATCACGAAGACGCTGTCGTCTGCTGCGACCACGAGATCACAGGCCAGTGCCAGGGAAAACCCTGCGCCGGCACACGAGCCTTCCACTGCAGCCAGCACGGGCTTCGGAAACGCGCGGATGGTTTCGATCCAGTTGTGCAGCAATTCGATGCTCTCCGCCTGGACCTCAGGCGGTTGCTGCCGGTTGGTCTGCAGACGCTGCAGGTTGCCGCCCGCACAGAAATGCCGGCCCTCGCCAGTGATCACCACGCTGCGGATGTCGGGATTGTTCTCGGCCACGTTCAGGGCCTCGATGCCGGCAGCGTAGATTTCCGGGCCGAGGGCGTTTCGGTGCTCGACGTTGCTGATGGTCAGCACCATGGTCTGGCCATGGCTGTGGCTCTTGAGACTGGCGGTCATGCTCAGGCCTCCTCGTGCATCAGGCTCAGGCCCAGGGCGCCACGGCGGCGCAGCCAGGGGGAAGGACGGTAGCGCGGGTCGCCATAGACCGTCTGCATGTTGAACAGGATCTCCAGCACATTGGCCGGACCGATACGGTCGCCCATCGCCAGCGGCCCCATCGGGTAACCCAGGCCCAGGGTCACCGCCAGTTCCAGGTCGGCGGGACTGCAGACCCCTTGCTGGCACATGTCGGCGGCGATGTTCACGATGGTGGCCACGACCCGCTGCGTCACGAAGCCCCCGCTGTCCCGAACGACGCTGACTGCCTTGCCGTCCCGGGCGAACAGGGCGTGCGCGGCATCGCGCATGTCCGAGCGCGTGGCCGGATTGGTGGCCAGAACGCGTCGACGTGTCGAGGCGTCCTCCAGCATCATGTCAATGCCCACCGTGCGCGCCGGGTCCAGACGCTCGACCGCAGCCAGTGTAGTCACGTCCAGGCCCAGCGGCGCCACCAGGATCAGCGCGGCGGCGGAAGGGGCCGCAGCCGTTTCGATGGCAGCACCCAGATCCTTGAGCAGCTGGTACAACTCCTGGCGGCGAGCCGCCTTGGGCGAAACCCATACCGGGGGCAACGGGTCCACCTGCGGCGCAGCCGACTCGGACGGCACCTGCGCAACGCCGTCCACATAGCCATAGAAGCCGTCGCCGACCTTCTTGCCGACCACGCCGCCGGCCAGCCGCTGGGCGGTGATCACGCTGGGCCGGTACCGGGGTTCGTCGAAATATTGCCGATAGATCGACTCCATTACCGGATGCGAGACATCCAGAGCGGTCAGGTCCATCAGTTCGAACGGGCCCAGGCGGAAGCCCATCTGGTCTTTGAGGATGCGGTCGATGGTGGCGAAGTCGGCCACCCGCTCGCCTGCGACCCTCAGGGCTTCGGTGCCGTACCCGCGGCCGGCATGGTTGACGATAAAGCCCGGGGTGTCCTGTGCCGATACAGGGGTGTGGCCGAACTGTTTTGCGTAGGCGGACAGGTCGGCGCACACCTGCGGACTGGTCTTCAGGCCAGCGATGACCTCCACCACCCGCATCAGGGGCACCGGATTGAAGAAGTGAAAACCTGCCAGTCTCGACGGACGCTGAAGGGCGGCGCCAATGGCCGTGACCGACAGCGAAGATGTGTTGGTGGCCAGTACCACGTCCGGTCCGACCAGGCCTTCGAGCTGTTGGAACAGGGCCTGCTTGACGTCCAGCCGCTCCACGATGGCCTCGATCACCAGGTGGCACCCGGCCAGATCGGCCAGGGTTTCGGCCAGTTGCAGGCGCCCCGAGTTGGCTTCAAGCGCCGCCTGGTCCATCTTGCCTTTCTCGGCCAGCTTCGTCCAGGTCGCGATCAGCGCATCGCGCGCCTTGGCCGCCGCGCCCGGCTGCGTGTCGAACAGCACAACCTGGCTGCCCGCCTGGGCCGCCATCTGCGCGATGCCGCGACCCATGGCGCCCGTACCCACGACGCCACATGTGTGATAAACAATTTGCATGATCAAGCCTTGTTGGTCGGGTCGCGCAAAATGAGTATGACAAAATGCTACACCGACGGAGTGAAGGGAAACTGACGTGCGCCAATTCTGGTTGGGCTGTATTTTGCTATCAACTGCCGTCGGCAGTTCTGCGGTGACCTTGGGGCGCCACAGTGGCGCGGCGGTGATCGGTCGACCACTGGATATCAGAGCCCAGGTTCAGCTCGCGCCAGGCGAGAGCCTGGACGAGCTTTGTCTGTCTGCCGACGTCTTCTTCGGTGACTCGCAGGTGGGCATTGTGCGCACCCAGACACAGCAGCCGGCGCCGGACGCGCAGGCGTCCTTGCGCATCCAGACCTCACAGGCGATCAACGAACCCATCGTGACCGTCTACGTCCGGGCGGGTTGCCAGGCGCCGTTCACGCGGCGCTATGTGCTTCTGGCCGATCCGGTCAACGAACCGGTGACGACACCATCGTCCGTGAACGTACCGACACAGGGCGCCGTCAGGACGGGGCCTGCAGGCGACAGCACGGTGGTGGCGGCGACGAAGAACGGTGGCGCGACAGCCAGCAGGTCGCCTTCGTCCGATGCTGAACCTGTTTCAGCTGCATCAAGCCCGTCCGCGCCTTCCGGGGCGACCGGCACCGCGCGCATCAGATCCCGCGCTCCGGCCCGTGCCAGCGCCGCATCCGAGGCACCTCGCAAACCTGCCAGCGTCGTGCGGCGTGCGGCGCCTGCTCCAGCGCCCGGTCCTCGCCTGCAACTCGATCCGCCTGACCTGAGTCTCGATTTCGAACGCGATCCGGTGCTTCGGCTGTCGCTGACCCTGCTCAGCGAGCCGGCCACCTCTGAAGACGTGCGCGAGGCGGCTGGCCTGCTGTGGAAAGCGCTCAATGCCACTCCCGAGGAGATCCTGGGGGATGCCCGGAAACTGGCCGTCCTGGAGGCCGAAGCCAAAGGCTTGCGTGACGAGGAGGCCCGCAAGGTGGCACGCATCGCCGAGCTGGAGGCCCGGCTGCAGGAGAACGAGCAACGCAGCTGGCTGACCTATGGGCTGGCGGTCCTGTTGCTGGCGAGTCTGCTGGGACTGGCCGTGCTGATGCGCCGACGCCGGCAGCAGGCCTGGGAGGCCGCCAAATCCAAGGCCTGGTGGGACGAAGAGGTGGCCCGGAGGCCGCTGCAGGACGCCCAGCTGGCGGTGGACGAAGAAGGCGCTGACGGCGAAGCCATCGACATTGATCTGGGCATCGAGTCGGACTTTCAGCACAGTGCCTCCTCCTTGCTGTCGCCGCTGAGCCGGCCGGCCGCTGCCGCTACCGACAGCACGCCGTCGCTGGCCGTACACGGTAACGAACACCAGCGCCCGTTCGTATCCAGTGCCATTGGCGTGTCCCGGTCCGTGGCTACGGAAGAGCTGATCGACGTCCAGCAGCAGGCGGATTTCTTCGTGTCGCTCGGTGAGGACGAGCAGGCCATCCACGTGCTCAGAAGCCATCTGTCCGAGAGCCAGGAACCCAGCCCGCTGGCCTATCTCGACCTGCTCAAGCTGTATCACCGGCTGGATCGGCGCAGCGAGTACGATGCCCTGCGCAAGGAGTTCAACAACGTCTTCAACGCAGGTGCCCCCCAGTTCGAGCAGTTCAGCGACAGCGAGGGTCAGGGACTGGAAGACTATGAAACGGCCATGGGGCGCATTCAGGCGCTCTGGCCGCAGCCACGCGTTCTGGATGTCATCGAACAGTCCATTTTCCGGGACCCTGGCGACCAGGACGGCGAAGTGTTCGATCTGGAGGCTTACCGCGAACTGTTGCTGCTGCACGCCCTGGCCAAGGACATCATCCGCAAGGATGAGCGCGACACGAGCCAGGACGACTCGTCGCGGCCGGGCTTCAGGCACACCAAGATACAACCCCTGAAGGCCGTGGCAGGGGGCGTTGCTGGCGTGGCCAGCCCGACAGAGCCGATGCCCATGGACATCACGCCACCGGCTTCCGTCAACGTCGGGCTGGATGTCGACCTGGATGAATTGGCCGAGTTGTCGGCATTCGAGGCTTCGCTGCCCGACGTGAGCATCAAGGTTGAGCCAACCGCCAGAAACCCTGGCGCGGCAGACAAGGACGACGCATTGCTGTCAGGCAACCTGATCGACTTCGAGGTGCTGGATTTCCTCCACTCGTCCAAGGACGATGCCCAGGACGGCCTGAAAGGCGATCAGGACGACAACCAGGCAGGCAAGGGCAGCGCTGACAAGGCTTGACTACCAGCGGCCACGGTCAGGTCAGGGGGAGGGCGTCCGTCATACGGTAGACGGCCTCCCTCGCGGTCAGCGCCGAACCTGCAAGGCGCCTGGATTGACGATGTTGGTGGGCGTCCCCCGGATGAAATTCACCACGTTGTCAAAGGCTGATGAGAAGTATGTCTCGTAGCTCTCTTGCTCCACATAGCCGATATGTGGTGTGCAGATGCAGTTTTCCAGCCGCAGCAAGGCATGTCCCTGCAGGATGGGTTCAGACTCGAACACATCGACTGCCGCCATGCCTGGGCGGCCGCGGTTCAGGGCAGCCAGCAGGGCTTCCGGCTCCAGCAGTTCGGCGCGGGACGTGTTGACCAGCAGTCCCGTCGGCTTCATCAGGGACAGATCGTCAAGCGTGATGGAGCCGGCATTGCGTTCACTCAGGCGCAGGTGCAGGCTCAGCACATCCGATTCGCTGAACAGCATTTCACGGCTTTCGGCCAGTTCGTATCCGTCGGCGGCCGCCTGGGCCCTGGATTCCTCGCTGCCCCAGACGATGACCCGCATGCCAAAAGCCCTGCCATAGCCTGCGACCAGCCGACCGATGCGTCCATAGCTCCAGACACCCAGGGTCTTGCCGCGCAGCACCATGCCCAGTCCGAAGTTGACCGGCATGGCCGACGACTTGAGACCTGATTGCTGCCAGGCACCATGCTTGAGGTTGGCCACATATTGAGGGATGCGTCGCATGGCGGTCATGACCAGGGACCAGGTCAGCTCGGCCGTGGAGAAAGGCATGCCCGTCCCTTCCGACACGGCAATGCCCCGCTCGGTGCAGGCGTTGACATCGATATGGGCGCCAACACGCCCCGTCTGGGCGATCAGCTTGAGACGGGGCAGTTTCTCGACCAGCTGGCGGGTGATCTGTGAGCGTTCCCGGATCAGGACGAGGATGTCCGCATCACGCAGCCGAACCGACAACTGACCGACCCCTTTGACCGTATTGGTGAACACCTTGGCGGGGTAGGGTTCGAGCTTTTCTGCGCAGCGTAACTTGCGGACGGCGTCCTGATAGTCGTCCAGAATGACAATGTTCATTCTGCTATTGTGCCCCGAAGCATTCGCTCGGACCGGTGCAGGTCTTTCTGCGGCGGCTTCGGGGCAGCACCGGGGCCGTCAATGCCCTTGTGCAGGCCGTATCGCTTCGAGGGCTGCCAGCCGTTCCAGTTCGGCGCAGACGTCCGCCATGCGTCCGGAGATCACCATGCGGGGCGACGCCGAGCCACTCATGTCGTCGCGCCGGGTCACGCGCAAGCGGACCATGGGCTTTACTCGGCTGCCCTCCGACAGACAACCATCGGCGCGGACAGCGTCGGGCGTTTGTCCGCCTGGACGCCTGCGACGTGCAAGCGATGCTGTCCAGGCCTGCCTGGCCTGGGCCGACCACCGGCTGCAATGCTCAAGACAGCGTTGCCATGTCGACGGGGTGCGGTCATGCGCGGGCATCCAGCACTCCAGGGTGCGAAGGGGTTGACGCCAGCTGCTGTGGTGGTGAAGCCGAATTCCCATGTGAAACTCCATTGGTGGGGTTGGACACAGGCAGGATTGCGTGAAAGCCATCTGCGCGGGGATGACCCGGGTTCCATTGACAAGAATGGACCGACAGGACCATCGCCCGCCACCCGCACAGGCAGCGTCGACCCCGCAGGGCTCAAAGATGAAAACTGTTGCGGATCAGGCCGACAGCCAGTCCTTCGATTTCGAATGGCTCACCGGGCGAGACCATGATGGTGGGGTAGTCCGGGTTCTCGGCGTGCAGCTCGACATGATCCTGCTTGCGCAGGAAGCGCTTGACGGTGACGTCATCCCCAAGCCGGGCCACGACGATCTGGCCGTTGCGTGCATCCCGCGTGGACTGCACCGCCAGCAGGTCGCCGTCGAGAATGCCGGCGTCCCGCATGGACATGCCCCGTACCCGAAGGAGGTAGTCGGGCGTCTGGCGAAAGAGGTGACTCTCGAGCTGGTAGGTCTGGTCGACGTGTTCCTGGGCCAGGATGGGCGAGCCGGCGGCAACCCGCCCGATCAGGGGCAATACCAGCTGGGACAGGCCGGGCAGCGGCAGTGTAAGCTGCCGGGAGCGCGCAGCGTTGATGGATTCGAGGTCGGCACTGCGCAGGCGGATGCCACGCGAGGTACCCCCCAGCAGTTCGATCACCCCCTTGCGCGCCAGTGCCTGAAGATGTTCTTCCGCAGCGTTGGCCGACTTGAAACCCATTTCGCGGGCGATTTCCGCACGGGTGGGGGGCGCGCCGGTCTGGGCGATGGCGGTCTGGATGAACGTCAGGATCTGCTGCTGACGGGCGGTGAGCTTGGGCGAGAGCTGGATGTTGTCGAGCATGGCGACCTCGTCGGTTGGGTTGGATGCGAAGGACTGTGATTGCATCCAGTAACTGTATTTTTGTTCAGTTCGGAGATTTTTGCAAGTGTCTGAAGCAATTGACAGGAAAGACCGCGCCGACCGGGTTGTGGTGCTGGGCATGGGGGGCACCATTGCGGGGCGCGCATCGCGTCCGGATGACCTGGTGTCCTATACCGCAGGTCAGCTGGCAGTGGCAGACCTTCTTGCCGGTTTGCCCGCCGGACTGGAGCGCGATCTGGAGGTCGAACAGGTCGCGCAGATCGACAGCAGGAGCATGGATCTGGCGGTCTGGCAGCGGCTGTGCGAGCGTCTGGCTTACCACCTTGCACGGCCGCAGGTGCGCGCCGTGGTGGTCACCCACGGGACTGATACGCTGGAGGAGACAGCGTTCGTGCTGCAGTCCCTGCTCAGGCCCGGCAAGCCGGTGGTCCTGACCTGTGCCATGCGCCCCGCCACAGCGCTGGTGCCGGACGGTCCGCAGAACATCAGTGATGCCCTGGTCATGGCGCGCCACCCGCGTGCGGCTGGGGTGATGGTGGTTTGCGCAGGACAGGTGCATGGTGCGGCGGATGTCACCAAGGTGCATACCTACCGGCTGGATGCCTTCAGTTCGGGGGATGCCGGTGCGCTGGCTGCGATTGAAAACGGTCGGGTATTCCAGTGGCGACCCTGGCCAGGTGAGATGGCGGACAACGTGCCTGACCTGCGGTCATGCTTGCCTGCATTTATGGCGGCCGGCGCTTTGCCCAGGGTGGAACTGGTGGTCAGTCATGCCTGTGCAGACGGTCGCCTCGTGGATGCGTTGCTGAATGACACGTCAGCGCGGGAAGGGCATGTCCTGCGTGGTCTGGTCGTGGCGGGCACAGGCAATGGCAGTGTGCACGACCGGCTGGATCAGGCGCTCATGCGGGCCCGGGCCGCAGGCGTGAGGGTGGTGCGTGCCACCCGCTGCCCGTTCGGTCGTGTCACCCCCAGGAGCGGGGATCTGCTGGAAGAAAGCCACGGACTGTCGGCGGTCAAGGCCCGGCTGGCACTGAGCCTGGACCTGATCCGTGGCTGAGACCGGTCACTGACGGACCGGTCAGAGGCGGCGCTCGTTCAGCCGGCCAGCGCAGCCAGGGCGCGAGCAGTGATCTCGTCGACCGTGCCCAGGCCGCTGATGGCACGGTATTTGGGCGCGGCTTGCGGCTCGCGCTGAGCCCAGTCGCCGTAATAGTCCACCAGCGGTCGCGTCTGTGCGCTGTAGACCTCCAGGCGCTTCTTGACCGTCTCTTCCTTGTCGTCGTCGCGCTGGATCAGGGGCTCGCCCGTCAGGTCGTCCTTGCCGTCGACTTTGGGCGGGTTGAACTTGACATGGTAGGTCCGGCCCGAGGCCGGGTGGGAGCGGCGGCCGCTCATGCGCTCGATGATGGCATCGAATGGCACATCGATCTCCAGCACATAGTCGAGCTTGACGCCGGCAGCCTTCATGGCATCGGCCTGGGGAATGGTGCGCGGAAAACCGTCAAACAGGAAGCCGTTGGCGCAATCGGCTTGGGCAATGCGTTCCTTGACCAGGTTGATGATCAGTTCGTCGCTGACCAGGCCACCAGACTCCATGACCGACTTGGCCTGCAGGCCCAGAGGGGTTCCTGCCTTGACGGCGGCGCGAAGCATGTCGCCAGTGGAGATCTGGGGAATGCCGTATTTCTGGCAGATGAAGGTGGCTTGCGTTCCCTTGCCGGCACCCGGGGCGCCCAACAGAATCAGTTTCATTGCTTTCCTTGGCTTGAGAATGTGTGAGGCGGCCACCTTGTCCCGGGTGACCGCTGCGAGGCCGGCTGCCTCGGACAACGCGGCGAGGATAGCATGGTGATCCCCGACATTCGCTTACAGGGCCCGATGCGCCTAGCCCTACCGGTAACTCAGGTGACCGATGCCAGCCAGGCCCGCACGCGCTCCAGATCCTGGGGGGTGTCGACGCCGGGGCTTGGTGCATGCTGGCTGATATGGACGGCGATGCGGTCGCCGTGCCAGAGCACGCGCAGTTGCTCCAGTGACTCCGTCTTTTCCTGGGGTGCGGCTTCCAGCGACGGAAACCGGCGCAGATAGCCCGCGCGATAACCATAGATGCCGATGTGGCGCAGTGGCGGCGGCGAGGGCAGGGTGGCACCCGCAGGGGCATCGCGCCAGAAGGGGATGGAGGCCCGGCTGAAATAGAGGGCAGTGCCCCGCCGGTCGGTCACGACCTTGACCACATTGGGGTTCGCAAAGTCGTCCGCTTGCGTGATGGCGTGCGCCGCAGTGCTCATCGCACAGTCGGGACGACGACGAAGTTCGCCGGCCACAGCGTCGACGAGCGTGGGTTCGATCAGCGGCTCGTCGCCTTGCACATTCACCACCAGGTCGTCGCCATCCAGTCCCAGCCGCTCGCAAGCCTGCGCCAGGCGGTCGCTGCCGCTGGGGTGATCGCGTGAGGTCAGCAAGGCTTGAACGCCATGGTTTTGACAGGCCGAGACAATGCGCTCGTCATCTGCCGCGACCCAGACGGCCATCGCCGTGCTCTGTGCGGCTCGCCTGGCGACCCGCACCACCATGGGCAGCCCGCCGATGTCGGCCAGCGGCTTGTCCGGCAGACGCGAGGAGGCCATCCGGGCAGGAATGATGACGGTGAAGCTGCCTGCGTCCATGCGCGGGCTCATTCGGAGGTCGCGGGGCGCTGCATCCGTTCGATTTCCTCGTCGCTGAGGGCGCGTGCCTCATGCTCCAGCAGGACGGGGATGCCGTCGCGTACCGGGTAGGCCAGGCGTGCACTGCGCGAGACCAGTTCCATTTTCTCGCGATCCAGCGTCAATGGGCCTTTTGTGACCGGGCAGACCAGCAGTTCAAGCAGTTTGGTGTCCATGCCGAGATGATAGTGCCGGCACGAGGCCGTGCGCGCCCATTCAGGCACTGTGCGGCGGCAACATCGTGTCCAGCGCTGCAAAGAATGCGGCGTCCATGTCCAGTTCCAGCGGAATCGCCCAGACCGGTGGCAAGCCGGGGTGCCAGACCTGTGCCAGTTTGGCCAGATCCTTTTCGGTGCAGATCACCGGCAACGAATGTGAGAGCGCCTCGGCATAGTCGCTGGCCGGCGCATGGTCGGGCAGGGGCATTTCGGTGCTGCCCCGGATGTCCTGCTCAGCCAGCATGGCAAAGAAGAGCTGTGGCTGTGCCAGGCCGGCCACGGTGACCACCGGTATGCCAGCCAGATCGGCCAAGGGCATCCGACGCCCGTCCAGACCGACGGCATGACGGGCCAGGCGCCTTCGACCATCGAAGCAGGCCATGCCCTCGGGGATCTCCAAGTGTGGCGGTGGCCGCCCATCGCGGTATTGCCGCAGTATCAGCACTGGCGATGTGGATGGTCTTCTGGGTGGCCAGGGCTCCCGCAGCAAGCCGGCTGGCAGCAACCAGCCGTTGCCCACGCCCCGCTCGTCGAACACGACCACGTCGACATCCCGGTGCAAGGCCAGGTGCTGCAGGCCGTCGTCGCACAGGATCACGTTGACGTCCGGGTGGGCCTGCAGCAGCCCGAGTCCGGCCGCCACCCGGTCGGCCCCCACATACACCGGCAGATGCCCGCGCCGGCGGATCAGGACAGGTTCATCACCCCCCAGCGTGGCCGGGGTATCGGGGGTCACCTCCAGGACATGCTTACCCTGGCGACCGTGGCCGCGCGAGACGACACCGGGGTTCCACCCTTGTCGTTGGAGATGCTCGGCGAGCGCCAGGACCGTGGGTGTCTTGCCGGCTCCGCCCGCCACCACGTTGCCCACAACGACCACGGGCACCGGCAGGCGCCGGATCTTCAGCCAGCCCAGGCGGTAGGCCAATCGGCGCATCCACACCAGCGCGCCGTACAGGACGGCCAGCGGCAGGCGACGCCGGGCCGCCCATCCTCGCTGCAGCGAGGCGGTCTGCCAACGGGCGTGGCGCCTGGCCTGCTCCTGGCTCATGGCTGCCGATGATCAGGGGCGATTGCCGCTGCCCCTGCGAATCGTGGATTGCTGGGTGGCAAAGGTGATCTGGACCAGCCCGGCCCGGCGGGCAGCGTCCATGACATTGATCACCGACTGGTGGGTCGCAGCGGCGTCCGCACTGATGACGATGACCACATCCCGGCTGTCCTGGCTCGCACGGGCCAGCGCCTGCGTCAGCATGTCGACGCCCGAGCCGTCCAGCACGTTCTGATCGAGCGCATATCGGCCGTCGCTGCTGATCGAGACAATCACCTCCCTGGGTTTGTCCCGCGGCGTCTGCGCATCGGCCACCGGCAGGTTGACCTGGAGCTCGGTGTATTTGCTGTAGGTCGTGGTCAGCATCAGGAAGATGAGGACGACCAGCAGGATGTCGATGAACGGAATCAGGTTGATCTCCGGCTCATCTCGGGATCCGGGTCGGAAGTTCATGCGTGCTCCGTCGGTACGTTGGGACCGGATGCGGTTCAGCCGCGCTGCGCAATCAGGTGGCGGGCAAAGCGCTCGGCGGACACTTCCATCGTCAGCAGGAAGCTGTCGACGCGAGCGCGGAAGTAGCGCCAGAAAATGAGTGCCGGAATGGCCACCATCAGACCGAACGCGGTGTTGTAGAGCGCAATCGAGATACCTCGGGCCAGTTGCGCGGGATCCCCGCCGCCGGCCGATGTGCCCATGCCGCCTTCCATGCCCTGTGAGCCGAAGATTTCGATCATGCCGATCACGGTGCCCAGGAGACCCAGCAAGGGAGCCGCCGATGCAATGGTTGCCAGTGCGCCCAGGTAGCGTTGCAGCTTGGCAGCGGCGTGACGCCCAGCACCTTCCAGGTTGGCGCGGAGGTCGTCATCCGTGGCACGTGGATTCTGATGATAGGTCCGAAAACCGCTGGCCAGGACCTCACCGAGCACCGAGTTCTGCTCCAGCTGGGTCACGACCTCGGGCGCGGGGAGACCATTTCGGGACACCATGATGGCCTCGTCCAGCAGCTTGGGCGGGACGATGCGATCGGTTTTGAGGCTGATGAAGCGTTCGACAATGAGGGCCAGGCCGACAATCGAGCAGGCAATGAGAGGCCAGATGGGCCAGCCTGCGGCTTGTATGATGGACAGCAAATCGGGTCTCCGGACAGGCGGCGCAGCGGTGCAGGCTGCGCCGGGTGAAATCCTCCGGATTATGGCCCAGTGGCAAAGGCCACCCGGGCCCGGATTGCGCAGCGCCATGCACAGATTCTGTGGATATCTTTGTGGGCAACTCGGCCTGAATCGTCGCCAGGCCGCATACAGCCTGTCACAAGTCAGATTGAGCAGAAAACAGGCATGGGAATTCGATTGCAAATCAAGGACTTGGAATGGGGCAGGCGTCACGTGCCGGTTGAAGCGCATGCAGCCCCGTCGCAGCCTGGGCTGTGGACATATATCGTTCGGAAAGACCCGTGAAAGAAGACGTTTCTGATCAGAACCCAGCGTTGACGCGGCATGTGTGGGCTGTTGGCCCGCTCGTGCGCGCCATTGCTGACACGCTGGCGGCCCGCTTCAACCCTGTGACGGTGCGAGGCGAGATTTCCGGTTTCGCGCGGGCAGCCAGCGGGCACTGCTATTTCTCGCTCAAGGACGACAGTGGCCAGATTCGTTGTGCGATGTTCCGGCGGGCCGCCGACTTTCTGGACTTCGCTCCGGCCGATGGGCAGCGGGTGGAGGCCAGGGGCCGGCTGGATGTCTACGGACCGAGGGGCGATCTCCAGCTGATCGTCGAGGCGATGCGACCAGCGGGCCAGGGCAGCCTGTTCGAGCAGTTCCTGCGATTGAAGGCGCGCCTGGAAGCCGAGGGCCTGTTCGAGCCGGAGCGCAAGCGGCCGCTTCCGGTTCAGCCTCGCGCCCTGGGGCTGGTGACCTCGCTTGGAGCGGCTGCGCTGCGCGATGTCGCGACAGCGCTGGCCCGGCGTGTGCCTCACCTGCCTGTGCTGTTGTTTCCTTCGGCCGTACAGGGTGGTGGTGCCGCACAGGAACTGGTGATGGCCCTGGAGACCGCCTATCGGCGGCACGAGAGTCACGGAGACGTCGATGTGTTGCTGCTGGTCCGGGGAGGGGGATCGCTGGAGGATCTGTGGACCTTCAACGACGAACAGGTGGTGCGTGCCGTCGCCCGGGCGCCGATGCCCGTGATTTGCGGCGTTGGCCACGAAACCGATTTCACGCTTTGTGATTTCGTCGCGGATCTCAGGGCGCCGACGCCGACGGCTGCCGCCGAGTTGTGCGCCCCGTCCCGAGACCAGCGTGGTGCCGAACTGGACTACCTGGTCGAGCGGTTGCAGGGCGGCGTGCTGAATGCACTGGACCGGCGGTCCCAGCGCCTGGATCTGCTGGCCCACCGGCTGGGGCGTCCGTCTGAGCGGGTCCATCTGGGCAGCCGGCGGCTGGTGGACCTGCAGCATCGCCTGCAGGGTGGATTGCGCCTGGCCATGCAGCGCGAACGCTCCCGGGTCGATGCCCTGCAGGCATCATGGCCGCAGATCGTGCAGCGGTCCCTGCAGTTCGAAAGCCGGCGTCTCGATCAGGCCTCTACCGCGCTGGCCATGCTGGATCCCCAGCTGGTGCTGCAGCGGGGCTATGCGCTGCTGACCGACGTGCAAGGCCGCGTGGTGACGCGAGCGGACCAGGTGCAGTCCGGCCAGGCGCTCAGCGCCAGTCTGGCCGAAGGACGGCTTGACCTGCAAGTCCGCTGATCAGGGCAGGGATTCAATTCCATGCGCATGCCACTGGCATCCGCCTTGCCTACAATGCAAGGCTGATTTGCAGCGAGTTGCCTTGCTGCAGTCTGATCCACAACATCGAAACGAGAGGTACCCACATGGAACACACCCTTCCCGCACTGCCTTACGGCCTGGATGACCTGGCCCCCCATTACAGCCGCGAAACCCTGGAGTTCCACCACGGCAAGCACCACAACGCCTACGTGGTCAACCTCAACAACCTGCAAAAAGGCACCGAGTTCGAAAGCATGGACCTCGAGTCCATCGTGAAGAAGTCCAGCGGCGGCATCTACAACAATGCGGCCCAGATCTGGAACCACACCTTCTTCTGGAGCTGCATGAAGCCCAACGGCGGTGGTGAACCCTCCGGCGCGCTGGCCGCAGCCATCAACGCCAAGTGGGGCAGCTATGCCGCATTCAAGGAAGCATTCGTCAAGAGTGCTGTCGGCAATTTCGGTTCCGGCTGGACCTGGCTGGTCAAGAAGGCCGATGGTTCGGTGGACATTGTCAACACCGGTGCTGCCGGTACGCCTCTGACCACCGACGACAAGGCCCTGCTGACCGTGGACGTGTGGGAGCACGCCTACTACATCGACTACCGCAACCTGCGTCCCAAGTTTGTCGAAACCTTCCTGGACAAGCTGGTGAACTGGTCGTTTGCCGAGAAGAATTTCGGCTGATCGATCTTTCGACGACGGTCCCGTTCCAAAGCCCGGAAGGTTCGCCTTCCGGGCTTTGTTGCTTTCCGGAACAGAAATCCGGGATTTGTTGGTCTTTATTTTGATGTCTGCTCTCGCAATGCGGAATTTGACTTCAAAAAATGGCAAGAAGGTCAGAGCACTGCAAGCAAAATGTCGGACGATGCCCGGATTCGCCCGTGCGGGTATCGCGTGGGCGCAATGCAGCCATCAAGAACGACATTCGGAGAATCTTCATGAGCAACACCACTTCAACCATCTACTACACGCTGACCGACGAGGCACCGCTGCTGGCGACCAGCGCTTTCCTGCCGGTGGTGCGCGCCTTCACGGCCGCTGCCGGTGTTCAGGTTGAGACCAGCGACATCTCCGTCGCTGCGCGCATCCTGGGCAATTTTTCCGAGTTCCTGACGCCCGAGCAGCGCGTTCCGGACCACCTGGCGGAGCTGGGCAAACTGACGCTGCGGCCGGAAGCCAACATCATCAAGCTGCCGAACATCAGCGCTTCGGTGTCCCAGCTGATGGCGGCCATCAAGGAACTGCAGGCCAAGGGCTATGCCGTGCCGGACTACCCGGAGAGCCCGAAGACCGACGAAGAAAAGGCCATCCGGGCACGTTATGGCAAATGCCTGGGTTCCGCCGTGAACCCTGTCCTGCGTGAGGGCAACTCCGACCGTCGCGCTCCCCGCGCCGTCAAGGAGTACGCGCGCAAGAACCCGCACAGCATGGGCGAGTGGAGTCAGGCCTCGCGCTCGCATGTGTCCCACATGCACCACGGTGACTTCTACCATGGCGAGAAGTCCATGACGCTGGACCGGGCGCGCAACGTCAAGATGGAGCTGATCACCAAGAGCGGCAATACCGTCGTGCTCAAGCCCAAGGTGGCCCTGCTCGATCGCGAGGTGATCGACAGCATGTTCATGAGCAAGAAGGCCCTGCTGGCCTTCTACGAAAAGGAAATCGAGGACGCGCACAAGACGGGTGTGATGTTCTCCCTGCACGTGAAGGCCACCATGATGAAGGTTTCGCACCCCATCGTGTTCGGCCACTGCGTCAAGATTTTCTACAAGGAAGCCTTCGAGAAGCACGGTGCGTTGTTCGACGAACTGGGTGTCAACGTCAACAACGGCATGGTCGATCTGTACAACAAGATCGCCACGCTGCCGCAGAGCAAGCAGGAAGAGATCAAGCGCGACCTGCATGCCTGTCACGAGCACCGGCCCGGAACTGGCCATGGTGGACTCGGCCAGGGGCATCACCAACTTCCACTCGCCCAACGACGTGATCGTGGACGCTTCCATGCCTGCCATGATCCGCAACAGCGGCAAGATGTGGGGTGCGGATGGCCGCCTCAAGGACGTCAAGGCCGTCATGCCGGAGTCGACCTTCGCCCGCATCTACCAGGAGATGATCAACTTCTGCAAGTGGCACGGCGCGTTCGATCCCAAGACCATGGGCACGGTGCCCAACGTGGGCCTGATGGCGCAGCAGGCCGAGGAATACGGCTCGCACGACAAGACCTTCGAGATCCCCGAGGACGGCGTGGCCAACATCACCGACCTGGACACCGGCGAAGTGCTGATGAGCCAGGACGTGGAGCAGGGCGACATCTGGCGCATGTGCCAGGTCAAGGATGCTGCCATCCGTGACTGGGTCAAGCTGGCCGTCACCCGTGCCCGCAATTCCGGCATGCCCGTGGTGTTCTGGCTGGACGCCTACCGTCCGCACGAGGCGCAGCTGATCACCAAGGTCAAGATGTACCTGCACGAGCACGACATCACAGGCCTGGATATCCAGATCATGAGTCAGGTGCGCGCCATGCGCTACACCCTGGAGCGCGTGATCCGGGGCCTGGACACGATCAGCGCCACCGGCAACATCCTGCGCGACTACCTGACCGACCTGTTCCCGATCATGGAGCTGGGCACCTCGGCCAAGATGCTGTCCATCGTGCCCCTGATGGCTGGCGGCGGCATGTACGAGACGGGTGCCGGTGGCTCTGCACCCAAGCACGTGCAGCAACTGGTGGAGGAAAACCACCTGCGCTGGGATTCCCTGGGCGAATTCCTGGCATTGGCCGTGTCGCTGGAGGATCTGGGCATCAAGACCGGCAACGCCAGGGCCAAGCTCGTGGCCAGGACGCTGGACTCGGCCACCGGCAAGCTGCTGGACAACCGCAAGAACCCCTCGCCCAAGACCGGCGAGCTCGACAACAGGGGCAGCCAGTTCTATCTGGCCATGTACTGGGCGCAGGAACTGGCCAGTCAGACCGAGGACACCGAGCTGGCGACCCGCTTCGCTCCGCTGGCCCGTGCCCTGGCAGACCAGGAGCAGACGATCGTGGCCGAGCTGGCTGCGGTCCAGGGCAAGGCAGCCGATATCGGCGGCTACTACATGCCCGACTCGGAAAAGCTGGCAGCCGTCATGCGTCCGAGCGCTACCTTCAACCAGGTGCTGGCTTCCATCGCAGGGTGAGCGATCCGGTCTGGGTCAGCGGCCGCCGAAGGGCGGTCCGCCCAGCCGGAAACCGGGCTGGATGCCGCGCCTGGCAAACCAGCCCTGGTGCATTTCCAGCACATAGCGCACCGGCTTGCCGGAGCAGTGCGAGTCGAGTGACAGGGGCTGCATGTCGGCCAGGTTGACCACGGTGCCGTCGCTGTCCACAAACGCAGCGGTCAGGGGCAGCACGGTGTTTTTCATCCAGAAACACTGCACGGCAGGCTGGTCGAACACGAACAGCATGCCTTCACCGGCTGGCATGTCCTTGCGATGCATGAGGCCGACGGCTCGCTGCTGCGGTGTGGAGGCTACCTGTGCCTGAATCAGGTGCATGCCTGCCCTGAGGGTGGTTCTGGGCAGGTCCAGTTGCGGATCGTCCTGGGCCTGTGCCGCCCAGGTCGCCACCGCCAGCAGGCTGGCGAACAGTGACTTGAAAGTGGTCCGGAGCAAAGTGGTGTGCATGCGCCGATTGTCGCCCAGGTGTCCTGTTTCCGGGGATGCCGCATGCACAGTCTTCGATGGCGGGGGGCTAGAATTTGTGCGCTTTCCGCCTCAGCCCGCACAGCGTCGTGCAAGGCTGCCAACGCCTCGTGGCGCCAGACAGAGCCAACCGGAGACCTCCTACATGTACCAGCACATCCAGGTGCCTGCCGAAGGGCAGAAGATCACCGTCAACGCCGACATGTCACTGAACGTGCCGGACGAACCGGTCATTCCTTATATCGAAGGCGACGGAACCGGCCTGGACATCACGCCGGTGATGCTCAAGGTGGTCGATGCCGCCGTGGCCAAGGCCTATGGAGGCCAGCGCCGGATCCACTGGATGGAGGTGTTCGCCGGCGAGAAATCGACCCGCGTCTACGGTCCCGATGTCTGGCTGCCGGAAGAAACGCTGGCGGCGCTGAAGGAATACGTGGTGTCCATCAAGGGCCCGCTGACAACACCTGTTGGCGGCGGCATTCGCTCACTCAATGTGGCGCTGCGCCAGGAACTCGACCTGTACGTCTGCCTGCGGCCGGTCCAGTACTTCAAGGGTGTTCCTTCACCCCTGAAGGAGCCCGAGAAGACCAATATGGTGATCTTTCGCGAGAACTCGGAAGACATCTATGCCGGCATTGAATACGAGGCCGAATCCGACAAGGCCCGGAAGCTGATCCGTTTCCTGATCGATGAAATGGGTGTGACCAAGATCCGCTTCCCCGACACCTCCGGCATCGGCGTGAAGCCGGTGTCGCGCGAGGGCACCGAGCGCCTGGTGCGCAAGGCGATCCAGTACGCGATCGACAACGACAAGCCCAGTGTGACCCTGGTCCACAAGGGCAACATCATGAAATACACCGAGGGCGGGTTCCGGGACTGGGGTTATGGGCTGGCACTGAAGGAGTTCGGTGCGGAACTGATCGACGGCGGACCCTGGTGCAAGATCCGGAATCCGAGGACGGGCAGGGACATCGTGGTCAAGGACTCGATTGCCGACGCCTTCCTGCAGCAGATTCTGCTGCGACCGGCCGAGTATTCGGTGATTGCCACGCTCAACCTCAACGGCGACTACATTTCGGACGCGCTGGCGGCCCAGGTGGGCGGTATCGGCATTGCTCCTGGGGCCAATCTGTCCGATTCGGTGGCCTGCTTCGAAGCCACCCACGGAACAGCGCCGAAGTATGCTGGCAAGGACTACGTCAACCCGGGTTCCGAGATCCTGTCGGCTGAAATGATGCTGCGACACATGGGGTGGATCGAGGCGGCCGACCTCATCATTTCCAGCATGGAAAAGTCCATCCAGTCCAAGAAGGTGACTTACGACTTCGCGCGTCTGATGGAGGGGGCGACCCAGGTGTCCTGCTCGGGTTTCGGGCAGGTCATGATCGACAACATGTGACCCGCCTGCCGGGCAACACGTCGCGCACCCGGCGGTCGCTTCCGTGCCGGCGTCCTATCGCAGGTTCTGGCGAAGTGCCTTCGGGGTGCAGCCGTACCAGCGCCGGCACGCGCGGTTGAACGTGCTCTGGTCGGTGTAGCCCAGCAGGCCGGCCACCTGGCTGAAGCGCATGGCCGTCTGCGCCAGGTATTCGCGGGCTTTGTTCTGGCGGATGTCATCGAGCAGCGCGTCGTAGCTGGTGCTGCAGTCCTGTAGCGCTCGCTGCAGGGTGCGTGGGTGCATGGCCAGCTGTTCGGCCACTGCGCCGATGCTGCACTGGCCGGTGGCGAGCAGGCGGTGGATCAGTTCGCTGACACGGTCTGATATCTGTCCGCCCGGCGGCTGGGACGATTCCAGGAAGCGTTGCGCCAGTTGCAGCGTGCCATTGTCTGCGCCCAGCAGCGGGCGCTTCATGTCCGCTGCGTGCAGGTCGAATCCGCAATGCTCGGCCTCGAACTCGATCGGGCAGCCGAAGACCCTCGCGTAGGCGGCCGGGGGTGAAAGCCGCGCGTGCTTGAAATACATCCGCGCCGGCCGGGCGGCATCGCCGGCCAGGAGGCGCAGGATGTGCACGCCGTTGGCCAGGCTCAGCTCGTAGGCCTGCGGCATCTGGTGCAGACCGGGCTCGTCGATGCGGTAGTCGAAGCAGTACTGGCCCGCGTGGTTGTGTCCGGTCAGGTTCAGCTTGAGCGCTGGTCCATGGACATGGAGGTAGCGGCTGAGTCCGGCAAAGGCGTCCGCCACGTCGTGGGCGTTGCGGGCCATCACGGCAATCGGGCCCAGCATGTTCAGTCCCTGCCATTGCACCAGCCTGAGGCCGAAATCCGGACAAGCGCATTCGGCTGCCGCACGTTCCAGCACGCCAGCCAGGCTTCTGTAGGGCACGTAGGCGTCGGGGTTGCGGATGTGTGCCGGGTCGATGTGGTAGCGCGCCAGCAGCGCCGCCGGATCGCCGCCAAGCTGTGTCATCAACTCTTCGATCCCGGTGAGGTTGGCTGCGCGTATCAGGGTTGGTCCCATGCCCTATTGTCACGAAAAATCAAAAAGTTGTCGCGCAAAACCGATTCAAGAGACGCGCTGCTGCTTATCTTTCGCATGACCGGCACAGACCGGATAACCAGGAGACAAGCATGACCACGCAATACGTCGATACCCTCATCATTGGCGCCGGCCTGTCCGGCATTGGCACGGCTGTTCACCTCAGTCAGGGCCATCCGAAGCGGACCCTGGCCATCATCGAGCGCCGCGAGCGACTGGGTGGCACCTGGGACCTGTTCCGCTACCCCGGCATCCGCTCGGATTCCGACATGGCCAGCTTCGGCTACCGCTTCAAGCCCTGGAACTCCACCAAAGTGCTGGCGGACGGTCCCTCGATCCGCCAGTACATCGCCGAGACGGCCCAGGAACATGGCCTGCTGGACAAGATCCACTACGGCCTGAAGGTGGTCGAGTCCGACTGGTCGAGCACCCAGCAACGCTGGCTGGTGACGGTGGAGCGTACCGACACAGGGGAACGACAGCATTTCGCCTGCCAGTTCCTGATCAACTGTAGTGGCTACTACAACTACGACGCGGGCTTCCGCCCGAGCTTCCCCGGCGAAGAGGACTTCAAGGGCCAGATCGTGCACCCGCAGCAATGGCCCGAGAACCTGGACTACGCCGGCAAGCGCGTGCTGGTGATCGGCAGTGGCGCGACCGCCGTGACGGTGGTGCCGGCCATGGCACGCACCGCTGCGCACGTGACCATGCTGCAGCGCTCACCGAGCTACGTGTTCTCGCTGCCCGACACCGATACCATGGCCATGGTGCTGGGCAAGTTCCTGCCGGACAGTTGGGTGTACCGCATTGCGCGGGGGCGCAACATCGCGGTGCAGCGCGGCCTGTACCTGGCCTGCCGCCGCTGGCCGCAGATGATGCGCAAGTTCCTGATCGGGCAGGTGCGCAAGCAGGTGGGGCCGGACTTCGACATGCGGCACTTCACGCCCAGGTACATGCCCTGGGACGAGCGCCTGTGCGCAGTGCCCGACGGCGACCTGTTCGTGGCGCTGCGTGAAAAGCGTGCTTCGGTCGTCACCGACCACATCGACCGTTTCACCGCTGGTGGGGTGCGCTTGAAGTCGGGCCAGGAAATTCAGGCCGACATCATCGTGACGGCCACCGGTCTGAATATCCAGATGCTCGGCGGCATGGAACTGAAGGTGGACCATGCGCCCATGCCACTGCACGGGCAGATGACCTATCGCGGTGCACTGGTGGAGGGCGTGCCGAACTTCATGTGGGTGTTTGGTTACACCAATGCCCCCTGGACGCTGAAGTCCGACATCGCCGGGCGTTACCTGAATCGCCTGCTCGAGCACATGGACGCCCGCGGCCTGACCGTGGTGACGCCGCGCGACACGCAGGGCAATGCGCTGGACGACGGCATCCTCGATTCGCTGCAATCGGGTTATGTGCAGCGCGGCAAGGACAGCTTGCCGCGCCAGGGGCGCAGCGGCCCATGGAAGGTGCTGATGCACTACGGCAAGGACAAGAAAGCCTTGCTGGAAGCGCCCATCGACGATGGCTGCCTGGTGTTCCAGCATGCGTACCCGCGCGGGACCGAGCCTATGGTGCCTGCCATGGCCGCGACGGCCTGAGTGGCCGGCATCAGGAGGCCTGCCATGACCACCTTCACCCGCACCAATACCGAGTTCCAGAGCGACGGCCTTACCTGCCGCGCCTGGCATTACCAGCCCATGAAAGGCAGCGGCGCCGCTATCGTGATGGCCCATGGCCTGGGTGGCACGCGAGATGCCGGTCTGGAACCCTTTGCCGAAGGGTTTGCAGCAAAGGGTTACCACGTCGTGCTGTTCGACTACCGCCACTTCGGTGCCAGTGATGGTCAGCCGCGCCAGCTGCTGAGCATCGGCAGGCAGCTGGCCGACTGGAAGGCAGCGGTGGCGCACACCCGGCGCCTGCCGGGCGTCGACGCGCGTCGCATCGGCCTGTGGGGAACGTCGTTCTCCGGTGGGCATGTGATCGCCACGGCGGCCAACGATCCGTCCATTGCTGCCACGGTGGCGCAGAACCCGATGGTCGACGGGCTGGCAGCCACGCTCAACGTTGGCGCCTATGCCGGCCTGGGCCGTCTGTTGCGGTTTGCTGCCTATGCGCTGGCCGATCAGACACGGGCGCTGTTCGGCCTGTCGCCGGTAACCTTTCCCATTGCGGCCGCCGAGGGCAGCTTCGGTGCGCTGGCCAGTCACGATTCGATGCGCTACATCCGGTTCACGCCACCGGACTGGCGCAACGAGATGACCGCCCGCGTGATGCTGACCCTGGCCAGCTACCGGCCGATCGCCAAGGCCCGCCGCCTCCAGAAGCCGCTGTTGTTGCAGGCCTGCATGAAGGACTCGGTCTGCCCGGTCAAGGCCACGCTGAAGCTGGCCCGCAAGGTCGGCCCGCTCGCGGAAGTGCGCCGGTATCCCATCGGGCATTTCGACATCTATGTGGACGAGCACCGCGACATGGCCCTGGCGGACCAGCTGGCCTTCTTCGCTCGCCATTTGCGCTGACACCGGGCGCGGCATCCCACCCACCGTACATCCATCAGGAGAAACCCCATGAGCATCACCCACGTCACCGTGCTGGGGGCCGGCGTCCTCGGCTCGCAGATTGCCTTCCAGACCGCCTTCAAGGGCTTTCAGGTCACGGTCTACGATATCAACGACGACGCGCTGGCCGCCGCGCGGCAGCGTTTCGCTGGCCTGGCCACGACCTACGCCGCCGAGGTGGCCGGTGCCGACGACGCGACCCTGGCCGCCGCCCAGACACGGCTGCAGCTGACCAGCGACCTGGCCGCAGCGGTGAAGGACGCCGATCTGGTGATCGAGGCGATTCCCGAGCTGCTCGACCTCAAGAAGTCGATGTACGCGCAACTGGCCACGCTGGCGCCCGAGAAAACCATTTTCGCGACCAATTCCTCGACCTTGCTGCCCAGCGACCTCAAGGGCGCGACCGGCCGCCCGGCGAAGTTCCTTGCCCTGCATTTTGCCAACCGGATCTGGGCCCTGAATACCGCCGAGGTCATGGGCACCGCCGACACCGACCCGGCGGTGTTCCAGCAGGTGGTGGGCTTCGCCGAGGCGATCGGCATGGTGCCGATCCCGATCCACAAGGAGAAGGCCGGCTACGTGCTCAACTCGCTGCTGGTGCCGTTTCTCATTGCCGGGCTGGACCTGGTCGCCGGCGGCTACGCCTCGCCCGAGGACGTGGACAAGACCTGGAAGATCGGCACGGCGGCCACCTTCGGGCCAATGCAGATCATGGACATCATCGGCATGGCGACGCCCTACAACATCCTGATGAACGGCAACGAAGACCTCCGCCAGCTCGCCGCCTGGCTCAAGGCGACCTACATCGACCAGGGCAAGCTGGGCGTGGCGACAGGCGAGGGCTTCTACAACTACAGGACCTGACCTGCCTGGCCATCGGGCCGGCGGCCGCATCAGGCCAATGCTCCAAAAAACCGCCGGGAAGGTGACTTCCTTGGCGGTTTTCCGCCGTCATGGCGGGCCACAATGGCTTCATGGAAGCCTTTCCTGTCCCTGTCTGCCGTCCGAGGTCCGGCACCCGGTTGTCGCCGGACGCCTGGACAGGATGGCCATGGGCGCGCCGGGGTGTCAGCACATGGCTAGAATCGTTTCATGGCTACCCAGAATCCCGGAAAACCTCCTGTGCCAGTTCCCCCGCCGAGCGTGAGCAACGACGACGCTGTGGTGCTCGAGCGTCGGACCCAGCGCGTGAAGCCGCCCCACATGTATCAGGTGGTGCTGCTCAACGACGATTTCACGCCGATGGAGTTCGTGGTTCAGGTGATCCAGGAGTTTTTCGGCAAGGACCGGGAAACGGCCACGCAGATCATGCTCAAGATCCATCTCGAAGGGAAAGGGGTGTGCGGTATCTATTCCCGGGACATTGCCATTACCAAGGTCGATCAGGTGCAGCAGGCCGCGCGCGGCGCGGGGCATCCGCTGCAATGCCTGAGCGAGCCGGTTGAATAAGTGTCCGGACGCCCCATCTGAGGAAGAACTTCCCCATCATCAACTACTTGTCACTTTGCCTTCCCGCCATCTCACTGCCCAAAGGACGTGCCCATGATCGCCCAGGAACTTGAAGTCAGCTTGCATATGGCCTTTGTCGAGGCCCGGCAGCAACGGCACGAATTCATCACCGTCGAACACCTTTTGCTGGCGCTGCTCGACAACCCCAGTGCGGCCGAAGTGCTGAGGGCCTGCTCGGCCAACATCGACGACTTGCGCAAGTCGCTGACCAACTTCATCAAGGACAACACGCCGCAGGTCGCGGGCACCGAAGAGGTGGATACCCAGCCCACGCTGGGTTTCCAGCGGGTGATCCAGCGCGCCATCATGCACGTGCAGTCCACCGGCAACGGCAAGAAGGAGGTCACGGGCGCCAACGTCCTGGTGGCCATCTTCGGTGAAAAGGACTCCCATGCCGTGTACTACCTCCACCAGCAGGGTGTGACGCGCCTGGATGTGGTGAATTTCATCGCCCATGGTATTCGCAAGAGCGATCCGCCCGAGGCGGGCAAGCCCGGCGAAAGCGCGGCCGAGAACGAGGAGCAGGGCGCCGAGGGCAAGCCCGCCGAGAAGGCGTCGCCGCTGGAGCAGTTCACCCAGAACCTCAATCAGCTGGCCAAGGACGGAAAGATTGATCCACTCATCGGCCGTGAATACGAGGTCGAGCGCGTCATCCAGATCCTGTGCCGCCGTCGCAAGAACAATCCCCTGCTCGTGGGCGAGGCCGGCGTGGGCAAGACGGCCATTGCGGAAGGCCTGGCCTGGCGGATCACACAGGGCGACGTGCCCGAAATCCTGGCCGAGTCCCAGGTGTATTCGCTGGACATGGGGGCTCTGCTGGCCGGGACCAAGTACCGGGGCGATTTCGAGCAACGACTCAAGGGCGTGCTCAAGTCGCTCAAGGACAAGCCGCATGCCGTCCTGTTCATTGACGAGATCCACACCCTGATCGGTGCGGGCGCGGCCTCGGGGGGCACCCTGGACGCCTCCAACCTGCTCAAGCCGGCGCTGTCCAGCGGCCAGCTCAAGTGCATCGGGGCGACCACGTTCACCGAGTTCCGAGGCATCTTCGAGAAGGATGCCGCGCTGTCCCGACGCTTCCAGAAGGTGGACGTGGTCGAGCCGACGGTCGAGCAGACGGTGGACATCCTCAAGGGTCTCAAGAGCCGCTTCGAAGAACACCACGGTGTGAAATACGCTGTGGCGGCGCTGCAGGCCGCAGCCGAGCTGTCAGCCAAGTACATCAACGACCGTCATCTGCCGGACAAGGCCATCGACGTGATCGACGAGGCCGGAGCTGCCCAGCGCATCCTGGCGCCGTCCAAGCGCAAGAAGACCATCGGCAAGAACGAGATCGAGGAAATTGTGGCCAAGATCGCGCGCATTCCGCCCGCGAACGTGTCCAATGACGACCGAAGCAAGCTCCAGACCCTGGAGCGTGATCTCAAGAGCGTGGTCTTCGGTCAGGACAAGGCGCTCGAAGTGCTGTCGGCCAGTGTCAAGATGGCCCGTTCCGGCCTGGGCCGGGCCGACAAGCCGATCGGTGCTTTCCTGTTCAGTGGCCCGACCGGTGTCGGCAAGACCGAGGCCGCGAAGCAGCTGGCCTACATCATGGGCATCGATCTGATCCGTTTCGACATGTCCGAGTACATGGAACGGCATGCGGTCAGCCGCCTGATCGGTGCGCCTCCGGGTTATGTCGGGTTCGACCAGGGGGGGCTGCTGACCGAAGCGATCACCAAGAAGCCGCACTGTGTGCTGCTGCTCGACGAAATCGAGAAAGCCCATCCGGACATCTTCAATGTGCTGCTGCAGGTCATGGACCATGGCACGCTCACGGACAACAATGGGCGCAAGGCCGACTTCCGCAACGTCATCATCATCATGACGACGAATGCGGGTGCCGAGACCATGAACAAGGCAACCATTGGCTTCACCAACCCGCGCGAGTCGGGCGACGAGATGGGCGATATCAAGCGCCTGTTCACGCCCGAATTCCGCAACCGGCTGGATGCCATCGTCAGCTTCAAGGCACTGGACGAGAACATCATCCTCCGGGTGGTGGACAAGTTCCTGCTGCAGCTGGAACAACAGCTGGTCGAGAAGAAAGTCGAAGTCACCTTCACCGACACCTTGCGCAAGCATCTGGCCAAGAAGGGTTTCGATCCGCTCATGGGTGCCCGTCCGATGCAGCGTCTGATTCAGGACACCATTCGCAGGGCGCTGGCCGACGAGTTGCTGTTCGGGCGACTGACCGAAGGTGGTCGCCTGACCGTCGACCTGGAGACCAAAGCAGGCGAGGATGGCAAGGAGACCCAGGACGTGACCCTGGATATCCAGCCTTTGCCCAGGAAAGAAGGCAAGCCGCGTGCCGCAGAGGAGCCGGCCGCAGCCGACTGACATTGCCTGGTGTGAATCAGCGGCAGGCTGGCCCGGGTATCCGGGTCAGCCTGTTTTCATTTCCGTCTGCCGCCCAGCAGACTGCCCAGGACGCCCCGGACGATCTGGCGGCCGAGGCCGCTGGCCACGCTGCGGGCCGCGGTCTTGGCCATGGTCTGGACCAGACCGTCGTACTGGCCACCACGGGGACCGGTACGGCCGAACAGCAGTTCACTGAGCACGCCGCCGGAGGCGGCGGGCGCCGATGCTGGCGGCGCGCCAGGTACCCGTGGCGATGACGGACTGGCGGTGTCGTCGTCGGGAGCTTCACCCATGCGGTGCTCGGTGTGCTTGCGCAGGATTTCGTAGGCGCTCTCCCGGTCAACCTGCGTTTCGTAGACGCCAGCCACGAGCGACTGGCTGATCAGGGCTTGTCGCTGTGCATCGCTGATGGGGCCAAGCTGGCTGCCGGGTGGGTAGACAAAGACACGTTCCGTTTCGCAAGGGCGGCCTTTGGCGTCGAGCAGGCTGACCAGCGCCTCGCCCACCGCCAGTTCGGTGATCGCCGCCTCGATGTCGAGGCCGGCTTTGGGGCGCATGGTCTGTGCCGTGGCCTTGACCGCTTTCTGGTCGCGTGGCGTGAATGCGCGGAGGGCGTGCTGGATACGGTTGCCCAGTTGACCCAGGACGCTGTCGGGAATGTCCAGCGGATTCTGGGTGACGAAGTACACGCCCACCCCTTTGGACCGGACCAGCCTGACCACCAGCTCGATGCGCTCGATCAGCACCTTGGGCGCTTCATTGAAGAGCAGGTGGGCCTCGTCGAAGAAGAAGACCAGGCGGGGTTTGTCCGGGTCACCGACTTCCGGCAGGGTTTCAAACAGCTCCGAGAGCAGCCACAGCAGAAAGGTGGCGTACAGCCGGGGAGCGTTCAGCAGCTTGTCGGCGGCCAGGATGTTGATCATGCCCTGGCCATCCACCGTCTGCATGAAGTCCTGGATGTCCAGCATCGGCTCGCCGAAGAAACGGTCGCCGCCCTGTTGCTCGACCTGCATCAGTCCGCGCTGAATGGCGCCGATGCTGGCTGCACTGATGTTGCCGTATTCGGTGGTGAACTGGCGCGTGTTGTCGCCCACATGCTGCAGCAAGGACCGCAGGTCCTTCATGTCCAGCAGCAACAGGCCGTTGTCGTCGGCGATCTTGAAGACCAGGTTGAGGACGCCGGACTGTGTGTCGTTCAGGTTGAGCATGCGGGCCAGCAGCAAAGGCCCCATGTCGCTGATGGTGGCGCGGACCGGGTGTCCCTGTTCGCCAAAGACGTCCCAGACCGTGGTGGGGCAGGCCTGTGGCCTGCGCAGCTCGATCTGCCGGTCGCGCAGCACGGCACTGATCTTGTCCCCGAAGCTTCCTGCCTGGCTGATGCCGGTCAGGTCACCCTTGACATCGGCCATGAACACCGGCACGCCGATGCGCGAGAACTGTTCCGCCAGTGTCTGCAGGGTCACGGTCTTGCCGGTACCGGTGGCACCGGTGATCAGTCCATGGCGATTGGCCAGCTGGGGCAACAAATGGCATTGGGTCTGGGGGTTCTTGGCGATCAGCATTGGTTCGGCCATGGTGTCCTCGGAAAGTGGCGTGTGGCGCTGCGGTTCAGGTGTCCGCCGTAAAATCACGGGTTATTACACCAAATTCTGGTTAACAAAAGAGGATTCGCTTGTGGCTGGACACAGCAAATGGGCCAACATTCAACACCGCAAAGGCCGGCAGGACGAGAAGCGGGGCAAGATCTGGACGCGTGTGATTCGCGAGATCTCGGTGGCGGCCCGCTCGGGCGGCCCGGACCCGGCGTCCAATCCGCGTCTGCGTCTGGCCATTGACAAGGCCAAGGCCGCCAACATGCCGGCCGACCGCATCAAGTACAACGTCGACAAGGCGTCGGGCAACCTGGAAGGCCAGACGCTCGAAGAGATCCGTTACGAGGGCTACGGTATCGGAGGGGCGGCCATCATTGTCGATACCATGACGGACAACCGTGTGCGTACGGTGGCCGAGGTGCGGCATGCCTTCAGCAAGCACGGTGGCAACCTGGGAACCGATGGCTCTGTCGCCTTCCAGTTCAAGCATTGCGGCCAGCTGGTCTTCGCGCCCGGCGCATCCGAGGACCAGATCATGGAGGTCGCGCTGGAGGCGGGCGCCGAAGACGTGATCGCCGACGACGAGGGCGCCATCGAGGTGTTGACCGCGCCGGGCGAATTCGAGGCCGTCAAGAACGCACTGGAGGCAGCCGGTCTGCAGCCCGAGCTGGCTGAGGTCACCATGCGTGCCGAGAACACGGTGACGCTCGAAGCCGAGGACGCCGAGCGCATGCAGAAATTGCTGGATGTGCTCGAGGACCTGGACGACGTGCAGGCGGTATTCCACAACGCCGAGTTGTGACCCCTCCCGGCGCCGCACAGCGCGTGTCACCCCCTGATGGGGTCAGGTCGGTGCGGTCCGGCAGAGCCGGATTCCCCGCTCCCGGTGGGGAATGGCGCTCCGGCAAAGTGATTGGATTTTGGAGATCGGTTTGAAAGTTCTGGTTATTGGCGGCGGCGGCCGTGAACATGCGCTGGCGTGGCGCCTGAAGCGCTCGCAGAGCGTGGGGCAGGTGTTTGTGGCGCCAGGCAACGCGGGTACAGCCCGGGACCCCGGGCTGACCAATGTGCCGCTGACCGACAGCAAGGCGCTGCGCGAGTGGGCGCAGGCCAATGACATCGGTCTGACGGTGGTGGGGCCCGAGGCTCCGTTGGCTGCGGGCGTGGTGGACGAGTTCCGCGCCCATGGCCTGGCCATTTTCGGCCCCACGCGGCGGGCGGCCCAGCTGGAGAGTTCGAAGGCGTTTTCCAAGGCCTTCATGGAGCGTCACGGCATTCCGACGGCCACCTACCAGGCCTTCACGGATCCTGTCCAGGCACATGAGTACGTGGCGTCCAGAGGGGCTCCGATCGTGGTCAAGGCCGATGGCCTGGCCGCCGGCAAGGGTGTTGTGGTGGCGATGACGCTGGCAGAAGCACACGAGGCCATCGATTTCATGCTGGTGGACAACACGTTGGGGGTGGCCCACAACGAAGGTGGTGCACGGGTCGTGATCGAGGATTTCCTGCAGGGGGAAGAGGCCAGCTTCATTGTGCTCTGCGATGGCGAGCATGCCCTGGCGCTGGCCACCAGTCAGGACCACAAGCGTCTGCTCGATGCCGACCAGGGGCCCAATACCGGCGGCATGGGCGCCTATTCGCCTGCGCCGGTGGTCACGCCGGCGGTGCACGATCGAGCGATGAACGAGGTGATCCTGCCCACCTTGCGAGGCATGGCCGCTGACGGCATTCCCTACACCGGTTTCCTTTATGCAGGCCTGATGATTGCGCCGGATGGTTCGGTCAGGACGCTGGAGTTCAACTGCCGGATGGGTGACCCGGAAACCCAGCCGATCATGATGCGTCTGCGCAGCGACCTGGCCCAGGTGCTGCTGGCGGCCACGCGTGTCGAACTGGACAGGGTCAGCCTGGACTGGGACCCGCGGGTCGCACTGGGTGTCGTGATGGCCGCTCAGGGCTATCCGTTGCAGCCCCGCAAGGGCGACGTGATCGACGGCCTGCCCTCAGACAACGAAACTTGCATGGTCTTCCATGCCGGTACGGCCGACAAGGACGGCCAGGTATGTACCAGCGGAGGGCGGGTCCTGTGTGTCACGGCCCTGGGTGACTCGGTCCGTCAGGCCCAGCAGAATGCCTACGCGACAGTGGCTGGCATCCGGTTTGACGGCGCCCAGTTCCGCCGGGATATCGGATTCCGCGCTGTCTGAGGCCTGCCTGGATCTTCCCGAAAGGTGCGTTCACCGGAACGCACCCCATGCCAGCCTGGTGTGCCTTCAGGGAGCACAATCGGCCTGCACGAGGTAAACGAATGACATCCCTGACATCTACCCAAGCCGTCCGGAAGTACCTGACGGGCTTGCAGGACCGCATCACGTCCACCATCGCGACGGTGGACGGTGGTCAGTTTCTTGTGGATTCCTGGAAGAAGCCTGCCGGCCAGGGCCTGCAGGGCCATGGCATCACCCAGATTCTTGAGGATGGTGCCGTATTTGAGCGCGCGGGTTGCGGGTTTTCCCACGTGAAGGGTTCGAGCCTGCCACCATCGGCCACGCAGCATCGGCCGGACCTGGCTGGCGCGCCGTTCGAGGCCATGGGGGTGTCGCTGGTGTTCCATCCGCGCAATCCTTACGTGCCGACGGTACACATGAACGTGCGCATGATCGCGGCCACGCCCGCATCGGGCGATACGGTGTGCTGGTTTGGTGGGGGCATGGACCTGACGCCGTACTACGGATTCGAGGAAGACGCGGTGCATTTCCACTCGACATGCCGCCGTGCGCTGGACCCCTTCGGGGTCGACAAGTACCCGCGCTTCAAGCGCTGGTGCGACGAGTATTTCTTTCTGAAGCACCGCAACGAGCAACGCGGTGTCGGAGGGGTGTTCTTCGACGACTTCTCCGAACTGGGTTTCGAGGGAGGCTTCGCCATGATGCGTTCAGTGGGGGATGCCTTCCTGGACGCCTACCTGCCCATTGTCGATCGCCGGCGTGACATGGCCTATGGCGAGCGGGAGCGCAGCTTCCAGCTGTACAGGCGAGGCCGCTACGTCGAGTTCAACCTGGTCTGGGACAGGGGCACGCATTTTGGCCTGCAATCCGGCGGACGCAGCGAGTCGATCCTGCTGTCGATGCCGCCTCTGGTGAGCTGGTCGTACAACCGCCATGGCCTCGAAGGCACACCGGAAGACCGCCTCTGCAAAGAATTCCTTGTTCGCCGGGACTGGCTCGAATGAATCATGATGCGGTGCGCCGCGTGGGCATGTTCGGCGGGGCATTCGATCCGCCGCATCTGGCGCACAGGCGCCTGGCCGAAACTGCCGTGGCTCAGCTGGGCTTGCAGCGCCTGCATATCGTGCCTACCGGGCAGGCCTGGCACAAGGCGCGCACACTGACCAGTGCGCAGCACCGCCTGGCCATGTGCGGTCTGGCATTTGGCGATGTGCCGGGCGTGGTGCTCGATGACCGGGAAATCCGTCGCCAGGGGCCCAGCTACACGGCCGATACCCTGATGGAACTGCGTGCGCTGTATCCGCAAGCCGAGCTGTACCTGATCCTAGGCGCCGACCAGCTGCTGTCATTCAAGAGCTGGGTCCGCTGGGATGAAGTCCTTGGCCTTGCGCGACTGGCGGTGGCCGACCGCCCCTTTGACGACGATGGGGGTGCCGATGGCGAGGACAGCGGCCCTGACCTGGATGGCATCGACATACCGTTCGAGAAAGTGCTCATGCCCCCGTGGCGCATGAGCGCCACCCGCGTACGGGCACAGGCCGCCGCCGGTAGCGCCACCGTCGGGCAGATGGTGCCCGAGTCCGTGTCGAGCTATATTTCACAACATTCCCTCTATCCGACGTCCCAATGACCAGCGAATCCACCACCAAGAAACAGCTCCAGCGCCTGCAGCGTGCCATCGTCGACGGCCTGGAGGACGTCAAGGGTCAGGACATCGTGGTTTTCAATACCGAAGAGCTTTCGCCCTTGTTCGAGCGGGTGATCGTTGCCAGCGGTACATCCAATCGGCAGACCCGGGCGCTGGCCTCCAGCGTGTGCGATGCCGTGCGCGATGCCGGGTTTGCCAAGCCGCGTGTCGAAGGAGAAGACAACGGCGAATGGATCATCGTCGACTGTGGCCAGGTCGTGGCGCACGTGATGCAGCCGGTGATTCGCCAGTACTACCGCCTGGAAGAGATCTGGGGGGCCAAGCCGGTTCGACTTCGTCATGGCGCCGAAAAGGTCAAGGCCTCCCCGGAGGACAAGGAACTTGCCGCACCCGTGCGCAAGCCACGGACAGCGGCCAGGACGCCCGCCGTGCCGGCGAAACCGGCCAAGCCTGCGAAACCTTCGAGGGCGGCGCCGCGGGCTGCTGCGTCAGCTGAAGCGCCGGCCGGGCCCAAGCGCGCCGCAACACCTCGTGCAGCGGCCAAGACTGGCGCTGGTGCGGCTCCGGCCAAGCGGCGGGCGGCCGCTCCGGGCGCCAAGGCGCCCATGGCCAAGCTGGTGGTCAACAAGCCTCGGGCCGATGCCAAACCAGCCGCCCGCAAGTCGGGGACGCGCCAGGCAGCGGCCAAGAAGTCGGCTTCATGAAACTGGTGGTCGTGGCGGTCGGGCAGCGCATGCCCGACTGGGCCCAGACCGCCTGTGACGACTACGCCCGGCGTTTTCCTCCCGATCTGCGACTGGAAGTCCGCACGGTCAAGACCGAGCCTCGCGGGGCCAAGTCGCGCGAGGTGCTGCAGGCGGCCGAGCGCGAGCGCATCCAGTCTGTCCTGCCCAAAGGGTGCCGCGTGGTCGTGCTGGACGAACGGGGTACCGCGCTGACCACGCGCGATCTGGCGGCCCAGTTGCTCAAGTGGCAGCAGGGCGGCGATGACGTGGCGCTGGTGATTGGTGGGCCTGACGGGCTGGAGCCGGCATTCCGTGATGCGGCGCAGCAGCGTATCCGGTTGTCGGACATGACGCTGCCGCATGCCATGGCGCGCGTGCTGCTTCTGGAGCAGCTCTACCGCGCCTGGTCGATCAACAACAACCACCCCTATCACCGTGAGTGACGCGGCTGCGCGCACGCCGGACGGGGTCCGTTTTCCCACATGAACTCCTTCATCTATCTGGCTTCACAAAGTCCGCGCCGACGCATGCTGCTCGAACAGTGGGGCGTGCGATGCGAAGCCTTGCTGCCGGACGATGGCGAAGACGTCGAAGCCCTGGAGATCGAGCGGCCAGGTGAGTCACCCGCTGCCTATGTGCGGCGTGTCACGGCGCTCAAGCTGGACGCGGCGCTGGAGCGTCTCAGGTGCCGTGGTCTGCCATCGGCTCCGGTCCTGTGTGCCGATACGACCGTGGCCCTTGGCCGCAGGATCATGGGCAAGCCCGCCGATGCGTCCCACGCACGACGCATGCTTGCCGATCTCTCGGGGCGGCGCCATCGCGTGCTGACTGCCGTGTCGGTGGGTGTCCCCGGGGTGCGCAAAGACCGTGTGTGGCAGGCCGTGTCGACCTCCACTGTCCGGTTTGCGCCGCTGACGGCCGCCCGGATACGCCGGTATGTCGATACCGGTGAACCTATGGGCAAGGCAGGTGCGTATGCCATCCAGGGACGCGCCGCCCTGTGGATCGACCACATGAGTGGCAGTTATTCAGGCATCATGGGACTGCCTGCGCACGAGACAGCGCAGTTGCTGGCCCAGGCTGGGCTGCGCATCGACTGAGAACAATATGGGACAGGACATTCTGATCAACTGGTCACCACAGGAGACCCGGGTGGCCGTGGTGGAGCAGGGCGCCGTCCAGGAAGTGCACCTGGAGCGCACCCTGGAGCGAGGTCTGGTGGGCAACATCTACCTGGGCAAAGTCTCTCGCGTGCTGCCGGGGATGCAGTCGGCCTTTATCGACATCGGGCTGGACAGGGCAGCGTTCCTGCATGTGGCCGACCTGATGCCCAACATCGCCGCCAAGCACGCGAATCCGCGTGAGCGGTCCGGGGCGGAAGCACGTGCCACGCCTGCGGTGGCGGACGGCGCAGTGTCCGCCAGCGCGCCGAAGGTGCTGGCGCCCGATCCGGTACTGCCGATCGAGCGTCAGATCTTCGAAGGGCAGGCGCTGATGGTGCAGGTTCTCAAAGACCCGATAGGAACCAAAGGTGCACGGCTGACCGCCCAGATCAGCATCGCCGGTCGCCTGCTGGTGTTTCTGCCGCAGGACAACCATATCGGCGTGTCCCAGAAAATTCCGCCTGCGCAACGTGAGGCCCTTCGACAGCGTGTCCAGCGACTTGTCATGCCGCCCGACGGACAGCCCTCGGGCGGGTTCATTCTCCGCACGAATGCAGAAGACGCCAGTGACCAGGAGTTGGTGGAGGACGTCGCCTATCTTCGGAAAACCTGGCTGCGCATCAAGGAGTCCTCGACCCGCATGCCCGCACCTGCGCTGCTGCACGAAGACCTCACCCTGATGCAGCGCGTGCTGCGCGACCTGGTCAGCGCCGACACCTTGTCGATCCGGATCGACTCGCGCGAGCAGTTCGGTCAGATGCAGGCGTTTGCCAGGGAGTTCATGCCCGATACGCTGGACAAACTGCAGCTTTACACCGGCGAGCGACCGATTTTCGACCTGTTCAACATCGATGAAGAGATTGCCCGGGCCCTGGGCCGGCGGGTGGATCTCAAGTCGGGGGGCTATCTGGTCATCGATCAGACGGAGGCGCTGACCACGGTCGATGTGAACACGGGCGGGTTCGTTGGCGCGCGCAATTTCGATGACACGGTGTTTCGCACCAACCTGGAAGCGGCCCAGGCGATTGCGCGCCAGCTGCGCCTGCGCAACCTGGGCGGCATCGTGATCGTGGACTTCATCGACATGACCCGGGAGGAGCACAAGGAGGCGGTGCTCACCGAGTTCCGCAAGCAGCTGGGCAGGGACCGGGTCAAGACCATGACCGGTGGATTCTCCCAGCTGGGACTGGTCGAGATGACCCGCAAGCGCACACGCGAGTCGCTGGCGCACATGCTCAGCGAGTCCTGTGTGGCCTGTGGTGGACGGGGATCGGTCAAGACGGCGCGCAGTGTCTGCTACGACATTCTTCGGGAGATCCTGCGCGAGGCCAGGGCATTCAACCCGCGTGAATTCCGGGTCGTGGCATCACCTCAGGTGGTCGAGCTTTTCCTGGACGAGGAGAGCCAGCATCTGGCCGGCCTGTCGGACTTCATCGGCAAACCCATTTCACTGCAAAGCGAAGGGCGCATGACCCAGGAGCAATACGACATCGTCCTGCTCTGACCGCGCCGGGAGGGCCGCCGCTGTGGCGCCGTTTGCACACGTTGCGGGCATTCCTTCACGCTCCGTCGCATGGCTCGTCGGGCCCGCTGTCGCCGATGGTAGGCTTGGCGGTTCCGAGCACGGATGTGCCGGATTCATGTCCCACACAACCGCAGGTGATGCCAATGGCCCGACTCTCCCTCACTCCCGTTGCCCTGGTTCTGGGTACGCTTTTTGCAACAGCTCATGCCCATGCCGGCATGGTGGCGGACAAGAGCGGCAACGTCGGCTACGACACGGCGGCCGAATGCGATGCTGCCGTGCAAGCCGGTACGGCCCGTTTCTACGTCCCCACCACGCGCAAGGCGCCCCTGCGCCGCAAGGGTGAGGTCTCTGTCGGCACGATGCGCCTGTCGGATCTCGGGCCCGAGTTTGCGTTGGGCGCCTGTGACGAGGGGGTGGGTCGCAAGAATGGGCGCAACGGGGTTGCCAGGGAACTGCAAGGCAAATTCGTGCCCTTCAGTCCCGATATGCCGCTGAATGCCTACAAGGACCGCACGGGCAAGACGGTGCGCGTGAGCATGGCACAGTGTGACAACCGTTTTGCAGGCAGTTTCCCGAGGGCCGTCCCCAAGCCGGTGGCCGCTGCTCCGGCGCCGGTGGCGGCTCCTGTTGCAGCGCCTGCTCCGGTCCCCGCTGCGGCACCCGCTGCCGCGCCGGTGGCTGCCGCGCCCAAGGCCAGCGCCCAGCCGGTGTCGGCCGCAGCGCCGGCATCGCGTCTGACGCCCTACCTGTTTGGCACGATCGGACAGAACGCCGACAGTGTGAACTACAGCGCTCCGGTGAATCCGGCGTACAGCGTGGGTGACAGCGACCGCAAGGCTGGCGCCCTGATCGGTGCCGGCCTGCAGATCAACGACTGGCTGGGCGCAGAGATCTTCTATACGTCGGGCAAGCGGCATCAATACGCTGCCGTCAATGCCTACGTCAACGAATACGTCAGCCGGGTCTACGGCCTGCGCGCCACCGTCGGCACGTCGCTGGGTGAGTCGGCCAGGGTCTTTTTCAAGGCCGGTCTGGCCCATGTCTCACATCGGAACAGCAGCGGTCTGAGCACCCACTGGAACCAGACCCGTGGCGTCGACCGCTATTCGGACAGCCAGATCCGGCCCACGCTGGGTCTGGGTGTGACCTACGCCCTGAGCGAGAACGTGTTGTTGCGCGCGGATCTCGACCATGTACGCCTGCGCAGTGGTGACAACCCTCGCTGGGGGCATTTTGACCACGTGGGCGTGGGTGTCCAGTACAACTTCTGACCAGACCGGGACCGGGGCTTCACGCCCCGTTTCCCCTGGCCTGCTGCATCACTCGGGCACCGCCTCCGGCACGCTGCCCAGGTGCTGCGCGTGCAGGCGAGCGTAGATGCCAGCGGCCTGAATCAGGGCCTGGTGGGTTCCCTGCTCGTGTATCTGACCGTCGGCCAGCACGACGACCCGGTCGGCGTGCTCGATGGTGGAGAGGCGGTGTGCAATGACCAGGGTGGTGCGCCCCTGCATCAGCCGGCCCAGCGCTTCCTGAACCAGTCGCTCGGACTCGTTGTCCAGGGCTGAGGTGGCTTCGTCCAGGATCAGCACGGGTGCGTCCTTGTAGATGGCCCGGGCAATGGCCAGGCGCTGGCGCTGGCCGCCCGACAGTTCGGTCGCGTTGTGCCCCACGGTGCTGTGGATGCCCTTGGGCAGGCTGTCGACCAGATCTTCCAGATTGGCCGACTGCAGTGCATGGCGGACCCGGGTTTCGTCGACCTGGTTTTCTGCGTCTCCCAGGGCCACGTTGGCCGCCAGCGAGTCGTTGAGCATGACGACGTCCTGGCTGACCATCGCAAATTGCCGTCGCAGGCAGGCCAGGTCCCATTCGGGCAGCGGGACCCCGTCAAGCAGTACCTGACCCTGCTCGACCTCGACAAAGCGCGGCAGGAGGTTGACCAGGGTTGTCTTGCCTGAACCCGAGGGGCCGACGAAGGCCACGACCTCGCCAGAGCGAATGTCCAGGTCAATGTGTCGCAGGGCCAGGCGCGCCTCGGACACGGTCTCGCCCTGGCCGGTACTGTCGCGTGGCGGATAGCTGACGCGGACACCGCGAAACGCGATGCTGCCGGCCACGCGCTCGGTGCGGTGGGTGCCGCCGACCTGTACCGGCGTGCGTTCGATCAGGTCCAGGCCGCGCTCCAGCGCCGTGAGTCCCCGGGTGATGGGGCCGGCGATTTCGGCCAGGTGGCGGATTGGCGCCACCAGCATCAGCATGGCCGTGACGAAGGCCACGAAGTTGCCCACGCTGACGCCGCTGCTCTGGCTTTGCCAGAGCGCGACGGCGATGACGGCCGACAGCGCCGCAGCGGCCAGCATCTGGGTCAGCGGCGTCATCGCTGCCTGTGCAATGGTGGATTTCAATGCCAGGCGACGCAGGGTGACGCTCAGGCGATCGAAGCGTTCGGCCTGGCGGGACTGTGCGCCATGCAGGCGAACCACGCGGTGGGCCAGGGCGTTTTCCTCGACCACATAGGCCAGTTCGTCGGTGGCCTGCTGGCTGGAACGCGTCAGCCGGTACAGGCGGCGCGAGAGGGTTCGCATGATCCACACCAACCCCGGAAACAGCAGCAGGATGATCAGTGTGAGTTTCCAGTTCAGGTACACCAGGTACCCCAGCAGGGCCAGCAGCGTCAGGCTGTCCTTGGTGAGGGTGAGCATTGCGTTGACCAGCATGGTGGCACCCGTCTGGACTTCGTAAACGAGTGTGTTCGAGAGTTTGCTGGCACTCTGCTGTGCGAACAGCGTCATCTGGGCGTCATTGAGACGGGCGTACATGGCGCGCCGCAGGTTCAGCAGGCCCAGGCTGGCGGTATAGGACAGCGCGTACTGCGCAATGAACCCCGCCAGGCCCCGGATGCCGAACAGGCCCATGAGGGCCGCAGGCACCATCCAGAGCGCGATCCTTCCCTCGCCGAATCCGCGATCCAGCAGGGTCTTGAGCAGGGCAGGTATCAGCGGTTCGGTGAGGGCACCGAGCAGGGTGCCGACGGCGGCCAGGACCATGCCGGCCTTGGCCGAGCTGAAAAACGGCCACAGGCGACGCAGGCGCCGGGAGATGGTGTCGGAGGTAGGAGCAGGTAGGGACACGCTGTCGGTTCGGGTGCGCCACGGGGGCAGATTTCACCCGAGGACTGGAACCTCGGGCGGCAAAAGGTATCAACGGTCGGGAGATGCAGGAAGCGGGATTTCGGGCAACGAAACCGGGGCTTCATGCACATCTTGTCACCGAGCGACTTCGGCGCTCCGTTATTATCTGCCGAGAGGTTCTTTCATCGTATGCGATGATGGACCCATCCATGATCGATCGCAACAGAATGCAGGATTTGACGCCACCCGTTCACCCCCATTCGGGCCAGCGCCGCCAGGTATTGGCCGCTGCCCTTGCTCTCCCCGTCATCGGTTCCCTGCCGACACACGCCCTGGCCCAGTTCCGGGTCGAGGTGGCGGGCGCCGGTGTGACCCGTCTGCCGTTTTCCACGGTCCGTTTCCGTGGCAATGAGTCGGCCTCCGAAGACGTGGCCGCCATTGTCCGTGCCGACCTCGAACGCAGCGGCCAGTTCCGTTTCGTCGATCCGGCGCTGACAGGCCTGGATGAAAATTCCCGCCCGGATGCCGCTGCCTGGCGCGCCAAGGGTGCGGACTCCCTGGTCGTTGGCAGTGTCACGCGGCTGGCGGATGGCCGGTTTGATGTCCGTTTCCGTCTGTGGGACACCGTGCGTGCCCAGGACCTGGGTGGATTGAGCTTCCCGGTCGGGGCACAGGACCTGCGTCTGGCTGCGCACCGCATCGCCGATCATGTCTATGAAAAGCTCACGGGCGAAAAGGGCGTGTTCTCCACCCGCATCGCCTATGTGACCAAGGCGGGTTCGCGTCACCACCTGTGGGTGGCCGATGCCGACGGGCAGGGCGCACGAGCGGCCCTGAGCAGTCCGGAGCCCATCATTTCCCCGAGCTGGTCGCCCAATGGCGCTCAACTGGCCTATGTGTCGTTCGAGGCGCGCAAGCCGGTGGTCTATGCCCACGACATCGCGTCGGGCAAGCGCCGTTTGCTGGCCAGTTTCCGGGGCTCCAACAGTGCACCGACGTGGTCGCCCGATGGCAACCAGATCGCGCTGGCGCTGACGCTCTCGGGCAACGCCCAGGTTCACATCATGCCGGCGGGTGGTGGTGATCCACGACGTCTGACCCAGACGTCGGCCATTGACACCGAACCGGTGTTCAGCCCCGACGGAAAGTCCATCTACTTCGTCAGTGACCGCGGCGGGTCGCCCCAGATCTACCGGATGACGGCGCAGGGGACAGACGCCCAGCGCATCACGTTCTCCGGCAACTACAACATTTCGCCGTCACCCAGCCCGGACGGCCGCTGGCTGGCGTTCATCTCGCGCGTGAACGGTGCCTTCCGCCTGCATGTGCTGGAACTGGCGACCGGACGCGCCACGGCCCTGACGGAAACCGGCGCGGACGAGAGTCCTTCCTTCGCGCCGAACAGCCGCCTCATCATGTATGCCACCCGCGAAGGCAGCCAGGAAGCGTTGATGACGACCACGATTGATGGGCGCATCAAGACCCGGCTGTCGGGCGCCGCCGGCGACATTCGCGAACCCGACTGGGGTCCTTTCACCCGCTGATCGCGATAGCTCTGTTTTTCCCCTGAACCTTCACTTCACCCACCTCCACTGAAAGGTCCCTCCTCATGAGAACCGCCATCCATTCCACCATGACCGATCGTCGCCGTTGGGCCAGCCTGCTGGGCGCGGTCCTGGTGGCCACCGCACTGGGTGCCTGCAGTTCCGGCGTCAAGCTGGACGAGGCTCAGGTCGAAGACCGCGGCGCCCAGACCGGTGCGGGCGCCGGTGGCGCAGGCGGGCAGGGCAGCGGCATGGATTCGCGCAACGTGGCGGGTGTCGACCTGCCGGGTGGCTCGGATCCCAGCGGCATTGCCGGCCTCGAGCGCATCATCTATTTCGATTTCGACAGCTATGTCGTCCGTCCCGAAGCCACCGCCACGCTGGAGGCGCACGCCCGTGTCCTGAAGGCCGACAAGGCCAAGCGTGTGGCCCTGGAAGGCCACACTGACGAACGCGGCGGGCGCGAGTACAACCTGGCGCTGGGCCAGCGACGGGCCGAGGCGGTCCGCCGCAGCCTGTCCCTGCTGGGCGTGAACGATGCGCAGATGGAGGCCGTCAGCTTTGGCAAGGAAAAGCCGGCGGTGGTCGGTTTTGACGAGTCGGCCTATTCGCAGAACCGGCGCGTGGAGATCACCTACCGGTGAGCAACATGTGGCCTACCCATTTGCAGCGCGCGTTGCTGCCCTGTGCGCTGACGGTAGCCGCCCTGTGGCCCCTGCACGCGCATGCGCTGTTTGGTGACGACGAGGCGCGCAAGGCAGTCATCGAACTGCGCCAGCGGTTCGATGCCCAGCGTGCGACCACGGAGGCCGAGCTCAGGCAGGCCCAGGAGGCGCGGGCCCAGACCCAGCGCAGCATGCTCGAACTCTCGGCCCAGATCGAGGAGTTGCGCAGCGAGCTGGCCCGCATGCGGGGGCAGAACGAGCAGCTGGCCCGGGAAGTCTCCGACCTTCAGCGTCAGCAGGCCGATGTCCGCCAGGGGCTGGAGACCCGGTTGCGTCAGGTGGAGCCTGCCCAGGTGACACACGATGGCCAGGCCTTTACCGCCTTGCCTGCCGAGCAGAAGGAGTTCGAGGACGCTCTGGCATTGCTGCGCCGGGCCGACTTTGCCGGTGCCACGGCGGCGTTTTCGGGTTTCCTGGAGCGCTATCCGTCCAGCGGTTACCAGGCGTCGGCCCTGTACTGGCTGGGCAATGCCCAGTACGCCACCCGCGATTACAAGGCGTCGCTGGACACCCATGGCCGGCTGGCCGGCCGGTTTCCGCAGCATCTGCGCACACCTGAGGCCATGCTGGCCATGGCCAACAGCCATACGGAGCTCAAGGATTCACGATCCGCACGCCGGGCTCTGGAGGAACTGGTCAAGCGATTTCCGCAGTCCGAGGCGGCTTCGGTTGCGAGGGAGCGCCTGTCGCGCCTTCGCTGAAAGCCCGACAGACCGGATTGGCAGGGCCACTGGACAACGAGTCCAGTGGCCCTGTCCCCTTTGGGGGCCGCGCCTGAACCTACAATCTCGGCGATATGGACATTGCCGAGTTTCAATCGCTGCACCAACTGGTGCTTTGGGCTGCCTTCGCGGTGGCCCTGGTGTTTGGGTTCATCGCCCAGCGCACCCACTTTTGCACCATGGGTGCCATCAGTGACGTCGTAAACATGGGGGACTGGACCCGCATGCGCATGTGGGGCCTGGCCGTGGGTGTGGCCATCATCGGGTTCTACCTGATGGCCTGGCTGGGCTGGATCGACGGTACCCAGACGGTGTATACCGGCTCCAGGGTGATCTGGCTGTCTGCCGTAACCGGTGGCGCACTGTTCGGCTTCGGCATGGTGCTGGCGTCCGGGTGCGGCAGCAAGACGCTGGTGCGCATTGGCGCCGGTAGCCTGAAATCACTGGTCGTGTTTTTTGTCATGGGGTTTGCTGCATTTGCCACCTTGCGTGGCATGGCGGCTGTCCTACGGGTCAACTCGGTCGATCGGGTTGCCTTTGACATCGAAGCGGGCAGTGCCATTCCGGCCTGGCTGGCGGCGGCCACCGGATGGGAGCCGGGTATCAGTGGCCTGGTGGCCGCTGCCGTGCTGGGGGGCTCGCTGGTGCTGTGGGCCTTGGCCGGCGAGGGTTTCCGTACCGGGAACAACCTGCTGGCAGGGCTGGGTATCGGGCTGGTCATCGTGGTCATGTGGTGGGTCAGCGGTCATCTTGGCTTTGTGCAGGAACATCCGGAGACGCTGGAATCCCTGTATGTGGCCACCAATACCGGGCGCATGGAGGCACTGACCTTCACGGCACCCATGGCCTATACCCTGGACTGGTTCATCTATTTCAGCGATGCCAACAAGGTGCTGACCGTGGGCGTGGTGACCGTGTTCGGTGTCGTGGCTGGAGCGTTTGTCCAGGCCGTCCTCCGGCGCGAGTTCCGGTGGGAGGGTTTCAGAAGCACGCAGGACACGGCCCTGCATCTGGCCGGCGCGACCTGCATGGGGGTGGGCGGTGTGACGGCCCTGGGATGCACCATCGGCCAGGGTCTGTCCGGTTTGTCCACCCTGAGCCTGACGAGCATGATTGCCGTGGCCGGCATCGTTGCCGGTGCTGTGCTGGGCTTCCGGTTCCAGATGTGGCTGATCGAGCGCGAGTGATGGCGGAAGCACGGGACATGCAGGGTGCGATTGATGCTGGCATGGACTTCGAACGCCGCTTTGGCGGGCTTCGGCGCCTGTATGGTGTCGAAGCTGCGCAGCGCATTTTTGACTCGCACGTCGTGGTGGTGGGTATGGGCGGTGTGGGTTCCTGGGCGGCCGAGGCCCTGGCCCGCAGTGGCGTCGCGCGCCTGAGCCTGATCGATCTCGACCACGTGGCCGAATCCAACATCAACCGGCAGGTGCATGCGCTGGATCCGGTGCTGGGCATGGCCAAGGTCGAGGCCATGCGGGAGCGGATTGCACAGATCCATCCTGGCTGCCGCGTGGACTGCGTGGAAGACTTTGCCACCCAGGAGAACTGGCTGGACCTCGTACGGCAACTTCAGCTGGACACGGCGGACAGACCTGTGGCCATCATCGATGCGTGTGACCAGGTGCGTGCGAAGCAGGCCCTGTCGGCGTGGTGCATGGCGCATGGTGTGGTCCTGGTGGCGGTGGGGGCTGCCGGAGGCAAGCGTCTGCCTCAGTCCGTTGAGACGGGCGATCTGGCGGATGTGACCCACGATCCTTTGCTGGCCCAGCTGCGGTATCGCCTGCGCAAGCACCATGGCGGAGCGCGTCAAGGCCGAATGGGTGTGCACTGTGTGTTCAGCCGCGAGCCGGTGGCTCCACCCGATCCTTCATGTGCCGTGGGCACCGGGGACAGTTCACTCAACTGCCATGGCTACGGCTCGGTGGTCAGTGTGACGGCGAGCTTTGGCTTGTGCGCGGCAGGGTCGGTTCTGAACACGATCGCCGCAGGCACACCGAATTTTTTGCACAAAGCTTCTCGATCTTCCAAAAAACACGCTATAATTTGAGGCTTCGCAGCAAGCTGAATTGCTTGGCAAGTTGCAGAGTGGGACGTTAGCTCAGTTGGTAGAGCAGCGGACTTTTAATCCGTTGGTCGTGGGTTCGAATCCCTCACGTCCTACCACCACTCAAAGTGAAAAGCACCTGGATCTTCTTGATCCCGGTGCTTTTTTCTTGGCTGTCCAATCCGTGGTTCAGCCAGGTTGCAGCGAGCTGACCGTTCAGGGCGTCGCTTTGCGCCTCAGGGCTACGTTCAGCTGGTCGATGACTTCGGCCCAGTCGGCATCCTGCTGGACTTCATCGCGGAGGAAGTCGGCTTGCGATTCGTTCCAGAAGGGCGCGTTCTCCAGCCGGATTGCAGGGTCCAGCGGGCTGTGGTCTGCCACGAACTGCTTGATGCTGTCGATGTCGGCAGACAGGCCCAGTTGCTGGAAGAGTTCGGTGAAGCGGTGGTAGGTCTTTTCCATGGCGTTCGCTCCTTGCAGGCGGAACTGCGTTCAATGGCCCTAGCGTGAATTCTGACAGGGCGAGGACCAAACAAGAAGGCCCCTGCCGACTGTGCAGCAGGGGCCATCACGCGGGCTGGCTTCTTTATCTGGCCATCAGCCCAAGCGCGAGCAACGCCTTTTCCATCTTGGCATCTTCACGTTGCAGCTTGCGCGCCAGTCCTTCGGCACTCCTGTCGCTGCTGGGCATGATGCCGAAGCCTTTCATCTTCTGCAGCACCTCGGGCATGTCCAGAATGGCGGCAATCTCCCGGTTTAGCCGGGCGATGGCCGATGATGGCGTGCCAGACGGGGTAAAGATGGCAAACCAGAAGCCACTCTCATAGCCTGGTGCCACCTGGGCAATGGGCGGGATCTCAGGGTGGTCGGGCAGTGGCTGACTGGCTGATACGCCCAGTCCCACCAGCTTGCCGCTCTTGATGTGAGGTTCGGCCGTGCTCATCACGATGAACATGCTGTCGGCATAGCCGCCCAGGACATCGACCAGCGCGGCCGGTCCTCCCTTGTACGGAACATGTTTCTGCCGAAGCTCAAGCTGCTGTTCCAGGATTGCCATGGCCAGATGGTGGGGTGATCCCAGGCCGGCCGAAGCGTAGGAAACCATCTCAGGCTCGGCACGCACCTTGTTCACATACTCGGCCATCGTCTTGACGCCCATGGCCGGGTTGGCAACCAGCACCATCGGAGAGGAACCGACCTCGATGACCGGGGACAGGTCCTTGAACGGTGCCAGGGTGACGCCCTTGAGCAGCCGTGGTGAGACTGTGAGATACGAGTCGGCCACGATGACCATGGTGTGTCCGTCCGGAGACGCCTTGGCTGCCTGCATGGCTCCCAGCGTGCCTCCCACGCCGGGTCTGTTTTCGATAACGACCGGCTGACCCAGGCGCGGACCCAGGTGCTGAGCGATCAGGCGGGCCACGCCGTCCATGGCGCCACCGGGAACGGTGGGCGCGATCAGGGTGACCGGCCTGACCGGAAAATCGGCTGCCCGCGAGGGCATGGGCGCCAGCGCTGTCATGGCCCCGGTGAGCAGGGCCAGTGTCCCGGCGAGAAAGGCCCGCTTCCCCGGCTGTGGGTGGATCGTCATGGTTGTCTCCTGTAGGTTCTGTGGAAGAAATAGGGGTCGGGATCTAGGCCCGTCCGGTCGGGAACGGCGAGCGGTCGTCGGCCATCATCAGTTCCCGGGCCAGCCGCTCGAACATGCGTGCGCGCACTTCAGTGTGGTCGGGATCGTCGAACAGGTTGCAGACCTCGTCCGGGTCCTGCTGCAGGTCGTACAGTTCGGCCCAGCCCTGATGGTCGTAGATGGTCAGGCGGTGCGTGTCGGTGACGAGTGTTCGCGCCCGGACGGGGACCGACAGGCCGAATGTAGGGGCGTGGCCGTCCTCCTCGATGAGTACCGCGTCCCGGACGGTGGCGTCCTGACTGGCCAGCACCGGCAGGAAGCTGCGCCCCTGCATGCCGTGAAATGGCGCCAGGCCGGCGCGGGCCAGAATCGACGCGGCGATGTCCACGGTGCCGGCGAGCGCGTGTGTCGTGTGTCCGGCCAGGGGTGCAGACGCCTCGGAGGGGTCGGACCAGATGAAGGGTACGCGGATCAGGCTCCGGTAGTGCAGCGCCGACTTGAGCAGCAGTCCGTGGTCGCCCATGAAGTCGCCATGGTCGCTCGTGAAAATGACCACCGTGTTCCGGTCGATGCCCAGATGGGCCAGTCTGGCAACCAGGCGGCCGACCACGTCGTCAATCATGCTGATCATGCCGTAGGTCAGCGCGAGCGCTTCCCTGGCCTCCCGTTCGGTGGCGGCAAATCCCACGGTCGAATGAACGCGGCCCTTGCCCTGGGCGCGCTCCCGGCGCAAGGCGGCGACAGGCGCAAAGGCCGCTTCGGCAGACTGATAGAACGACGCAGGCAGGACCATGTCATCGGGGTCGTACATGTCCCAGTACTTCCCTGGCGGCGTGAATGGATGGTGCGGGTCGGCGAACGAACAGTGCAGGAAGAACGGCTTGCCGCTGGACGCCGCGTTGTCCAGAAAGGACTCGGCGCAGTCGCCCACCCAGGCGCTGGGATATTGATGCTCGGGCACCCGTGTCCGGTAAGCCTGGGGGGCGGTGTACCGGTCATCAGGTATGGCGTTTCCAGGACCGCGCAACTGGTCGATGTCGCCTGCGACGGATTGCAGCCACCGGGCATATTCGCCATTGTCCATGTCGCCGTGGTGGGTGCACAGGCGCACGGTGTCGAAGCCGTAGTACGGCGTTTCGACCTTGTGCCCGGGATTGCTGCGCCAGGCATTGACCAGTTCCATGTCATAGCCACCTTCGGCCCAGCGATGCCTGACGGCGTCCGTGTTCGGTTCCCGGGGAGGCGCCAGTCCGTCGGGCACGGGCTCCCGGGGGGCCTCTGGTGCCATGTCGGTCATGTTCTGCAGGTGGCATTTCCCCACCAGACCGGTCTGGTACCCGGCGTCCCGGAGCAGGTCAACAAACGTGGTCGAATGGCGGGCCAGAGGAATGCCATTGCAGCGCGTTCCATGAACCGAGGGCATACGACCGGTCATGAGCGTGGCGCGGTTGGCCATGCAGACGCCGCTGGCCACGTAGAAGCGCTCGAAGCGCAGTCCGCGATGCGCCAGGCCATCGATGTGGGGTGTGCGGATCCGCGGATTGTCGTAACAGCCCAGGTGATCGGCACGCTGCTGGTCGGTTGTGATGAAAAGGAAATTGGGTCGGGTGTCCATAGGCACAGGGGCGGTTGTCGGTACCGGACGTGTTCGCGTCGGGGAGGGGCAATCTGTTGCGCCGATTCTGTTCGCCATGCCAAAACCAAACAATTGAATTGTTTTCAGATCGGTATAACTTCAGGTGATAGCATCGAGGATCCCTGAAGCCATCCGTCCATGACCCACAGTTCATTGCTCCACGGGCTCCGCCTGAACCAGTTGCGCTTGCTCGTGGGCATTGCCGAGACCGGGTCGGTGCTGGGGGCCGCGGAGGCCCAGCACATCAGCCAGCCCGCCGCGACTAAGGCATTGCGCCAGCTGGAGGCGGCGGTTGGACATGTGCTGGTCAGCCGGGGCAGTGCCGGCAGCGTGTTGACGGACACCGGTGTTCTGCTGTGCAACCGCGCGAGGGTGGTGCTGGCCGAGCTCCGGGACGCAGAGGACGAGCTAGGGCTGTGGCATTCCGGTGGGGCCGGTACGGTAACCATCGGTGCTCTCATGGTGGCAGCGCCGCGCCTGTTGCCCGAGGCGCTGGCCCGCCTGGCGGTACGGGCCCCGCTGGTCACGACCCGGATTTATGAAGGCAGTTCGGAAACCCTGTTCCGAGACCTGAAAGCCGGTGGTCTGGACCTTCTGGTCGGGCGATTCTGGCCCGGTGAAGATCCGGACCTGCACGTCGAGCCCTTGTACGAATCGAGCTTTCACCTGATTGCCAGGGCAGGCCATCCGCAGGCCAGGAAGCGTCGGTTGCACCTGGCGAACCTGCACGGTGCGATCTGGATCATGCCGCCAACAGGGACACACACCCGAACGGCACTGGAAGACTTGTTCAGGCTCGTTGGCGTCGCCATGCCGCGTCCGCTGGTTGAAACCACGTCGTTTCTGATTACGCGATCGCTGCTGCTGAACACCGATGCCGTGACTGCCGTGCCCATGGAGGTGTTTCAGGACGAGACGGCGTCCGGGGTGTTGACCCGCTTGCCCCTGGATCTCGGGCTGCGCTTGCCTCCGGTGAGCGTGGTCCGTCATGCCAAGCGGACACTGACTCCGGCCGCCAGCGTGGTGGTCGAGCAACTTCGGCTGGCAATCCCGCTCTAACGCGGGCCTTAGGTACCCCGAGGTGTATGCTTGCGCTGTTGCATTCCGTCTGGTCGGGGCCGAGCGTGGGTCCGCTCAGATATCCACTCCATGAACCACGAACTCCATTCGCAGACCATTCGGGCAGCCGCCATCGAAGACGATGGTTCCTGCGACGTCGATGCCCTGCTGGCCGAAGTGGCTGAGCGGCTGGGTCGTGCGGGCCGCCGCGTCGGAGGGCTTCTCATGACCTATCCGCAAGGTCGGGCGACCTGCGCCGGTGAGATGGTGCTGGTGGACATCGAGACCCGGGAAACCTATCTGGTGTCGCAGCCACTGGGCAGCGGGTCATCGGGATGTCGCGCTGACCCGCAAGGTTTCGCACGGGCCAGCGTCGTGCTGCGCCGACTGGTCGGTCGAGCGCCGGACCTGGTCATCTGCAACCGTTTCGGTCGGCTGGAGGTTGAGGGTGGCGGCTTCCGCGCGGAGATGCTGGACCTGATGGCGAGCGATGTGCCTGTGCTGACCGTGGTGTCCTCGCGCTTTCGGGACGACTGGTTGTCCTTCACCGGCGATGCGGCCCTGTTGCGACCAGATATTGCGGTCGTCGACGCGTGGCTGTGGCGATGCCTGGCTGAATCCGTCCCGGACGGGGCGGTCCAGCCCGGTGCCACCTGATACGCGGCGTCGCGTCAGTGCTGGCTGGCAGGCAGACGAACCTCCATGCCGTCCAGCTCCGGGGTCAGGACGACCTGGCAGCTCAGGCGACTGCCTGACTCGACCGGACAGGCCGCGAAATCCAGCATGTCGGTCTCATCCCGGGCTGCTGCTGGTAGGCGGTCCGCCCAGGGGCTGTCAATCATGACGTGGCAGGTTGCGCAGGTGAGCGTGCCGCCGCAGTCGGCTTCTATGCCGGTGATGTTGGCGTCGACGGCCGCCTTCATCAGGCTTTGACCAGGTTCGGCCTGAAGGACTTGCCGGGTGCCATCGCTGGCGATGAAGTGCAGGGTGATCATGGTGAGGTTGTGTCAGGGAGGGTCAGATGCGGCTGAAGTATTCACGCCGGTCGAATTCGAGTTTGTCCTCGGCTTCGGCATGCCTGTGGGCCTCGGCTCGCTTGATATGCAGAAAATGGGCGGCGGCAGCCTCGCCCATGCCCGTCATCATGACCGGGTCGGCCGCCAGCGCGTCGAGCGCCGCGCCGAGGGTGGAGGGTATGCGGGGGTGGCGCGGGTCGTACGGGTCTTCGCTGGCGTCAGACGGAATCAGGCGTCTGGCCAGACCGTCGAGGCCGGCCACGACTTGCGATGCCATGTACAGATAGGGGTTGGCAGCGGGTTCACCGAGGCGGTTTTCGATTCGTGTGGCGGTATCGCCTGGTGTGCCGACCACCCGAAGCATCGCCCCCCGGTTATCGCGCCCCCACACCGCAGCCTGGGGTGCCAGTGCGTTGGGCCGGAAGCGACCGAAGCCATTGGCCGTGGGCGTACACAGTCCGGCCATGGCATCGGCGTGGGCCAGCAGACCGGCCAGCCAGTGGCAACCGGTGTCGGAGAGGATCTGGCTGGCGGCGTGTGGGTTGTCTCCCGCCGGGGTGTCGTCGCGCACGAAGGCACTGGCGCCCGTGTCCAGCCTGACCAGGGACTGATGCAGGTGCCAGCCGCTGGACATGATGTTGGGGAATGGCGGCCGGCACATGAAGGTGGCCACGTAGCCCGCGCGCCGCAATGCCTGTCGCACGCCGTTGCGGAACAGGACCATCTGGTCGGCGGCCGTCAATGCATCGGTGGCATCGAACACGGCCTCGATCTGGCTCGGCCCCAGTTCAATCTCCAGAGACTGCAGGGGCAGGCCCAGTGACCGGGCGGTATCCTGAACGATGCGCAGGACCGGTTCCGCCATATCTGTCATGGCCTCGCCCTGCAGCTGATAGCCCGGGTGGATCATCTCGACGCGAGGGGGCAGGCCCGGCCAGGCAGCCAGTTCGGGATCGAGTTGGGGTGTGGCGTCGAGCAGGCGATAGACGTGAAACTCCACCTCCAGACCAACGCGCATGGCGTGTCCGGTCTGTGCCAGCCGCGTCAGTGCACCTTGCAATACCCGGCGACTGTCCAGTGCCACCGGTGTACCGTCCGGGAACCACGGCTGGCAGCGCAGCCATGCGGTGCCAGGAGACCAGGCAGTACGACGAGGCTGTCAGGGTCGGGCAGCAGCAGCAGGTTGGCGGCGCCTGCAAAGCCAGGGATGTCATGGGTGCCGTCACGCTCGAACACCTTCCATGCGGTGCGGTCGGCATGGTCCTTGAGCATCAGGGTGCCCACCATGCCGACGCCGTCATGCAGCGCGCGAACGGCAGAGGCGGGCAACAGGGTCTTGCCCCTGAGCAGGCCATGGGCGTCGCACCAGCCCAGCCGGACGCGCTCGATATCGGCCTGGGCGAGGCGCTTGGCGGCTCGTTCGCAAGCTGCCTGCCTCTCGGCATCCAGCAAGCCGCAGCGCGAAAGCAGCGTCGGATGCGGGGCGATCACCGGTCGGCCTCCCGTGTCGGGCAGGCAGACAAGGGGCTGGCAGGCCGTGATGGTTTCGTCCTCATGCCTCCACCCCGGAGGCGGTGTTGTCCTCCCGGTGATTCGGGTTCTGCCAGGGGGCCTGCGTCCGCCGGTCATGCACCGCACGTTCCCACCAGGCATGCCAGTCCCCGGCTGGCGCGATCCCGTCCACGGTGTCCGGCCCGCTGATGCGGTCATGCAGGGCCGGGTTCCCGATGCCGGGGGCCACGCCTCCCTCGGCCACGCTGTCCATGGCCTGAAGCAGCTGGCGACGGTGGGCCATGATGACCTTGTCCGTCGTGCCCAGATGCTCCCGGGTCCGGTCCTGGATGGCGCCCATGCTCTCGCAGGCCCATTGGTCGTGGACGTTGATGTCGTCCTCGCCCATGCCCAGGAAGGTGCGGCTTTGCTGTTCTTCCGGGTTGAATCCCCAGTCGTTGTGGCGTCCCGCCTTCGGGATGTAGTCGGGCAGGGTGACAGCCGGCAGACGCTGCTGGCGCATGGTGTCCTTGTCGACGGGCGTGTCGAAGCTGGTGAAGAAGGCGTACCAGTAGTTGCGCGTGTCATCGACCGGCACATGCATCTGGGTGATCGTCATGGTCGGCGACAGAGGAATCACAAAGGTCTGCGGAAAGACGGCATTGGTCACGCGCACATGCATCAGGTCATCGGTCATGCGTCGCAGTGCCGTCAGGCGCGTGCCCCAGGGAACCGACTCATGGCTGATCTCCGGGCGGGCAAACTCACGCATGACACGGGTCATCGGCCAGTGTTCGCCGTCCTTGTCGCCGAGGCTGGCACCACGGAACTGTTTGCCGTAGCTGCCTTCGAGCGGGGCATCCTCGAAAAACCGGTGCAGGTAGGACGCATGGGCCGGGTCGATGCCGACTTCAAAGGCCTGCAGCCAGTTGCAATGCCACAAGCCCTTGAATGCGAAACTGTGGGTTTCAGGGGCCTCGAAGCAGTCCAGTGCAGGCAGGGGCGGAGGTGTCGATCCCTCCGGGCCCAGCCAGGCGAACAGAACCCCGGCCTTGGCCTGGACAGGGTAGCTGCGCTGGCGGATGCGATGGCACAAGGTGCTGCCTTGGGGTTCTGCCGGCGTTTCCGTGCAGCGGCCATCGACGTCGAACTTCCAGCCGTGGAAGGGGCAGCGCAGTCCGTCTCCTTCATTGCGCCCGTAGGCCAGGTCGGCGCCGCGGTGAGGGCAATCCCTGTCCAGCAGACCGAAGCGGCCCTCGGCATTCCGGAACAGCACCAGATCCTGGCCCAGCAGCCGTACCGGCTTGGCGGGTCGGACGGCCATGTCGGGGGCGAAGCGGGGGTCGAACTCGTCGAGCAGGGCCACCGGTTGCCAGTAGCGGCGCAGCAGTTCGCCGGCAGGCGTGCCGGGTCCGACCCGGGTGAGCTTTTCGTTCTGTTCGGCTTTCATGAGGGTTCCAGCGCAGTTGGGTTCGAATAAAACGGTATACCGTTTGATGGATTCAGTGTACATTCGAACCCATGAGCTTGCAAGACACCGTCCTGATGCAGTTGCGTGACCTGATCCTGAGCGGGGCGTTCGCGCCAGGCCAGCACCTGGCCGAGCAGCAGCTGGCGCAGCGTCTCGGGGCATCGCGAACACCCGTCAGGGCGGCTCTGGTGCAGTTGGAACAGGAAGGTTTGCTCGAAGCCACCGAGACCGGCAAGCTGCAGGTTCGCCCCTATACGGCTCAGGAAGTCACCGATGCCATTGCCGTGCGCGGTCATCTGGAAGGCATGGCGGCCCGACTGGTGGCCGAGCACGGCGTGTCGCGGGCCCTGCAGGGTGACCTGCAGGCCTGCCTGGACGAAGGCGACCGTCTGCTGGCCGGCCACCCGATGGGCATGGACAGCTATGTGGCCTATGCCCACATGAACGACCGCTTCCACCGGATCATCCTGGAGGCCTGTGGCAACCGGGCCCTGCAGCGGGCGGTCGCCCTCAACGACCGGCTGCCCTTCGCGCCGGCCTCGGCCATGCTGCCCATGCAGGGCACCCTGGAAAAAGACCGTGACTGGATGCTGTATGCCCACCGGCAACACCACATGCTGGTCGATGCACTGCGGCGAGGTGAAGGTGCGCGTGCCCAGGCCCTGGCGGCCGAGCACACCGAGGTGGCGCAGATGAACATGCGCATGGCACTGGAGCGGCGCAGCGAGTCGCAGCAGGTGCTCCCCGCCATACGCCTGGTGGTCGGCTGAACTCGGGCCGGCAGGCAGGCTTTCGGCGGGTGTATCGTTGCACCATGTCCGAACACACGCCCGACCATGTCCCCGGTACCCTCAGTCTGCGCAGGATAGGTATCGACACCTACCACGAGAACGTCGCGTACATGCACCGCGACTGTGCGGTCTACCGGGCCGAGGGCTTTCAGGCCCTGTCCAAGGTGGAGGTTCGCGCCAACGGGCGTCGCATTCTGGCCACCCTCAACGTGGTGGACGACGAGCGCATCGTCGAGTGCGGCGAACTGGGGGTCTCGGAAGATGCGTTCGCCCAGTTGCAGGTGCCCGACGGGCATGTGGCCACCGTGTCGCAGGCCGAGCCACCCGAGTCCATTCCGGCGCTCTTTCGCAAGATCAACGGCGAGCGTCTGGGACGCGAAGATTTCGGCGCCATCATCCAGGACATTGCTGACCTGCGCTACTCCAAGATCGAGCTGACGGCCTTCGTGGTGGCCTGCAACCGCACCGAGCTCGACCGGGAAGAGGTGTATTTCCTGACGGAAGCCATGGTGGCATCCGGGCGGCGCCTGGACTGGCGTGAGTCCCTGGTGGTGGACAAGCACTGCATTGGCGGCATACCGGGCAACCGGACTTCGATGCTCGTCGTGCCGATCGTTGCGGCCTACGGCCTCGTGTTCCCCAAGACATCGTCCCGGGCCATCACCTCGCCGGCAGGGACGGCCGACACCATGGAAGTGCTGACCAATGTCGAATTGCCATTCGACCGGCTGACCGACATCGTGCGTGCTCATCGGGGGTGTCTGGCCTGGGGGGGGACCGCGGACCTGTCGCCCGCCGATGATGTGCTGATTTCGGTGGAGCGGCCCCTGTCCATCGACTCTCCAGGCCAGATGGTGGCGTCGATCCTGTCCAAGAAGATGGCCGCCGGCGCCACCCACCTGGTGCTGGACATCCCCATCGGGCCAACGGCCAAGGTGCGTTCGATGCCCGAAGCCCAGCGCCTGCGCCGGCTGTTCGAGTACGTGGCGCAGCGCCTGCACCTGTCGCTGGATGTGGTCATCACCGATGGTCGCCAGCCGATCGGGCGGGGCGTCGGTCCCATGCTGGAGGCGCGGGACGTGATGCAGGTGCTGGAGAACGACCCGGCCGCGCCGGACGATCTGCGTCAGAAGTCCTTGCGGCTGGCCGGACGCATCATCGAGTGCAGTCCCGATGTGCGCGGAGGCGACGGATTTCACATCGCCCGCGACATCCTGGAGTCAGGTCGGGCGCTGGCGAGCATGCAGGCCATCATCGAGGCACAAGGTGGTCGAGGCTTTGATCACCAGCATCCGCCCCTGGGTGCCCTGAGCTTCGAAATGCTTGCCGAGGAAGACGGTACGGTGGTCGGAATCGACAACCTGCAGATGGCCCAGATCGCCCGCCTGGCCGGGGCCCCCAAGGTCAAGGCCGCTGGCGTCGACCTGCTGCACAAGCTGGGCGACCAGGTGCAGCGCGGCGAGCCACTGTACCGGGTGCATGCCAGCTATCCCGCGGACCTGGAGTTTGCGCGCCAGGTCTGCCTGCGCCGCAACGGCTACCAGATCGGCGTGCCCGGGCAGGTGCCGCATGTGTTCGTGGAGTTCTGAATCATGGCCAACGATCGTATGGAACGGCCCATGTTGCTGCACGTCGAGGAAGAGCAGCACATCGCCCACGCCGTGGCGGATCGGGCCGGCATGCGCACCGGCCTGGTCGGACGTCACCGTTTTCCGGACGGCGAACTTCGTCTGCAGTTGCCTGCCGAGCTGCCGTCACGCGTCGTGATGTGGCGTGGCCTGCAACAGCCCAATGAAAAACTGGTCGAGCTGCTGCTGGCTGCACGAACCGCACGCGAGCTGGGTGCCCGCCACCTGACCCTGGTGGCGCCTTACCTGGGCTACATGCGCCAGGACATGGCCTTTCATCCGGGCGAGGCGGTCAGCCAGCGTATCGTTGGCCGCTTTCTGGCGGACCTGTTCGATGCGCTGGTCACCGTCGATCCGCACCTGCACCGCGTGGCCTCACTGGAGGAGGCTGTCCCGGTGGCTCATGCCGTCGTGCTCAGTGGCGCACCTCTGCTGGCCGGGCATATAGCCCGCGAACGCGGCCAGGTGCTGCTGTTGGGACCGGACGAGGAGGCGCTGCAATGGGTGGCCGGGGCGGCAAGGGTGCACGGCTGGTCGTATGGCGTGTGCCGCAAGACCCGTCATGGCGACCGGCAAGTGGACATCGAACTGCCGGACCTGGCGCTGGCAGGTCAGGCGGTGGTTCTGATCGACGACGTGGCCAGTTCGGGGCACACGCTGATCCGGGCGGCCCAGTTGCTGCGTGAGGCGGGTGTGCGTTCCGTGGATGTGGCCGTGACCCACGCCCTGCTGCCCGACGAGGCCCTGGCACAGTTGCGGCAGGTCGGTGTGTCCGGTTTCTGGAGTACCGATGCGGTGGCCCACGGCAGCAACGTTGTCAGCATCGCGGAGATGGTGGCAGGGGCTTTGCGCGGGTGACAGACGGCTTGCCCGTGGGTGGCCAGAATAGGCCGTCCTGACCCACTTTCACGAAGCCCCTACATGTCCGATCTCTTTCAGCCCTTCGTCGCAGGTGACCTGTCCCTGCGCAACCGTGTTGTCATGGCTCCCCTGACGCGCAATCGTGCACCAGGTGCCGTGCCGACCCAGACCATGACGACGTATTACCGCCAGCGCGCCAGCGCCGGACTGATCATCACCGAAGCCACCGCCATCAGCCACCAGGGGCAGGGCTATGCCGATGTGCCGGGGCTGTATGGGGCGGATCAGGTGGCCGGCTGGAAGCAGGTGACCGATGCCGTGCATCAGGCGGGCGGTTGCATCGTGACGCAACTCTGGCATGTCGGCCGCGTGTCACACCATGAACTGCAGCCGCAGGGCGGGGCGCCGGTGGCCCCATCGGCCATCCGGGCCAATACCAAGACCGTGCTGCTGCGCGACGGTGTCCCGACATTTGTCGATACCTCCGAGCCGCGCGCGCTGTCGCTGGATGAGCTGCCCGGCATCGTCGAGGACTACCGGCGCGCCGCATTGGCCGCCGTGGAGGCGGGCTTCGACGGAATCGAGGTCCATGCGGCCAACGGCTACCTGCTGGACCAGTTTCTCAAGACCGGCAGCAATCACCGTGCGGACGCCTATGGTGGCTCGATCGAGAACCGGGCTCGCCTGCTGCTGGAGGTCATGCGGGCCGTGACCGCTGCCATCGGGGGTGGTCGCGTGGGCATCCGTCTGTCGCCGGTGACGCCTGCCAATGACGTGGTGGATGCCGATCCGCAACCCCTGTTCGAGTACATCGTGCGCCAGCTCGGGCCGCTGGGCCTGGCCTATGTGCATGTCATCGAGGGCGCCACCGGCGGGCCACGGGCCCTGCCGGATCGCCCTTTCGACTACGACGCCCTGAGGCAGGCCTGGCGCGCGGCCGGTGGTCAGGGTGCCTGGATGGTCAACAACGGCTACGACACCGACCTGGCGCAACAGGCCCTGGCCGATGGCGCCGACCTGGTGGCCTTTGGCAAGGCCTTCATCGCCAATCCGGACCTGGTGGAGCGCCTGCGCCGGGGTGGGCCGTTCAACACGCCTGACCGCAAAACCTTCTACGGCGGCAGCGAACAGGGCTACACGGACTACCCGGCACTGGCCTGAGCGAAAGGGACGCGGTCGCGTGCGCTGGTCGGGTCGGCGCACTACACTGCCGCCATCTGACACTGCGGCGTGTCCACGCCTCTCAGGCCATGTCCCTTTTTCCCCAGAATGCCCTGAACCCCGGCGTGCGCAAGCGCGAGGTGTTCGGCTGGGCGATGTACGACTTCGCCAACTCCGGCTATACCACCGTGGTGCTGACGGCGGTCTTCAGTGCCTACTTCGTGGGTGGCGTGGCTGGCGGCCAGGCCTGGGCCACGCTGGCCTGGACCGCCGCGCTGGCCGTCTCCAGCCTGATCGTGATGTTCACCATGCCGGCCATCGGGGCCTATGCCGATCTGCGCGCGGCCAAGAAGCGCCTGCTGGTGCTGTCCACCCTGGGGTGTGTGGTGACCACTGCGGCCCTGGCCGGCGCCGGTCCCGGCGATGTGGCCTGGGCCCTGGCGGCGATCGTGCTGTCCAACGTCTTCTATGCCTATGGCGAGTCGCTGATCGCTGCGTTTCTGCCGGAGCTGGCGCGTCCGGACCGGCTGGGCAGCGTGTCCGGCTGGGGCTGGAGCTTTGGTTACCTGGGTGGCATGCTGGCGCTGGGTGCCTGTCTCTGGTATGTGCTCAGGGCCCAGGCACACGGCCTGCCGGCCTCGCATTTCGTCCCTGTCTCCATGCTGATCACCGCGGCCATCTACGGAGCGGCGGCGCTGGTCACCTTCGCACTGCTGGGCGAGCGGGCCCGGCCGCAACCCCGTTCCGGTCAGGGCGCCGGCGTCCGCGCCTCGCTGCAAAGATTGCGCCGGACCTGGAGCGAAGCCCGCTCGTTTCGGGACTTCACGGCCCTCATGACCTGTTCCGTGGCCTATCAGGCTGGCATCTCGGTGGTAATTGCGCTGGCGGCTGTGTATGCCGAGCAGGTGCTGGGATTCAGGCAGACCGAGACCATGATGCTGATATTCCTGGTCAATATCGCCGCCGCGCTGGGCGCATTCGCCTGGGGGTATGTGCAGGATCGGATCGGACACAGGCCCGCGCTGGCCATGACCCTGGCCGGGTGGGTGGTGATGACCGTTCTGGCTGCACTCGCTACCGGGCCGGGCCTGTTCTGGGTGGCGGCGGTCATTGCCGGGCTGTGCATGGGAAGCAGCCAGTCGGCGGGGCGTGCCCTGGCCGGCGTGCTGGCACCGGCCTCAAGGCGCGCGGAGTTCTACGGGCTGTGGACATTCGCCGTGCGCCTGTCGGCCATTCTCGGACCAATGACATACGGGCTCGTGACCTGGGTGACCGGCGGCAACCATCGTCTGGGCATCGTCTCGACCGGGCTGTTCTTCGTGGCGGGGCTGATTCTGCTGCGCCTGGTCGACGTGCCGCGCGGCATGGCGGCGGCCGAAGCCGCTGGCGAAGGGCTGCACCGGCAGCAGGTCTGACGTTACCTGTCCGCGCCGGGCGGTATATGCTCGGGGCATGAAGCTCTACAATTACTTCCGTTCCTCCGCGTCCTTCCGTGTCCGCATTGCGCTCGCACTCAAGGGGCTGACCTACGAGTACATTCCGGTCCATCTGGCCAAGGGAGAGCATCGTCAGCCCGGGTACACCGACATCGCCGCCGACGGACTCGTGCCCTTGCTGGAACTGCCGGACGGCACACGCCTGTCCCAGTCGATGGCCATCATCGAATACCTCGACGACACCCACCCGGAGCCACGCATGGTGCCTGGCGACGCACTGGCCCGGGCGCGTGTGCGCGCCCTGGCCCAGACCATTGCCTGCGAAATCCATCCGATCAACAACCTGCGCGTCCTCAAATACCTCAGCGGTGTGCTCAAGGTCGACGAGGAGACCAAGAACACCTGGTACCGCCACTGGGTGCGAACCGGACTGGAAGCCTTTGAGCGGCAACTGTCCCAGCAGCCCACGTCCACCTACTGCTTTGGCGATACGCCCACGCTGGCCGACTGCTGTCTGGTGCCCCAGATCTTCAACGCACGCCGCTTCGACACGCCGCTGGACGGATTGCCGCGCACCATGGCCGCCTTCGACGCCTGCATGGCCTTGCCCGCTTTCCAGCAAGCCCAGCCTTCTGCCTGTCCTGACGCGGAAGCATGATGGCGTCGGTGGCAGAAGGGCGCCCGGATGCCTGGATCGTCCCCGACTGGCCGGTCGGCGACCGCATCGGCGCCGTCTTCACCACCCGCGAAGGCGGTGCCTCCGCGCTGCCATTTGACGGATTCAACCTGGGCGAACACGTCGGTGACGATCCGGCCGCGGTCGCGGCCAACCGTCAGAGCCTGGCCGGGCAGATTGGCCGACGTCCGGTTTTCCTGCGGCAGGTGCACGGCGTTCAGGTGGCCCGGATCGATGCGACCTGTGACGATGGCCAGTCCGCCGACGCGTGCCTGAGCACCTCGGCGGACGTGGCCTGCACCATCATGGTGGCCGATTGCCTGCCTGTGCTGTTCGCCGACCGCAGGAGCAGGGCGGTGGCGGCGGCCCATGCGGGCTGGCGCGGACTGGCGGCCGGCGTGCTGGAGGCCGCGGTCGGCGCCTTGCGGCAGGCCTCGGCCAAAGATGCGGGAAATCCGCCCCCTGCGACGGACGACATCGTGGCCTGGCTCGGTCCTTGTATCGGGCCTGATGCCTTCGAGGTGGGCGAAGATGTCCGGCAAGCCTTCCTGCCGTTTCATGGCGACGTGCGGCCGTATGTCCGACCCACCAAAGAGGGCAAATATCTGGCCGACCTGGCCGGGTTGGCTCGCCAGCGGCTGCATGCCCTGGGCATCAACGGCGTCTACGGCAACGATGGCAGTGTCAACTGGTGCACGGTCACCCAGTCCTCACGTTTCTTTTCCCACCGGCGCGACGCTCGCGTCCTTGGCAGCAGTGGCCGCATGGCCGCCTGTGTCTGGTTGCGGTGACGCCGGATCCGGAGCCCCTGGTCCATTCGTTGCCGCAGCTCTTTCTGCCGCTTCCCGTGCCTTGATGCGACGCCTTCTGTGTGGTGCCGCCATCAGGTAAACCACCAGTGCCAATGGAATCAAACCGTAAAGAAAAAAGGTGACAATGGCTCCAAGCACGGTGCCATTGGCATTGGATACTTCGGCCACGGCCATCATGAGCACGACGTACAACCACGCGACGACGACCAGGTACACGGAATCTCCTTGTAAATCGATTGAAACGGAAAAGACGGCCATTGTCAGCTTGCTGGAAGCCGTCAATTTCATACTAGGGAAAACCCGATAAACGGGGCCCAAGCCTTTCATAATAAGGCCCAGGCAATACCAAAGGAGACCCCCATGGCAAGTGGAAAAACGCCAGACAGCCAGTGGCTTGAAGCGGCCCGGCAGATGCAGCAGCAGTTCATGGACCAGTGGAGCAAAGCCATGCAGTCCATGCCGTCGGCGATGCCCGGCAGTCCAGGTCTGGATGCGGCCAACCCCATGGCCGCACTCAAGGCCTTCATGCCCCAGGGCGCGATGAACCATCCCATCGGAGGCATGCAGATGCCCATGGGGGCGATGGGTGATCTGGGCCAGATGAATGTCGGCGATCTGTTTCAGAAGATGGCGGGCCAGAAGGTCAGCATCGATCCGTCCCGCTGGCTCGAGATCCAGAACAACTACCTCAAGGAAGCGGTGGAGCTCTGGAACCAGGGCATGGATGTCAAGCCCAAGGGCGACCGCCGCTTTGCCAGCGACGCCTGGGCCAGCAACCCGGTTGCAGCCTATTCGGCAGCCGTCTACCTGCTCAATGCCCGTACCCTGATGGCACTGGCCGAGGCCGTGCAGGGCGACGCCAAGACCCGGAGCCGCGTGCGATTCGGGGTCCAACAGTGGATCGATGCCAGCGCCCCCAGCAACTTCCTGGCGTTCAATGCCGAAGCGCAGAAGAAGGCCATTGACACCCAGGGCGAGAGCATTGCCAAGGGCGTGGCCAACCTGCTGCACGACATCAGGCAGGGCCACGTCTCCATGACGGACGAAAGCGTGTTCGAGGTGGGCAAGAATGTGGCCACCACCGAAGGCGCCGTGGTGTTCGAGAACGAGCTGTTCCAGCTGATCGAGTACAAGCCGCTGACGGCCAAGGTCTACGAACGCCCGTTCCTGCTGGTGCCGCCGTGCATCAACAAGTTCTACATCCTCGACCTGCAGCCTGACAACTCCCTGATCCGCTATGCGGTGGAGCAGGGGCACCGCACCTTCGTTGTGAGCTGGCGCAATCCGGACGAATCGCTGGCCCACAAGACCTGGGACAACTACATTGAAGACGCGGTGATCAAGGCGATCGAGGTCACGCAGGACATCACCGGTGCGGCCAAGATCAACGCGCTGGGCTTCTGTGTCGGCGGCACCATGCTGGGCACGGCGCTGGCCGTGCTGGCCGCTCGTGGCGAAGAGCCAGTGGCCAGCGCCACGTTCCTGACCACGCTGCTGGACTTCACCGATACCGGCATCCTGGACGTCTTCATCGACGAGAACTTTGTCCAGTTCCGAGAGATGCAGTTTGCACAGGGCGGCCTGATGCCGGGTCGCGACCTGGCCACGACCTTCAGTTTCCTGCGTCCCAACGACCTGGTCTGGAACTACGTGGTCGGCAACTACCTCAAGGGCGAGACCCCACCGCCCTTCGACCTGTTGTACTGGAACTCCGACAGCACCAATCTGCCTGGTCCCTACTACGCCTGGTACCTGCGCAACATGTACCTGGAGAACAACCTGGTCAGTCCGGGCAAGACCACGGTCTGCGGCCAGAAGGTCGATTTCCGCAAGGTCAAGCTGCCGGTGTATGTCTATGGCTCACGCGAAGACCATATCGTGCCCATCGGCGGCGCCTACGCCAGCACGCAGTTGCTGCCTGGCCGCAAGCGCTTCGTCATGGGTGCTTCGGGCCACATCGCCGGAGTGATCAACCCTGCCAGCAAGGGCAAACGCAGCCACTGGATCGGACCCGAAGGGAAGTTTCCGGCCGAGGTGGGCGACTGGATCAGCAGTGCGACGGAGCATCCGGGCAGCTGGTGGACCGACTGGTCCACCTGGCTCAAGGGCCACGCCGGCAAGCAGATCACCGCCCCCAAGGCATACGGCAAAGCCCGCCAATACGCCGTCATCGAACCGGCCCCCGGCCGCTACGTGAAGGCCAAAGCCTGAACCCAACCATCTAGGAGATACACATGGAAGACATCGTCATCGTTTCTGCGGCCCGCACCGCTGTCGGCAAGTTTGGCGGCTCGCTGGCCAAGACACCGGCCACCGAACTGGGCAGCATCGTCATCAAGGAGTTGCTCAAGCGCTCCGGCGTGCCGGCGGATGCCATCGGTGAAGTCATCATGGGCCAGGTGCTGGCCGCTGGCTGTGGCCAGAACCCGGCCCGCCAGGCCATGATGAAGGCCGGCGTGGCCAAGGAAACCCCGGCGCTGACCATCAATGCCGTCTGTGGTTCGGGTCTGAAATCCGTGATGCTGGCAGCGCAGGCCGTGGCCTGGGGTGACAGCGAGATCGTCATCGCCGGTGGTCAGGAAAACATGAGCGCCAGCCCGCACGTGCTCATTGGCAGCCGCGACGGCCAGCGCATGGGCGACTGGAAAATGGTTGACACCATGATCGTTGACGGCCTGTGGGATGTGTACAACCAGTACCACATGGGCATCACCGCCGAGAACGTGGCCAAGGAACACGGCATCACCCGCGACATGCAGGATGCCCTCGCGCTGGGCAGCCAGCAGAAGGCCAGCGCTGCGCAGGATGCCGGCAAGTTCAAGGACGAAATCGTCGATGTGCTGATTCCCCAGCGCAAGGGCGATCCCCTGGTGTTCAACACCGACGAGTTCATCAACAAGAAGACCAATGCCGAAGCCCTGGCGGGTCTGCGTCCCGCCTTTGACAAGGCCGGTTCCGTGACGGCTGGCAATGCCTCGGGCATCAACGACGGCGCGGCCGCCGTGATGGTCATGACGGCCCGAAAGGCCGCCGCCCTCGGCCTCACGCCGCTGGCCCGCATTGCCGCTTTTGGTACCAGCGGTCTCGATCCCGCCACGATGGGCATGGGCCCGGTGCCGGCGTCTCAGAAAGCCCTGGCACGCGCGGGCTGGAAGGCGTCCGACGTCGACCTGTTCGAGCTCAATGAGGCCTTTGCAGCCCAGGCCTGCGCGGTCAACAAGGCGCTCGACATCGACCCGGCCAAGGTCAACGTCAATGGCGGCGCCATCGCCATCGGCCACCCGATCGGAGCGTCCGGTTGCCGGATCCTGGTGACGCTGCTGCACGAGATGCAGCGCAGCGGTGCCAAGAAAGGCCTGGCTGCCTTGTGCATCGGTGGTGGCATGGGCGTTTCTCTTGCCGTCGAGCGCTGAGAACAGGCTCCGGCGACAACGCCCCATCAAACCACATCGGATTCGTTTCTTTTTTCGCCACTAAGGCACCACCTAGAGGAGCATCACAATGAGCCAGAAAGTTGCATACGTCACCGGGGGCATGGGTGGCATCGGTACCGCCATCTGCCAGCGCCTGTTCAAGGACGGTTTCAAGGTCATTGCCGGCTGCGGCCCGACCCGCGACTTCCAGAAATGGCTGGATGAGCAGAAGGCCCTGGGCTTCACGTTCCACGCCTCGGTTGGCAATGTGGCCGAGTGGGGCTCGACCGTCGAGGCCTTCGCCAAGGCCAAGGCCGAGCATGGCACCATCGACGTCCTGGTCAACAACGCCGGCATCACCAAGGACCGCATGTTCCTGAAGATGACCAAGGAAGACTGGGATGCGGTGATGAGCACCAACCTGGACTCCATGTTCAACGTGACCAAGCAGGTCGTGCCGGACATGGTCGAGAAGGGCTGGGGCCGCATCATCAACATCAGCTCGGTCAACGGCGAAAAGGGCCAGGCCGGCCAGACCAACTACTCGGCCGCCAAGGCCGGCATGCACGGCTTCTCCATGGCGCTGGCCCAGGAACTGGCCACCAAGGGCGTGACGGTCAATACCGTGAGTCCGGGGTACATCGGCACGGACATGGTCAAGGCCATCCGTCCCGACGTGCTGGAGAAGATCGTGGGCACCGTTCCGGTCAAGCGCCTGGGCGAGCCCAGCGAGATCGCCTCCATCATTGCCTGGCTGGCCAGCGAAGAGGGCGGCTACGCCACCGGTGCCGATTTCTCGGTCAACGGCGGCCTGCACATGGGGTGATGGAGCCCCCCGCGCCGCGCCTGCGGCGCGTCACCCCCCAGGGGGCAACATCTGCGGCCCGGCAGAGCCGGTTCCGCGATGTTCTGGACGAAGTCCCTTCTCAGGCCCTGCAGTTGCAGGGCCTTTTTCGTTGTGCGCGGGATAATCGGCAACCATGTCTCCTACCGTTTCTCCCTGGCGCCTGTCGGTCGCCCCCATGATGGGGTGGACCGACCGCCATTGCCGCTACTTCCACCGCCTGCTGACACGCCACACCCTGCTTTACACCGAGATGGTGACCACGGGGGCGCTGATTCATGGCAATGCCGCCCAGCACCTGTTCTTCAATGAGGAGGAGCATCCCGTCGCTCTGCAGCTGGGTGGGAGCGAGCCCGCCGATCTGGCCGTGTGTGCCAGGATGGGGCAAGACCGCGGCTATGATGAAATCAACCTGAATTGCGGCTGTCCCAGCGAACGGGTGCTGCGAGGGGCGTTCGGCGCCTGCCTGATGGGTGAAGCCGCTCTGGTGCGGGACTGTGTCAAGGCGATGGTGGACGTTGTCGATGTACCGGTGACGGTCAAGCACCGCATCGGTATCGACAAGCTCGAAAGCTATGACTTCGTGCGGGATTTCGTTGGAACGGTGGCCGAGGGCGGCTGCCAGACCTTCCTGGTACACGCTCGCAACGCCTGGCTCAAGGGCTTGTCGCCCAAGGAGAACCGCGAGATTCCGCCGCTGCGCTACGAACTGGCCTACCGGCTCAAGCGAGACTTTCCCGAACTCACGTTCGCCGTCAACGGCGGGGTGACCACCAACGAACAGATCGCCGGACACCTTCAGCATCTGGATGGTGTCATGGTGGGCCGTGAGGCCTACCACAACCCTTGGCTCATGGCCGACTGGGACCTGCGCTTCTATGGCGACAGCACGCGATCGGTTCCGTCGCGCGAGTCGGTGGAGCTGGCCATGATCGACTACATGGAGCGTGCCCATGCCCAGGACGGGGTGAACTGGTATTCCATCGCCAGCCACATGCTGGGACTTCGGCATGGTTTGCATGGCGCCCGAAAATGGCGCCAGGTCTGGAGCGACCACCGGCTCAAGCCCTTGCCTGCTCGCGAAGTCTGGGCCATGGCCCAGGCCCATGTGTCTGTCGCTGCGGACCCCCAGCTTACTTGCCAGTGACTTTGTTCTTCAGCTTGACGATGCCCAGCATGTCCATGACCGCCTTCTCGTAGTACGGCTCGGACGTTCCCTTCTGCATCTTGCGCATGAAGTATTTCTCGAAGGCCACCTTGGCCAGGTGCACCCACTTGCCCTCGGTGAACCAGCTCACGTTGCGCGGCGGGATCTGGGGCAGGGCCACGAAGGCCGCGCCAGTATCGCCAAAGTCGGCCAGGCAGACGGTGTTCCAGGTGGCATGGTGCGACGGTTCCTTGCCATCCATCAGTTCCCGGATGTTGTGGGCGGTTGCCGTGACCATGGACTCGATCATGTAGCCCGTCTTGGGTGTGCCGCAGGGAATGGGTGTGGCCTCCACGGGTGGAATGGCGACGCAGACACCGACGCTGAAGATGTTTCTGAATTTCGGGTTGCGCTGGTGTTCATCAATCGTGATGAAGCCGCGCGGATTGGTCAGGCCTTCGATGCCGAACACCGCATCCACGCCCTTGAAGGCCGGCAGCATCATGCTGTGACGGAACGGAAGGACATGCTCCTTGATCGGCTGGCCCTGGTCATTGTGCTCGGTCACGTACATGTTGCCGGCCTCGACCTTGGTGGTCTTGGCATTGCAGATCCACTTGATGTGGCGCTGGCGCATGGCCGATTCGAGCATGCCCTTGGAGTCGCCGACGCCACCCAGGCCCAGATGGCCGATATAGGGCTCGGACGTGACGAAGGTCATGGGCACCTTGTCGCGGATCTTGCGTTTGCGCAGGTCGGTGTCCATGATCATGGCGAACTCATAGGCTGGGCCGAAGCAGGATGCCCCCTGCACCGCACCGACCACGATCGGACCGGGTTCCTCGACGAACCGGGACCATGCGTTGCTGGCCGTGACCGCGTGCGAGACGTGGCAGACCGACTGGGTATGCCCCTCTGGCCCCAGGCCTTCGATTTCATCAAAAGCCAGTTTGGGTCCGGTGGCGATGACCAGGTAGTCGTAGTCGACCAGGGTGCCATCTTCCAGTTCGACCTGGTTGGTGTCCGGATGCACGCGCCGCGCGCGCTGGATGATGGACTCGATACCCTTCCTGGCCAGCGCCGGGGCGATGTCCACCTCGATGTCTTCCTGTGTGCGCCAGTTCACGGCCACCCAGGGGTTGGATGGCACGAAATGGAACCTGGCGGCTTCGCTGATGACGGTCACGGTATCGCCCGGCCGGGCGAGTGCCTTCATTTCATAAGCCATGGGCATGCCGCCGATACCGGCGCCCAGAATGACGATGCGGGCCATGCGTGTCTCCGTAAGAGTGGATGCGATGCCGCAATCATCCATGCCCCCGGGGGTATTTGATTTGACAAATGTCAATCTTCACCCTCGGGGTAAACCCGTGCGAAGCAGACTGCGTTGTCCCGGCAGCGGACCTCAGAGCCCGACAGCGCGCAGGTCGATCAGGCCGTCGTCGACCGGCGGGCACCAGAAGTAGGCGCCCGTTTCCGGTTCCGAAAATGAGAACAGGGCGTCGGTGATGCCGTCTTCAGCGCCCGACATGCGTCGCAACTGTGCCTCGAAGGCGTCGAAACTGTGTCCGAAAGCGGCGAAGACGAGTCCGCCCTCGTTGCCTTCGGCCCAGGGCATGGACCGGCGCAGCACGAAGGCTTCCGGGTCGAAGCTTTCCTGCGCCGTCCGTTTGACGTGGGCCGACTCCGGTGCGTCGTCCAGTTCTTCGTTGCTGTCGCGCTCCCGTCCGATGGTGTGGTCCTGCTGCAATCTGGACATGGCTTCAAACCGGCTCATGTGGTGGCGCCAGCGCTGGACTGCCACGAAACTGCCACCTGCCAGCCCCAGGCCCGCCGTCTGGGGCGACAGGGCCACGGCCGCAGCCTCGTCGCCCTGGGGGTTTTCGGTGCCGTCCTCGTATCCGGTCAGGTCGCGACCGCTGTTGTGGTTGAATGCATCAGTGATGTCCACGACATCGAATGCTGGCGCCAGCAGGGTCTCGATATGGCGGCTGCGGATCAGCAGGTCGCCCCGGTCGGTGCCCCTGAGCCAGACCAGCAGGTCGGTGGGTGTGGCGGGCAGCTTGATACGTGCGCCCTCAAGGCCGCAGAAACTCTTGAGTCCGGGTATCTGGCTGTCCAGTTCCCGAACCAGCGAGGCGCCCAGTCCCACCACCGTCGACCGGCCATCGGCCTGGCTGGCCAGGCGTTTGAGTACGGTCTGGGGCGATGCACCGACACGCATCTGGCAGCTCAGGTAACGGCCATGGGCGGGTATGGGTTCGAGGATGCCTGCTTGGGCAAGGGATGCCAGGGTCATGGGTTCTCCGGTCGATGCCCGTTGCCGGGCGGCAGCGTGCACTGCGGGGGGTATATCGGCAACTGTACCAGTGCCGTGGACCGTGAGAACTCAGGTGGCCGCTTCGAGGCCGTTGCGGAAGTGTTCCTGCATGCGCTGGCGGGCCAGGTCGGCGTCGCCAGCGAGCAGGGCCGCCATCACCGCACGGTGCTCGGTCAGCGATTCGGTGATGCGGCCGGTCTTGAACAGCGAGTTGTGGCGGTTGAGCTTCATGACCTTGCGCAGGTCCGCCACCATTTGCTGGCGCCACCGGTTGTCGGCCATCTCCAGCACGCGCATGTGAAACTGCTCGTTGACGGCAAAAAAGCGTATCCGGTTGCCCGTGGCCGCCTCCAGATCGTCGTGCAGCGCTTGCAGCTCGGCCCGCTGGGCATCGGTGGCACGCTCGGCCACCACGGCGGCGGCATCGGACTCCAGCAGTGACAGCAGGTGGTAGACGTCGGCCAGGTCTTTCTCCGACACTTCGGTCACGTAGGCGCCCCGGCGCACTTTCATGGTGACCAGGCCTTCGGCAGCCAGCACTTTCAGCGCTTCGCGCAGTGGGGTGCGGCTGATGCCGTATTCCTCGGCCAGTTTGAGCTCGTCGATCCAGCTGCCGGGCTCCAGTTCGCGGTTGAAGATGCGCTGGCGCAGCAGTTCGGCAACTTCTTCATAGAGTGCGCGAGGGGCGAGGGACAGGGCGGACATGCGTGGGCGAGTGGCGGAAAGCGCGGGGAACGGCCCTGCATTGTAAGACCGCTGGAATATTTTGCATCAATAATTATGAATGATGTAAAATCGATCGACTGTACTGTTGCATCTTCACACTGAATCGCGAGCCCGTCGTCATGAGCCAGAAACCCTCTGAATTCGCCCCTGCCAACCTTGAAGCCTGGGCCAGGGCGGCCCAGAAATCCGCGCCCGGTGGCGACGTGAACGCGCTCAACTGGGTTACGCCCGACGGCATCGCTGTCAAGCCCCTGTACACCGCCGAGGACACCAAGGATCTGCCCTACACCCACACGCTGCCGGGATTCGAGCCCTACATCCGGGGCCCGCAGGCCACCATGTACGCCGTGCGGCCCTGGACCATTCGCCAGTACGCCGGCTTCTCCACCGCCGAGGAATCCAACGCCTTCTACCGCAAGGCCCTGGCCGCTGGCGGGCAGGGCGTGTCGGTGGCCTTCGACCTGGCCACCCACCGCGGCTACGACAGCGACCACCCCCGGGTGACCGGTGACGTCGGCAAGGCCGGCGTGGCCATCGACTCGGTCGAGGACATGAAGATCCTGTTCAACGAGATTCCGCTGGACAAGGTCTCGGTCTCCATGACCATGAACGGGGCGGTGCTGCCCATCCTGGCCGGCTACGTGGTGGCGGCGGAAGAACAGGGCGTCTCGCAGGACAAACTGAGCGGAACCATCCAGAACGACATCCTCAAGGAGTTCATGGTCCGCAACACCTACATCTACCCGCCCGAGCCGTCGATGAAGATCATTGGCGACATCATCGAGTACACGGCGCAGAACATGCCCAAGTTCAACTCGATCTCGATCTCGGGCTACCACATGCAGGAAGCCGGCGCCAACCAGGCGCTGGAGATGGCCTTCACCCTGGCTGATGGCAAGGAGTATGTGAAGACCGCCATCGCCAAAGGCATGGACGTGGATGCCTTCGCGGGTCGCCTGAGCTTCTTCTGGGCGGTCGGCATGAATTTCTACCTGGAGATTGCCAAGATGCGCGCGGCCCGCCTGTTGTGGTGCCGCATCATGAAGGGCTTCGACGCCAAGAACCCCAAGAGCCTGATGCTGCGCACCCACAGCCAGACCTCGGGCTGGAGCCTGACCGAGCAGGACCCCTACAACAACGTGGTGCGCACCACCATCGAGGCCATGGCGGCGGTGTTCGGCGGCACGCAGTCGCTGCACACCAACTCGTTTGACGAAGCCATCGCACTGCCGACCGAGTTCAGCGCCCGCATCGCGCGCAACACGCAGCTCATCATCCAGGAAGAGACGCACATCACCAACGTGGTGGACCCCTGGGCCGGCAGCTACATGATGGAGACGCTGACCCAGCAGATGGCCGACGAGGCCTGGAAGATCATCGAAGAGGTCGATGCCATGGGCGGCATGACCAGGGCGGTGGACTCGGGCTGGGCCAAGCTCAAGATCGAAGCCGCCGCTGCCGAGAAGCAGGCGCGCATCGACTCCGGCAAGGATGTGATCGTCGGCGTCAACAAGTACAAGCTCAAGCAGGAAGACGCCATCGACATCCTGGAGGTCGACAACGTCAAGGTGCGCGAGAGCCAGATCGCCCGTCTGCAGGCCATCAAGGCCGGCCGCGACGGCGCGGCGGTACAGTCGGCCCTGGAAGCCCTGACAGCCGCCGCCGAGTCCGGCCAGGGCAACCTGCTGGATCTGGCCATCAAGGCGATCCGCCTGCGCGCCACCGTCGGTGAAGTGTCCGACGCGCTGGAGAAGATTTATGGGCGCCACCGCGCCGACACACAGAAGGTGACCGGGGTGTACGCAGCAGCATACGACTCTGCCGAGGGCTGGGAACAGCTCAAGACCGAAATCGCCGACTTCGCCACCGCGCAGGGCCGCCGCCCGCGCGTGATGATCGCCAAGCTCGGCCAGGACGGTCACGACCGCGGCGCCAAGGTGGTGGCCACGGCCTTCGCCGACCTCGGCTTCGACGTGGACATGGGGCCGCTGTTCCAGACGCCCGAGGAATGCGCCCGCCAGGCGATCGAGAACGACGTGCATGCCGTCGGGGTCTCTACGCTGGCCGCCGGCCACAAGACCCTGGTGCCGGCCATCATCCAGGCGCTGAAAGACCAGGGCGCCGACGATATCGTGGTGTTTGTGGGCGGCGTGATTCCGCGTCAGGACTACGACTACCTGTACGAAGCGGGCGTCAAGGGCGTTTACGGCCCCGGCACGCCGATTCCGGCCAGCGCGAAGGACGTGCTGGAGCAAATCAAAAAAGCGGTCGGCGGCGCCTGACCATTCGGACGACTCCGTGACCCCTGAACAGATCCAGGCGGGCATCGTCGGCGGTGTGCCGGCCATGCAGCGCCGTGCGATGGCCAAAGCCATCACGCTGCTGGAATCCACCCGCACTGACCACCGCCAGCAGGCCGATGCGCTGCTGACGGGCCTGCTGCCGCACACCGGCGGCGCTTTTCGTCTGGGCATCAGTGGCGTGCCCGGCGTGGGCAAGAGCACCTTCATCGAGGCACTGGGCCTGTACCTGATCAGCCAGGGCCACCGTGTGGCGGTGCTGGCGGTCGATCCGTCGTCGTCTGTGTCGGGCGGCTCCATCCTGGGCGACAAGACCCGCATGGAGCACCTGTCCGTCCACGAGAAAGCCTACATCCGTCCCAGCCCCAGCAGCGGGACGCTGGGTGGCGTGGCCGAGAAGACGCGCGAGGCCATGCTGGTCTGTGAGGCCGCCGGCTACGACGTGGTCATCATCGAGACGGTCGGCGTCGGCCAGAGCGAGACGGCCGTGCACGGCATGACCGACATGTTCTGCCTGTTGCAACTGCCCAATGCCGGCGACGACCTGCAGGCGATCAAGAAGGGCGTGATGGAACTGGCCGACCTGGTCGTCATCAACAAGGCCGACATCGACCCTGACGCGGCCACGCGTGCGCGTGCACAGATCACGTCCTCGTTGCGTCTGCTGGGGCTGCACGGCAACCCTGACCGCATGCCGACTTCCAGATCTGCAGACGCGGGGCACCCGCCGGGCCACCCCATGCGTGACCCAGTCCCCTCGGTGGGCAGCGACCCACACGAAGTGGGGGAGCGTGGGGGTCCGATCTGGCACCCGCAGGTGATCCAGATCAGCGCGCTGCACGGGCAGGGCGTGGACACGTTCTGGTCGGCCGTCAGCGAGTTCAGGCAACTGCAGACCTCGAACGGCCGCCTCGCCGCGAGGCGCCGGCACCAGGCCACGGCCTGGATGTGGGAGCGCATCGACGCCGGCCTCAAGCAGCGTTTTCGCCAGCACCCACCGGTGCGCGAGAAGCTGGACCTTTTCACGCGGCAGGTGGAGGGCGGGCAAATGCCCGCGTCCACCGCTGCACGGCAACTGCTCGACCTGTTCGACTGACGCTCAACACCGATTTCACCGGAGAGAACACCATGCAAGAAATCCTGGACCAACTGGAAAAGAAGCGCGCCGCGGCGCGGCTGGGCGGAGGGCAGAAGCGCATCGACGCCCAGCACAGCAAAGGCAAGCTCACCGCGCGTGAGCGGCTGGAGGTGCTGCTCGACGAAGGCACGTTCGAAGAATGGGACATGTTCGTCGAACACCGCTGTGTCGACTTCGGCATGCAGGAGCAGAAGATCCCGGGTGACGGCGTGGTCACCGGCTACGGCATGATCAATGGCCGTCTGGTGTTCGTGTTCAGCCAGGACTTCACCGTCTTCGGCGGCGCGCTGTCGGAAGCGCACGCCGAGAAGATCTGCAAGATCATGGATCAGGCCATGAAGGTGGGCGCACCGGTCATCGGCCTGAACGACTCGGGTGGCGCCCGCATCCAGGAAGGCGTGGCCTCCCTCGGCGGCTATGCCGAGGTGTTCCAGCGCAATGTGATGGCCAGCGGCGTGATTCCGCAGATCAGCATGATCATGGGGCCGTCGGCCGGCGGTGCGGTGTACTCGCCCGCCATGACCGACTTCATCTTCATGGTCAAGGACAGTTCCTACATGTTCGTGACCGGGCCTGAGGTGGTCAAGACCGTGACCCACGAGGAAGTGACCGCCGAGGAACTGGGCGGCGCCGTCACGCACAACACCAAGAGCGGCGTGGCCGACGGCGCGTTCGAGAACGATGTGGAGGCGCTGCTGATGCTGCGTCGCCTCTACAACTACCTGCCGCTGAACAACCGGGAAAAGGCGCCGGTGCGCCCCAGCGGCGACCCGATCGACCGCGCCGACACCAGCCTGGACACCCTGGTGCCCGACAACCCGAACAAGCCCTATGACATGAAGGAGCTGATTCTCAAGACAGTCGACGATGGCGACTTCTTCGAGATCCAGCCCGACTACGCCAAGAACATCATTGTCGGTTTCGCCCGCATGGACGGTCAGACCGTGGGCGTCGTGGCCAACCAGCCGCTGGTGCTGGCCGGCTGCCTGGACATCAAGAGTTCCATCAAGGCCGCGCGTTTCGTTCGCTTCTGCGATGCGTTCAACATCCCGGTCATCACCTTTGTCGATGTGCCCGGCTTCATGCCCGGCACCAGCCAGGAGTACGGCGGCATCATCAAGCACGGCGCCAAGCTGCTCTACGCCTATGCCGAATGCACGGTGCCCAAGATCACCGTCATCACCCGCAAGGCCTACGGCGGTGCCTACGACGTGATGGCCTCCAAGCACCTGCGTGGCGACGTCAACTTCGCCTGGCCCAACGCCGAGATTGCCGTGATGGGTGCCAAGGGCGCGGTGGAGATCATCTTCCGTGAGGAGAAGAAGGACCCGGCCAAGCTGGCCGGACGCGAGGCCGAGTACAAGGCCCGCTTCGCCAACCCCTTCGTGGCCGGCGCGCGCGGGTTCATCGACGACGTGATCCTGCCTTCGGAAACCCGCAAGCGCATTTGCCGTTCGCTGGTGATGCTCAAGGACAAGAAGATCGAGAACCCGTGGCGCAAGCACGGCAACATTCCGCTGTGATGTCTTTTGTGCGTGCCTGGTCCTTCTCTGGCGCTGAATCGGGTGGCGCGGGCGTTTTGCTCCGTGTCCCCCGCGCTTCGCGCTCCTCCTTTACCGGCGAAAAACGCCCGCGCCACCCGATTCCGGTTGATTGGGGTTCGGTCCGTACCGCCTTCACCTCCTTCGCGCCCAAGGCGGGCACAGCGAACCACCGTCGAACCAACAACACATTTGCTCCCTTCTAGGAGACCGACATGTTCAAGAAGATCCTGATCGCGAACCGCGGCGAAATCGCCTGCCGCGTCATCGCCACCGCCCGCAAGATGGGCATTGCCACCGTGGCGGTGTACTCCGAAGCCGACAAGGAAGCGCGCCACGTGCGTCTGGCCGACGAGGCCGTGCTGCTGGGCCCCGCGCCCAGCCGCGAGTCTTATCTGGTGGCCGACAAGATCATTGCCGCCGCCAAGCAGACCGGCGCCGAGGCCATTCATCCGGGCTACGGCTTCCTGTCGGAGAACGAGGCCTTTGCCGAACGCTGCGAGAAGGAAGGCATCGCCTTCATCGGTCCCAAGGCGCATTCCATCGCGGCCATGGGCGACAAGATCGCCTCGAAGAAGCTGGCCAACGAGGCGAAGGTCAACACCATTCCTGGCTACAACGACCCGATCGAGTCGGCCGAGAAGGCCGTCGGTATTGCCAGGGACATCGGCTACCCGGTGATGATCAAGGCCTCGGCCGGTGGTGGCGGCAAGGGCCTGCGCGTGGCCTTCAACGACAAGGAAGCGCTGGAAGGCTTCACGGCCTGTCAGAACGAAGCCCGCAACAGCTTCGGCGACGACCGCATCTTCATCGAGAAATTCGTCGAGCAGCCGCGCCACATCGAGATCCAGATCCTGGGTGACGGCCACGGCAACGTGCTGTACCTGAACGAACGGGAGTGTTCCATCCAGCGCCGCCACCAGAAAGTGATCGAGGAGGCGCCGTCGCCCTTCATTTCGGACGCCACGCGCAAGGCCATGGGCGAACAGGCCGTGGCGCTGGCCAAGGCCGTGAAGTACCAGAGCGCCGGCACGGTGGAGTTCGTGGTCGGCAAGGACCAGGACTTCTACTTTCTGGAGATGAACACCCGCCTGCAGGTGGAGCACCCGGTCACCGAGTGCATCACCGGCCTGGATCTGGTCGAGCAGATGATCCGCGTGGCCGCTGGCGAGAAGCTGGCCATCACCCAGGCCGACGTCAAGCGTGATGGCTGGGCCATCGAGTGCCGCATCAACGCCGAAGACCCGTTCCGCAACTTCCTGCCGTCCACCGGCCGGCTGGTGCGCTTCACCACGCCGCAGGAGTCCATGTGGCAGGCCGACACGGCGCACAAGCTGGGCGTGCGCGTCGACACTGGCGTGTTCGAGGGTGGCGAGATTCCAATGTACTACGACTCGATGATCGCCAAGCTCATCGTGCACGGCAAGGACCGCAACGACGCCATTGCCAAGATGCGCGAAGCGCTCAACGGGTTCGTGATCCGGGGCATCAACAGCAACATCCCGTTCCAGGCGGCCCTGCTGGCCCACCCCGATTTCGTCTCGGGCAACTTCAATACCGGTTTCATTGCGCAGCACTACGCCGACGGCTTTCGTGCCGAGGACGTACCGCACGACGACCCGGACTTCCTGGTGGCGCTGGCCGCTTTCGTGCGCCGCAAATCACGCGAACGGGCCATGGGTATCAGTGGTCAGCTGCCTGGCTACGGAGTCAAGATCGGCCAGGACTATGCCGTGATCAGCCTGGCGGCTGATGGCCAGCACCGCTATACGCGGGTGCATGTGGACGAGTTTGTCGGCGAGACCGGCTATGCCTCGGTCCAGGTGGGTGAGAAGCGCTTCAAGATCAGCTCGCCGTCGCGCCTGAACGACATCGTCATCACCGGCGAGAGCAACGGTGTCCCGTTCACGGCCCAGATGGAACGCGGTTCGGCCAAGAACCCGCTGGCGCTGGTGGTGCAGCACAACGGGACCCGGCTGGAAACCATGGTGGTCTCGCCGCGCATGGCCGAGCTGCATCAGCTGATGCCATTCAAGGCGCCGCCGGACATGAGCAAATACGTGCTTTCACCCATGCCGGGTCTGCTGGTCGATGTGGCCGTGCAGCCGGGCCAGAAGGTTCAGGCCGGTGAGCGCGTGGCGGTCATCGAAGCCATGAAGATGGAAAACGTGCTGTTTGCTGCGGCCGACGGTGTGGTGGCCAAGGTGATGGCCTCCAAGGGTGAGTCGCTGGTGGTGGACCAGCCCATCGTGGAGTTCGAGAAATGAGCACCCCCCGACCCTTCAAGGTGCTGGGTGTCCAGCAGATCGCCATTGGCGGGCCCGACAAGCTGCGCCTGCAGACGCTGTGGGTGGACATGCTGGGTCTGGAGAAGACCGGCACCTTCCAGAGCGAGCGCGAGAACGTCGACGAAGACATCTGCGCCATCGGCAGCGGCCCGTTCAAGGTCGAAGTCGACCTGATGCAGCCCATGGACCCCGAGAAAAAGCCGGCTGTCCACGCCACGCCGCTGAACCACATTGGCCTGTGGATCGACGACCTGCCCACGGCAGTCGAATGGCTCACCGCGCAGGGTGTCCGTTTCGCGCCGGGCGGTATTCGCAAAGGCGCTGCCGGATTCGACATCACCTTCCTGCATCCCAAGTCCAATGAGGCATTCCCGATTTCGGGAGAGGGTGTGCTCATCGAACTCGTGCAGGCGCCGCCCGAGGTCGCGGCTGCATTCGCAAAGCTTTCGGCCCAGCCTGGTTGAGCCTGGCCACAGTCAGAAGCGCCGAGGAGACAGACCCCGCCGGGCCACGCCTGGCGGGGTTTTTTCACGGCCACTGCCGGCACATGAACGCCAGTGCAGTGCGTTGAAACAGCCGCTTTTCAGGCCTTGGCAACGGTTCTTGCAGGGTACGCTGCAGGTACCCAGCCGCCTTCTGGAGAACGCCATGCTCCCTTCCCCGCATCCCAGGTCCGTTCGCTATCCGGTGAACCCGGTGTGGCCGCCAGATCTGCTTCAGGCATTCACCCTGCGCATGGCCTCTCATGGCATGAGCGTCAGCCGGGCACTCATGAATGAAGATCGACGCTATGCCTTGCTGCAGCTGGCCGACGCGCACAACCTGGCCGACGAAACACTCCGCCTGATGGCGGTCGAACTGTTCCGACACTTCGAGTCCCACCAATCCGGGGTGACTTCCGTGCATTGAATGCGCCATCGAGGGTAAACCCTGACTTTTGTCCCGCTGTCATATAGCCGATATCCACGTCATCTGCCAGAGTGCCCTGCATCGATTTCCTGTACCTGACATGCGTCTGTTCAATATTCTGAAGCCTGGATTGCACCTCATGCGCTCATTGCGCCTGCCGGTCAAAGTGGGGGCCCTGGCGCTGCTGTTCGGTGTGCCGCTCGTCATCGTTGCGGCGATTCAGGCCCAGCGCCTCAGCGCTTCCGTCGCTGTCGACAAGGCCGAACTCCAGGGCTCGCGGCTGGTGCGCGAACTGGGTGAACTCACCCGCGTCGTGCAGCGCCATCGTGGCCAGATGAACATGGTGTTGGCCGGCAATGCGGCGGCACAGGCACAGGTTCAGACGACCCGGACCGACATGCAGTCGGCCGTGCGGAAGGTCGACGCAGCGAAGACGCCGCTCCCGGATCCGGCGCTGGATGCCGCCTGGTCCGCGATCCAGCAAAAAGTGCAGGATCTGATGGCCGCAGCGCCGGCATCGCCGACGCAGGCCTTTGCGGCTCACAGCCGGGTCGTCGCCGACCTGCAACGGCTCACCTATGCCGTCGGCGACCGCTCCAGTCTGCTTTTCGATCCGGAACCGGACACCTACTTTCTCATGGACATGGTCGTCAGCCATGCACCGCAATGGGCTGAGCTGATCGCGCAAATCCGGGGTGCCGGCGCCGGCGAAGTGGCCCGGGGCGCCACCGATGTGCAGGCCGTCGCACGTCTGCAGGCCATGATTGGCGAGGCCGGACACCGTTCGGAAGGCATCGGGTACCTGCAGGGCTACGCGGCACGCTATGGCCATGACGCACTGGGTGCGAAGGAGGCCGTGCAGGCGGCTCAGTCCTTTCTGGCGATGGCCGGGCAGGCTGTGGGCGGATCGACGACCCTCACGGCTCAGGCTTTCTTTGAGGCGGGGACGCGCGCCCTGCAGGCCATTGTCGATTTCGAACAACGGACACAGGAACGCCTCGAGGCGCGACTGGCCGAGCGCGCCAGCCACAGCGAGTTTCTGTTGCAGTTGACGGTTGTCGGCGCTTCGGTGGGCCTGCTTGTGATGTTCTATTTCGTCGCAGCGTTCTACTTCAGCTTTGTGATTGACCTGCAGCATGCCATCGAGGTGACACGCCAGACGGCTGCCGGCAACCTCCGGTCCTCGGTCAGCGTGCGCGGGCGCGACGAACTGGCCGAACTGTCGCGGCTGTTGCAAGGCATGAATGCCAGCCTCTCCGGCATGGTGGCCGAGGTTCGCAGCAATTCGGCCCTGGTGGCTTACTCCGGCAAGAGTCTGGCCAGTGGCAACCGGAACCTGGCCCAACGGACTGAACAGCAGGCTGCCAATCTGGAGCAGACGGCCGCCAGTGTCCAGGAGCTGACCGGCACGGTCCAGCAGAACGCCAGCACGGCAGGCGAGTCGGACAGGCAGGCCGCCAGCGTGCGCGATGTGGCCGATGCGGGTGCACGCTCGATGGTCGAGGCCGTTGCCTCGGTGGAGCAGATCCAGCAGAGCGCACAACGCATGTCGGACATCATTGGTGTGATCGACGGACTGGCTTTCCAGACCAACATACTCGCGCTCAATGCGGCGGTCGAGGCTGCCCGGGCTGGCGAGCAGGGTAGGGGCTTTGCCGTGGTTGCAGGTGAGGTGCGCTCGCTGGCCCAGCGTTCAGCTGCGGCGGCCAAGGAGATCCGGCAGCTCATCGAGTCGTCGACCCGGCAGGTGGAACTCAGCACCCGCCAGATTCGCGACGTCGGACGCAACATCGGGCAGATCGTGGACGGCGTTCGGACGGTCGCCGGCAACATGTCCCTGATCTCGGCAGCCAGTGCCGAGCAGAGCACGGGCCTGACCGAAATCTCGCTGGCAGTTCGGCAACTGGACGACATCACACAGCGCAATGCGCAAATGGTCGAACGTGCTGTGGAACAGTCTGACCTGCTGGAGCACCGGGCCGCCCACCTGGCGCGCGCCGTATCGGGCTTCCAGTTGCAGCAGGGTACGGCCGAGGAGGCCATGGATCTGGTGCAGCGGGCCGTGGATCGGCGATCGGGCACGGGCCGGGACGGCTTTGTCCAGACGCTCAGCGATCCCGCGTCCGGTTTCCATGACCGAGACATGTATGTGTTTGCCCTGGACAGTGCAGGCACCTACCGCGCCTTTGGCGGAAATCCGGGGAAGGTGGGCTCCCGGGTGCAGGATATTCCTGGTGTGGACGGCGATGCCCTGCTGAGATCGATCATTGCCCAGGCCGAGATCGAGCCCGGCTGGGTCGAGTACGACATCGTCAATCCGGCGTCCGGCAAAGTACAGACCAAGATGTCCTACGTCACCCGGATCGACGATCTCTACCTTGGCTGCGGCGTGTACAAGTCGGCCGCCATGGCCGCCACCTGAGGATCGCCGGGCAAGCGTTCAGTCGCCGGGCGCCGCGCGGCGGGCGCGGGCGCGCGCCAGGGCCGCCTCGATCACGGCCCGCTTGCGGTCCAGGACATCCGGGTCCGTGTGCAGCGAGTGTGACGCCAGGTCGGCCAGCTTCATCCGCGCCTTCGCTTCCAGGCGTGCTTCGTGTTCCTGCTTCTCTCGTGCCAGTCGCTGCTGGCGAGCCTGATAACGGTTGCGTGCCAGATCGGCCTGGGCCTGATTCCAGGACGACCAGCCGGTCTTGCCTTCGCCCACCACGTCCAGGGAGATGCAGTCGACAGGGCAGACGGGAATGCACAGTTCGCAACCGGTGCAGTAGGGCTCGATCACCGTGTGCATCCGCTTGTTCGTGCCCAGAATCGCATCGGTCGGACAGGCCTTGATGCACAGGGTGCAGCCAATGCACCAGTCCTCGTCGATGACCGCCACGGTCAGGGGCCCTTCGATACCGCAGGTCGGATCCAGCGGGCTTGCAGCCCGGCCCGTGATGGCGGCGAGGCGGTCGATGCCCTCGGCGCCGCCGGGCGGGCACCGGTTGATGTCACACTGGTGATCGGCCACGGCCTGCGCGTAGGCAGCACAGTCCGGATAGCCGCATCGGGTGCACTGTGTCTGGGGCAGCGCCTCGTCGATGCGGCGCGCAAGATCGTTCATATCGGCACTGTACCGCCTCCCAGGGCTCCCACGCAGTACAGGGGCCCTGGGCCAGGTTTCAGGCAGATGCCGAGGGTGTGCGGGCAGCCTTCTTCGCCGGCGTCCTGCCTGCCACTTTGGAGGGCAACTTGCCAGCGGCCTTGGCGGGCGATTGGGCTGGTGCCTTGGCGGGGGCGACAGTCGCTGCCTTGGCTGCGGTCCGGGCGGTGCGCTTGCGGGCCGGGGCAGCGACGGCAGGAGCGGGTGCTGCTGCGGCGGTGGGTGCCGGTTCCGTTGCCGGGGCGGCTACCGCGACGGGCGCGGCCTTCGCTTCCAGTCCAGCCTGATGGGACAGGATGAAACGCTTGACCACGGGGTACACCATTTCACGCCAGCGTCGGCCACTGAAGATGCCATAGTGGCCGGCGCCCTTGGCCTCGTAGTGCATTTGGTGCTTCTGCGGGATGCCCGAACACAAGCCATGTGCGGCGGCCGTCTGGCCGCTGCCGGAGATGTCGTCCAGTTCGCCTTCAATGGTCAGCAGGCCCGACTGGGTGATGTCCTGCGGACGGACGCGCTCAAGCTGGCCTTTGGGATTGCGGATATCCCAGGTGCCGTATACCAGTTTGAATTCCTGGAAGACCGTTTCAATGGTTTCGAGGTAGTAGTCGGCGTCCATGTCCAGCACGGCGTTGTATTCGTCGTAGAACTGGCGATGGCTCTCGGCGCTCGACATGTCGCCCTTGATCAGGTCCTGGAAATAGTCGTAGTGACTGGTCGCGTGACGGTCCGGGTTCATGGCAACGAAGCCGGCATGTTGCAGGAAGCCCGGGTAGACCCGGCGGCCCGATCCGGCAAAACTGGTCGGCACGCGATAGATCACATTGTTTTCGAACCACGCATGGCTGCGCTGGACGGCCAGGTCATTCACGGCGGTGGGTGAACGGCGCGCGTCGATCGGTCCGCCCATCATGGTCATGGACAGCGGGGTGGTTTCGCCGCGCGAAGCCATCAAGGACACGGCGGCCAGCACCGGCACCGTGGGCTGGCAGACGCTCATCACGTGGCAATTGCCATAGTTCTTCTGCAGGTAGCGGATGAACTCCTGGACGTAATTCACATAGTCGTCCAGGTGGAATTCGCCTTCGGACATGGGAACCAGTCGCGCATTCTTCCAGTCGGTGATGTAAACCTTGTGGTCGCTGAGCATGGTGCGAACCGTGTCGCGCAGCAGGGTGGCATAGTGGCCCGAGAGCGGTGCCACGATGAGAACCACCGGCTGGCCCTTGAGCTTGGTCAGGGTATCGCCGTCGTCACTGAAGCGCTTGAATCGACGCAGTTCACAGAACGGCTTGTCGATCTCCACACGCTCGAAGATGGCCACATCCACACCATCGACGTCCACGGTGCGGATTCCGAACTCGGGCTTCTCGTAGTCCTTGCCCAGGCGGTGAATGAGGTCGTAGGCTGCAGAGATGCGCTGTGCCATGGGGGCCTGTGCAAATGGCAGGGCCGTATTGGTGAACAGCTTGGCAGCGACTTCGGCCAGATCGGCAAACGGCTCCATGATGGAGCGCTGAGTTTCGTATATGTGGTAGAGCATGATGGCCGGATCCATTATGTTGCAGTGCAGCATAATGGTAACAGGAACGACGGCATCGCGCTGCGGTGAAAACACCTAAGATTTCATTGCAGTTGTCACCTTGGTGAAAGATTCCACGTGTCTGAACCTGACATGAACCACACATCCGCAGCCGATATCCGCTGGCCCGTGCTCTTCATCGGGCATGGCAGCCCACTCAATGCACTGGAAGACAATCCATTCCGGCGTGGCTGGGTCGCCTGCGCCCAGGACATGCTGGCCGAGGCAGGGGCGTTGCCCCGCGCGATCCTGTGCATATCGGCCCACTGGCTCACCCGGGGCACCTGGCTCACGGGCATGGATGCCCCCCGCACCATTCACGACTTTGGCGGTTTTCCCCAGGCACTGTTCGATGTCCAGTATCCGGCTCCGGGCGACCCGGACCTGGCCCGGCAGATGGCCGTGACCTTGCGCCAGCCATCAGACGGCCGGATGCCGGGACTGGACGAGGGTGACTGGGGCCTGGACCATGGCGCCTGGTCGGTCCTGCTGCCCATGTTTCCTGAAGCCAGGATCCCGGTGATCCAGCTGAGCATCGACGTCGGGCTCTCGATGGCTGACCACCTTGCTCTGGGTCGACAGCTGTCGGCCCTGCGCTCCCAGGGTGTGCTCATCATGGGCAGCGGCAATACCGTGCACAACCTGCGCGCCATGCGTCGGGACGCGGCCGATGACCAGGCGTATGACTGGGCGGTGGCGTTCGATGCTGAAGTGGCCGCCTGCATTACCCGGCACGACCATGACGGGTTGGCTGAGCTGCCGCAGACATCGGATGTGGCACGGATGGCCCACCCCAGCTGGGAACACTATGTGCCCTTGCTGTATGCCGCCGGGGCCGCGGGTGAGTCTGCCTATGCAGACTACTTCAACGAAGGCTTCCAGGCCGCCTCGGTGGCCATGCGTTCGGTTGTCTGGCGCTGATGTTGCGCCGGTTGCACGATCCGCATGAGCGGATCGTGTGCCCCGGGATCAGACCACCTGGGCAATGGACTTGCAGACGTGGTCGATGTTCTTGCTGTTCAGGGCAGCCACGCACATGCGGCCGGTATCCGTGCCGTACACGCCAAACTCCGTGCGCAGGCGAACCATCTGGTCCTTGGTCAGGCCGGAATAGCTGAACATGCCGATCTGCTGCGTGATGAAGCTCATGTCCTGCTGGACGCCGGCTGCCTTCAGGCCATCGACCAGTTTCTGGCGCATGGCCTTGATGCGCACCCGCATTTCGGCCAGTTCCTTCTCCCACAAGGCGCGCAGTTCCGGATTGCCCAGCACGGCGGCCACCACGGCACCACCGTGGGTGGGCGGGTTGGAATAGTTGGTGCGGATGACGATCTTGAGTTGCGACAGCACACGGTCGGCTTCCTCCTTGCTGTCGCACAGGACGGACAGCGCGCCAACGCGCTCGCCATACAGGCTGAAGCTCTTGGAAAAGCTGGTGGACACGAAGAAGCTCAGGCCAGCTGCCACGAATTTCTGGATCACGGCGCCGTCTTCGGCGATGCCATGGCCAAAGCCCTGGTAGGCCATGTCCAGGAAAGCGGTCAGGCCTTTGGCCTTGACCACGGACACGACCTGGTCCCACTGCGCGGCGGTGATGTCGTAGCCGGTGGGGTTGTGGCAGCAAGCGTGCAGCACGACGATCGTGCCTGCCGCAGCCGCCTCCAGGCTGGCCAGCATGCCGTCGAAGTTCACGCCCCGCCTGGCGGCGTCATAGTAGGCGTAGGTGTCAACCTGGAAGCCGGCATTCTGGAACAGGGCGCGGTGGTTTTCCCAGCTCGGATCCGAGATCAGGACCTTGGCATCGGGACTCACGCGCTTGAGGAAGTCGGCGCCGATCTTCAGGCCACCAGTGCCACCAATGGCCTGCACCGTCGCCACGCGTCCCGACCTGACCACGTCCGATTCGGCGCCGAAGACCAGGCCTTTGACCGCGTTGTCATAGGCGGCAATGCCGTCGATGGGCAGGTAGCCGCGGGCAGTGGGTTTGTCCATCATGGCCTTCTCGGCCGCCTGAACGCACTGCAACAGCGGCAGCTTGCCCGTGTCGTCGAAATACACGCCCACACCCAGGTTGACCTTGCTGGGGTTGGTGTCGGCGGCAAACTGCTCGTTCAGGCCCAGGATCGGATCGCGGGGGGCCATTTCGACGGCGGAAAAGAGGGACATGGTGTTGGCGGAGAAGGGGTTGGAAAAACACGTCATTTTAGGCCACGAAGGCTGGTCGGGCGGCGACAATCCCAGCCTGCGGCCAGGGCCGCCCCAAGGAGATGGACTGCATGGAGCAAGTGGATGTGGTGGTGGTCGGTGCCGGTGTCGTTGGCCTGGCCGTGGCGCGTGCCCTGGCATTGGCGGGGCGCGACGTGCTGGTGCTGGAGAAGGAGGCACAGATCGGCAGTGCCACAAGCGCCCGCAACAGCGAAGTGATTCACGCCGGCATCTACTATCCGCCGGGCTCCCTCAAGGCACGACACTGTGTGCGTGGCCGGGACTGGCTCTACCGATACCTGGCGGAACGCGGCATCGGCCATCGCCGGTGCGGCAAGCTGATCGTCGCGACCACGCCCACCCAGCTCGATGGGCTGGTCGGCATCGTCAACCGGGCCGAAGCCAATGGACTGACCGACCTGCGGCAGATGGGCCGCAACGAGGCCCTGGAACTGGAACCCGAGCTCGATTGCCTGGGGGCCGTGCTGTCACCGTCCACCGGCATCCTCGACAGCCATGCGCTCATGCTGTCCTTGCAGGCAGATATCGAGAACGCAGGGGGCACCGTGGCCTGCCACAGCGAAGTCCGCCGCCTGGTGTGTGGCGACTCGACCGGCATCGGCATCCACATGGCCGACGGCCTGGTTCTCGCGGCACGCGCGGTCGTCAACGCCGCAGGTCTGTCCGCCTGCGCGCTGGCAATGGCCAGTGACGGCCTGGACGATCGGTTTGTGCCGCTGCCACGCTACGCCAAAGGGAACTATTTCACGCTCAGCGGCCGTGCGCCGTTCAGTCACCTGATTTACCCCGCGCCCGAGCCTCAGGCCCATCTGGCCGGGCTGGGTGTGCACCTGACCCTGGATCTGGGCGGCCAGGCGCGTTTCGGGCCCGATGTCCAATGGGTCGCGGACGCCGAAGACCTGCAGGTCGACGCCGCGCGAGGTCCCCTGTTCGAGGCCGAGGTCCGTCGCTACTGACCGTCCTTGCCCGCTGGCGCCCTGCAACCGGGCTATGCCGGCATCCGGCCCAAGATCAGTGGTCCTGGCGAGCCGGCCGCAGACTTCCGGATCCAGGGGCCGGCCGACCACGGTGTGGCGGGGCTGGTGAACCTCTTTGCCATCGAGTCGCCTGGATTGACCAGTTGTCTCTCCATTGCCGCAGAGGTGGCGCAAGTGCTTGCCTGAGTGCCGATTCAACCTAGAATGGGGCGTACTATGAATTCCAATTGCACAGGAGTGAGGATGATGGGAGGCAGTCTTCGTCGCCGTTCAGTCGTGGGTACGCTGGCCGTGGCCGGTACCGCTTTCCTGCTGATCGCTTGTGGCGGCGGGCATGAAGAGGATGCGCCCCTGACGCCGTCCTATGCCGGCGGGTACCACGTCACGCTGAACCTGGCAGTCAACACCTGTGGCGGTTCATTGCCCGGAACCCTGGTCCAGGTGCACCAGATCACCCAGGCCGACCGCAATATTCTGGTTTCGCGCGACAACATCGCCTACCAGGGCACTGTGGAGACGGACAACAAGGGATTCGCAGCGTATTCGCTGGCAATGGGGCGGCCCGATCCCGAGGGCACGATGTATTACCGAAATACGGTCAATCCCAACGTATTCACGGTTGAGCAGATTGAAACCTATACCAGCTGCGTGGTGGTCTACCGCGGCACATCCACCCGCGCATGAGGTGGCCGGCGCGCGCCAGGCGCGCCGGTGTTTCATCATTTCCGCGCGCAGGCCCTGATTGCCTCGGCTGCCTCGCGAACCAGTTCCGGCCCCTTGTAGATCAGGCCGGTGTAGATCTGCACCAGGTCGGCACCAGCTTCGATCTTTGAGACCGCATCCGCTCCGCTGAGCACGCCACCGACGCCCACGATGGGAAAGCGCGGTCCCAATGCCTGTCGCAGCGCACGGATCACACGGTTGCTGGCTTCCAGCACGGGCGCACCGGACAGTCCGCCGGCTTCATCGGCATGTGGCATGCCCACGACAGCGTCCCGCGACAGGGTCGTGTTGGTGGCGATGACCCCCAGGCTGTCGTTTGCTTGTCCCTGGCTGTCGGCGCCATAGCGCAGCAAGGTGGCGGCAATGACACCGATCTGCGCGTCGTCCAGATCCGGTGCGATTTTCAGGAACACCGGAATGCGGCGACCACTGCGCTGGGCCAGTTGCTCGCGGCGCTCGGCCACGGCCCCCAGCAGGGCGTCGAGGGCCTCGTCACTTTGCAGGCTGCGCAAGTTTTTGGTGTTCGGGCTGGAGATGTTCACCGTCACGTAGTCCGCGTGCGGGTAGACACCTTCCAGGCAGGTCAGATAGTCATCGGTTGCCTGTTCGATGGGGGTGGCTGCGTTCTTGCCGATGTTCAGCCCCAGACGCATGTCGTCGGCGCCAGGCGAGCGGCGGCAGCGCGCACGCTGCACGTTGGCAACGAAGGCTTCCAGGCCGTCGTTGTTGAAGCCCAGCCGGTTGATCAGGGCATGGGCCTGAGGCAGGCGGAACATGCGTGGTTTCGGGTTGCCGGGCTGCCCTCTGGGGGTCACCGTACCGACTTCGACAAAGCCAAAGCCCATGGCGGCCAGGCCGTCGATGCAGCGGGCGTTCTTGTCCAGCCCGGCGGCCAGGCCCACGCGGTTGGGAAAGCGCAACCCGGCCACGGTCACAGGATCTTTGACCCGCGTCTGCGCGTACAGACAGGTCAGCGGTGTGTTCTGTACCCGGGCCAGGGCCTCCAGTGTCCGCTCGTGGGCGATTTCCGGGTCCATGCCGAACAGGAACGGGCGGGCGAGGGCGTAGGGCAATAGCGACATTGACGGGATAATGATTGGATTCGTGTAATCCCCGATTGTCTCAAATGACCCAAGACGAACTTAAAACCCTGGTTGGCCAGGCGGCCCTGCAATACGTCACGCCGGGCGCCATCGTGGGCGTGGGAACCGGCTCCACCGTCAACAAGTTCATTGACGCACTGGCCGGCATGAAGGACCGCATCGCGGGCACCGTGTCCAGTTCGGAGGCCTCCACCGCCCGGCTGCGGTCGCTGGGCATCGAGGTGCTTGACAGCCGTGCCGTGGAAGAACTGGCCGTCTATATCGACGGCGCGGACGAAATCGACGCCAGGGGCTACATGATCAAGGGCGGTGGTGCGGCCCTGACCCGGGAAAAGATTGTGGCGGCGCAGTCAAAGCGCTTTGTCTGCATTGCCGACGAGTCCAAACTGGTGCGTACCCTGGGTGGATTTCCCTTGCCGGTCGAGGTCATCCCGATGGCAGCAGCGCGCCTGCAGCGCCAGTTCGCCCGGATGGGGGGACAGGCGCGCATCCGTCTTAAGGACGGTGAGCCCCTGGTCACGGACAACGGACAGCACATTCTCGATGTGACGGGGCTGCAGATCAGCGATCCGCTCGGCTTCGAATCCGAGGTCAATCAGTGGCCTGGTGTCGTGACCGTGGGTGTGTTTGCCCACCAGAAGGCGCACATCTGCCTGCTGGGCACCAGCAACGGGGTCCAGACCCTGACGTTCTGACAGGAAAATTCAGAAGCGGATGCCGGTGGGGGGCGTGACCGGCACAGGCGCTGGCGCCGAACTGTCCCTTGACGTGGTCGCAAGGGGCGGACGGGCGCCAGGTGTCCCTGCTGCCGGTGCCTGTGCCTGATCCACCACGGGGCTGGCGGCCGGACGCCGGTAGCCGGCCGGCAGGGCCGACTGGGCCGGATAGCCCGCCGCATCGAGATACTGTTTCCATTCGGCTTCGGAGAAGCCTCGCATCTGCTGGCTGCCAATGGTCAGCACGGGCCGTGAGTTGCTGCCACTCAGGCGCTGCAGCGCCTGGATGTCGGCGTTGCTGGTGACCGTTTTTTCGGCGAAGGGAATGCCGCGCTTGTCCAGGTAGGCCATACCCGACTTGCAGGGATTGCAGTCGGCTCCCGTATACAGGGTCACCGGGTAGCGGGTGCTGGCCTGGCGCAGCGCATAGGGCAATGTGGCCGCGGAGGCTCCGCCGGTCGAGGTGCCGCCTGCGCTGCTGACAGGCTGTGACGGCTGGTTGTTGGCGGGCGGCGTGTCCGAATAGGTGACCCGCCCGTCCGGCCCGACCATACGGTAGACCCCCTGGGCCACTGCCGGCAGTGCCGCCAGGGCCGATGCAGCCAGCATCAGGGCAGCCACGCTGCGCAATGGAGAAACGGCGTCGGACATGATGGGTCTCCCTGCGGATTCGTCTGAAAATACTACGATGGCTTCAGGCCATTCCCTGATGGCGCAAGAGGGCGTCGATGGCCGGCTCACGTCCACGAAATGCCTTGAACGACTCCATGGCTGGCCGGCTCCCTCCGGCCTCCAGGATGGCTTGACGATAGCGCCTGCCCGTCTCCACATCCAGCGGTCCCCGACCAGTGCGCGCCGCCGCCTCCTCAAAGGCTGCATAGGCGTCGGCTGACAGGACTTCGGCCCACTTGTAGCTGTAGTACCCGGCCGAATAGCCACCGGCGAAGATGTGGCTGAACGTGTGGGAGGTGCGGCTGTAGTCTGGCGGCAGGATGACGGCCACCTCTTCGCGCACACGACGCTGCAGGGCCAGCAGGCCCTGTTCGTCCGCCACCGGTTCCGGCTGGCTGTGCAGCAGCATGTCGAACAGGGCAAACTCCACCTGACGCAGGGTCTGCAGGCCGCTCTGGAAGTTTCGCGCCGCCAGCATCTTGTCGAACAGTGCGCGAGGCAGGGGTTCCCCGGTGTCGACGTGGGCGGTCATGTGCCGCAGGACGTCCCACTCCCAGCAGAAGTTTTCCATGAACTGGCTGGGCAGTTCGACCGCATCCCATTCGACACCGCTGATGCCGGCCACGTCACGCTCGTTGACCTGGGTGAGCATGTGGTGCAGGCCATGGCCGAACTCGTGGAACAGCGTGATCACGTCGTCATGGGTCAGCAGCGCGGGCTTGCGCACGCCATCGACCACCAGTCCCTCGGCAAAATTGCACACCAGGTGTGCCACCGGTGTCTGCAGCCGGCCGCTGTCAGGGCGCATCCATCGGCCCCGGACGTCGTCCATCCAGGCGCCACCCCGCTTGCCCTTGCGGGCACCGGGGTCGAGGTAGAACTGGCCCACCAGTTGCGGTCCGTTCGGCGTGCTGCGCTCGATCCGGTAGAACTCGACACCCGGGTGCCAGACGGGCGCCTGGTCGGGGCGGATGGCGACCTCGAACAGAGTTTCAACGATCTGGAACAGGCCGGCCAGTACCTTGGGCGCCGTGAAATACGGTTTGACTTCCTGGTCACTGAACGCGTAGCGAGCTTCCTTGAGCCGTTCGCCGACAAAGGCCCAGTCCCAGGGCTGCGGATCGGCCAGGCCAAGCTCGGTCGCCGCAAACGTCCGCATGTCGGCCAGGTCCTGTTCGGCAAAGGGGCGGGCCTTGGTAGCCAGGTCGCGCAGGAAGGCGATGACTTGCTCGGGCGACTCGGCCATCTTGGGCACGAGCGACACGTCGGCAAAATGCCGGTGTCCCAGCATCCTGGCCTCCTCGTGACGCAAAGCCAGCAACTCGCCCATGATGGACGCGTTGTCGAACTTCACGGTCTCGCCGTCGGCCTGGTCGCTGGCCCGGGTGACATAGGCCCGATACAGGCGGGCGCGCACGTCGGCATTGCGCACAAACTGCATGACCGGCAGGTAGCACGGCATTTTCAGGGTCAGCTTGTGCCCCTCCTGGCCGTCGGCGCTGGCCGCGGCAGCCGTGGCCTGCAGCACGTCGGCGGGAACGCCGTCCAACAGCCCGGCCGGCTCGTAAACCATGAAGGCATCGGTGGCGTCCAGCGCGTTTTCGCTGAACTTCTGGGCCAGCTCCGCCTGACGCTCCTGCAATACGGCAAAACGGGCCTTGGCCTCACCTTGCAACTCGGCGCCGCCCAGCACGAAGCCGCGGATGGCGTTCTTGTGCGCCTGGCGCTGCTCGTCGGTCAGGACGGCCACGTCCATGGACTTGTACTTGGCGTACAGGCGTTCGTCGGCGCCCAGCCGGGTCCAGAACTCGGTCACCCTGGGCAGGGCGGCGTTGTAGGCCGCCCGCAGTTCGGGTGTGTCGGCCACGCTGTTGAGGTGGCTTACGGCGCCCCAGGCTCGCCCCAAGCGCTCGGTCGCCACGTCCAGGCGGCCGGCCATGGCCTGCCAATTGGCGGGAAAATCGTCGGCACAGACGGCCTCCAGGGCTTCGTCGGCTTCGGTCAGGAGTTGGTCGATGGCCGGTCCGACCGCGTCGGGTGTGATGGCATCGAAGCGGGGCAGGTCCGCCAGGTCAAGCAGGGGGTTGCCCGCCAGGGCAGGGGTGTTGTCGTTCATGAGCGTTCAGATGGGTCGCGGCGGAACAAGTTCAAGCGGGCCTGTCAGGAGGCACGCCCTCCGGCCGACTTCTTGACGCTCTTCTTGAGCACCTTGGCCCGTTTCAGCTGGCCACCGGGTGTCAGTCGCTGGTTGCCCAGCACGCGGACCACCTTGACTTCCGGGCGCTGACCACCACGTTTGCTGAACTTCAGCACCTTGACATCGCGCGGACCGGGCTTGCGGTCTTCATCAGGCGCACGGACTTTCTCGGGCACGGGGCGCCAGAGCACCAGCAATTTGCCGATGTGCTGGATGGGCGCCGCCTCCAGTTCTTCGGCCAGGGACTGCAGCATGGCTTCGCGGGCCTGGCGGTCGTCGCTGAAGACGCGCACCTTGATCAGGCCGTGGGCCTTGAGGGCGGCGTCGATTTCCTTGCGGACGGCGGCGGTCAGTCCGTCACCGCCGATGAGGACGACGGGGTCGAGGTGGTGGGCCTCGGCGCGGTGGATCTTTCGCTGGGCCGGTGTGAGTGTGATCTGGGGCATGGGACAATTATCGTTGACGGGGCGCCTTTGCGTCTCGGTCCGGAAGGTATCTCTTACATGGGCATCAAAGTCAGGACGCAGTCCAAGAAGGTCGACAAGGCGTGGCTGAACCAGCACGTCAACGATCCCTACGTCCGGCTGGCCCAGAAAGAGGGCTACCGGGCGCGGGCGGCCTACAAGCTCAAGGAGATCGACGAGAGCATGGGGCTGGTGCAGCCGGGCCATGCCATCGTGGACCTGGGCAGCGCGCCAGGCGCCTGGAGCCAGTACCTGCGCCGCCGGCTGGGGACCGATCCGGCCACCGGCTTGCTGCGCGGACAGGTGGTCGCCCTCGACCTGCTGCCCATGGAGCCGATCGACGGCATCCATTTCATCCAGGGCGACTTCCGGGAAGAGGCCATGCTGCAGCAACTGGAGGATGCGCTGGCGTCGCGCGGTCTGTCGCAGCTGGATCTGGTGGTGTCGGACATGGCGCCCAATCTGTCGGGCATCGCTGCCGCCGACGCGGCCCGCATTGCCGACCTGATCGAGTTGGCGGTGGATTTCGCTTCCCGGCACCTCAAGACCGATGGCGCGCTGGTGGTCAAGCTGTTCCATGGGGGGGCCTATGAGCCGCTGGTAGCCTTGTTCCGGCGGACCTTCCGCACCGTCAAGACCGTCAAGCCAAAGGCCTCGCGCGACAAATCCTCGGAAACCTTTCTGGTGGGCCGGGGTCTGAAATCCAGGGCCTGAGGGGCAATGACTATCCCTGTCATTGACATTGCCTTGCCATTTCGGGCGTTTCGGTGGCTTGAAAGCCCTAAAATGGCCCCGATATGACAGTTTTCGTCTTGTTCTAGCCAGGAGCTGCAGTTGAACAACCAGTGGTTCTCGAAAATCGCCGTGTGGGTCGTCATCGCCATGGTGCTTTTCACCGTCTTCAAGCAGTTCGACGGGCGGGCCGTGTCCGGCGCCGGCACGGTCGGGTATTCCGACTTCCTGGACATGGTCAAGACAGGCCAGGTCCGCTCGGCCACCATTCAGGAAAGCCCCGGTGGCACCGAGATCGTTGCCGTCACGGAGGATGACCGGCGCGTGCGGACCACGGCCACCTTCCTCGACCGTGGCCTGGTGGGCGACCTGATCAACCACAATGTCAAGTTCGACGTCCGTCCGCGCGAGGAGGGGTCTCTGCTCATGACCCTGCTGGTCAGCTGGGGCCCCATGCTGCTGCTGATCGGCGTCTGGATCTACTTCATGCGACAGATGCAGGGGGGCGGCAAGGGCGGCGCCTTCAGCTTCGGCAAGAGCAAGGCGCGCATGCTGGACGAGAACAACAACACCGTCACCTTTGCCGACGTCGCGGGCTGCGACGAGGCAAAGGAAGAGGTGAAGGAGGTGGTCGACTTCCTCAAGGATCCGTCCAAGTTCCAGAAGCTCGGCGGTCGCATTCCGCGTGGCCTGCTGCTGGTCGGACCGCCCGGAACCGGCAAGACCCTGCTGGCGAAGTCCATCGCCGGCGAGGCCAAGGTGCCGTTTTTCAGCATCTCGGGTTCCGATTTCGTTGAAATGTTCGTTGGCGTGGGCGCGGCCCGCGTGCGCGACATGTTCGAGAACGCCAAGAAGAACGCGCCCTGCATCATCTTCATCGACGAGATCGACGCTGTGGGTCGCCAGCGTGGCGCTGGCCTCGGTGGCGGCAACGACGAGCGCGAACAGACCCTCAACCAGATGCTGGTCGAGATGGACGGTTTCGAGACCAACCTGGGCGTCATCGTCATCGCGGCCACCAACCGCCCGGACATTCTGGACGCCGCCCTGCTGCGCCCGGGCCGCTTTGACCGGCAGGTCTACGTGACCCTGCCCGACATCCGTGGCCGCGAGCAGATCCTGAACGTGCACATGCGCAAGATCCCGCTGGGCACGGACGTCAACGCCTCCATCATTGCCCGTGGTACGCCCGGCATGAGCGGTGCCGACCTGGCCAACCTGTGCAACGAGGCTGCCCTGATGGCCGCCCGCCGCAATGCACGCCTGGTCGAGATGCAGGACTTCGAGAAGGCCAAGGACAAGATCTTCATGGGCCCCGAGCGCAAGAGCATGGTCATGCCGGAGGCAGAGCGCCGCAACACGGCCTACCACGAGGCCGGTCACGCCCTCATTGGCAAGCTGCTGCCCAAGTGCGATCCGGTGCACAAGGTCACCATCATCCCGCGCGGCCGTGCACTGGGTGTGACCATGAGCCTGCCCGAGAACGACCGCTACAGCTACGACAAGGACTACATGCTCAACCAGATCAGCATGCTCTTTGGCGGCCGTATCGCGGAAGAGGTGTTCATGAACCAGATGACCACAGGCGCCAGCAACGACTTCGAGCGTGCCACCCAGATCGCTCGCGACATGGTCATGCGCTATGGCATGACCGATGCCCTGGGACCGATGGTCTATGCCGAGAACGAGGGCGAGGTCTTTCTGGGTCGCTCGGTCACCAAGACCACGCACATGAGCGAGCAGACCATGCAGAAGGTCGACGGCGAGGTGCGCCGCATCATCGACGAGCAGTACAAGCTGGCCCGCGACCTGATCGAGGAGCACAGCGACAAGATGCACGCCATGGCCAAAGCCCTGCTGGAGTGGGAAACCATCGACGCGGACCAGATCGACGACATCATGGCGGGCAAGCCGCCGCGTCCGCCCAAGGACTGGACGCCCCGCAACCCGGTCGGGGGCGGTGATGGTGGCAGCGGCGGCACGCCGGCGGTCACGGCCGATCCGACGCCGACGGCTGCCTGAGTCCGACCGGACGGCGATAGCCGCAAATCACGCGCTGATGGGGCCTCCGGGCCCCATTTTCATTTGCATGGAACCCGTGGAGCCTTCGGGCTCGCGGTCTTTCCCGGAGGATTCAACTGCCATGTTCCGACCCGATCATCTCGACCACCTGGTGCTGCGTGTCACCGACCTGCCGAAGATGCTGCACTTCTACTGTGACGTCCTGGGCTGTGCGGTCGAACGTCGCAAGGACGCCATCGGGCTCATCCAGCTCAGGGCAGGCAACGCCTTGATCGACCTGGTGCCGGTCGATGGGTCTCTCGGGCGTGCGGGGGGGCCAGCGCCAAGCGTCGGGGGCCACAACCTCGACCACTTCTGCCTGCGCGTCGCGGGTTTCGACGCCGACGAGATCCAGCGACACCTGGCCAGCCACGGCGGCCAGGCCGGGGCGGTCCAAATGCGCGACGGTGCCGAAGGCGCCGGTCCTTCCATATACCTCACGGACCCGGAAGGCAACGTGGTCGAACTCAAGGGGCCACCGGTGCTGGTCTGGACCACCAGCCGTTTCGACATCGACCTGGCCCGCCCGCAGGTCATGGGCATCGTCAATGTCACCCCGGACTCCTTCTCGGACGGCGGTCAGTTCGACAGCACGGCCACAGCCCTGCGCCATTGTGAGCAGTTGCTGGGCGATGGCGCGGACATCCTGGACATCGGGGGCGAATCGACCCGGCCCGGTAGCCCGGCAGTGTCGCTGGAGGACGAACTGGCGCGCGTGCTGCCCGTGCTGCGCGAAGCCGTGAAGCTGGGCGTTCCGGTGTCGGTCGACACCTACAAGCCCGAGGTGATGCAGGCGGCGCTGGACCTGGGTGCCGACATCGTCAACGACATCTGGGCCCTGCGGCGCGGCAACGCGCTGGCGGTGGTGGCTGCGCATGCGCGTTGTGGTGTATGCCTGATGCACATGCACCGCGACCCGCAGACCATGCAGGTGGCCCCCATGGACGGCGACGTGGTGGCGCCGGTACTGGACTTCCTGCGCGAACGGGGACAGGCCTTGCAGGACCTGGGTGTGGCTGCCACGCGCATCACCGTGGACCCTGGCATCGGCTTTGGCAAGACGGTGGCGCAGAACTTCAGCCTGCTGGCCAGGCAGCGTGCGCTGGTGGCGCTGGATTACCCGATTCTGGCGGGCTGGTCACGCAAGTCCTCGCTGGGCGCTGCGACCGGACGCGAACGGCCGCAGGACCGGGTAAGCGCGAGCGTGGCCGCGGCTTTGCTGGCCGTGGAGCGTGGCGCGACCATCGTGCGGGTGCATGATGTGCGTGAGATGGTGGATGCACTGGCGGTCTGGCGGGCTGTCAACTGAGACAGGCGTGGTTCTGTCGGATGGGCTCCTACAATAGCCGCTCATCAACTGTCACACATAACTACTACCCATGACCCGCCAGTATTTCGGCACCGACGGCATCCGCGGCACGGTTGGCCAGCCGCCCATCACCCCCGATTTTGTGCTTCGCCTGGCCCATGCGGTGGGGCGGGTGCTCCGGCGCGCCGAGGCGCATCCCGTGGTGCTGATCGGCAAGGACACGCGCATTTCGGGCTACATGCTGGAAAGCGCACTGGAGAGTGGCTTTAACTCGGCCGGGGTGGACGTGGTGTTGCTGGGGCCGGTGCCGACGCCGGCGGTGGCCTATCTGACACGGGCCCAGCGTGCCAGCCTGGGGGTGGTGATCTCGGCCAGCCACAACCCGTTTGCCGACAACGGCATCAAGTTCTTCAGCGCACAGGGCACCAAGCTGCCGGACGAGTGGGAGCTGGCGGTGGAAGCCGCGCTGGCGGAGGACCCGGTGTGGGTCGATTCGGCCAGTCTGGGCAAGGCGCGCCGGCTGGATGACGCGGCGGGACGCTATATCGAGTTCTGCAAGAGCACCTGTTCACACCACCTGTCGCTCAGAGGGCTGAAAATTGTGGTGGACGGTGCCAACGGCGCGGCGTACCACATCGCGCCCGATGTATTCCACGAGCTTGGGGCCGAGGTGGTGCGCGTGGGCTGTTCACCCGATGGCCTGAACATCAACCAGGGCGTGGGTGCGACCCATCCGCAGGCCATGATCGACGCGGTCCGTGCGCACAAGGCCGACTACGGTGTGGCACTCGATGGTGATGCGGACCGGCTCCAGATGGTGGACGCGTCCGGGCGCCTGTTCAATGGTGACGAACTGTTGTACCTGATCGCGTCGGACCGCATGGCGCGTGATATTGATGTGCCCGGCGTCGTGGGTACGCTGATGACGAACAAGGCGGTGGAGCTGGCGCTGCAGCGCAAGGGTGTGGAGTTCGTGCGCGCCAGGGTCGGCGATCGCTATGTGCTGGAAGAGCTGGAAAGCCGTGGCTGGGTGCTGGGTGGCGAGGGTTCGGGCCACATTCTGGTGCTGGACCGGCATACCACGGGCGATGGCCTGGTCTCGGCGTTGCAGGTGCTGCACGCCTGCGTCGACAGCGGGCAGTCGATGGCCGCACTGCTCAAGGACGTGACCCTGTTTCCGCAGGTCCTGATCAATGTGCGCCTGCAACCGGGACAGGACTGGAAGGCCAACCAGCGCCTGGCCGACGAAACCCGGGCGGTGGAGTCGGAGCTGGGCGAGGATGGCCGTGTGCTGATCCGGGCCAGCGGCACCGAACCGTTGCTGCGGGTGATGGTGGAGGCGCGCGATGCCGCGCAGGCGCGCGCCTGCGCCGAGCGGCTGGTCGAAGCCGCCCGGGCCGGGTGAGACCGTGATGTCGGCGGCGTTTTCGGTTCGCCTGGCGGACTATGCGGACCCGGGCGATGGCGTGGCCATTGTCTCGGTGCTGGACGCCTATGCGCGGGATCCGGCTGGCGGCGGAGAAGCCCTGGACGCGTATGCCCGTGAACACCTGGTGCGTGAACTGTCGGCGCGCCCGCAGGCCTACAGCGTGCTGGCCTTCGCTGGCCAGGTACCGGTCGGGCTGGTCAACTGCATCGAAGGATTCACGACGTTCAAGTGCCGTCCACTGGTCAATGTCCACGACGTGGCCGTGTTGAGCAGCCACCGGGGGCGCGGGGTGGCCGGGCAGATGCTGCGGCTGGCCGAGCAGGAGGCGTTGCGGCGGGGTGCCGTGAAGATGACGCTGGAGGTGCTCTCCGGCAATGCACCGGCCCTGCGGCTCTATGAGCGCATCGGCTATGCGGGCTATCAGCTCGATCCGGGCATGGGCACGGCGCAGTTCATGCAGAAATGGCTGTGACGGCCCGTGGCTCAGTCGTTGTAGCGCACCATCACGTAATCGCCGGGCGCGACCGGCAACTGCTGATCGACAGGTACGGTTCGCGCAGGCTGATCGGGGCCCACAGCGTGTTCGCCCAGCCATTCGTGCCAGGCACTCCACCAGCTGCCGGTGTGTTCCGTGCTTCTGTCCAGCCAGGCTTCAGGGGTGGGGCGATCGTCGGCGCCCGGCGTGTCGGCCAGCCGGAAATGGCGATGCGCATGCCCCGGCTCGGACACGATGCCGGCGTTGTGCCCACCGTTGGTGAGCACGAATCGCACGTCACCGCTGACCAGCTGGTGAATCTTGAACACCGAGCGCCAGGGCGAGACATGGTCCTTTTCGGTGCCGACGACGAACATCGGCAGGCGTACGTTGCGCAGGTGAACCGTATGACCCTCGAACGGTAGCCGGCCGCTGGCCAGGGCATTGTCCAGGTAGAAACGGCGCAGGTACTGACTGTGCATGGTGGCTGGCAGTCGCGTGACGTCGGCGTTCCAGACCATCAGGTCGTTTTCCGCCATGTCCTGCCCCATCAGCCAGCGCTGGGTACGCCTGGCCCAGACCAGGTCGGCGGCGTGCAGAAACTGGAACGAGCCCGCCATCTGCCGCCCTGAGAGGAAGCCCTGGCGCTGCATCATGGCCTCGATCATGCGGACCTGGGCCTCGTCTATCAGGACGCCCATTTCGCCCGGTTCGGAAAAGTCGGTTTCTGCGGCCATCAGGGTGAGGCTGGCCAAGGCCTTGCTGCGCAGCTGACCGCTGCGGCAGAGGTGGGCGGTGGCCACGGCAGCGAAGGTGCCGCCCAGACAGTAGCCGGCCAGGTGCACCGGCCGGTCGCAGGCCTGGCGAACCCAGTCCAGACTGTCCAGAACGCCCTGGCGCACGTAGTCGTCGAAGCCGATACCCGCGTCACCGGCATCCGGATTGCGCCAGGACACGATATAGACCGTGTGCCCCTGGCCGACCAGCCAGCGCACCATGGAGTTGTGGCGGGACAGGTCAAGTATGTAGAACTTCATGATGCAGGACGGCACGATGAGGACCGGCGCAGCCTGCACGTGCGGTGTCGTCGGTTCGTACTGGATCAGCTCGATGAGATGGTTGCGCATCACCACCCGACCCGGCGTGGTGGCCAGTTCGCGCCCGGGCAGCATGGGGGTGTCAGCCTGTGTCTGGACCTGGCTCAGATGGGTATTCAGGTCCGCCTGCAGGTGGGCCAGCCCCCGGATCAGGCTCTCGCCATGGCTTTCGACGGCCAGGTTCAGTGCCTGGGGGTTGGTCAGCAGCAGGTTGGACGGGGCCAGCATGTCCATCCACTGGCGGGCATAGAAGCCGATTTGCTCCCTCACATGCGGGGACAAGCCTTCGATCTGGCTGGCGTCCTGCCACCACTGGGCTGACGCTTCATGCAGACCTGCCATGGGCGCCCAGGGCCATTGCTGCCAGCTGCTGTCGCGGAAACGGCCGGTGGCCGACGGCTGCCCTCCGGTGGCCAGCCAGTGGCGACTCAGCTCCAGGCCGCGCTGCCACAGTTGCAGCTGGGTGCCCGGCGAGGTGGCCAGCGCCAAGGTCCACGCAGTCATGGCGGGCACGAGCGAGGCTGGCGAGAGGCCTCGGGTCCAGTGGGACAGGGCGTTGAGTGTCAGGACATCCAGTGTTGGCGCATCGGGTGAGTCCTTGCTGGCTGGACGGTTTGCGCCGACGGCCGGGTCTGTCGTGTCCGGACCGTCCGGGTGTTGGGCATTCATAGGGAAATCCTGAACCTCGGATGGGCTGTGTTGTCGGGGTTTCAATACAAGAGATGGGGCTGCCGCGTCGCCATCCAGTCGGCCTCGTCCGGGCATGCAAGGGCATCGAGATCGGACGGGGTGGCCTTGGGATCGTCGACCCAATCACGCAGGCCGGTCCCGCCATTGATGAGGTCGATCGCCAGTCGGCCGTGTTCATATTCGTAGGCGAAGTCGCGCCACAGCGGGTAATCAGGCTGCTGGCATCGCAGGGCCTTGAAGGCCAGCGCCTGCAGCCGCCAGGGTCTGAACGCCCGGTGGTCGTAATGGGTGGGGTCTTCCACGTGGATCTGGATGCCGGCGCACAGCCGTCCCACGTGCTTGTGGAACGTGGGTTCGAACCAGCATTCACGCAGCCGGCAGCCAGTCAGCCACTGTGGGGCAAGGCGTTGCATGTCGGCCAGCAGGCGGGCGGTATTGATGTCGGGTGCACCGAACAGTTCCAGGGGGCGCGTGGTGCCGCGGCCTTCGCTGAGGGTGGTGCCTTCCAGCATGACGGTACCGGCGTACGCCCGGGCCATCGACAGGTTGGGTGCGTTGGGGCTGGGGTTGACCCAGGTACGCTCGCTCAGCGGCCAGCCGTAGCCTGGCGCCGCTTCGGGCTGCCAGCCGGTCATGGTGATGACGCGGTACTCGAGGTCGAGCCCCAGATGGGCCATGAACCAGTGACCGAGTTCACCCATGGTCATGCCATGGCGCATGGGCAGGGGGCCTGCGCCGACAAAACTCTCCCAGCCCTGACGCAGCAACGTGCCTTCCACGGGGCGTCCGGCCGGGTTGGGACGGTCCAGTACCCAGACGGCCTTGCCGTCTCGGTGCGCGGCCTCGAGCACGTACCGCAAGGTGGTGATGAAGGTGTAGATGCGGCAGCCGAGGTCCTGCAGGTCGACCAGCAGGACGTCAAAGCTGTCCAGCATGGCTTGGGTGGGCCTGCGGACGTCGCCGTACAGGCTGAAGACAGGTATGCCCAGTCGGGGATCGGTGTAGTCGGGGGATTCGACCATGTTGTCCTGTTTGTCCCCGCGCAGGCCGTGCTGGGGTCCGAACGCGGCGCTGAGTTGCAGGTCGGGCAGTGCGGCCAGGGCATCCAGGGAGTGCGTCAGGTCCCGGGTGACCGAGGCGGGGTGGGCGAGCAGGGCGACGCGGCGTCCCGCCAGCGGGGCGCGCAGCGTCGGGTCGGCCAGGAAACGTTCGATACCGAATTGCATGGTGTGTCTGTGTCGGCTCATGCCGGGAATGGGGGGAGGTCGGGGCAGAAGGTCCAGCCGCGCCGGTCATGGAAGTCCGGCCTGGATTGGGGGTGATGGAGGGCCAGGTAGGCCAACTGCCCGTCGGCGCTGGCCAGCACGGCGCTCAGACCCATCACCCAGGGCCGTGTGGCCGGTAGGGCCGATGCAGGTACCCAGGCGAGCAGTCCGTCAGGACCATGAAGGCTGTTGTTGTGCCAGCTGACGTCCGGGAGGCGACGGGACAGGTCCATGTCGGCGACCGGGTCGCGTTGCCGTTCGCCGGAGAACGCATAGGCGGCCCATTGACCCGAGGGAGAGAAGTTGAACTCCCGATAGGCCAGCTGTTCTTCACTGGCAACGAACAGTTCGAAACAGGTGTCCTGCCAGAGACCATCGGCGGGGCCCGGTAGCCGTGCCCCGGGGACATGCAGCCGGGCGCGGTCGATCTTTGGGCCTGTCAGGCGGAAGTCCAGCAGCAGGCCAGGGCCGTCGGGTGATCCGGAGACGGCGATCGCCACGTCCACGCGCAGCCGGGTGGCCCATGGCGAGGCCGGGTGCGGTTCAAGTCGTACGGAGGGCGCGGGCAGGGCGTTCACCCCGCTATTCTGTCAGGCTTGCAGTGCCGGATTCAGTAGACCTCAGGCACGATCATGTCGTCGGGGACGGGATGGCGGATGTAGTCCGGGTTGCGCACCCGGGCCGGCAGAAGAACCTCGGGCCGTTCGACCTCCCTGTAGGGAAACTGGCCCAGCAGGTGGTGGATGCAGTTCAGCCTGGCCTTTTTCTTGTCCACGGCCTGCACCACCCACCAGGGGGCTTCCTCGATGTGGGTCCGGTCGAGCATGGTTTCCTTGGCGCGCGTGTAGTCCTCCCAGCGCCGGCGGCTCTCGAGGTCCATCGGGCTGAGCTTCCACTGCTTGAGCGGGTCGTGGATGCGGCTGAGGAATCGCAGGTGCTGCTCGTCGTCGGTGATGGAGAACCAGTACTTGATCACCTTGATTCCCGAACGCACCAGCATGCGTTCGAACTCGGGCACCGAGCGGAAGAACTCTTCGTATTCGGCGTCCGAACAGAAGCCCATGACGCGCTCGACACCGGCCCGGTTGTACCAGCTGCGGTCGAACAGAACCATCTCGCCGGCCGCGGGCAGATGGGGCACATAGCGCTGGAAGTACCACTGGGTGCGCTCGCGGTCGTTGGGTGCAGGCAGGGCAACGACCCGGCAGACACGCGGGTTCAGGCGTTGGGTGATGCGCTTGATGACACCGCCCTTGCCGGCGGCATCCCGGCCTTCGAACAGGATGACGACCTTCTGCCGACTCGTGGCCACCCAGTCCTGCAACTTGACCAGTTCACCCTGCAGCTTGAACAGCTCTTTGAAGTAGCGCATGCGTTCGGCACGGTCTTCCCCCGAGTGGGTGGCGACCTCGCCACCGGTCAGTGCGGCTTCGTCCACACTGCGGTCCTCGATCTCCAGTTCCAGCTCTTCGTCGTAGCCGTCCATTAGGTCTCGCTCGATGCGCTGGACGATGTCCTGGTGAAAGTCGGGCAACATGGTGTGACAGCCTGGCAGTGGTGAGGCAGACAGCGTATCGACCGAATGTGACAGATGGGTGACGAACGCGTGGCAGCGCCGGACTGCAGGGAGGGCGAGAGGCATGGCGGCATTCATCGAGATGTCATCGGCGCTTCGTCGTGCCGTCACATCCGTTCCACAGAATCCTTCAGGAGAGCCGCATGGTGCGGCTGGAGAAGAACGGATGAAAGAACTGCCGACACCCACCTTCGATCTGTCACCCCGTGCCCTTCCCAGGGGGTCGCTTCATCCCCAGGCCACGTTTGCCCCACAGCCGCTGGTGGCGACTGCGGCAGGTGTCGAAGTGGCCTGGGCGCGGCATCTGGATGAGGTTCGGGAAGCGCAGCGGCTGAGGTACGAGGTATTTGCCGGCGAAATGGGGGCCGTTCTGCCGCAGACGGTGCCCGGCCATGACATGGACCTGTTCGATGACTTCTGCGAGCACCTGCTGGTGCGCGACAGCCAGTCCCGCCAGGTCATCGGGACCTACCGGGTGCTGACGCCGGCCCAGGCGCGCCGTGTTGGAAGCACGTACAGCGATACCGAGTTCGACCTGACGCGCCTGCGCTCGGTGCGGGACCGGATGGTTGAGTTAGGCCGTAGCTGCGTGCATCGCGACCATCGGCACGGCGGTGTGATCATGGCCCTGTGGGGTGCCCTGGCCGAGTTCATGGTGCGCAACCATCTGGATGTGATGATCGGCTGTGCCAGCATTCCGATGAACTGGCAAGGCCCGCAGGGATTGGTCGGCGGTGGACATGCAGCGGCCAGCATCTGGCGCCAGGTGCGCGAGAAGCATCTGGCTTCGATCGAATTTCACGTCCGTCCCAGGCTGCCCCTGCCCATCGAGCAGCTGGACGACACCCTGGACGTGGAGCCGCCGGCGCTGATCAAGGGCTATCTGCGCCTGGGTGCCAAGGTGCTGGGTCCGCCGGCCTGGGATCCCGATTTCAACGCAGCCGACCTGCCGATGATGATGCGGATCGCCGATCTGCCGTCGCGCTACCGGCGCCATTTTCTGGGGGCCTGATGCAAGCCATGTCGCCAGGCACAGCCATCCTGACCGCCCGGGTGGCGGTGGCGGCGGCTGCTGCGTCCAGTGCCATCGGTCAGGACGACGCACACACGGGCGAGGCGTCCGACCACCACGAGGCGCCCCGCTATCGGGCGGTCTTCATATCCGATCTGCACCTGGGCACACCCGGATGCCAGGCGCGCGCGTTGCTGGATTTTCTCAGGGAGCATCCCAGCGAATCGCTCTATCTGGTGGGCGACATCATCGATGGCTGGCAGCTCCGGCGCCGATGGTTCTGGCCTCAGGCCCACAACGATGTCGTGCAGAAGATCCTGCGCCGGGCACGCAAGGGGTGCCGTGTGGTCTTCGTGCCTGGCAATCATGACGAGTTTGCCCGCCAGTTCGTCGGGCATCACTTCGGCGGCATAGAGGTGCAATACGAGGCCGTGCACACGACGGCGGACGAGCGCCACCTGTGGGTCATCCATGGTGATCATTTCGACGGCGTGATACAGGGCGCGAAATGGCTGGCCTACCTGGGCGACAACCTGTATGAGTTCAGTCTTCGCCTGAACCGCCATCTCAACAGCTGGCGTGCCCGCCTGGGCTTGCCGTACTGGTCGCTGTCCCAGTACCTCAAGCACCGGGTCAAGAGTGCCTTGAACTACGTGACCGACTTCGAGCGGGCCGTGGCGACCGAGGCGCGGCGCAGGGGGTACCAGGGCGTGGTCTGCGGCCATATTCACCGGCCCGAGATGCGGGCCATCGACGGCACCCTCTACTGCAACGACGGTGACTGGGTGGAGAGCCTGAGTGCGCTGGTGGAACACCGGGACGGGACGCTGGAACTCGTGCACTGGCATGCCCAGGCCCATCTGCCGTCCGTGCAGGCGCAGGTACCTGAAGCGGCCGAAGTCGCCTGACAACCGGCAGGCATTCCGACCCTGTGGCCCTGGTTGTTCCTGCTGTGTGACACCTGTGACATTGTCACTTCTTTGTCACAAAGGCAGGGCCATAATGTGTCTTTCCAGGCCCAGGTCGCCGGGACGGATCCTGTTGACCGGCAAGGGTGCGTTTGTGCCCGAGACCTTGTTCCCTGTCGGAATTCATGAGCGGCAATCCATCACAAAAATCCCTGTACCTGGATCGGGACCACAGTATCCTGGCTTTCAATGCGCGTGTCATGGACTGGGCGCGCCGGGCCGACGTGCCGCTGCTGGAGCGCCTGCGCTACCTGAGCATTGTGTCCAGCAACCTGGACGAGTTCTTTGAAGTGCGTGTTGCGCCGCACCTGACGGCGTATCAGGCGAATGAACAGCGAGGCGCCTACACCGCCGGTTCATACGAGAACCTCTCGGCGCGGGTGCACGACCTGGTGGCCCAGCAGTACGCCATCTACAACGATGTGCTGCTGCCTTTGCTGGAAAAGAAGGGCGTCAAGGTCGTACCCCACGGCGAGCGCAACCCCCGCCAGAGGCGCTGGGTCAAGGACTACTTCGTGCGCGAAGTGCAACCCCTGTTGCTGCCCATCGGCCTGGACCCGGCACACCCGTTTCCGCAGGTGGCCAACAAGTCGCTGAACTTCATTGTCCGGCTGACCGGCAAGGACGCCTTCGGGCGCGAAAACGAAGTGGCGATCGTGAAGGTGCCGCGCGTTCTGCCCCGGTTTCTCCAGATGCCGTCGGTCAAGGGTTCGAAACAGTTGCACTTCGTGTCCATATCGAGCCTGATCCGGACCCATCTGAGTGATCTGTTCCCTGGACGCCAGGTCACGGAGTTTTCCCAGTTTCGCGTCACACGTCACTCGGACCTCGCTGTGGACGAGGAAGAAGTGAAGAACCTGCGCACCGCGCTGCGCAAGGGGCTGCAACAGCGCCACTATGGACAGGCCTTGCGGCTGGAGGTGTCGGCCGGTTGTTCCGAATACCTGTCGCGATTCCTGCTGGACCAGTTCGGACTGCCCGACCATGCGCTCTACCGCGTACCGGGGCCGGTGAACCTGGTGCGACTGAACCAGCTGATCGATCGTGTCGACATGCCCAGCCTGCGGTTCCCGCCTTTCCAGGGCGGCTGGCCTGCCCAGCTGATGCCGGGGCAGTCCTTCTTCGAGAGGCTCAAGCAGGGCGATGTCCTCATTCACCAGCCGTACGAGTCCTTCGACGCCGTGCTGGCCTTCCTGCGCGAAGCCGTCGAAGATCCGGACGTGCTGGCCATCAAGCAAACCATCTACCGCACCGGAGCCCGCTCCGAGATGATGGAACTGCTGCGCGAGGCGGTGCGGCGGGGCAAGGAAGTCACCGCCGTGGTGGAACTCAAGGCACGCTTCGACGAAGAGGCCAATATCAGCTACGCCGAACGCCTGGAGTCGGTCGGTGCCCAGGTCGTCTATGGCGTGGTCGGGCTCAAGACCCACGCCAAGATGCTGCTGGTCACACGCCGGGAAGAAGGGCGCTTGCGCCGCTATGCGCACCTGTCGACCGGCAACTACAACCCCAATACCTCGCGGCTGTACACCGACATCAGCTACCTGAGTGCCGATGAAGAGCTGACGGCCGATCTGGAACAGATCTTCCTGCATCTGGCCAGCCAGAACAGGTTGCCGAAACTCGGCAAGGTGCTGACCGCGCCGTTCCACCTGCACAAGGCCATGATGGAGAAGGTGGACGCCGCTGCTGCGGCAGCCAGCCAGGGCAAGGACGCCCGCATCGTGCTGAAAATGAACGCGCTGACGGACGAACCGCTGGCCCGCTCCCTCGTGCAGGCTTCGCAGGCCGGGGTCAAGATCGACCTGATTGTGCGTGGTGCCTGCATCCTGCCGGCTCAGGTGCCCGATCTGACGCAGAACATCCGGATCCGGTCGGTGATCGGACGTCTGCTTGAGCACTCACGGGTTTTTCTGTTTCGTATCGGCAGTGAAGAAGAGGTCTGGCTATCCAGTGCGGACTGGATGAACCGCAACATGCTCAGGCGGGTGGAGCTCGCCTGGCCCGTAACAGACCCGGCGCTCAGGCAGCGGATTATCGACGAATGCATCAACAGCTATCTGCACGACACCCGTGATGCCTGGCTGTTGCAGTCCGACGGGCAATATGTTCCCGCGTTGGCCGCAAGCGGTCGCCAGCGCTCAGCTGGCGTCTCCGCCCAGGCGACGCTGATGTCCCGCTTCGGCAGTCGCGCAGGCTGACCGGGAGGCGACATGAACGAGGAGGGCTTCTCCATGGGCAAGGACAGTGGCCGGGGCATGGACCTGATTCTCTGGCGCCATGCCGAAGCATTCGAACACCCTGAGCCGCTCACGGGAAGCCCGGGCGACGAAGCCGACTTGCAACGCCATCTGACGGCCAAAGGCGAGAAGCAGGCCACGCGCATGGCCGCCTGGCTGGATCGCCAGCTGCCCGACGGGGCGCGGGTGCTGTGCAGTCCGGCCGTACGTTGTGAACAGACGGCCCATGCGCTGGGACGCAAGCTGCGGTTCCGTGAAGAGCTGTTGCCCGAGAGGGACCCGCAGGCTTTGCTCGACCTGGTGCAGTGGCCCCAGGGTCGTTCGCCTGCGGTGCTGGTGGGGCATCAGCCGGCACTGGGCCAGGTGGTGGCCCGATTGCTGGGCCTTGAGGGGGGCAACTGCACCATTCGCAAGGGGGCGGTATGGTGGCTGCGCCACCGCGAAAGAGCAGGGCGCGGCCAGACGATTCTGGTCAGCGTGCAGTCGCCCGAGCTGCTCTAGGGCAACTCAGACCGAGGTGGCGCGCCAGGTGCCCAGCGCCACCTCAGGCGGTCGTCTTGCGGGTGCGTGCAGCGCGCTTGGTGGGGGCCGCAGGTGCCTTGGCGACCGGGATGGAGGGCACCACGGTCTGCTTGGCTTCAACCGGTTGGGTTGCGGCTGCCTTGGCAGCAACGGGCGCTTTGGCGGCCTTGACGGCTCTGACGGCCTTGGCAGGTGCCTTGGGAACAGCAACTGCGGCGCGCTTCCTGGCAGGTGCACGCTTTGCGGCCGACGGTGCCTTGGCAGGCGTCGGTGCGGGAGCTGCAAGCTGGGCCTCGGGCTGGGTTGCCGGGCGGCCGGTCTTGAGTTGGGGGACAGCAGCCACGGCGGCCTTGAACTGGGCTTCCGTCATGGCCTGCAGTGCAAACAGGCCCGCCCGCAGCAACTCGCTTTTCTTGATGCTGCGTCCCTGGGCAATGGCACGGGTCTTGAGGGTGTCAATGGCCGCGTACTCGGCCTTGGGCATGGTGAAACTGTCACGCACGAGCTTGGGCTTCTTGCGTTCGTTCCTGGTGTTGTTGGCGGACATGGATGGAGACTCCGGCTGATTGAAGAAACCGTGAATTTTAACCATATAAACGGTATATACGGTTAATACGATTGACGGTCACATCTTCAGCCTGTCCTTCAGGTGCCGCACGGTTTCCGATGCCATGCGGTCAAGTCCTTCGGTCGACCGCTGCGACAGGTGCCCGCTGCGCACCTCCTGGTCCAGTACGTTGCAGGTCTCGGCCAACCGGGATGCTCCCACGTTGGCGGCGGCGCCTTTGAGGTGGTGGAGGGCCAGGTGCAGCGCCTGCGCGTCCCCGGCCAGATGCGCCTGCCGGATGTGCTCCAGACGCGATGCCAGGTCGTCCAGAAACTCCTGAACCACCTGACGATGCAGGGAGTGCTCCGCATCGTCGAAGGCAGCGAAGGCCTGCCAGCGGCGTGAATCGACCCAGGGCAGTCCGTGGTCGATGGCCGTCGGATCCTCCTGCGGTGGCAGTGCAGATATCGCGGGTTCGTACAAGGCCACAGTTTCAGCGCGCCCGGTGGCTGTCAGGTGGGCGAGGGCCTGTGCCAGCGGCTCCATTTCGAGCGGTTTGGTCAGGTAGGCAGCCATGCCGGCGTCCAGGCAGCGTTGCCGGTCCTCGCCCAGCGACGAAGCCGACACGCCGATCATCCGGGGGGCGGCGGAGGGCAGGGCATCCAACAGGGCGCGTGCGGCAGCCAGGCCATCCATCCCGGGCATGTGCAGATCCAGCAGCACGACCTCATACGGGTCGCCAGCCATGTGGGCCTGCATCACCTGGTCCAGTGCCTGGCGGCCATCAGCCGACGTGTCGGGGCGGTACCCCAGACGCTCCAGCATGGCGGACATGACCTTCAGATTGCCCGGGTGGTCGTCGACCGCCAGTACCCGCTGCGCATGGCTGGCACGGGGCAAGGGGTGCGACTCTGACGGATCCACCTCGGCCATCTGTGCCAGGTGAACGGGCAGATCGAAGCGGAATGTCGAGCCCGCGCCGGGTTCGCTGGAGACACCGATCTGGCCACCCATCATGGCGACCAGGTGTTTGCAGATCATCAGTCCCAGACCCGTGCCGCCATAAATCCGCGTGGTGGACGTGTCGCCCTGGGCGAAGGGCTGGAACAGTTCGCCCAGTCGCTCGGGCCGGATGCCGACACCGGTGTCGGTGACGCTGAAGTGCAAGGCGGCATCCGTTGCGGAAAGGCCGCTGTCACACCAGACACGCAGCGTCACCTCGCCCTGCGCGGTGAACTTGACCGCGTTGGCCAGCAGGTTCAGCAGGACCTGGCGCAGCCGTGTCACATCGCCACGCACCGCGTCCGGGACGGTCGGCGCCACGTGCAGCCCCAGATGAAGCCCCTTTTCCTCGGCCTTCATGCGCACCATGTCGACGGCGCTGCCGATGGCCGCCCGCAAGTCGAACGGACGGTCTTCCAGTGTCAGCTTGCCGGATTCGATGCGAGAGAAATCCAGAATGTCGTCCACCACCGACAGCAGTTGCTCGCTGGAGACAGACAGCACGCCCATCAACTCCTGCTGGGCTGGCGTCAACGGCGTGTCCCGCAACAGTTCGGTCATGCCGACGACACCGTTGAGCGGCGTTCGGATCTCATGGCTCATGACCGCCAGGAAGCCGGCCTTGGCCTTCACGGCGGCCAAGGCTTCCTCGCGCGAAGCCGCCAGTTCGGCGGTCCGCTGCTCCACCCGTTGCTCCAGCAGCTGGGCCGCTTCCTGCAATTGTTCGTTCTTGTGGCGGATTTCCTGCGTATAGCTGTTCAGTGCCTGTGCGCTGTCATGCATGACCTGCGACAGGTGGTGCACTTCGACAAAACGCGATTCGTGCTGGACGGGCGGAACGATGCCATCGCCTACCGCCGTTGCCGAGGCATTGAGTTGCTGGAATTGCCTGGACAGTCTGCGGGCTGCCACATAGGCCGCCCAGCCACACAGGGCGATCAGGACGGCCATGGCGGCCAGCGCGCCCTGCCTGGCCAGCATCACCGAGCCGGTGAAGTCCGACTCGGGTGCCACCACGATCAACTGCCAGTTCAGGTCGTACTTGCGGCCAAACGGGCGCTGCAGGGCAATCAGGCGGCTCGACTGCAACCCCAGGCGCTGCAGCCAGTTGGCAGGTCTGTCCAGCCAGACGAGGCCGGTGTCCACCTGTTGTCCGTACTGGGCACGTAGCTGTGTGAACGACTCGCGCACCAGGGTGTCCCGGCTTTCCAGTGGCGACAGGAGCTGATGCCGGTTGTCCACCAGCCGGCTCAGTGGTTCGTCGACCGACGAGGCCACCAGCATGCCGCGGCTGTCGACCAGGTAGGTCACGGCATTGGCGCTGATGCGGGTGCTTCGGATCAGCTCGCCCAGGCGGGCCAGGCTCATGTCAACCGCCAGGACGCCCAGGACGGACTTGCCGTCTTCGGCCATGATGGGATGGGCCAGTGTCAGGTCGAACTGGTCCTTGACGGCGGAGCGGTAGACATCGGTGAACGTCCGGCGTCCGGTGCTCACCGCCAGCTGGTACCAGGGTCGTTTGCGTGGATCGTAGACGCTGTCCTCGACGCGAACCAGGCGGTGGCGGTCGCCGGGGCTGTCGATCTGGTAGTGACGGCGCCCGCTTTCGCCCGGCTGGATGGTCCGCACGACAAAGCCATAGCTTTCGCGTTCCAGGCCGAAGAAGCTGCCGTCTTCGGCACCCAGGTACAGGTAGGGCACATTGGGCGATTGCTGGGTCAGGGCGTAGGCCATGGTCTCGAACGACGCCGTGTCATGCAGCCAGTTGCGGGTGCGGGCGGCCTCCGCACCGGTGGTCACCACCGGCGGCACCAGGGCGTTGACCACGGTGTGCGACTCCCCCAGGTGGGCCAGTGCCCCGACATCGATGCGGTGGGCTGCCTGGCTCATGGCATCGACGGCCAGCCGGTTGATGGAAACCGAACTGTTGTGGGACAGCAGCCAGGCAACAAGCATGGCAGGGGCCAGAGCGGCCAGCACCATCGCCAATACCAAGGTGGGTCCGATGGGCAGACGGCGGATCGAAGGTGGTGGGTTCATCTTCCGGGTGCCGGCAATCAGGCGGTCAGGCAGTCGTGGGATCAGTGGGCGGGCTCGACCGTGCAGGCGTCCAGCGGCCCCTCGCGGCCGGGCAGGGTGAGCAGCTGTCGATCCTGAAGGCGCACCGCGCCGGTGATGCGGCGCATCACGGGCACCGACACCATGACGCGTCGCTCCAGAGCCACGGCCGCCTCGGCCAGGTCACGGGCTTCGAGCACGGGCAGGCCGACCGCATGGGCCTGCGATGTGCCGCCCAGCAGGCCTTCCAGCGAGGTCAGCGCCACCGGACCGAGGTGAAGGCCGACGCGTATGGCCAGCGGTGGCAGCTTCATCCGGGCCGGCACCAGTCGCTGGGCAAACGAGGCCAGGGTTGCCTCGGCCTGCCGCAGGGCGAACGCCGCCCTCAATGCCCGCAGAAGATGGGGCGCCGACGTATTCTCCGGCGGATCCTCGAACACGGCTTCCAGTCGCTCGCCGGCTCCCTGCAGACCGAGTGCGCCGAACAGGTAGACGGAATCGCCCACGCACTCGTGGAATCGCCGGAGCAGATGGGCAAGTTCGCCCGGTTCGATGCGAATGGCCCAGGCACGTACCGGTTCGAGCCGGACGCACAGCACCGAGGCCTCGGTGCAGGCGCGCTGCCGCTGGCCTTGCGCCTGTCCCGGCCACTGTTCGCTCAACGCATGGGCCAGCTTCAGCTCGTAGTCGTCGCCCAGTTGCTGGGCCTGCGCCTGCAGGGCATGGTCCACCGCTTCGCGAACCTGCAGGTCGCCGATGGCGGCGCGCACCGCGTGGCGGTTGACCTGTGCCCGGATCGCGTCCAGCAACTCGTCGGCCATGAACGGTTTGCTGATGTAGTCGTCTGCGCCGGCCGACATGGCGCGGCGCATGTCACGCCGCTCCTGCATGGAGGTCAGCAGTACAAAGGGGGTCAGGGCTGTTGCGGGGTCGGCGCGAACCTGCGACAGCAGGTCCAGACCGCTCATGCCCGGCATGTTGATGTCGCTGACGACGACATCCGGCTGGCGGCTGCGCAAGAGGCTCCAGGCCTCGTTGCCGTCCTGCGCCTGGAGGACTTCATGGCCACTTCGTTCAAGGACGACGCTCAGCAGGCGGCGCGTGCCGGAGTCGTCTTCTGCGACCAGAATCAGTGCCATCAGCAGATGTCGATGCCGAACTTCCAGTCGGTCTTCTGCCAGGCATTGACTTCTTCGCCCAGCAGCCATGCCGACTGCGGGTAGCGCCGTGCCCAGCCCGGGTTGGTGCCGAGCTTGAAACTGCCGCCCTTGTAGGTCAGCTTGACCGATTCATGCTCCGGCATGCGCCGGGCATGACACAGGATCACGGCCAGTCGCAGGCAGAACAACTGCTTGGCAAACAGTTCGTCCGCCATGGCCGGCCCGAGTTTGCGCAGCTTGCCGCGCTGGCCCAGCACCAGTTGGCTCATCCGGTGCAGCTCCGGCATGGAGAAGCCCGGGGCGTCCACATTGTCGAGAATGTAGGCGCCATGGTGGTATGAACGGTCGTGCGAGATGTGGGTGCCGATTTCGTGCAGCCGGGCGGCCCAGGCCAGCTTCTGTGAATAGCGTTCGTTCTGGGCGTCGGCGGCAGCAATCTGGGCAAACAGCGAGGTGGCCACGGTGCTGACCCGCTGGGCCTGTGCCTCGTCGATGGAAAACCGCGTGGCCAGCCACCGGACCGTTCGTTCACGCACGTCACCGCCATCCGAGACCCGGTCGATCAGGTCATAGAGCGCGCCCTGGCGCAAGGCACCCTGGGCCGGCACCATCTGCTGGATGTCGAACAGGTCGAAAATGGCGCTGAGCACGCTCACGCCGCCGGCAATGACCGGGCGCCGGTCGTCCTTCAGACCCTCCAGCCGCAACTGGTCGACATGGCCGGCCTTGATCATGCGGTCGATCAGCCAGTCCAGACCCGAACGGGTCACCACACCGCTGGCCCAGCCATTGCTGGCCAGGATGGTGGCCACGGCACCCACTGTGCCGGACGAACCATAGGCGGCGGTCCATTCGGAGGGGGGGAATGTGTCCAGCGCCTCGTCCAGCACCGCCTTGGCGGCAATGTCGGCCGTCTTGATCGCGGCCGCGGTCACCTGTCCCCGCGGGAAGTACTTGCTTGTCCAGGCCACGCTGCCCAGCCGGTAGGACTCCATCCTCAGGGCCTGGTAACCCTGGCCCAGGATCATTTCGGTGGAACGGCCACCAATGTCGACCACCAGGCGCTTCTCGTCGGACTGAGGCAGCAGGTGGGACACCCCCTGGTAGATCAGTCGGGCTTCCTCCTGGCCGGAGACCACCTCGATCGGGAAGCCCAGCGTCTTTTGCGCCTGCGTCAGGAACACGTCCCGGTTGCGGGCCTCGCGCAGGGTTTGCGTTGCCACGGCGCGCACCTGCTGCTTCTTGAAACCCTGGATGCGCTCGGCAAAGCGGGCCAGGCATTCCCAGCCCCGCTCCATGGCTGCCTGGCTGAGGTTCTTGTCGTCGTCCAGGCCATTGCCCTGGCGGACGGTTTCCTTGATGTATTCGACGCGTTCGATGTGTCCGGAGTGGTAGCGGCCGATCTCCAGGCGATAGCTGTTGGAGCCGAGGTCGAGCGCGGCCAGCAGGGTTCCATTTTGCATTGTGAATGGCAGACGCCAGAGGTCCGCCCGGTACGGGATACGGTAGGGAGTCCCGATTGTGACGCATGGCAGGCGCCCGGCGCCGGTTCTGCCCATTCCATCGGGTCGCCATGGCCCGAATGTGACGGTTGATCGTCTGTCACAAGCTTGTCACATTGCCTGCATACAGTGCGTTCTGTCTCTTCCAACCCCCCAACATGAGGTTTTTGATGAACACGAAACGTACCCTGCTCAAGACCGTGGCTGCCGCAGCCTTTGCTACCCTGGCCATGGGCACGGCCGTTGCTGCCGACATCACGGGTGCCGGCGCCAGCTTCCCCTTCCCGATCTATGCCAAGTGGGCCGAGGCCTACAAGCAGGCCACGGGCACGGGCCTGAACTACCAGTCCATCGGCTCCTCCGGAGGTCTGCGCCAGATCCGCGCCAAGACCGTGGCCTTCGGCGCCAGCGATGCCCCGGTCAAGGGTGCCGATCTGGACAAGGACGGCATGGTGCAGTTCCCGGCCATCATCGGTGGAACCGTGCCGGTCTTCAACCTGGAAGGCTTCGCCAAGGGCGAACTGAAGGTGACCGGCCCGGTCCTGGCGGAAATGTTCATGGGCAAGATCGCCAAGTGGAACGACCCCAAGCTGGCCGCTCTGAACCCCGGCAAGAAGCTGCCTGACACCACCATCACCGTGATTCACCGCGCCGATGGTTCCGGTACCACCTTCAACTGGACCGACTACCTCAGCTCGGTGAGCAAGGAGTGGGCCGACACCGTGGGCAAGGGTGCTGCCGTCAAGTGGCCGGCGCCGACCTCCGTTGGTGGCAAGGGCAATGAAGGCGTGGCCGCCAACGTGACCCGCACCAAGGGTGCCCTGGGTTATGTGGAGTACGCCTACGCCAAGAAGAACAACCTGCCCGTGATGCAACTCGAGAACAAGGACGGCAAGTTCGTCATGCCGGGCGACGACACCTTCGCTGCTGCGGCGGCTGGTGCCGACTGGTTCAGCGTGCCGGGCATGGGCATTTCCCTGGTCAGCCAGGCCGGTGCCAATGCCTATCCGGTGGTGACGGCTTCCTTCATCCTGAGGTACAAGGAGCCGACCAACAAGACCGAGAGCGCCGATGTCCTGAAGTTCTTCGACTGGGCCTTCAAGAATGGCAAGACCATGGCGACCGACCTGGACTACGTGCCCCTGCCTGACAGCCTGACCGAGCAGATCCGCAGCAAGGTCTGGTCGCAGATCAACAACAAGTAATTGCGTTGATCGACTGCGGGGCTGCCACATTCCGTGTTCACGGGAGGGCAGCCCTGTCAGCTTGACTCAAGGAGGAAACCATGAGCATCGCAGCGACCATGAACACCAAAGAAGCCACTCCCACTGACCTGCCCAGCGCCAATATGGTCGCCATTGCCCGCAAGCAGCAGTTGCAGGATGCGATCTTCCACCGTCTGACGCAGTTCTTCTCGCTGCTGGTGCTGGTGGCGCTGGTGGGGATCATTGTTTCCCTCTTTGTCAACGCCTGGCCCACCTTCGCCAAGTTCGGTGCCCATTTCCTCTGGTACGTCGAATGGGACATCATCAATGAAGAATTCGGTGCCGCCATTTCGATTGTCGGCACGCTCGCCAGCGCCGCCATCGCCCTGCTGATTGCCGTGCCGCTGGCTTTCGGCATCTCGGTGTTCCTGACCGAAACCTGCCCCGTGTGGCTGCGTCGCCCGCTGGGCACCGCCATCGAATTGCTGGCCGCCGTGCCGTCCATCATCTACGGCATGTTCGGCCTTTTTGTGTTTGCCCCGGTCTTTGCCGACTACATGCAGGTTCCGCTGCAGAACATGCTGGGTGGCCTGCCGCTGGTCGGATTCCTGTTCGGAGGTGCCACCAACGGCCTGGGCATCCTGGCTGCCGGCATCATCCTGGCCTTCATGGTGCTGCCCTTCATTGCTGCCGTGATGCGCGACGTGTTCGAAATCACCCCGCCCATCCTGCGCGAGTCGGCGTATGGCCTGGGCTGCACCACCTGGGAGGTTGTGCGCAAAGTGGTCCTGCCCTACACGCACAAGGGTGTCATCGGCGGCGTCATGCTGGGCCTGGGCCGTGCCCTCGGTGAAACCATGGCCGTCACCTTCGTGATTGGCAACGCCAACCGCATGCCCACCTCGCTGTTTTCCCCTGGCACCTCCATCGCCTCGGTGCTGGCCAACGAGTTCGGCGAGGCAGAAGGCCTGCACTTCAACACGCTGTTCGCCCTGGGCTTCCTGCTGTTCGTGATCACCTTCATGGTGCTGACCCTGGCCAAGGTGATGATCATCCGCGCCGAGCGGGCCAAGGGCCATTGAGTCGACGCGCTTACCCGGTGCCAATGAAAGAACACCATGGAATTCAACCCATCCATCTATAACAAGCGTCGCCGCACCAACCTGGTGGGCATGACCCTGTCCATGGTCGCCATGGGCCTGGGCCTGGTCGTGCTGCTCTGGATCCTGGTCGTGCTGTTCGGCAATGGTCTGTCGGCCATTGACCTGAACATGTTCACCCAGGACACACCCGCACCGGGCAGTGAGGGTGGCGGCCTGCGCAACGCCATACTGGGCAGCCTGATGATCGTCGGGCTGTCCGTGCTGGTGTCGACGCCGATTGGCGTGCTGGCCGGCATCTATCTGACCGAGTACGGAGACGAGAGCAAGACCGCCGAGTTCACCCGCCTGGTCACCGACATCATGCTGTCTGCGCCATCCATCGTGCTGGGCCTGTTTGTCTACGCCATTGCGGTGGCCACGCTCGGCAACTTCTCCGGCTATGCCGGCAGTCTGGCGCTGTCCCTGATCGCCATTCCGGTGGTCATGCGTACCACCGAGAACATGCTGCGTCTGGTGCCCGGAAGCCTGCGCGAGGCCGCCTTTGCCCTGGGCGCGCCGCGCTGGAAAGTCTCTACCATGGTGACCCTGCGTGCAGCCAGGTCCGGCGTGATCACGGGCCTGCTGCTGGCCGTGGCCCGAATCAGCGGCGAGACCGCCCCCTTGCTGTTCACGGCCCTGAACAACCAGTTCTTCAGCACGGACATGTCAGGCCCCATGGCCAACCTGCCGGTGGTGATTTTCCAGTTCGCCATGAGTCCGTACGACAACTGGGTTCGCCTGGCCTGGGGCGGCGCCTTGCTGATCACCCTGGCCGTGCTTTTGCTCAACATTCTGGCGCGGGTGTTCTTCCGCGAGAAGGTGCGCGCCTGACGCGGCGTGACCATCCAGCCCCATCCGAACATCCGGCAACCAACCCCAACGGATACCTCCATGTCAGCTGTCATTGCACCTGTCGCCGAAACCGTCACCCGTAACGCACTGGAAGTGCGCAACCTGAACTTCTACTACGGCAAGTTCCAGGGTCTGAAGAACGTGTCCATGGACATTGCCGAGCGCAAGGTCACTGCCTTCATCGGCCCGTCAGGATGCGGCAAGTCCACCCTGCTGCGCACGCTCAACCGCATGTACAGCCTGTACCCGGGCCAGCGTGCCGAAGGCGAGATCAATTTCTACGGCCAGAACATCCTGGAAGAAAAGCAGGATCTGAACCTGCTTCGCGCACGCATCGGCATGGTCTTCCAGAAGCCCACGCCGTTCCCGATGACCATCTATGACAATATTGCCTTTGGCGTGAAGCTCTACGAAAACCTGAGCCGCAGCGAGATGGACGACCGGGTCGAGTGGGCCCTGACCAAGGCAGCCCTGTGGACCGAGGTCAAGGACAAGCTCGGCCAGAACGGCATGTCGCTCTCCGGTGGCCAGCAGCAGCGTCTGTGCATTGCACGCAGCGTGGCGGTCAAGCCCTCGGTTCTGCTGCTCGACGAGCCCACCTCGGCCCTGGATCCGATTTCCACCGGCAAGGTCGAAGAACTGGTGCACGAACTCAAGCAGGACTACACCATCGCCATCGTGACCCACAACATGCAGCAGGCCGCCCGCTGCAGCGACTTCACAGCCTACATGTACCTGGGCGAACTGATCGAATTCGGTGCCACCGAGCAGATCTTCTTCAAGCCCAAGCGCACCGAGACCGAAGACTACATCACCGGCCGGTTCGGCTGAAGGCCGCCCGCCAGGAAATCCAGCAACACTGTCACACACTGCCATTCCATCAGGAGACGCGCCCATGAGCGACAAACACCTGTCCAGCCAGTTCGACGCCGAACTCAATTCGATTTCCACCCATGTGCTCGAGATGGGCGGCATGATCGAATCCCAGTTGCATCAGGCGCTCTACGCCCTGGAGCAACTGAGCATCGAGTCGGCCGACCAGGTACTGGAGACCGAGAACCGTGTCAACGAGATGGAAGTGACCATCGACCACGAGATCATCTCGACCATCGGCCGGCGACAGCCCACCGCCCGCGACCTGCGTTTCCTGATGGCCATCTCACGCAGCACCCAGAACCTGGAGCGGGCCGGCGACGAGATTGCCCGCATGGCCCGCATGGTCAAGTCCATCATCGAGACCAGCAATGCACCGCGCAACCTGCCAGCGAGCGAACTGCGAGTGGCCGCCGAACTGGCCGCAGCCCTGCTGCGCAAGTCGCTCGACTCGTTTGCCCGACTGGACACCGACATGGCGCTGGCCATCATCAAGGGCGATGACGAGATCGACCGCGAGTACGACGGCTTTCTCCGTAAACTCATCACCTACATGATGGAAGACGCCCGCACCATTTCCGCCAGCCTGGACCTGCTGTTCCTGGCCAAGTCGATCGAGCGGGTGGGTGACCATGCCAAGAACATCGCGGAACAGATCATCTTCATCGTCAAGGGCGAGGATGTGCGTCACGCATCGGTGTCCAAAGTGGAGTCTGTGGTCGGATGAGAAAACTGCCCCGCGTCCTCGTGGTCGAGGATGAACCTTCGATTGCCGAGCTCATTGCGGTCAACCTGCGGCACAACGGTTTCGCGCCGACCGTGGTGTTCGACGGGGCGGCAGCGCAACGCGAGATCGATGCGGTGCTGCCCGACGTCATCCTGCTCGACTGGATGCTGCCCGGCGAGAGCGGTGCGGTTCTGGCCCGGCAATGGCGGCGCCATGAACGGACGCGCACGGTGCCCATCCTGATGCTGACCGCCCGCAGCGACGAGTCGGACAAGGTTCAGGGACTGGATGCTGGTGCGGACGATTACATCACCAAGCCCTTTTCCACCCAGGAATTGCTGGCCCGCATCCGGGCCGTCCTGCGCCGCCGGGCACCGGAAATCGTCAATGATTCGGTGCAGATTGGCGAGCTGACGCTGGATGCAGCCACTTACCGCGTCAGCTTCCGGGGCAAGGAGCTCAAGGTCGGACCGACCGAATTCAAGCTGCTGCACTATCTGATGAAACATGCCGAGCGGGTGCATACCCGTGGTACGCTGCTGGACAAGATCTGGGGAGATCATGTCTTTATCGAGGAGCGAACCGTGGATGTGCATGTCAAGCGGCTGAGAGAGTCGCTGGGCGAGGCCTCTGGCATGGTCGAAACCGTGCGGGGAGCCGGCTATCGGCTGACCGCCCTGAACACCACCGGCAAGGCCACCGCCACTGACGCTTCGCCGTCGGCATGACCCGCCGGGTCATCGAACTCCTGCTCTGGCTGGCGGCCGGCGGCGTATGGGGCTGGGCCGCCAGGCACGCCGGCTGGACTTTTGCTGGCGCGCTGGCAGGGGGACTGTGCTGGAGCGTGCTCGATGGGCTGCGGGCCCGTCGCATGCTGCACTGGCTCAACAAGAACAGTGCCAACGAATCGCCGCGCCTGCCGGGACTGTGGGGCGAAATCGTTGACCGCACGCGCAAGCTGATCAAGAAGCTGGACAAGAAAGCCCAGAACAGCGAGGCCAGGCTCGACGATTTTCTGGCCGCCATACAGGCATCGCCCAACGGCGTGGTCCTGCTCGATTCTTCCGGCCGGATCGAATGGGCCAATCTGACGTCGGCCAACCACCTGGGCTTTGATCCTCAGCGCGATATCGGACAGTATGTGCGCAACCTGGTGCGCCATCCGGCCTTCGTGGCCTATCTCAATGCCGGTGATTTCGACAGCGAAGTGCAGGTGGAGGGGCCTGGCCCCAAGCCCACGCAGCCGACCAAGATCCTGATACAGCTGCATCCTTATGGCAAGAAGCGCAAGCTCATGCTCTCCAGGGATGTGACGGCCGTGCAGCTGGCGGAGAACATGCGGCGCGATTTCGTGGCCAATGTTTCGCACGAGATCCGAACCCCGCTGACGGTGCTCAGCGGTTTCGTCGAAACCATGCAGAGCATCGTCCTCGAAGAAGAAGACCGCCAGCGCTATCTCGGGCTGATGAGCCAGCAGGCCCAGCGCATGCAGGTCCTGGTCAGTGACTTGTTGACCCTGTCGCGCCTGGAAGGCAGTCCGGCGCCCGGCCAGGGCGACTGGATCGACAGCGACGAGTTGCTGCAACACGTCCTGCAAGAGGCAAGGGGGTTGTCGCAGACCATTGCCGACACGCCTCATGTCATCACCGCCGAACCGGGGCGCGCCTTCTGGGTGTCTGGTGCCAAGACCGAACTGCTCAGCGCCATGTCCAACCTGCTGAGCAATGCGGTGCGCTATACCCCGGGCGGAGGCCAGATCCGTGCCGGGTGGCGGCTGATGGATGACGGCAGCGGGGAGTTTTTCGTCGTGGACACCGGGCCCGGGATCGCTCCCGAGCACCTGCCCAGACTGACCGAACGCTTCTACCGGGTGGACCGCAGCCGTTCACGGGAAACGGGTGGAACCGGCCTGGGACTGGCCATCGTCAAGCACGTGGCGCAGCGCCACGGCGGTCGGGTCGATGTGCAGAGCGAGCTGGGTCAGGGCTCGACCTTCTCCATCACCCTGCCACCCTCGCGGGTCCGGCGCCAGGTCACCTGACCGCCGTCGATGCCAGGGCTGGAGCCCGGGCCAGACTCCCGCTTCAGTGTCGCGCCTCAGTGTCCCACGCGCAGATAGACGAGGATCGTTTCCTTGCGATCGTCATTCAGGCGCCGTACGGTGGCCTTGAAGGCCCAGTTCGTCAGGGTGAGGCGTTCATCCAGGGTGGGTTGCCGTTCCGGATCGACCAGAAGGCTCTGGCAGCGTATGTCCGGCGGGGAGTCCAGGCGCCGCACATCCAGCCGACCATGGTGCTGGAGGGCGGCGATCTGGGCCTGTGAAAGTCCGTCCACCAGCACGCAGCTGTCCGCTGGCAGCAGACTGGCCAGCCGTCGCGACATGGGGCCATAGCTGCGACCGAAGTCCAGCAGGGGCAGCCACAGGGTCATCAACAGCAGCCAGCACAGGGTGGCGCCGCTGGCCGGCAGCACCAGACTCTTCCAGATGGCTTGCGGATGACGGCCGACGCGCCAGGCAACCAGCGCCAGCCAGCAGAGGGTGGCCATGCCCGCCAGCAGGAACGTGGGCCAGGAAAACTCGGCGACGAATCCGGGGGCCAGTCGTGCCACGTTGGCAGCCGGCTTGGCAGGCACACCGGTCAACGTGGCCACCCAGACAACCCAGATGACCAGTGCGCAGAACGAGAAAAAGAGCAGGGTGAACCAGTCGATCAGGGCGGCAGCACTCCGGCGCAGCGTCGGCAATGCAAATGCAGCCAGCACGGCAAGGGCAGGCAATGACACCAGAAGGGTTCGGTCGCTGCGCTCGGCCACCGCACTGGAGAGCAGGCCCAGAACGACGGACCACAGGGGAATGCCCAGATGCAGGCTGCCCAGCTGACGCCGCCATCGCCACAGTGTCCACAGCACCAGTGGCCAGGCGGGCCAGGTGAACCAGAGCAGCATGCGGCTGTAGCTGGACCAGGCGGGCGCATCCTGCGGCAGGTGCAAGCGAATGGCCAACAGGTCTACCGGCCCGAGCCAGCCTTGTTGCCAGCCCAGACCGGTCGCCAGCAGCAGAAAGGCCGCCAACATCAGACCTGATGCCCGGCCTGCTGCCAGGCCTTCAAGTTCGCCGCCGGGGTGTCGGACCTGCAGCAGCAGGACGGCAATCCAGCCGGCCATCAACCACACCGCTGGCCATCCCATGCCACTGAGCAACAGGGCCAGCAACGACAGGGCTGCCGTTGCGGTGGCGGTCCAGTGCCTGCCACCGCGGGCCAGCAAGGCAAACGACAGCATCATGGATGAACTGAAAGCCAGACGCGCCAGTTCGGGGGTGGTTTCGTGGGTCAGGCGGGCCAGTCCCAGGCAAGCCATGAGGGCCAGCAGGCCTGCGTCGGCCATGGCCCGGGCGTAGTCACGCGGGTTGGCCTCGCCGCCAAAGGCAAATGCCACCGGTTGGGCAGCGGGTTGGCGGGCCAGGTGGTAGACGGCATACCACGTACATGCCAGGGTCAGCCCCAGCAAGGCGATGAAGGGCAGTCGCGACGCGGCTGCGGCATCCAGGAAGGGCAAGGCCCGGATGACCAGCGCCCCGAGCCAGTAGGGCAGCAGGCCCGGCTCCTCTGGCGGCAGGCCCAGCAGCTGCGGATGCCACCCGTCTCCGATGCCCGAAGCCAGTTCGCGCATGACGCCAAAGGCGGAAAGATCCTCGATCTTCCAGGGCTCGCGCCCCAGGAAACCGGGGAGCACATAGGCCAGGCAAAAAAGCAGCAGGGCCAGGCGGGGCAGCGGCCGGACGGCCGACTGCGTGACGATGGCAGGCGTGGGGCTGTTCAAGGGTGGAGCAAGGCGGGCGCCATGTGGGGTATGGGCGGTCGGGCGTGAGCTATCCCGCAAGTATCGTTCGGACGGGCTGATGCCGTCAGCCAGGGCGAAAAAAAAGCAGCCTGTCAGGCTGCTTCTGTTGCGGCGTCGGACGGCCCGTGGCCGGTCCGACGGGCAGCCGTTCACTTGGCGGCTGCTGCGCTCTTGCCGTAGCGGTTGCGGAATTTCTCCACGCGACCACCCATGTTGTCCACGCTCTTCTGGGTACCGGTGTAGAAGGGGTGCGATTCGCTCGAGGTATCCAGCTTGAACAGCGGCAGCTCACGGCCATCGTCCATCTTGACCATTTCCTTGGTGTTCACGCAGGAACGGGTCACAAACTTGAAGTTGTTGGACAGGTCCACGAAGCACACTTCGCGGTAGTTGGGGTGAATGCCTTCTTTCATGGCGCTTCCTCGGAGGTCAGGTGCGACAGCCGCAGCGCGCCCCGTCCGTGGGTATGGCGCCGTACTTGCCGCAAGTTGCAAAGCTTTTGATTATATGGCCTTTTTGCCTGGCTGACCAGTGATTCCTGGCCTGCTCAGGTGGTGCCTGCCAGTGTGTCGAGCAGTTCGGTCTCGATCTCGATCTGGCGTTTGTTGACTTGCAGGGAGGGGCCGCTGATGAGGAAGGTGTCCTCCACCCGTTCGCCCAGGGTGGTGACCTTGGCCAGTTGCACGCTGATCTGGTGTCGGGCCAGGACCCGGGAAATCGCGTACAGCAGGCCGGAACGGTCACTGGCCGATACGCTCAGCAGCCAGCGCTGGGCCTTTTCGTCGGGGCGAAGATCAACACGCGGGGTGACCGGAAAGCTTTTGACCCGCCGGGACAGGCGCCCCCGGCTGGGTTGGGGCAAGGGACCGTGGGCATCGATGGTCTGTGCGAGGTTGCGCTCGACCATGGCGGTCAGTTCTCGGTAGTGCTCGGCCAGGCTGGGTGCCACCACCTGGAAGCTGTCCAGCACATGGCCGTCCCGGGTCGTGTGGATGCGCGCGTCGAGGATGTTGAAGTCCGATGTATCGAAGTAGCCGCAGATCCGGGCAAAGAGGTCACTCTGGTCGGCAGCGTAGACCAGCACCTGCAGGCCTTCGCCGACCGGCGACAGACGGGCACGGACAATGGCCCGCTCTTCCGGCGTGACGTTCTCTGCGGAGGCGGAGGCGGAGAGTGCCTGGCGGCCTTGCAGGGCCAGTTGCCGGGTCAGTACCCGGGTATGCCAGGCAATGTCGTCGGCCTGGTGCCGCATGAAATAGCTGACATCGAGCGTCTCCCAGAGCGCCTTGTGGGCCAGGTGGGGCAATGCGTGCAAGGCCAGTATGGACAGGGCTTCGCGTTTGCGTCCTTCGACCACGGCACCGGGATCCGGCGCACGGCCGCCGAGCGCGCGCAAGGTGTAGTTGTACAGGTCTTCCAGCAGCTTGCCCTTCCAGGCATTCCACACCTTGGGACTGGTGCCGCGGATGTCGGCCACCGTCAGCAGGTAGAGGGCCGTCAGGTAGCGTTCGTTGCCCACGCGCCGGGCAAAAGCCGCGATCACTTCGGGGTCGCTGAGGTCTTCCTTCTGGGCCATCCGGCTCATGGTCAGGTGCTCGGCCACCAGAAATTCGATCAGCCGGGCATCCTCGCGTGCAATGCCATGCTGGCGGCAGAAGTCGCGCACGTCCTGCGCGCCCAGTTCGGAATGGTCACCGCCGCGGCCTTTGGCAATGTCGTGGAAGATGGCTGCGATGTACAGGATCCAGGGCTTGTCCCAGCCGGCGGCCAGTTGCGAGCAGAACGGGTACTCGTGCGAGTGGTCGGCGATGAAGAAGCGCCGCACATTGCGCAGCACCATCAGGATATGCTGGTCCACGGTGTAGACGTGGAACAGGTCGTGCTGCATCTGGCCGACGATGTTGCGGAAATTCCAGAGGTAGCGTCCCAGGACCGACGTCTCGTTCATCAGCCGCATGGCATGCGTGATGCCTTCGGGTTCCTGCAGGATCCGCAGGAAGGTCTGACGGTTGACCGGATCGCGGCGGAAGGCCGCATTCATCACCGGGCGTGCGTTGTAGAGTGCCCGGAGGGTTCGCGCCGACAGGCCCTTGACCCCCATGGTGGTCTGGTAGAGCAGGAAGGTCTCCAGGATGGCATGGGGATGCTGGATATAGAGGTTGTCGCTGGCCACTTCCAGCGTGCCGGCCTTCTCGAAAAAGCGGTCGTTGATGGGCCGCAGCGGATCGCCGGCGCTGACCTCGTCCTGTTTCAGGCGCTCCTCGATGTTGAGCAGCAGGATCTGGTTGAGCTGCGCCACCGCCTTGGCGGCCCAGTAGTAGCGCTTCATGAGGTCTTCGCTGGCCCGTTTGAGCTGGCTCGCGCGCCTCGCACCCGGCACCGGTGGCTCGGGCATCTGAGTCCGGAAGCCGAACGACTCGGCCACCGTGTTCTGCAGGTCGAACACCAGCCGGTCTTCGCGTCGCCTGGCCAGCAGGTGCAGGCGCGCCCGGACCAGGGTCAGCAGTGCCTCGTTGGCCTTGATCTGGCGGGCCTCCAGCGGCGTGGCCAGACCACTGCGTGCCAGTTCGTCCCAGCTGCGCCCGAATCCGGCCGCGCGGGCTATCCACAGGATGACCTGCAGGTCGCGCAGCCCGCCGGGCGACTCTTTGCAGTTCGGCTCCAGGGAGTAGGGGGTGTTCTCGTACTTGTGATGGCGCTGGCGCATCTCCAGCATCTTGGCCACGAAGAACGCACGCGGATCCATGGCCTCGCCCAGTGCCGCGACCAGGCGCAGGAAAGCCGGACGGTTCCCGCTGATCAGGCGGCATTCCAGCAGCGAGGTCTGGACGGTCACGTCCTGGCTGGATTCGTGGACGCAGTCAGTCAGTGTCCGGACGCTGGAGCCGATCTCCAGGCCGACATCCCAGCAGGCACCGATGAAGGCCTCCAGGCGGCTTTTCAGTGCTTCGTCCTGTTCCGGCGCGGTTCCGTCGGGCAGCAGGACCAGGACATCGACGTCCGAGTAGGGGAACAGCTCGCCCCTCCCATAGCCGCCCACAGCCACGAGCGAGCATCCGGGCCCCAGGCTGGCGCGGCGCCAAAGGTCGGTGAGCGTCCGGTCGGTGATGCGTGCCAGCTGACGCAATGCGCTGGATACGCCCCGGGTCGACGACCCGGTGACGCCCAGGCGCCCGAACACCTCCGCCTTGCCGTCGCGGTACTGCTGTCGCAGCGCTTGCAGATCACCCAGTGTCATGCTGCGGCCGAAGCTGTCGGTCGCTCAGGCGGCCACGCCAGAGCCTTGCGGCTTGACGAAGGCGGGCGGTTCCAGACTGCCAGCCGACAGCGTCAGCACTTCGTAGCCGGTTGGCGTCACCAGGATCGTGTGCTCCCACTGGGCCGACAGCGACCGGTCGCGGGTGACGATGGTCCAGCAGTCGCCCATTTCCTTGATGTCGCGGCGTCCGGCATTGATCATGGGTTCGATGGTGAAGATCATGCCGGGCTTGAGTTCTTCCATGGTGCCGGGGCGGCCATAGTGCAGCACCTGGGGATCCTCGTGAAAGCGCTGGCCGACACCGTGGCCGCAGAACTCGCGCACCACCGAGTAACCGTTGGACTCGGCATAGGTCTGGATGGCATGGCCGACGTCGCCAAGCCGGGCGCCAGGGCGCACCATCTCGATGCCTTTCCACATGGACTCGTAGGTCACCTGGCACAGACGCCGGGCGGCCACGCTGCAGGCGGCTTCGCCGCCAATCAGGAACATGCGGCTGTTGTCGCCGAACCAGCCGTCCTTGATGACGGTCACGTCCACATTGAGGATGTCACCCTTTTTCAGGGCCTTGTCGCCCGGGATGCCGTGGCAGACCACATGGTTGAGGGACGTACACAGGTGGCCGGGGAAGGGCGGATAGCCGTTGGGCTGGTAGCCGATGGTGGCCGACACCGTTCCCTGTTCCTTCATGTACTCGGCCGCCAGGCGATCGATTTCGCCAGTGGTGATGCCCGGGCGGATCAGCGGCGTGAGGTAGTCCAGCACTTCGGAGGACAGGCGGCAGGCCAGTCGCATGGCCTCGATGCCGGCCTCGTCTTTGTAGTTGATGCTCATGGTGGTCGATTATCCCATTGCAGGCCGCTTCGCGCTGCCCGGCGGACGAAGTACCTCTCGTCGCTGGGGGCGGGGGAGCCAGGCAGATAAAATGCCGGGTTTTCACCGACCCTCGCGGTCATCCAGCCCCAAGGCCACCTGCCGTGTCCCTGCACCTGCGCTTTTTTGATGGCGGCAATGCCATCAGCGACTTCAAAGTCCAGCAACTCCTGCCTCGCCTGCAGGCGGTTTCCGACAAGATCACGGGCCTGGCTGCCCGCTTCGTGCATCTGGCCTCGTTCGATGCCGGGCCCGATGCCGCCACGGTGGAACGTCTGGGGCAACTGATGGAATATGGCGAGCCGGCCAGTGACGCGTTCGCGTCTCCCCCGGCTGCGGTGCTCTATGTCATGCCCCGGCTGGGGACGGTCTCGCCGTGGGCCTCGAAGGCCACCGACATCGCACGCAACTGCGGACTGGTCCTGCACCGCGTGGAACGGCTGGTCGAATACCGCATCGAGCTCAAATCCGGCCTGCTGGGCAAGTCCAGTCTGTCCGAAGAGCAGTTGCGTGCCGTCGCCGACCTGCTGCACGACCGCATGACCGAGGCCGTGACCACCGAGCGCAGCCAGGCCGAAGCCCTGTTCACCGAGCTGCATCCCGCGCCCATGGAGCATGTGGATGTGCTGGGAGGGGGTCGTGCAGCGCTGGAGAAGGCCAATGGCGAATGGGGCCTCGCCCTGGCCGACGACGAGATCGACTACCTGGTCAATGCCTTCCATGGCCTCCAGCGGAACCCGACCGACGTCGAGCTGATGATGTTCGCGCAGGCCAACAGCGAGCACTGCCGCCACAAGATCTTCAACGCGCAGTTCACCATCGACGGCGTCGCGCAGGACAAGAGCCTGTTCGGCATGATCCGCCACACGCACCAGACCAGTCCGCAGCACACCATCGTGGCTTATTCGGACAACGCGTCGATCATGGAGGGCCACCGGCTGGAGCGCTTTGTGGCGCGTGCGGGCGGTACGGCGTCGCCCGCCTATGCTGCGGAAGAGGCGACCCACCACATCCTGATGAAGGTGGAGACCCACAACCACCCGACCGCGATCTCCCCGTTCCCCGGCGCCTCCACCGGCGCAGGTGGCGAGATCCGGGACGAGGGCGCGACCGGGCGCGGCTCCAAGCCGAAGGCCGGCCTGACCGGATTCACGGTGTCCAGGCTCTGGGGTGGCCTTTCTGACCAGCCGGGCGGGAAGCCGGAGCATATTGCCAGCCCGCTGCAGATCATGACCGAGGGGCCGCTGGGCGGCGCCGCCTTCAACAACGAGTTCGGCCGTCCGAACCTGCTGGGCTATTTCCGCGAATACGAGCAGGACGTGGGCGGCGTGACCCGTGGTTACCACAAGCCCATCATGATCGCAGGTGGTCTGGGACAGATCGACGCCGGTCAGACGAAGAAGATCGACTTTCCGGCCGGCACGCTGCTGATCCAGCTCGGTGGTCCGGGCATGAAGATCGGCATGGGCGGCGGCGCCGCCAGTTCCATGGCCACTGGCACCAACGCCGCCTCGCTGGACTTCGACAGCGTGCAGCGTGGCAACCCCGAAATCGAGCGACGCGCACAGGAGGTCATCAACCACTGCTGGGCGCAGGGCGAGAAGAACCCGGTGCTGTTCATCCACGACGTCGGTGCGGGTGGGCTGTCCAACGCATTCCCCGAACTGGTGAATGACGCCGGCCGTGGCGCGCGCTTCGACCTGCGCGCCGTGCCGCTGGAGGAATCCGGTCTGGCGCCCAAGGAAATCTGGTGCAACGAAAGCCAGGAACGCTATGTGCTGGCCATTGCGCCCGAGTCGCTGGAGCAGTTCCAGGCCTTTTGCGAGCGCGAGCGCTGCCCGTTTGCGGTGGTCGGTGTGGCAACCGAGGAGCGGCACCTGTCGCTGGCAGACGAGGGCAGCGAGTCACCCGTGGACATGCCCATGGATGTCCTCCTGGGCAAGCCGCCCAAGATGCACCGTGACGTAAAGAGCGTGCAACGCGAGTTCCAGCCCATGGACCTGACCGGCGTCTCGCTGGAGAAGGCCGTCATCGATGTGCTGAGCCACCCGACGGTGGCTTCCAAGCGTTTCCTGGTCACCATTGGTGACCGCACCGTGGGTGGCCTGAGTCACCGCGACCAGATGGTTGGCCCCTGGCAGGTGCCGGTGGCCGACTGCGCCGTGACCCTGGCTGATTACGCGGGCTTTGCCGGTGAAGCCATGTCCATGGGCGAACGCACGCCGCTGGCATCATTCGACGCTGCGGCATCGGGGCGCATGGCCGTGGCCGAGGCGATCACCAACCTGCTGGCTGCACCCATCGAGCTGCCACGCGTCAAGCTGTCGGCCAACTGGATGGCTGCCTGCGGTGAGCCCGGCGAGGACGCCGACCTGTACGCCACCGTCCGGGCTATCGGCATGGAGCTGTGTCCGGCGCTGGACGTGTCGGTGCCCGTGGGCAAGGACAGCCTGTCGATGCGCACGCAGTGGACCGCCGACGGCGAGAAGAAGAAGGTCACTTCGCCTGTGAGCCTGATCGTCAGCGCTTTCGCGACGCTGGCGGACGTGCGCGGCACGCTCACGCCGCAGCTCAACCGCGACCTCGACGACACCACCCTGGTGCTGGTGGACCTGGGCAAGGGCCGCCATCGCCTGGGCGGCAGCGTGCTGGGACTGACCCTGGGCCAGCCTGGCGACGAAGTGCCTGACCTGGACAGCCCGCAGGACCTGGTCAACCTGGTGAACGCGGTCAATGCGTTGCGTGCCCAGGGTCAGATCCTGGCCTACCACGACCGTTCGGACGGCGGCCTGCTGGCCGCAGCGGCTGAAATGGCCTTTGCCGGTCACGTGGGCGTTTCGCTCAATGTGGATATGCTGGTCACCGAAGGCGATGGCATTTCTGACAGCCGCATGGACGGCGGTGACGCCAAGAACTGGGCGCAGCAGGTCAGCGCGCGCCGTGAGGAACTCACGCTCAAGGCGCTGTTCAGCGAAGAACTGGGCGTGCTGCTTCAGGTTCGCACGGACGACCGCAACGCCGTGATGCAAACCCTGCGCGAGCACGGGCTGAGCAAGCACAGCCACTTCGTCGGCAAGACCCGCCCGGCGGCGTCCTCCATCGAGGTGGGCAAGGGCCAGCTGCAGGTCTGGCGCGACACCAAGGCGGTGTTCAGTGCCAGCCTGTTCGACCTGCAACAGGTCTGGGACAGCGTGAGCTGGAAGATCAACCAGCAACGCGACAACCCGGCCTGTGCCGACAGCGAACACGCAGCCGCCGGTCAGCCTGATGACCCGGGCATGCACGTCAGCCTGACGTTCGACCCGCTGGAGAACGTGGCTGCGCCGTTCCTGAACCTGAGCCGGCCCAGGGTCGCCATCCTGCGCGAGCAGGGGGTGAACTCGCATGTGGAGATGGCCTATGCCTTCACCCAGGCGGGCTTTGAAGCCTACGACGTGCACATGACCGACCTGCAGGCGGGCCGCGCCCAGCTCGCCGACTTCAAGGGTGTGGTCGCCTGCGGTGGTTTCAGCTACGGTGACACGCTGGGCGCCGGTATCGGCTGGGCACGCAGCATCACCTTCAATCCGGTGCTGTCCGAACAGTTCCAGGGCTTCTTCGGCCGAGACGACACCTTCGGCCTGGGCGTGTGCAACGGTTGCCAGATGTTCGCCGAGCTGGCCGACATCATTCCCGGCGCCGAGGCCTGGCCGCGCTTCACCACCAACCAGAGCGAGCGCTTCGAGGCCCGCCTGTCCATGGTCGAGGTAATGGATTCGCCCAGCCTGTTCCTGCAGGACATGGCCGGCAGCCGGCTGCCGATCGCCGTGGCGCATGGTGAGGGTTTTGCCAATTTCAGGCACCGGGGCAACCCGGCGCAGGCCATCGCTGCCATGCGCTTCGTGGACAACACCGGCGCGGCCACCCAGCAGTACCCGTTCAACCCGAACGGCAGCCCAGGTGGACTGACGGCGGTGACCACGGCCGACGGCCGCTTCACGGCCATGATGCCGCACCCCGAACGCGTGTTCCGCAACATCCAGATGAGCTGGACCTCCGGCGCCGCCACAGATCCCAGTCCCTGGCTGCGCCTGTGGCGCAACGCCAGGCGCTGGGTAGGTTGACCGCAAGCGGTTGTCAGGCGACAGAACAACAGAAACCGGGAGCTTCACATGGCATCGAGCCTGCTCGCCCTCATTGACGACATTGCCACCTTGCTGGACGATGTGGCGGTCATGACCAAGGTCGCCGCCCGTCAGGGCATGGCCGCAGCGGACGATGTGGCCGCCATGACCCAGATGGCGGCCAAGAAGACCGCCGGGGTTCTGGGTGACGACCTGGCGCTCAATGCGCAGCAGGTGACCGGGGTCAAAGCTGATCGGGAATTGCCGGTGGTCTGGGCGGTGGCCAAGGGTTCATTTCTGAACAAGGCCATTCTGGTGCCGGCCGCCCTGGCAATCAGCGCATTCGCGCCCTGGCTGATCACGCCCTTGCTGATGCTGGGCGGTCTTTTCCTGTGCTTCGAGGGGGCCGAGAAGCTGCTGCACAAGTTCTTCCATGCCAAGGCCGAGGATGACGCCCATCACCAGGATCTGGTCGAGGCCGTCGCCGATCAGCAGGTCGATCTGGTGGCCTTCGAGAAGGAAAAGATCAAAGGCGCCATCCGGACCGACTTCATCCTGTCGGCCGAGATCATCGTCATCACCCTGGGGACCGTGGCCACGGCTGGATTCGCCCAGCGGGTGTCGGTGCTGGTGGGCATTTCCATCCTGATGACCGCCGGCGTCTACGGACTGGTCGGCGGCATCGTCAAGCTCGATGATGCCGGCCTGTATCTGAGCCGGCAGGCGGCGGCGTGGCAACAGGCCATCGGACGCGGGCTGCTGGCGTTTGCCCCCTGGCTCATGAAGGCCTTGTCGGTGCTGGGCACGGCGGCCATGTTCCTGGTCGGCGGTGGCATCCTGTTGCACGGCGTGCCCGCACTGGGGCATGCGGTGGCGCACTGGAGCGAGTCCCTGGGGTGGGCTGGGGCCCTGGTGAACAGCCTGGCAGGCGCCGGCGCAGGCCTCGTGGCAGGCTCGGTGGTGGTGGCCATGGTGACGCTGGCGCAACGGATGCGGGGTACCCGACCGGTTCATTGACGTGTGTCAACACCTCTTGTCTGCCAGCCCCTAGACTGGCACTGTGATGACCGTTCGCGTATCCCTGCCTGAATGGCTGGGTGACGCCAGTGAGGGTCAGCGCCGCACAACAGGAGTCAACCATGTCCGCATCATCAACCACCGGCACAAATGCGCCGATCAGCAACTTCAACAATTGCCACGTCGGCATTCTCCGGCGCCTGAATACACTGGATGAACTGCCGGCCCTGCTGGAGCCTGCGGCCCGTGCCCGCCAGATTGCCGAAGAGTCGCTGGAATTCTTCCGCGAGGCCATTTTCGAGCACCACCTGGAAGAGGAACGCGAGCTGTTTCCCGCCGTCATGGCCAGCGCCCAGCCTGGCGAGGAACTGCAGCGCGTCAAGGCCATGGCGCAGCGCCTGACCGACGAGCACCGGGCCATCGAGAAATTGTGGAAGAGCCTGGAGAAGGGTCTGAAGCAGGTGGCCAAGGGCCACAGTACCGAGCTCGATACGTCGGACCTTCAGCGGCTGGTGGCCGAATACCAGGCCCATGCCCAGTTTGAGGAGGCCGAGTTCCTGCCTCTGTCCGAGGAGATCCTGGGGCGCAACAGCAACCATATGGCGGCACTGGGCCTGAGTTTGCACATGCGCCATGTAAAGCAGGTGCCGGGCTATATCTGACAGGGCCTGAGCCCGACCGCGTTCGGTATACCGGAGCCGATCCGGTCAGCGAAGAGAAGGGCCAGGAAACTCAGGAGCCCGGCGCTACAGGCATCAGGGCTTTCAGACAGCGCTTGATAGCCTCGAGAGCCGGGTTGGCTTCCAGTTCAGCCCGGTTCCAGAGGAAAAGGTCGCGTCGTGTCACGCCAGCTGGCGGCGTGATTTCGACGAAGGGGAACTCGTCCTTCAGCAGCCTCAGAGGCATGCGTGGAAGCACGGCCAGGTGCCTTCCCCTGACCAGCATCTTCAGCAGAATCACCGCATCGCTTGCCGTGGCGAACTGCGTGCGCAGACGCCTTATGCCACTGCGCTGAAGCATCTCCAGCTCACCACTCTGGAATGGAGACGTCATTCCGACGTTCATCCAGTCGCATTCACCCAGTTGTTCCGGACTGGGGTTCTCAAGCTGGGCCAGGGGGTGTGACGGCCCGCAAAAGATGGAAATATTGTCTTCGCACAGCAGGGTCCGGTTCACGCCGGGTGGCACGTTGGCATACACCGCCGGCGCGATGACCACATCCAGATCGCCGTCAATCAGCTGATCCACGATGCCGGGTGGGCGGCCTGTCGTCACGGTCAACGCGATGTGTTCGTTCTGTCGCAGGAACAGATCGCTCAGTTGAGGCATGAGCGCCATGCCGATGAGCGGCCCCACCCCCAGGCGCAGATGGGTGTGAAGTCCCAGTTTGTGGCGGGACACGGTCTCATCTGCGGCGACCATCTGACGACTGATCGACCGGCCCTGTCGTGCCAGGCTTTCCCCCAGTGGCGTGCTGGTGACACCGTAACGGCTGCGCTGGAAGAGGGTGCCGCCTGCCTGCATTTCAAGCGTGGCCATGTTGCGGGTCAATGTGGGCTGGGTCAGGCGCAGATGCTGTGCGGCGCCGGTGACCGTGCCCTTGTCCAGGATCACGGCGAGCTGAACAAGGTGTCTCGGATCCATAGAAAAATGTCTGTTTGGAAGCGAATAAAAGCATTGTACAAATGTTTTTATTGATTTTAAAGTCCGATCCCATGACACCGAACCATGTCATGCCAAGTTCCAGAAGATCACCGGAGACAAGTCAATGAGTACTTTCAATTTGCGTTTTGCGCTGGTGGCCGCCGTTGTCGGCGTCACTTCTCTCAGTCCTGTCTGGGCTGCCCGTATTTCCATGGAGTCCACGACCGCCAACAGCGTGGTCGGGCTGATGCCCCAGTCCATGGCTCCCATCTGGGCAAAAAATGGCCTGGACATTCAGCTGGCCATGGACCAGACCCTGACCAAGTCGCTGCTCAAGATGGCCCAGGGCTCCCTCGATGTGGCCGTCGTTCCGCCCCCCGCCTATACGGACCTGAAGGGTGGAAAAGGCGCCTACGCCAAGCTGGGCGACAAAGGTACGGCCGCGGCAGGCAACGTGCGCGCGCTGTGGGGCTTCTCTGCCAGCAACTACCATCCCATCGTGTGGGCCGACAGTGGCATCAAGGACTGGTCCCAGATCAAAGGCAAGCGCGTGTACATCGGTCCGCCTGCCGGTGCCGGCAACGCCCAGATCACGGCGCTGATCAAGCGCGGGTCCGGCTTTTCGGAAGGTGACTACGAGCCGATCAAGGCACCCTGGGGGATGGCTCCGCAGAGCTTTCAGGACGGCCAGTTCGACGTGATGGTGCTGCCCGCCGGCACCGGCGCGTCGGCCATCACCGAGCTGGGCTTGTCGCGTTCCATCCGCATCCTGTCCTTGCCTTCGGATGCCGAGGCGCCTGTCGAGCTTGGCATGGTGAAGGCCAGCGTGCCCAAAGGCACGTACAAGGGGCAGGTCAACAACGATCAGGACGTGACCACATGGCAGACCGTCATGATGGTGATGGCCAACAAGAACCTGAGCGACGATGTGGCCTATCAGCTGACCAAGGTCTACATGGAGAGCCGAAAGGATCTGGCGAAAGGCAATGCCCTGCTGAAATCGCTCCCGGGCGACAACCCGCTGGAAGGCGTGATTGCCCCGCTGCACCCTGGTGCTGTCAAGTACTACAAGGAAGCCGGTATCGCCATCCCCGCAGCACTGATGCCCCAGTAAAGCCACCAGCCGATGCCGATGAACAGCCCGGCCTGGCCGGGCTGTTGCCGAGGAGACAGATATGAGACTGTTGCCGACCCGCCTCCAGGCGGGCCTTCTGGATGCGCTCGCCCTGGCCGTCACGCTCTACGGCCTGGCCAACGTCATGCCGGCCATTGGCAGTTTCCGCCTGGGGCCGTTCCCCATGGAGTTCTTCCGTGCCACGTTCTTCGCGCTGTGCGTGGTCGTGGTGGGACTGGGTATTCGGGGCCCCAGTGGCAAGGCGCCTGCGCCCTGGCTGTCTGCGGTCTCGGCCATCTCGGTTCTGGTGTTGCTCTGGGCCAGCCTGTCCTACTACCGGGTCAGCATGGAGATGGCAGACTCCATCGTGCTGTTTGGCTCGACCGAGTCGACGATTGCCCTGGCGGCGTCCGCAGCCGTGCTGTTTTTCTGCTGGCGCATCTGGGGGGCGGCCGTAGCCCTGCTCGGCGTGCTGGGCGTGGCCTATCTCATCACCGGCCCTTACCTGCCCGGTCCGCTCAGGACGGTGGCCGGCGATCTGAACGAACTGCTGGCGCAGAACCTCTGGTACAGCCTGGACTCCGGTATCCTGGGCAGCACTTTTGCCATTGTCATCACCACGGTGTTCCCTTTCATCGTGCTGGGCGCGGTGCTTGAAGGCGTAGGCGCCGGTGACTCGATGATCCGGATTGCGTTCGCCGCGATGAAGCGTACCGCTGGCGGACCTGCCCATGCTGCCGTGCTGGCGTCTGGCCTGTTTGGAACGGTCTCGGGCAGCGCGGTGGCCAACGTGGTGGGGACCGGCGTGGTCACCATTCCGATGATCAAGAAGCGTGGCTTCAGCAAGGATTTCGCTGGTGCCGTGGAAGCGGCTGCATCCACTGGCGGACAGATCATGCCGCCCATCATGGGCGCGGCGGCCCTGGTCATGGCCGACTATGTGGGCGTGGGATACCTGACCATCGTGCTGGCCGTGCTGGTTCCGGCCATTGCCTACTACCTCAGCATGTTCCTGATGATCATGTTCGAGACCCGGCGCATGGGTATCCGGGCGGATGCAACGGCGGTGGATGTGCCCCCGCCGACCACGCAGGACTTTCTGAATCTGTTCCTCATCTTCGGGCCACTGATGCTCATCGTGGCCATGCTGGTGGCCGGCTTCTCGGCCTCCGGCGCGTCGCTGGCTGCCATCGTGCTGCTGTTTCCGCTGAGCTTCATCAACCCTGTGGTGCGTGCCCGCCCGGCCTTGCTCATCAAGGCGCTGTGCAGTGGGGGGGCCACCTTTGCGGGCCTGCTGACCGCCATCGCCGCCGTGGGCATCGTGATTTCAACGCTTTCGGCGACCGGCGTGCCAGTGAAGTTCGGCGTGCTGCTCAACACGGCCATGGGTTCGTCCATGCTGGTGGCTTTGCTGGTGGTGGCGGGTGGCTGCATCATCCTGGGCATGGGCATGCCCACGCTGCCTGCCTATGTCACGGTGGCAGCCATCGCCCTGCCTTCGATGCAGGCGCTGGGCCTACAGCCACTGACGGCCCATATGTTCGTATTCATGATTGCTGTGGCTTCGACCATCACACCGCCGGTTGCGATTGCCGCCTATGCGGCAGCTTCGATATCCGGCGGCAAACCGATCGGCACAGCGGTGCAGGCTTCCCGGATTGGCATCATGATCTTCGTGATTCCGTTTGCCTTTGCCTACGAACCGCTGCTGTTGACGGTTCCGCAGGCCGGGGGTGTTTTCAGCTGGCCCGAGTATCTTTTTCTGATCCTGCGCCTGCTCGTGGCCATGTACATCCTGGCCAGCGCGCTCATTGGCCATGACCGTCACGCCCTGCCGTGGTGGCAGATCGGTTTGCGCCTGGTGGCGTGTGTCCTGATCTTCGCCCCTGGCCACCTGTCCACCTGGGCAGGGCTGGGTATCACGGTCGCGGTCCTGGCCCAGCACTGGCTGACGGGAAAGGGTCCGGCTTCCCGGGCCACCGCAGCCTGAACTCGCCATCCACTCGAAAGAGGCAACCTATGCAAAAGCCCAACATCATCTTCATTGTTTCAGACGACCTGGGCTACGCTGACCTGGGTTGCTACGGTGGCCGCGAAGCGCAGTTCGGCCAAGTGTCCCCCAACATAGACAGGCTGGCCGCCGGCGGGGTGAAGTTCACCCAGGGCTATGCCAACTCGCCCGTGTGCTCGCCCACCCGCTTTGCCATGATCACCATGCGCTACCAGTACCGGCTGCGTGGCGCGCTGGAAGAGCCGATCAACAGCCGCAGCAAAGGCAGCACCACACTGGGGTTGCCGCCAGAGATGCCGACACTGCCTTCGCTTCTGCGAGAGGCCGGCTACAACACCGGGCTGGTGGGCAAGTGGCATCTGGGCTACCCGCCGTCTTTTGGTCCACAGCGTTCGGGCTATGACGAGTTCTTCGGCATCATGGCTGGCGGTGTCGACTACTTCACCCATTGCAGCGGCAAGGGCGACCACGACCTCTACCACGGCGAAAAGGAACACATGGAGGTCGGCTACCTGACCGACATATTCAGCCAGCGGGCGGTGGACTACATCGACCGCATGGCCCCCGATGCCCAGGCCGGCAAGCCGTTTTTCCTGAGCCTGCACTACACCGCGCCGCACTGGCCGTGGGAGACACGAGACGATGCGCATGTGGCGCCGGAAGTGGCCAGGAACCTGTTCCACCTGGACGGCGGCAACATCCACAGCTATCGCAAGATGATCCACCACATGGACGAGGGCATCGGCTGGGTGATGGATGCCCTGGCCCGCCACGGACTGACGCAGGATACGCTGGTGGTCTTCACCAGCGACAACGGCGGCGAACGCTTCTCTGACAACTGGCCGCTGGTTGGCGGCAAGATGGACCTGACCGAAGGTGGGATCCGCGTACCATGGATCGCTCACTGGCCCGCGGTCATACCGGCCGGCACGGTCAGCACACAGCATTGCATGACCATGGACTGGTCGGCCACCATGCTGGAACTGGGCGGTGGCCAGCCGAACCCGGACTATCCACTTGATGGTGTGTCGCTTGAAGGTGTGCTGCGCGATCCGTCCGCCACGTTCGAGCGCCCGCTGTACTGGCGCATGAACCACCGCAGCCAGCGTGCCCTGCGCGAGGGCGACTGGAAGTACCTGAAGGTGGACGAACACGAGTACCTGTTCAACATCCCGGCCGACGAGCGCGAGCGCGCCAACCATGCGGCCAACCAGCCTGAGCGGCTTGCGCGGATGCGGGATGCCTGGCTGGCATGGGACAAGACGGTTCTGGCCATTCCGGCCGATGCCACCGTGAGTCTGGGGTATTCATCCAAGGACATGCCGCAACGCTGAGTTCGGCCGTCGTCGTACCGGTCATGACGCGACTGAAACGCTATTTCCCCTTTCTGAAGTGGCCCCGACCGTCGACCGGACTGCTGCGCAGCGAGGCGATGGCGGGCCTGACCGTCGGCCTGATGGTGATCCCGCAGGGCGTGGCCTATGCCGCGTTGGCCGGGATGCCACTGGTCACCGGCATCTATGCATCCATGCTGCCGGCGCTTGTGGCGGTGCTGTTCGGTGCCTCGCAACGTCTGTCGGTCGGGCCAACGGCACTGTCCTGTCTTCTGGTCAGCGCAGCGCTTGGCACCATCGCCACTCCGGGTAGCGCCGAGTGGGTCAACCTGGCGGTGTGGCTGGCGCTGCTGTCGGGGGCAGCGCAGATTGCCCTGGGTATGGCGAGGTTCGGCTGGCTGTTGAACCTCGTGAATGCGCCGGTGCTGATGGCCTTCACGCAGGCGGCGGCCGTGCTGATCCTGTTGTCCCAGTGGAAAGCCCTGACCGGCTGGGTCGGCTGGTCCGGACAAGCGTCCGGCGGGCCGATACACTGGACGTCACTGGCGTTTGGCCTGGGCTCGCTGGCCTTGTTGATGGCCAGCAAGCGCTGGCGGCCAAGGTTCCCGTCCGTACTGATGATCGTGGTGATCTCGGCGGCGTTGAGTTACGGGATGGGCTTCGCTGCCCGTGGCGGTCAGGTCGTGGGGGAACTGCCGTCCGGTTTTCCAGGCCTGTTCGTGCCAGCCTGGCCGGGCTGGGCCACCCTGGGTCATCTGCTGCTCCCTGTGCTGGTGATCACGCTGGTCAGCTTTCTGGAAACAGCGTCCAGTGCGAGGGTGGACAACGCCCGCAGCGGTGTGTCCTGGAATCAGAATCAGGATCTGATCGGTCAGGGTCTGGCCAAGCTGGCGGCCGGTCTGAGCGGCGCCTTTCCCACGAGTTCGTCGTTTTCCCGATCGGCGCTCAACCTCTACGCGGGTGCCCAGACAGGCTGGGCCACGATATTCTCGGTGGGGGTCGTGGGCCTTTCGCTGCTGTTCTTCCTGCCGGTGCTCAGGCACGTTCCCCAGGCCACGCTGGCGGCCATCGTGGTGGTTGCGGTACTCGGACTCGTCCGGCCGGGTCAGTTCCGGCGCGTCTGGGGCATTTCGAGGGTTGAGGGGGCCATTGCGCTGGTCACCTTTGCCATCACCGTCCTGGCCGCGCCCAGGCTCTACTGGGGTGTCATTGCCGGCGTGCTGATGGCCTTGTGCCATTTTCTGTACCTGCGGCTTCACCCACGGATCATCGAAGTTGGCCTGCACGAGGACGGCCGCATGCGGGATCGGCACCTCTGGAATCTGCCGCCGCTGGCCCCCCGGACTTTTGCCTTGCGTCTGGATGCTGCACTGGACTTTTCGTCGGCCAGGGCACTGGAGCGTGCGATCAGTGATCACCTGATGCAGCATCCGGACACGCAACGGGTGGTGCTGTTCGCACAGCCGATCAACCGGATCGATGCGACCGGCGTCGAAGCGTTCGCAACGATCCGGTGGCAACTGGCCGAGCAGGGGCGAATCCTGTTCGTTGTGGGTTTGAAACTGCCTGTGGAGCGCGCGCTCCGGGCAGCGAACGAACTGAACCCGGACCGCCATCTTCGGGTGCGGGTCACCGATGGCGAACTGCTGGATTCGATCAGGTCGACTTGAGCTGGAAAACCCCGACGCACGCCGGTACCCGGAGCAAGCTGCCGGGCGTTAGCTCCCGGCTGCGGTTCGCGTGCGGTAAAACCTGACCGGACTGGCGGGCAGGGTATTGACCACGCCGCGCTTGATCTTGCCGACCACGTGCATTTCGCAGGGCTTGCAATCGAAGCGCAGGGTCAGCTTTTCCTTGCCATTGATCAATTGCATGGGCTCGGCCTTCACCGTGCCCTGTACACCGGTCACGCCCTTGGCCTGCTTGGGGCAGAGGCTGAGGCTGTAACGCACGCAGTGCTTGGTGATCATCAGGCTGACTTCACCTTCTTCCTCGTGGCTTTCGTAGGCGGCGGCGATCACCTTGACGCCGTGCTTCGCGTAGAAATCCCGCGCCTTGTGGTTGAACACATTGGCCAGATAGGTGAGCGAGTCCTCCGGATACGCCACCGGGGGATCGACCGGTAGGGCCCGTGGCAACCGGGTCCAGGCGCTGGCGCGTGCGGCTTCCAGTCGTTCGACTGCTTCACGACGCAGGGCATTGAGCTGAGAGGCAGGCACGAAGCGTGGGCCGCCCAGGTTCAGTGACACGTCCAGCGGCTGGAAGAGGGTGTCGCCAAGGCGCGAGATATTGTCCCGCAGCCGGGTGTCGGCCTGGCCCGGATCCCTGGCTTCCTGCACAGCGCCGGACAGGGTGGCTGTTCCAGTGTGTCCGTCTTCGTCGGTGATGGTGAGCCGGAGGCCTTCGTCCGTTTCATCCAGTGAGACCCAGGCTCCGATGTGCCGTTCGGCCGACTTCTTCTCCAGTCCACGGACCCAGTCCATGTCGCGGTTGCGGTTGACCTGCACGCCCTTGCGCAGGTCCTTGAACCCTGCCATCGGATCTTTCGGAAAGACACGCCAGCCACCGGTCCCGCCTGCGGCTTCGGCCCGGTTGATCTGCAGGCCCACCAGTTCCTTCTGCAGGTCCAGGTAGCACAGGCCGTCGCCGTTGTGGATCACGGTCGCCGGGTCGTCGGCCTGCAGGTCCACGAAGTCCGGACCGATGGCCGTCACATAGCCGATGGGGCGGCCGGGGTTCTTGGGCGTGTCGAACGCGCCGATGTCGTCCTTGCGGCCTGTGACGAAGTAATCGGTGAACTCGCGATTGAAGTTCTGGTCAGGGTCCGGTTGAAAGTGGAATGTGCACTCGCCGCTGCTGGCGCGGGCGAGCGGACTTGGCGAGTTCTGGCGCTCTTCCAGGATTTCGTCCAGCAGCACGCGGTAATGCGCGGTGATGTTCTTGACGTAGGCCATGTCCTTGTAGCGGCCCTCGATCTTGAAGCTGCGGACACCCGAGTCGATGATCTCGCGCAGGTTGTCGCTCTGGTTGTTGTCCTTCATGGACAGCACATGCTTGTCGTGCGCGACGATGCGCCCCTGGCTGTCCTTGACCTCGTAGGGCAGGCGGCAGGCTTGCGAGCAGTCACCGCGGTTGGCGCTGCGGCCGGTGTGGGCATGGCTGATATAGCACTGGCCGCTGTAGGCCACGCAGAGGGCCCCGTGCACGAAGAACTCGAGGACAGCCCGGCCCGGTGCGTCTTTCGGGCCGAGCGCCGCGTCGATGGCGGCGATCTGCTGCAGCGTCAGTTCCCGTGCCAGCACGATCTGGCTCAGGCCGGCGTCCTGCAGGAAGCGGGCCTTTTCGGGTGTCCGGATGTCGGTCTGCGTGCTGGCATGCAGCTGGATGGGGGGCAGGTCGATCTCCAGCAGACCCATGTCCTGGATGATGAGCGCGTCTGCACCGGCGTCGTACAACTGCCAGGCCAGCTTTCGCGCCGGTTCCAGTTCGTCGTCGCGAAGAATGGTGTTCAGGGTGACGAAGATGCGGCTGTTGAATCGGTGGGCATGCCGCGCCAGTCGGGCGATGTCCTGCACGCTGTTGTCGGCCGTGGCACGCGCACCGAATCCGGGTCCGCCGATGTAGACCGCATCCGCCCCGTGGTTGATGGCCTCGATGCCGATGTCGGCGTCACGGGCGGGGGAAAGCAGTTCGAGGTGGTGCGGCAACATGGCTGGACAAAAATCTTGGGGGGCATCCCGGTGAACCGGAGATGCAGAAGGCAGAATGCGGGCAACCCCATATTGTCCCGGAGATCGAACATGTCTGCACCGGAACGTCTGTCCCACACCAGCATTGTCCTGGTCCATGGCGCCTGGCATGGTGCCTGGTGCTGGAAGCGCGTCCTGCCCCTGCTGCGTGGGGCTGGCGTGGAATCCCACGCCGTGACGCTGACCGGCGTGGGCGAAAGAGCCCATCTGCTGGGCCCCGACATTGCCATCGGTACCCATGTGCAGGACATCATTGGCCTGATACAGGCCGAGGAGCTGCAGCGGGTGGTGCTGGTCGGCCACAGCTACGCCGGCAACCTGATCACCTGCGTGGCCGACCGTCTGCAGCGGACGGATCCGGGTGTGCTGCGACATCTGGTCTATCTGGACGCCAGTGTGCCGACGCCGGGCGGCAGCTGGAGCTCCCCACACGCACCCGAGACGGTGGCCCGACGTGTGGCCGAAGCCCAGGCCAGTGGCGGATTGAGCTTCCCGCCGCCGGACGCCAGCGTGTTCGGCCTGGAGGGCGCCGACCGGGACTGGGTCAACCGCCGCCAGACCCCGCAACCGTTTCGTGTGTACCAGGAAGCACTGCACTTCGATCCGCAACAGGTCTGGCGCATTCCCCACAGTTTCATCGACTGCAACCGACCGGCCTTGCCCACGATCGACGGGGCCCGGCAGCGGGTCCGCAGCGAAGCGGGCTGGAAGATCCACGAACTGGCGACCGGGCACGATCCGATGGTCAGTGCCCCGCGCGAGCTGGCCCAGCTACTGCTGTCGATCCACCATCAGGCGAGCCTGGCGCCCTGAGCATGAACCTGTCCGCCCGCACCGCCCGGTACGACCGCATCGACCTGCTGCGCGCGGCAGCCATGCTGTGGATGACGGCCTACCACTTCTGTTTCGACCTGAACCATTTCGGCTTCATCGACCAGAACTTCTACCGCGATCCGTTATGGACCTGGCAACGGACGGCCATTGTCAGCCTGTTCCTGTTCACGGCCGGGCTGTCCCAGGCCGTAGCCCACGTACAGGCACAGACATGGGCCCGGTTCTGGCGTCGCTGGGGGCGTATCGTGGCCGCGGCACTGCTGGTGACGGCCGGATCCATGGTGATGTTTCCGCGCAGCTTCATCTACTTTGGCGTCCTGCACGGGATTGCGGCCATGGTGCTGATCGTGCGTCTGACAGCCGGATGGCGTGGCTGGCTGTGGCCGGCCGGTGCGCTGGCGCTGCTGGCCTGGTATCTGGCGCCGGTGGCGATCGGGGCCTGGCCCGCCGCCGAGGTGCTGAATGCGCCGGCACTCAACTGGCTGGGCCTGATCAGCCGCAAGCCGGTGACCGAGGACTATGTGCCCTTGTTGCCCTGGCTGGCCGTGATGTGGTGGGGCGTGGCGACAGGGCAGTGGATGCTGCAGCAACGGCCAGACTGGCTGCGCGGCGGCCCACCGGCGCTGTCAGGTCCGAGGCGTTGGCTGGTGGTCATGGGGCGCTGGAGCCTGAGCTATTACCTGCTGCACCAGCCGGTCATGATCGGTCTGCTCATGGCCTTTGTGTGGCTGCGCGGTTCAGTGTGAGGGCGTGATGGCGGTCAGGATCTCGTCCAGCGCGCCGAGCAGTTGTGCCACGTCCGACCCGGCGGTCGAGGGACACACCAGCATCATGTTGTGAAATGGTGTGATCAGCACCCCGCGGTTGAGCAGCCCCAGATGGATCAGGTGTTCCAGTTCACCATCAAGGCTGGCGCCGGCCTCGCTGCCGTTGCACGGTGGCGTGGCGACAAACTGGAATTCGACCCGTGCACCGACCTGAGTGACACACCAGGGCAACCCGTGCCGGGCAATGACGCCACGAAGGCCGCGGGCCAGCACAGCAGCCAGTGACAGTATGTGGTCGTAGGCAGACGGGGTCATGACCTCGGTCAGGGTGGCACGCATCGCCGCCATGGCCAGCATGTTGCCCGTCAGGGTGGTGCCGATGCCACTGTGGCCGGGAGGGGCCGCCTGTTTGGCGCGCACCGCTCGTGCAGCGAGGTCGGCACTCATGCCATAGACCGCACAGGCGACCCCGCCGCCAACGGGTTTGCCCAGCACCAGGGCGTCGGGCTCGATGCCCTGGCTGCGTGCGTATCCCGCCGGGCCTGTGCTGATGGTGTGGGTCTCATCCATGACCAGCAGCGCCCCGTGTTGCCGGATGAGGGATTGCGCCTGTGCCCAGTAGCCGGGCGCCGGCAGGACCATGCCGATGTTGGTCATGACCGGTTCGGCCAGCACGCAGGCCACATCGCCTGCGGACAGGGCGGCTTCAAGCGCGGCCAGGTCGTTGAATTCGACCACGGAGGTATGGGCCGTGAGGTCGTGCACCTGGCCCAGCAAGCTGTCGCGCTGCACGGGACGCCCATCCACGAGGTCGACGAACACGTCTTCGATCGTCCCGTGATAGCAGCCGTTGAACACCAGGATCCGGCTGCGGCCGGTGGCCGCCCGGATCCAGCGCACGAGATAGCGGTTGGCATCGGTGGCACTCATCGCGAATTGCCAGAAGGGCAGGCCGAAGCGCCCGGTCAGCAGTTCCCCGACCGCGGCAGCGTCGGCCGTGGCCAGCATGGTCGTGTAGCCCCTGCAGGCCTGCTCCTGAAGTGCATGGGCCACCGGCGCCGGGGCGTGTCCGAACATGGCGCCCGTGTCGCCCAGGCAGAAGTCGGTCAGCTCATGGCCGTCCACATCCGTGACGCGTACCCCCTGCGCGTGATCGACGTGTAGCGAAAAAGGCGTGCCCCAGTCGTTCATCCAGTGCAGAGGCACCCCGAACAGCAGGTGCCGGCCCGCCTCGCTGGCCAGTTGGGCGGACCGGGGATTCCGGTCGGCATACGATGCGCGCTCGCGCTCCAGAAAGGCCTGGGCACGGGCCCAGTCAAGCCCGGACCGGGTAGGGCGGCGGGCGATCGCCGGGGGGGTGCTGTTGCCATCCATGTTGCATGCGCTCCAGGTGAACCCCAATATAGGCTGGCGTCACCGGGTTCAAGGTGCCAATACCAGGCCATGCGACCGTACAGGACGGACGCACCAACAAAAAACGCGACCTGGGTCGCGTTTCGTGGATGTGCTGGCCGCCAGATTTACTGGACTTTGGCCTTTTCGCGCAACTGGCTCTGGTATTCAGCCATGCGCTGCTGGGTCATCTGCTGCTGGATCTGACCCTTGACGTCGTCAAAGGCCGGCAGCTGTGCCTGGCGGATATCGTCGACGCGGATGATGTGCCAGCCGAACTGGCTGCGCACCGGGGCCTCGGTCATCTGGCCCTTGTCCAGTTTGACCATGGCTTCGGAGAACTCGGCCACGTAGCTGGCGGCCATGGCCCAGTCCAGGTCGCCGCCGTTGGCGCCGGACCCCGGGTCCTTCGACTGCTTGCGGGCGATGTCCTCGAACTTGGCGCCGCCCTTGATGGAGGAGACGATGGCCTTGGCCTCGTCTTCCGACTCGACCAGGATATGGCGGGCACGGTATTCCTTGCCCGCATTGGCCTGGACGAATTTCTCGTATTCGGCCTTGATGTCGGCGTCGGTCACCGGATTGCGTTTCTGGTAGTCGGCAAACAGGGCACGGATCAGGATGGTCTGGCGGGCCAGCTCCATCTGTTCCTGATAGTCGGGCGTGGCGGCGATGCCGCGCTTGGTGGCTTCCTGCATGAAGACTTCGCGCAGGATGACTTCTTCCTTGAGCTGTTCACGCATGGTGTCGTCGACCGGACGACCGCTGGCCTCGACCTGGCGGACCAGCTGTTCGATGCGGGCCTTGGGCACGGCCTTGCCATTGACGATGGCGACGTTCTGGGCCAGGGCCAGGGGGCTGGCGGCCAGCAGCAGCGAGGCCGCCACGGCCGAGAGAGCGACTTTCATGGTGTTCCTAAAGGGATGAAAAAGCGATTGGAGCCGTTGGGCGTCCGACAGGTTCCGGGTGCTGGTATCCAAAGGTAGCCAGATGGCCGCCTCAGCTGCCAATTTCAATGGCCAGGGCATGCAAGCCGGCGGCCGTGAAATCGCGCAGCGCATCATACACAAGCCGGTGCTGCGCCACCCGGTTGCGTCCCTCGAACCGGGGGCCGGCGATGCGCACCCGGAAATGGGTGCCATAGCCCAGGCCATTGGCGCCGGCATGACCGGCGTGTGCGGCGCTTTCGTCGATGACCTCGAGAAACGTCGGATCCAGGGCCGCACGCAGGGCGGCCTCCAGAGCGGCAGCGGTCGGGATGTCGGGAGGGGAGGCGGGTAGGTTCATCGGTTGCCTGTTTCGTCGCCCGTCGTGTCGTCTTTCAGGTAGCGGGCAATGTAGAGCCCCTGGCCGACGATGAAGATCACGGGGAAGGCGTAACCCCAGATCTTGAAGTCGACCCAGAAGTCGGTGGAGAAATAGGCGGCCACGTAGGCATTGATGCTGGCCATGAACAGGAAGTAGACGATCCAGATCACGGTCAGGCGGCCCCAGACGAAGGCGGGCAGGGTGATCTGGCTGCCCAGCAGGATCTGCAGGAAGTTTTTCTTCCAGATCCAGAGGGCGGCGGCCAGCACCACAGCCAGGCTCGCATAGAGCACGGTGGGCTTCCATTTGATGAAGCGCTCGTCCTGCAGCACCAGGGTCAGCACACCGAACACCAGCACCAGTGCCAGCGTGACCTTGTGCAAGGTCTGCAACTTTCGGTCAACGGCGTAAATGATGCCCGTCTGAACCACGGTCGCGGCCATCAGCACCGCCGTGGCTGTGTAGATGTCGTGCAGCTTGTAGGCCCCCACGAACAGGGCAATCGGGAAGAAATCGATCAGGAACCGCATGTCCAGATTATCGGTGTTCCGGCCTTTTCGGGGTTTCGCGGAGAAACCGACCCGGCGTCACGGATGGCTTAGCATGTGGCCATTGCATATTCAGGAGGCATTTGAGATGGCAATCAACGGGTATGTGCGCAATGCAGGGATGCGCTGGCTGGCAGCACCTGTGCTGGCCTTTGGGCTGATCGCCTGTGGCGGCGGCAACGACGATCCGGTGGCGGGCGACCCCGCTGCCGATCCGGTATCGCCCTATGTCGGCACCTGGTTGAGCCGCTGCGTGGCCGAAAGCGGACTTTCGGCCCATCTGCGGGCCGATTTCCTCAAAACGGGCACGCAGTCGCTGGCCGGTGATGTCCTGGTGTTCTATTACCTGGGCACCTCGTGCTCGGGACCCAGTGTGGACGACGACCGGGTCCTGTCCAACCTGCAGCTGACGCTGGATGGCACGGGGGTCGTCGCAGGCCTGGCGGCCGAGCGGTTCATTGGAACCTCCAACGAGGGCAATGCCCACGTCGTGATGGCCGTCAATGGCAACCAGTTGCGCATTGGAGACCCGGACGCCAGCAAGGACGCGGACGGCTTTCCTACGGCGTTTCTGGACGAGACGCTGACCCGGCAGTGACCGGTGGGTCGCCTGCGGTCTGAGGCATCCGGTCTGCCCAGGCCTCGGCGGCCAGGCTCAGCGAACGCAACCGACCGGGCGCATCGAACACGTCACAGACCAGCATGAATTCGTCGGCGCCGGTGGACTCGGCCAGCCGGGACAGTCCCTCGTGGACCGTTGACGGACTGCCGACGACGGCACAGGACAGAAAGTCCTGAATCGCAGCCAGTTCCTGGGGGTGCAAGCCTTCCATGAAGCCTTCGACGGGCGGCGGCAGGGGACCGCGCCGTCCGGTCAGGATGCCCAGCACGCGCTGTTGCACGCTGCTGGCCAGGAAGCGGGCTTCTGCATCGGTCGGCGCCGCCACCAGGGGCACGCCGACAATGGCATAGGGCTCGGGCCAGTGGGCTGAAGGTCGATACAGCCTGCGGTACAGGGCGAGCGCCTGGTGCAGCAGCCGAGGCGCGAAATGCGACGCAAAGGCGTAGGGCAGGCCCATTTCCGCGGCCAGTTGCGCGGAAAACAGGCTGGAGCCCAGCAGCCAGATGGGCACGTCGGTCCCGGCGCCGGGCATGGCCATGACACGCTGCCCCGGTTGCAGGGGGGAGAGCAGGCGCTGCAGTTCGGCCACATCGCGCGGGAAGTCGGCCTCGGTCTCCACACGGTCGCGCCGCAGGGCGCGCATGGTCAGCGGGTCGGTGCCCGGGGCGCGCCCCAGACCCAGGTCGATGCGGCCGGGATACAGCTCGGCCAGGGTGCCGAAGGCCTCTGCGACCACGAGCGGGGCGTGGTTGGGCAGCATGACGCCGCCCGAGCCGACGCGAATCTGCCGGGTGGCACCTGCGATATGGCCGACCAGCACAGCGGTGGCCGAACTGGCGATGCCGGGCATGTTGTGGTGTTCGGCCAGCCAGTAGCGGCGAAACCCGAGGGATTCGACGTGCCGGGCCGTCTGCACGGCGATATCCAGGGCACCCGCCACGGTGCCGCCCTGGCGAACGGCCACAAGGTCCAGCAGGGACAGGGCGACGGAAGGCTTGCTGGTCATCGGCAGGTCCTGTTTCAGAGTGAATCCTGGAGCATCTTTCGGTAGTCCTGCGGACTGGCCAGACGCGGATTGGTCTTGTGGCAATGGTCGGCCAGCGCGCCTTCGATGACCTTGTCGAAGACCGAAGGCGTGACGCCCAGTTCGGCCAGACCCTTGGGCAGACCCAGGCGGGCATTCATGTCACGGATGGCGGGCCCCAGGTCGTCGGCGCCTGCCAGTCCCATGGCCTGCGCCATGCGCTCCAGGCGCCGCTCCTGCCGGATGCTGTCCGCACCGGCATTGAAGGCGATCACGGCCGGAAGAAACAGGGCGTTGAGGGTGCCATGGTGCAATCTGGGGTTGGCGCCACCCAGGCTGTGGCTGAGGCTGTGCACGCAGCCCAGGCCTTTCTGGAAGGCCATGGCGCCCTGCATCGAGGCGCTCATCATGTTCAGGCGCGCCTCGCGGTCACTGCCGTCGCGGGTGGCGCGCTCGATGTGGCTCCAGCCGCGTTGCAGGCCGTCCAGTGCAATGCCGTCTGCCGGTGGGTTGAAGGCCGGTGCCATGAACGTCTCCATGCAATGGGCGATGGCATCCATACCGGTCGCTGCGGTCAGCAGCGGAGGCAGTCCCAGCGTCAGCTCCGGGTCGAGCAGGGCGGTCTTGGGCACCAGGTGCCAGCTGTGGAAGCCGAGCTTGCGTCCGTCGTCGACGATGACGATGGCTCCGCGGGCCACCTCGCTGCCGGTACCGGCTGTGGTGGGAATGGCAATCAGCGGGGGAACGGCCGCGGTGATTTTCGGTGAACCGCCTTCAATGGTGGCGTAGGTCTTGAGCGGACCCGGATGGGTGGCTGCGATGGCCACACCCTTGGCGCAGTCGATGGCGCTGCCGCCGCCCAGGGCAATCAGTCCGTCGCAGGACTGCCCCTGGTAGATGGCCACGGCTTCGCGCACGGCGGCTTCGGTCGGATTGGACGGCGTCTGGTCGTACACGGCAGGCGTCAGGCCGGGCAGGGCAGCCAGTGCCTTGTCCAGAAGACCGACCGCCTTGACCCCCGGGTCGGTCACGATGAGCGGGCGGCGGATCCCGATGCGTTCGCACTCTGCTGCCAGCTGGGCCAGTGCGCCAAAGTCGATCAGGATGTTGGTCACGTACAGGATCTGTGCCATGGGCTGTGCTCGCTCTCGTTGTTGGTTGGAGCCGAAAACTATACGGCCACGACGTCGCCGTGCCAATGCCGCCCCTGCGACGCCTGGTCGCACAAAAGACAGACACAATCGACGCCATGCCATCACACCACCCGAACCCGAGAGCCCTTCTGAATGCCCCCATGCGTGGCGTGCTCGACCGCATCGAGCGCGCCGGCCATGTGCCCATGCATGCACTGACACCCGATCAGGCCAGGCACGCCTACGAGGCCGGTTCGGGCGTTCTCGATATCCCGGCGCACAAGCTCGATCGGGTGGAGGACGTGTCCATCACGGCCCGCGATGGCCACGTCATCCGGGCACGCCTGTATGCGCCGGCAGCCAACGGCCCCCTGCCTGTGCTGCTGTATTTTCATGGCGGCGGTTTCACGGTCGGCAGCATCGCGACCCATGAGCCACTGTGCCGCCACCTGGCCCACCTGGCCCACTGTGCCGTGGTGTCGGTGGCATACCGGCTGGCGCCGGACGCGAAGTTTCCCACCGCCGTACATGACGCCATGGACAGCCTGACCTGGCTGCGCGACCAGGCAGACGCGCTGCGCCTGGATCGCCAGCGGATCGCCGTGGGGGGAGACAGCGCCGGCGGTACGCTGGCCTCCGTCACAGCCATTGCCGCCCGCGATGCCGGCTGGCCCCTGGCGCTGCAATTGCTGTTCTATCCCGGCACGGCAGGCCACCAGAACACGCCCAGCCACAAGACTTTCGCGCAGGGCTTCCTGCTGGAGGAGGCCCATATCACCTATTTTTTCAACCACTACCTGCGTGGTCCGCAAGACCGCAACGACTGGCGTTTCGCGCCGCTGGACGGGGTGGACGAATCGGGCCATCCGCGTGAACTCGACGGCGTGGCTCCGGCCTGGATCGGACTGGCCGAGTGCGATCCGCTCACCGATGAAGGTGTCATGTATGCAGACCGCCTTCGAATGGCCGGCGTGCCGGTGGATCTGGAAATCTACCCGGGCGTCGTGCATGGGTTCATCCAGTTCGGGCGCGCCATTCCGCAGGCCCTGACCGCGCACAATGAAGCCGCCGCAGCCCTTCGGCAGGCGTTTGCATGACCCTCGGGTCCGTACAGAGAGGAAGCCACCCCATGCCCGTGATGCAAAGATCCGAGTTCCGCAGCCTGCACCGCCTGCGCGTCCGTTGGGCCGAAGTGGACATGCAGAAGATCGTCTTCAATGCCCACTACCTGATGTATTTCGACACGGCGGTGACCGACTACTGGCGCGCCGTGGCCCTGCCGTACGAGGCGGCCATGCACCTGCTGGAAGGCGATGTCTATGTGGCCAAGGCCACTGTGGAGTTCCATGCCTCGGCGCGCATGGACGACATGCTGGACGTGGGCATGAAATGCAGCCGGATCGGGAATTCGTCGATGACCTTCACCGGCGCCATCTTCCGTGGCGAAGAACACCTGATCAGCGGCGAGCTGGTGTATGTGTTTGCCGATCCGGCGACGCAACGGTCCAGGCCGGTGCCGCAGGCCTTGCGCGACATTCTGCTGGGCTACGAGGCTGGCGAGCCCGTTTTTTCGGTGCGCGTGGGCTCATGGGACGAACTGGGTGCTCAGGCGGGCCAGATCCGCAATGAGGTGTTCGTGCAGGAGCAAGGTATTGCCCGCGAGATCGAGGTGGACGCATTCGACGCGACCGCCGTCCACGCCCTGGCGGTCAACCGGCTGGGGCAGCCACTGGCGACCGGGCGACTCCTGCGTCCCGAGCCTGGGGTGGGGCAGGTGGGTCGCATGGCGGTTTCCCGGGTGATGCGTGGCAGCTCGATCGGTGCTGCCGTCCTGCGGTCGCTGCTGGACGTCGCGCGTGCCCGTGGGGACCGGGAGGTCTGCCTGCACGCCCAGCGCAGTGCGGTGGTTTTCTATCTGCGCATGGGCTTCGCGCCGCGAGGTGCCGCATTTCACGAGGCTGGCATCGAACACCAGGAGATGGTGTTTCGCTTCTGACGAACCTGCCGTGTTGTAGGCGCTTCAGCTGGCGAACTGCAAGCGCTCCTGACGTCGGGCCGCTGGATGCCAGACCGGTTGCCCGGCGGGCTGGCCATCCACTTCGTGTTGCCACTCATCCATGGTGAGCGTCCATGCGTTGCGTTCCTGCCAGACGCCCATCAGCAGACTGGATCGGGTACCGTAACCGCGTTCGGGCATGCGCACGAACGGACTGGACAGGGCGCGCTCCATGGACTGCGGAACGCCGGTATCTGGCAAGGCATGGGCCGGTTCATGATCCATGATGCCGAGGGCTTGCTGCAGGATCGGCTGCCACTCCTGTGCGGGCCCATGCGATTTGGGCAACACGTCGGCCAGTGCCGAGCGCAAACGCCGGGACTTGGGCCAGTCGCTGTTCAGGCTCGCATTGGACAAGCCGTAGACGCCGGGCTGAAGGGTCTGCCTCCAGATGGCCGGTGCCTGGGGGCCATGTGGATCGTCCGGGCGACGGTTGCTGATGAAGGTCCAATGGCCTCTGAGGACGTCCCCCACGACGAGGTTGAACCCGCCATAGTCCGCCGGCGCCAGAGCGGCAGCCATCGCTTCAGGCGTCTCGAAATGGCCGCCCAGCCATTGGGTGGGCAGTTCACCCCGGCTGCGCCGGGCTGATGGCATGTCGGCCGAGCGGACGTTGGTCAGCATGGCAATGCGCCCTGATGCACTGGCGCCCAGCCAGGTCCCACCCTCGCGGAGATCGCGCCCGGCCAACACCTGTGCTCCGTCTGGCAGGCTCCACCGGTGCAGTCCGGCGGTCGGGCGGTCAAAGAACTCGTCCCGGTTGGCCGCCAGCAGCAGGGGCACACCGTCCCGGGCATCCAGCGCAAAAGCAATCAGGCACATGGAACGTGGTCCTGTGGACGCTCAGATGTCGTCGAGCAGCGGGTAGGGCAGTACCAGCAGGTCCAGCGCCGGACCGGAAGCGTCGCCCAGGTGCAGGCTGCCACCGCCGGACGCGGCCACCTGCATGGAGACGATGGCGTCGAATCCACCGTCCGGGCGGGCGGCCACGCTGGCCACGGTGCCGCAGGGCTGCGCCGCATCGCCACTGTGGAACACCTCCTGCCCGACTGCCATTGGCGCATCACCATGGACAAGGAAGGCTCGGCGCTTGAGGGTGCCGCGGAACTGGCTGCGCGCAACCACTTCCTGACCGGGGTAGCAGCCCTTCTTGAAGTTGACCCCGCCGACGGATTCGTAGTTGAGCATCTGGGGCACAAAAGCCTCGAATGTGGGCAAGGTCACCATGGCGATGCCACTTTGCACATCCAGCCAGTCCCAGCTCGCCTGCGCCAGCGGCGGGGCGTCCGGCGCCGGTGCGTCGGCAGGCAGAGCGGCCAGCGCGCGGGCGACGCCGGCCGCGGGATACAGGCGGACCGCATGACCGGATCCGTATGCGGAACTGCTCCAGGGCGTCTGCGCCAGGTCGGCCGGTGCCGCCAGTCCGGCCAGCCCCCACACCTGCCACATCGGCGATTCGTCCGTCAGGCGAACCTTGGCCCGCAATACGAACATGCCCAGGCGCCTGAGGGTCTGGGCCAGCAGGTCGGCCGCAACCAGCAGCAGCACGTCGTCGCCGGCGCGCTTGATGACCACAAAACTCGCCTGCATGCGCCCTTTGGCAGAGCAATAGGCGGCCAGCCTGGCCTGCCCGACCGGAAGCAGGGCGACATCCTGTGTCAGCTGGCCCTGCAGGAAACCGATGGCATCCGGCCCCTGGGCCCGGATGACACCCAGGCCGGACAGACGCACCGCGCCAGCGTGTTCCGGAGGACGGGCATCGGAAAGCAATTCGCTCATGGAGACAACAACCTTTCTGGACAACTTGCCGGCAGGACGGCACGGACCTGGTCCGGGTGCCGTCAATTATCATCCTGTGCCTATGAAGCGTCCTTGTCTGCCGTGCATGTCCCTGCCGGCCACTTTTCTCTGATGCGCTGGCTGGTTCGCCTTCTGGTGTCGCTGGTCGTGGCCGTGCTGGCGGCCTGGGCTGCGACCGTATGGTGGATCGACCGCCCCCTGGCCATGCAGCCCCAGCCGGGTGCGCAGGGGAGCGCGGTGGAGCTGCTGGTGGCGCCCGGGATGTCGGCACGCACAGTGGCAACGGCCGCCGTGGCAGCCGGGGTGCAGACCGATTCACGCCTGCTGTTTGCCTGGTTCCGGGTGTCGGGCAACGCCCGCCTGATCAAGGCCGGCAGCTATGAGTTCGAACCGGGTACCACGCCCCGGCAACTGTTGAACAAACTGGTTCGCGGGGAGCAGGCGCAACGCAGCCTGGTGCTGGTCGAAGGCTGGACAGCGGGGCAGGTTCTGGCCGCCGTCCAGGCCAGCCCTCACCTGACACAGGATCTGGATGGCGTGACCCTTGACGGTCTCATGGCCCGCCTCGGACTGCCTCAGGTCAACGCGGAGGGCCGTTTCTTTCCTGACACCTACCGTTTTGCCAGGCGCACACCCGCCTCGGTGGTGCTGAAGCAGGCGGCTCAGGCCATGGAGCGGCAGCTGAACGCGGCCTGGGAGGGTCGGGCACCCGATACGCCGCTTCAGTCAGCGGAGGAGCTGCTGATCCTGGCCAGCATCGTCGAGAAGGAAACCGGCCTGGAGAGCGACCGACCCATGGTGGCGGGCGTGTTCACCAACCGCCTGCGCATCGGTATGCGCCTGCAGACCGATCCGGCGGTCATCTACGGGCTGGGCGATGGTTACGACGGACGCCTGCGCCGGACACACCTGGAGTCCGACACGCCCTATAACACCTACACCCGGGCCGGGCTTCCGCCCACACCCATTGCCATGCCCGGCGAGGCGTCCCTGCTGGCCGCCGCACGACCGGCCCAGACAAAAGCCATGTACTTTGTGTCCCGGGGCGATGGTTCCAGTCATTTCAGTGCCACGCTGGGCGAGCACAACGCCGCCGTGCGGCGATTCATTCTCAAGCGTTGACCCCCCATGAGCAATTCGACCCCTGCGGGTTCCCCTGGTCTGTTCATCAGCTTCGAAGGCATCGACGGGGCCGGCAAGTCCACCCACATCGACGCGCTGGCGGCCGAGTTCCGCCGGCTTGGGCGAACGGTGACACTGACCCGGGAGCCCGGCGGCACGCCGCTGGCCGAGAAGCTGCGCCAGCTGGTGCTCAACGATGCGATGGATCCGCTGTGCGAGGCGTTGCTGATGTTCGCCGCCCGCCGGGACCACCTTCGGCAGGTGATCGAGCCTGCGCTGGCGCTGGGCGAAGTGGTGTTGTGTGACCGTTTCACCGATGCGACGTTTGCCTACCAGGGCTATGGCCGGGGTTTCGACCTTGCCGTGCTGAAGCAGCTGGAGCAATGGGTGCAGTCCCGCGATGACGGCCCGCAGCTGCGGCAGCCGGACCTGACGGTCTGGTTCGACATCGATCCGGCGGTGGCGGCGGTCCGGCTGGCCGCAGCGCGTGCGCCAGATCGTTTCGAGTCCCAGCCGGTCGCGTTCTTCTCCCGGGTGAGCGAAGGCTACCGGCAGCGGCAGCAGGCCGACGAAGGGCGGTTTGCCCGCATCGAGGCCGACCAGGACCTGAAGGCGGTCTGGCGCGATGTGCGGGCCGTGCTGGTGGCGCGTGGCTGGCTGCCCGCGATGGAGTCGGTGTGAGCACCGCAGCCACCCTGGATCCGTGGCTGCGACAGCCGTTGAAGCATTTGTTGCGTCAGCGTGGTCATGCCTTGTTGCTCCAGGGACCGTCCGGACTGGGGCAGTTCGAGCTGGGTCTGGCGCTGGCGCGCGCCTGGCTGTGCGAGCAGCCCGGCGAGAACGGGGCGTGTGGAAGCTGCGCCAGTTGCCATGCCATTGACGTGCGGACGCACCCCGACCTGTCGGTGCTGTTGCCCGAGACCACCAGCCTGGACCAGGGCTGGCCGCTGGATGAAAAGACGCAGAAGGACATCGAGGACAAGAAGCGCAAGCCCAGCCGCTTCATCCGGGTGGAGGCCGCTCGCGCGGTGATCGAATTCACCCAGCTGACCCGGGCGCGGGGAGCGGTCAAGGTCGTGCTGGTCTATCCCGCCGAACGCATGAATGTCGAGTCGGCCAACACCCTGCTCAAGACGCTGGAAGAGCCCACGGGCGATGTCCGCTTCGTGCTGGCCACCGAGGCGGCCCACCAGTTGCTGCCGACCATCCGCAGCCGGTGCCAGGCGCACACCCTGCGTTGGCCCGAGGCCTCGTCCACACTGGACTGGCTGGCGGAAGTGGCGTCCGGCGAAGGGCTGCCCGCCGGTGACCGTGCGACGCTGGATACCTGGCTTCGGGCGGCCGGTGGACGTCCGCGAGACGCCTTGCAGTGGGGGCGCTCAGGCCTGACGGCGGCAGGCTGGAAGCAACTGCCACGGGCCATGGCGGCCGGCGACTGGAGCCTGCTGGCCGACTGGCCTCCCGCCCGACAGCTGGACGTGATGCAGAAACTCTGCCACGACCTGATGGCCGTGGCCGGGCAGGGCGAGCCACGGTACTTTGCTGCTGCCGACCTGCCACCGCCGCCTCGCTGGCAGGCGCTGGCCCGCTGGTCGCGCGAACTGCTCGAAGAAGCCCGCACGGTGGAACACCCGTTCCAGGCGGCCTTGACCCAGCAGGCCTGGGCCGCCCACACGCGGGAACGGCTGGCCACCGGACGGAGGCCGGGTGCGTGATCGATGCCACACTGTTTCCGGCCGGAGCCAGTTACTTGCAACACCTGTCCTGATTGCCGCTAAACTTGTGTGACATGAGTACGGCCAACGCGACTTCCCCGGCTGCCCGTCCCAGTGTCATCCAGCTCTCGATCAAGGAGAAGGCGGCACTGTACGCTGCCTACATACCGCTGTTTTCAGACGGCGGCATCTTCATTCCATCTTCGCGTGATTACCGGCTGGGTGATGACGTCTATGTCCTGCTCAGCCTGCCCGATGACCCCCAGCGTTATCCGGTGGCCGGCAAGGTGGCCTGGGTGACGCCGGCCAAGGTGCAGGGTGGTCGGACGCAAGGGGTGGGCATACGCTTCCCGGCCGACGAGAAGTCGCGCCAACTCAAGCTCAAAATCGAAGAAATCCTGGGCGCCAACCTCGGCTCCGATCGACCGACCCAGACCATCTGAACCCGGCAGGATGTCCGCGTGCCACCATCGGTGGCCCATTCATGGCCTGACGGGGGCTGCAACCCGTCCGTTGTCCCTCCATGTTTACCGATTCCCACTGCCACCTCAGTTTCCCGGAGCTGTCTTCCCGCCTGCCCGACATCCTTGCCGACATGCAACAGGCCAGGGTCGACCGTGCCCTGTGCATCTGTACCACTCTGGAAGAGTTCGATGCGGTTCACGGACTGGCCTTGCAGCACGGAAACCTGTGGGCGACTGCGGGTGTGCATCCGGATAACGAAGGTGTGCGCGAGCCGTCCCTGTCCGATCTGCTTGACCGTGCCGCCTTGCCCCGGGTCGTGGGCATCGGTGAAACCGGGCTGGATTACTACCGGCTGGGCGAACGGACCGTGGCCGACATGCAATGGCAACGGGAGCGCTTTCGCGTGCACATCCAGGCGGCGCGCCAGACGGCGTTGCCGCTGGTGATCCATACGCGCAGCGCTTCGGACGACACCCTGGCCATCTTGCGCGACGAAGGCGGGTTCGGTTCTCCTGCTTCGGGTCCGGCACCGGCGCGCGGCGTCTTCCACTGCTTCACCGAGACGGCCGAAGTGGCCCGGGCGGCGCTGGATCTGGACATGTATATCTCGTTCTCCGGGATCATCACCTTCCGCAATGCCGCAGACATCCGCGAGGTGGTGCGCATGGTGCCACTGGACCGGATCCTGATCGAAACCGACAGCCCTTACCTGGCGCCGGTGCCCCATCGGGGCAAGACCAACAGCCCGGCCCTGGTGCCCCTCGTGGCGGCCCAGGTGGCGGAGGTCAAAGGGGTTCCGGTGGATGACGTGGCGACAGCCACCAGTCGCAATTTCGAGACCCTGTTCGACCGGGTCACGACCTGACACCCAGGCACGTCAGATCATGAGAATTTACATGAACAAAATCAGATTGTTATTTGTTTTTGTTGTGTTTTATCTCTGTTCATCAATGGCTTCAGCGAATTCGTATGACGATTTCTTCGCCGCCATCCAGCGCGACAACGAATCGGCCGTGATTGCGTTGGCCTTGCGGGAATTCGACCTGAACACGCCCAGTCCGGACGGCGATCATGGCCTGATCATGGCCTTGCGGCAGGGGTCGCTCAAGGTGGCCGACTTCCTGCTGGACCAGTCCGCCGTCAACGTAGATGCGCTCAACCGCCACGGCGAGAACGCCTTGATGATGGCGGCCCTCAAAGGCCATCTGAAGCAGGCCCGCCGTCTGGTCGAGCGGGGCGCGCAGGTCAACAAGCCCGACTGGGCGCCGCTGCATTACGCGGCGTCCACGGACCGTCCTCAGAGTCTGGACATGGTGCGCCTGCTGCTGGAACACCATGCCTACATCGACGCCGCGTCGCCCAACGGTACGACGCCGCTGATGATGGCGGCGTTCTACGGTTCGACCGGGCTGGTCGAACTGTTGCTGGAGGAGGGCGCCGACCCGCTGCTGCGCAACCAGCAGGGCATGAGCGCCATCGACTTTGCCCGCCGGGCCGGGCGCACGCAGGACGTGGACCTCATCGCGCGTGCGGTGCGCCAGCGCCGGCCTACCGGTCGCTGGTGACAGATCCGGCACTGCACGGCCGCCGAGTCACCTGACGGACGCCTCTACGTGCAATTACTTAAAGACGGGGGTGACTTTTGCGCTTCCAATCAATCAGTCTGGTGTAAGGCGGACGTGCTGACCGCATGTCCCGTGACACGACCCGGAATCAGCCGGGCCGCTCCCGGCCAGTCATCGCTTCGGAGACAACCAATGAGTCACAGAGACACACACGACATCATCGGCGGCCTTGTGCTGACCGCATTGGGGGCATTTGCCGCCATCTATGCCCAACGCTACGAGTTCGGCGAACTTCACCGGATGGGGCCGGGCTATTTCCCGGTGGCGCTGGGCGTTGTGGTGGCCGTGCTGGGCCTGTTTATTGCCGTGCCGGCGTTCATGCGCCGGGGGGAGCCCATCCACGTCGAATGGAAGACCATGGTCCTTGTCGTGGCCAGCATCGTGGTGTTTGCCCTGACGCTCAAGCTGCTGGGCCTCATCCTGGCCACCATGGTGTCCGTTGTCATTTCCTCGCTGGCCGACAAGGAAACCCGGTGGAAAGGGCGACTGCTCATTGCGGTCGGCGTGGCTGTCATCACCTACCTGATCTTTAGCCTGGGGCTGAGCATGGTGTTGCCGATCTTCCCCTGGAGCAACTGAGCGGACGTCAAGTTCCATCATTCACATTTACAGAACAAGAGACAACTATGGACGTCCTACACGGTCTGCTCGTCGGGCTTGAATCGGCCATGCAGCCCACCACGCTGCTGTACTGCTTCATCGGTGTTTTCCTGGGTACGCTGATCGGTGTGCTGCCGGGCATCGGTGCGCTGGCCACCATTTCGCTGCTGCTGCCCATCACCTATCACATCCCGCCGACCGCCGCCATCGTGATGCTGGCCGGCGTGTACTACGGTGCGCAATATGGCGGTTCGACCGCCTCCATCCTGCTGAACCTGCCCGGCACACCCTCTTCGGCCGTGGCCTGTCTGGACGGCTACCCGATGGCCAAGCAGGGCAGGGCAGGGGTTGCCCTGTTCATGACCACCATCGCCTCCTTCGTCGGTTCGATGCTGGGTATTCTGATGCTGGTGCTGTTCGCCCCCAGCATTGCCGAACTGGGTCTGAAGTTCGGGCCGGCCGAGTACTTCTCGATGATGCTGCTGGGCCTCATCGCGGCGTCGACGCTGGCTTCCGGTTCGCCTGCCAAAGGGCTGGCCATGGTGGCTCTGGGCCTGTTGCTGGGCACGGTGGGCACGGACGTGAACTCCGGCGTGGCGCGTTTCGATTTCGGTGTTCCCGAACTGATGGATGGCATCAACCTGGTGGCTCTGGCCATGGGCGTGTTCGGCATCTCTGAAGTGGTGTCCAGCATCAATCAGGTGCGCGAGAGTGAGGTGAAGGAGAAGATCACGCTGCGCACCATGACGCCGACGGCCAAGGACATCAGGGAGTCCATCATGCCGATGTTGCGTGGCACGGGCATTGGCAGCTTCTTCGGTGCGCTGCCAGGTACCGGCGCCTCGATCGCATCTTTCATGTCCTATGCCATCGAAAAGAAGGTGGCCAAGGATCCCTCGCGATTCGGCAATGGTGCCATCGAAGGCATCACCGCACCGGAAGCGGCGAACAATGCCGCTGCGCAGACGGCCTTCGTACCGACCCTGTCGCTGGGCATTCCGGGTGACGCCGTGATGGCCCTGATGCTGGGCGCGCTGATCATCCACGGCATCCAGCCGGGCCCGCTGCTGATGACCCAGCAACCCGACCTGTTCTGGGGCCTGATCGTCAGTTTTGGTATCGGCAACATCATGCTGATGATCCTGAACCTGCCGCTGATTGGCATCTGGGTTGCCATCCTGCGTATTCCCTACCGTGTCCTGTACCCGGCCATCCTGGTGTTCATCAGCCTGGGCGTGTACAGCGTGAACAACAACACGTTCGACGTGCTCATGGTGGCGGCCGTTGGCGCCATCGGCTACGGCATGGCGGTGCTGAAGTTCGAAGCGGCGCCCATGCTGCTGGGCTTTGTGCTCGGACCGCTGGTCGAAGAAACCTGCGCCGCGCCCTGCTGCTCTCGCGCGGTGACATGATGACCTTCATCGAGCGCCCGATCAGTGGTGGCCTGCTGGCCTATGGTGCGGCCCTGCTGCTGTGGTCGGTCTGGGGAGCCCTGAAGCGCACCGTTCGCCAGCGCGAACACGACGCCGACTTTCCGGAAGCACAGACCTGATCCGGAACGCCGGGGTAGTTCCCGGCAGGTCCTCGCAACCGTGCCCGGCTGCATGCCGGACACGGTTTTTCTTTTTTCAGGGGGTCAGCGGACTTCCTGTAGCTCGGTTCGGCGATTGAGCGCGTCGCCGTCCGGTGTACTGTTCGTCGACGCGGGCTTCTCCTTGCCAAAGCTCACGGCTTCCATCTGGCTGTCGGGGACACCGTGCAGCGACATCACGCGACGCACCGCTTCGGCCCTGCGGTGGCCCAGCGAGACGTTGTATTCACGCGATCCATGGCGGTCCGTGTGGCCCTCCAGCTGGATGCGGGCCTGTGGATTGGCCTTCAGCGCACCGGCCACTTCGCTGATCACGGGAAGGAACTCCGGTTTGACGACGTATTGATCGAAGTCGAAGTAGACGGTGCCCCAGCGTTTGCCTACCGAGGCCACCGGCACCTGGACCGGTTCCACCAGGGGCCCGGCACTGACCGCCGGCGTCATGACCAGGGGCCGCGGTGCCTGTCCTGCGGTGTAGGTCAGTCGCCTGGTCTCCACGGTGTGTTGTGCGGCGCAGCCCGAAAGGAGGACCATGGCCAGCGCCAGTCCGACGCGGGTGACATGCTTGACGTTCATGATGGGTTCAGGTGCCGTAGGCCAGGGGGTTCGCCAGGTCGCCGAGCAGGTTGCCCGCATCCACCAGAGGCAGGGTCAGGTCTCCCTCTGTCGACGGCGAGGCCTGTGACGTGTCGAGCAGTTCGGATGCCGTATCGCCCAGAAGGCTGCTGGTCGCGCCATCCAGCAGATCGCTGGTCAGGGTCTCCGTGCCGAGTACGCTGTCCAGCAGGGTGTCCGCGTCGTCGGTCAGGACATCGGTTGTGGTGCTCAGTTCGTCGGCGATGGCGTCCATGCCGGTGCCGGTCTCGGAAACCAGAAGGTCCTGATTGAGGGTGGTATCGGCCAAGGCGCCGGTATTGCCAACCGCATGACCCAGCAGGTCCATGATGGGGTCGAGCGAGGTGCCGTCGCCGGCAGACGCCACTTCGTCACCTGCGGCCTGGATCTGGTCCAGCAGGCCGGGATCGCTGTCATTGCCGATCAGGAGGTGGTCCAGTTCGTCGGTGACGGTCGATACCGTCTGGTCGACGATGTCGTTGGTGACCGGTTGGCTCAGGTCCTGCAAACCGAGTTCGCCTGCGAGGCTGTCGATCACGTCTGTGACGTTGTCGACGGTATGGGCCACGCCGTCCGTCAAGGTGGCGTCCGAGCCTGCGGATGACATGATGTCGCCCAGCGTGTCGGAAAGAAGGGCGTCGGCAGGACCGTCCAGCAAGGGCTCGAGCAGGGGATCGGTGCCCAGCAGGTCCCCGAGCAGGCCATCGACGTTGCTGGTCAGGTTGTCCGCGAGTTGCAGCAGGTCGTCTCCGACGTTCTGGCCTGTGGTGGGTGTTTCCGAATCCAGCAGGTCCTGGTTGAACATGGTGTTCAGTACGCTGCCCAGATCCGACACCAGGTCGCCGGCCGTCTGGACGACGGGGTCCAGCACCGGGATGCCGTCTCCCGATGCAGCGATCTGGTCGCCCAGCGCTTCCACGGCACCCGTGAGACCGCTCTCGCCATCCTGGCCAATGACCACCCCGTCCAGGGAATGGGTCACCGCCCCGATCATGGGATCGACGACGTCCTCCGGCACGGTTGACAGCCCCGACAGGCCCGCGTCCTCCAGCAGCGTCGAGACGCCGTCGGTACCGGATGAGGAGATGCTGGACGCGCCCGACAGCAGGGTGGGACCGGTATCGGGATCCGGGTTGCTGTCGCCGCCGCCCTCACTCCCACCTGTGTCCGGGTCAGTGTCCGGGTCAGTGTTTGGGTCGGTAGTCGGGTCGGTCCCGGGTTCACCTTGAAGATGTGTGTGAAGGTGGTGATGGTGATGATGGTGGTGGTGGTGGACATGGTGATGAACGTCGGTGCCATCGCTGCCATCGTCTCCGTCATTGCCGCTGCCACCACCAGTCCCATCGCCTCCATCAGTCCCGTCGGTACCCCCATCGCCGTCACCGCCCTCGTCACCGTCGTCCCCGTTCTTGGGTACGGCTCTCGACGTGGTTTCCGTGTCGGGCTCGGAGATGCTGACAGGATCCTCACCCGGCGTGCCTGAGGTGCCCGTGTCCGAATGCGGCTGGGTACCCGTGTCGCCGCCTCCCGTGCCCGACAATGCTGCGGCCAGCAGGCCGGCACCGCCCAGGATCACGCCATCCAGCATGCTCATGCCCCCGGCCAGCACGGACTTTCCGGTTTGCAGTAGGGTCACGACATCTTTGTTCTGCTCCTCTAGGAACGTGGCCTCTCCGGTGATGACTTCGATGTCGGCGTAGTCCTGGTCGACCGCATGCCGGGCCGGATCCTTCACCAGAATTTCGGAGTGAGGGGCCACGCGAACCACGGCTTCCTTGGTACCGGCGGCATTGCGGACCAGCACGTTGACCGGTTGGTCGCCTGTGATCACGCGGTCACCCGGTTGCAGGGCTTCGTTGGCGGGAACCATGACCCTGGTGTCGCCCCGGATCACGGGAACCATCTCGGCGCCGGCATGGGATGCGTCTGTCGTGTGGGTCGCTGTAGTGGCTTGCATGGCGTGAATCCTGTGGTTGGGTTGTGTGGCCCGCTGCAGAAGCAGGTGTTGGATCAGGTACCTGCTGGCGTCATGTCAGGTTTCAATGAAGGCGTTGATTGCAGCAGGCAATGGACCGGACTGTGAAATCGCTCACAGAAGCAGGGCGGCGCACGTCCATCCCGGAAGACAGTCCGATGGCGTCAGCCAAGCAGACCGCCCGACAACAGTCCACCACCGTCGCCGCTGTCCGGTTGCACCAGGGGCAGCACGGTCGAGCCCAGGTCCACTGCATCACCCAGAACCTCAGCAGTGCCTGTCAACAGGTCGCCGGTGCCGTCCACCACATCAACAAGGGTGTCGGTGGTCGAGGTCACCGTGCTGTCCACCAGGTCGACGAGTGAGCCCGCGGTTTCCTCGGTTGTCTGCAACACGTCGCTGGTGGCGGATGCCAGTGTTTCCGGCAACTGGGATGGGTCGGTCAGGAGGTCGCCGAGCAGGTCTCCCGCCAGGTCCACCGTGTCGACCACGGTATCCACCACAGGGTCGACCACGGTGTCGACCACGGTATCCAGCACGGGGTCGACCACGGATTCGACCACGGTGTCGATCACCTCGGGCGCGCTGTCCACGACTTCGCCGATCAGGTCAGGCGGGTCCGTGAGCAGCGAGTCGGTGAGCGTGCCTGCGCCGTCGGTCAGGGTGTCCCCCGGGTCTGAGGTGTCACCGCCCACGCCGGCCAGCGGATCACCAAGGTCATCCCAGGTCGATGCCACGTCGCCAGTGTCCAGACCACCTGCATTGAGGTCATGGGACTGGAAGGCGTCCATCGGGGCGCCCGGGTGGTCCGCCACCTCCTGCAGCGCCTGCTCCAGAAAAGCGTCGACCGGCGACTGGGCGCCGAGGACCTCCAGTGTTGACGCCCCTTCCATCTGCTCCATGGCGGTCAGAAGGGGGGTGTCCATCGTCAGCAAATCGTCCTGTAGGACGGGCAGTGACTCCAGTCCAAGCGCACTCAAGGGGATGTCTTGTGCGGCGATGGCGCCCAGGATGTCGTCGGACAGGGCATGGGCTTCACCCAGGAGCCCCGACCAGGGCATGGCCGAGACGGCATCTGCATGCATGTCCAGCAGCACACGCAGCGGGACCGGCGCCAGGGAGGTGAGCGCGGGCTCCAGGTTCAGCAGATCCAGCTTCAACGCATCCAGCGCCAGGCGTGCGACCGAAAGCGACGTGCCACCGCCGCCTTGCGAGATCTGGTCCTGAATGAGGAGCAGGGCGGACGCCAGCCCCAGGCTGCCGACCAGACCCGATCCCGGCGCTTCATCACCCATTTCATCCAGCAGCGACCGGTTGCCGGCTTCAATCGATTTCAGGTAGCTCATGACACGTTCCCGTTTGGATGGTTCACCACCACCATTTACCTTCAGGTCGGGGATGAAGTTTCAGCTCTATCTGAAATAGTCTGATCTGCGCGAATTTTTCCTCGGATGACGGGGCGGGCGCCTGCCTGGCATCGCCGGCCAGGTCGATCTGGAACGACTGCGCATGCTGGAGGCGCATGGGGGATTGGCTGTCGCCAGCGTTGTGACCGGGAGGGTCTGGCTGATGTGCTGCAAGGCGCTGGCGGACCTGCTGGCGCCAGTCGGCCCCCGACAGCAGCGTCCTGAACCAGCCTTCCTCCTGGCCCGGCTCGGGAAGGAGTTGCCCCGTCTCGACGGCCAGTTCGATCTCGGTCACGCGCAGGTCGTGCAGCGCCTGCACCCAGTCGATCAGGGTGTTGTTGGCCTCGACCTGGGCGTCCAGCAGGGCCAGGGTGGTTCCTCGTCCCGCCTGGTTGAGCTTGCGGCGCGCATCGACAACGGCTGACGCATCGGCAGACGCAGACGACAGCATCTGTATGCGCTGTCCGGACAGCGAGACGCGCTGCATGCCTCCCTGGGCCTTCTGCAACGCCTCCCGACGCATGGTGGTCAGTTTCTGCTCCTCGGCCAGGAGCCGGCTGGCGGCCCGCTGGATCCGCGTCGAAGACTCGAGCGCCGCCGCGGTGCCGAATGTGATCTGGATACCCATCTTCGACTTCTCGGCAAAGGCGCCCGGGTATTCGTACCGCCTGGTGTAGGTCAGGTCGATGGCCGGCAACTGGCCGCTTTCCTCCACCTCGATGTCGGCGCGTGCCTGATCCAGGTTCAGCCGCTGCGCCCTCAGCGAGGCGGACTCGTCGACAATGCGCTCGATGGCGTCCGGCGGTATGGACAGCCAGGGCTCCGGCACACGCAGTGGCGGCAATTCCGTCTGTGACAGCGGGGCGCCCAGCAACGAGCTGAGCTTCAGTCGCGCCTCGTTCAGCCCCTGTTCGAACTGAAGCGACTTGTTGGCCGACTGGGCCAGACGAGAGGCGGCCAGACGGGCGTCCGTGATGCCTGCCCCACCGAGTTGCACGCGCTGGTTCTCCAGCCGTTCGAGTTCCTGCATGGCATGGCGGGAGTTGCGGCCGACATCCACCAGCATGGCATAGCGGCTGACCTCCTCGTAGGCGACGAGCAGGTCTCTGAGGAACTGTTCGCGCGCCTGGTCGACGCGTGCCACCGCCGCCAGACGGCCATATTCCGCCGCCCGCTGCCGCGCGTCGAGTTTGCCGAAGTCCCAGAGCGTCCAGCGAAGCGATGCGGTCAGGCGCCGGTCCACCGACGGTGCCGGATTGCCACTGCTCGGTGACTCGCCGTTGCTGCCCGAGGCCCCCAGTTCAAAACGGGGATAGCGTGCGTAATCGGCCGAGTCCACATCCGCCATGGCGGCTTGCAGTTCGGCCTGGGCGGACATGACCTCCGGCGCCTGGTTCAGGGCCTGTGTCAGCTGTCTGACCAGGGGCTCGTCAGGTGTCCCGGCGTGGGCCGCCGGCCCCTGCGTTGCCGTGACCGCCAGCACCACCGCGACAATGGCTGCGCTCATGACCGGTTTCATCATGGCTCCCGGAACGCCTCCGCGCCGACCTTGAGCACAGGGCGCAGCAGAAACCAGGCAAAGGGCTGATGACCGACGATGATGTCGACATCGGCCTGCATGCCGGGTGTCACCGGCAGCCGGGACTGGCCGAGCAGCGAGCCCTCCGTCTGTACCACCAGCTTGAAATAGGCACGACCGTCGGTGTCCTGGTCGGCGTCGGCGGCGATGCGGAGCACGCGCCCCTCCAGCGCACCGAAGCGCAGAAAGTCGTAGGCGCTGACCTTGATCTGTACCGGTTGATCCAGTTGCACCAGTCCGCGGTCCTTCGGATCCAGACGGGCTTCGAGTTCGATCTCGGCGTCAGCCGGGACGATCTCCATCAGGGTTTCACCGGGCTTGGCCACCCAGCCGGGCTCCAGCGCGCGCAGTCCCTTGACCACGCCGTCGATCTGGGCCGTCAGCAGGGTCCGGTCGCGCTGGCCGCTGGCTCTGCCGAGTTCCTCGGTGGCGGTGGCAATCTGGCGTTCGGTGGTCAGCAACTCCTCCGAAGCCCGGCGCCGGAAGCGACCCTCGATCTCGGCCACCTTGCCGCGCGCCTCGGCCGCCGAGGCCCTGGCCGCCGCCAGGGCCTGCTGGGTGGTCAGAAGTTCTGCCCGGTTGGTCTCCAGTTCCTTGAGCGCCTGGGTGGCTTCGAGCTCGGAGACCAGCTTCTCTGCGGCCAACCCACGGGTGATGTCGTATTCCCGGGTCAGCAGTGCCCCACGGGCGAGGATGCCCTGGATCCTGGCCTCCACTTCGGCCCCCTTGCTGTTGTGCATGTCGACCTGGGCACGCGCGGCGGTCAGCTGACCTTGAAGCTCCAGCAGACGGGCTTCGTAGGTCAGTTGCTCCGTGCGGGCCACCGTGGTCACCTCGTCGCCAAACGCCCTGCCGGACAGGGGCTGTCCGCTGGCCTCTGCCTCAAGCCGGACACGCGCGGCCTTCAGCGCCGCCACCTTGGCCGAGATCTCTTCGAGGTTGGGCCCCTGGGCGCCCAGTTCGATGCGGGCCAGGCGGTCGCCCTGGCGGACCTTCTGTCCTTCGCTGACAAACAGTTCGCGAACGATGCCGCCTTCAAGGTGTTGTACCGGCTTCACGCGTGCAGAAGGCACCACCGAACCGGGAGCGGACACCGACATTTCGACCGGGATGAACAGCGCGGCCGCCAGCAGGCCGGCGGTAGCCACCATGAGCAGGGGCATCGACCGGATGGGCCAGCCGCGCCGGCCGTCCTGCCGGGGCAGGCGGGGCGCTATGGACCGGATCAGGTCCGGCGTGTACTTGTCGCGGGAGCTCATCTCGCTCATGCCGCTTCTCCTGCGGTTTCTCCTGCCGTTTCTCCTGCATCAACCGGTATCAGCGATGGCGCCGGGCTCCGCTCGCCAGGTGGACGGGCACCCAGACGCGGCCGGTATCCGGCAAAGAACTCGGCCAGAGCCTTGGCGGCGGTGACCAGTTTGACGGTGCCATCGCCGTGGATGGTCAGGGCGGCATCGGCACCCGCCACCATCTCGGGGGAGTGGGTCACCACCACCACGGTGCGGGTGCGGGCCACCAGGCGCAGCGAGGCAATCAGCTGCAGCTCGCTCAGATGGTCCAGGTCGTTGGTGGGCTCGTCCAGGATGAGCACGGCCGGGTTGCGCAGGAGCACCTGGGCGAGGGCAATCTTGCGGCGCACGCCCGCCGAGAGCACACGGCCCCCTTCGCGCATTTCGGTGGAGTAGCCTTTGGGCAGGCGCGAGATGGACGCATGGGCGCCCGTCAGCTTGCATGCCTTCACGATCTGGTCATCGGATGCGTCCGGTGCCACACGCTTGAGCTGGTCGGCGATGGAGCCGTCCAGGAAGTACACGTTCTGGGACAGGGTGGCGATCCAGTCGGCGGTTTCCTCGCGGGAGAACTGCTGCAGGTCGTACTCGTCGATCAGGATGCGACCTTCATCGGGCCGGTACAGGCCGGCCAGCAGCTTCAGCAAGGTCGACTTGCCGGCGCCGTTCTTGCCCACGACAACGTACAGCTGCGCCGGCGCCAGCTCTATGGACACCTTGTCCAGCACCGGCTCGGTGTCGCTGTCGTAACGGAAGCTCACTTCGTCCAGCGTCAGCCTACCCCTGGGCCGGGACAGGGCCAGCGCCGAACCGCTTCCCTCGACCGGCGAGCGGAACACCTGCTCCAGGCGTCGCGAGGCTTCGACCGACTGCGCCAGCTGGCGCCAGGCGCCGGCCAGGGTGGCCACTGGCGAGATGGCCTTGATGGCCAGCATGTTGGCGGCGATCAGGCCACCGACCGACATCCACTGGTTGACCACGGCATAGGCGCCCGTGGCCGTGATGGCGATGGACGACAGCACCAGCAGGGAGTGCGACAGCTCTCGCGCATCTTCCAGGTGCGTGCCTCGGGCATAGCTTTCGGAAAGCCAGTTCTGGTAGCCGTCCAGCCACTGGCGTTTGACCGCCGCCTGCTGGGCCAGCGCCTTGACCGACTCGCGCGCGCGACACATCTCGGTGGTGAACATGTCCAGGTTGCGGGCCTGCTGCAACTCTTCCACCTTGCCTTGCTTGACCTCGTCGGCCCACCACCAGGCGAGGACCGAGAAGACGACCAGTATCACGATCACGACGGGCAGAACCGGCCATGCCACGATACCCACGATGGCGATGGCAAACGCGGCCAGGGGCAGGTCGAATAGCGACTGCATCAGTGGCCCGGTCACCAGTGTCCTTACCGTTCCGGCATCGCGAAACAGGGACATCCAGGCTGCCGCCGTCCGGTCCTCCAGTGACTTCAGGGGTTGACCGAGCATGCGGTCGAGGAGGGTGGAGGACAGTCCCCAGTCCATCAGGGCGCCCGCCTCGCGAAAGCTGGCCGACCGGAGGCGGCGAAGGTACCACTCGAAGACCAGCGCCACAGCCACGCCGGCCAGCAGGGCGAACAGGGTGGAGAAACCTTGCCGGTAGATCACCCGGTCAAACACTTCCAGGCTGAAGATGGAGGGGAGCAGAGCCATCAGGCCGATCGGCGTCGACAGCCAGAGCGACCGGGCCATGCGCTGGCGTGCCTGTGCGAAGCTCTCGAGCAGGGCCGTGCCGAGGAACTCGGCCTGCGTCCAGGACGCAGGACGCATGCGTGCGGGTAGAAGCATCCTGATCATTCGTGGGTCCTCCGGCTGGTCGATGATGCGTGCCCCAGGCGCCTCTGGACTTCGTCCAGCAGGAGCCGCAGGCGCATGCTCTTGCCCATCAGTGTCGGGTCGGCTGCCAGCAACTGCTCGCGGGCCCGGGTGTCCTGTCGCAGGCGCACCATCAGTTGCGCCAGGACGTTGTCGGTGGCGTCCATGTCGTCGTCACGGTCTGGCGGATCCGGTATGTGGCGGTTCATGGGCGTTCTCATGAGCGTTGCATGTCCAGTTGCACCTTCATCCGGGCCAGGCCCCGGTGCAGCCAGGTCTTGACCGTGCCCAGAGGCAACTGGAGTTCGGTGGCGATCTCCTGGAGCGACAGGTCCTGGAAATAGCGCATCAGGATCACTTTCCGCGTCGCGGGTGCGAGCGTGTTCATGGCGGCCGAGAACACGGGGCTTTGCACGACCACACGAGCCATCTGCCGGGGCTCCGCGTGCTCGTCGGCCTTGTCTTCGACGGCTTCCTCAGGGTCTTCCCGGCGCCGTCTGCGGCGGGCCAGTTCCGTCATGACCTGGTTGCGCGCCGCCTGGTTGATCCAGGCCTGGGCATGGGTGGATTTCGCAGGGTCGTAGGATGCGGCGTAGCGCCAGATGCGCAGAAACACCTCCTGCGTGACATCGTGGGCCAGTGGCGGGTCGTGGATGAAGCAGGCCACCTGGCGGAAGACCTTGGCGCGGCATTGCACATACAGCTCGGCCATGGCCGTCTGGTCTTTTGCCTTGATCCGCTCGAGCAACTGTGAAAGTCCACATGCGGAACCATCGTCGGCACCGGATGTGGCCTGGCAAGCGCTCGCAGTTTCGGTGTCGTACTCCTGCAATGTCGTACTCCAGGTTGAGAGAAGCTTTGCTGCGCTCCTTGCTCATCGGCATGCAGGACGTGATACTTGATAATCAGTAATGGTTACTTTGGGGAGTATTTGCCATCCGGACCTGCCCAATCTGTCACGGGTGGCCCCTGAATCGGCATGGCCAGCCATCAGCGCTGGCGGCGATGGACTGTCAGGCGGCAGGCGCCACCTGCTGGGCCAGGTAGACCTGATGCAGCGTGATCTTGCGGACCTCGACCTGGCTGGACTGGATGTGGGAGCGCAGCAGGAGTTCAGCCCGGTCGGCCTTGCGGGCAATGATGGCCCGCAGGATCTTGGCGTGTTCCTCGTAGGTGGCGTCGATGCGCATCTGCTTGAGAAAGTCGAGCCGACGGATGATGCGGATACGCTCGGTGACCTCGTGGTGGACGCGCGCCATTTCGGCATTGCCGGCGGCCTTGACCAGGGTCTCATGGAACGCTTCGTCCCAGACCGCCACCTGGGTGGCGTCGCTGCTTCGCTCGCTGGCCGGCACCAGCCAGCGCTCCTTCAGGGCTTCAAGCAGTTCAGAGGACCGGGTGGCCTCCTGCTGGCACAGGCGTTGTGCGGCCGTGGTCTCCAGCACCATGCGCAGGTCGTAGAGCTGGTCGAACTTGTCGAAATCGAACGGGAGCACGCGCCAGCCGCTGCGGAACAGGACTTCGACCAGGCCCTCCTGCTGCAGCCGAAACAGCGCCTGGCGAACGGGGGTGCGCGAGACGGACAGCCGGTTGCAGATGTCGTGCTCGCTGAACCGGTCGCCGGGCACCAGCCGGAAATCGGCGATGTCCTTCTTGAGCTGGGCATAGACCTCGTCAGCCCGTGACGGCTGCATCGGAACGGTCCTGACCGTGCCGGGTCGATCGGATGTATTGCGCACGTCGAAACTCTATCAGGCCTTGGCGGGTGGATCGGGCAGCGCGTCGAGCAGGCAGGCACTGGGCGCTGTCCAGCCGACGATGCCGCCCTGGGCGCGCACCATCTCCAGTGTGGCCGCCTTGAACTGCGGGAAGTAGCTTTCGGTGCAATCTTCCAGCAGAAGGCCATCGTATCCCCGGTCATTGGCTTCGCGCATGCTGGTTTGCACGCACACTTCGGTGGTGACACCCATGAACAGCAGGTGCGTAATGCCGCGCTGCTGCAGCATCTCGTGCAAGCCGGTGGCGTAGAACGCACCTTTCCCGGGCTTGTCCAGGACAATCTCGCCGGGTGCGGGCGCCAGGCTGTCGATGATCTGGTTGCCCGGCTCCCCTGTCACCAGAATACGCCCCATCGGACCCGGATCGCCGATTCGGAGGACGGGGTCGCCACGCAGGCGCTTGGACGGCGGGCAGTCCGACAAATCGGTGGCATGGGCCTCGCGCGTGTGGACCACCAGTCCGCCCACGGATCGCCAGGCGGCCAGGACCGTCTGGCAGGCCGGTACGATGGCTTCAAGCAGCGAGACATCGTTGCCCAGTGTTTCGCCGAATCCGCCGTGCTCGATGAAGTCGCGCTGCATGTCGATGATCACCAGCGCCGTGCTCTGCGGCTGGCAGGTGAAAGGGTAGGGTTGTGCCTGGATCTCCATGTCAGTGTCCTCCACCCATGTGGGCGCCTATGGACTGGCGGTCCGCCGTGGCGGTGGGGGTCTCGAAGACCATGCGCCCTTCGCTCATGACCACGATCCGGTCGGCCAATTCGAGCAGTTCGTCCAGATCCTCGCTGATCAGCAGGACCGCGCCCCCCTGGTTTCGCACCCCGCGCAGACGGCCATGGATCTCGTTGACCGCCGCAAAGTCCAGGCCGAAGACCGGGTTGGCCGCGATCAGCACGTTGATGTCGCCATGCAGTTCGCGGGCCAGCACGGCGCGCTGGACGTTGCCGCCGGAGAGGCTGCGGATCGGTGCGTTCTCCCCCTGGGTCTTGATGCCGTAGCTGCTGATCCAGTCTTTGGCACGGCTGCGCCAGTGGCCGAAGCGAAGCCGGCCAGCCTGGCACAGCGGCGGCTGGTCGAAGTCGCGCAAGGTCATGTTCTCCGCCACCGACAGGTCGCCCACGCAGGCGTTGCGCAAGGGTTCCTCGGGCAGGCTGCGTACTTTGAGCTGGTGGTTTTCCCGGCGGGTGGCTTCATAGCGTTGGCCCAGAACCTGTACGGTACCGGCGGCCCGCGGGCGTTGACCGACCAGTGCCTCCACCAGTTCCCGCTGTCCGTTGCCCGAGACGCCGGCCACCCCGAGAATTTCGCCTGCAGCGACCGACAGACTCACGTCCTGAACGGCGAGGGCGCCGCGATCCCCCATGACCTGCAGTCCCTGGACCACCAGCGATGTCTTGCCTGGCGAGACAGGTGCCCGCTCCATGTCCGACGTCGGGGGCTGCCCGGTCACGGCGGACGAGTCGCCCACCATGGCCTGGGCCAGTGCGGCCGGGTGGGTGCCGGAGACGGCGCAGTGGTGCACGGCCTGCCCGCGTCGCAGCACGGTCACGTCGTCGGCATAGGCCATGACCTCCCGGAACTTGTGGGTGATGATCAGGACCGTGCAGTGGCCGCTGCGGGCAAACTCCCGCACGTGGCCCAGCACCTCGTCGGCCTCTTGCGGGGTGAGCACCGAGGTGGGTTCGTCCAGAATGAGCAGCCGGGGCTTGAGATAGAGCTGTTTGAGCAGTTCGAGTTTCTGCTTTTCGCCAGCCGCCAGTTCCTGAGGACGGGCGTCCAGATCCAGCCTGAACGGGGTGGTTTCCAGAAAGCGGGACAGGTCGGCGCGCTGTCGTTTCCAGTCAATCACGGCGGGCATCTGGCCGCCGGCGAGCAGCAGATTCTCGGCCACGGTCATGCCCGGCACCAGCGTGAAATGCTGGTACACCATGCCGATGCCCAGGGACCGTGCCACCACAGGGCTGGCAATGGCCTGCTCGCGTCCATCGAGCAGGATGCTGCCCGAGGTGGGGCGCTGAAAGCCCGCCACGCATTTGACCAGGGTGCTCTTTCCGGCGCCGTTTTCGCCCAGCAGGGCATGTACGGTGCCCGGTGCCACCTTCATCGTCACACCCTGCAGCGCCTGGAAGGTCCCGAAGCGCATGCCCATTTCGTAGGTCTCCAGTGCCAGAGCGCCGGTGCCCGGGGGCAGCGCGCCAATGGGCATGTCCGGCTGAATCATGCGATGGCCTCCAGTACGGCGGTCGAGAGGGCGTGGGCACCGAACACGCCGCCCTGCATGGTGATCATCTTCAGGGCAGCCTCGTGATTGCACGGATCGGTCGCGGCGGTGCAGTCAGACAGCAACAGGCATTCGAATCCACGGTCATTCGCATCGCGCATCGTGGTGTGCACGCAAACGTCGGTGGTGATGCCGGTCAGGATCAGGTTGTCGATGCCCCGGGTGCGCAGGATCAATTCCAGATCGGTGGCGTAGAAGGAGCCTTTGCCCGGTTTGTCGATCACGACTTCGCCCGGCAGGGGGCAGTTCGTGAATGATCTCCCAGCCAGGCTCCCCCCGGACCAGGATGCGGCCACACGGTCCTTCGTCGCCGATGCCGACGCCGGCCGTGCCGATCTGGCGCGAGCGCCAGCGCTTGTTGGCGGGCAGGTCCGACAGGTCGCTGCGGTGCCCCTCGCGGGTATGGATGATCATGTAGCCGGCCCGCCGCAGGGCGGCCAGCAAGGTGCGCAGCGGTTCGATCGGTGCCCGGGTGAGCGATATGTCATAGCCCATCTTGTCCACGTACCCTCCGACGCCGCAAAAGTCGGTCTGCATGTCGATGATGATCAGCGCCGTGTTCTGCGCGTTCAGCTGGCCGTTGTAGGGCCAGGCGTAAGGCATGGCATTGATGAAGCGTGCGTCGGACATGATCAGGCCACTTTCTTCCAGTGCGGGGCAGGGAGCGCGCCGGGCACCAGGGGGATGGCCTTCCGGCCCTTTGTAGCCGCGCGTGGGAGCGGCAAACCCGCAGCCGGTGCCGTCGGTCACATCGACCGTCCATGGCAGGCGGTAGGTGCCGGCGGCCATGTCGTGCATGTACGTGTAGGGGCAGTCCTGGGCCCCCCTTGACGGCCACGTAGCCGCGGTGGAACAGCTGGTAGATGTTGTTTTCGACACCCCAGCCCTGGCGGGCTTCGCGGACCAGGTCGGGGCGCAACTCGGCGGTGATGATTTCGTCGGGCCGGCCACCACCTTCCGCAATCACGGTGCCGTCGAACTGGCAGAACATGCCTTCGCCCATGGAGTCGAAGACGCCATCGCTGCCGCACAGGCACACGCTGGCAGTGATGGCCAGGTTCTGGAAGGCGTTGGCCTGGTTCGTGATCTTCCACGCATGGCGGATGGGTGCCGTGTAGCCGGCGGTGCGCAGGATGATCTCGGCCCCCTTGTAGGCCGCCTCCCGGGCCATTTCGGGAAACATGCCGTCGTGGCAGATGATCAGGGACAGCTTGCTGCCGTTCGGGCCGTCGCAAACGGGTACGCCCAGGTTGCCGGGTTCCCAGGGTTCGACCGGTACCCAGGGATGGAGCTTTCGGTAGTAGAGCCTGATGGCTCCGGTGTCGTCGATGATGAGGCCGCTGTTGTAGGGATTGCCGTCCGGGTTGGCTTCCATGATGGAGAAGCAGCCCCAGATGTGGTGGTCCGTGCAGGCCTGACGGAACGCCGCCACCTCGGGCCCGTCCAGGGTCACCATGAGTTCGGGCGACGTGCTCATCGAGAGCCCATGCAGCGCATATTCCGGAAACACCACCAGGTCCATCGTCCCCTGGTTTCGCCGGGCTTTGCCCACCAGCTCGCAGATGCGGCGGGTCTGGGCCGCCAGCTGGGTCGGTGTCTCGACCACGGGCAGCTGCAACTGCACCAGGCCGACCACGACGCCTTTTTCGGACTTGTTGAGACCACCCAATCCACTCATGTTGGCTCCTAACGTGTTGACGAGAGTTCGGTCGGACTGCCAGGCACGACCGTGCCGGGCCGGCAGGTGATGACGAGGATGGCCAGCGTCAGTACGTACGGCACGATGTTGAACAGGTGGTATCCCCAGCCAATGCCCACCGACTGCAATGCGGGGCCGATGGCGCCTGCACCGCCGAAGAGCAGGGCGGCGCCCACGCAGCGCAGGGGACTCCAGCGGGCGAAGATCACCAGTGCCACCGCAATCAGGCCCTGACCGCTGGAAATGCCCTCGTTCCAGCTGCCGGGGTAGAACAGGGTGAGCGAAGCGCCTCCCAGGCCGGCAATGAAGCCGCCCAGCGTGGTGGCGGCCAGGCGGATCTGGCTGACCGAGTAACCCAGTGCCCGTGTTGCATTGGCCGAATCGCCCGCCATGCGCACGATCAGACCCAGGCGGGTGTTCGCGAAGGCCCAGGCCATCACCACGGCCAGCAGCAGCCCGACGGGCAGCAGGGCATTCACTTCCAGGGCCGACCTGACGGCGGTCGAATCGGCCCATCCGCCCAGGGAGATGGCCGGCAGCTGGGGCGCCTGCGGCTGGATCAGCGGCTTCCCGAGGTAGAAGGCCAGTCCCATGCCCAGCAGCATGAGGGCAATGCCGGTGGCAATGTCATTGACACGGTCCAGCGAGCACAACAGGCCATGCAACGCTGCCAGCAGGGCGCCGGCGATGGCACCTGCCAGTACGCCCATCCAGGGCGAACCGCTGAGGTACGACGCCCCGAAGGCGGTCATGGCGGAGAGCACCAGAACGCCCTCCAGCCCCAGATTGATGCGTCCGGACTTCTCGGTCAGGCACTCCCCAAGGCTGACAAACAGGAAGGGCACACCCACGCGCAGCGCGCCGCCGACAATGCCGCTGAGGAAGATGACGAGTTGATCGGCGCTCATGTCTGTTGTCCCTCCGTCCCGGGTTCCGTGGGTTGCAGGCGCAGCCACCGGGTCAACAGCGCCTTCCAGTCGCTGTCGCGCAAGGCCTCGCTGGCCAGGATGAGCACAAAAGCGATGCCCTGCAGCACCAGCACCGAGGCATCCGGCAGTCCGAGTCGCCGCTGCAGCAGGCTGCCGGCGGCGCCGAACCCGCCAAAGAGGATGGCCACCGGAATGATGGCCAGCGGGTTGTGGCGCGCCATGAAGGACACCAGAATCCCCGCATAGCCGTAACCGGCGATCAGCGCCGCGTTGGCACTGGTGTGCACGGCCGCCACCTCGATCGCCCCCGCCAGCCCGGCAGCGGCGCCACCGAGCGCGCAGGCCAGCACCACCAGGCGCGTCGCCGGCAGGCCGACGAGCTGTGCGGCGCGCGGATTGCCACCCACGACGCGCACGGCAAAGCCGGAGGGCGTCAGCCGCAGCCAGAGACCCGCCACCAGACACACCACCACACCGATCACCAGCCCCCAGTGCACATCGGAGCCGCCGATCATGCCGATCAGCAGATGCTCCTGCAGTGCGGGTGTCGAAGGCTTGTTCAGGCTGGCGGGATCGCGAAGCGGGCCTTCCACCAGATGCTTGAACAGACCGATGGCCACATAGGCCAGCAGCAGGCTGCTGATGGTTTCGTTAATGCCCCGGTACTGCCGCAGCCAGCCGGCCAGCGCCACCCAGAGTCCTCCCGCCAGCGCGCCGGCCACGCACACCGCCACCGTGCCGACCATGGCTCCCGGAAGCGGAACCGCCTGCGCCAGCGCCGCGCAGGCCAGCCCGCCAAGGACCAGCGCCCCTTCGCCACCGATCAGGGTGAGGCCGGCCCGGGCCGGAATGGCCACGCACAGGGCGGTGAGCATCAGCGGGGCAGCACGTTGCAAAGTGTTCTGCCACGAGTACCAGTCACCGAATGCGCCCTTGAACAGCAGCACCCAGACTTCGGCCGGATTCACGCCGGCAAAGGACACGAAGAGGCCAAACAGCAACAGGGCTGCGATGATGGCGCCCGAGGGCAGGAGGATGTTGCGCATGGAACTGCCCGCCCTGGGTTCAGACGCTACCGTTCACGCCTTCGACCAGGTAGTTCATCTTCTCCAGTTCAAGGTCGGTCTGCTTGAAGGTCTTGCCAGCCGGGATGATGGTGGCGCCCTTGTTGTCCTTGATCGGCCCATTGAAGATGTCGAAGCTGCCGGCCATCATCTGGGCCTTCACGCCATCGGCCTGCTTCCTGGCCTTTTCGGTGACCATGGGGCCGTAGGCAGAGGGCTTCACAAACCCTTCCTTGAGGCCGCCGCGCACGAAGTTCGGATGAGGTTTGCCGCTGCGTGCCGCTTCCACAAACGTGGTGTAGGCCGTCAGCCAGTTCCATTCGGCGCCAGTCAGGTAAGCGTTGGGTGCCAGCTTGGCCTGGCTGGCGTGGTAGCCACAGACCATCTTGCCACGCTTGGCGGCGGTCTCCACGATGACCTTGGGGCCGTCGACGTGCATGGTGAACACGTCCACGCCCTGGTCCGCCAGGCTGTTGGTGGCCTCTGCTTCCTTGACCGGCATGGACCAGTCACCGGTGAAGATCACGCTGGTGGTGATGGACGGATCGACCGAGCGGGCGCCCATGGTGAAGGCGTTGATGTTGCGCAACACCTGCGGAATCGGCTTGGCGGCGACGAACCCGATCTTCTTGCTCTTGCTCATGTGCCCGGCAATGACGCCGTTGAGGTATTGGCACTCGTCGATATAGCCGAAGAAGCTGGCGGTGTTCTTCGGATGCTTCCCTTCGGTCCACATGCCGCCGCAGTGGGCGAAGCGGGCCTTCTCGAACTTGGCGGCCACGGCCAGCATGTGGGGGTCGAAGTACCCGAACGAGGTCGGGAACACCAGTTCCGCGCCGTCCTGCGCGATCATGCCGGTCATGCTGCGTTGCACGGCAGCGGTCTCGGGCACGTTCTCTTCCTCGACCACCTTTACGCCAGGCATTTTCTTGAGCATGGCGGCCGCCTCGGCGTGGGCCTGGTTGTAGCCATAGTCGTCCCGCGGACCGACATAGATCACGCCGACCGTGATCGGCTTCTGGGCGAAGGCCAGCGGAGTGGATGCCGCGGCGCCAAGAGCGGCCAATGTCTTGAGGGTGTCGCGGCGATTGGAAAAGAGGTGGCTCATGGTGACGCTCCTGGGGTTGGGTGGACGAAACGTGGGGGGAATAGGTCAAGCCAGCAGGCTCACGTGCGCGGACACGACACGCCAGCCTTCCAGCATGCGTATCCACGTCTGGCTCTGCCGTCCGGTGCGATCACTTCCGTGGCGAAAGAACTCGGTATTGGCGGTGGCGAAGTCGCGGCCGTAGGTGGTGATGACGGTCTTCCCCAGCGTGCGGGCCAGTCCGGCAGATGACCGGTTGGCCCGGAACGCGCGGATGGCGTCATAGCCATACAGGTTTTCCGTGGCGCCATAGCGCAGCGTGTGGGGGCTGTTCCAGAACAGTTCGTCGAGCACGGCCACATCGTTGGTGACCAGGGCCGTTTCGTAGCGCTCGAAGGCGGCTGTGACTTCGGCGAGCACGTCCGGCAGATTCACGTCCATGACGGTGTTCACAGGGTCACCTCCCTGACATGGGCCGCGCCCGACGAGGCCAGCACCTGCGCAACCCGCAAAGCCAGATCCTCCCGCCAGGGAGCGGCAATCAGTTGCACGCCAATGGGCATACCACCTGTGCCGTCAGGCCACAGGGGCGCGGCCACCACGGGGCAGCCGGCGAACGAGACCGGCTGCGTCAGCAGGCCCATGGACGGGCGGCAGGGAAACTGCTCACCATTGATGTCGATCCACTCCGCGCCAATGGGCGTGGCCGCCACGGGCGTGGCCGGGGCGAGCAGGACGTCCCAGTCCCGGAAAAGCGCCAGCACCTTCTCGCGGTAGATGCGACGAAAGCGCTGTGCACGCGCATACCAGGTGGCGGGCTGCAGGGCGCCCGCGATGAGGCGGTCCACGGACAAAGGCTCGTAGTGCGCCGCCTGTGTGCGCATGGCCGGCAGATGCAGGCTGCCGCCTTCGCTGGCTGTGACGATGAAGGCCGCCGCCCGGGCCTGCGCGGCGTCGGGCCATACCACCCCGCCTCGAACCGGTGTGTGGGTGCCGAGCGCATCGGCGGCCAGCTGCACGGCCTGGCGTGCCGCCGGTGTGGCGTGCGCTTCGAAGTAACCACCCAGGACGCCGACCCTCAGGCCTGTGATGCCCTGGTCCAGCGCTGGCGTCACGGTTTCGATGGCGGTGGCAAAGCAGCCTGGATCCAGCGGATCCGGACCCTGCATGACGTCGTAGGCCAGAGCAAGGCCGGGCAGGTCGCTGGCGAACGGACCCAGATGATCGATGCTGTGCACGAACGGAAAGCTGCCTCGCCGGGACAGGCGGCCGAATGTGGGCTTGAGACCCCAGACCCCGCACAGGGACGAAGGGACCCGGATCGAGCCGTTGGTGTCCGACCCCAGCGTCAGTGGCACCTGGCCCGCAGCGACGGCGGCACCCGATCCCCCGGACGAACCGCCCGCCACTCGCTCCGGATCGTGTGGATTGCGGGTCGGCCCATAGTGGGTGTTTTCTGTCGTGAATCCATAGGCGTATTCGTCCATGTTCAGCGAGCCCACCAGCACGGCACCGGCAGCCTGCAGGCGCTGCACCAGCACCGCGTCGTCCTGGGCCGGCGGGTGTCCGCGATTGACCTTGGAACCTGCCAGGGTTACCTCACCGGCCACGTCGAACAGGTTCTTCACCGCGAACGGCACGCCGGCCAGCGGACCCAGCGGCTCGCCACGCTGGCGTTTCGCATCCACCTGCAGCGCCTGGGCGCGAGCCGTCTCGAAGCGGGTGCCGGTGAACGCGTTCACCGTCGGCTCCGTGGCCTCGATGCGGGCGATGCAGTCCTCCAGCACGTCCGCCGCGCTGCGCTGGCCGGTGGCGATGGCGTTCGCTGTCTGGGTAAGTGAAGGCATGGACATGGACATCGTGTAGGTCAGCGCGGCAGGTCAAAAGGGGCCGGACGGAAGAGCTCGGCCGGCTCGTCATGTGGCTCCAGGGGAAAGGCATCGAGCAGGGCGGCCATGGCCGCCGTACGCTGAAGGTGAACCGCCACCCGCGTAACCTGCGCCGGATCCAGAGGCAGATTTACGGCGATGCTGGCGGCCTGTACATAGGCCAGGGTCTGTGCTTCGTTCATCGCCGCACCTCGCGCTGGAACACCTCCAGACTGCGCTTCTTGGCCGCCACGAAACTGGGTTCGGACAGGGTGGCCACGGTGCGGGGGCGCGGATCGTCGTAGGACAGGATCTCGGCAACCTTTGTCGGGCGCTTGGTCAGCAACAGGACCTGGTCGGCCAGGTAGACCGCTTCCTCCAGATCGTGCGAGACCACCATCATGGTGGTGCCGGTCTGGATGAACACCTCCTGCAGCTTCTCGCGGATGAACAGCGTCATCTCGAAGTCGAGGGCGGAGAACGGTTCGTCCAGGAACAGCACCTCTGGGTTGGGCGCGAGCGCCCGCATGATCGAGGCCGTCTGCTGCTGTCCGCCAGACAGCTCATAGGGGAAGCGGTTGAGGTCGAACCGGACGTCGAACGAAGCCACCAGCTCGGCCACCCGCCGGTCCACCTCGGCCTTGCTGCGGCCTTCTAGCTTGAGCGGGTAGGCGATGTTGTCGATGGTCCGCATCCAGGGAAACATGGCCTCACGGTAGTTCTGGAACACGTACCCGATCTTGGTGTCCTTCAGCGACTTGCCGTCGAACAGGATCTCGCCGCTGTCGATGGGCACCAGCCCGGCGATCATGTTGATGAGCGTGCTCTTGCCGCAGCCGTTGGGACCGAACACGGACACGATCTTGTGCTTGGGTATGTCGAGATCGAAGTTCTCGTACAGCGGCCAGCCAGCGAAGTACTTGGTGAGGCCGCGGATGGTGATGTGGGTGCCGGCCGGCCCCGGCTGAAAGGCCGGAACCGGGACGTCGGCAAAGACGGGGGCATTCAGTACAGCACTCATCGTCCGCTCCAGTGAACAATCTTCCGCTCGATGACCAGGAACAGGATGTTGAGCACATAGCCCAGCGCGCCAGCGGCCAGGATGGACGCATACATGTCCTTGACGTTCATCACTTGCTGCGAGTTGATGATGCGGTTGCCCAGCCCGCTGTCGGCACCGATGAACATCTCGGCCACGATCACGATGACCAGGGCCATGGAAATGGCCGAGCGCAGGCCCACGAAACTGGGCTGCAGGCTTTCCCACAGCAATACGTCCTTGAACACCTGCCAGCGCGATGCCCCCATGACCTTGGCCGCCATCACGCGCTGCTTGCGTGCGTTGATGACACCGTAGGCGCTGTTGAACACCACGATCAGCAAAGCTCCGAATGCCGCGATGGCCACCTTGTTGATGTCGCTCACGCCGAAGATCATCAGGAACAGCGGGATCAGGGCCGAGGAGGGCGTCGAGCGGAAGAAGTCGATCAGGAACTCCACGCTGCGGTAGGCCTTCTCGTTGCTGCCCAGCAGCACGCCCAGCGGCATGCCCACCACGGCCGCGATCAGGAAGGCCTGGACCGTCCGCCAGACCGTGACGGCGAAGTCCGACAGCAGCGGACCGCCGGCCAGCCCCGTGAACAGGGTGCCCAGCGCATCCAGGGGCGGCGGCAGGAGAATGGCCTTGATGAAGCCCAGTCGTACCGCGAGGTCCCAGATGATGAAGAGGACCACCGGTCCCACGAAGGGCAGGGCGCGTCCCCAATCGGTCTTGGCCGGCGCCGAGGACGCATCGCGCGAGGCCGGCGGCGCCCAGGGCTTGGGCGCCTCCTGTACAGGGTTCGACGTGGTCATGGCGCTCACCCCTTGTAGAGCATGGTGTCGACCATGAGACGCGAACTGAAAATGCCCTTTTCGCTGAACAGGTCGAAGAACTTCTGGAAGTGGCCCACGTCCGAAGGGGTGAACTCGTTGTACATGGTGTAGGCGGCCAGCGGCACCTCGCCGGTCAGCGCGCCCTCGATGGCGGTGTAGCCCTTGAGGTACTTGCGGGCCTCGACCGCTTGCGTGCGGACATAGGCCACACCCTTGCCGTAGGCGGCCACGAATTTCCGGGCGGCGTCGGGGTTCTTCTTGATGAACTCCGACGACAGCGATGCCGAGCCACCGAACCAGGGCGCCATCGGGTCACCCAGCACATAGTGGGCGATGACGCCCGCTTCCAGCACGCGGCTGGTGCCGTTCATGCGCCCGATGGTCCCCGTGGGCTCCAGCGTGTAAGCACCGTCGATCTGCCCCGCAGCCAGCGCGGCCACGTGCTGTCCGATCGGCAGTTCGACGACTGTGGCGCCGGTGGCGCCAGCCCGCTCCAGCACGGTCTTGGCCAGGGTCACGTTCTGGATGCCCGGGCCGGATGCCACGCGCTTGCCCTTGAGGTCGGCTATGACCTTGGCCGGGCTGGCCACCGGCACGATCACCTCGTCGAGCACGTTTTTGGCGTTGCTCGGGTTGGAACAGAAGATCTTGAACGTGCCAGGCTGGGCAATCTCGCCGATGGCGATGTTGGCCGACCCGGTGCCGTTGGCCGTGCCATCGGCGCGGCCGGACAGCACCGCCTCCATGACCTGCTGTGCGCCAGCGAACTTGAGGGCCTCCACGTCCAGGCCGGCTTCCTTGAAATAGCCCAGTTCAATCGCCGAGTAAAACGGCAGGCCGGCAGCGATCGGCCAGTAGCCGATGCGAATCTTCGGTCCGGTCTGGGCGCGCAGGACAGCAGGCGCGCCCAGCAGGCCAAGGGCCGCACTGGCGGCACCGGCCTGCAGCACGCTGCGCCGGCGCGCAGAGACCAGCGTCGAAGAGGTGTCGATCAGTTGGGATTTCTTCATGGGAGACTCCTGCCAGGTTGATGAAAGGGTTGGAAACTCAGATAGGGCCTGCCGTGCTTGCCCGAGGCGACACGGTCGAAGCGATGTAGGCGCGCCAGCCACCCAGGTGGGTGATATCGGCGGCGCCTTCGAGCGCCAGGGGCTCGCACAGAAAGCCCTGCACGTTGCTGCCATCGGCCAGTTGCAGGGTGCCAATGGACAAAGGGGAGGGCACAAGTGCCACGAAACTGCCGTAGTGCTCCATCGGCATGGCCCAGACCTCGACCTCGATCGCCGCACCTTCACAGGGCGCCACGCGCAGCAGGCCAGGCTTCGGCGGGGTGGTGCCCGGCAAGGCATACAGGCGGTAGATGTCGGCCGTATGGGTGCTGGCCAGCAAGGTGGCGCCCCGTTCGGTCAGCTGGCCATTGAGCGGCATGCCGCTGAGGTGTGCGCCAACGACCGCCACCCGCGTGACCGCAGGCTCCGCAGGTGTCTTCAGGCCAGGAATGGGCTGCATCGGTGGCAAGGGCTTTCCCGTGGCGCCCTGGGTCAGGCCCGTGTCGTGGTGGAAGCGCTGGCCCAGTTCGGCCAGCTGCCAGTCGCTGCCGCAACGACCGATCAGGGTGATGCCAAAGGGCAGGCCATCGGGTCGCAGGCTGCCGGGCACCGACAGAGCGGCATAGTCCAGCAGGTTCACGAAGTTCGTGTACGCACCCAGGTTCCGGTTGAGGGCCACCGGATCGGCCTGCATGGCCTCGATCGTGTAATGGGTGGGCGCCGTCGGCACCACCAGCAGGTCGATGTCGTGCCAGAGCTGAGCGGCCTGACGGGTCAACAGCGCCAGTCGCGTCTGCGCGGCAAACAGGTCGGCCGCGCTGTAGTCCTTGCCGGCCAGCAAGATGCTGCGCACGGGCTCGATGATGTCGTCCGCATGCGAATCGACGAAACCGCGTACCGCCGTGTAGCGCTCGGCGACCAGTGCGCTGCCATACAGCATCTCGGCGCACTGGGCCAGTGGCGCGTAGGCGATAGGCACAGCCTCGCCGCCGAGTGCCTTCAGGCGAGTCACGGCCTCATCGAAGGCGCTGGCCGCAGCCTCGTCGCCCATGAAGGTCAGTGACTGAGGCACCCCGAAACGGAACTGTGCACCGAAGGGCCTGTCCTCCATGGGTATCACGCGGGAGTACGGATCGGCCCGGTCCGGCCCCATGATAGCGGCCAGCACCTGGGCTGCACGCGCCACGGTGGTGGCGAAGATCGAGACGCAGTCCACCGATTGCGCCGCAGGCACCACACCACGGGCTCCGATCAGTCCACGCGAAGGCTTGAGCCCGACAATGTTGTTCAGGCCAGCCGGTACCCGGCCCGAACCGGCGGTGTCGGTTCCCAGGGCAAAGTCCACCTGGCCCGTGGCCACCACAAAGGCCGAACCCGAGCTGGAGCCGCCCGACACATACCTGGGGTCGAAGGCGTTGGGCACCGGCCCATACGGCGAGCGCGTGCCGTTCAGGCCGCAGGCAAACTGGTCCAGATTGGTCTTGCCGACCACGGATGCACCAGCATCGAGCAACATCTGCACCGGCTTGGCGTGTTCCCTCGGCGTGTACGCAAACGCCGGGCAGGCAGCGGTCGTGGGCCAGCCGGCGACGTCGATGTTGTCCTTGACGGCACAGCGCAGACCTTTCAGGGCACCGCCCGCCGTATCGTCACCCGCCAGCGGCCGGTCCGGCTTGTGGATCCAGGCCTGTTCGGGCCGTGCGGCTGCCGGGCGGACATCGCTGCTGCTGGGCTGAGGCGTTGTTTCTTGCACCATATTCAAGCATTCCATCTTGGATACAAGAACACATGCAAGTTGAATGCCAGATGGTGTCAGCCGATGGGTCAGGTTGCGTTTCACACAAGCATCGGCGTGATGCGCCGGACGCTGTCGTGATGTCGATGGACACCTTCAATAGCCTGATGGAAACGGTTCATCTGCTGAAATCGCCTGCAAATGCCGCCCACCTGGCTCGCTCCATCGAGCAGTACCGCAACGGGCAGGCCAAAGCGCGGGATCTGATCGATGGCGAGTGATAGCAAGCTGCCTCGAATGACCTGGACGGCGGCAGCTTGGGACGACTACGAATAGTGGCAAGGAGTAGACGTCGGAAATTCGGACCCCGTTGAACGGGTGTCGGGCCAACGCAACTTCGGTAATCGATACCTATAGAAATCAATCACTTGGCGCTTTGCTCGCACATTTGCGCAGCGATACAGCAGCCAAGCGGAATGTCTTTGCCTGTCAAAGACTTAGTGGCTTCCAGGGCCCCCAGGTAGCTTTGAGAGGCCCGAAACCAGAAATTCCCCGTTTCTATACACATGGCGTTTAATATGCATCGAAATTTCGATTTTTTATACAAATCTGCCGTACTCGCCTGCCCATGACCAAGCTGCCTCCGCTTGAAGCGCTCAACCCCTCGCGGTTCGATACTCCGGTCATCCTGAAGAAACTGGCCAGCAGCAGTCGCCGTCTGGCAGAGCTGAAAGGGGTTGCGGCGTCCATCCCCAACCAGGGCATCCTCTTCAACTCCCTGGGCCTGCAGGAAGCGAAGGACAGTTCCGAGATCGAGAACATCGTCACCACCCACGACGAGCTGTTCAAAGACGATGCCGACCCCGATGCGTTTGCCAACCCAGCGGCCAAAGAAGTGTTGCGCTACCGGCAGGCCTTGCGGGTGGGGTTTGAGCAGGTGCGCGTCAGTGGCTTGCTCACGGCCAACCACATCATTGACATCCAGCGGGAGCTGGAACGGAACAACGCGGGCTTTCGCAAGTTGCCGGGTACCGCGCTGAAAGACGGCGCGGGACGCACGGTGTACACCCCGCCGCAAGACCCGGCGGACATTGTGGACCTGATGCGTGGGCTGGAACGGTTCATGAATGAACCCGACCTGTTCGACGTGGACCCGCTCATCAAGATGGCGCTCATCCACCACCAGTTCGAGAGCATTCACCCGTTCTACGACGGCAATGGCCGCACCGGGCGGATTGTCAATGTGCTGTATCTGGTGAAAGAGGGTTTGCTCGACATTCCAGTGTTGTACCTGAGCCATCACATCGTGCGCACCAAGGCCGATTACTACCGCTTGCTGCAAACCGTGCGGGAGCAGGGTGCTTGGGAGGAATGGGTGCTTTACATGCTGGAGGCGATAGAGGCGACAGCGCAGCAAACCATCCACACGGTGCAGGCCATCAAGGGTGCGCTGATGGACTACAAGCACCGCATCCGAGACCAACACAAGTTCTACAGCCAAGACCTCATCAACAACCTGTTCACTCACCCGTACACCAAGATTGACTTCTTGCAACGCGACCTGGGTGTATCGCGCCTGACGGCTACCAAGTACCTGGACGTACTCGCAGAAACCGGGTTCCTGCAAAAACAGAAAATTGGCCGCAGCAACTATTACGTGAATTTGGCACTGAATCAGATTCTGCTCGACCAGCACGGGGAATGACGATGACCGAAGGCCAACTCGAACAGGAAACCCTGGACTGGCTTCCCGAGTTGGGCTACGCGGTCCACAGCGGCTACGACATGGCCCACGATTTACGAATCCCTATACATTCCACAATGTATATTATGTTAAGTCACGTGAATACATCCGGACGAGATGAGCCGAGTCCGACGGGGCTGCCTCCACACGGCGCGGTTTTTGCTCACCCGGTAAGCCGGGCCGGCGGGCTACGGGCAAACACCAGTCCGGTGCCCGCCGGATGCTGTTGACGGCAGACCTACAATCCCATCACCCTGGTGGTGCTGCCCTGGTGGCCGCCACTGCAACGAAACAAGCTTGCTTTCACATGAAACACCTTCTCTTTACCCTGGGCATCGTTGGCGCCGTTTCCCTGACGGCCTGTGGCAAGTCCGAAGAAGCCGCTGCGCCGGCTCCCGCACCGGCCGCTGCCGAAGCGCCAGCCGCCGCGCCGGCCCCGGCACCCATGGCCGAGCTCAAGGTCGCCATCGACCCGACCTACGAGCCGTTCACCTACAAGACCGCCGACGGCAAGCCCACGGGCTTCGATGTCGACATCGCCGAGGCCCTGTGCAACGAGATCAAGCGCCAGTGCGTCTACGTCGAACAGGTCTGGGACAGCATGATCCCCGGCCTTCAGGCCCGCAAGTACGACGTGATCGTCAGCTCGATGTCGATCACCGACGAGCGCAAGCAGGTCGTCGATTTCTCCGACAAGTACTACAACACCCCCAGCCGCATCGTCGTCAAGGCCGACACGCCGTTCACCGACCTGGCCTCGCTCAAGGGCAAGAAGATCGGCGTGCTCAAAGGCAGCACCCAGGAAAAATACGCCATGGGCGAGCTGCGACCGGCCGGTGTCAACGTCGTTCCCTACGAAGCCCAGGACCAGGTCTACCTGGACATCCGTTCGGGCCGCCTCGATGGCACCGTGGCAGACGCCGTGGAGGTCACCGGCGGCTTCCTGAGCAAGCCTGAGGGTCAGGGCTACGGCTTCGTGGGTCCGCAACTGGCCGACGTCAAGTACTACGGCTATGGCGTCGGTGTCGCCATGCGCAAGGGCGAAGACGAACTGCGCGGCCAGATCAATGACGCCATCAAGGCCATTCGGGCCAACGGCGTATACGAGACGGTCGCCAAGAAGTACTTCAACTTCGACGTCTACGGCGAATAAGGACGCGCGCGCTTGTCGGGCTATTTCGCGTCCATCACCCAGGGAGCCCTCGTCACGGTGGGGGTATCCCTGGCGGCGCTGGTCGTCGCCATCCTCCTTGGGCTGCTGGGCGCGGCCGCCAAGCTTTCCGGGCAACGCTGGCTGGTCGGGCTGGCCACGGTCTACACCACGCTGATCCGGGGTATCCCCGAACTGGTGCTGATGCTGCTCATCTTCTATGGCGGCACCATCGGCCTGAACAACCTGCTGGCCTGGGCCGGGAGCCGCAGCTCGGTGGACATCAACCCGTTTGCCGCGGGCGTGCTCACGATCGGCTTCATCTATGGCGCCTACATGACGGAAACGTTCCGGGGTGCCATCCTGGCCATACCGCGCGGCCAGTCCGAGGCCGCATGGGCTTTCGGCATGGGTCGGGTACGCACCTTCACGCGCATCATCCTGCCGCAGATGGTGCGCTACGCCCTGCCCGGCTTCACGAACAACTGGCTGGTCCTGATCAAGGCGACGGCGCTGGTCAGCCTGATCGGCCTGAAAGACATGACCTACCTGGCCAAGCAGGCCAGTGCGGCCACCCGCGAACCGTTCACCTTCTTCCTGTTTGCCGCCGCCCTGTTCCTCGTGTACACCACGGTGTCGCTGTGGGCCTTGCGCTGGCTGGAACGCCGATACAGCCTGGGCGTGCGCCGGGCCGCAGCCTGAGAACGCATCCATGCGCTGGGAAGTCATCGCCCTACCCCAGACTCTGGCTCTCTACGCCGAAGGACTGGCCACCACCGTTTCGCTCCTGCTGTCGTCCCTGGTGGCAGGCGGCGTCATGGCCGTTCTGATGGCCCTGGCGCTGACCGGAGGCTGGGCTCCTCTGCGCTGGCTGGTCGGTGGCATCACCTACGTCATACGGGGCACGCCACTGCTGATTCAGGTCTACCTGATCTACTATGGCGTGGCCCAGCTCGACTGGATCCAGGCTCGCTGGGATGCCGTCTGGCCCTGGACCCATTTCAAGGACGCGTTCTTCTGTGCCCTGCTGGCCTTCAGCCTGAACACGGCGGGTTACACGGCCGAACTGCTGGCCGGCGCCATCCGCGAAACGCCGGCAGGCGAGATCGAGGCGGCGCATGCCATGGGCATGGGTCGCTGGCAGGCGATGCGCCGGATCATCATGCCCAGCGCGATGCGCCGGACGCTGCCGGCCTATTCCAACGAGGTGGTCATGATGCTGCACAGCACCAGTCTGGCCAGCACCGTGCCGGGTATGCTTGATATCACGGCAGCCGCCAGCCGCATCTACTCCGACTACTACCTGCCCTTTGAGGCCTACATCTTTGCTGCGCTGATCTACCTCACCATCACGTTCATGCTGGTCGGCCTCTTTCGCCTTGCCGAGCGCCGGTTCATGGCGCATCTCGCCCCCAGGGCCTACTGAGTCAGGCCCACGCAGAGTCAACCATGGAACGTCGGGTACACCCCCTCCCCTGTGCCAGCATCGGCCAGCAGCGCGCACTGGTGAGCCTGCATTTCGGGGCCCCGGGGCGACGCAAGATCTACCTGCAGGCCAGTCTGCACGCCGAAGAGCTTCCCGGCATGCTGGTGTTGCACCATCTGCGCGAGGCGTTGCTGCAAGCCGAACAGGATGGCCTGCTGGCCGGCGAGGTCGTGCTGGTGCCGCTGGCCAACCCGATCGGCCTGTCGCAGCGCATCAACCACCGGCCCACGGGACGCTTCGAACTCGACACGGCGCAGAATTTCAACCGGCACTATCCGGACCTCGCCGACGCGGTCTTCGAGCAGGCCCGTACCCGGCTGGGCCAGGATGCCGACGAGAACGTCTGCATCGTCCGCGAACTGGTCGGACGGTGGCTGGATGACTGGCAGCCGGCCAGCGAGCTGGATGCCCAGCGTCGCTGCCTGCTGCGGCTGGCCCACGACGCCGAGGCAGTACTCGACCTGCATTGCGATGCCGAGGCTGCCCTGCACATGTACACCGAAGCGCCCTGCTGGCCCGCACTGGAACCCCTGGCCCGTCTGTTGGGCTGCGAGGCGATCCTCTTGGCGCGGGATTCCGGTGGAGGCCCGTTCGACGAGCGCCTGTCCGGACTGTGGTGGCAGCTGGCGGAACGCCTGGCCAGGGCCGGCATGCAGGTGCCCCTGCCGCAGGCCTGCGCCAGTACCACCGTCGAGCTGCGTGGCGAGGCCGATGTCTCGCACGACCTGGCCCGGGTGGATGCACAGGCCCTGATCGCCTATCTGGCACACATCGGCATGGTGCGCGGACAGCCGTCCGGGCTACCGGCCTTGCGCTGCCAGCCGACCCCGCTGGCGGGATCGCAGACCCTGCGCTCGCCGGTCCCGGGTCTGGTGGCCTTCCGGGCCGCCCCGGGCACCCGTCTGCGCGCCGGCGAGGCGGTGGCCGACATCATCGACCCGACATCGGAGGGGGCATCCCGGGTGCATACCGTCTGCACCGATGTGGAAGGCGTCTTCTACGCGCGCGTGCGCGACCGCTATGTCCATGCGGGCGGCGAACTGGGCAAGGTGGCGGGTGCCGTGCCATTTCGCCACGGTGACCTGCTGGGTGCCTGACTCCCGTCGTTTTTCAAGCCATGACACAAGAACATCCTGCCCGCCAGTCTTCCCCGGCAGTCCGCTGCTGGAGGTCTCCGACATCCACAAGCGCTTCGGCAACAACGAAGTGCTCAAGGGCGTGTCCCTCACGGCCCATGCGGGTGACGTGATCAGCCTGATCGGCAGTTCGGGCTCAGGCAAGAGCACGTTTCTCAGGTGCATCAACCTGCTGGAGAGGCCCAACCAGGGCCAGATCGTGCTGGGTGGCGAAACGCTACAGTTGCGTGCCGATCGCCACGGCGAACTGCAGGCCGTCCAGCCCGCGCAGCTGCAGCGCCTGCGCACCCGGCTGGCCATGGTGTTCCAGCATTTCAACCTCTGGTCGCACATGACCGTGCTCCAGAACATCATCGAGGCACCGGTGCATGTGCTGGGCATTCCCCGCGACCAGGCGGTGGAGACGGCCCGCAAGTACCTGGAGCGCGTCGGGCTGCGGGGAGTCGAGGACCGTTTTCCCAGCCACATGAGCGGAGGCCAGCAGCAGCGCGTGGCCATTGCACGGGCGCTGGCGGTGGAGCCGGCCGTGATGCTGTTCGACGAGCCCACCAGCGCGCTGGACCCGGAACTGGTCGGCGAGGTGCTGCGGGTGATGAAGCTGCTGGCCGAAGAAGGCCGCACCATGCTGGTCGTCACCCATGAGATGGGCTTTGCCCGGGAGGTGTCCAACCATTTGATCTTCCTGCACCAGGGGCGCATCGAGGAAGAAGGCGTCCCCGCCGAAGTGCTCACGCGGCCGCGCAGCGAACGACTGGCGCAGTTTCTCTCCGGCAACCTCAAGTAACGCCCTTGTTCAGGGAGCGGATGCGCCAGGTGATGCCCCGAAATGCGGCATCGGCGCCCCGTATTTGAAGGCACCGCCCGGACCTCATCGGGGCGAACATCGCAGGCACGGCAGTGGAATGCACCGCCGGCCCCTCCTGTCCCGAGCAAAGGAAGCGCGATGAGCACCCTGGAATCCTTTCTGTCAAGTTCCGCCCGCAACGGCCTCGGCCCGTCCGTAATCTCCACCCTGGCGTCCCAGATGCAGGGCAAACTGGTCAAGAAACTGGATGCCGACAGCGATGGCCAGGTCAACCAGGGTGAATTCCAGGCGGCACTGGACAAGCTGTCCCACAAGATGGGCATGCCGGTCACCGATGACACCCAGGCCCTGTTCGCCGGCACCGACGGCAATGGCGATGGCCAGCTCGACGGCTCCGAACTGGGGCAAATGATCGCCAGCTTCCTTCAGACATCGGCCAATGGCAGCACCGTGGACACCTTCGGTGCCCGCTCGACGGCAGCGGCACCCAACGACGACCTGGCCTTTGCCCGGCTCGATGGCAACGGTGACGGCATGCTCACCCGCGCCGAGTTCACGGGCATGGCAGATCCGGCCTACCTGGCGCCGCCGATGGACGCCGGCATGGTGGTGCACCAGTACACCACATACACGACCTATTCCATGGGTGGCATGAACGGCATCGGCGCGGTCGGCAGCCAGCAGGGATGGATGCCCCAGACCTGGGGCATGCCGTCCGCCATGGGCTGGTCTCCTGCTCCGTCGGCACCGGCCCCGTCCGCCACCACGTCCACGGCAGCAGCCACGCCGCCTTCGACCACCGAAACGCCACCGACCGCCACGGTGGCAGAAGCGCCCGCCGCCAGCACACCGACCCAGCCAGGTGATGCACTCAATGCCTTGCTCAATGGAGCGGATGGCGACAAGGACGGCCAGATCAGCGAAGCCGAACTCTCGACCCTGGTGGCACAACTGGGGGCCCAGCTGGAGGCTGCGGCCCGCCTGTCCGGATACCTGCCTCCGCTCGATGCAGCCTCGGACAGCGGGTCCGACACCGCGCAGGCCTGACGGTTCGCCCTCAGGGGTGCAGCGTCAGCCTGCGCTCCCACGTTGCCGGCTTGAGCTGCAATGGACGCAGGCGGACATCGGCCCACGCCTGGCTCATGTCCCGGTAGCGCCTGGACAGGACGTGACCGGACTGACCAGTCTGGTAGATGAACAGGTCCTGCCCGGCGTCCGACAGATCGTAGATCGCCCGCAGACTGGCCGCATGGCGGTTCGCAAAGGGCGCATCGGCTTTGTCCAGGTGGTACTGCCCCACATTGACAGTGAACGGATCGCCACCCGTAGGCACACGGACTTCAAACCACGGCGCCAGGTAAGGCACGTTGCTCAGCGGCCGGTGAATCGAAATGGCCGGATGCCACCGGTCCCAGCGCCAGCGCCTCAGGTCGCTCCCCTGCTGTCGTTCAATGCGTGACAGGGCCCGGTCCAGCGCCGCCGAGATGGCTGTCGCGCAGCCTGGCGCGCCACACCAGCCGGCATCGTTGCGCTCGAGGATGAGTTCGACGGACTGGCGGAACAGCCGCTTGCCGTACATGGCCTCAAACCGCTCCTTGCCGACCTTTTCGCCGACCACAGCCCGCGTGAACTCGTCCGCCCACACGCTGAAAATCAAGGGCGCCGCCGCCTCCGCTCGCATGACGCCATCGAATCCGGCCAGCAACTCCAGGGCAGAGGGCCCCAGCGCATGTGTGGGTCGAGCTGCCAGCAGGTGCGGCAACAGGCGCAGGGTCGAGGCCGCCTGCTGGTCGGCCTGCATGGCCCGGAAGGTCTCGACGGAGTGGCGATCGTGCTGCGCCAGGAGCGTCTTGATGCGCTCGTGCCGGTACGGTGCGATCCAGTCCTGCGTGAGGAAATAGGGATAGTCCGGTTCGTGCACACGCTGGTTCGCTGTCGCCAACCAGCCCGCAGTGCCGTCATCCTGTGGCGTTTCCTCGTAGGGTAGCCATCCGGTCCAGTCGTAGCGCGCATCCCAGCCGGGCGACGGCGCCACGCCCCGGATGTCGTTGTCCTGCGATCGCAGAGGCACCCGCCCCGCCGCCTTGAATGCGATGCGCCCGGCCCGGTCGGCCATGAGCACACTCTGCATGGGGGCATGCATGTTCGAGAAGGCCTCGATCAGTTCGGCGACCGAGTGGGCGCGGTTGGCCGCCAGGCTGGCGTCGATGTTCCGCAGATCGTCGTCCAGAGCCGTCCATCGCAGGGCCAGCACGTGGCGCGCCGGGTCGATGATGTCGTTGTATCGGGCCTGTGCGTCGCTGACGACCGGTCCATGCCGGGTGTGCCTGACGCGGTGGACCACGTCGGCCTCGCCCTTGACCGCAATGGTTTCCGTGCGCACGTCAAAACGCGCCCAGGCGGGCAAACCGTCCGCCGAAGGCATGCGATAGCGCCCGGGATCCCCGGGATCGATCTGCTCCAGGTACAGGTCCTGCACGTCTGGTCCGGTGTTGGTGAAAGCCCAGGCCGCTTCCGGCGTGCGCCCCAGAACGACCACCGGCGCGCCCGGCAGCGTGGCTCCAATGACGTCGACGCCGCGCATGTCGGCGACATCCGGTGCCTGCAGTCGGGCAAAGTACCAGAGTGCCGGCGCACTCAGGCCCAGATGCGGATCATTGGCCAGCAACGGGGCGCCAGTGCGGCTGCGCTCGCCCGAGACCGCCCAGTTGTTCGACCCTTTGCCTTCGTTCGTTCCCGGGTCGTCCAGCCAGGCGACCGCCGGGTGCGGTGGCAGGCGCCCGGACGACCGCTGCGCACCGGCCTGGCCGGTGACGGTCTTTGGCGTCCGGTACACCCCCAGCGAACGATAGAGCCTGGCCAGGTCGGCACTGGCTGCCGGTGGCTCACCCGGGTAAGGTGGAAACAGGGTCCAAAGGTCCTGGGTGTCGATGACTTCGAGGGCGGCCAGCCGGGCGACTTCATTGCCCCAGTTGCCGCCCAGGTCCAGCGCCATCATCACCGACCAGGCGACGCTGTCCACCGGACTCCAGAAACGCCCTTCGCGCGCCAGTTCCGACGGGTCCACGCCGAGCAGGTGAAACTCCGGCGGCAGGACCTGTCTGCCGTCGGCAAAGAAGGCATTGACGCCATCGCTGTAGGCCTTCAGGGCCACCCGGGCATCGTCGCTGAGTGCCAGCAGCTGCCGGGCGGCCACCCGGTGCACACCCAGGGTGCGCATCAGGCGATCGGTCTCCAGTGTGGGACGTCCGAACACGGCGGAGAGCTCCCCCCGCATGACCATGCGGTTGAAGGCCAGTTGCCATGGACGCTCCTGCGCATGCACATAACCCAGTGCCATCCAGGCATCGCGCGGATCCTGGGCCAGGATGTGGGTCACATCACTGCTGTCCCGGTTGACCTGGACCTCATGGCGCAGGCCGGCCAGCGCCAGACGGCCGTCCAGGGTGGGCAGGCTTCGCCAGCCGTAGACCACCAGGGCCGTGACCAGGACCAGCAGCAGTGCCAGCAGCGCGGCCAGCAGGCGAAACAGCCATCGCATCCGTCGTTGTCCTTTCAGTGTGCGGGCTGCCCTGACCGCACCCGGGATGACCCGGGGTTCAGGTCTGGCGCCCGTGCCCCAGCACCATCGTGCCGTCGACCAGGCGGAACGTGATGGTCGGCGCACTGAAGTCGGTGAACGGGGTACCCATGGCAAATTCGCCGTTGCTGTGCAGCAGGCATTCCTGTCGGCGCAGCGAGATCACGTTTTCCGTCCCGGAGAACCGCACCCAGGTGCCGTAGCTGCTGACGTCCTCGAGCACATAGTTGCCTGAGCGGATGTCCAGGGTGGCATGTATCCGCGATACCCGGGGGTCGTTGACGATGAAGTCGGCTTCAGGAATCCGCCCGATCTTGATCGGCAGGTCCGTGATGTCGAATGACCGGGTGGTGTCGAGCCAGCCCAGTTCAATGCCACCGAAGACGGACGCGGCGTTGATGGACAGGGACTGCAGGTCCGAGGGCAGCGTGAGGAACTCCGAGAGCATTTCGGGCTGCCACTCGATGCGGAACACCTCGCAGGGCTCCGCCCTGCCCTTGATGCGCATGGGGCCCAGGCTGCGGCCCCGGACGCCGTGGCCGGTGCCCAGCTTGCGGATCACGGAATCGGTCACCAGGATCTGTTCGGGACCGGCCAGATCGCTCAGCCTGGAGGCCACATTGACGGCGTCGCCAAAGCAGTCGCCATCGACCTGCACCACTTCGCCCCGGGCCATCCCGATCTGCATCTGGAGCTTCAGCCGCTTGGGCCACTGGACCACGCGCTGCGAGTGCTCCTGCTGGATCTGCGACATGGTTTCGACCGCCAGCCGGTTGTTGCTGAACGAGAGCAGCACACCGTCTCCGAGCATCTTCACCACCTTGCCGCCATTTTCCAGGCCCATGGCGCCGATCCACTGCGTCAGCCGGGTCACGGCATTCGTCGCCCGGTCGTCGCCCAGCGTCTCGAATACGGAGACGCTATCGGTGAGGTCGACAAAAGCGATGGTCAGTTCTGCCATGGAATCAGGGGTTTGAATCTGATTACATCACAGCCGACGCACGGTCAAGGAAGCGGCGGCCCATGGTGCACAGCGCCAACTTTGTCACACAACCGGACGAGGTGACGAACGGACATGTCCGCCGGGCGGCCAATTCTTGCCTTTGATCCGGTGGCCCATCGCATTACGTGCAACGGCATGTGGCAAGTCCCCTGGCGCCTAAATATGCAGAAGGTATGCAAATGTTTCAGGAAGAAAATGAGCGACACCCGGTAAATCCATGATTCACCTGTTGTTTTTTCGGGGAGTTGTCACGGTCCTGCGCTTGCATTGAAACCCCGACCCGTATATCTTTCGAGCTTAGAACAAGTGTCGTTGAGGAAACCCACCATGCGCTTTATCAAGCCCGGCTTGCGCAACAGCATCTCTGCGTTGCTCGGTACCGAGGTTCGCAAGGCTTCGCCAGAGGCCCTCGAACCGGTGCGGCAGGCCATGCTGGGTGTGCTGGGCGATGACGGCGCCAGGCTCCACCCTCAGTTGAGCCGCAAGTTGCGATACCTGCACGACATCAATGCGCTGTGGTACGCACGCACCGAAATGGTGGTGGCCCTCAGCAGCCTGCATGGCGAGGCCAGGGCGGTCGAGATGGTCCAGTCCCTGACGCCCGTATTCAAGGGCCTGGTGCCCAAGAGCCTGATGGACGCGTCCAGCCGGCAGCGCTTCTGATCTGATACGTCCGGTTCAGGCCCCGTCAGCGCCACGCTTCAGGCACCCGTTCCATCTCGCGCTCACCCCCAGTACAGCAGCGCATCCCGCCCGTCGACCATCAGCGACACCGGCTCTCCCACAGGCAGCAACACCTTGGTCGGCACGTGCCCGAACGGCAACCCGGTCAGCACAGGTACCTTCAGCTGCGAGCGCAACCAGTCCACCACGGTCTGCATCTTGAATCCCCGGTCATGGGGCACGGCCTTGTAGCGCGTGAACGCACCCAGGACGATGGCACGCTGGCGCGCCAGAACACCGGCATGCAGGAGCTGCGTGAGCTGGCGTTCGATGCGGTAGGGATGTTCGTTGACGTCTTCCAGAAAGAGGATGCCTGCCTTGATCGATGGAAGGAAAGGCGTGCCGACCAATCCGCTCAGGACCGACAGGTTGCCACCCCAGAGCAAGGCCCGGTTGACCCGAATGGCGGCACTGTCGCTGCCTGAGCGGACAGGCAGGCTGGCCAGATCACGCTTTGGCAGGGTCCAGCCACTGCCCTCGCCGTGGCCACACAGCAAATCGTCAAAGCAGGCCTGCATGATGTCGTCCGGCTGGTCGACACCGAAGTCCTCGCCGAGGGCAGGTCCGGCCCAGCTGACGGCGCCGGTCCGGGCCAGCAGCGCGCATTGCAGCGCCGTGAAGTCCGACAGGCCCACGAAACGGGTCCCTTTCTCGACTGCCCTGGCCATCTGGCGGTAGGGCAGGTCGTCCAGGATGCGTGTCAGGCCGTAACCGCCGCGCGATATCAGTGCCACGTCGGCGCCGCTGGCGGCCGCGCGCCCGACGGCAGCCACCCGGGTTGCATCATCCCCGGCAAAGCGCATGTGACTGGCCAGGGCGGCCTCGTCGACTTCCACCTCGTGACCCAGTTTCTGCAGGTGGCGGACGCCGCGGCGAAAGGCGGCCTTGTCGCGGACGGCGCTGGAGGGGGAGTAGATATAGATATGGCTCATGTAGGTGTCAGGTCTTGGAATCAAGGACGAAATGGCGGCAGGCCTCGCGTGCGATGGCCTGGCCATGCTCCTGGACGAAATGTCCCGCCTCGGGCAGGATCCGGGGTGCGGGGCATCCCCGGATATTTCTGGCGAGCGCCTGCATGACTGGCTCACCCAGCACCGGATCCTGGGCACCCACGGCCATCAGGGTCTGGCCCGTCCAGCACTCGCGCCAGAAGTCGCGGGCCTGCCGGGACACCTCGGCACCTTCGTCATCAGGCCCCTCGGGCACCATGGCCGGAAACACACGCAAGGCGGCGCGGTGGCCGGCATCGGGGAACGGCGCGTTGTAGGCCTGGCATTCGGCCTCGCTCATGTGTGGATTGCCGCGGGCAAACAGGCGCGCCACGTCGAACTGCGGCTTTTGCCGGCACATCTCCCGCCAGGCCAGGAAGCCGGCCGACAGCGGCACATCGCCGGTGGCCAGTGTCGTATTCATGACCAGCAACCCCTTGTAGCGATGCGCTGCAGCCATCGGCAGGGTCAGCCCCAGCAGTCCGCCCCAGTCCTGCACCACCAGGATGATGTTGCGCAGGTCCAGGCGCTCTACCAGCTGCAGCAGTACATCCCGGTGCCGGCCAAAATGGTGGAAGCTGTCCTTCTTGGGTTTGTCGCTCTTGCCAAAGCCGACCAGATCCGGTGCCACGATGCGATCGCCCGAGGCCAGGAACTCCGGCAGCATCTTGCGGTACAGGTAGCTCCAGCCAGGGTTGCCGTGCAGGCACAGCCAGGTCCTTGGTGCGTCGGCCGGTCCTTCATCCAGGTAATGCAGGCGCAGTCCGTCCAGCGCCGGAAGGTCGCTCAGGTAATGGGGTGACCACGGGTAATCGGGCAAGCCCTCGAAACGCCCGTCCGGTGTCCGCAGTGCATCGTCACGCAATGGATGGGCATCCCGTTGCTGTTCGCGTCGTTGCCGGAAAAAATGGCTGAGCAACTGCCCGCATTCCTGTGCCCTGACGTTGCCCTGTACAGTGGTCTGGTGGTTCAGGCGGGGTTCACCGAACAGGTCGAGGACGGATCCGGCTGCGCCGGTCTTGGGGTCCCTGGCGCCGAACACCACCCGTTTCAGGCGGGCGTGCAGCATGGCGCCGCTGCACATCGGACAGGGCTCCAGCGTCACGAACAGTTCACATTCGTCCAGGCGGTAATTGCCCAGTTTCCGGGCCGCAGCGCGAAGTGCCACGATTTCGGCGTGCGCCGTGGGGTCCGTGTCGTCAATCGGTGCATTGCGACCGACCGCGATCACCTCGCCCCGGTGAACCACCACGGCGCCCACCGGCACTTCGCCGGCCGCTGCAGCAGCGTGGGCCTGCTGCAAGGCCTGGCCCATGTAGTCGTCATCGTTCATGGGATCTCCGTCGCAACAGGTGGTTGCGAATTCGTCGCATCTTAGCGGGGTTGACCGCCACAGACAGACCATGCGTGTGCCCTGGGATTCTGAACGGGTCATCCATGCTGCCGGCGGCGTGTTCATCGCGGACGAAGTGCCACCCGGCTTCGGCCGCACAGGCGAAGCCTTCTGGGGTTCCGTGCCATGGCGTGGTGCCCGACATGGTACCCAGGGGCAATGGCCATCCGGTGGCGGGCATGGCAGGCCGCCCGGAGGTCATGAACATTCCCACCCCATTCCAGCTCATCGCCTGCTTACGGCGGCATCCCGCCGAGTGTTCCGCCCGCCTGCTCGAGCCTGCCCAGGATGGCATCGCGGACACGCGGTGAGAAGTCATGTGGCAATTCGGCTTGGACTTCGGCAATGGCCGCGGGAGTACGAGCCAGAAGTTCTTCGATGATCGGCTCAGCGGTCGATGCGTAGCCAACTTTCTGCGCCGTGCTGTTGATGTGCCTGCGCTGGACACCTTGCATCTCGTAGTGCCGGTTCTTGCCGGGCAAGGCCATCGCCAGCTTGATCTCATATGGCGACCACTGGTTGAGACCTTCGCCCAACACCGGGTAGACCGACATCACGTCATACAGCGGGGTCAACTGGAAACGACCGCGTGCCAGAAGTTGGATGCTGAAGTTCTTGGCATGGCCGTCAGGCGCTCGCAGCAACCAGAACAGCACCTGCGCCGCCATCAACGTCTTCATGTCGACTGCGGCATTCACCGATTGCCGCAGCGTGCCAAACAGGGCTTTGAGGTCTGGACCGCCTTCGTTCTCGTACTTGCGCAATGGCGAGCAGCCCTCGACCTGGCAGAAGTCCTCCTGCTGGCAGACGCATGAGCCACTGCCCATTGGGTGCGACGCGGCGGTCGGAAACGCTCCACCACCAGCACACGCTGTCGGCCGAAGGTCGCAATGCGGGCGTCAGCCACGGCAGTCCGTAGGCCTTCAGCAACCGCAAGCACAGCCATTCGTTGTCGACGGATGTACCTGAAGTCCGCGCGCCGCCCGCCCATCAGACCGAGCGGAAGCTTGAAGATGTGACTCGTCGGCGTAGCGCCACGCGGCGCGAGCCATTGCCCGCCCCACCACAGGAAGGCGGTCTTCTCCTGCGCACCGGCCAGCGAGATGCGAAAGTCCGCATCCGGATCCCGACCCGCAGCGAAGGCGTGTGGCGAAACGGTTTCGATCAGGTGTCGCTCAATATCCTCCTCGGACAGGGGCACGCCCTCGATGCGATCGAAGTCGGCGGGCACCTCGTCCTCATCCAGGATCTGGACGGCGCCCACACAATCGCGCCCGATGGCCTTCAGCAAGTCGAACGGCTCGCTCGAACCCGTCCTGAAGCGCTCGGCCACGCGGCGACGGATCGCGTCGCTGTCCGGCAACAGGTTGTCGAAATAGTTGGCGACCTTCTCGCCCTTGACCGGCAGATTCTGCAGATTGAACGGCAGCGACAAGGACAGCGGCCGGCCCATATCAGCCACCAGCCAATCCGCGTCGTACTGCAGTTCCGTCTCTCCACGAGCGGAAATCGTCCATCGGCCGACGCGAACACCATTGGTCCAGATGGACAGGCTGCGGCTGTGCGAACGACGCCCCATGTCACCAATCCGTCGTTGGCGTTGTCAACCCCGCAGCGTTGCCCCGGTTCCCCACGGCCAGCTCCAGGCCCAGCGCTGCGCACCATGCAAGGAGTTGCTCCACGCTCAGTTCGTGGGCATGCAGTTCCAAATGGGAGACCCTCGACTGGCTCAAGCCGATGCGGGCAGCCAGCGCTGATTGGGTCAGCCCCTGTGCCTTGCGCGTGGCCTGCAGCATCGCCCCAGTTGACCGGCAGTGACCAGTGGAAGCGACCTTGAGGGCATGGTAAATACCTGAATTTCAGATAAACGAAATATACCCGAAAAACAGATATATACAAGTTATCTGATATTCACGTAAGACTGCCGGAGCATACCCGCTGGGCCAAGTGACATCTACCCGACCCTATGGTGGCTGCGCTCTTCATAGCCTATGACCAGCCTAGCCAGGACTCACTATGGGATGCGTGATCACCAGGAAGTGCTCTCGCCCAGAACAGCGCTACTCCAATGACATGGGGTCTGACGGAATCGCTGCAGGCCTGCCAGATGAGGTGGCCGGATACCTCCTGACTCACTCCCACTCAATCGTTGCCGGCGGCTTCGAACTCACGTCGTAGGTCACGCGGTTGATGCCCCGGACCTCGTTGATGATCCGTCCCGAGACCCGCTTGAGCAGCGCATAGGGGCAGCTCGGCCCAGTCTGCGGTCATGAAATCGCTGGTCTGCACTGCGCGCAGGGCCACCACGTAGTCATAGGTCCGCCCGTCGCCCATCACGCCCACGCTCTTGACCGGCAGGAAAACCGTGAACGCCTGGCTGGTCAGGTCATACCAGGACTTGCCGGAGTTGTGATCGATGGTGGAGCGCAGCTCTTCAATGAAGATCGCATCGGCCCGCCGCAACAGGTCGGCGTATTCCCGCTTGACTTCACCCAGAATGCGCACGCCCAGGCCGGGGCCCGGGAAGGGATGGCGATACACCATGTCATGCGGCAGGCCCAGGGCCACGCCCAGTTCACGCACCTCGTCCTTGAACAGGTCACGCAAGGGCTCCAGCAACTTCAGACCCAGCTGCTCGGGCAGTCCACCCACATTGTGGTGACTCTTGATGGTCACGGCCTTCTTGCTCTTGGCGCCCCCGGATTCGATGACGTCGGGGTAAATTGTGCCTTGTGCCAACCACTTGGCGCCTTTTTTTGAAGTATCGCCTGAAGTCAGTTTGGCGGCTTCGGCCTTGAAGACATCGACAAACAGCCGTCCGATGATCTTGCGTTTCTGCTCTGGGTCGCTCACACCCGCCAGTTCGCCCAGGAACAGGTCGCTGGCGTCCACCCGGACGACTTTGGCGTGCAACTTGCCCGCAAACATGTCCATCACCATGTCGCCCTCGTTCAGGCGCAACAGGCCGTGATCCACGAACACGCAAGTCAGCTGGTCCCCGATGGCACGGTGGATCAGTGCAGCGGCCACCGACGAGTCAACCCCGCCCGACAGCCCCAGGATGACCTCTTCGTCACCCACCTGCGTACGAATCTGCTCCACCGCCTCGGCAATGTGGTCCCGCATGATCCAGTCCGGCTGAACATCACAGATCTCCAGCACAAAGCGCTCGAGCAACGCCCTGCCCTGCACCGTATGCGTGACTTCCGGGTGGAACTGCACCGCGTAGTAGCCCCGGGCCTCGTCGGCCATGCCTGCAATCGGGCAGCTGTCGGTGCTGGCCATGAGCTTGAAGCCCGGCGGCATCTCGGTGACCTTGTCGCCATGGCTCATCCAGACCTTGAGCATGCCGTGACCTTCGGGCGTGGTGAAGTCGGCAATGTCCTTGAGCAGCGCCGTATGGCCGCGTGCCCGCACCTCGGCGTAGCCGAACTCGCGCGTGTGCCCTGCCTCGACCTTGCCGCCCAGCTGCTGTGCCATGGTCTGCATGCCGTAACAGATGCCCAGCACGGGCACCCCCAGCTCGAACACCGCATCGGGGGCCTTGTCGTCCACCTCGTACACGCTGGCGTGGCTGCCCGAGAGGATCACCCCCTTGAGCATGCCGTCCGCGGCAAACTCGCGCACCCAGTCGCTGCTGACGTCGCAGGGATGGACCTCGCAATACACGTGGGCCTCGCGCACACGGCGGGCGATGAGCTGGGTCACCTGCGAACCGAAATCGAGAATGAGAATCTTGGCGTGTTTCATGTCTGGCGGGCGCTGGCAGGCGCCGGAAATCGCTGGGAAAAACGGGCGTACAGGGAAAGTGTGAACCAGGCCGCAGCCACACCGAGTGCGGTGCCACCGATCATGTCGAGCATCACATGCTGGCGAGTCGACAGCGTGGACAGAACGATGGCCACGCACCACAGTGCATTGATCCAGCGCCACCGCCGGCTCAGTCCGACGTCACGGATCTGGACATCCAGCCAGGCGGCGCTGAATGCGCTGCAGGCCACGTGAAGCGATGGAAATGCATTGCCGGCCGCGTCCACACCCGCCAGCAAGTTCCAGGGATGGTCAGCCGCCAGGGCGTAAGCCGACGGCACCATGGTCGGCCACCAGTAGAAGACCACGAGGCCCGGGATGCAGACCACCAGAATGGCCACGCCGTAGAAAACCAGGTGCCGGAAGGACGGTTGAAAAGCAGCTGGCAGGCTCGTATAGACCCACAGCGACAGGTAGAAGACCCATGCCAAGGGGTGGAACGGCAACAGACCGTCCCATGGCAGCAGCGGCATTTCGGTCACGGCCACCCGTGGATTGCCCAGCAGGTGGAAATACAGCGCGAAAAAGCCCCACATGAAGACCGTCGTGCCTACGGCCTTGAGGCCCCACCACGTCCGAAAGCGCTGAGCCAGCTTGAAAATTGCGGAGGGATCGGACATGAAGGCGAAATTATAGGCAGTGACGCCCTGCGCGCAGAGAGGCTCCCGGGCAATGTTCCCCGGGAGCACGGAAAGCACCGGACATACAATGCTCAGGTTCCAGTCAAAGCCCTTCTCGCATGCTTCGTGAAACGATCAGGACCTTTCTAGTAGACACTGCCCAGGTCGACCCGGCCAAGTTCGACCAGCCGGACCTGCGCGTGTCCGACCTGGAACTCGATTCGCTGGGCCTGGTCGAGATGCTGTTCGAGGTCGAGGACCGGTACGGTTTCCAGATCCAGGAACCCATGCGCTACATGGACATGAGTTTCGACGACATGGTGGCCGACATCGAGCAGGCGGTACGTGGACACCATGGGGGTCAGCTGCCTGGGGACAGCCGCAGTGCCAGCAACTGACACCAGCCTGTCCCGGGTCTGGGTCACCGGCATGGGGGTATTCAGCCCCCTGGGCGGCGACCTGACCAGCAGTTTCGACAGCGCCGTCGCCGGTCGCAGCGCCATCCGCCCGGCCCCTTCGGACGTGTGCGAGTGGATGCCCCAGAGTCTCGCGGCCATGGCGCCCGACCCTGCCCCCCTGCTGGACCGCCAGGCCCAGGCCCTGGACAGGGCGACCCAGCTGGCCATGGTCGCCAGCCAGCAGGCCCTCGATCAGTCTGGTCTTCTCGCAGGCACGGAGCCGGCCGACCGTGACCGCATCGGGGTCTATGGCGGCATCGGCTTCGGGGGCGCCCACACCATCGATGCCCTGTACCGGCGATTCCAGCAGGCACTGGCCTCTCACGCGCAGACCGGACGCAATCCGACCGTCATGCATCCGCTGTCGGTGCCACGAATGATGCCCAACGCACCCGTGGCCGCCATCTCCATGAAGCATGGCCTGCGTGGCAGCACCTATACCTTCAGCGTGGCCTGTGCATCCTCGGCAGTCGCACTGGGCGAAGCCATGCGTGCCATCCGCCATGGCTGGCTGGACGCTGCCGTGGTCTTTGGCACCGAAGCCATGATCACCCAGGGGGCCTTCATGGCCTGGAACGCCCTGCGGGTACTCGCCCAACCCGATGCTGGCAACCTGGAACGCAGCTGCCGCCCGTTCGACCGCCGCCGAAGCGGATTTGTCCTTGGCGAAGGCGCTGCCTGCCTGGTGCTCGAACGCGCCGACCTGGCCCGCAGGCGTCAGGCCGCACCACTGGCCGAGCTGTGTGGCTATGGCACCAGCAGTGACGCTGCCCACCTCACGGCCCCTTCGCAGGACGGGCAGGAGCGCGCCATCCGCGCAGCCCTGCACGACGCGGGCATGACGCCTGGCGACATCGGCTATGTCAACGCCCACGGTACCGCCACCGATGCGGGTGACCCGATTGAGGCCCAGTCGATCCGCTCGGTTTTTGGTGACCATGCGGCACAACTGCCCGTCAGCTCCACCAAGGCCGTTCATGGACACCTCATCGGCGCGGCCGGCGCACTGGAAATGGCACTGTCGATCCAGGCGATGAACACCGGTTGGCTGCCCCCGACAGCGGGACTGGAAGACCCGGATCCCGCCTGTCCCGTGAAGCATGTGGCTGGCGAGGCCATTGAGGCCCCTGGCGTGGGTGCTGTCCTGAGCAATTCGTTTGCGTTTGGCGGCAGCAACGCCTGCCTGATCGCCCGTCGCCCGGCCTGAGATCCCGCATGACCGTGCCGAACGTCATTGCCGAAGCGCTGGTGGATCAACCACGGCATTACGACATCGACCAGATCCAGGCACTCATCCCCCACCGGGGCTGCATGCTGATGCTGCGCAGCCTGACCGTGCATGCAACGGACCGGTTCACCGGTGAAGCCTGCTGGAGCGATACCGACCCCTTCGTCAGTGGCCACAAATCGGCCGTCGTCCCCGGCTCATTGCTGATCGAGGCGGCCGCACAGGCCGCGGGTGCCGGCATGCTGGCCAGCGATGACCGTCGGGCCCAGCCCCGGCGACTCGGGATGCTGGCCGCCGTGCGGCGCTGCCAGTTCGACCAGCAAGCCCAGATTGGTCGACCGGTACGGATGGACGTCAGCTGCCGGCGCATGTCCGACACCCTGGCCCATGCCACCGTGGAAGTCCGTCAGGACGGCGAACGTCTGGCAGGACTCCAGCTGCTGCTGGCCCTGCCCGAGGACCAGCAGGCGAACTGAATCAGTCGGCGCGGTAGTTCGGCGCTTCCTTCGTGATCTGCACGTCGTGGACGTGGCTCTCACGGATGCCTGCCGACGTGATCTCGACAAACTCGGCTTTGGCACGCATGTGCTCAATGGACGGACAGCCACAATAGCCCATCGCAGCGCGAATGCCGCCTGCCATCTGGAAGATGATCGACACGACGGAGCCCTTGTAGGGCACCCGGCCTTCGATACCTTCCGGCACCAGCTTGTCGGCATTGGGATTGCCCGTGCTGCTCTCCTGGAAATAGCGGTCGGCACTGCCCTGCTGCATGGCACCAATGGAGCCCATGCCGCGATAGCTCTTGTAGCTGCGGCCCTGGTAGAGGACGATCTCGCCGGGCGACTCTTCCGTGCCAGCGAACATGCCACCCATCATCACGCAGTTGGCGCCCGCGGCAATCGCCTTGGCAATGTCGCCGCTGTAGCGGATGCCACCGTCGGCAATCATGGGCACGCCAGTGGTCTGCAATGCGGTCGCCACATTGTCGATGGCGGTGATCTGGGGCACGCCCACGCCGGCCACGATACGCGTCGTGCAGATCGAACCCGGGCCGATTCCGACCTTCACGCCATCGGCGCCGGCCTCGACCAGCGCCAGGGCCGCACTGGCCGTGGCAATGTTGCCGCCGATGACGTCCACCTGAGGGTAATTCTGCTTGACCCAGCGAACGCGCTCGATCACGCCGCGGCTGTGTCCATGAGCCGTATCCACCACGATGGCGTCCACGCCCGCCCTGACCAGCGCTTCGACACGCTCCTCGGTGCCCGCACCCACGCCGACTGCAGCGCCAACCCGCAGGCGACCGGCGGGATCGCGTGCCGCATTGGGGAAATTCAGCTGCTTGGTGATGTCCTTGACCGTGATCAGGCCTTTGAGCTCGAACGCTTCATTGACCACCAGCAGGCGCTCGAGCTTGTGCTTGTGCAACAGTGCCTTGGCTTCTGCGGGCGTCGTGCCTTCCGGCACGGTGACCAGGCGCTCGCGCGGCGTCATGATTTCGGACACGGGCACTTCGAGGCGTGTCTCGAAACGCAGATCGCGACCTGTGACGATACCCACCACCTTGCCGTTCTCGACCACCGGGAAGCCCGAGACACCCAGCTCGTCGGACAGCTGCATGACTTGGCGGACCGAGGTCTGCGGCGTGATGACGACCGGGTCGCGAAGCACGCCGGACTCATAACGCTTGACCTTGGCCACGTGGGCCGCCTGCTCCTGGGCCGACAGGTTCTTGTGGACGATGCCGATGCCGCCTTCCTGGGCAATGGCAATGGCCAGCCGGGCCTCGGTGACCGTGTCCATGGCAGCGGAGACCAGGGGCAGGTTCAACTGGATGTTGCGGGTGAACTGGGTGGCCAGCGAGGTGTCCTTGGGCAGGACCTGGGAGTAAGCTGGAACCAGCAGTACGTCGTCGAACGTGAGCGCTTTGCCGAGGAGGCGCATGGGGAAAAGCTCCAAAAGACGCATTGTAGCCGTGTGTGCTGCGTGGACCGGAACGGCGACGATCGAAGCCTGCCCATGCAACGCGGATCCACCGTCTGGCACCCCAGTGTGCCGTCCGTGCCACGGCGCCCGGGATGGTGCAGACACGCCGCTACACTCGAATCATGAGCGTCCAACGTCCCAACAAGCTTTCCGGACCGCACCTTGTGGCGGCCTGCGCGGTCATGCTGCTGACCATCGGAACGGCCCAGGCCCAGTGGCAATGGCTGGACGATGGCGGACGCAAGGTGTTCAGTGATACGGCGCCGCCGGCCAGCGTTCCCGACAAGAACATCCTGCGTCGCCCGCAGGAGCGCGGCACATCTGCCCCCAAGGCCTCTGCCGAACGCGATGTACCAACTGCCGAACCGGCGGCCGAGGCAGCCAGTCCGGCACCCGCCATGACACGGCAGGATGCCCAGCTAGAGGCGCGCAAGAAACAGGCAGAAGCCGAGGAAAAGGCCAGACAGCAGGCCGAGGACGCGCGCATTGCGCGCATCCGGCAAGAGAACTGCGAGCGGGCGACCCGGTCCCGCAAGACCCTTGTCTCAGGCGTGCGCATGGCCACGACCAACAGCAAGGGCAACATGGAGTTCCTGGACGACAAGGCCCGTGCCTCCGAGATTCAGCGGCTGGACCGCATCATGGCGCAGGACTGCGGTCCGATGCCGGTGACTCAGTAACCGGCCTTGGAACCCGGGCGACGGCTGGCAAACAGGCCGGAGCCCCGCGAACCCTGGGCAACAAACCGTTCGCGCCGGGCAACCTTGGGGTCGACACGCAGATCGCGGCACACTTCGACGCGATCTCCCTCGCGGAGCACCTGGTCGCCACCCGCCTTGCGTCCCCATACCGACAGGGCACTGGCGTCGGTTGCCGTTTCGGGAAAGCGTCGAATCCATCCGGCCAGCGTCAGCGCCTGCCGGACGGTCGTTCCCTCAGGCACGTCCAGCACCTGTTCCTGGACGTCGCGCGGTCCGCTGCCATGGAGAAGTGTGACTTTCATGGCAGCTCACCCCATCGGATCGGCACCATAGACCTGGTCTGCCCGGCGCACAAAAGCCTCGACCAGGCTGCCGGCGATTCTGTCGAACACTGGCCCCACCAGTTTGGCCAGCGCCGGGCTGGCAAAACCATATCGCAGATCAAACGTCACCTTGCAGGCGCGCTGGCTGCCATCACCCAGGCGCTGAAAATCCCAATGGCCTTCGAGCTGGGAAAAGGGTCCGTCGACCAGACTGAGGTGCACCTGCCGGTCTTCGACATGGGTATTGCGCGTCGTGAAACTCTGGCGCAATCCCCCGAAGGCGATGCCGACGCGGGCGAGCATTCCGTCATCCATGTGTTCCAGCACCTCGCCCTGGTCACACCAGGGCAGAAACTGGGGATAGTGGTGCACATCGGTCACCAGCGTGAACATTTCATGCGCGCTGTGCCATAGCAGGACGGACTTGTGAATCGTTTTCATACAATGTAGGGCTGCCCGACGCACAGGTGCAACCGGACGCGATATCAGACGGTCGTACCAAGGTCCGGACCCGGCAAGACAGGCCCTGCCGCGAGCCTCGAATCGTCACCATCCATTGTATGGGGCCATGATGGCCCCATCTGAACCTCATGGCCACCCCGAACCGCAAGAACACCGCAGCCAGGAACGGCGACAGCCGACTGGCCGACAACAAGAGAGCCATCTTCAACTACGCCATCGAAGAGCGTTTCGAGGCGGGCATGGTGCTGCAGGGCTGGGAAGTCAAGGCACTGCGAGAGGGCAAGGTGCAGCTGACCGACGGCTATGTGGTGATCCGCGAGGGCGAGCTCTTCCTGATCGGTTGCCTGATCAACCCGCTGCGCACGACGTCGACCCACGTCAACGCCGAGGCCACGCGTTCCAGAAAACTGTTGCTGCACAAGGACCAGATCAGCCGCCTGATCGGCAAGACGGAGCAGAAGGGTTTCACCATCGTCCCGCTCAACCTCCACTGGAAGAATGGCAAGGTCAAGTGCGAGATTGCGCTGGCCAAGGGCAAGGCGGAACACGACAAGCGCGACACGATCAAGGAACGTGAGGGCAAGCGCGAGGTCGAGCGTGCGATGAAGCACCGCCAGCGCTGAGCGACGCCACGGGCGCCGCCAAGGCGCCGAGAAAGGCGCCGACAGAAGCGCCGACAGAAGCGCCGACAGAAGCGCCGACAGGGGCGCCCGCGAGATTACAGCCGGGCCAGGGGATGCGCCCAGTGGGGCCACGGCGACCGGAAGAAGCCATCGACCATCTCGGCCGTCACATCCTCGATCCGGGCCGGTTGCCAGCGCGGCGAATGGTCCTTGTCCACTGCCAGCGCGCGGATGCCCTCGACGGTCTCGCTGTCTGTAGCCTGCCGTCCAAGATGGCCCGCGTGGAAGCAGTGCCGCACCAGGTCACGCTCCATGCGCAGGTCGTCTGCCAGGCCCATGCCACGGGCACGGCGGACCTGCTCCAGCACCACATGCAGCATGAGCGGCGACCGCTGCCGCAGCACGGCAGCGGTCGCCGTCGCCCATTCGGACGAAGCGGCTTCCAGCGCCTGCACGATAGCCAGGACCGTCGGCAGGCCGAACATGGCATCGACCTCCCCTGTTGGCCAGGCCGGCTGGGGCGTCGATTTCGTCTGGAACGTCAGGCACCAGCGTTCCACGGCGTCGCTCGTCTCGAAGGGGGTCGAGGCCAGGGACTCCCACAGCGAGCCCAGTCGGCCGCTGTCGACCCATGCGTCGGCCAGGCCGGCCGCCATGGCCTCCGATCCCCCGAGCACGCGGCCGGTCAACGCCAGGTACTCGCCCAGGTGCCCCGCGCACCGGCTGAGGAAGTAGCCTCCCCCGACGTCCGGAAACAGGCCGATGTTGGTCTCCGGCATGGCCAGCTTGGACCGCTCGGTGACGATGCGCAGGCTGGCGCCCTGGCTCACACCCATGCCCCCACCCATGCAGATGCCGTCCATGATGGCGATGTAGGGCTTGGGATAGGTGTGAATCAGGTGGTTGAGCGCGTACTCTTCGGTGAAGAAGTCTTCAAGCGCCGGATCGCCTGCCAACGCCGCCTGGTGAAAGAAACGGATGTCGCCTCCGGCACAGAAGGCGCCGAACGGCCCCTCCTTGCCAGTGCCGCGAATGGCCACCGCAAGCACATCCGGACTGTCCCGCCACGTCAGCAGGGCTGAAGTCAGGTCGCGGACCATGTCCAGCGACAGCGCGTTCAGCGCCTTGGGGCGATTCAGGGTCAGGCAGCCGACCCGGCCCCGGACTTCGGCGAGAACATGGGAGGGTTCAATCTTCGTGTTCATCTTGGTCTCCATAGGTCGAGACGTCAGGGAGCGGGGTCGTCCCGGGCCTCGAGTGTCTGTATGCGGGGCGTGCCCTGCCGGCTGTGCCAGCCCAGCGCTTCATTGATGGCCAGCGCCACGATCACGGCCCCGCCGCCCGTGATCACGTTCGGTCCCGGCGCCTCGCCTGCGCCTATCCAGACGAGTGCAATGCCAAAGATCACCTCCAGCAACGCCAGGAGCGAAACCTCCGGGGCGGAAAGGACACGAGCACTGATGACGGCCAGTGTGCAGGGGATGGCCAGTTGAACCAGACCGAGTGTGGCCAGCCACGCGATGTCACCGCCCGAGGCAGCAAATGGCCAAGCCAGCGGCAGGAGCGCCAGGCTGGAAAGGGTCGCGCCGAGCAGCACGGCCGGCACAAGATCGATCCGGGCCCCGTGCTGCTGGCTGCGTTGGGCCACCGTCCAGTTGATCGCTCCGCCAATGGGTACACCCAGGGCGATCAGGGAACCTGCCAACAGGTTGGATGCGTCGACCTTTGGACCGGCCAAGGCCTGGGCGAACTGGCTGCCGTACATGAACGCAATGCCGGCGCCGGCCATCACAGCCGTCAGCCAGGTTCGCAATGGCAGGCGCAACCCGGTGGTCACCCGGGCCAGCAAGGCCGTGAACAGAGGCCCCAGGGCCATGATCACCAGCACGTTCGCGACGCTGGTGAACGTCATGGCCAGCATGAAGGCACTGAACATGACGCTCCAGCACAGGCCGGAAATCCAGAAGGCAGGCCACTCGGGATGCAGGCCCCAATGGCGCCGCACAAACAGCCCCACTCCCCGTGACGCGCCCGCCGGCAAGTCCCCATGGCGCGGCTGGCTGCGGCGCCACAGGGGCAGAATCACCAGCAGGGACAGGGCTGCAAAGGCGCTGCGCCAGAACGTGATCTCGAATCGGGTGGCGGACTCGATCTGCCGGGCCACCACGCCAGCGATGGACCACAACAGGGCGGCCAGCACCATCAGGAGCACCGCCCGGGAATGCCCCAGGCGGCCACCGGCTGTCATGCTTCCTTCGAAGCGCGCTTGCGCTCGTGCTCCTTGAGGTAGCGCTTGCGCAGCCGCACGCTCTTGGGCGTGATCTCGACCAGTTCGTCGTCCTCGATGAACTCCACGCCATATTCCAGCGTCAGGTCGATCGGGGGCGTGATCTTGATGGCGTCTTCCTTGCCGCTCACGCGGAAGTTGGTCAGCTGCTTGGTGCGCGTGGCATTGACCACCAGATCGTTCTCGCGGCTGTGAATGCCCACAATCATGCCCTCATACACAGGGTCACCGGCCTTGACGAACATGCGGCCACGGTCATCGAGCTTGCCCAGGGCATAAGTGAAGATCTCACCATCGTCCATGGAGATCAGCACACCGTTCTTGCGGCTGGCCAGTTCACCTTTGTGAGGCTCGTATCCGTCAAAGATATTGGCGATCAGACCGGAGCCGCGCGTCAGGTTGAGGAATTCGTTCGAGAAACCGATCAGCCCCCGTGCGGGAATGCGGTACTCCAGGCGCACGCGGCCACGACCGTCCGGCTCCATGTTGACCAGTTCGCCTTTGCGTTCGCCCAGTGCCTGCATGACGCCGCCCTGGTGGCCTTCCTCGATATCGCAGGTCACCATCTCGATCGGCTCGCACCGGACGCCGTCGATGTCCTTGAAGACCACGCGCGGCTTGCCCACCGCCATTTCATAGCCTTCGCGGCGCATGTTCTCCAGCAGGATCGTCAGGTGCAGTTCACCACGTCCCGACACTTCAAAGACCCCGTCTTCGTCGGTCTCCTTGACGCGCAGGGCCACGTTGCTCTGCAGTTCCTTCTGCAGACGGTCCCAGATCTGGCGGCTGGTGACGAACTTGCCTTCGCGCCCGGCCAGCGGACTGGTGTTCACGCAGAAGTTCATGGTCAGCGTGGGTTCGTCGACCTTGAGCATGGGCAATGCCTGCGGGTTGAGCGGGTCAGTCAGCGTCACACCGATACCGATATCTTCGATGCCGTTGATCAGCACGATGTCGCCAGGACCCGCTTCGGTCACCTGGACACGGTCGAGGCCCTGGAACTTGTGCACCTGGTTGACACGGCCCTTGAAGCTCTTGCCGTCCGGACCTTCCATGACCAGCACGTCCATGGCCGGCTTGAGCAGGCCGGCGTTGATGCGGCCGACGCCGATGCGGCCGACGAAACTGTTGTAATCCAGCGCCGAGATCTGCAGCTGCAAGGGAGCGGACGGATCACCCTCGTGGGCCGGCACGTGCTTCAGGATGGTGTCGAACAGCGCCGACATGTCAGGACCCCACTGCTCGCCCGCTTCGCCGTCTTCGAGGGACGACCAGCCGTTGATGCCGGAGGCATACACCACAGGAAAGTCCAGCTGTTCGTCGGTGGCACCCAGCTTGTCGAACAGGTCGAAGGCCGCGTTGATCACCTTGTCCGGATTGGCACCGGGCTTGTCGACCTTGTTGACCACCACGATGGGCTTGAGGCCCAGAGCGAGGGCCTTCTTGGTCACGAAGCGCGTCTGCGGCATCGGACCTTCCTGCGCGTCGATCAGCAGCAGCACGCCGTCGACCATGGACAGTGCACGTTCGACTTCGCCGCCGAAATCCGCGTGGCCGGGGGTGTCCACAATGTTGATGTGGGTGTCGTTCCAGCTGACCGCGCAGTTCTTGGCCAGGATGGTGATGCCGCGCTCGCGTTCGATGGCGTTGTTGTCCATCACGGTGTCTTCGACCTTCTCGTGGGCAGCAAAGGTGCCGGACTGGCGCAACAGCTGGTCCACCATGGTGGTCTTGCCGTGGTCGACGTGCGCGATGATGGCGATGTTTCGAATCTGTTTGCTCATGATGCGATTTCCAGAGATGGCTGTAATTCGGTGGGGCTCAGCAGTCGCCCCGGGATGAGTTCGCCGGCGATGACCTCACCGGTCCCCAGCAGCACGGTCGGCGTGCCCGGGCCTTGCGCCGGGCCATAGACCGACACCAGCGCCTGGTCGGGCCACGACCCGCGGCGGCGCATGCCGCTGAGAAAACGTGCCGCGTCCTCGCTGTCGAGGTCCAGGCGTGTGTGTTGTTGCAGCAGGGCCTCGACGGGCAGCAGGCACGCCAGGCGGCCCGCTTCGTCCTTGGCTTCCAGGACGTCGAGACGGACGCTGGCGGACTGTTCGAACGGACCTGTGGCCGTGCGCCGCAGTTCGATCAGGTGCCCTCCGCAACCCAGGGCTGCCCCGATGTCTTCTCCGAGGGTCCGGATGTAAGTGCCCTTGGAGCAATGGACCCGAAGCCGCAGGCAAGGCGCCGGGCCGTCGAGCACCATGTCCAGCAGTTCAAGATCGTGAATGGTGACTCGCCTGGGCTCGCGCTCGACGGTCTGGCCGGTCCGTGCATACTCGTACAGGGCCTTGCCGTCCTTTTTGAGCGCACTGTGCATCGGCGGCACCTGCTCGATGGGACCGGTGAAACGGTCCAGCACCTCGACCACCTGCCCGACGGTACAGGTCACGGGTCGCGTCTCGATCACCTCGCCTTCGGCATCGCCCGTGGCCGTGCGCAGGCCCAGCCTGATCACGGTTTCATAGGTCTTATCGGCGTCCAGATGCAACTGGCTGTACTTGGTGGCCGCACCCAGGCAGATAGGCAACACGCCACTGGCCAGAGGATCGAGCGTACCTGTATGGCCGGCCTTTTCGGCGCGCAGCAGCCATTTGGCCTTTTGCAGCGCCTGGTTGCTGGAGAGGCCCAGCGGTTTGTCGAGCAGCAAAACCCCGTGCACGGGGCGACGCTGCACCCGTGCACGCGGAGCAGCCGTCATGTCAGTCCTCGTTCTTGGAGCGCGAGGCGACTGCCTTGGCGATCAGGGCGTTCATGTCGGCCGCCCGTTCGGTGGTGCGGTCGAACACGAAATGCAGGGTGGGCACGGTGTGGATGTGCAGCCGCTTGAACAGTCCGTTGCGCAGGAAGCCCGCAGCGGCATTCAGCCCTTCGGCCGCCTCCTGCGGATCACCTGTGAGCAGGCTGAAGAACACCTTGGCGTGCGCGTAATCGGGCGTGACCTCAACCGCATTGATCGTGATCATGCCCACGCGCGGGTCTTTCAGCTCGCGCGCGATGAGGTCCGCCAGATCCCGCTGGATCTGGTCGGCCACACGAAAACCGCGATTGGGTACTGAAGACTTGCGCGCCATGGTTTACAGCGTCCGGGCCACTTCCTTGATCTCGAAGAACTCCAGCTGATCACCTTCCTTGATGTCGTTGTAGTTCTTGAGCTTGATACCGCACTCGAAGCCTTCCTTGACTTCGCGTGCGTCGTCCTTGTGGCGCTTGAGCGATTCGAGCTCGCCCGTGTAGATGACCACGTTGTCGCGCAGCAGGCGGAAGTGCGAACTGCGGGTGACCTGACCGGATGTGACCATACAGCCAGCCACCGTGCCGATCTTGGAAGCCACGAACACGGTACGGATTTCCGCCGTACCGATGTCTTCCTCGCGCTTCTCCGGAGCCAGCATGCCCGACATGGCCGCCTTGAGTTCATCCACCGCGTCGTAGATGATGTTGTAGTAGTGCAGATCGACGTCGTTGCCTTCGGCGAGCTTGCGCGCACCGGCATCGGCCCGCACGTTGAAGCCGATGACAATGGCCCGGGATGCAATCGCCAGGTTCACGTCGGATTCGCTGATGCCGCCCACACCCGCATACACCAGCTGCACGCGGACTTCGTCCGTCGAGAGCTTGAGCAGCGAGGTCGACAGGGCTTCCTGCGAACCTTGCACATCGGCCTTGATGATGATCGGCAAGGTCTTGACCTCGCCGGCCGTCATGTCGGAGAACATGTTCTCCAGCTTGGCGGCCTGCTGCTTGGCCAGCTTGGTGCTGCGGTACTTGCCAGCGCGGTAGGTGGCAATCTCGCGGGCACGGCGCTCGTCGGCCATGACCATGAACTCGTCGCCGGCCTGGGGCACTTCGGCCAGACCCTGAATTTCCACCGGAATGGATGGACCGGCTTCCTTGGTCGGCCGACCGTTCTCGTCCAGCATGGCACGCACGCGACCGGAGGTCTGGCCTGCCAGGACGACGTCGCTCACCTTCAGCGTACCGGACTGCACCAGCACCGTGGCCACGGCACCCCGTCCCTTGTCCAGACGGGCTTCGATCACCAGGCCCTTGGCCATGGCTTCGACCGGGGCCTGCAGCTCCAGCACTTCGGCTTGCAGCAGCACCTGCTCGAGCAACTCGTCCACGCCCTGACCTGTCTTGGCAGACACGGCCACGAACGGCGAATCACCACCGAACTCTTCCGGCACCACTTCCTCGGCCACGAGCTCGGACTTGACGCGCTCAATGTTGGCGTCGGGCTTGTCCGCCTTGGTCATCGCCACCACGATGGGAACACCTGCCGCCTTGGCGTGCTTCACAGCTTCCTTGGTCTGGGGCATGACGCCATCATCGGCCGCACACACCAGAACGACGATATCCGTGGCCTGGGCGCCGCGGGCGCGCATGGCGGTGAACGCTTCGTGACCCGGGGTATCGAGGAAGGTGACGGTGCCACGGGGTGTATCCACATGGTAGGCACCGATGTGCTGCGTGATGCCGCCCGCTTCGCCTGCAGCCACCTTGGCGCGACGGATGTAGTCCAGCAACGAGGTCTTGCCGTGGTCGACGTGACCCATGACGGTGACCACGGGCGCCCGCGGATGAAGCTCCGCCTGCTGGCCGGACACTTCCTCTTCGGTGAAGGCCTCCGGATCGTCCAGCGCGGCCTGGATGGCCTTGTGACCGAGCTCTTCCACGACGATCATGGCCGTGTCCTGGTCCAGCGACTGGTTGATGGTGACCATCTGCCCCAGCTTCATGAGGTGCTTGATCACCTCGGACGATTTCACGCTCATCTTGTGGGCGAGCTCGGACACCGTGATGGTCTCCGGCACGTGCACTTCGATGGCCTTGAATTCGGTCGGCGCAACAAAGCCGCTGCCTCCAGAGTCACGGGAGTCCCGGTCGTTGCGCCGTCCACCTCCGCGCGGGCCGCCACGCCAGTTGGTGCGACCGGCGGTGGTATCGCCGCGAGTCTTGATTTCCTTCTTCTTGGCGGCGTCATCCTTCCAGGTCGAGGACAGGTTCTCGGACTTGACCTCCTTCTTGCCAGGGCCACCCGCACCGGTCTTGGCTGCCGCAGGCGTACCGGCCGGCTTGTGCAAGGTTCCCTTGATGCCGGCCTTCGGATCGGGCTCGGGCTTCTTGGCCACCAGCGTCTTGGCCGGTGCCGCCATCATGGCGCGGATGCTGGCCGCTTCGGCCTCCGCCTTGCGACGGCGCTCCAGCAGGTCCTGGGCACGCTGCTCTTCGGCACGGCGTGCTTCTTCCTGCGCCTTGGCTTCGCTTTCGCGCTTGGCAGCCTGGGCCTGGGTGGCATCCTGCGCCTTGGCATCAGGCGTCTCCTGCGGCTTGGGCGTACTGGCCTGCGCCTGCGCGGCGACCTGGGCCTGTCGAGCCTCCTCGGCCTGACGGGCTGCTTCGGCTGCGGCACGCTCCTGCTCCGCCTGGGCCTGGGCCTGGCGCGCCTCCTCGGCCTCGCGTTCGCGGCGCTTCTGGGCCAGCTCTTCTTCCTGGCGACGCAGCAGTTCGGCCTGGCGGCTCGCCTCTTCCTCGCGGCGGGCCAGCTCGCTCTGGTCGATCACGGGAGCAGCGGGCTCAGCCTCGACGACGGGGAATCCGGTCTCGGGTCCGACCTCGTCATCGCGCTTGATGAACGTGCGCTTCTTGCGGACTTCCACCTGGATCGTGCGAGCACGGCCCGTGGCGTCGGCCTGCTTGATTTCGGTGGTCGATTTCTTGACGAGGGTGATCTTCTTGCGCTCTCCCCCGGCAGTCCCATGACTGGCCTTGAGGTGGCCCAGCAGTTTCTGCTTGTCGGCTTCGGTGACGGGATCGCTACCCGCGCCCTTGGACACGCCTGCTGCGGACAACTGTTCCAGCAGCAGGGAGGTAGGCTTGTTCAGTTCGGCAGCCAGATCGGCGACAGTGGTACTTGTCATAGATTCTCTTCTCCGCAGGGGCCTCCGGGTCAGTTCGAGGCCTGGGACTCATCACCGGTGAACCAGTGCGCACGCGCCAGCATGATCAGCTGTGTCGCGTCTTCGGGCGTCTGGCCGGTGATTTCGGTGAGTTCGTCGGTGGCCAGGTCGGCAAGGTCGTCACGGGTATGCACGCCGGCGTCCGCCAGCTTGCCCACCAGTTCCGTCGTCATGCCTTCCAGGTCGCGCAGGTCCTGCGAGACCTCCTCGACGCTCTCTTCGCGGGCAATCTCCATCGTCAGCAGCGCATCCTTGGCGCGGGACCGCAGCTCGTTGACGGTGTCTTCGTCGAAGGACTCGATCTCCAGCATTTCCTGCAGGGGCACATAGGCCACCTCTTCCAGGCTGGTGAAACCTTCCTCGATCAGGATGTCGGCGATTTCCTGGTCCACGTCCAGCTTGGACATGAACAGGCGGCGGATCACATCGGCTTCTTCGGCCTGTTTCTGGGCCGACTCGTCGGCCGTCATGATGTTGATTTTCCAGCCGGTCAGGTCGGAGGCCAGGCGCACGTTCTGGCCACCACGCCCGATGGCGATGGCCAGGTTCTCTTCGTCGACCACCACATCCATGGCGTGGCGCTCTTCGTCCACCACGATGGACACCACATTGGCGGGTGCCAGGGCGCCAATGACAAACTGGGCCGGATCTTCGCTCCAGAGCACGATGTCCACGCGCTCGCCCGCCAGTTCGTTGGTCACGCCATTCACACGCGAACCACGCACCCCGACGCAGGTCCCGATCGGGTCGATGCGCTTGTCATGGGACAGCACGGCGATCTTGGCACGAGAACCCGGGTCACGGGCGCAACTCTTGATTTCCAGCAGGCCCTGCTCGATCTCGGGCACTTCCTGCCGGAACAGCTCGATCATGAAGGCCGGCGCCGAGCGGGAGAGCAGAATCGGCGCACCACGCAGGTTCAGGTCGACTTCCATGATCATGGCGCGCACGCGGTCACCACTGCGGAAGTTTTCCTTGGGAATCATCTCGCCCCGCCTGAGGCGGCCTTCGACCCGGCCGCTCTCGACGATGAGATCGCCCTTGTCCATGCGCTTGACCGTACCAACGAAGATCTTGTCGCCACGACTCATGAAGTCGTTGAGCAGCATCTCGCGTTCGGCATCGCGAATCTTCTGCAGGATGACCTGCTTGGCGGCCATCGCACCGATGCGGCCAATGGGCACGCTTTCGACCGGCTTCTCGATGTAGTCGCCTTCCTCGATGTCGGGGATGTCGTCGCGGGCGTCGGAAACGAGTTCCTCGGCATCGGGATTCTGGAGACCGGCCTCGTCGGGCACGACCAGCCAGCGGCGGAACGTTTCGTAGGCGCCGGTGTCAGGGTCCATGGCGACGCGGATGTCGACGTCACCTTTGTAAAGCTTCTTGGTGGCCGAGGCCAGCGCCTGCTCGACGGCGCCCAGCACCAGGTCGCGCTCGACATTCTTCTCGCGCGAGATGGCATCGATCAGCATCAACATTTCGCGGTTCATTTCACTCGCCCACCTTTCCGATTTGCTCCACCAGCACTGCTGGCATTTCCTGACTTGTCATTTGTCCGCCTGCGCACCATCGGCCGGCGCTGGCCGGTCGACTGGCGACTGACGCCCCTTGAAATTCACGATCGGCGCAAGACGCGCCTGCTGTATCTCTTCCAGCGTGAAAGCCAGTGCCTGCAACGGGGCCGGCACGCGCTTCTTGCTGACGCGCTGGCCCGGTTTGACCGGCGGCTCATCGCTCCAGACCACCTGCCACTGCCCCTCTGCCGGGCCTCGCTCGAGCACGCCCCTGAACTTCTTGCGGCTGGCCGACACGGATGAATCCGTGCTGCCGATGGGCGCCTTCAGGGTGATGTCGACCACTTCACCCAGGAAGCGCTGGAAATCGGCTTCATGGCGCAAAGGCCGGTCAATGCCGGGCGAACCCACTTCAAGGCGCCGGTATTCCACCCCTTCGACTTCCAGCAGGTACTGGAGCTGACGGGTGACGCGCTCGCAATCTTCCACGGTCACAAACCGCTCGCTCGGGGCCGCTTCTTCCTGCGCCGGGATCCAGGGCCAGTCAATGGTCACGCGCAGCAACCCACCGGCGGATCGTTCGAGATCCACCAGATCAAAACCCAGCCCTGAAACGGTTTGTGCGACGGTGTCCTGCCAGGCCATGTGTGGGTGTGAGTGCTGAGGTGTCAGTGAGGCAAAAATGGGGTTCCAGGAGCAGTTGCCGGATCAGGCCAGAGGGTCATCCCCGTCCGCCTGCCAGGCACCTGCCTTCCGATCGGCCAAAAAAAAAGGGCCGGTATTACCCGCCCATTTGGTCGTGAAGCTGGCATTGTAGCGCTTTCAGACGGCATTTTCAAGCAACCTGCCCCTCCAGGCACTGCATACATGCAATTCGGTTCGCGCCTTCTGCTCAGATACCGAGAATCCACTGGATGAGGTTCTTGGCCAGAAAGCCCAGCATGCCAAAAGACAGGACGACGAACAGGATGAACGTGCCGAACTTGCCCGCCTTGGACTCCAGGGCCAGGTTCAAGACGATGAATAGCATGTAGAGAATGAAAGCGCCGACACCGAACGTGAGTCCGAACTGGGCAATCTGTCCCTCGGTGAAGCCGAATACCGTGTTATTCATGAAATGGCTGCAGGGTCCTCAGTCGGCCGCCAGATAGGGCGACTGCGCCGAGAGTTCCTGGTAAGCATGCCAGCTGGCATGGGCCAGCCAGGGAATGATGATGATCAGGCCGAGCATGGCGGTCAGCATCCCGAGCGCCGACAACACGGCAATGATCACGGCCCACACCGTCATCACCACGGGCTGGCTGGCGACCGTGCGCCAGCTCTCGGCCACCGCCATGCTCACGGGCACGGTGGTGTCGACCAGCATGGGAATGGCGGTCACCGAAGACGCAAACACCGGTGCCGCCAGCAAAGCCCCCATCAGCAACCACACCTCGAACAGGCCCACTTCCTGGACCAGGACCACGTGCCGCAGGAAGTCGGCCGGCTTTTCAATAGGTACCGGGGACAACAGGGTGATGAGTCCGGCCGATGTGAGCACCCATCCGGTGCCCGCAAGTCCCAGAAGCAGGCCAAACCGCACCAGTCGGCCGTCGCCGGATGTCCACAGGCCCAGGACCTCTGCCAGTCCAAGCTTGCGACCTTCGGCACACCCCCGGCTGACGTGATACAGCCCTGTGGCCAGGATGGGCGCCACGATCAGGAAGCCCGAGAACGCACCAGCCAGCAACCAGAACCGTTCGCGGGCCAGCCACAGCAGCAACCAGCCAAAACAGGCAATCAGCAGGCCATGCACGAGGCCCGGGACCAGATTGCAGCGCAGGTCGGCCCATCCCAGGCGAAGCCAGCGCCAGGGGGCTTGCAAGTCGATGGCAGCAGGCATGCGGTTCGGATAGGTCTCTGTCGGATGGCTCATGATGGGTCCTCGTTCGTTCGCCGGGGCCCGCCCGGGTTTATAGCCTGTGGGTGCCGGATCGGGGTTGACGAATGTCAATGGCAACCTTACACGACGCAGGCGACGGCCGGGTCCGCCCCGGCCATCCGCCATCACGCAGCCGCGGCCACCAGTTTTTGCGTATAGGGATGGGCGGGCGATTCCAGCACCTGAAGGCAGGGGCCCTGCTCCACCACATCGCCATCCTTCATGACCACGACATCGTGTGCCATGGCCCGGATTACGTCCACGTCGTGGGTGATCAACAGAAAACTCAACCCTCGCTCGGCCTGCAGGTGCTGCAACAGGGCCAGCACCTGTTTCTGGACCGTGACGTCCAGCGCGCTGGTCGGTTCGTCCAGCACGAGCAGCCGCGGACCGACGATCAGCGCCCGGGCAATCGCCAGCCGCTGGCGTTGCCCGCCTGAAAACTCGTGCGGATAGCGTCCCAGCCAGTCCTGGGCGTCGTCCCGATGTCCGAGCAGACCCACGTCGACCAGGGCCTGCACCACACGCCCCCGCCGCTCCACAGCGGTCAGGGCGGGCTCGTGCACCTGCAGGCCTTCGCCGACAATCTGCTCGATGGTCATGCGGGGCGACAGCGACGAAAACGGATCCTGGAAGACCACCTGGACATGGCGGCGCAGTTGCCGGTCCACACCGGCGCGTCGCGCCTGGTCCCAGCTGGAACCACACACCTGCAGCTGACCATCGGCCGGCAACAGGCCCAGCACGGCCAACGCCAGCGTCGACTTCCCGGAGCCGGACTCCCCCATGACACCAAGTGTGCGTCCGGCATCGAGCTCGAGACTGGCCGACTGCACCGCCACGAAACGTCCCTTGCGGAACCAGCCCCTGATGCCTGCCAGGGGAACGGGATAGGCCACGCTCAGTGCCTGGCTGCGCAGAGTTGGCTCCGGCGCGACCTCCGGGGCTTCAATGACGGCCCGCTGCGGACGGCTGGACATGAGCTTGCGGGTATAGGCATGGGCAGGCGATTCGAACACCTGGCGCACATCGCCCTGCTCGACCAGGTGGCCCTGCTCCATCACCGCCACCCGATCGGCAAAGCGTCGCACCATGGGCAAGTCGTGCGTGATCAGCAACACCGCCATGCCGTGCTGCCGCTGCAGGTCGGACAGCAAGTCAAGAATCTGGCCCCGCAGGCTGACGTCGAGCGCCGTTGTCGGTTCGTCTGCCAGCAGCAGCCGGGGCTGGCTCGCCAGCGCCATGGCGATCATGGCCCGCTGCCGCTGTCCACCACTGAGCTGGTGTGCAAAGGCACCAGCCCGTCGGCGTGGCTCCGGAATGCCGGTCGAGGCCAGCAGTTCCACTGCAGCCTCCGACGCCTGGGCAAGGGTCAGCCCTTTCTTGACCTGCAACACCTCGACAATCTGTGCTCCCACCGTATAAAGCGGATTGAGCGAAGTCATCGGCTCCTGGAAGACGATGGACACCGCGTCGCCGCGCACGCCGCGCAGTTCGCGCTCGGACAGGGACAGGAGATCCCGACCCTGGAGGCGGGCACTGCCGTGGACTTCGGCGCCCTGCACGAGACGCAGCAGCGACAGTGCCGAGACCGTCTTGCCCGACCCGGATTCCCCCACCAGCGCCAGCTTCTCGCCCGCGCGAATGTCGAAGTCGATGCCATGCACCACCTCCCGGCCACCGAACGCGACGCGCAGGCCGCGCACTTCAAGCAGTTTTTCGCTGATCATCGGTCCTGCTTCCGGGGGTCGAGGGCATCGCGCAGCGCATCACCCATGAAGGTCAGCAACAACAGGGTCAGCACCAGAACGGCAAACGTGGACAGCGATATCCACCAAGCGTCGATGTTGTTCTTGCCCTGGCTGAGCAACTCGCCCAGGGACGGCGTTCCCGGCGGAACACCGAGCCCCAGAAAATCGAGCGAGGTCAGCGCCAGGATGGCCGCACTCATGCGAAACGGCAGGAAAGTGACCACCGGCGTCATGCTGTTGGGCAGCACGTGGCGCCAGATGATCTGCCAGCTGGTCAGCCCCATGGCCCTTGCAGCCCGCACATAGTCGAGCTGGCGGTTGCGCAGGAACTCGGCCCGCACATAGTCCGACAGGCCCATCCAGCCGAACAGGCTCAGGAGGATGAGCAGCAGCCCGACGCTGGGCGCGAACACCGCTGAAAAGATGATCAGCAGGTACAACTCGGGCATCGACCCCCATATTTCGATGAAGCGTTGCAGGGCCAGGTCGGTCCGGCCACCGAAGAAGCCCTGGACAGCGCCCGCCAGCACGCCCAGCAGGACGCCAATGGACGTCAGGGCCAACGCAAACAGGACGCTCACACGGAAACCGTAGATCAGCTGGGCCAGCAGGTCACGCCCGCGATCGTCGGTGCCCAGCCAGTTCTCCCTGGACGGGCCGGACGGGTTGGGTTCGCTGGCAAAGTAGTTCAGCGTCGTCGGGCCGTAGGGGTTCGGTGCGTAGATGGCCCAGTTCCCGTCCTGCGAAAGGCGCTGCCGTATGAACGGGTCCAGATAGTCTGTCGGCGCCTCGAAATCACCCCCAAAGGTGGTCTCGGGAAGATCCTGCCAGATGGGAAAGTAGTTCTGCCCCTCGTAGCGCACCATCAGGGGCCGGTCGTTCGAGAGGACTTCGGCAAACAGGCTGAGCACCACGAAAGCGGCAAACACCAGCAAGCTCCAGTACCCCAGGCGGTTGCGCCGGAAACGGCGCCACGCCCGCAGGGCGGGTGACGGCGAGACCTGCCCTGCGGGCAGCGCGTCAGTCAAACCGGACACGGGGATCGACCCAGACATAGCAGAGATCCGAAATCAGTTTGGTCACCAGACCGATCAGCGTGAACAGGAACAGGGTTCCCAGCACGACGGGATAGTCGCGACGGATCACACTCTCGTAGCTGAGCAGACCCAGCCCGTCGAGCGAGAACAGGGTTTCAATGAGCAGCGATCCGGCAAAAAAGGCGCCGATGAAGGCAGCCGGAAACCCGGTGACGATGGGAATCAGGGCGTTGCGGAACACGTGCTTCCACAGCACCTGCCGCTCGGTCAGACCTTTGGCCCTGGCTGTCATCACGTACTGCTTGCGGATCTCCTCCAGAAAGGCATTCTTGGTCAGCATCGTCGTCACCGCAAAGCTGCCCAGCACCATGGCGGTGACGGGCAAGGCAATGTGCCAGAGATAGTCCACGATGCGGGCGCCCCAGCTCAGCTCGTCCCAGTTGGAAGACGTCAGGCCACGCAAGGGAAACCATTGCAGCTGTCCACCGAAGATGACCAGCAAGGCGACACCCAGCACAAACCCGGGAATGGCATAGCCCACCAGGACCAGCAATGTGGTGACAAAGTCAAAGCGGCTTCCGGCGCGCACGGCCTTGGCCACGCCCAGCGGCACCGCCACCAGGTAACTGATGAAAAAGGTCCACAACCCCAGGCTGACGGAAACAGGCAGCTTTTCGACAATGAGCTGGCCGACCGACTTGTTGTGCATGAAACTGGTGCCCAGGTCGAAGCGGGCAAAACGCCCGATCATCTGGAAGAAACGCTCGTGAGCCGGCTTGTCGAAGCCATACAGGGCCTTGATCTGCTCCAGGCGCTGCGGGTCGACGCCCTGGGCGCCCCGGTAAACGGCACCGCCTTCGGCGCCCCTGCCCCCGCCTGCACGGGCCTCGGCCAGGTACTGCTCGACCGGCCCGCCGGGCACGAACTGGATCACGACGAAGGTCAGCAACAGCACCCCGAACAGGGTCGGGATCATCAGCAGGAGCCGTTTGAGGATGTAGGACCACATGTCAGTGTTTGCTCCACCAGGTGAACATGGCCCACTCCTCGCCTGATGCGTAGGGCGGCATGGTATCGGGCATCTGGAGCCGCCAGGCGTTGTAGACCATGCGGTGCGTGGTCGCCGACCATTGCGGAATCAGGTAATGACCGTGGCTTATCACGCGATCCAGTGCCCGGCATGCCGTCACGAAATCGGCCTTGTTGTCCGCTCCGACCATACGGGCGATCACCGCATCGACGGCAGGACTGCGCACCCCGGCATAGTTGCCGGAGTCTTCCGTCCGGGCCGCTGCACTGCCAAACAGGTCGGCATATTCGGCGCCAGGCGTGTGCGTGCCCCCGAAGGCCAGCGAGATGATGTCATAGTCGAAATTGCGCAGCCTTTGCTGGTAGAGCGCAAAGTCGACCGGGCGAAAACGCAACTCGATGCCGAGCTTCTCCAGGTTGCGCGCCCAGGGTGTCACCACCCGGGCTCCGACCTCGTTGCTGTCCAGGTATTCCATGACCATCGGCTCGCCCTGCCGGTTGCGAAGCCGGCCGTCCTGCACCGCCCAGCCAGCCGACCGCAGCAAGGCCTGCGCACGGCGCAGGTTGTCGCGCAGCGTCTGGTCCTGGTCGGTGCGGGCAGGCGTGTACATGGGGCCAAAGACGGCTGGCGGCAGCTGGTCACGCCAGGGTTCGAGCAAGGCCATCTCGCCTGCCGACGGCAGGCCACCCGCAGCACATTCGGTGTTGCCGAACAGCCCCTGCACCCGCTGGTAGCTGTTGTAGAACATCTGCCGGTTCATCCATTCATAGTCCAGCGCCAGGCCCAGGGCTTCACGCACGCGGATGTCATCCAGCGGCGGACGGCGGGTGTTGAGCACATAACTCTGGAACCCGGTCGGCAGGCTGTGACGGAGCTCCACCTTGACCAGTTCGCCCGTGTCGAAGCGCTTGCCACCGACCCGCCGCGCCCAGTCCCCTGCGGAAAAAAACCGCATCAGGTCGAACTCGCCAGCCTTCAGGGCCTCCAGCCGCGCCGTGTTGTCCTTGTAGATCTTGACCGTGATGCGGTCGAAGTTGATGCTGCCCCGTCGAACCGGCAGATCCCGTCCCCAGTAATCCTTATCGCGCACATAGGTGATGTCGCGGCCGAATCTGACAGGGCCGATACGATAGGGGCCGCTGCCCAGCGGCGTGTCCATGATCACCTTGTCGAACGTCTTGCGGCTGCCGGTCGAAGGGTCTGTCTCGTCGCCCCAGTCCCGGCTGAATACCGGCAGCCCGCCCACCGTCAGTGGAAGCTCCCGGCTGGGCACCTTGAACCGGAACCGCACCGTGCGTTCATCCAGCACGTCCACGCCCAGCACGTCCTGCAGCAGGGATTTCCAGGCCGGCGACGTGTAAGGCCCCATCAGGATGTCGTAGCTGTGACGCACATCCTCGGCCAACACCGGCTTGCCGTGGTGAAAACGGGCCTGCGGGCGCAGACGGAAGGTCGCAGAAAGCCGGTCGGGGGCCACGTCCACCGACTCCGCCAGCAGGCCATAGCCGGCGCCTGTCTCGTCCAGGGAGCCCGCCAGCAGGGAGTCGAATAGCAGGGTCGACAGATAGGCTGGCGCGCTGCCCCTCAGCGTGAACGGGTTGTACTTGTCGTAGGTGCTGGTCCGAAAGGGGCTGGCCAGTCTCAGTTCGCCCCCCTTGGGCGCGTCCACCCTGACATAGTCGAACTGCGTGAACGAGGGAGGATATTTCAGGTCACCCCAGAGCGCATAACCGTGGGCGGCGTGCGCCGGCCATGCCATCGCGGCCAGGGCCAGCCACAGGCAGAAGCGACAGAGCATGGAGCTGGATCGGAAGCGGATCGACGGCATGCGACAATTCTGCTGGATTTTTTCTTGGAGACTGACCAATGGGTTTTCTTGCCGGCAAGAAGTTGCTGATCACGGGCGTGCTGTCCAACCGTTCCATTGCCTATGGCATTGCCAAGGCCTGCCACGCGCAAGGGGCCGAACTGGCCTTCAGTTACGTGGGCGAGCGCTTCAAGGACCGGATCACCGAGTTTGCCGCCGATTTCGGCTCCAGTCTCGTGTTTGACTGCGATGTGTCCGACGACGCCCAGATCGAGAAGCTTTTTGCGGACCTGGCCCAGGTCTGGCCGCGTTTCGACGGCTTCGTGCACAGCATCGGCTTCGCCCCGCGAGAGGCCATTGCAGGCGATTTCCTCGAAGGCCTGTCCCGCGAGGCGTTCCGTGTCGCCCACGACATCAGCGCCTACAGCTTCCCGGCCATGGCCAAGGCGGCCCTGCCCTACCTCAACGAGCGCTCGGCACTCCTGACCCTGTCCTACCTGGGTGCCCTGCGCACGATTCCGAACTACAACACCATGGGCCTGGCCAAGGCCAGCCTGGAAGCGTCCGTTCGCTACCTGGCCGAGTCGCTCGGCCCGCTCCAGATCCGTGTCAACGGCATCAGTGCCGGCCCGATCAAGACCCTGGCTGCCAGCGGCATCAAGGACTTCGGCAAGCTGCTCAAGGTCGTGGCCGACGCATCGCCGCTGCGGCGCAATGTGACCATCGAGGATGTGGGCAACGTGGCCGCGTTCATGCTGTCCGACCTGGCCGCCGGCGTGACGTCGGAAATCACCTATGTCGATGGCGGCTTCAGCCAGACCGCAGGCATCAGCCGCGACAGCGAGGGCGTGGCCTGAGTGCGGCGTAACCACCAGTCTTGCGCGGCAGGCGCCATCGCCCGCCGCTGAGACCTGGCAACGAAGACCAAAGGCCTGACCCTTCGGGGATCAGGCCTTTTCTTCGCCTGCTCTTTTCAGGATCGCGTACAGCTGATCCTTGAGCGCCAGCTTTTCCTTCTTCAGGGTCTCGATCTCGACCTGGGAACCAGGCTGGATGTGCGATTCCATGTTCAGAATGGCCTGATCAAGCTCGTTGTGCTTGTCAAAAAGCCGTGTGAAGTGGTGGTCCTGCCCCTTGAGGCTCGTGATCAGGTCGCGGTACTCGGGAAACATCCAGACTCCTTCCGTTGGGTGATCTACGGCAGGAAGATTAGCCCATTTTCACGCAGTCGGCAAAGTGGCGGACCACGCCGTCGTCTCCGGCCTCCTGCACCAGGCCATGGATGTCGGTCTCGAATCCCGGACACTCGCGCGCGAACTCGCGGTTGAACTTGAGGTAGTCGACAATCTTGCGATTGAAGACCTCGCCCGGGATCAGCAGCGGAATGCCCGGAGGATAGGGCGTGACCAGGCTGGTGGTGATGCGCCCTTCCAGGTCGTCAATGGGCACCCGCTCCGTGGTCCGGTGGGCGATGTGGGCGAAGGCGTCGCTGGGCTTCATGGCCGGCTGCAGGTCGCTCAGGTACATGTCGGTCGTCAGGCGCGCGATGTCGTACTTGGCATAGAGCGCGTGCACATGCTGGCACAGATCCCGAAGCCCCATCTGCTCGTAACGCGGCTGCTTGGCGCAGAACTCGGGCATGATCCGCCACATGGGCTGGTTCTTGGCATAGTCGTCCTTGAACTGCTGCAGTGCCGTCAGCAGCGTGTTCCAGCGGCCCTTGGTGATGCCGATGGTGAACATGATGAAGAACGAGTACAGCCCGGTCTTCTCGACCACCACACCATGTTCCGCCAGGAATTTGGTGACGATGGATGCCGGAATGCCGGTCGGGGCAAAATCGCCCTTCATGTTCAGGCCGGGAGTCACGATGGTGGACTTGATCGGGTCCAGCATGTTGAACCCGGGCGCCATGTCACCGAAACCGTGCCAGGCCTCCTCGCCGTCCGAGGTCTGCATGCCATCGGCGTCGGTGCGCTTGAGAACCCAGTCGTTGGCCCGCCCGATGCCCTCCTCGGCAAGATCGTCCGGACCCCACACCTGGAACCACCAGTCGTCCGAGCCGAACTCGGCCTCGACCTTGCGCATGGCACGTCGGAAATCCAGCGCCTCGGCAATGCTCTCCTCGACCAGCGCCGTACCACCCGGCGGCTCCATCATGGCAGCGGCCACGTCACAACTGGCAATGATGCTGTACTGTGGACTGGTGCTGGTGTGCATCAGGTAGGACTCGTTGAACAGGTGCCGGTCCAGCTTCGTGTCCTGTGAGTCCTGCACCAGCACATGGCTGGCCTGGCTGATGCCGGCCAGCAGCTTGTGGATGGACTGCGTGGCGTAGACCACGGAATGCTGCGGGCGCCCGCGCTTGCGTCCCATGGCATGAAAGGTGCCATAGAACGGATGGAAACCCGCATGGGGCAGCCAGGCTTCGTCGAAGTGCAGGTTGGAAACGTAGCCGTCCAGCAGGCCCTTGATGGTCTCCGTGTTGTACAGGACACCATCGTAGGTGGACTGGGTCAGCGTCAGGATGCGCGGCTTGACGGCGTCAGCATCCACGCCCGCCAGCAAGGGGTTGGACCGGATCTTGGCCCTGATGGTGTCCGGCTCGAACTCGCTCTGGGGAATCGGGCCAATGATGCCGTAGTGATTGCGGGTCGGTTTGAGAAAGACCGGAATGGCGCCGGTCATGATGATCGAATGCAGGATGGACTTGTGGCAGTTGCGGTCCACCACCACCACATCACCCGGCGCCACCGTGTGGTGCCAGACCATCTTGTTCGATGTCGAGGTGCCATTGGTGACGAAGAAACAATGGTCCGCATTGAAGATGCGGGCGGCGTTGCGCTCGGATGCGCCGATGGCGCCGTTGTGGTCCAGCAGCTGGCCCAGCTCTTCAACGGCGTTGCAGACATCGGCACGCAGCATGTTCTCGCCGAAGAACTGGTGGAACATCTGGCCCACCGGCGTCTTCAGGAAGGCAACGCCACCAGAGTGGCCCGGGCAGTGCCAGGAATAGGAGCCATCCTCGGCATAGTCGAGCAGGGCCTTGAAGAACGGCGGCTGAATGCCTTCAAGGTAGCTCTTGGCTTCGCGGATGATGTGGCGCGCCACGAACTCCGGCGTGTCCTCGAACATATGGATGAAGCCGTGCAGTTCGCGCAGGATGTCGTTGGGCAGATGCCGACTGGTCTTGGTCTCGCCGTAGATGTAGATCGGCACCTCGGCGTTCTTGCGACGAACCTCGCCAATGAAGTTGCGCAGGCCCAGCACCGCGGGGTCGAGGTCCGGTCCCTGGGTGAACTCCTCGTCGTCGATGGACAGGATGAACGCGCTGGCACGGCTTTGCTGCTGGGCGAACTGGGACAGGTCGCCATAGCTGGTCACGCCCACCACCTCGAAGCCTTCGGCCTCGATGGCCTGGGCCAGCGCGCGAATGCCCAGGCCCGAGGTGTTCTCGGAGCGAAAGTCCTCGTCGATGATGACGATGGGGAAGCGAAATTTCATGACGACCTCCGCCCGTGTGACACACACCGGGAAAAAACGGACAAAACAGGCGCAAAGTGTACGGAAAACGAAAGGCAGCCTCTTGTCATGCCATGTTTTTGCCTCAGAATGTGGCGCAACACAGACAACATCGGCACGCAGACACTGGCGTCGCCGCACAGGAGGATTCTTCATGGCCGACTCCACGATCTGGTGGCTGATGAGCGGCGCCGCCGTCGTGCTGGAATTGCTCACGGGCACCTTCTACCTGCTGATGCTGGCCGTGGGCCTGGCTGCCGGGGCCGTGGCGGCCCACGTGGGCATGGGCCTGACGGGCCAGCTTGTGCTGGCCGCCGTGGTGGGCAGCCTGACGACGGCCGCGCTCTACCTGAGGCGCCGGCGGCATCCTGCCGACCCTTCCGTGCGGTCCATGCGAAGCGTCAATCTGGACGTCGGGGAGACGGTCCAGATCGACAACTGGCAAAGCGATGGCACGGCCATCGTGCGCTACCGGGGCGCGCAATGGCAGGCCGTCACCCGCAGTGGCCAGCCCGAAGGCGCGGGTCGATACCGGGTGGCCGAACTGGTCGGCAACCGCCTGGTGGTCGAGAAAGCCTGACCCGCACACTGCACCGCATCACGTCACCTGTCACCATCACAACGCTTATCCAAGGGAGATCTGCATGGAAGTCGCATTCGTCCTGTTTGTCATCGCCGCCATCTTCATCATCCGGGCGGTCAAGGTCGTTCCCCAGCAGAACGCCTGGGTGGTCGAGCGGCTGGGCAAGTACCACAGCTCGCTGGCACCCGGACTGAACTTCCTGGTGCCCTTCATCGACAAAGTGGCCTACAAGCACAGCCTGAAGGAGATTCCGCTGGACGTGCCGGAGCAGGTCTGCATCACGCGGGACAACACGCAGCTCAAGGTCGATGGCATTCTGTATTTCCAGGTCACCGACCCGATGCGTGCCAGCTACGGGTCGTCCAACTACATCACCGCCATCACCCAGCTGGCCCAGACCTCCCTGCGCTCCGTGATCGGCCGCCTGGAGCTGGACAAGACCTTCGAGGAGCGGGAGATGATCAATGCCCAGGTGGTCTCGGCCATCGACGAAGCGGCCCTGAACTGGGGCGTGAAGGTGCTCCGCTATGAAATCAAGGACCTGACGCCTCCCGCCGAAATCCTGCGCGCCATGCAGGCCCAGATCACGGCCGAACGCGAGAAGCGCGCCCTGATTGCAGCCTCTGAAGGCCGCCGCCAGGAGCAGATCAACATCGCCACGGGTGAGCGTGAAGCCTTCATTGCCCGCTCCGAAGGCGAGAAACAGGCCGAAATCAACAAGGCCCAGGGTGAAGCGGAAGCCATCAAGGCGGTGGCTGACGCCACGGCACAGGCCATCGAGCGCGTCGCCGCTGCCATCCGGCAGCCTGGCGGCGCCGAAGCGGTCCAACTGAAAGTGGCCGAGAAAGCAGTCGACGCCTATGGCCAGGTCGCCAGCGATGCCACGACCACCCTGGTGGTGCCCAGCAACATGACCGAGGTCTCGGCCCTGATCACGTCGGCCATGAAGATGATCGGCACCGCCAAGGCCAGCTGACTTCCTGGATGACATCCAGGCGAGGGGCATAAGCCTGCTATACTGTGAGGCTTCGCGGAGAGGTGGATGAGCGGTTTAAGTCGCACGCCTGGAAAGCGTGTGTGGGTTAATAGCCCACCGCGGGTTCGAATCCCGCCCTCTCCGCCAGGACATCAGGAAACTAGCGGCCTCCAGGCCGCTTGTTTGTTTTTACCGGCAAAGCCCCGACAGCCCCCTCAGATCTGCCGTCCGGCTTCCTGCCAGTATCTGGCTCGCAAGTCTTTCTTCAGCAGCTTGCCGACCGGGCTCTTGGGCAGGCTGGTAACGAAGTCGACCGACTTGGGGGACTTGACGCTGCCCAGTTCCGCTTTGCAATAGGCGATCAGGGCGTCTTCACTGGCATGGGCCCCCTCCTTGAGCTGCACCACCGCCTTGACGGCTTCCCCCCATTTGTCGTCTGGAACGCCAATCACGGCGGCCTCGTGGACGGATGGGTGCTCCATCAGCCAGTTTTCGATCTCGGACGGGAAGATGTTGAGCCCGCCGGAAATGATCATGTCCTTGGTGCGGTCGAGAATGCGCAGAAAGCCCTGCTCGTCCAGGCTGCCGACGTCGCCGGTGTGATGCCAGCCATGGGTAGAGACCTCCGCCGTGGCTTCCGGGTTTTCATAGTATCCGGACATCACCAGGGCGGACTGGCAGACGATTTCGCCCTTCTCTCCCGGGCCCAGAATCTTCCCGTGCTCGTCCATGATGGCTACCCGCGCAAATGGCGACGCGCGACCGACGGTTTCAAAGCGGTCTAACAGCAGTTCGCCCTCTCCATCGCGGCAGTCGGCCGGCGTCAACACGGTCAGGATCGCCAGGGCCTCGGTCTGGCCATACAGTTGCACCCAGACCGGTCCCAGCACATTGGCCGCTTCGCGGGCCCGTTCGGGGGCCATCGGTGCTCCTGTGGAAATGAAGCTGCGCAGCGACGAGAAATCGGCCTCGGCAATTTGGGGCTGCGCAAGTATGGCCAGGGTTGCCGTCGGAGGCAGGAAGGTCTCGGTCACTCGATACCTGGCAATGTCGGCGATGAACGCTTGCGGCTTGATGCCATCGTGGAACAGGATGCTGCCTCCGACGGTCATGACCGGAAAGGCGTAGGCGCCGGCGGCGTGCGTCATCGGCGCGGCCGCAAGATACACGGTGTCGCGGTCAAAGGTCAGTGTCGCCAGCATGTTGGCGATGAAACAGTCCCAGGCCCGTGCCGGAATCATGACGCCCTTGGACTTGCCGGTGGTGCCGCCCGTCCCGGCGATGACCAGCACACGTTCGTCGTCCCAGGGCAATGCCACGGGCTCTGTGGCGGCGTCGGCAATGAAGGTCTCCAGGCTCGGTCCCAGATGGCTTTCGCCATCGAGACAGACCATCAGGCGCAGGCTGGGCACTTCGGCCTTGATGCCTTCAAGCACGGCTTCATAGGCCTTCGAGAAAAAGATCACTTCCGCCGAGACCAGCCCCAGGAAATCGCAGTGCGCTCGCAGGGCGTTCTTGGCATTGATGGGCAACCAGATGCACCCTGCCCTGGATATGCCGAGGCAGGTGTTGAATGCCAGCGGATTGTTGTCGCTGATCACGCCACATTTGGTACCGAGGCCGGCCCCATGGGTGCGCAGGGCATTGGCTATTTTCAGGTTCTGTTCGCGGGCGCTGCGGTAACTGGTCGCGGCGTCCTCAAAGATGAAGACCGGCTTGTCCGGCGACAAGGTTGCGCCCCGGTCGAAATGGTCGATCAGATTCATTCTGCCTGTCTCCTCATGGCTCTCTCGTTTGATGGCGTCGGCATTGACGTGTCCCCAGCCTGGGGTATGCGCATCTTGCTTGCCTGGATCGTATTCGGCAATGACCAGAAAAAAAGGCCACCCCATCGGGTGGCCTTTTCTCGGTCTGGCCTCAGGCCGGACAGGGGCGCGCGATCAGCGGATCACGGCGATGGTGGTACGGGCACCACCTTTGTAGGTCATGAGGGTCAGGGCGCCGTTCTTGATGTCGCCCTTCTCGTCGAAGCTGATCTTGCCGGTCACGCCCTGGTAGTCGGTGGCCTTGAGGGCCGGCAGATACTTCGCGGGATCGGCAGAGCCGGCGGTGACCATGGCATTGGCCATGACCTTGACGGCGTCGTAGACGTACGGGGCGTACACCTGAACGTCCACGCCGAACTTGGCGCTGAAGTCGGCACGGAACTTGTCCATGGCCGCCTTGCCCTCACCCTCGACGCCACCGGCTTCGGCGCAGTACACCTGCTCGTCACCCATGCCCTCGGCGGCCAGCTTGGGCAGCTCGCTGGTGCAGATGCCGTCGCCACCCATGAACTTGGCGTTGATGCCCAGCTGCTTCATCTGCTTGAGCATGGGGCCGGCCACGGCATCCATGCCCCCGAAGAACACCACGTCGGGGCTCTTGGCCTTCAGCGTGGTCAGGATGGCGTTGAAGTCTGTCGCCTTGTCGTTGGTGAACTCGCGACCCACCACGGTGGCGCCGGCGCCCACCACGGCCTTCTCGAACTCGTCAGCCACGCCTTGGCCATAAGCCGTACGGTCGTCGATCACGGCGACTTTCTTGGCGCCCAGCGTCTCGACCGAGTACTTGCCCAGGGTGGTGCCCAGCTGCACGTCGTCAGCCACGACGCGGAACGCGCCTGTGAAGCCCTGGCGGGTGTACTTGGGGTTGGTGGCGGAGGGAGAGATCTGCGGCAGGCCAGCGTCGTTGTACAGCTGGGAGGCCGGGATGGTCGTACCGGAGTTCAGGTGGCCGATCACGCCGGCGACCTTGGCATCGATCAGCTTCTGGGCAGCGGCCACGCCCTGACGCGGGTCAGCGGCATCGTCTTCTGCCAGCAGCTCGAAGGTCACGGGTGCGCCACCCATGGTCAGGCCAGCGGCATTGAGTTCCTCGATCGCCATGCGGGCGCCGTTCTCATTGTCTTTGCCGAGGTGTGCAATGGCACCACTGGTGGGGCCCACGTGACCGATCTTGACCACTTGCGCGGCAGCTGCAGGCGCAGCAGCAGGAGCGGAACTGGCTTCAGGAGCTGCCTCTTCTTTTTTACCGCAGGCGGCCAGGGCAACGGCCGCAGCAATGACGGCCAGTTTCAGGTTCAGTTGCATAGGAATCCTCAGAAAGGAGTGAATATTGAGACGCGGAGGGAACTTTTTTTCTCCACATCCATAAAGATACCCGAAAACCGGCGCTGTTTCCGGCCTGTACCTTTGGCGCGTCAGTCAGGTCGAGGGTTTGCCCGGACTCACATCAACTTGCCGCATGAGGCATTAGCAGGTGTGATCATGCCGGCAGGTGCACCCGCGACACGGCGCGCGCTGACTCAGCGGGGCGCAAAATCGTGTGACTCGGGCTCGATGCCCAGACCCCGGTAGTGGCGCCACCGCTCGCGCGCACGGCTCCGGTCCGACGGGTCCATGCCCACCACATCGACGACACGCTCCCAGGCAGCATCGGGCTCTGGCATGAGATCTCGGCCCAGGTTCACCAGCACCTGGACATGGCCGACCGCATTCGCCCCGAGGTGCAGGGGGGACCGACGACGGACAGGCTCCGGATCGTCATCCAGGCTGTGCGGCCAGAAGTCGCCGTTCTCACGCGTCCACAGAACCGCGTCCAGGGCCTGAAGTTCGTCTTCGAACGCCACCACCTGGCAACGCGCCCCCGACCGCTGGACCTTGCGCAACAGGCGCAGGGCATGTTCGACCCTGTCGGCCACATTGAAATGAAAGGTCACCTGCTCCATGGCGCTCCATCTGGCCTGGAGCAGCGAACGCCCGGTTGAAACATCATCGGGCCCGTGTCCGGGTGGCCGGTCGACGGGCTGCCTTGGTGGCACCCTTCGGCGCCGCGCCCCGCTCCGCCTCGGCCATCAGGTATTCGAGCAACAGCGGTACAGGCCGGCCGGTGGATCCTTTGGCGGCGCCGGATTTCCAGGCCGTACCGGCGATGTCCAGGTGAGCCCACCTCAGGTCACGGGTGAATTTCTGGAGGAACTTGGCTGCCGTGACGGAGCCGGCCTCCCGTCCCGCCACATTGCCCATGTCGGCAAAGCTGGACTTCAGTCCCTCTGCGTATTCGTCGTCCAGCGGCATGCGCCAGCAGGGGTCCATGGCTTGCTCGCCAGCGGCCTGCAGGGACTGCGCAAGGCCGTCGTCGGGCGAAAACAGGCCCGAACGGACGCCGCCGAGCGCAATCACGCAGGCACCGGTCAGGGTCGCGATGTCGATGACGCTTCGCGGCTTGAATCGCGCGGCATAGCTCAATGCATCGCACAGGATCAGCCGCCCTTCGGCATCCGTGTTGAGGATCTCGATGGTCTGCCCGCTCATGCTGGTGACCACATCGCCGGGCTTGATGGCCAGACCATCGGGCATGTTCTCGCAGGTCGGAATGAGACCCACCACGTTCACATGGGGCCGCAACTCGGCCAGCGCAGCGAAGGTACCCAACACACTGGCCGCGCCGCCCATGTCGAATTTCATTTCGTCCATGCCGGCCGCCGGCTTGATGGAAATACCGCCGGTGTCGAACGTGATGCCCTTGCCCACCAGGACCACGGGCGCCTCGCTCCGGGCCGCGCCCTGGTAGCGCATCACGATGAAGCGCAGGGGTTGGGCCGACCCCTGCGCCACCGCCAGGAAGGCACCCATGCCCAATGCCTTGACTTCGCGCTCGCCCAGCACCTCGGTGGCAAATCCGCTGGCCCGGCCCAGCTTGCGGGCGGCGTCGGCGAGCATGGAGGGCGTGGCGTGGTTGGCCGGTCGATTGGCCCACTCACGGGCCGTCTCGATGCCGGTGACGCGGGCCCGGCCCAGTTGCAGGCCTGACTTGAGGTCATCCACCCGGGCGGCAAGAACCACCAGCCGATCCAGGCTGCGCGCCGTGGCCGATGGCTTGGTGGTGGTGTACACGTAAGTGGCTTCTGCCGCCGCCTGCACGGCGGCAGCGACACCCGCCGCATCGAGTGGCAGCAGATGGGTCACCAGACCGATCCGCCGCAGTTTCGGATGCTTCAGCGCCGTCACGGCGGCGGAAACGGCCTTGCGGATATCGGCAGGCCGCGCCTCGCCACACCGGACCAGAACCACGCGAGCCGCCTTGAATCCGGTGGCAGGCAGGCACATCAGCGTCTTGCCAACACCGGCCTCCAGCAGGTCATCGGCCTGCACGGTCCTGGCCAGGGCGGCCATGGCCTCACCGGCTTCGTTCCATCGAGGCTTCTCGGGGACAAGCACGACCAGGGCGTCGGCCGACAATGTGGACAGCTGCTGTGCCGTGGTGGCTTTGAGTTCAAAGTTCATAATCGGGTATTCCTGCTGATCGCATTCGATGTTATTCCATTCTTCCATCCGACGAGAACTGGCCCGCTCCTTTGGCGCGACACTGGTGATCCTGTTCACCATCGTGCTGACGATGCTGCTGATCCGGACACTTGGCCTGGCATCCAAGGGCAGTGTCAACCCGGAAGAGATCATGCTCGTGCTGGGATACACGGTCCTCGGGCGGATGCCGACCATCCTGACGCTGGCCCTGTTCATCGCCATCGTCTCCACCCTCTCGCGCATGTACCGCGACAGCGAGATGATCATCTGGTTCTCCAGTGGCAGCTCGCTGGGCGGCGTCCTCCGGCCTGTGTTGCGCTTTTCCTGGCCTGTCCTGCTGGTGATCACCTTGCTGGTCCTCTTTGTCTGGCCCTGGTCCAACCAGCAGACCGACGAGCTGCGTGACCGTTTCGAGCGTCGGGGTGATCTGGAGCGGGTGGCACCAGGCCAGTTTCAGGAGTCGTCCAGCGGGCGGCGGGTCTTCTTCATCGACCGCAACACCGACGAAGGCGCCGAAGGTCGCAACATCTTTATTTCCAGCATGGAGGACGACGGTCGCGAGAGCGTGACCTCGGCCCGCTCAGGACGGATCGCCACGCTCGAGGAGCGGCCATTCCTGGTCCTGAACAACGGGCAACGCCTGGACCTGGGAGACGCCGGCGCACTGAAGGTCAGCGAGTTCGAGGAGTACGGCGCCCAGATCGGCGCATCGAGAATCCTGGCCAGCAGCGACCAGGCGCGCAAGGCCCGGCCCAGCTGGGAGCTTGCCCAGGAGCCGACCCAGGAGAATCTGGGCGAGCTGGGCTGGCGCATCGGCGTCGCCCTGACCGCGCTGAACTTTGTCCTGATCGCGGTGGCGACCACCATCAGCAACCCACGTGCCGGTCGCGGCGGCAACCTGTTCTTCACCCTGTTCGCTTTCGTCGTCTACTTCAACCTGCTCAACGTGGGTCAGCGCTGGGTCAGCAGCGGTCTGCTGGGGCTGGGCGGACTGCTCTTTCTCCTGCACGGCCTGGTGTTCATCCTGGCGATCGCCTGGCTCGTGAAACGGCACCTCAACCTGAGCTTGCGCGATTGGCTGACGCGCGGCTTCAACAGCACCGGTCACGAGCAGGTACGCCCATGAACACGCTTCAACGCTGGATCTACAAGGAAGTGTTCACAGCGGTGGGCTTTGTGCTCATCGCATTCCTGTCGCTGTTCTTCTTTTTCGATTTCGTGGACGAACTGACGGCGCTGGGGCGGCCATCCCGCCTGGACCCGGACACGGTCTACGAGATGCGCCACGCCCTGCTCTACGTCAGCCTGCTGCTGCCCAGTCGCATCTATGAACTGATGCCGATCGCCGTGCTGATCGGATCCGTCTTCGTACTGGCCCGGATGGCGCAAGGGTCCGAGTACACCATTCTGCGCACCAGCGGCTTTGGCCCCTGGCGGGCGCTTCGCATGATGCTGGGCCTGGGCGCGATCTTCGTGGTGGTCACCTTCGCCATTGGCGATTACGTGGCTCCTGCGGCCGACAAGACGGCCCAGTTGCTCAAGGCCCGCTACCAGGGGCGGGCCATCGGCGTGCAGAGTGGTGCCTGGCTGAAGGAACGACAGGAGTTCAGCAATTTCTCCGTGAATGTCGAGTCCATGACCCCCGGGGGCGAACTGTCCCGGATCCGCATATTCGAGTTCGACAACCAGGGCTTTCTGGTGTCGACCATGACGGCCGACACGGGCCAGATCGAATCCGACGAGGCGTGGACGCTTCGCAAGGTGCAGCGACGGGAATTCGACACCGCAGGGCTTTCCTCGGCCCGCATCAGCCACTCGGCTCCAGAGCAGTTGCGCTGGCCCAGCAGCCTGACGGCGGAGATGGTGTCCGTGGCACTGCTGCGCCCCGACCGCATGCGCACGACCGACCTGTTCGCCTATGTCCGCCATCTGGAGGCAAACAACCAGACGGCACAGCGCTACGAGATCGAGTTCTGGCGCAAAGTGTTCTATCCGCTCAGTTGCCTGGTGATGGTGGTGCTGGCATTGCCATTTGCCTACCTGCACTTCCGCTCGGGCAGCATCACCGGTTTCGTCTTCGGCGGAGTCATGATCGGCATCAGCTTCTTCCTGCTGAACAATGTGTTCGGCTACATCGGCAACCTCAACGACTGGCGCCCCTGGCTGGCGGCCGCTTCGCCGGCCATGATCTATTCGGTGGTCTCGCTCGGCGCCTTCGGCTGGCTCGTTCTCAGGAGGTAGGAGAACGTGCTCGGAATCGTTGTTTTCGCCCACGGTTCGCGCGACCCCCTCTGGCGGCAACCGGTCGAGGCGGTGGCCCACGCCATCGCTGCAGCGGACACAGGTGCCAGGGTCAGTTGTGCCTATCTGGAGCTGAGCACCCCGGACCTGGCAACCGCAGTGGGCGGGCTGGTGGCTGCTGGCGCCAGCCGCATCCGGGTTCTGCCCCTGTTCTTTGGGATGGGACGGCACGCCAGGGAAGATCTGCCGCTTCAGCTCAACGCCCTGATTGGCGCTTATCCGCACGTGCAGTTCGAACAGTTGCCTGCCGCCGGGGAAGATCCGCGCCTGACGGCTCTGCTGGCCAGAATCGCTCTGGAGTCCACCCCATGAACCTGCATCAGTTCAAGTTCGTACAGGAGGCCGTTCGCCGCAACCTGAATCTGACCGAAGCGGCCAAGGCGCTGCACACCTCTCAGCCGGGTGTGTCCAAGGCCATCATCGAACTCGAGGATGAACTGGGAATCGAGATTTTTGCCCGCCACGGCAAGCGCATCAAACGCGTGACCGAACCTGGCCAGCAGGTCCTGCGAAGCATCGAGATCATCCTGCGTGAAGTGAACAACCTGCGCCGGATCGGCGAACAGTACTCCGCCCAGGACAGCGGCACACTGTCCATTGCAACCACCCATACTCAAGCTAGGTACGTGTTGCCCGGACCGGTCGCCAGGCTGCGGCAGGCCTACCCCAAGGTGGCCATCAGCCTGCACCAGGGCTCACCGGATCAGGTTGCGCGCATGCTGCTGGAGGAAACCGCCGAAATCGGCATGGCGACCGAATCGCTGACGCGCTATCCCGACCTGGTGACCCTGCCCTGCTACGAATGGCAGCACATGCTGGTCTTTCCCGTCGGGCACCCCCTGCTCGAGGCCGAGCGCATTTCGCTCGAAGACCTGGCACAGGTCCCGCTCATCACCTACCACCCCAGCTTCACTGGCCGCAGCCGCATCGACCAGGCATTCGCCCTGCGGCAGCTGGAGCCGAACGTCGTGCTGGAGGCCATCGACTCCGACGTGATCAAGACCTATGTCAAGCTGGGCATGGGCGTCGGGATCGTTGCAGAGATGGCGGTGCAGGGAGAAAACCAGTCGCCTGACCTGGTCGCCCGACCGGCGGCCCACCTGTTCGGCCACAACCTGGCCCGTGTGGCCTTCAAGCGCGGGACTTACCTGCGGCAGTTTGTGCTCCGCTTTGCCGAGTTGCTGAGCGACCGCCTGGGCAAGGACGCCATCGTGCGCGCCATGGAAGGCTCCAGCGAGGAATATGACATCTGATATGACTTCACATACGCCCCCCATACAGTCGCGCCTTCCCGGCGTGGGCACCACCATTTTCACGGTCATGTCGGCCCTGGCCACCGAGACCGGTGCGGTCAACCTCGGACAGGGATTCCCGGACTTCGACTGCGACCCCAGGCTGGTCGATGCCGTTACAGGCGCCATGCAGGCCGGACACAACCAGTACCCCCCCATGCCGGGCATACCGGCGCTGCGGCAGGCCATGGCCGCCAAGATGCAGGCGCTCTATGGGCTCGTCTGCGACCCCCATACGGAGATCACGGTCACCGCGGGTGCGACCCAGGCCATCCTGACCACGATCCTGGCGGTGGTCCACCCGGGCGACGAAGTCATCGTGCTCGAGCCCTGCTACGACAGCTACGTTCCCAATATCGAACTGGCCGGCGGCCATGTCGTGCGCGTACCTCTGGTGCCAGGCACCTTCAGGCCGGACTTCGACGCCATCTCTGCTGCGATCACCCCCCGCACACGGGCGATCATGATCAACAGCCCGCACAACCCGAGTGGCCAGGTCTGGAATGAACAGGACATGCGGCAGCTCGACGAACTGCTGGCACCGACCGACATTCTGCTCATCAGCGACGAGGTCTACGAGCACATGGTGTTCGATGGGCAGCAGCACCAGAGTGCCGCCCGCTTCCCCGGCCTGGCTGCACGTGCTTTCATCATCAGCAGCTTCGGCAAGACCTATCACGTAACGGGCTGGAAGGTGGGCACGGTGGTCGCGCCCGCATCATTGACGGCCGAGTTCCGCAAAGTGCACCAGTTCAACGTGTTCACGGTCAACACACCGATGCAGCATGCGCTGGCCAGCTACATGTCCGATCCGGCGCCGTACCTGGAACTTCCGGCCTTCTACCAGCACAAGCGCGACCTGTTTCGCCAGGGTCTCGCCGATACACGTTTCAGGTTGCTGCCCGGTCAGGGCACCTACTTTCAGTGTGTGTCCATCGAAGACCTGGCGGTGCCCGAACGAAGCCTCGGCGAAGCCGATTTCTGCCAATGGCTCACGCGCGAAGTCGGTGTGGCGGCCATCCCGCTGTCGGCTTTCTATGGCGATGGCTTCGATCAGAAGGTGATCCGCTTCTGCTTTGCCAAGAAGGACGACACCCTGCACGAAGCGCTGAGGCGACTGGCCCGACTCTGAGCAGGCATCCGGACAGCCACGGATCTCGCGCCAGCGTCAGGCATGGAGCTGGGCCCAGGCCTTGTCCAGGCGCTTGAGGCTGACAGGCTGAGGGGTGCGCAGTTCCTGGGCAAAGAAACTCACGCGCAGCTCCTCCAGCAGCCACCGCACCTCCTGCAGCCGCGCATCCTGTACGCCCTTGCGCTCGGCCACCAGACGCCAGAAGCGCTGGTCCTGCGGCTTGAGTTCCGCGAACCTGGCTGCGTCACGAGCGGGATCGGCGCGCAGCTTCTCCAGCCGCAACTGCGCGGCCTTGAGGTAGCGCGGGAAGTGCTGCAATTGTCCGTAAGGCGTTGAACTCAGAAACGTCTTGGGGACGAGACGCTGCAATTGCTGCTGGACGTCAGCAGCCACATCGGCCGGAGGCTTGCTGTCCTTGAGCTTTCGCTGGGCAGCGGCAAACTCGGTCAGAATGGCGCCCGCCTGGCGCGCGATCTCATTGGCGATCAGGGTCAGACGCCCTCGTCCTTCCTCCGCGCGCGCCTTGAATGCAGCCGCGTCGGACGGCAGCGGGTCAGTCAGAAAAGCGCGGTCGAGCGCCAGGTCCAGTATCTGGCTCTTCAGTTCCTCCAGCGTGCCGCCGCCCCCACCGCTGTCTGCCTTGCCGACCTGCATGAAGGCCACGCCCATGGCTTGCAGGCCGGGAAGATTCTTCTCCAGGTATTTGAGGGCGTCCCTGATCTGTAGCGCGAACAGGCGCCGAAGGCCGGCGCGGTGGCGCAACTGTGCCACTTCGGGCTCGTCAAACACTTCGATGCGCACCGCATCGCCGTCGTCGACCAGTGCCGGAAATCCGATCAGCGTCTGCCCGCCCTTGCGGATTTCCATCAACTCGGGCAATTCGCCGAAGTCCCAGGACGTATGGCGCTGCTCGGCGCTGGATGCTGGGGCTGCAGGCGAACCGGTTGACCTGGGCCCGGACCCCTGCACGCGGCGCCCGGCATCCGCAGCGGGTGCCGGAGCAGGCGCCTTCGGCGGCGATGCGGGCGCTGCCATGTCCTTGAGCTTGAGCTGGGCCAGCGCCTGGAAAGCCCCGCGTGCCCTGGAACCCAGTTCGGCCTTGAGTGCCCCCAGGTTGCGCCCCTGGCCCAGCTGGCGACCATGTTCGTCCACCACACGCAGGTGCATGAAGTGGTGCGCCGGCAGCATGTCCACCTTGATGTCGTTGCGCTGCACGGGCAACTGTGTGGCCTCTCGCACCAGCCTGAGCAATGCATCCATCAGGTTGCCGGACCCGAACACTTCGGGCTGGCACAGGGTCTCGCTCATCTGCTCGGCCGTCTGTGGCAGGGGAACCAGGCGCGACCTCGGACGCTGGTGCAAGGTCTTGAGCAAGGCTTGTACCTTGTCCTTGAGCATGCCGGGCACCAGCCAGTCGCACCGGTCTTCGCTGACCTGGTTGAGCGCAAAGATTGGTACCGTCACGCTCACGCCGTCACGTGGGTCGCCAGGTTCGTGCAGGTAGACTGCGGCGCAGTCCACACCGCCCAGACGGATGGTCTTCGGATAGGCCTGGGTCGTGATGCCCGCGGCCTCGTGGCGCATCAACTCCTCGCGGGTGAGGAACAGAAGTTTCGGGTTCTCACGGCCCGCATCCCGGTACCAGCGCTCGAATGTCACGCTGCTGGAAATGTCGGCGGGCACCTGCGCGTCGTAGAACGCGTAGATCAGCTCATCGTCCACCAGCACATCCTGCCGGCGCGCCTTGTGCTCAAGATCCTGCACCTCGCGCACCGTACGGCGGTTCGCCGCGAGAAAGGGCAGCCTGCTGTCCCAGGTGTCCTCATGCAGGTGGCCGACCAGCGCCTCGCGGATAAACAGATCGCGCGCACCGGACGGATCCACCTTCCCGTAGTCCACGCGCCTTTGCTGATAGATCACAAGGCCATACAGCGTCGCGCGTTCATATGCACTGACGCGACTTGCCTTCTTCTCCCAGTGCGGATCCAGCACCTGTTTCCTGAGCAGATGGCGCCCCACCTGCTCCAGCCACTGCGGCTCGATGCTGGCAATTCCGCGACCGAACAGGCGGGCGGTCTCGACCAGTTCGGCACACACGATCCAGCGGCCGGGCCTCTTGCTCAGGTTGGCGCCGGGATGGCGGTGGAACTTGATGCCGCGTGCGCCCAGGTACCAGTCTTCGGTGTCGTTCTTGCAGCCGATGTTGCCCAGCAGGCCGGACAGCATGGACAGATGCAGCTGTTCATAGGTGGCTGGCTGGGTGTTGAGCTTCCATTGGTGCTCGGCCACCACGGTGTGCAGTTGCGAATGGATGTCGCGCCACTCGCGCACCCTGCGCACATTGATGAAGTTCTCACGCAGCAGGTTTTCGTACTGCCGATGGCTGAGTCTGTGGTCGGTGCCGTGGCCGCCCCTGGCCTCGTCCAGCCATTTCCAGAGCTTGAGCGTGCCGGTGAACTCGCTTTTCTCGTCGTCGAACTTCTTGTGTGCCTGGTCGGCCTGGGTCTGCTTCTCGAGGGGGCGGTCACGCACATCCTGCAGGCTCAGAGCGGACGCGATCACCAGGACCTCGTCCAGCGCACCGCGCTGCTGTGCCTCCAGCAGGATGCGTCCCACACGTGGATCCAGTGGCAGTCGGGACAGGGTTCTGCCCACCGCCGTCAGTTCATTGGCATCGTCGACGGCGCCGAGTTCGGCCAGCAGTTGGTAGCCGTCACTGATGGCGCGCCGTTGCGGCGCCTCCAGAAACGCAAAGTCTTCCACCGCGCCCAGGTGCAGGGCCTTCATGCGCAGGATCACGCCCGCCAGCGAACTGCGCAGGATCTCCGGGTCTGTGAACTTCGGGCGGCCATTGAAACCCGCTTCGTCGTAGAGCCGGATGCAGATGCCGTCGGCCACCCGGCCGCATCGCCCGGCACGCTGGTTGGCAGCCGCCTGGCTGATGGGCTCGATCAGCAACTGCTCGACTTTCTGGCGGAAGCTGTATCGCTTGACGCGCGCCGTGCCGGCATCGATGACATACCGGATGCCGGGGACGGTCAGGGAGGTCTCTGCCACGTTGGTGGCCAGCACGATGCGCCGCTGACCGTGCGGCTGGAACACCCGCTCCTGTTCGGCCTGTGACAGGCGCGCAAACAGGGGCAGCACCTCGGCATGGCGCAACGCAGGCTGATGCGACAGGTGCTTGCGCAGGTGGTCGGCCGCCTCCCGGATCTCACGCTCGCCTGGCAGGAACACCAGCACGTCCCCCTGCCCGCCACCACCCCGCCACAGCTCGTCGACGGCGTCTGCGATGGCATCGTTCAGGTCGTGGTCCCGGCTCTCCTCGAAAGGTCGGTAGCGCACTTCAACCGGATAGGTCCGCCCCGACACCATCAGAACAGGCGCAGGTCCCTTCGCAGATTCGAAATACCGGGCAAACCGCTCGGCATCGATGGTGGCAGATGTGACGATCACCTTCAGATCGGGCCGACGCGGCAGCAACTGCCGCAGGTAGCCCAGCAGAAAATCGATATTGAGGCTGCGTTCATGGGCCTCATCGATGATCAGGGTGTCGTAGGCCCTGAGGTCCGGATCGGTCTGCGTCTCGGCCAGCAGGATGCCGTCGGTCATCAGCTTCACCGAAGCGTCCCGGCTGAGGCGATCCTGGAATCGGACCTTGTAGCCCACCACCTCGCCCAATGGCGTTTTCAGTTCCTCGGCAATGCGTTTGGCCACCGAACTGGCCGCGATCCGCCGCGGCTGGGTATGACCGATGAGTTGCCCGCGTTGTCCGGGCCGGGCATTCAGGCGTCCACGGCCCATGCCGAGGGCAATCTTGGGCAACTGGGTCGTCTTGCCGGACCCCGTCTCACCGCAGACGATCACCACCTGGTGGTCGCGTATGGCAGCCTCGATCTCCTGCCGGCGGGCAGAGACGGGCAAGGCTTCGGGAAAATCGATGTGCAGCGGGGCGGAAGACAAGGGACAACTTCAGTCAAAATCAGGCAATCGGCGATTATCCCGCGCAGCCCGTCCTCCCGCCCCACCTGCCAGCCATGTCAACCGTCTTCAACTTCACCTTTGTGCCCTGGTTCCGCTCGGTGGCGCCCTATATCCACAAGTTCCGGAACCAGACGTTCGTGATCGGCCTGACTGGCGAGGGCATTGCCGCAGGCAAGCTGGCCTCCATTGCACAGGACATCGCCATGATCCAGGCCATGGGCGTCAAGATCGTCCTGGTGCACGGATTCCGGCCCCAGGTCAATGAGCAGTTGCGTCTCAAGGGCCAGGAGGCGAAATACTCGCACGGCATGCGCATCACCGATCCGGTCGCGCTGGACTGTGCACAGGAGGCCGCCGGGCAATTGCGCTACGAGATCGAAGCGGCCTTCAGCCAGGGGCTGCCCAACACCCCCATGGCGGGCGCCCGCGTACGCGTGATCTCGGGCAACTTCATCACGGCCCGGCCGGTCGGTCTGCTCGACGGGGTCGATTTCCAGCACTCGGGGCTGGTACGCAAAGTGGACACCGAGGGCATCCAGCGCACCCTGGACATGGGCGCGCTGGCGCTGATCTCGCCATTTGGCTTCTCACCCACCGGCGAGGCCTTCAACCTCAGCATGGAAGACGTGGCCACCTCGGTCGCGATGGCCCTGCAGAGCGACAAGCTCATCTTCCTGACGGAAGTGCCAGGTATACACGTCGATGCCAACGATCCGGACAGCGAGATCGACACCGAACTGCCGCTGGCCGACGCCAAGCGCCTGATGACATCCCTGCCGGCACCTACGATCCCGACCGACACGGGCTTTTACCTGCAACACTGCATTCGTGCCTGCGAAGGTGGTGTCGAACGCAGCCACATCATCCCGTTCCAGCTGGATGGTTCCCTGCTGCTGGAAATCTACGTCCACGACGGCATCGGCACCATGGTGGTCGACGAAAAGCTGGAGAGCGTGCGCGAGGCCACCATCGACGACGTCAGTGGCATCGTGGCCCTGATCGAGCCTTTCGAAAAGGACGGCACCCTGGTCAAGCGCGATCGCACCGAGATCGAACGCGACGCAGGCAACTACACCATCATCGAACACGACGGTGTGATATTCGGTTGTGCCGCGCTGTATCCCTACCCCGAAGAGCGCACGGCAGAAATGGCGGCACTGACGGTCTCACCACAAAGCCAGAGCCAGGGCGATGGCGAGCGCCTGCTCAAGCGCATCGAGACACGGGCCAGGGCGCAAGGCCTGCAGACCATTTTTGTGCTCACGACACGCACCATGCACTGGTTCATCAAACGGGGCTTCGTGCAAGTCAACCCGGACTGGCTGCCTGAAGCCCGCAAGCGCAAGTACAACTGGGACCGGCGCAGCCAGGTGCTGGTCAAGAAGCTGGGTTGACAGCCTGTCGGCCCTGCTTGACAAATGTCAAGCAAGGGCAGAACCATCGGTTCATACTGGTCGTTTGCGACCAATGGCTGAATCGAACATGACAGAACGGCAGAACAACTCGACCCCGGTTTCCGACGAAAGTCCCCGTAAAGGCAACAGCCGCAGCGCGGTCAGGTCCACAGTAGCCAGGAAGACCCCGCGGCCCGCGCGTCGTGTATCCCTGGGCGATGTCACGGGCTCCACACAGCCTCGCCGGATCGCCAGGATCACCACCGACAATGCGGTGCAGGCGCGCCAGGAAGCCAAGGCCGCCGCAGTCAGGGACATCCTGGGCAACGCCCGCACCAGCAAGGCCCGCAAGGCCGAAGGCCTGCGCGCCATCCTGGAGGGCGCTTCGCCGGACGACGCCAAGGCCATCCGGCGCCTGCTGAAGGATCAGGCCGAGTTTGCCAGCGTGAAACTTCGATCGGATGCCAGCCCCGACGATGCCTTGTCGGCCGACTGGCGCAGTGGCGCCTACCCCTACAGAAACCTGCTGTCGCGCAAGAGCTACGAAGCCCAGAAATACCAACTGCAGGTCGAACTGCTGAAACTGCAGGCTTGGGTCAAGGACACGAAACAGCGCGTGGTGATCCTGTTCGAGGGCCGCGATGCGGCGGGCAAAGGTGGAACCATCAAGCGCTTCATGGAACACCTCAACCCCCGTGGCGCACGCGTGGTGGCGCTGGAAAAGCCCACCGAAGTCGAGCGTGGTCAGTGGTATTTCCAGCGCTATGTGCAACACCTGCCGACGGCTGGAGAAATCGTGCTTTTCGATCGCAGCTGGTACAACCGCGCCGGCGTCGAACGGGTCATGGGCTTCTGCACCGACGAGGAATACCAGGAATTCATGCGCCAGGCGCCACAGTTCGAGCGGCAACTGGTGCGCAGCGGCGTGCACCTGATCAAGTTCTGGTTCTCGGTCAGCCGCGAGGAGCAGCGCCGCCGGTTCAAGGAGCGCAAGGCCCATCCGCTCAAGCAGTGGAAACTCAGTCCGATCGACGTGGCCTCACTGGACAAGTGGGACGACTACACCAAGGCCAAAGAGGGCATGTTCTTCGAGACGGACACCGCCGACGCGCCCTGGACCGTGATCAAGAGCGACTGCAAGAAGCGCGCACGTCTGAACGCCATGCGTTACGTGCTGCAGAAGCTGCCGTACGACCGCAAGGAAGCAAAGAACATCGGATCCCTGGATCCACTGATCGTGGGCCGGGCCCACGTGGTCTACGAGCGCGGAGAACGTCCGGGCAATGCGATTCTGTAGCCCTGTGCTGCGTCAGGCCTGCGTCGCCGACCGACGCAGCAGCATCACGGCAGACAGGGCAGCGATACCGGTAAAGCAAAGGAACGACCAGTTGGCAATGGACAGACCCAGAAATGTCCAGTCCACCGCCGAGCAATCGCCACTACCCTTGAAAATCATCGGGATTGCGCGCTTGAGCGGGAACGACTCGATCATGCCGTAGAAGTCCCGTCCGCAGCTGAGTACTTCGGGCGGGTACCACTGCAAAAAGCTCTGGCGAGCGGCCACGAATGCGCCACCCAGGGCCAGCACGCCCATGAGGACCACCGCCAGCTGACGCCCCCTGGCTCCGGCCATCGAAGCCGCCACGCCGGCAACGATCGCCACCAGTATCAAGGCATAGCGCTGCACGATGCACATGGGACAGGGCTCCAGCCCGACCACGTGTTGCAGGTACATGCCGAATGCGAGCAGGCCGATACAGGCGACGGAAATCAGCACCAGCACGCGGCGCGGATGCCGTTCGAGAAGCGTGGAGATAGAGGCGACAAGGCTCAAGAGGACTCCCGAAATAGAAAAGAGGCGCCCGGTGGACTCCACCGGCGCCTCCAAGTTCCGTCGCGCGTATCAGCTGTCAGCGAAGGCTCGCTCGATCACGAACTGACCCGGTCGTGTCGTGTTGCCTTCGGCAAACCCACGCTTCTCGCACAGGGCCTTGAGGTCACGCAGCATTTCCGGGCTCCCGCAGATCATGACGCGGTCTTCGGCTGGATTGAGTTCCGGAAGACCCAGATCCTTGGCCAGCTGGCCGTTCTCGATGATGGTGGGGATGCGCCCCTGGTGCACGAACGGTTCCCGTGTCACCGTCGGGTAGTACAGGAATTGCTGCTGCGCCAGCTCACCCAGGAACTCGTCCTGCTTGAACTGATGCTCCAGGAACTCGCGGTAGGCCAGTTCCTTGACTTCCCGCACGCCGTGCACCAGCACCACCTGCTCGAACTTCTCGTAGGTCTCCGGATCGCGGATCACGCTCATGAACGGCGCAAGCCCGGTACCGGTCGACAGCAGATACAGGCGTTTGGCAGGCAACAGGTAGTCGATCAGCAGCGTTCCGGTGGGCTTTTTGCCCACGATGACGGTATCGCCAGGCTGAATGTGCTGCAGTCGCGACGTCAGCGGTCCGTCTGACACCTTGATGCTCAGAAACTCCAGGTGCTCGGCATAGTTCGGGCTGGCGATGCTGTAGGCACGCAAGAGGGGTTTTCCATCCACCCGCAGGCCGATCATGGTGAAGTGGCCGTTGGAAAAGCGCAGTGCGGTGTCGCGCGTGGTGGTGAAGCTGAACAGGCGGTCGGTCCAGTGATGGACGGTCAGGACACGCTCTTCCAGAAATGCACTCATGATCTATCCAGTGGTGGCGAACGTCAGATGCGTCGCGAAGGGTTGCAGGTGGGCCGGCATGCACCGGTCCAGGAGCGGCCACGGGCCGGGCTCGACGAGGCGGGCCAAACATCAATTTTAAAGGGCAGGCATCATGCAGGCCTTGCGCTATGTCATGTCGGAACGGGGCGCAATGTCCGGGTGAAGCTTGCTACAGTACCGAGTGGGCCAGCTACTCAGGGCCCGGATCATGCCGCGCGACGAACGTGTCCGGAACGAATTTATTCTCATTTGAACATAACCTGCTGCTATAAAAGGAGTCGAAATGGCACGCACCGTCAACTGCATCAAGCTCGGCAAGGAAGCCGAAGGCCTGGATTTCCCCCCTTATCCCGGCGAACTGGGCAAGCGCATTTTCGACCATGTCAGCAAGGAAGCGTGGGCTGGCTGGTTGCGCCACCAGACCATGCTGCTGAACGAAAACCGCCTCAATCTGGCCGATGCCCGCGCAAGACAGTATCTGGCGCGGCAGATGGAAAAGCACTTCTTTGGCGAAGGTGCCGATGCCGCCGCCGGCTACGTTCCACCACCCCAAGGTGACTGATCGTCCATTCGCACGGGAAACCGCCTCCACCTCGGCCACCGACGTCCCCCATCAACGCCCGCAGGCCGATCCGCCGCAGGCCATCGTCGTCGGGGCGGGCCTGGCAGGGGCTGCGGCCTGCGTCCATCTGGCCCGCCAGGGCTGGCACCTGCACCTGATCGATCAGCATGCCGGGCCAGCTGAAGGCGCGTCCGCGCTGCCCGTGGGCATGCTCAGCCCCCATGTCACGAGGTCTCCCACGCCCTTGTCACGGCTGACGGCCATTGGCGTTCCCCTGACTCGCCTGGAACTGGCCAACCGGTTGCAGCAGGGCCACGGCTGGCAGGCGTGCGAAGTCGACAACCTGGGCGCCGATGCCGGACGCTGGCCGGCCGCGCTGGTTCGACCCGGAGCACTCGTCGCCGCCTGGCTGGAGGAAGCCCGCCAGATGGGTGCCCTGCGCTGCCAGTGGTCGACCCGGATCACCTCGCTGCGACGCGCCCGTGGCGACCATGGCGCGCCGTCATGGCAGGCGCTGGACGACCGGGGGCAGTTTGTCGCCCAGGCGCCGGCCGTGGTGATCGCCGGTGCGCTGGGCAGCCTTGGTCTGGCCGCAGACGCCATGCATGCGGACGATGACGGCATGCTCCCGTTGCGGCCCGTCAAGGGACAGATGAGCCTGGGCGGCCTGTCAGGCAGGCCGCTCGGCGCCAGACCCCAGCGCAACCAGGGCATATTTGTCCCCGAGTACGAGGACGCAGGCCTCCCGCCGCGCTGGCCCGGACGGATCTGGGCCATGGGATCGACATACGAACGCGGCGTGGACAACCGCGAAGTCACCAACGACGCCCACGCGCGCAATGCGCAAAGCCTGACTCAGCTCAATCCGGATGCCGCGTCACATTTGGAAGCGTCGCAAGCGGCGGGGCAGCTCCTGGGTTGGGCCGAAGTGCGTTGCGCATCCCTGGATCGCCTGCCCCTGGTGGGCCAGCTGCCTGACCTGCCGGCCTGGCGTGAACAGGGCCTGCCCATGCGCTACGGGCGCCGGCAGTCGGCCTTGCCCAACGTACCCAGAATCCCGGGTCTCTACACCCTGTGCGCGCTGGGATCCCGTGGACTGAGTCTCGCCGCCTTGTGCGGGCAGTTGCTGGCGGCCCGGATGCAAGGTCGGGACGGTGAACTGGATCCCGAACTGACCGCGGCACTGGACCCGGCGCGATTTGCCTGGCGTCGCGCTCGCCGCCAGATGCCGGAGGTCACATAAGCAAGGCCAGGCCGAGGCAGAGTTACAACAGGGCAAACCAGCCAGAGAGCTCGCTGACTGTGGCCGGACGGGCCACCAGTGCCGAGACCCCGGCACGGCGGGCATGGCCCCGGATGCGACGCCGGCGCCACCATCCGGCCAACGGCCCGGCATGCTCGCTCATGGCCATGCCCAGCGCCGACGGATTGCGCTGGACGAAGAACTGAAGCAGGCTCCAGGCATCGATCTGGTGTTCGTCCAGGTTGAACACGGCGCAACAGTAGCTGTGCCGCCCCAAGGCATCCACGGCCGCCTCTGTCGTTTCGACCTCGTCAATCTCACCGATACCGGCATCCTGCAAGAGGCGGGCCACCAGCAGGCGATCGCCGGCCCCCAGGCCTGCCAGCAGGGCCCGACGCACCGGATCACCCGCGGACTCGCCGGGGACAGTTCCGCAGGTGTGGTTACATCCAGATCGATCAGGCCCGAGTCCGCCTGCTGCGCCGCAAAGACCGTGTCCAGGTCGTGCACAAGCTCACGCCAGATCAGCGGTCGGCGCAACACCCTCCAGGCATGTTCCGGTGGATCATTGCCCACCCAGATCAGCCGCTGGCCCGCAGGCACCGGCTTCGCATGGTAGAGGACGGCCTCGGCACAGCTCCCGTCCACCAGCAACACCGGCGCCATGGCAGGAACAGCGGCTTCGCCGGCCACCGAGACACCGGACCAAAGGGTGTAGACCAGGTCCCGCTCTTCGGACAGACGGAATACCGTGTTGAGCGCATGGCGCTCGACGTCGCTGAAACCGACGACGCTGACAAATATGTGCGTACTGTCCATGGATGGTGATGGTACGCCGACTGCCTGCGTCCCATCCTGTCACCCAGGCAACTGATCAAGCGCGCAGCCCTGGTCTTTTCGTCTTATATATCCAAACGAAATATGTGAATGACAAATTTGTAGTTCACAGAATAACAAGGTGCTTCTACATTTCGGGCCATGCCTGAATACGCGATCATCTTCGCCGGATTTGCCGTGGGCCTGGTGGTTGGACTCACCGGGGTCGGTGGTGGCTCCCTCATGACACCCATCCTGATCTTCTTCTTCGGTGTCAAACCCTACCTGGCCGTGGGAACGGACCTTCTCTTCGCGGCTTTCACCAAACTGGGTGGAACGGTTTCGCTTGCCCGCCGCCGCCTGGTGCCGTGGCGTGTCGTGGGGCATCTCAGTGCCGGCAGCCTGCCTGCAGCCATCATCACCCTGTTCATCCTGCACCGGCTCGGGCCCGCTTCCGCCGCTGTCCAGTCCATCATCACCAGCACGCTGGGCGTGGCCCTGCTGCTGACAGCCATCGCCACCTTCTACAAGGCCCTCAAAGGCCACCGGGCGCCCCGCCAGATCGCTGCAGACCAGCAGGATCAGGCCACGCGGGCCCGCCACTGGTCCTACCCGGTCCTGTTCGGCGCCCTCATCGGCGTGCTGGTCACCATCACTTCGGTGGGGGCCGGCGCCATTGGCGTCACCGTGCTGTTGCTGCTGTATCCGCTGCTGCCCTTGCCCCGCATCGTCGCATCCGACATCGCCTACGCCGTGCCATTGACCCTGGTGGCCGGCATGGGCCACGCCAGCCTGGGATCGGTCGACTGGCACCTGCTCGCCCTGCTCCTGACCGGCTCGATTCCCGGCATCTGGCTGGGCTCCCGCCTGATCCACCATACGCCCGAGCGCCTGATCCGTTCCGGCCTGTCCGTCCTGCTGGCCTGGGCAGGACTCAAGCTCATCGCCATCTGAAGCCCACATCACGATGTACCAATATTCCGAGTTCGACCGCCAGTTCGTGCACCTGCGTGCTGCCCAGTTCCGCGACCAGCTGCAGCGGTGGCAGAACGGCCAGTTGCCTGAAGACGAGTTCAAGCCCCTGCGACTTCAGAATGGCTGGTATGTGCAGCGATTCGCACCCATGCTGCGCGTGGCCGTGCCCTACGGTGAAATCTCCAGCCCGCAGCTGCGCGTGCTGGCGCGCATTGCGCGGGAGTACGACCACAAGGAGGACCACGACCTCAGTCGCGCCAACGCCGCGCTGGCCGACGTACCTTCACTGCCCGATCGCAGCGCCCACTTCACGACCCGCCAGAACGTCCAGTACAACTGGATTCCGCTGTCACGGGCAGCAGACGTCATGGAGCTGCTGGCCAGCGTGAACATGCACGGCATCCAGACCAGCGGCAACTGCATTCGCAACATCACCACCGACGCCTTTGCCGGCATTGCCGTGGACGAAGTGGCCGATCCGCGCCCGTTTGCCGAGATCATGCGTCAGTGGAGCACCCTGCACCCCGAGTTCGCGTTCCTGCCCCGCAAGTTCAAGATCGCTATCACGGGTGCCACCGAAGACCGTGCAGCGACGCCCTGGCACGATGTCGGCCTGCGCCTGGTCCGCAACGTGGACGGCGACCTCGGATTCCAGGTCCGCGTGGGCGGCGGCATGGGCCGCACCCCCATCGTTGGCGCCGTGATTCGCGAGTTCCTGCCCTGGCAGCAGATCCTGAACTATCTGGAAGCCATCGTCCGCGTCTACAACCGCTTTGGCCGGCGTGACAACGCTTACAAGGCCAGGATCAAGATCCTGGTCAAGGCCGAAGGCCAGCGCTTCGTCGACGAGGTCGACGCCGAGTTCCAGGACATCGTCGAACGCGATGGTGGCCAGCACACCCTCAGCCAGGATGAGCTCGATCGCGTCAGCGCCTATTTTGTCCAGCCCGACCTGTCCTGCGACCGCAAAAGCGCCGACGAGAAGATTGCCCACATCCTCAAGGCTGCGGCCGAGGACGACCTGGAATTCAGCCGCTGGCTGAACCGCAATGTCACCGCACACCGCAACCCGGACCTGCGCGCTGTGACCTTGTCGTTCAAACGCATCGGACAGTCCCCTGGAGACGCCACGGCAGAACAGCTGGAACGCGCTGCCGATCTGGCCGACCGGTTCTCTGCCGGCGAGGCCCGAATCACCCATGAGCAGAACCTGGTGCTGCCCTGGGTCCGCTGCGACCAGTTGCCCGAGCTCTGGCGCGAAGCCCGGCGCCTGGGCCTGGCGCGCCCGACCATCGGTCTGCTCACCGACATGATTGCCTGCCCCGGCGGTGACTTCTGCGACCTGGCCAACGCCCGCTCGCTGCCCATTGCCCAGAGTCTGCTCGAACGCTACCGCGACCTCGACGAACTCCATGACCTGGGCGAGATCGACCTGCATATCAGTGGCTGCATCAACTCATGCGGGCATCACCACAGTGGCCACATCGGCATCCTGGGCGTCGACAAGGATGGACAGGAGTGGTATCAGGTGACACTGGGTGGATCCGACGCCACGCGCCTGTCCGGCGCGGCGGCGGCTGGCAAGGTGGTGGGGCCGTCGTTTGCCGCGGCAGAAGTGGCCGATGTGGTGGAGGCCATCCTGAACACCTATCGCCAGGCACGCCAGCCCGGCGAACGCTTTCTGGCCACCTACAAACGCGTCGGCATGGAGCCGTTCAAGGCCGCGACCCAGGCCGTTCGCACCCACACCGCGCCGGGCAACCGGACCCCTGTCACCGCCTAACGCACCGACTGCCCCATGAGCTCGCCTTCCCAACCCCTGGCCCTGTTCAGCGCCGACCAGTTCTCTGCGGCCGAAGCCGATGAACAACGCCTGACGCTGGCCAACGATGCCGACCCACGCGATGCCAATCTGGATGGCATACGCGTGGTTGCACTGAGCTTTCCGCGCTTTTCCGATGGACGCGCGTTCAGCCAGGCCTTCCTGTTGCGCCGACGTCTCGGATTCGAGGGCGAGATCCGCGCCACGGGCGATGTGCTGGTGGACCAGCTCGTTCAGATGCAGCGCAGCGGTTTCACCCAGGCCGTCCTTCGGGCCGATCAATCCGTCGATCACGGCCGCAGACTCCTGTCCCATTACCCGACGTTTTACCAGGGCGATGCCATCGCCCCCATTCCCCGCTTCCAGCGCGAAGCCGTTCAACCATGAGCGCCATTGACCTTTACAACCACCCGTCTCCGACCTACTCGGACAAGGTGACCCAGTCGCTGCACGTGCTGCGCGAGCAGGCCAGCCTGCATCCGCAACTGACGCAGGCCTCCAGCCTGGGTGCGGAAGACATGGTGGTGACCCACCTGATTCACCTGGCAGGCATCGAGTCCAGCGTGTTCGTGCTCGACACCGGAAAGCTGCACAGCGAGACGCTGGCGCTGGTCAACCAGATCGAACAGCGCTACGGCTACAGCGTCGAGGTCTATCGGCCCCGCACCGAGTCCGTGGTGCGCTTTGTGCGCGACCAGGGCGAGGACGCGATGTACCGAAGCATCGAATTGCGCAAGCAGTGCTGCGACATCCGCAAGATGGAGCCCCTGTCGCGGGCACTGGCCGGCAAGGACGGCTGGATCACCGGCCTTCGGCGCGAACAGTCGCAAGCCCGCTCCGACGTGGCCGCAGTGGTGCAGGAGCCGCAACGCGTCAAGATCAGCCCCATCGTGGAATGGACCTGGGGCGACGTCTGGCACTTCATCGCCGAGCACCAGCTGCCCTACAACGCACTGCACGACCAGTTCTACCCCAGCATCGGCTGCGCACCCTGCACCCGTGCCATCAGCGTGGGCGAAGACTTTCGCGCAGGTCGCTGGTGGTGGGAACAGGAAAGCGCCAAGGAGTGCGGACTGCACGTCCAGTCCGTCACGCCGTTGAAGTCCCCCGAGGCCGAGAACCAAGCATCATGAACGCCCGCACCGAACCCCACGTGATTGAAACCGCACTGCAGCACGCGGCCGGACACCACCTGAGCAACGCCCACCTGGACGCCCTGGAGGAAGAAACCATCTTCATCCTGCGCGAAGTGGCAGGCGCCTTTGAACGCCCCACGCTCCTGTTCTCGGGCGGCAAGGACTCGCTGGTCATGCTCAGATGCGCCGAAAAGGCCTTTGGCGCCGGCCGCATCCCTTATCCGCTGCTCATGATCGACACCGGTCACAACTTTCCCGAAGTGACAGCCTTTCGCGATCGTCGTGCCCAGGAACTGGGCGCCGAACTCATCGTGCGCAGTGTCGAGGATTCCATGCGCCGGGGCACGGTTCGCCTGGCCCACCCTGGCGAAAGCCGCAATGCCCACCAGTCGGTCACCCTGCTGGAGGCCATCGAGGAATTCCGGTTCGACGCCCTCATCGGTGGCGCCCGTCGCGACGAGGAGAAAGCCCGCGCCAAGGAACGCATCTTCAGCCACCGCGACAGCTTCGGACAATGGCAGCCCAAGGCCCAGCGCCCGGAACTGTGGACGCTGTTCAACACCCGTCTGCACCCCGGCGAGCATTTCCGCGTGTTCCCGATCAGCAACTGGACCGAGCTCGACGTCTGGCAGTACATTGCCCGCGAAAACATCGAGCTGCCTTCCATCTACTACAGCCATCCGCGAGAGGTGGTCGAGCGCCGGGGCCTGCTGGTACCGGTAACGGAACTGACCCCGCCCCGCGATGGGGAGCAGGTCGTCTTGCGTGACGTTCGCTTCCGCACCGTGGGCGACATCACCTGCACCTGCCCGGTGGCCAGTCCGGCTGCGACCCCGGAAGACATCGTCATCGAGACCCTCAGGGCCGACCTGAGCGAACGTGGCGCCACCCGTATGGACGACAAGACCTCGGACGCTTCCATGGAGCGACGCAAGAAAGAGGGTTATTTCTGATGAACACCGCCACGACCCAAGACACCCGGACCGCCCTGCGCTTCATCACCTGCGGCTCGGTCGATGACGGCAAGAGCACCCTGATCGGCCGCCTTCTGGTCGACTCCAAGGCCGTCCTGCAGGACCACCTGGCAGGCGTGCAACGGCAGGGAGAAACCGACCTGGCGCTGCTGACCGACGGCCTGTCGGCCGAGCGGGAGCAAGGCATCACGATCGACGTCGCCTACCGCTACTTCAGCACCGAAGATCGCAAGTTCATCATCGGTGATGCGCCGGGGCACGAACAGTACACACGCAACATGGTGACGGCAGCCTCCAGCGCCGATGCGGCCGTCGTTCTGGTCGATGCCACCAAGCTGCCCTGGCAGGATCCTGATCTGCCGTTGTTGCCACAGACCCGTCGACACAGCCTGCTGCTCAAACTGCTGCGCGTGCCCTCCATCGTGTTTGCCATCAACAAGCTCGATGCCGTGGACGACAGTGCCGTGGCCTACCGGCATATTGCCGGCGCCTTGCACCGCTTTGCCGAAGAAGCAGGCATCACGGTGACGGCCACCGTGCCGGTGTCCGCACTCAAGGGCTGGAACGTCGTCGACGCCCCCCTGGATGCCGGCTGGTGTGGCTATCAGGGTCCCACGCTGCTGGAGATTTTGGAGCACCTGCCCGCAACGCAGTCCGACTCCGACCTGCCACTGGCATTTCCCGTCCAATGGGTGGAGAAATTCAGTGGATCGGCCGACACCCGCCAGGGTCGCCGCGTGTTCTGGGGCCGCGTGGCCACCGGGCACGCCACGGCCGGCCAGACCATTCGCGTGCTGCCCAGTGGGCAGACCGCCATCGTGGCGCAGGTGCTCGACCACACCCGGCAATCCGGCGAGGTCAAGGCCGGCCACAGCGCGGGCATCGTGCTCGACCGGGAAGTCGACGTCTCCCGCGGCGACTGGCTGTATGCCGAGAGCGACACCGGCGAAACCCTGCAAGGGAAGCAACGGATCCTCGCCACAGTCGCCTGGCTCGACGACGAGCCCCTCGTCCCCGGCCGTGTCTACTGGGCACTGCATGGTCACCGCTGGGTCAAGGCCAAGGTGCAGCGCATCGTGCACCAGCTCGACATCCATACGCTGGCCGAGCTGGACGCCACCCAGTTGCCGGCCAACGCCATCGGGCACATTGAACTGGCGCTGCAGGAGCCGCTGCTGACACTGCCCTACACTCAGTCCCGCACCCTGGGCGCGCTGGTTCTGGTCGATACAGCCAGCCACCAGACGTCCGGAGCGCTCATGGTCATCTGAAGGGCGGCTCACCCCGTCAAGGCCCCCTCGGGGGCTTTACTTTTATCAACGCGAGGGTTTTCGCCGGCCACTAAGCTGTCGGCAGCCTAAAATCCGGGGTTTTCCCGAATCTGCCCAATCAACACACCATGACCCACGTTGTCACCGAAGCCTGCATCCGCTGCAAGTACACCGATTGCGTCGATGTCTGCCCCGTGGACTGCTTCCGCGAAGGCCCCAACTTCCTCACCATCGATCCGGACGAGTGCATCGACTGTGCCGTCTGCATCCCGGAATGCCCGGTGAGCGCGATCTATGCGGAGGAAGACCTGCCCAAAGACCAGGTCCACATGACCGAGATCAACGCAGAGCTGGCCCGTCTGCCCAACTGGAAGAGCATCACCAAGCGCAAGGAAGCCCTGCCCGATGCGGAAGAGTGGAAGGACCGGACCGGCAAACTGTCCGAGCTGATCCGCTGACACCAGGCATGTCCGGCGCCGCCGACCCCACCTCGTCCGCCCCAGATCCGGCTCCGGTCGAGACCGATGCCGTCATCATCGGCGCCGGGCCGGTCGGTATCTTCCAGGTATTCGAACTCGGGCTGCTGGAGATCCAGGCCCATGTGGTCGATGCCCTTCCCTACCCGGGCGGCCAGCCGGTGGAGCTCTATCCGGACAAGCCCATCTACGACATCCCCGGCATTCCCGTCTGCACCGGCCAGGGACTCGTCGACTCGCTGCTTCGTCAGATCGAGCCGTTCGGCGCACAGTTTCACCTTGGTCAGACCGTCACCGCCGTGCAGCGCCAGGCCGACGGACGTTTTCTCGTCAGCACGGACCGCCAGACCCGACTGCTGACCCGTACCGTGTTCATTGCCGCCGGCGTTGGTGCATTCGAACCCCGGCGCCTCAAGGTGAGCGGCATCGAGCGCTTTGAAGACAGCCAGCTTTTCTACCGCGTCCGGCAACCGGGCGACTTTGCCGGCCAACACATCGTGATCGTCGGCGGCGGCGACTCCGCACTGGACTGGGCCGCCACATTGGCACAGCCGGGACCGAACCAGGCTGCCAGCGTGATCCTGCTGCATCGGCGCGACGGCTTCCAGGCCACACCGGCCAGCGTGACCCGTATGCGCGCCCTGTGCGAAGCCCAGTCCATGCAGTTCATGGTGGGCCAGGTCTCCGGGCACGAAGAAGCACAGGGACGTCTGACGCATCTGCGCGTCACGGGACCCGACGGTGTGACGCGCCTCGTCCCCCTGGATGTCCTATTGGTGTTCTTCGGCCTTTCGCCCAAGCTCGGACCCGTCGCGGACTGGGGCCTTCAACTCGAGCGCAAGCAACTGGCGGTCGATACGGAGCGCTTTTCCACCAGCGAACCTGGCATCTTTGCCGTCGGTGACGTCAACACATACCCTGGCAAGAAGAAGCTCATCCTCTGCGGTTTCCACGAAGCAACCCTGGCCGCGTATGCGGCTGCCCCCATCGTTCGTCCGGACCGGCAGGTCATGCTGCAATACACCACCACCAGCACCCGGCTCCACCAGGTGCTCGGCGTGGACACCCCCTCGTTCGACGAATGAAGGGTCTTCACACACAATCTGACCACCCTCTTGAAAAAACTGAAAAAATGACGCTATACTTTCAGTCTGTTCCCTGATAGCTCAGTCGGTAGAGCGACGGACTGTTAATCCGCAGGTCCCTGGTTCGAGTCCAGGTCGGGGAGCCAAAAAACACAAAGGTCAGCAGGTTAGCGCCTGCTGACTTTTTTGCTTTCTGGGTTTGGCTGGTGCCAGTCTGGTGCCAGTTTTCGATCCGATGAATGTGCTCAGCCACTTTGTTGCGTAGGCGCCTCGGTCGGCGACCACAGCCCACGAGAAGAGCAAAGACAGGCGACCCCCACTGGCTCGTCACGCGGAACGTGTTCGACCGCAGCTGCACGATTTGAACGCGAATCCAGCAGGGCGAAGGCGGTCTTCTTGTCGCACAGTGAAGGCGTTGCCTCTACCAGGAGACGCGCCGTGCAGCACCTCCGCATCGATTCATCCGCAGATCACAACACCCCTCCAGCAGCCGTGCTCCTACGCATGCACACGGTCATGAAGATCACTGGTCTTGGCCGGTCAACTATTTATCGCTTGATGGCGAGCCATGAGTTTCCCTGCCCGGTGCGGCTTGCTCCCCGAGCTGTGGCATGGCGAAGCGCAGACATCGACACTTGGAGCCGGACTCGACCCTCTGTGGCTCACTGAGCGAGAACCAGGAGTCGCGAAGTGGGCCTGATTCACGATCCGAACACCACACAGTGGCAGCCAGGCGATCTGGTCATCCACGATTCAGACGCCAAGCGCGCGGACATGCTCATGATCGTATTGGGACAAGACGCTACCGGTGCCTTTCGAACCCGATACGCGTTCCCTTGGGCCCAGCCCCGCCCGTGGCGCCGAAAGGTCTGGCGCAACACGATGGAGTGGCTTCATGATCCGGCCCGCTTCGGAATCAGCACCCCCCGCCTTTCTCAGCCCTCAAGCGGCAAGCCTGAGGGCAAAGCCCATCATCAACAGCCCGAGAACTACCCCACCCCATCGCCAGGTGGTGAAGTGGTAGCGGTGGTTGAAAGAGACGGCGCGGCGAAGCCGAGCCACCGATAGCGCTACAGCCGCGACAGTCAACACAGGGCCGACGACTCCAAGCGGCTGATTCGACAGCAGGATCGAAAAAGCGGCGGCCAGAGGCCACGCAACCGCGTCCAGCGCAGCAAGACTTGTTCTGCCCGGCCAGTGGGGGGCATCTTGCCTCGGTTCACGAGCGACCAACAGCCACATGGAGCACCTCCTTCATCTGGTAGCTCAAGGGTGCCACTTCGCACCAGACAATTCAGTCCGCACAGCAACCGAGTGTAATTTTTGTGCACCACCCATTGGCCTTTCCGTCTTGAATGGCCAAATACTCGATACCGCTCGTAACTTATCGGAAGCGATTGACACCTGAAAACCGTCGACACATTTTCTGCTTGACCTAATAAATGGGCCAGGTTGGCAACCGCGTCAGCCAGTCATCGGGAGATACCCATGCTGGATCGTGATCAGTTGGAAACTTTTGCCGTGGTGATTGAGCAGCAGAGTTTTGAAAAAGCAGCGGCTGCATTGAGCATCACACGGGGTGCCGTCTCCCAACGAATCAAGGCACTGGAGGAATCTTTGTCGACAGTACTGGTGCTTCGGGACCGGCCAGTGTCACCCACCCCAGCAGGAGAAGTGTTGCTCCGCCACGTGAAGGCGTTGCGGATTTTGGAAGGCTCTGCCTTGCAGGAGCTGGTGCCTCGACCCAAACCACATGCCCCTGTACCCCTGTCCATTGCTGTCAATGCTGATTCATTGGCCACATGGTTTCCGGAGGTGTTGAAGGAACTCCTTCTGAGCCAGCTTGTGGCACTGGAAGTGATTGCCGACGACCAGGACCACACTTCCCAGTTGCTGTCGCGCGGCGAAGTCATCGGGTGCATATCGACCAGTCCCAAGGCAGCCGACGGCTTCGTAGCCGAATGTCTCGGCGCCATGGAGTACCGTTGCTATTCAACGTCTGAATTCGCGCAGAGCGCGTTTCCAGACGGATTGACCGTCCCGTCGGTTCTCGCTGCTCCAGCCGTCCTCTTCAATCGGAAAGATTCTCTGCATGACGACTTCCTGAAAAGCCGATTCGGGTTTTCGATTGACCGGTACGCGAAACACTTTCTGCCTTCTCCAGTAGCCTTGCTGGAGGGAGTGGCAATGGGTGCTGGCTATGGCCTGGTACCGAGCACCCAGGCCCAACCATTGGTAGACAGTGGACGGCTCATTGACCTGTGCCCCAACCACGGGGTCATGGTCGATCTCTACTGGCACCACTGGGAACTCGAACCGCCTTTGGCCCACGACATCACTGCGCTGATCGTCAAGGTGGCTCAGCGTGAGCTGGTTTCGCGCGCAGTTGACGATTCAGTGAAGGTGGTTGCAGGGTCGGGCGACTCAGCGACAAGACTTGGTCGCGTCAGCCCGCTGGTGGCCAGCAACAAGGCCAAAGCCGACTGCAACACCCATTGATGCTGCAAGGCCAGCTCCCAGCGAGAGAGCGTCAGACTGAGGGGCCAACAGATCCAGCCAACTTGCTTCATAAACGCATCCAGAAACGACAAGTCCCGCGACCATGGTGGCCCTGGCACGCTGGGGCGTCAGGCTGATATCTGCCAGCAGCGCAACAAAGCAAACGCCGACGCTGGCGAGGTAAATGATGTTGACCGACACCATGGTTTCAACGATGCCCTGATCTCGCGAGGCAAGTGCGGCGCCGATGATGAGTGCTGCGGCCGAAGCAAGCCTGGATCGGCTTTTGCCTGACTGGATCGTACTCATCGCGGATGCCATGGCCCGCAGAATCGCCGCACCCGAACCCAGCGCAGCGAGAGACAGTGCGACCAACATGCCGGCTCCCAATCCCCCAGCAATGCCGCCTACCGCGTGGGACAACGCCCAGGGGATGACTTGCTTGCCATCTGGCATGTCCGCCAGCACACCGCCTGACTGCATGGCCATCACAACAGCCGCCGGCAAAAACCCGATGAGAATCAGCGCCAGTCCAGCCATGGCGCATCCGACCACGGCGTTCCGGGAGGTTCGGCCAGACATCACAAACTGGTGGTAGTCGGCGCCTGCGACAACCAGCAGGCAAACAGCGAGCGACACGGTGCCCAGTTGGGTCGGACTGAAGGTGTCCAGATCCTCCACAAATCTAGGTACTGCCTCCAGGTAGAGTGCCAACCCGTCAGCAGCCACGAGCGCATACACCAGAACCAACCCGCTCAACAGAAGACATCCGGAAAAGACGCCCGATGCGATGCGCAAGCTCATGTGTGCTGCAGCGTAGATCAGCCCCAGCACGATGATCAGTCCATACGGATCGGGTACTCCCAGCAAGCGGGCGACAGCCACACCGCCATGAATCTGTGCGGCGAGCACACCTGCCATCCAGACCAGAGACAGCGCCGCTACCAAGCCGCGCAGTTGTGTGCCGTAGGCCCGTCCAAACAAGTCCCACACGGACAGACCAGACCGCCACAAAGGCTTTGCCACCAGTGCAAGTGCGAGCATGCCGAACCCAGTGGCAATGCCGTAGATGCTTCCTGCCATCCCGTGGGTCAGGGCCAGCTCCCCAGAGCCGAACAAGAATCCAATGCCGTAGCTGGCGGACACCAACAACGCCGCGATCTGGACGCTGCTCAGGACGCGATCCATCACGTCGCCGCCCTGATCTGCCACTCGGTTGTCACTGCATTCGCGGTGCGGAAGTAGGCGCGGCAGATGTGTGATCGATCCTCGAACATAGGCAACTGACACAGCAGTGTGTGAGCTTCCGGAAGTCGGTAGTACGGAACCGCTGGCAACAGATGGTGGGTGAGGTGGTAGCCGTTGTTGCGCGGGTGAATGGCCCAGCGCCAGGGGCCGTGACAGACCATGTCACGGGTGAATCCAAACACCCCACCCGGCTGCAGTCCGAAGTGATCGCACATTTCGCGAAAGGTGGTGATGCAATGAAAGAACGTCGCCCTCGCAATTAGCCACAACAACACAAAAGCCAACGCAAAATCGCCACCACCCGACAGGGTCAGGACACCGACGAGGCCTACCCACCATCCCAAGATGAAGGCTTTGCTCCGCAAGCTGACCTCCTTCTCGAACAGATGACCGCTCAGTGAGCCTAGCCAGGTAGGCCACGAGAGCAAGCACCTGGCGAAGCTGACCACCCAAAGCGATGGCAGATTTTCCTGCCCCGGTATCAGGTCGGGGTCACCTTGCGTGCGCCCCAACTCCAGGTGGTGCTGAAAGTGTGTTTCCCGATATCGGGAGAGGCTTGCAAACAGCAATGGCGCCACCAGTGCACGGGCGACAAGATCGTTCCGATCCTTCTCTCGCCAGATGTTCCGGTGACCCGCGTCGTGCAGGATGTTGCCGAGTGCCCTTTGTCGATTGGAGATCACCAGCACAGACAACGGCGCAAGCACTGCATCGAGCCACACGACAACAGCAACAGCGACCAGAATCAGCGTCCAATCGAACGCTATATCGAGCAGCACACGCGCAGGACGCAGCTTGAACAATTCGCTGTAGGGGCTGCCCTGCTGCCTCAATTGATCGCGAAGATCGGCCATGTCCGCGAGGACTTCGGAAGTCGGTGCCATGTGGACACTCCTTCTCACTGTGCTTTGCCGTCTGATGCCCGGCGGCCAAAGCAGTGGTTGGCGGGGGACTGTTCCGGGCTGCGCCAGACGGTAGCAGCAGATCCCGCTTGAACGCCGAGGTTTAGGAACTTTGGCCGCGCGTCAATTCAGCTAAACCGACCCATTCGGCGGTGCAACTGCGCACTTGTGCACGCGCCGGACGAACGCCTGCCGCCCATAATCAGTGCCGAAAGCCAACACCATTGCCGTGCGCAGGAGGCCATCGGATGAGCGGAGAAAAAGACCAAGTTCGGCTGCAGAAATTGATGGCCCCTGACCTTCGGCCAGAGACCTTCGTCTACTGCACCTTCCAGGATCACTGCCTCCCTGTTGATTTCTCTCCCATCTGCACCTTCAGGGAATCAGAAGGACTGACAGCCATCGTGGAGCGCTCTCAAGCCGTTCGGGCCAAAGTGCCCTACATCTTCGAGGCCAAACTCATCACGCTAACCGTGCACTCGTCGCTGGAAGCCATCGGCTTCCTGGCCATGATCTCCTCGGCCTTGGCCAAAGCGGGCATCCCCTGTAACGCGGTCGCCGCCTTCCACCACGATCACCTGTTCATCCCTGTGAATCGAGCCGACGATGCATTTTTATTGCTGGAGGCTTTGAGCCAAAGCAGCGCACCCGCAGTGATTTGACGAGCCGCGTGCATTGGGTGGTCGTCGTTTAGCGCGACTGACCTAGCTGCAGATTTGGTCGCCCTGACCGGATTTCCTTTGACATCGCGCGACGCGTTTGTCTACCCTCCTCTCTATCCAGTCAGTTGAGACTTGAAGCGTGGGTCACTCGGTGCCAGCACCGCGTGGCCTGTCGGTTAACCCGATCTGCAGGGGCGGAGATGAACAATTCTCAGACTCCCGTGGTAATGGCATCGGCACCATCCGCATTGTCCAGACCACCAGTCAAACGCCGCATCGATCCCATCGACGCGCCCGCTCGCCCTCTGGGTGCCAAACGCTCGGCGCTGGTCGCAAAGCGTGCTGATTCTTCCGTTTTGACTGGGAACCGAAATACTGCAATTGCAGCGCCGGGAGATACGTTGCTGGCCACCGGTGATGGCGCAGTGACCATCCTGCTACGAGCCACCAACTACGGCCTGTTGGTGGAGCGCACCCAACGTCAAGGTGCGGGCATGCGGCTGGTGCAGACTATGGTGTTTGGTGACGCGAAGACCTTCGACGACTGGTGTGCGGTTGAGCCCCTTCGTTTTGAAGACGGCCTGCTGTTCAGCAAGCTGGTTCGCGAAGGTCGAGCAGCATTCGCAGACCATCGCTGAAGGCAGCGGATATCAGTCGAGCGGGCCTGCAGCCATGAACGACATTCGCGTTTTACAGTTGCTTCCGCTGATCGCAGAGGCGGGGTCCACAGGCCAAGTGATCACCCTGCTTCGCGAGGCGGTGGAGGATCTTGGTGCTGATGCTGGCGTCTTCCTGAGTTGCCTTCGGGACGATGCGACACGAACCTCTCTTCGATCCCTGTGGGCTTGCGATCCCTCGTGGGTTGCGGACTACGCCTCTCAACGGAGGTTCGAACACGATCCCTGGCTACGGTACGCATCAACCGACGCAGAGCCAATCCGCTCCAGCGACCTGGTCTGCTCATCAATTGAAGAAAACGCCTTCATCCGCGCCGCTGCGGAGCACAGCTTCTCCTCTGCCCTGGTTGCCCCTGCCCCCAGCCCGGTTGGCCTATCCCGGGTGGGCGTCCTGTGTCTGGGATCAGCGGATTCAGGCAGGTTTGACGGCGAAAACTACCCACAAGTTCGGGTGCTGGCACGTGCGCTCGCCATGGAACTGCACCACTGGATCGCCAAAGCCATGCGTGAGGAGTTGCTCCAAGGGGTTCATCTCACGGAAGCTGACCTGCACCTCCTACGCCATGAGGCTGCCGGCCACAGCAGCAAGGTCATCGGCGCCGCGATGAATTTGGAGGCCAAAACCATCGACTGCCGGTTTCAGCGGCTCAATGCCAAGCTGGGGGCGCCAGACCGGCGTTCAGCCGTCCGCATCGCACGCCTGTATGGACTCCTGTAGGCTGGGTCCGGACATTCGATTTTGTCGACGGAGCCTTTTGGAGGTACCGCAACCGGCCATTCGGAGAGCAAGGCTCCAAACGCCTGCTCGACCGATCCAGATCGGTCACTCGACCAAGCCCGGCTACACCGGAAGCGTCGCAACTCGCCTGTTGTGCATTGCGTCTTGATCGAACAGCTCGGGCAGACATTGGACCAATGGATGCCGATCTGCAACCCATTCTCTTCGCGATTGAAGCGACGGATCGCTCGCTGACCCGCCGGGCACACTGCGAAGTCTTCGCGCAACGCGCATCATGCCCGTCATTTCCTCTGATACACCCTTCAACAAGCTGAATGAAGGCGCTATGGATCCCACGGGAGAGTGTCTGCTTCCTTGGAGACTTCCTTCTGTTCGAATTGAACATGCGGAGAGGCCGGGAAGCCACTACAGCGCCACCCATGAGCCCTGCGGCCACCTGCCTGACCGGATCGAGATCGAGGTGCATACCGAGGCCGCCAACCTCCCGCATACGGCGGGCATCTCGGTTCTGCTGTACCGCAACGGAAAACCATCTGGCACCAAGGGCGCGACGGCCCGGGTGACATCAACGTCGCAGCGCGATCGAGCTGGACCGAGAGGCAATGCCTGCCCAGGTGCTGCTGCAGGCCTTCACGCCGGTATACCTGCAGCAGCGGCTTCATGAGGTCTAGGTAGGCACACCGTTGTCCGCCGACATCCTGCTCACGCTCACTGCCCGCTGAAGCTACTCCGACGTCTTGCTATCGAAGTGCTCGGTGTCGGCATCCGCCTCCGCCCGCGTGTGGTGGATGACGCCATTGCAGGGTTGGGCGGTGTAGAGCAACTTGCGGAAGTCCTCGTTTCGAGTGGCGACGGCGTCGATGTCGTCTACGCGAACCCTTCATGGCATTTCCGGTCCATGCGTGCAACAAAATCAGCGCAGCATGAGCCGCAGTCTCGCGCGACACGCGGCATGCCGGGACATAGCAACTCCATGTGAAAGAAGGGACACTCGTTCACGACCGTCTGTAAGAAGGCGAACAAAGCTTGATGCATGAGGCTCACGACACAGGATGCAGCACTTTTGTACCCGCTCCCATAGACTGTCATCGCGGCTCCTCGTAAGCTTGCAGCCTGGAGATGGCCGACGATCTGGCCTTGACATGCCTACCACCCAAGCTGATCTGGCTGAAGTCGGCTCGGCACCTCGGATCGAGGTGTGCGCACCTTCGGTCGACCCCGAATCGGGTCTGTCCGCAGCCCAGGCCGCCCAGCGCCTGGCCGAAGATGGCCCCAATGCGCTGCCTGGCGGGCAGCGCCGTTCCTTGCTGGCGATCGCTGTGGCAACCTTGCGCGAGCCGATGTTCCTTCTGCTGCTCGCGGCGGGAACCCTGTACCTCGCTTTCGGTGACCTTCAGGAGGGTCTGACACTCTTTGGGTTCGTGGTTGTCACCTTGGGTCTCACCCTGTACCAGGAGGGCAAGACAGAGCGCGCCATCGAAGCGCTGCGCGACCTCACAAGCCCACGCGCGCTGGTCATACGCGACGGACAGCCCCAACGGATTGCAGGGCGCGACGTGGTGCGTGGCGACCTGCTCAAGTTGAGCGAGGGCGACCGTGTTCCTGCCGATGCGATGCTGGTTTCCGCAGACGGCGTCCGGGTCGACGAATCGCTTCTGACGGGAGAGTCCGTTCCGGTGGGCAAGCGGGTGGCGAAGCCTGATGAGCGGTCTGACATGGCAAAGCCCGCCGACACCCCGCGCGTAGCGCCTGGCGGCGATGATCTGCCCCTGGTCTACGCAGGCACGTTGATCGTGCAGGGCAGTGCGCTGGTGCGTGTGACAGCCACAGGCGAGCGCAGCGAGATCGGCCGCATCGGTACCACTTTGGGCACAGCGGACAACGAAGCTTCTCCTCTGCAGAAGCAGACGACCCGGCTGGTGCGCAGCCTGGCCCTTCTTGCGCTGGCGCTCAGTCTTTTGCTGATCCTGGTGCACGGGCTGAGCAAGGGCGATTGGTTGCAGGCCTTGCTGGCTGGCATTGCCCTGGCCATGGCCTTGTTGCCCGAGGAATATCCGGTGGTGCTGACGGTGTTTCCCGCGCTCGGCGCACGCCGACTGTCCAGGGAAGGCGTGCTCACTCGGCGCATCAACGCGATTGAGACCCTGGGCGCCACCACGGTGCTGTGCAGCGACAAGACGGGTACGCTGACCGAGAACCGCATGACCGTGACGAACCTGGTCGCCGGAGGGGTCCATCTGGGGGACAACCTCGCACTGGACACGCTTAACGAAAACCCGTCGAACGAAGGCATCTTGCCCGAGGCTTTCCACGCGCTGGTCGAGCTGGCCATCCTGTCTAGCGTGGTTGACCCCTTCGACCCGATGGAGAAGGCCTTCCATCAACTCGGCGAGCGCTTCCTCACGGGCACCGAACACCTGCACCACGACTGGCGTCTGGTGCATACCTATGCGCTCAGTCCGGCGCTGCGAGCGATGTCACATGTGTGGGCAGCGCCGGGTGAAGGCGCCCAGACCGTTGCAGCCAAGGGCTCCCCGGAGGCGGTGATGGACCTGTGCCACCTCGACGATACGCAGAGGTCGCGCATCGCAAGCGCAGTCGAGGGGCTGGCGACCAAGGGACGGCGCGTGCTGGCGGTGGCGCGCGGATCGCTTTCCGGGCAGGACTGGCCGGCAGAAGAGCACGGCTTCGATTTCGAGTTCGTGGGTTTGCTCGGCCTGGCCGACCCGGTGCGACCAGAAGTGCCCGCCGCGGTGGCCGAATGCCGTGCCGCCGGTATTCGTGTGGTCATGATCACCGGGGACTACCCTGCCACAGCGCGAGCGATTGCACAGCAGGCCGGGCTGGCTGTGCGTGACAGCGACGTGCTGACCGGCGACGAAATCGCAGCGCTTGGCGACGAGGAACTGCGCGAGCGTGTGGCCAGCGTCAGCGTTTGCGCGCGCATCGCACCCGATCAGAAGCTGCGCATCGTCCAGGCGCTGAAGGCCCGGGGCGACATCGTCGCCATGACAGGTGACGGTGTGAACGACGCCCCGGCGCTGCGCGCGGCGCATGTGGGTGTGGCCATGGGCAAGCGCGGGACCGACGTGGCCCGCGAGTCGGCTTCGCTGGTGCTGATGGATGACAACTTCGCGGCCATCGTCGCAGCGGTGCGCCTGGGTCGCAGGATTTTCGACAACCTGAGAAAGGCCATGTCGTACATCCTGGCGGTGCACGTTCCTATCGCCGGCATGGCGATGTTGCCGGTGCTGTTTGGCCGGCCGGCTTTGCTGTTCCCGATGCACATCGCCTTGCTCGAGCTCATCATCGATCCGGCCTGCTCGATTGCCTTCGAGAACGAGCCCGCGGAAAGTGATGTGATGCAACGCCCGCCGCGCGATGCCACCGCGCCCCTGTTTGGCGGCGCCACCCTGGGCCTGGCGCTGGTTCAGGGTCTGGGCGTGCTGGCCGTCGTCATGGCCGCGTTTGCCTGGGCCAGTGCGCGCATGCCTGAGCCCGAGGCCCGTGCCTTTGCATTCGCCACCCTGGTCGTGGGCAACCTGGCTCTGATCCTCTCCAACCGCTCGGCCACCCGCTCACTGTGGGCCACCCTGCGCACGCCGAACGGGACGCTGTGGAGCGTGGTGGGCCTGGCGAGCGCGCTGTTGCTGGTTGCGCTCTACCTCCCCTGGGCTGTCGGGGTGCTGCGATTCGCGGCCCTGCCGGCACACGAGCTGGCCGCCGCCTGCGGTCTGGGCTTGATGAGCGTGCTGTGGTTCGAAGGCATCAAGTGGGCCCGGCGAAGGGCTGGCAAACCACGTGGGCCCGGTGGAGCGAGCACTTTTGCACCTACCCGGGATGGGCTCTGAGAACCTATCCGGTGATGGGCCGGTCCGGCGGTGTGGTACCACTGGATCCGCCAAAACGACCCAGCCCCACCTCCATCAAACCTTCAGCACGGCGAAGCAGGAACATCACATCCAACCCCATGCGCTGTGCCATGGAGAGACCTTCTTCGGGGCCCGCCACCAGCAGGGCCGTGGCCCAGGCGTCCGCGTGCATGCAGGTGCGCGCCAGGACGGTGACCGATGCTACGGCGTTGTTCACGGGTGCGCAGCGGCGCGCGTCCATGGTGTGCGCGAGGCGCGCATCGCCCACTTCCAGATAGCGTCGGTAGTCGCCCGAGGTGGCCACAGCCAGATCCTCCAGCTCGATGACGCCGTGTACCGCGCGGCGTCCGGACTCTGGGCGTTCCAGCGCCACGGCCCAGGGCACGCCGCTGGCCTGGGTGCCCACGGCGCGCAGCTCGCCATCCAGCGCTGCCAGCGCATGCCGCACGCCGTGCTGTTGCAGCACATGGGCCATGCGGTCCACCGCGTAGCCCTTGGCAATGCCGCACAGGTCGAGTTGCAGGGTGGCACGCTTGCGGGCGCGGCCCGAGGGCCTGTCGAGTTCCAGGCGCCCGTGCCCAGTGGAGGGGGTGGACTGGCGTGCGGCGCGGATCGCTTGCGCGTCGGGTGCATCGCGCACCGCACCAAACCCCCAGGCATCCACCAGCGCCCCCACGCACGGATCGAAGGCACCCGCGCTCAGGCGGTGAACATCGAGCGCACAGTCCAGCACCTCCAGGATTTCAGCGGGCAGGTCCACCCACTCGTCCAAGGGTGCGCGGTTCAGGCGCATGAGGTCGCTGTCCGGTTTCCAGGGCGACATCTGCGCGTCCACCAGCTCCACCGCAGCGGCGAGGTCCTGTTGCAAGACCGCCAGGTCCACAGTGTTGTCGGCGTCGACCGTGGCAGACCAGCGTGTGCCCATGGTCGGGCCGTGCAGGGTGGTGCGCTGGCAGGGCGCAGCGTGCTCTTGGGGCTCAGAAGACATCTTCGGCATAACGCTCCTTGGCTTTCAGCGTCGATACGCTCAACTGCAGTGGTGCGAGCACCGTGTCCAGCGTCTCCGCCACGCCCTGTGCCATGGCACGGCTGCCGCAGACGCGCACGAGGGCACCCTGTGCCACCAGGCCGCGCACGCGCTCGGCGTCTCGGCGCAGGGCATCCTGCACATAGCCACCGCCACCGGGCACGCGGGAGAAGACCGTCTCCAGCGTTGCCAGGCGCCCTTCGCCGAGCCAGCGCTGAATGTCGGAGCCGAAGTAAAAGTCCCGCGCCGGGTCGCGCCCACCAAAGTACAGGTGCATCGGGCTGCGTCTGTCGTTGCGGCGGATGAAGCCGGCCAGCGGCGCCACGCCAGTGCCCGCCCCGATCAGCAGCACAGGCCGCCGCGTTCGCGGCAGTGCGAAGCCGGGGTTGGGCCGGATGAAGGCGGTGATGGTGTCGCCCATCTTCAGGCCGAGCAGATGTGTGGAGCACAGGCCGCCAGGCAACTGGCGCACGCAGATTTCCAGAAACCCGTCTTTCCAGCCCGACGCCAGCGAGTAGTAGCGCGGCACAGCCGAACCCGGCGGCACGATGCCCACGAGATCGCCGGCTGCAAACCGCGCCAGACCGTGGCGCGTACCCAGGGCCTGTGCAGGCCAGGCAAAGCGCAGGATCGATGCCCGCTGCCCGGTGACCCCGGGATAGTCCTGGCGCGCCACGAGCGTGAGCGTCGCGGTGGGTGGCACGCGCGGTACATGCTCGAGCACCAGGGGTTCGCCGAGCGCCTGCGCCAGTGCAACGCCCCAGAGCGCGAACTGCTGGCCCGATTGCTGGTGGATGCACTCCAGCGGCAGCAACTTGGGCCAGCCCTGGGCGCGCAGCGTCTGATCCAGCGCCACGGCAAAGGCGCAGAAGGCCGGAAACTGCCGATCGCCAAAGCCCAGCACCGTCACCGGCACCGCGCTGGCGCTGAGCCTGGCGATGTGCTCCAGGGCGTGGCTGGCGTGGACCGGGGCCTGGCCTTCACCATAGGTTGCTGCCAGCACAAACACCTGCCGCGTGGCGGCCGTGGTTTGAAAGTTCTCCAGCGCGCTGGTGTGAACGCGGTGGCCGCCCTGGCTCAGCGCGTCTTGCAGCGTCTGGGCAAAACCCCAGGTGCTGCCGCCTTCGCTGGCCACGAAGATGAGCACGTCGGCCTGCGCCAGCGGGGTGTTGCCGGTGATGCGTGGCGCCTGGCTGCGCGCCTGCCACCAGATGACAACGCCAGACAGCCAGAACAGCAGCACGCTGGCGCCCACGAGCCCAAGCACCAACGCCCAGGGCCAGGCCGCTTCGCCCGTGTGCAGCACCACGGCCAGGTCGTAAATGCGCTGCGCCAGGGTGGCGTCCTGCCAGGCCAGCATCTGGCCCGAGTACCGGTCGATCCAACCCTGCCCCTGGGCGGTAGTCACGTTCCAGGTGTCTTCCGGGTCGGTGGTGCCGGGAAAATTCAGCTTGCGCAAATCCTGCACCGCAAGGCTTTGCAGCGGGGCCAGCCGTGCGCCAGGCAAGTCGGGCTGGCCGGTGAGCACCGAGAGCACTTCCGGCTCGACCCGGGAGTCGAGTTCCACGAGGCCCAGGGTCGAGGCGCTCATGGTCAGCGCCGTGAGCGATGTCAAGCAAAGCACGGCGAGCACCACACGGCCCGCGACCACGTGGATGCGCTGCGCCAGCGAGCCACGCACCCGCGCCGCCAGCTGCCGCCAGCCGCCCATGCGCCGCAGCAAAAGCACCAGGGCAGAGACGCACAACAAAGCCATGGCCAGTGCAATGCCCGCTGCACCCCAGCGCCCGGCGTCGCCCAACAACAGCGAGCGGTGCAGGTTCTTCACCCAGCGCGGCAGCGCCGAGGCTTGCCAGGCACCCAGCACCCGACCATCGGCCGGGTCCACGTACTGCGCCTGCGGCTGGTCGCCGGCAAAGCTGAACACCACGATGGCACCCGAGGGCAGGTGGCGAATCTCTTCCGCGCCCGGGACGGTGCGCGTCACGCGCTCCACCAATGTGGCCACGGGTAAGTCGCCCGGCGCGGCGGGCGCCTGCCACGCCTGCTGCACCGGGTCGATCGCCAAAACAGAGCCGGTGATGCCCAGCACCACAGCCAGGGTGCCAACGGTCAGGCCCAGCCAGCGGTGGATGACTTTCCAGCTCATGCAAGTCCCTTTACTGAAGTTGGAAAGTCACCGACTGGATGTACTGCTTGCCGGCCTGCGGCTTGCCGACGTTCGCTTTGGACAGCGGGATGCGGACCTCCGACGGGCTGTCTCGCATGTCTTCCACAGCGGCGTCGATGCGGATTTCATAGCCCGCGTCCATCAGTGCATCCGCCAGATCGGCGGTGACCTTGAGCGTGCGCCCCGCGCCCACACTGGCGCCGGTCACGCCATCCAGGCGCTTGGCATCACCCGCCGAGAGGCGGCTCCAGTCGGACAGGTGCTTGTGGTACTTGGCCTTGCCACCGGCCACCCACAGCGTGCGCACATAGGCGCCTTTGGCATCGGTCAGGTACGCGGCCAGGTAGGCGCCGTCGCCGCCGTAGTTCTTGAGCTGGGCGGTCAGCGTGAGCGGGCGGCTGTGGGCCAGCGCGGGAACGGCCAGCGCGCAGGCGGTGGCCAGAATGGACATGAGAGGTTTTGACATGGTGATGCTCCTGTGGGGATGGGTGGTTACTCGATCTGGCCGCGCGGCGCGCTGCCAGGGGTCAACAAAGGCGATGGCACGGCGGCGTCGTCCGGTTGCGGCGGTGGGGTCTGCCGCGCAGCACCGTCCTCATCACGATCGCGTTCCCGGGCACGCTGGCGGTTGTCTTGCTTCATCTTCAACACCTTCAGGGTTTCCGGGTCGATCTTGGCTTTGAAGCTGCGTCCTTGGGCATCCGTGCCGCGAATTTCATAGCAGCCGTCGTCAATCTTCAGCCGCTGGATCTGCCAACCCTGTGCGGCTGCCATCTGCCGCACAGCCTCACGCGTCTGCCAGCGATTCAGCGGCGCTTCGCAATCGTCACTGGCCCATGTGGGCAGAGCGGCCAAGCCCAGTGACAGCACCAGCAGGCTGTGCCCCAAAGTGGGATGGTATTTCATAGGAGGCTCCTTGAATCGGGTTGGCGCATGACAAACGGTTTGCGGTGCAGGCTTCGCATAGTTTCTTGAGCCTTTCTCTTTCTTGTTGAATGGCATTGTGAAAAACCCACCATGAATGCATGATGAATGTGACCTGCGTATGTAGTTTGCAGCCACTCAGACGGTGAGTCTCGGGGTGATGTTATCGGTATCGGCCCACTGGCGGCGCACCACGGCAGGAGGTCGATAGCCCTGCGCTCGTTGTAGAACTGGCGCCAGGCCTCGATCAGCACCTTGGCTTCGGCCAGCGTGCGGAACCACTACCGGTTGAGCAGTTCGTCGCGCAGCTTGCCGTTGAAGCTCTCCACGAAGCCGTTCTGCCAGGGTTTGCTCGGCGCGATGAAGGCCGGGCCGATGGCTTCGTCGCGCAGCCGGCCCATCACCGAGCGCGCGGTGAACTCCGCGCCGTTGTCGTTGCGGATGTGTTCGGGCTTGCCGTAGAGACGCATCAGACGCGATAGCGTCAGGATCACGCCCTGCGAGCGCAGCCGGCTGGCCGGCACGATGACCAGGCATTCCCGGGTGTGCTCGTCCAGCACGCACAGCATCTTGAGCACACGCACGTCCACGAACTGGTCATGCACGAAGTCGGAGCTCCAGACACTATTGGGTCGCACAGCGCCGGGCAGACGCATGTCGCAGCCGCTGCGGCGCCAGCGTGGGCGTTTCCTGGGTTGATGCAGGCCCAGGCTGCGCCATAGCCGGCGCACGCGCGCCTCGCCCACGTCCAGCCAGGCCGCCATGCGCCTGTAGCCGAAGTGCGGAACGTCTTGGGTGGCTTCCATGAGCCGAGTCCCCAACGCCTGGTCCTTGCCCGGCTGGCACAGCGCGTAGCTGCTCATGCGCCGGCTCAGACCCAGAATCTGGCAGGCTCGGCGCGCGGAGATACCCCGGTAGGCCAGGGCTCGCAATGCAGCCCGGCGACCTGACGGGGGGTGAACTCCTTCAGGCCCTCGATGACCAGCAGTCGCTCGGTCAGCATGCGCTTGAGCTTGGCGTTCTCGGATTCATGAGTTCTCCTCGTTTCAAGGTTACGAGAGAACTCACCCTCCAACTGGCTACAGGAAATCTCTCAGGTCAAATGGCGGATTCATCTTCTGGTCATCGCCGAACGGCGAGCGGTGGGCTTATCGTCCCGTGCAGCTGTGTGGCCCTTTCGCTGCACAGTTCTGTCGGTCTTGGCCGTCTCGGGTCTGAGTGGAAGGATCTCTCGGTATTGCCGACGGCGCTCAGAAGTTACGATCCGTGCACTCTGCACACAGGCTCTGTGTGAGCGCTCTACCTGAATGGCTGGACGAGTCCTTCGGTGTCTGCACATCGCGGCAGGTGCAGACTGAAGTCACAGTCAATGTCGACTGGGGGTCCACACGGATTGCTTCATCATGAGCAAGACCTTGCTTTTTGCGTCGGTAGGAATGTTGGCAGTGGCCACCAGTACCTTGTCATTGGCCAATTGCCCGCGGATTCCATGAAGACCCGGGGGTGGGGGCTCTGCCCGGTTTCGACAAACTCCACATACAACTGACATTGGACACGTCGCAAACGTGGACAGCATGCGGACCGCGAAGGAGCAAGCGACAAACGCGAGCAAACCAAGGACATGCGTTCGGATGAAGGCGTCGACCAAGGGATGCAGGCCGTGCCCACCACTGCCAGCCCTGGTTAACCAGGTGACGGGTGGCTTTACTTCTCGCACCCTGCAGGGGATCGCGGCATCGTCATCAGTCAGAACAGTTCACGATGAGCCTGTAGCCGCCCAGTGGGCCTGCGCCACAGGTGCATCGCGATTTTGCGCTTTACTTCTTGCCGCCGGGGCCCGCGCCAGTCCCTGCGCCTGACGAACCGCTGTTGCCGGCGGCACCACCGTCGCGGTGGATGATGGTCGCGCCGCGCTCCTTTGCGCGTGCGTCCATCTGGACGCGGTGTTCGGCGCGGATGCGGTCGCGTTCCTGCAGCGTTTTAGCGGCGCGCATGCGTTCCCGGTACGCATTGCGCTCCTGATCGGTCATGAGTTCGTAGCCGTAGATGTAGAGCCGGTCCTGGTCGCGCAGGCGATCCTGGTCCATGTCTTTGTCTTGCGTACGCAACTGATCCTGCGTCTTGAGCTGGTCTTGCGCCATGGCGGCACCCAAGCCCATGCCCGAAAGCGAGGCAACGACGATGAGGGCCTTGATCAAACTGGGCTGCTTCATGAGAACTCCTTGAATAGATGCATGGAACTTCTTCAAGCGGCTGCTGAGGGTGACTTCAAGTACCCCATCCGGTATCCGCTCATAGACCAGTTTGGGCTGCCGCGGCCGGTTTCAATTGACGCAAGTCAAAGGCGCACGTAAACGCCTTGCGGCAGTTGCATCGGCCTGTAACGCCACCGTGCCGGCAAGTGCGCAGTCGGCTGACCCGACCCAAAACGCGCACAAGTGAAAAGGAAGTTCAACCGCATGTGCCGGCACGGTCCCAAGCTGCGCATTGCGCCTCAATGGCCCCGTGTGCCGCCTACTGGTGTGTGCCATCCATGCGGGGCCTCCTTCGAGGGCCTCGGTTCGGATCCGACCGTCCGCTACGGGGCGGCAAGTTCAGGATCACGTATGTCGGTTCAGGGTCGAGAGCGTGAACTCGGTCCTTCGAGCAGCTGACATTCAGTCGCGATTTGGGGGGACAAACTTCGGCCCAGCCAAGCTGGATGACTCCAGCCCCCCGATGCTGGTCATCGATGCTGCCGCACTGCCGGGTAAGCCGACGACGGCTTCCTGCCAGTCCCCGTGAACCCAGCTCCCGGCCGCGACCGACGGCAGCCGCTGCAATGCCGTCAATCCCTAAGCATGGTCAAGAACCAGACCACCTTGGTGCGGTAGACGATCGACCCTTGTTGAATCGATAATGCAGGTGGGTCGGCCTGAACAGTCGGCCCTCCTCCCTGAAAGTCGTATCACAGCGACTTTGATTTGCCCGGCCCTCATGCCGGGCTTTCTTTTTGGGTTGCCCCATGAACCCAGTGTTCTGCAAAGGACGATTCCGCTGGAAAAGAGCCCAAATCCAGCAGCAGAACAGGCTCCGTGTAGTCCTACATTGACCTCACAGCACCCAGCGAGATGAAGTGATCTTCACCGCCAGCGGATGCGGGAACTGTGAGGTGTCTGGTGGACTTCATCCTTTCAAAAAATCGGCGCTTTCCATTGCGCTCCGGAACAACGCGAGCAGCGGGCACCGACCGGACATTCGGCTCGGCAGTGGCGTCTGCTGCGGTACTTTCGCTGAGCCTTCTTGTCCCCACGGCCGCGCATGCCGTGGACGGTTGCCTGGTGTTGCTGTGCTTCGCGGCACCGAGCTGGAAGTCGATCCCTCAATGCGTGCCGCCGATTCGGCAAGTGCTCCGGGATCTGGCCCGGGGTAAGGCGTTCCCGACGTGCGGGCTATCCGGCGCTGGCAATTCCGCCAGGCACGCGTGGGCCCGTGCACCGGGCAACTGCCCACCCCAGTACACCCGGGTGAACGAGACCGAAAGCGGTCCGATTTACACCTGCGACTACACCGGTGCGATCACGGTCAATATTGACGGCAAGCCGTTTACACGCACCTGGTGGGACATGGGTGGCGATACGGTGACGGACTTCAGCCCCGTGGCCAAGTCCCAACTTGGGTCTTGGGACACCAAGTACGACGACGACCGGGCTGCCTGGCAGCGCTCACGTCCCTGAAGGCTGCCCCATGGACGCCTCCACGTTTGCTGCGCTGGCCCTGGCCTGTGCACCACAGGTCCACCCGACCACTGCTCATGCGCTCGTTTCAGTCGAAAGCGCCTTCAACCCTTGGGCCATCGGCGTCGTGGGTGGTGCGTTGCGCCGCCAGCCCAACAACCGGGATGAAGCGCTGGCAACAGCCCACCAGCTGTTGCGCGACGGGCTCAACTTCAGCGTTGGCCTGGGGCAGATCAACGTGGGCAACTTCCGGCGTCTGGGGTTGAGCACCAGCGGTGCCTTCGATCCCTGCCAAAACCTGTCGGCCATGCAGTCCGTATTGACGGAATGTTTCGACCGATCAGGCCCGACCCGCAGTCGCGCTGACGCGGAGCAGTTCGCCATTCGCAAAGCCCTCTCCTGCTACTACAGCGGCAACTTCTCAACCGGCTTCCGCCATGGCTATGTGCAGAAGGTTGTCGCCGCCGCCCGCTCACGGCCTCGCCCTCGCTTCAACCCTTCATCCAAGGAGCCATCATGAATCGCCAGAAACTGTCTCAAGGCCAGGTTCGCGCCCTCAGCCTGTTGATGTTGCTGCCCCCCCAGGTCTGGGGGCAAGGCTTTGACAAGGTGAACACCACGGTCACCAACGTCAACGCCATCCTGGTGACGATCTCTGTGGCCGTGGTGACGATTGCGATCATTTGGGCCGGCTTCAAGATGATCTTCCAGGGCGCCCGTCTGGCGGATGTAGCCAACATCCTGATCGGTGGAACTCTGGTCGGTGGCGCAGCTGCTTTTGCCAGCTACATCGTCAGCTGACCTCAGCAGGCACACACCATGCAAGCCGAAACCATCTACAAGGGCGCAACCCGCCCGGCCATGAAGCTGGGCATTCCACTGGTGCCGCTGGTGGTGCTCTTTGGCAGTGGGATGTTGCTGATGATGTGGGGCGGCATTTTGGTGAGCTGGTGGATTGCGCTTGGAGTTTTGATGTCCTTCGTCCCTACCCTCTTCTGGATGCGCTGGGTGACATCCCGGGATGACCAGCGGTTTCGCCAAATCTTCATTGCACTCAAGTTGCGTCTGCACGACCGCAACCGTCGGTTCTGGCGCGCCCGCAGCTACTCACCCACCCTCTTCCGGGGAGCGTCCGATGTCTGGCATCTTTGATCGCTTGGGCTCACGCCGCGCGAAGCGACGCCCTGTGATGGGTGGTCCTCAGCCTCGTCACTGGTCGCAGGCTCTGGCGGAGAACCCATTGACCAGGTTCGTGCCGTTCTCGTCGCTTCTGAGCGACCACGATGTGATCACCCGTGGTGGCGATTTCCTACGGGTGTGGCGGCTCGACGGCGTGGCATTCGAGTGCGCCGACGACTACTTGGTTTTGGAACGGCACGAAGCGCTTTGTAGCCTGCTGCGCAATCTCTCGGGTGGCCAGTGGGCCATCTGGACCCACCGGCTGCACCGCAGGATTCAGGACGCGCTGACCGACCCAGAGGAAGACGGGTTTGCCAAGCACCTGTCGCGGGCCTACCAGGCGCACCTGAACCAGCGGGCGATGATGAGCAACGAGCTGTACCTGACCTTGGTCTACAGGCCCACCACCTCCCGCATCAGCCGAGCGTTGCAGTCACCGCAGCGGTCCAAAGCCGCCATCGCTGAAGCGCATGCCGAAGCGCTGCGGGTGATGGAAGAGCGCACCGCGTTCGTGCACCGGGTCCTGCGTGGTTTCGGCCCACAGCTGTTGGGTGTGCGCGAACAAAAGGGCCGTCTCTATTCGGAAGTCGCCGAGTTTCTGGGCTACCTGGTCAACGGGTACTGGAAGCCCGTGCCATTCACGACGGGGCCGCTGCACCGCACCTTGCCTACGACCCGCCTTTCGTTTGGCGGCGACAAGCTGGAGCTGCGAAGTGGCGACCAGCGTCGCTGCGCGGCCCTGGTGGACATCAAGGAATACGCAGACGCCGTCGAACCGGGCATCCTCAATGCCCTGCTGTACGAAGACAGCGAGTTCATCGAGACCCAGAGCTTTTCCATCTTGCCGCGCCGCGAGGCCACTCGCGCCCTGGAGCTGCAGCGCGATCAGTTGATTGCGAGCGACGATGTCGTGTCCAGCCAGATCGCGGACATGGACGAAGCGCTGAACGAGCTGGGCGACGGCCAGTTCTGCATGGGCGAGTACCACTACAGCCTGGTGGTCTTCGGCAACCCGGGTGAAGACAGTCTGGCCGATGCCGGCCGCCGTGCGGCGCAGGCCATCGGCGCCGTGGGTGAGTCGTCGAGCCTGCAAATGTCGCCGGTGGACCTGGTGGCCGATGCCGCCTGGTTCGCCCAGATGCCGGGCAACTGGCAGTGGCGTCCGCGCGATGCCAAGTTGTCTTCTCGCGCCTTTGCCGCCCTGGCCAGCGGTCACAACTTCGCCCGCGGCAAGCGGGACGGCAACCCTTGGGGCGAGGCATTGGCTTTGCTGAGGACACCATCCGGTCAGCCGTTCTACCTGAACTTCCACAGCAGCCCCGACGGCGAAGACTCGGCCGACAAGAAGCTGCCGGGCAACACCATCATCATCGGGTCCACGGGGGTCGGCAAGACGACGCTGGAGATGTTCTTGCTGACGCTGACGCGCAAGTGGAACCCGGCGCCCCGGCTGGTGCTGTTCGATCTGGACCGGGGCTGCGAGATCGCCATCCGGGCCATGAACGGCCGCTACTTCACCCTCGAAGCCGGCAAACCCACGCACCTGAACCCGCTGCAGCGCGACCCCACGCCGGCCCGCATCCAGTTCTGGGAACAGCTGGTGCGCACCTGCATCGCAACGCCCGCCCTGCCGCTGCTGCCGGCCGACGAGCGCGCCATCGCCGACGCCGTGAAGACGGTGGCGATGATGCCGACCGCCCTGCGCCGGTTCTCGACCATTCGCCAGAACCTGCCCAAGTCTGGCGAGAACAGCCTGTACGAACGGCTGGGCCGCTGGTGCGAGGGCGGCGCTCTGGGGTGGGTGTTCGACCAGGCCAACGATCAGCTGATGGACCTGCAGTCCGCATCGGTCATCGCGTTTGACACCACCGAGTTTCTGGACCTGCCCGAGGTCCGCACGCCGGTCATGCTGTACCTGCTCCAGGTGATGGAGGAGCTGGTCAACGGTGAACGGCTGATTTATGTGATCTCTGAGTTCTGGAAAGCGCTGGACCACGACATCTTCAGCGACTTCGCCAAACAGAAGCAGAAGACGATCCGCAAGCAGAACGGGCTGGGCATCTTTGATACGCAGAGCCCATCCGACGTGCTGCGCCACCCCATCGGCCGCACGATGGTGGAACAGAGCGTAACCAAGATCTTCCTGGCGAACCCGGAAGCGGTGCGCGAGGAATACGTCGAAGGCTTCGGGCTCAGCGAAGCTGAGTTCGCCATCGTGCGCAGCCTGGGCGCGCAGGGTGGCCGGCGCTTCCTGGTCAAGCAGGGCCAAAGCAGCGCCATCTGCGAGCTGGACCTCAGCGGCCTGCAAGATTTCGTGACCGTGCTGTCGGCCACCACCGACAACGTGGCCCTGCTGGACACCGTTCGTGCACAACACGGTAACGATCCGTTGCTGTGGCTTCCGGTGCTGCTGCGCGAGGTTCAGGATCGCAAATCCCGCAATTCCAGGAGAGCGTCATGAACCGGTTCCACCTCTTGCTTGTCCTGCTGCCCATCGCCATGATCAGCGCGAACACCAGTGCCCAAATCGTCAAAGGCAACGAGGCGGTCCGCACCTCCACCAGCGGTGAGCGCATTGTCGAGCTGGCGCCACTGCCCGGCTCCGGCCCCATCCTCAAGTCCAAACCCTGCATGGCGCAGGCGGGCTGTCACGCCGGCCCCTGGCACATGGTAGAGACACGCGACGGGCTGGTGGAGTGCACCGAGGCCTATGCACGTGAAGGCACCTGCCGCCCCTCCACCTACGGCACCACCAAGCTCTCGCGCATCTGGGTGGTGAAGACCGACGGCCAGTGGCTGCAGTGCCAGTACCCCGATCTGGGCAGCAAGTGCGTCAAGGTCTTCGCACCGCCCCCAACCAACCTGCCCTACCCGGCCGTTCAATAGGGGAGCGATGCCATGTTCGCCTGGGTCGGTTCCAACTTCGACGCGATTCTGAGCACCTACGTGCTGGGCGTGGTGTCCTCCCTCATGTCGGCGATCACGCCGATTGCACTGTCGGCGATGACACTGTGGGTGGCCCTCTACGGCTGGGCGGTGCTGCGTAACGAGGTCTCGGAAACCGTGCCCACCTTCGTCTGGAAGGTTTTCAAGATCGGACTGGTGCTGGCCTTCGCCCTGCAGTCGGGCTTCTACATCAGCAACGTGTCGGACACGGCCAACGGACTGGCCATGGGCGTGGCCAGCACCTTTCTGCCTTCCGGCGTGGACCCGGCTACGATCAGTTCGCCCTACGCCCTGCTCGACAAGTTCAACGACGACGCCAGCGCCCAGGTGGCCGACATCATGAAAGAGGCCAGCGTGCTGCGGCTGGATCTGCTGCTGGCCGGCGGCATCTTCTCCATCGGCACCGTCTTCTTTCTCTGCATCGCCCTCTTCGTCGTCACGCTGGCCAAGCTGTTCCTGACCTTCGTGATTGCCATCGGGCCGCTGTTCATCCTGTGCCTGGCATGGCGGCCCACCGCGCGGTTCTTCGACAGCTGGTTGTCGATGCTGCTCAACGCTGTGGTGCTCACCTGGTTCGCTTTCTTCGCGCTGGGCCTGAGCGCCTACATGGGGGCCGCCATGTTCAAGGCCATCAACGACGGTGGCGGCTTCCTCGGCAGCACCTTCAACGTGCTGGGCGAGGCCACCCGTTACTGCGTGCTCATGATCCTCATGGCCATCCTCTGCTTCCAGGCGCCCAGCCTCGCCTCGGCCCTGACCGGTGGCGCGGCCATCCAGCAAGGCGTGCAGATGATCCAGAACGCCATGATGGTTTCGGGCCTTCGCTCGGCGTCATCCGCTAGATCGGCCGCCACCGGCACGGGCCAGGGAGGCGTGATCCGTGCGGGTGCCGGCGCTACTGCCACGGCTGGTGCTGCGGCTGCAGCCACGGGTCGTTACGCAGGAAACATGGCCCGATGGGGCCACGGAGCCGCACGGTCTGCGGCATACCGACTCGCCGCCCTGCGCGGCCGGTCCTGATCGTCCACTTGCCAAGGAGCACACCATGAAGTACCGCCTTAAGGTCGCCGCCGCCGTGTTGATTTCGCTGGGGGCCACGCACGCGCGCGCCACCGGCATTCCCGTGATTGATGTCGCCAACCTGTTCCAGGCGGTGCAGCAGGTGATCAACGACATCACCCAAATCAACAACCAGATCCAGCAGATCCGCCAGTTGCAGACCCAGATCGAGAGCATCAACGGCATGCGCAACCTAGTGTGGTGTCTCAAAAGTAAGCATCAAATAATGGTACCCGCTGCCCGCGCCACAGATGCCAAGATGGTGTCCGCACTTTTATGCCACACGAACGGCTTGGGATCCTCGTTGTGACGATCAATGTATTCCCGTATGGATTGCTCCAGCTGAGCAACGCTGGTGTGGGCGCTGCGCTTGATCCACTGCTCGCTGATCTGGCTAAAGAAACGCTCGACCAGATTGAGCCAGGACGCTGAGGTGGGCGTGAAGTGAACGTGGTAGCGAGGATGGGCTGCTAGCCAGGCCCGCACTGCCTGCGTCTTGTGCGTGCCGTAGTTGTCCATGATCAGGTGGATGTCTTGTTCGCCAGGCACCGCTGCATCGATGGCTTTGAGGAACTGCAGGAATTCCACACTGCGGTGACGGCGCTTGAGCTGTCCTATGACTTTGCCAGTGGCCACATCCAGCGCTGCAAACAGCGACGTTGTGCCATGGCGCTTGTAATCGTGCGTGCGCGTGCTGGGTTTGCCAAACGTCAGTGGTAACCCTGGTTGGGTGCGATCCAGAGCCTGGATCTGGCTCTTCTCGTCCACGCACAGCACCAAGGCGCGATCGGGTGGTGCCATATACAGCCCCACCACATCCCGTACCTTGTCCACGAAATGGGGATCCGTCGATAGCTTGAAGGTTTCTTGCAGGTGCGGCTTCAGCCCAAAGGCATGCCAGATGCGCTGCACCGTCGCGGGCGATACGCCAGCGTGCCGACTCATCTGGCGCACGCTCCAGTGCGTGGCGTTGTCAGGCTTGCTCTGGCGAACCTTGTCCACAATGAGCTGAACCTGCTCGTCGCCCACACTGCGCGGGCGGCCAGCGCGCGGGGCATCGGTCAAACCCGCCAGGCGGTACGCCTGGTAGCGCCGCCGCCACTTGGAGACGGTTTGCACCGTCGTGCCCAAGCGCTGGGCAATCACAGTGCCCGACTCCCCATTCGCGCAGCCCAGGACGATGCGCATGCGCAGCTTCTCGTCCTCGGGCGCTTTGCGTACGCGCAGTCGCGCATGCAGCTCTGCGCGCTCGGCATCGGTGATCTGCAGCTTCGTGGCGGGGCGTCCAGGGTGGGCCATCAGCGTAGTCTCTTATACGGAAGCTGATTCGACCAACACCGGTCAAAATAGTTCTATCTATTTTTGAGACACCACACTAGACAGCGCAAAATCGTTCTCGACAGCGGGTTCTTCAACACCCGCCCCACCCGAGACCCGAGGAGCACATCCATGACCCCCCAGAAAACCACCGCGCCGGTGGACATGATCATTGTTGGCGCCGGCTTCGCCGGCCTGTACCAGCTGTACCGCGCCCGCCGCATGGGCCTGTCTGTGAGGCCTTGTCAACTTAACGCCGTATTGGCGAAGTGAGAGCTGGTGAAATG
>JAWKYL010000004.1:0-490000 GCA_041396505.1 Burkholderiaceae bacterium
CCGGCAGGCCCTGCAGGGCCGGCTGGTCCTCCAGCACCGTGGCCTCCAGTCGGTATTGCCCGGGTGAGAGCTTGCCGGCGCCCGCCAGAATGAACTGGTAGAAGCTGGCGTCGGGCGTGCCCCTGGGCTTGCCAGAGTGCGAGCTGTAGGCCGGCTTGGAGACCGTCACGCCGTCGGACAGCTTTCGGGGCTCAAACTCCCCGGGCTGATGCGGACCAGAGACCCGAACGGAGATGCCGAATATCACGGGCTCGAATCGCCCTTCGTCGATGCGATGCAGCGTCAGACGCATCTTGACCGGGTGGTTCTCAATCAGCCGCCCTCGCCCGGCGTCATCACCGGGTGCAAATGGCACTCGCAATCCGGCATAGAAGCCTCTGTAGCCCTCGGCCTTGGGCAAAATCCAGAACTCGGTCTGGATGCGGTGCCCCGCCTTGTCCACCGGCATGGGTATCAACACCGGAATGGTGGGCTTGTCGTGCACTGCGGCCCTGTCCGGCGGCGGGACTTGAGATGGGTTGCAGGCCACCAGGCCGCTGCCGACCAGGCCAGCCACGGCCAGTGCGCGGGTGATCCACTGTTTCATTTTTTGCTTTCCTCCTTAAATGATCAGAGCGCCCTGTTCATCTCCGGCACTTGCCTGACAGGGTTTTGCTGTGCCGCCATGACCGGCAAGGCCTGCGAAACCGGCGCATCTGTGCGATCCTGGTGCAGCAATTGCACCAGTGAGCGGTGGGCCGGTGTGTTGGCTGCGATCCTGGCGTCCAGGGTGGTTTCGCGGATGCCGTACCCATCGAACTGAGCCAGTCTCAGGGTGCCCCCGCTGGCCCTGAAATGCGTGATGGCCGTCAAGCCTGATGCCCTGGCCCGTTCGGCCATGGCGTGCACCGTGTTGTCCATGCCCGCATCCCAAGGCAACTGGTGCATCTGTGCGACCTGGCGCACGTGGCGCTCGCTGTCTGCCAGCAGTTGCCGGCTGACCGGGTCCAGCTGGCCGGGGGACATGCCAGTTTCCGAAAACAGGCGCTGCATCAGGCTGCGTGGCGGCGCGGGGTAGCTGCGCTCCTGGTTGAGCTCGCTGGCGGGCATGGGTGGCACCAGTTGCAGCAAGTGGTGCTGGTTGGGCAAGACCTTGACGGCGCCGTCGAAGCCGCGGTCTATCGGCCTGTCATGGGCAGGGGTCTCCTGCAGGCCAAAGTCGTTGGCCCAGGTCTGCGCCGGCTGGTGGCTTTCGATCCCTGCGTACTTGAGCGCGCCCCAGGTGAAGTCGATGCAACTGTTGGTCAGGCCGTGGTAGTTGCCCCGGAAGTGGCTCCAATGCTCGCCAATGCCGTCTTCACCGAACTGTTTCAGACGCTGATACTGCTCGGCGCTAATTTCCATGGTCCGGCTGTAGCCGGGTTGGTGGTAGGTGTCGGTATCGACCACATGGCCGGGGCCGCTGCTGACACCCTCGTCCTTTGGGGAGAAGCCATAGGAGATCTTGGTAGCGCCATCACTGATGCGATACCACATATGCCCTGCGGCTGACGTCTTTCCTTTGAAATGGCCCTCCCTGTCTTTCAATGGCGTACCGGGATAGGCCAGGTTCACGGTGAGTGTGTAGCGTTGTACGGGCTCTGCCTTGTCTTGCGGTTCAGCCATTGGTCACCCCTTCCCTCAATCGCTCTACTTGCTCCACTCAGTCTCCAGAAAGGTCAGGAACACCGGCAAGCCCTGCAGCGCTGGTTGGTCATCCAGCACCGTGGCCTCCAGCCTGTATTGACCAGGTGAGAGTTTGCTCGCACCCGCCAGAATCAGCTGATAGAAGCTGGCGTCCGGCGTGCCCCGGGGCTTGCCGGAGTGCGAGCTGTATGCTCGTCTAGACACTGCCACACCATCCATCAGCTTCCTGGACACGAATTCCCCAGGGTCATACGGTCCGGAAATATCCACAGAAATTCCAAAGATCACCGGCTCGAATCGCCCTTCATCAATACGGTGCAGCGCCAGCCGGACCTTGACCGGATGCGAGTCAATCAGGGGGATACGCCCGGCATCGTCTCCGGGCGCAAATGGCACCCTCAACCCGGCATAAAAACCGTCATATCCATCGTCCTTCGGAAAAATCCAGAACTCGGTCTGGATGCGGTGCCCCGCCTGGTCCACCGGCATGGGTATCAGCACCGGAATGGTGGGCTTGTCGTGCACTGCGGCCCTGTCCGGCGGCGGGACTTGATTTGGGTTGCAGGCCACCAGGCCGCTGCCGACCAGGCCAGCCACCGCCAGTGCGCGGGTGATCCACTGTTTCATTTTTTGCTTTCCTCCTTGAGATGTTGGCGCGGACTTCACGCTACGTGCTCACTGCGTTCCGGCTTCGCCCATGTCTCACGTTCTTGACAGTCGCCCCTGTGGGGGTCCGCTGTCAGCCGATCAAGTCGTGAAGAGAATAGGCGACGAGTAGCCAGAACGTATTCATGAACATAGAACACGGCGCTCACACCTGGCACCTGGCGCAGCCGTTTCGCGACCATCCGCAACGCCGTCGGTCTATCGCTGTCCCGCCTCCGCACAAACCCGACCCTGTCCCAATTTCGAAAGAACCAGTCCCAATCGGACAAGCGCTGTCGCAAGTGCCTGCCTAGGATTCGCCCCACGGTCCGATTCCCGGGCCGCGACAGGCCCGGTGAACGCGGATATCCCGCCAGGATGGCGCGTGGGCTTCGCCCCATGGTTTGACCGTCAGGTCGCTTGTGGTCTGTCGTTTCCATCGCCCACGAGGAGCACAAGCAACATGCTGAAAACATCACTGACACCGCGTTCACCGCTCGCACCACTGGCTGTCGGCATCGCCCTGGGCCTGGCCGGTCAGGCCGCCTCTGCCCAGCCAACGGTTCAGGTGTCGGGCAGCACGGCCGTGTCGGCTGTCAACCTGAGTCATCAGGCAGCCGGCAGCGGTTCGCGTCTGGTCACGGGCCCCTGGACCGCGCCGTCGCTGGTATTCTCCGGCGCGGAGGATCTGGGCAACGGCCTGAAAGCCAGCTTCCGCCTGAATCGAGCCTGGACCTGACCGCAGGTCAGGGCGGGCGCACGGTGCTGGGCGCGGACAAGATGTTCGACAAGGCCGCCTGGGTCGGGCTCGGCAACGGTCCTGTGACACTGACGGCAGGCCGCCAGCTGCACGCGGGCATTGACCGCATCGCGATGACCCTGGATCCGTTCCATGCCAATGCCGATGGAAAGCTGGTGCTGTCAACCCTGGCGCTCAATGCCACCCACACCTTCGGCGGGTTCGACACCCGGGCCGACAACGCGCTCAAGCTGCGGGTGGCCTTGCCGGGGGGCTTCAATGCGGGTGCGAGCCACGCCTTTGCCAGCGCGGGGCGTTTCGGTCGCAGCCAGTCCTTTGACCTGGGCCGCCAGACGCCGGACTATGGTCTGGGCGTGTACATGCTGCGCTACCAGAACGAAGCCGGATCGATGGAGCAGAAGACCTGGGGCCTGGGCGGCCATGTGGTCGTGGGCGGTGGCCGCATCTACCTGCACTACATGGACGCGACGCACGACAAATCGGCCGGCGGTGCCACGCAGCAAAGCGACCAGGTGATCGGCGTCGGCGCGGTGTATCCGGTGGGCAAGGCCACCACACTGCGCGCGGCCTGGTACCAGGACAGTGGCGATGCGGTGGGTGGCGTGGCCGGCCGTGACGGCAAGCGGCAAACCCTGGCCTTCATGGGCGAGTACGCATTGTCGAAGCGGACCAGTCTCAACGCCGGCGTGTTCCACAACAGGCTGTCCGGCGCCTTCACGACGGACCCGACCAGCCTGGCGGTGCTCGGGCTGATCAACCCGGCAACCGCTGCCGTGAGCGGCAAGGCCATGACCGGTGTGGCGGTCGGCCTGAACCACCGCTTCTGACGCGCCTGGCCGGCGCCGCAGCCCCGGCTCAGGCCATCAGGTCGAAGCCCTGCGTCTCGACACTGACAAACGCGGTGGTGAACGCCGCCAGGGCCGCGTAGAAGCGCGCCCTGGGATGGGCGGTGATGGCTTCGCACATGCGGTCGGCCCAGGGCTGCACGTGCGCGTTGAAGAAGGCTTGCTGCTGCGTGAGATTGGAGACCTCGACGTCGTCACCGGCGATCAGGTAACGCATGACCTCGCACAGGTAAGCGATGTGGTCTTCGGTCTCGGGCATGGACGCGTCGCGCGAGAGGCCCAGCCGGGCCAGGTCGCCACGCAGCTGTGCCAGGGGTTTCTCGTTGAGGAAGCCACTGAGGTAGTGGGAGCCGAACAGGTAGACCTCGGGCTTGCCCACGCCACCGAACAGGGCGTCGTATTCGTCCACCACCTGGCGATCGTCCAGCGTGCGCGCGACGCCGACCAGGGCGCGCCAGGGCTCTTCGAGAAAGCCACCAGCGGCCGGCGCCTCGGTCACGGCCACGCGGATCTGGGCCATCAGCTCGGGCGACGGCGGCGCGTAGTAGAGCGCGGCCAGCAGACCGTACACCTCGGCGCGGGCCGTCTCTTCATCCAGGGCGGACGACACGGGCAGTTTCTCGTTCTTGTCTGTTGTCATGGGTGGGTTCGGTTCCAGAGGCTGCCGGACGTGGTCAAAGGTCCGTGATCCGGCTCTCGTCCGGGTTGGTGTAGATGTCGACCACGCGGCAGTCGGCGCACATTTTCAGGCGCTCCAGGGCCTCGCCCTGGAACATGGCATGGCTGCCCAGGCGGGTCAGCATGGCTTCAACGCCCTTGAGCGTGCCGAAGGGCTTGCCGCAGCGCACGCACTGCCAGGGTTGTGCCTCGTTGAGGACGCGCGGCTGCCGGCGCTGTTCGGTCAGCAGCAGGCGGGGTTCCAGCTGGATGGCCTGCTCTGGGCAGGTGCTGGCGCACAAGCCGCACTGCACGCAATTTTTCTCGATGAAGCGCAGCTGCGGGCGTTCGGTGTTGTCCAGCAGGGCACCGGATGGACAGGCACTGACGCAGCTCAGGCAGAGGGTGCAGGCCTGTGCATCGACCACCACGGAGCCCAGGGGAGACGCCGGTGGCAGCGCGATGGCTTCGGTCCGTCCTTCGGCAGAGGACGCGCGCACGCCACTGTCCTGCAGCAAGTGCTCCAGGGCCAGCTCCAGCGTGGCGCGCTTCTCGGCCTGCACGGCAAAGCTGGCGCGGTGGTTCACACTCCGGGCCGCCGGTTCGCCCAGCTCGGCGTCCAGCGCGGCCAGATCACGAGCGTCGCGCACCTCGATCAGCTTGAAGTGCCGACCCGTGTAACCCAGGCCTTGCAGCACGGCTTCGGCCACCTCCATCTGCGCGCGCAGGGCGTCGTGGTACTGGGGCGCCTCTTCGTCGGTCATGAGGACCCAGACCTGGGATGCGCCTGCGGCCAAGGCGGACAACCACAGATCGATACCGACCGATGACGTGTGCCACAGGGCCAGCGGGATGACGCGCGCCGGCAGGCCGCGCACGGACGTGTCCAGCATGGCCAGGCGGCCCAGGTCCTCGACCAGCCGGGCGCCGGCCTGCTGGCTGTGCAGCAGCAGCGCCGCATCGCGTCCACCGGCCTTGTGGTAGGTGGACAGCAGGGTCCGGATGCGCACGCCCTGGTCCGGGGCACGGGGGTAGGCGTAACCGAGGGCGCCGGTCGGACACACCGTGGTGCAGGTGCCGCAACCCACGCACAGGTTCGGGTTGACCACCACCTGATTGCGCTTGAGGTCGCTGGTGATGGCCGAGGCCGAGCAGACCTGGATGCAGGCATCGCATCCCACCCGGGCATTGCGGCCGTGGGCGCACAGTTGCGCCTTGTAGTTGAAGAAGCGCGGCTTCTCGAACTCGCCGACCAGGTCGCGCAACTGCGCCAGCGCCCTCGCCCGCTCCATCGCGTCGGCAGAAGGTGGCAAGTGGACGTAACCCTGTGGCAGGGCATGCTGCGTGAACGCCGGCGTCGCGCGCAGGTCGAGCACGAGGTCGAATTGCTCGCTCGTCTCCCGGGCGTCGCGCTGGAAGCTGATGGCGCCCACGCCCTCACAGGCCTGAACACAGGCGCGGTGCGAACGGCACTGCGCCAGGTCGATCTGGTAGTCCAGCCCGATGGCCCCTTCGGGACAGGCGGCCACGCAGGCATTGCAACGGGTGCACAGGTTCAGGTCGATGGGGTTGTCGGCGGTCCAGGCGAGATCAAAGGCGCCCAGCCAGCCGCTCAGGCTGAGCAGTCGTCCGGCGAGCACCGGATACAGGCGCGCCTGCATGCCGGCGCCACCCGTGGACAGGATGCTCACGTCCAGGCTGTCGGCCAGCAGGCTGGCATGCTGCTCGGCCTGTTCCAGCGGCCCGATGACGAGCACGCGCCCTTCGCTGCGGTAGCCCACCGTGGCCACCGGTTCCGGATCGGGCAGGCGCGCGGCGGCCAGCAAGGCGGCCATCTTGGGCGTGGCCTGCCGTGCCTCGCGCGACCAGCCAGCGGTTTCTCGGATGTTGACGAAGCGGATCGGCCGCACCTCGGGCGGCACCGCGCCCTCGGTCTGGTCCGACAACTCGGCAAACAGCCGGCTTTCCTGGGTGCAGGCAACCACCAGTTCGTCACCGCTGCGGCAGGCGCGCTGGAAGGCCGGCGCATCGCGCCGGCACAAGGTGGTGTGCAGCGTCAGGTCTTCATCCAGTGCCGTTCCCAGGGCTCTGGCGTCCAGCGGCATCGTCTGGTTGCAGTTGCAGATCAGCGTGGTCATGGCTTGTCTCGTCTGTCGTCTTGTCGTGGGTCTGGCCGCAAGCCTTGCCGGACATCTCGTCTGACACGCCGTCGGCCTTCTGTCCGGTCTGCGCCGGCGACTGGGCCGGTGCTTCTTCCTGCGAACCGCCTGCCGTTCGGATGGCCGTGGCGGTCGCCGCCGGTTCTTCGACCAGTTTCAGGAACTGGGCGCCCACCATGCCGGCCAGTTGCGTGGCCGACAGCGGACTGGGCTGTGCGTAGTCGTCGATATAGATGTCCAGGCCGTCCATCACGTTGAAATGGGGATCGGCGAACAGCTTCTTCACGGCCGCATTGCGCACTTCGCTGGACACGTCCCGGCCAACGAAGCGGGAGAAATCGGACTCGGGGGTCAGGCCGGCCACATCGTCCAGCGTGGGAGCCGGCGTCCTGACGACGTCCTCGGCACCGTCAGCCCGAGGTACGCCCGCCACGTCCGCTGGCCGTTCGCCAGTGGTCGCGGCCCGGTTGGCCTCAGGCCGTCTGTCCGCCGTCGAACCCATCCCGACGGACCCTGGCGGGGTCTCTGCCGACGCCTGATCTGCCAAGGCAGGTTCATCGCCGTCCGCACCCTGGCGCGCCTGGGCCTTGCGGCGCGACCAGCGCGAGAAGAAGCTGTCGTCGTTCATGTCCGGACGTGGCTGGCCGGATGTTTGACGGTCCGGTGCCGCTCGGCACGGACACGGGCAGCGTCCAGGAACGACTGCATCATGGGGCCGCTGTCCAGCACGCCCTGGGTTTCCTCGTCGGGCGAGAGATGGAACTCGGGGTGCCATTGCACGCCGAGCACGAAGGCCGATTCCTGGTGGCGAATGGCCTCGATGATGCCGTCGGTGGGCGACTCGGCCTCGACGACAAGGCCCTGTCCCAGACGGTCGACACACTGGTGGTGGATGCTGGTGACACGATGCAGATCCTGTCCGTTGGCGGCATAGCAGCGCGCCAGCATGGAGCCTTCGGCGAAACGAACGTCGTGCAGCAGCCGGTCGTAGCGCTGGGTGTCCTGGTGAATCGCGGCGCCACGCCACATGGACGGAATGTCCTGGATCAGCGTGCCACCGAAATAGACGTTGATCAGCTGGGCGCCACGACACACGCCGAGCACGGGCTTGCCGGCCTCGATGAAGCCCTTGAGCAGTTGCAGTTCGTAGCGGTCGCGGATGGCATCGCCGGCCCAGGCCGGGTCACGCAGTGTGTCGCCATAGGCTTCCGGACAGATGTCGATGCCCCCCTGCAACACCAGGCCGTCGAGCAGGTGCACGAGTTCGCCGACCGGAACGCGGTTGACGGCACCCACACTGGATTCGTCGATGAAGGGCACCATCAGGGCCATGGCATGGTGCGCCATGATCCAGTGGGCCATGCTGCTCTCGAGAAATTGCAGGCGCTTCTGGGGCAGGCCCAGTCCGACAGGGGGATCGTGCAACAGGCGGGCGCTGATTCCGATGCGAAGTGGCATGGTGGCAATGAATGTCCGGTGGTGGGTGGGCGATGGGTGGAGAGCTCAGCCCGACGGGCCTGCCAGGCCGGCTCCCGGCCCGGATGACGGTTTGTCGGTGGATATGCGGACGGGCTGGCCGAAGCGGTCGGTCAGCGGCCGGAAGCTCTGGGGCCGCTTGCGCCGCTTGGGTTCGGCCTGGTAGTGCGTGTCAACGAAAGAGCGCAGCCACTCGATGACCTCGGGTCCGGCGGGAACCTGGTCGACCCGTTCCTGGGCGTCCAGCCAGCGACCGGCGTCGTGGTAGCTGAGCGTGGCGATGACAGGCACGGCCAGCGGCTCGCCGTCGACGGTCTGGCTGTCGTCGGTACGCCACAACACCCAGAAACAGGGCGAAGGGCTGGAGAGATTGAGGAAGTAGCCTTCGGCGTCGTCGCGGTACAGGGTGACAGGCAGACGGCGGTGCAGCCAGTAGCGGCCCGGCGCCGCTTCGCCAGAGTCCGGAGACACGGGCTCGACCTCCTCGGGCTCACAGTTGCCCGACGACGCCTGTGAAAGGATCGGATCGGTGTCGGCCTGCAGACGCGGCTCGCCTTCGGGCAGCACGTCGCACAGCACCCAGCGTAGGGCCTGCCAGCGCGACATCGGCCCGGCAACAGGCTCCAGCCGCATGACAACGGACACGTCCAGGGTCGGTCGGCCAACGGCAGGTGGGCGATCAGATTCGGCAGGCATGGTCCCTGACTGTACGCCAAACAGGCCGCCGCACACGCCGGGGCCAACCCTGCTGCGCTCAGGGTGTCGCCGACCAGACCCGCAAAGATCCGGGCAGCAGAACTGGCGACAGGTGGCCGATTGTGAAAGACAGACGTAACCGGCGACACCTGGCCCACACAACAAGAGGGTATAACCTTGAGTTTGCTCCACGCAAGCGCAAATCCACACTCGCCAGCCGATGCCCCCCGACTCGCCCCTGCTAGAACAGTGCTTCAGCCGTGTCCTGCACGAGGCACCGTCCATGCTCGGGCGGGTGATCGAAGAGATCATCGCTACTCTGCAGGAAGCCGAGAAGAAGGGGCAGGACGTGCGCGAGCGCGAGCGTCTGGCGCGTGCGTGGTGGAACCTGACGCAGCAGGCCACCAGCCTGGCCCAGATGTTCCCCCGTCGCCTGGATCAGGCGTTCAGGGAGGCAGGCACTGACAGCCAGCACTCGACGCTGACGCCCACGTCCGATTCCTCGCTGCTGTCACTGGTCGACGACAGTGCGCTGGACGAGTCTCTGGAGTCGGCCCGGCTGATTCAGGCCCTCATGCCGGTGGTGGAGCAGTCCCTGTCCATGGTGGATGCCCGGATGAGCTCCCTCATTGGCCTGGACACGGTGCACGCAGAGAAGAACCCGCTGCGCCCTTCGATCTTTGTGCGCGCCCTGCGCGACGTGCTGGCCGAGCGGGAGCCGGATGCCGAAATCCGCAGCCAGTGGATGCAGCGTGCCGGGGGCCCGCTGGGCCGCAACCTGTGCCATCTGTACGAACAGGTAGCCCTGATGCTGCAGCAGGCCAATGTGCAGGAAGCGGGGTACCGGGTCCGCCTGGTAGCCGACTTCCAGGCGTCCCAGAATGGCGCGGTGTCAACGCGCGGATGGCTCGAGGGCGACGAGGATGCGCCGCGCGAGAAGCGCTCGCAGAGAGCACCTGCACGCCCGGATACGCCGCCGCTGGCCATGCGCATGAGCGACCTGGCGCGCGAGCACAGCGGTTTGCAGGCCGACGTGATGCAGGCCTTCCTCGGGGGAGACCCTTCGTCTTTCGACAAGCCCCTGGACAACGCCTATTACGAGCAGGTGCGCCGTGAGCTGGCCCGCGTCGACACCTTTGCCCGGATGGCTGCGCCCGATCCTGCCCGGCGCGAACAGGAGCAGGTACAGCGGCGCGGACTGCCGGTGGTCGACCGACCCGTGCAGCCCATGGACATCGGCGCGCAGCTGGACCCGCAGCAATGGGGGGACTACGCCGCCCCCCAGGAGCGTTCGCGCGTGCTGCTCGAACTCAAGCACCAGGCCGACCAGGTGGCCCAGGCCGTCGGTCTGGATGTGGTGCGCAAACTGGTCAGTCAGGTCGCGGGAGACCCGCTGCTGCTGACACCGGTGCGCGAGTCTGTGGTGGCCCTGGAGCCGGCCCTGTTGCGGCTGGCGATGAGCGAGCCCCGCTACTTCAGCCGAGAAGACCACCCGGCACGCCAGCTGATCGAGCAGACAGCCCAGCGCAGTTTCCGCTACAACGACGAGTACAGCAGCGAGTTCGAGGAGTTCATTGCTCCGGTGCGGCAGCAGGTACAGGCGCTCAACGCGTCGGGCGCGGTCGACGCCGCGCCGTTCGCCAGTGCCCTGGACAGCCTGCAGACGGCCTGGTCGGCGGCCGATGAAGCCGAGGACATCCGCAAGCGCAGCCAACTCGAGGCCGTGCGTTTTGCCCAGACGCGGCAGGAGCGGGCAGACCAGATCGCCTGGGAGATCAGCAACCGTCCGGACGTCTTCAATGCGCCTGGCGTGGTACTCGACTTCCTGTATGGTTCGTGGTCGCTGGTGATTGCCTCGGACGAACTGAAGCACCCTGATGCCGGGCCGGATCCCTCAGGCTACCGCAAAGTGATCAGCCAGCTGTTGTGGAGCACTCGCCGCGAGGTCACGCTGCGCCAGCCGCGCCAACTGTTCGAAGTGGTACCCCGCATGGTGCTGACCCTGCGCAAGGGGCTGGAAGAACTGGGCAAGACGCCCGAGGAAACCCAGACCTTCTTCGACGCCCTGCTCAAACTGCATGAACCGGTCCTGAAGCTGCGCCGGATGCGGGCCCTGGCCGACGGCTCCAGTTCCGGGCCGACACCTCTGGAAGAGGTACAGGAGGACGAGGAGACAGCCGCCCTGCTGGCGCCCGCCACTGCGCAGCAGCAACGTCCCCGGGCACCGGAGCAACCCTGGCTGGGCGCAGGCGAACGCCGTTCTGCAGGTTTTGACGACACCCTGGTGCTGGATGACGGCGGGTCCGTTGAAGCCCGGGAGGCCCAGGAAGACCGGGGACTCGAGAAGGTGGAGAAGGAGGAGGAAGCCGTTCGACCCGCTGCGTCGGTTGCAGGGCAGCGGACGGCCTTTGCAGACCCGCTGACCATGCTGGCCGCCCTGCACATCGGCGACTGGGTGGACCTGTACTCTGCTGGTCAGTGGCTGCGTGCCGAACTGGTATGGTCCAGCAGCAAGGCCAGCCTGTTCATGTTCACCAGCCGGGGCGGCCGCACCCACACCATGACGCGCCGCAGTTGCGAGAGACTGCTCCTCAAGCGCTGGCTGCGACCGGTGGCGACCCACACGGTGGTGAGCCGTGCGCTGGAGAAGGTCGCCCGGGTGGACGGTCAGGTCCAGACCGTCTGAGGTCGGGCCGGATCTGGTCCGTGTCCGAACGCCTCAGTAGGTTTCCAGGTGCAGACGGCCTTCGCGTTTGAGTGCAGCGCCCACCGTGTCCCAGTCCAGTCCGGCCGCCGCGACGATGTCGCGCAGCGCCAGCACCACTCCCTCTTCCATGGCCTTGAGGCCGCAGACGTAGAAGCAGGCGTTCGGGTCCTGCAGCAGTGCCACCAGGTCGGCAGCGCGCTCGCGCATGGCGTCCTGCACATAGCGTTTGGGTTGCCCCGGCGTGCGGCTGAAGGCGAAGTTGATGTCGATGAAGTCCTTGGGCAGGTTCTGCAGCGGACCGAAGTACGGCAACTCTTCCTGGGTGCGGGCGCCGAAGAACAGCATCAGCTTGCCGCCCTCGAACTTGCCGCTGCTGCGCAGGCGGCGGCGCCACTCGGTCATGGCGCGCATGGGAGCCGAACCGGTGCCGGTGCAGATCATGACGATGCTGGACTTCGGATGGTTGGGCATCAGGAAGCTGGTGCCGAAGGGTCCGATGACCTGCACTTTGTCGCCCACCTTCAGGTCGCACATGTAGTTGCTGGCCACGCCACGCACCGGCTTGCCGGCGTGGTCTTCGAGCACTCGCTTGATGGTCAGCGACAGGTTGTTGTGGCCCGGCCGCTCGCCGTTGCGCGGGCTGGCAATGCTGTACTGGCGTGCATGGTGCGGCTTGCCTGCGGCGTCCGTGCCGGGCGGAATGATGCCGATGCTCTGGCCTTCGAGGACCGGGAAAGGCATGGTGCCGAAGTCGAGCACGACGTGGTGGGTGTCGTAGTCCTTGCCCACCTCGGTGACGCGCAGGTTGCCGGTGACCGTGGCGGTGACGGTCTTCTCGGCCGCCTTGGGACCGTAGAGATTGGCGTAGGCATGGGCGGCACTCCAGGGCGGCATGGTGGCGCCGTACTGGGCAGAGTTGAAAACGGTCTGGCCTGCCGGGTCGGCGGCGGCTTCGGTCACGGCCTCCGGCTCGGCCTCGGCCACCGCGCCGTCAGCGGCGCCCGCTTCGGCGGCCAAGGCCGCGATCTCGGCGCCCGAAAGCTCGGCCGGGAGTTCATCCCACCCCAGCTGCTCGTCCAGGGAATAGGCCCGCAGCTTGACCACCCGGCGGTAGTTGTCGATGGAGCCGGTGGGGCAAGGTGAAATGCAGTCGTTGCACCAGTTGCACTTGTCGACGTCCACCACGTAGTTGCGCGAATCGTGCGTGATGGCGCCGACCGGACAGATCGACTCACAGGTGTTGCAGCGAATGCAGATCTCGGGATCGATCAGGTGCTGTTTGATGACGGCGGCTTCCAGGGGGGCGTTCATCTCGTGGTCTCCGGTTCTGTGCTCTCGTGGTGCTCTATTGTGTGGCGTTTCCTGACTTCGTGATGGCACCACGTGAGCCTTCATCCAGAGATGCGGTGGAACCGGCTCCGCCGGGCCACTCGCATCGTCCCCCCTTCAAGCGCCGAAGGCGCGCCAGAAAGGGGGGAAGCCGCGCAGCGGCGCAGGGGGGTTATCCGAACCTCACATACTCGAAGTCAACAGGCTGGCGGTTGATGCCCATGACGGGCGGCGCAATCCAGTTGGCGAACTTGCCCGGCTCGACGACGCGACCCATCAGCGAACCCACATAGGCACGGTCGGTGTCGGAGGGCAGCCACTCTTCCACGCGCTGGTTCCATTCGTGGTCGGTCACCACGCGGCCGTCCGGGCTGACCTTGACGCCGGCCAGGGTGCCGATGTTGCGGTGGAAGGCCTTGTGCGGCACTTTCAGGCGGAAGTCGATGCCAGCCTTTTCGATCAGGCGGTTCCAGCGATCCACGCCACCAACGCTGTCCTTGATGTAGTCGTCGCGCAGCACTTCGTTGAGTGCGTTGAGCATGGGCACTTCCTTCTCGAGCAGGGCGCCGTTCTCGACCGCCAGGATCTTGTAGGTGTTGCCCTTGAGCACGTGGTCATCGGTGCGCTTGCCTTCTTCGTAGCGACCCTTGAGGCCCGAGCTGTAGAAAGTGGCGGCGTTGCTCGACTGGTCGGCGCCGAACAAGTCGATGGTCACCGAGAAGTGGAAGTTGATGTAGCGCTGGATGGTCGGCAGGTCGATCACGCCGGCGGCACGCAGCTTGCCCACGTCGTCCGTCTTGAGCTGGTTCATCATCTCGCAGGTGCGGCTGATGACGCGGCCCACACCCGACTCGCCCACGAACATGTGGTGCGCCTCTTCGGTCAGCATGAACTTGGTGGTGCGAGCCAGCGGGTCGAAGCTGCTCTCGGCCAGTGCGCAGAGCTGGAACTTGCCGTCGCGGTCGGTGAAGTAGGTGAACATGAAGAAGCTCAGCCAGTCGGGCGTCTTCTCGTTGAAGGCCTGCAGGATGCGCGGGTTGTCGGCGTTGCCGCTGTTGCGCTCCAGCAGGGCTTCGGCCTCTTCGCGGCCGTCCTTGCCGAAGTACTTGTGCAGCAGGTAGACCATGGCCCAGAGATGGCGGCCTTCTTCCACGTTCACCTGGAACAGGTTGCGCAGGTCGTACTGGCTGGGGCAGGTCAGGCCCAGGTGGCGCTGCTGCTCGACCGATGCGGGCTCGGTGTCGCCCTGGGTCACGATGATGCGGCGCAGGTTGGCGCGGTGTTCGCCAGGCACGTCCTGCCAGGCGGCCTCGCCCATGTGGTCACCGAAGTGGATCTTGCGGTCCTGCTCGGCCGGATTCAGGAAAATGCCCCAGCGGTAGTCGGGCATCTTCACATGGCCGAACTGTGCCCAGCCCTGCGGGTCGACGCTGACGGCCGTGCGCAGGTAGACATCGAAATTCTGCGAACCCTCGGGTCCCATGTCCTGCCACCACTGCAGGTAGTTGGGCTGCCAGTGCTCGAGCGCGCGCTGCAGCGTGCGGTCTTCGCTGAGATTGACGTTGTTGGGAATCTTCTCGCTGTAGTTGATGCCGGACATGAGAGTCTCCAGAGGTGGTGAGGGAGTGAAGAGATTCAAATGGGATGACGCGCGCAGCGCGGCGCAGGGGGTTCGTCAAACCCTGTTCCAGTCAAAGGCGGCCTTCTCGCCCTTGCCGTAGACCTTGAGCGCACCCTTCTCGCCGACAGCGTTCGGGCGCTGGAAAATCCAGTTCTGCCAGGCGGTCAGGCGCCCGAAGATGCGGGTGAACATGTTCTCCTTCTGGGCGAAGCGCAGGTTGGCCTCCAGGCCCGTCAGCGCATCGGGCGACATGGCGGCACGCTCTTCCAGTGCGAGGCGAATCTCGTCGGTCCAGTCGATGTCGTCGGGCGCGGCGGTGACCAGGCCCAGCTTGACCGCTGCGTCGCCGTCCAGCGCCTGGCCGATGGCACCGCGGACAGCTTCCATCGGGCCGGCTTCTTCATAGAAGCGGCGCTGCAGGCGGCTCTGGCCATTGACCATGGGCAGGTAGCCAAAGTTCATCTCGCCCAGGGTGAGAGCAGGCTGCTTCTCGGGCTCGTCGGGCAGGACGAGCTGGTAGGCGCGGTCGGCGCAGAAGGCCAGTTCGGCCAGGGTGCCGGCGAAGCAGGAGCCCGGCTCCAGCAGGGCAAACAGGCTGCGCGAGGACACGTCCAGGCGCGCGAACGTACGGCGCAGATGTCCGATGGTCTCGTTGACGAACCAGTGGTCCTTGTTCGCCAGCATCAGCGTGTCGTTGGCCAGCACGGCGGCGCTGTCGCCTTCGGTCTTGAGCAACCAGGTGCCAATGTCCAGCTCGTTGGTGCGCATGTGCAGGATGGCATCGTCCAGTTCGCGCACCATCTGCAGGGCGTACCAGTTGGCGCCTGCGGCCTCGATGCCGGCGACGTCGGTCGGCTGCGCACCCTGCGGTGCCCTGACCGTGAAGGTGGCGGTGCGCTTGCTGCGGTCGATTTCGACCGTGACGTGGGTATAAGCCAGGCGGTCGGCCTCGACCGTGCGGTTCAGCGGCGTCAGCTCGACACCCCTGGCATCGGCCGGACGCGTGCTGCCGGCGGCCAGACGATCGGCTCGCTCACGTATGGCCTGCGGGAAGGCGGCCGGCTTGGCGATGGCATCGACCAGGCGCCAGTCCACGGCCTTCTGGCCGCGCACGCCTTCGACGCTGGTGCAGAAAATGTCGGCCAGGTCGTGGCGCACATGGCGCTTGTCGGTCACGCGGGTCAGGCCACCGGTGCCGGGCAGCACGCCCAGCAGGGGCACTTCAGGCAGGCTCACGGCGCTGCTGCGGTCGTCGACCAGCACGATCTCGTCGCAGGCCAGGGCCAGCTCGTAGCCACCGCCGGCACAGGCACCGTTGAGCGCCGCCACGAACTTCAGCCCGCTGTACTGGCTGCTGTCCTCGATGCCGTTGCGGGTCTCGTTGGTGAACTTGCAGAAGTTGACCTTCCAGCCATGCGACGACAGGCCAAGCATGAAGATGTTGGCGCCCGAGCAGAACACGCGATCCTTCAGGCTGGTGACGACCACGGTGCGCACTTCCGGATGCTCGAAACGGATGCGCTGCAGCGCGTCATGCAGTTCGATGTCCACGCCCAGGTCGTAGCTGTTGAGCTTGAGCTTGTAGCCGGGGCGCAGGCCCGCGTCTTCGTTGATGGCCAGCGCCAGGGTGGCGACGGCGCCGTCAAAGGACAACTGGATGTGCTGGTAACGCGAGGGGTGCGTCTGGTAGTCGACGCGGGGATTGGCGGTGGTCATGCAAGTCTCCTCGGGAGGTGGCGCGGCGGTCAGGAAGCACGGGGGTCGTGCAACATGACGTGAATAATAGTGCATGTTTCCTGTCGCAGTCAAATGCAATTTAATGCATCAACGTCGGTACTAACCCTGATAAGCAGGGTCAGGCAGGCAAGCGGAGCAGGCTCCGGACTTCGCGACGCAGCGTCTCGAAGCTGGCGTCCAGCGCCTGGGCGCTGGTGTCAAAGCTCAGGTCGGCCTTGGAATAGAACGCGGCACGCCCGTCCAGAATGCGCCTGAGGTCTTCCATGGCTTCGCGACTGGCGGCCATCGGCCGCATGTCGCCCTGGGCCGCCACCCGACCCATGTGGTCGGCCGGCGTGGCCTGCAGCCACACGGTCGTGCAGTGCTGCAGCAGCAGGTTGAAATTCGCCGAGTCGGCCACCAGGCCACCGGGCGTGGCGATGACGACCTCGGGGTAGATCTGGATGGCCTCCTCCAGGGCGCGCCGTTCGTAGCGCCGGTAGGCGTTGGCGCCATAGAGGTTGTGGATCTCGCTGATGCTGCAGCCGGCGAACTGCTCGATCTCGCGGCTGAGCTCGATGAAGGGGTAGCCCAGGTCGTCGGCCAGGCGCTGACCCAGGGTGGACTTGCCGGCGCCGCGCAGTCCGATCAGCGCCACGCGCGAGAGCCGTCCCTGGGTGTCCACACCACCATCGGCACCCAGCAGGTCCACCAGCTGCAGTCGGGCCCTGCGCAGATCCGCCTCGCCGCGCCCCTGCAGCAGTTCACGGATCAGCAACCACTCCGGTGACGACGTGGTGACGTCGCCGAGCAGTTCGGCCAGCGTGCATTGCAGCGCCTGTGCCACCTGCAGCAGCACCAGAATGGAGGCATTGCCGGTGCCGTACTCCAGGTTGGCCAGATGGCGTTCGGACACATCGGCGGCCAGCGCCACGGCCTTGCGGGTCATGCCCTTGCGCGAGCGCAGGGTGCGAACGCGTTCGCCCAGCGTGACCAGAAACGGGTGGCGCTCTTCCGCCCCCTCGGGGACAGGGCCGTTCCGGGTCTGGAGAGGAGCTGCTGTGGCGGTCATGGCACGGTCGCCTTTCGTCGATGGGCCGTTCGGTTCAGGGAAAACCCTTGCTTGCGGGTGGGCTCAAAACATGCACTTTACTGCATACTCCGCCAGAAGCAAGATAATTCATTTATACCGTCATTCCCCGTCCGTGACCACGGCATTTACGCAAACCATTGCCTCTTCCGCATGACCCAGACTGCTGATACCCCCCTGCTGCCCAACCACTTCGCCGGACGCTGGCAAACCGGATCCGGACAGGGCAGCGTGCTGCTCGATCCGGTGCTGGGCACGCCGCTGGCGCGCGTGGACAACACCGGGCTCGACCTGGCCGAAGGCTTTGCTTTTGCCCGCGAACAAGGTGGCGCGGCCCTGCGGGCCATGGGCTACGCCGGGCGCGCCGCGATGCTGAAGGCCATCGTCCAGGTGCTGCAGGCCAACCGGGACGCCTACTACGACATCGCCACCCGCAATTCGGGCACCGTGACCCGGGATTCGGCGGTCGACATCGACGGCGGCATCTTCACCCTGGGCCATTACGCCAAACTGGGCGAGTCCCTGGGCCAGGGGAATGTCCTGCCGGATGGCGAACGCATCCGCATGGGCAAGGACCCGCTGTTCCAGACCCAGCACATCCTGACGCCGACACGGGGCGTGGCCCTGTTCATCAACGCGTTCAACTTCCCCGGCTGGGGGCTCTGGGAGAAGGCCGCACCCGCCCTGCTCTCGGGTGTGCCGGTGATCGTCAAGCCGGCCACCGCCACGGCCTGGCTGACCCAGCGCATGGTCGAGGACGTGGTCAAGGCCGGCGTGGTCCCCGCAGGTGCCCTGTCCGTGATCTGTGGTTCATCGGCCGGGCTGATGGACCAGTTGCAGCCGTTTGATGTGGTCAGCTTCACCGGCTCGGCTGAAACCGCGCGCCTGATCCGCAGCCATCCGGCCGTGGCCCAGCGCTCGGTGCGCTGCAATATCGAGGCCGACAGCCTCAACAGCGCCCTGCTCGACCCGGCCGCCACCGCCGACAGCGAGGCCTTCAAGCTGCTGGTCAGCGAGGTGGCCCGTGAAATGACGGTCAAGAGCGGTCAGAAGTGCACGGCCATCCGTCGCGTCTTCGTGCCGCGCGCGCTCTACGATGCGGCGGCCCAGGCCATCGCAGCCCGGCTCGGCAAGACCACGGTCGGCAATCCGCGCAACGAATCGGTGCGCATGGGCTCGCTGGTCAGCCGTGCGCAATACGACACCGTGATGGCAGGCCTGGCCGAACTGTGCACCGAAGCCGAGGTGCTGTTCGACGGCAGCGCGGCCGGCCTGACCGACGTGGAGGCGACCGTGGCGGCCTGTGTGGCACCAGTCCTGCTGGGCACCAGGGACCCGGTGGCGGCCCGTGTGCTGCACGCGGTCGAGGTGTTCGGCCCGGTGGCCACGCTGATGCCCTATGACAGCGAGTCCCAGGCCTATGAACTGATCCGTCGTGGTGACGGCTCGCTGGTGGCGTCCGTCTACAGCGAAGACCCGGCCTTCATCGCACGCGCCGCCGTGGAGCTGGCGGACAGCCATGGACGCGTGCACGCCATCAGCCCCGACGTTGCGGCCAGCCAGACCGGCCACGGCAACGTGATGCCCATGAGCCTGCATGGCGGACCCGGCCGTGCCGGCGGTGGCGAAGAGCTGGGTGGCCTGCGCGCCCTGGGTTTCTACCACCGCCGCAGCGCGGTGCAGGCCAGCACCGCCGCGCTGGATGCCTTGACGATGTGACACCAGCGCGCATCATCCGGATTGCCGAGACCGACAACACGACTGCAGGAGACACGCCATGAGCCACACATCGATCGCCGCCCCGGCGGAACGTTTCAACTTTGCACGCCACCTCATCGCGCTCAATGCCGGCCGGCCCGGCAAGACGGCGCTGATCGATGATGCAGGCACCCTGACCTACGGTCAGATGGCCGACCAGGTCCAGCGGTTTTCGGCGGCGCTGGGTGCGCTGGGGCTGCGCCGCGAAGACCGCGTGCTGCTGCTGATGCACGACTGCAGCGACTGGGTGGTGAGTTTCCTGGGTGCCCTGCACGCAGGGGTTGTTCCGGTGTGCGTCAACACCCTGCTGACCGCCAAGGACTACGCCTACATGCTGGCGGACAGCCGGGCCCAGGCCGCCATCGTGTCGGCGGCGCTGCTGCCCACGCTGCAGTCGGCCATGGCCGATGGCCGGCACGAGGTGGGGCAACTGATTGTCTCGCGCGGCCAGGACCTGCCCGCCGGCGCGCACGACTGGACCCGCCTGGTGGCCGCGCAGGCACCTGGCCAGGGGGCCGACACACATGGCGACGAGCCAGCGTTCTGGCTGTACTCCAGCGGCTCCACAGGCGCCCCCAAGGGCACGGTGCACACCCAGGCCAGCCTGTACTGGACCGCCGAACTGTATGGCAAGTCGGTACTGGTGCTGCGCGAGTCCGACGTCGTGTTCTCTGCCGCCAAGCTGTTCTTTGCCTACGGGCTTGGCAACGCCCTGTCCTTTCCGCTGACGGTGGGCGCCTCGGTGGTGCTGATGGCCGAACGCCCCACACCGCAGGCGGTGTTCAAACGCCTGGTCGACCAGCAGCCCACCGTCTTCTACGGCGCACCCACGGGCTACGGCGGCATGCTCGCCAGCCCCGACCTGCCCACGCGCGACCAGGTGGCCCTGCGCCTGTGTTCGTCCGCCGGCGAGGCCCTGCCCCGCGACATCGGCGAGCGCTGGACCGCCCGGTTCGGCTGCGAGATCATCGACGGCATCGGCAGCACCGAGATGCTGCACGTCTTCCTGTCCAACCGGCCAGGCGATGTGCGCTATGGCACCACCGGCCGCCCCGTGCCGGGCTACGCGGTGCAACTGCGCGATGAGGATGGCAGCGTGATCGACGCCGCCGACCAGATCGGCGACCTGTACATCCAGGGCCCGAGTGCCGCCCTGATGTACTGGAACAACCGCATCAAGTCGCGCGATACCTTCCGCGGCGAATGGACCAAGAGCGGCGACAAGTACAGCCGCGATGCCGACGGCTATTACACCTACGCCGGCCGCAACGACGACATGCTCAAGGTCAGCGGCATCTATGTCAGCCCCTTCGAGGTCGAGGCCACGCTGGTGCAGCATCCGTCCGTCCTGGAAGCCGCTGTCATCGGCAAGACCGACGACGAAGGACTGACCAAGACCAAGGCCTATGTGGTCCTGCGCCCCGGACAGGCAGCCACCGAAGCCGAGTTGCAGGCGTTCGTGAAGGACAAGCTGGCGCCCTACAAGTATCCGCGTTTCATCGAGTTCGTCGACGAACTGCCCAAGACGGCCACCGGCAAGATCCAGCGCTTTCGCCTGCGCGAGATCGAGCAGCAGGCAGCATCGCACCACTGAGGCCGGATCTGGCGCCGCCTGTCAGGGGTCGGCGTCCGACCGAGGGTAAACCCTCATTCGCGGTGCTTGCCTTGGTTTTAAGTCATAACGAAACTCGGCCTCCATCCAACCGAGAAGGAAGCGAGCGATGAAACGGAGGAGCACGTGGGCGGCACTGTGTCTGAGCCTGTGTCTGGGCGCCCCGATGGCGCAGGCGGGCGACCAGGGCATCACACCGGATGAAATCCGGCTGGGTGCATCGCAGGTGCTCACCGGCCCGCTGGGCCCGCAAACCGTCCAGTACGGTGTCGGCGCCCGCCTGCTGTTCGATGCGGTGAACGCCAGTGGCGGGGTGCACGGACGCAAGATCACGCTGACCGCGCTGGACGATGGCTTCGACCCGGCGCGGGCCCAGGAGAATACGCGGCGACTGGTGGAACAGGACAAGGTGTTCCTGTTGTTCAACAGCACCGGCACGGCGCAGACAGCCGCCGTCCTGCCCTATCTGAAGGAACACAAGACCATCCTGTTCGGGCCGGTCACCGGCGCCAGCAGCCTGCGCGAGAACTTCAACCGCCTGGTGTTCCACGTCCGTGCCAGCTACGCCAACGAGTCGGACAAGATCGTCTCGCAGCTCAAACAGATCGGCGTGCAGCGCGTGGCCATGGCCTACCAGGACGACGGCTTCGGCCGTGCCCTGCTGGCCGAGGTACGCCGTGCGGCAGCCCGGGAGCAGTTGAGCCTGGCGGCCGAGATCAAGCTCGACCCGGCCTCGACCGATCACAAGGCCGCTGCCGAGGCGACGGCCAGCGCCCAGCCGCAGGCGGTCATCATCGGGTCGGCCGGTGCTACCGTTCCACGCTATGTGCGGGCCGTGCAGGCCACGCAGGCCCGGCCCATGTTCTATGGGTTCTCGGTGGCCAGCCCGGACGTGATCACGCGCGAACTCAAAGGCAAGGCCCGTGGCATCGTGCTGGCCCAGATCATGCCGTCGCTGCGCAACCACAGCATTCCGGTGGTGGTGGAATACCTGCGCATGCTCAAGGAGCATGATCCGGCCGCCGTGCCTTCGGCCTCGCAGTTCGAAGGCTTCGTGCACGCCCGCCTGCTGGTCGAAGGCCTGCGCCGCACGGGCCGGGACCTGAGCACCGAGAACTTCATCCGCACCATGCAGTCGGCTGGCGAAATCGCGTTCGGGCGTTTTACGGCCCGGTATGCACCGGCCTCGCACAACGGCTCGGACTACGTCGAACTGGCCATCATCGATGGCGAGGGCCGCCTGCGCTACTGACAAACCGGTACGCGAAGATGCACCGGGAACGCCCTGCTTTCACGGGGTTCGGTTTCCGGCCGCATTCCTAGAATGGCTTCATCCGATGGCAGGGTGCCAGCGGTACCCGCGGGAATCCGTCCCGCCCTGGGAGACCATCTTGAAACGAGTCCTGAACGTCGGTGGCAACAGCAAGGCCATCCCACTGCCCGCCCCCTACGCCGACTACCAGCACATGTTGCTGGACATCGACCCGACCGGCCAGCCCGACATCGTCTGCGACGCTCGCCGGCTGGACACGCTGGAGGCCGACCAGTTCGAGGCGATCTACTGCTCGCACAACCTGGAGCACTATTACGAACACGACGTGGCCAAGGTGCTGACGGGCTTTCGCCATGTGCTCAAGCCCGATGGCTTTGCACACATCCGCGTGCCGGACATCGGGGCCGTGATGAAGGCCTGTGTCGAGAAGAACCTGGACATCGAGGATCCGCTCTACCAGTCGGCACAGGGGCCGATCAGCGTCAAGGACGTGCTCTACGGCTGGGGCAGGCAGATCGAGCGCAGCGGGGTGGAGTTCTTTGCCCACAAGACCGGATTCACGCAGAAGTCGCTCTCGCGTGCGCTGGTGGCGGCAGGCTTCACGCGCATCTACTGCGTGGCCGACAAGCTGGAGGTGACCGCCTGGGCCTTCAACGGCACGCCGACGGACGAGGTGCGCAGCCTCTTCAACCTGGCGGCCTGATCACGCAGCCCGGGTGAACATGCGGGGCGCGGGCCATCCGGCCGGCGCCCCGTTGTCATGCCTGGCGTTCAGGCCCGCACGGCAATCCGTTCGACGGCGTCGCCGAAGTCCTGCACGAAACGCGGCATGTCAAAGACGGGCGAATGGTCGCGGCCGTGGGCCAGACGTTGTTTGATCTCGTCAATGCGACCCGGCGTGACCGCGATCTGGATCGCCAGTTCCTCGTACTCCACCAGCGAATGCGTGACCAGGTCTGGCAGACCCAGCCCGCGCAGCAGACTGCCCGCCATGCGAGAGGCGAATGCGCGGCCGAGCCGGGTGAGCACCGGCAGCCCCATCCAGAGCGCATCGTTGGCCGTGGTGCCGGCATTGAAGGGAAAGGCATCCAGGAACAGGTCGGCTGCCGTGTAGCGTGCCAGGTACATCTCGGGTGAGACGCGAGGCGCGAAGATCAGCCGCGAGACATCCACACCCCGGGCGCGCGCACGCTCGGTCATGTTCTGCTGTGACCACGGATTGTCGGCCAGCAGCCACAGGACGCTGCCGGGCACCGCATGCAGGATGCGCATCCAGCTGTCAAAGACGTCCTCGGTGAACTTGTAGTTGTTGTTGAAGCAGCAGAAGACGAAGCCGTCTTCCGGCAGGCCGCACTCGGCCCGCCCTGGCAAGGCGCCCACAGGGCGCTCGCGGTCGCTGCACTGGAAGATGTCCGGCAGGTACAGCGGCTTTTCCGTGTAGAGCGGCGCTTCGTGGTCGGGGATCAGGTAGCGGTCGGCCACCACATAGTCGATGCAGGGGTGTCCGGTCGGTCCCGGGAAGCCCAGGTAGGTCATCTGCACCGGTGCCGGCCGGTGCGCGATGATGTTGGGGCGGGCGCCCGAGGTGATGCCCTGCAGGTCGACCACCACGTCGATCTCGTGTTCGCGGATGGCCCGGGCGGCCTGGCCGTCGTCCATGTCCGCAATGCGGATGTAGTGGTCAAAGGCATTGACCACACGCTGGCGCAGGGCGGTACCGTCTTCGCGGCTCCAGCAGAAGCCGTAGATCTCGAACCGGTCGCGAGGCAGCAGTTCCAGCAACTGGACCGTCAGCAGGGACACCGCGTGCAGGCAGAAATCGGACGACAGGAAGCCCAGGCGCAGCCTGTCATGCCGGTAGCCCCCTGCCGGCGCCAGTCTGGGAACGCGCAGGTCGACCTTGTCGTTGACGAAGCGGATGGCAGCGGCCAGTTGCAGGCCGGTATCGTCGGTGGTGGCCAGCATCGCCAGCGGCGATGCACCCTTGATCATGTCGCCGCGGCTGACGCCGGGAATGGAGCCGAAGGCGGGCCATTTGCACTGCTTCTGGCGCAGATGCACCCAATGCTGGATGACATGCGGCTGGCCGGGCTCGGCCAGCAGGCTGCGGTACAGCGCATCTTCAGCGCGGTCGAACTGGCGCAGATCCTCCAGCACGCGGCCCATGCCGTTGAGGATCATCAGGTAGAGCTCGCGCTCGTGATCGGGTGAGGCCAGCGGTCGGTCGATCATGGAAGCCCAGATCGCCACGGCCTGTTCGCGGCGGCCCTGGCGTTCGACCACGGCCCCCAGGTTGAACCAGGCCTGGGCCAGGTCGGGCTTGGCCATGATGGCCCCACGGTAGGCTTCCTCGGCTTCGGCCAGCCGACTGGCCTGCGACAGCAGGACGCCCAGGTTGAACTGCACCACAGGACGCAGGGGCGAGGTGGCGCCGTTCAGCCAGCCCTGATAGAGAGCGATGGCAGCGTCGGTGTCGCCTGCGGCGGCCAGACAGTCGGCCCGGCCGATCAGTTCCATGGGCCCGAGTGCAGCCAGGGCGGTCAGGGCGGTCGGCGGCGCCTCGGCCGCCGTGGCAAGGTTCTGGAGTTCGGTGGCGGAATGCTTCATGTGCGGCCTTCACGGGCGATCCGCGAACTGGCCCATGCCGCCCGCGCTGCCGAGAACCCATGATAGGCGTCACCCCGCCCTGCCTAAGGCCGGAAATGGCGGGAAAGGCCCGGGCACTTTCATGTACCCGGGCCTGATCCGGCGTCTCGATCAGCCCAGCGGACCGGGCTCCTGCAGGGCCTGGACACCGACCACCTCCACCTCGGCGGGCGGAGGTGCCACGTCTGTGGAGACGGCCATGTCGACGCCATCGTTGATGGCCGGCATGTCGGACACAGGCTCCGGTGCCTGGTAAAGGTCCGCATCCGCCGTCCCATCGACCGGATCCGACGCGGCGACGGTCTCCACCGTGCCGTCCGGCGCGGCCAGGCTGTCGCTGTCGTCGGCCGGCAGAACGGCACCGTCCGTGCCGGTGTCCGTCTCCAGCAGGGCGTCAATGCTGCCGCCGTCGCTGTCGTCGGTCCGGAACCAGACATCGGCCATGTCCATGGTCTCGCCATCGGTGGTCTGGTAGCTGCCTTCCAGGCCGACCCAGTTGCCCTGGTCAAGCGAAGAGGTGGCGCTGGACTGCAGGCTGATGGATGCCACGCCGGCCTGCTCCAGCGAGAGGAGCTCCTCTGCCTGGCTGACGCCGTCGGCGTTGCCGTCCTGCCAGACCAGCAGGGATGCGAAGTCCTGGTCCAGCGTGTCGATCACGCCATCGCCGTTGCTGTCGAGTTCGGCCAGCGCTTCGAATCCATCGTGCGCGGTGCTGCCATCGGACAGTCGCGTGGCGGTACCGAACAACTCCGATCCGTCGTTGATCGTGCCATCACCGTTGCGGTCCATGGCCAGCAGACCGTCGTCGCGACCGACCCAGCCGGTCTGCACCGTCTGGCCAGAGGCGTTGATGTCGAACTGGACGCCTTCGCTGACATGCAGGGTCTCGATGCCGTCACCGTCGAGGTCGAGCACGAGTGGCGAGGTCAGCAGAACGCCTTGCTGGTCCGTGCTCATGCTGGCGTACTGGTCTTCGGTGAAGGCGTCGGCCTGTGTCATGGACAGGGCCGCCAGCTGCGCCGTCGACAGCTCGTCGATCTGGGTCACCGTCATGGCGGTGATCTGCTCGACACCCAGGGCGGCCATCTGGTCCGTCGTCAGCGCCTGGATCTGGTCCGACGTCAGTGCCACGAAGTCCACCGCCTGAATGGCCGCGATCTGTGCCGTGCCCATGGTCGCCAGGTCGGCGGCGTCGATAGCGGCAATCTGGTCGCTGGTCAGCGCGATCACCTGGGTGGTGGTCAGCGCCTGCACCTGCGCGGCCGTCAGCGACGCAATCTGTCCCGTCGACAGGGCCTGGAGGTCGGTCGCCTGGATGGCGGCCACCTGGGCCGTGGTCAGGGCAGCGACATCCGCCGTCTCCATGGCCGCGAACTGCGTGGAGGTCAGGCCCACGATCTGCGCCGTGGTCAGCGAGGCCACCTGGCCGGTGGTCAGGGCGACGATCTGCGCGGTGGTCATCGACGCCAGGTCTTCCTCCTGCATGGCCGGCAGCTGGTCGGTGGTCAGGGCCTGGATCTGGCTGGTCGTCAGGGCCGCCACCTGCTCGCCCGTCAGGGCCACGATCTGGCTGCTGCTCAGCGCCGCCAGCTGGGTGGGCGTGATGGCCGCGATCTGCGCGGTGCCCAGCGCTGCCAGGTCGTTGTTTTCGATGGCCCGGACCTGGTCGGTGGACAGGGACGCGAGAACCGTGGTGGTCATGGCAGCCATCTGGGCTTCACCCAGGCCGGCCACCTGCGCGGTGCTCAGGCCGGCAGCCTGCGCGGTGCTCATCGCGGCGATGTGGGACACGGTGAAGGCCGCGACGTCCTGGACCTCCATGGCACCGATCTGGTCCGAGGTCAGGGCAGCGAACTGCGGTGCCGTCATCGCGTCCACCTGGGCCGTGGTCAGGCCCGGGATGGCGTCGGTGTGCAGCGACGCCAGGTCGGCCGCCTCGATGGCGGCGAACTGGACGGCGCTGAGCGCGCCCACCTGTCCGCTGGTCAGGGCAGCCACCTGGGTGGCGTCGAGTGCCACGATCTGAGCTGTCGTCAGGGCGGCCATGTCGGCGGTCTCGATGGCCTGGATCTGGTCGGTGGTCAGGGCCCCGATGTCATCCGTGGCCATGGCGGCCCACTGCGAGGTCGTCAGCGCCTGTACCTGCTCGGTGCTCAGGCTGGCCACATGCGCGGTTGTCAGCGCCACCACCTGGGCGGTGGTCAGGGCCGAGACCATGTTGGCCGAGAAGCTGTCGAGCTGGTCGGTGGTGAGGGCAGCTACCTGGCCCGTACCCAGCGCCGCGACCTGGGCCGTGCCCAGTCCGGCAATGGCACCGGTGGTGATGGCGACCAGATCTTCGGTCTGCAGGGCCGCGGCCTGGGCCGTGGTGAAAGCAGCCAGCTGGGTCGACGACAGTGCGGCGGCCTGGTCGGTCGTCAGCGCCACGATCTGGGCCGTGGTGAGCGAGGCCACCTGGTCGCCGGTGAAGGCGGCCAGTTGTGTGGTCGTCAGCAGCTCGAAGTCGGCCGTCTCGATGGCAGCCACCTGGGTGCTGGTCAGCGCAGCCACCTGCCCCACCGTCAGCTCGGTGATCTGGTCGGTCGTCAGCGCCACGATCTGCGCCGCTGTCAGGTGGACCAGGTCGTCGGTCTGGATGGCCTGCAGCTGGTCGGTGGTCAACGCCTGGATGGCCGCCGTGCCAAAGGCCAGGATCTGCAGCGTCGTGAGGGCCACGATCTGGTCGGTGGTCAGCGCCTCCACCTGGGCGGTGGTCAGCTGTGTCACCTGGTCGGTGGACAAGGCCGCCACCTGGTCGGTGGTCAGCGCCGCAATCTGTGCGGTACCCAACTGGACCAGATCGACGGTCTCGATCGCACGCACCTGGGACGTCGTCAGCGCCTGGACCTGGGTGGTCGTCAGCGCGGCCGCCTGGGCCGTGGTCAGACCGGCCACCTGCTCGTTGGTCAGGTGCTCCACGTCGGTTCCCAGGGCACGGATCTGCGTGGTGCTGAGCACCGCCAGATCGGCCAGTTCGATGGCCCGGATCTGGTCGCTGACCAGGGCCGAGAGCTGGCCACCGGTGAGTGCCGTCATCTGGGCCGTGGTCAGGCCGGCCACCTGGGCCGTCGTCAAGGCGGCAATCTGCGTGAAGTTGAGCGCCTGCAACTGGTCCGAACTCAGGCCGGCCACATCAGCCACTTCCATGGCCTGCAACTGTGCCGTGGTGAGGAACAGCATCTGGTCTCCCGTCAGCGCCTGCACCTGGGCCAGCGTGAGCGAGGGAATCACGTCCACCGACAGCGCCGACACGGCGTCGTAGCTGAGCGACTGGATCTGGTCGGTGGTCAGCGCTGCCACCTGGACATCCGTCATGGCCGCGACCTGGGTCGGTGCCAGCAGCGAGACCTGCGAGACCGTCAGCGCGGCAACCTGGCTGGCGTCCAGCCCGCGGATCTGCGCCGTGGTCAGCGCACCCAGCTGGCTCTGGCTGAGCGCGCGAATCTGATCGGTGCCCAGCTGGGCCAGCGCAGACGGCGCAATCGCCACCAGATCGGCCGTCTCGATGGCCGGAATCTGATCGGTGGTCAGTGCCGACAGCTGGTCGCTGGTCAGTGCCGCCACCTGGGTGGAGCTCATGGCGATGATCTGGTCGGTGGTCAGGGCGGCGATATCGGCGGTTTCCAGAATCTCGACCTGATCGACCGACAGGGCCGCAATCTGGCCTGTGGTCAGGGCACGGATCTGGCCCGTCGTCAGCGCCTGCAGCTGGACCGTGTCGAGCTGGGCCAGGTCGACGGTCTCGATGGCGGCCACCTGGTCCGTAGTCAGTGCAGCGACCTGGGCGGCCGTGAGCGACTGCACCTGGGCCGTGGTCAGGGCCACGATCTGGGCGGTGTCGAGCGCGGCCACGTCACGGGTTTCCAGATACCCGATCTGGTCCCCGCTCAGGGCCTGGATCTGTGTGGTGCTGAGGACGGCCACCTGCAGCTCGGTCAACGCGGCGATCTCCGCCGACTCCAGCGCACGCAACTGCGCCGTGGTGAGGCTGCCGATCTGCGGCAGGGTCAGCGCCGCGACCTGGGCGGCCGTCAGCGCGCCAATCTGCGCCGAGTCCATGGCTGCCAGGTCGGCGGTTTCGATGGCAGCGACCTGCGCAGCGGTGAGGCTGGCCACCTGGGTGGCGTCCAGTGCCCGCAGCTGGTCAGAACCGAGGGCCTCGATCTGGCCGGTGGTCAGTGCCGCCAGGTCGGTGGTCTGCAGGGCAGCCACCTGGGCCGTGATCAGGGCGGCGATCTGGGCAGCCGTCAGGGCCTGCACCTGCGCCGTGGTCAGGGCCTGCACCTGGGCCGTGGTCAGGGCGGTCAGGTCACCGACCTCGATGGCGGCCACCTGGGCCGTGGTCATGGCGGCCACCTGGGCCGTGGACAACGCGGCCAGTTGTGCACCCGTCAGGTCGGCCACCTGGCCGGTGGTCAGGGTCGCGAGGTCGGCGGTTTCGATGGCCGCCACCTGGGTGGTGCTCAGCGCGGCCACCTGGGCAGCGGTCAATGCCCTGAGCTGGTCGCTGGTCAGGGCCACCATCTGGGCCGTCGTCAGGCCGGCCAGATCGGCCGTCTCGATGGCCGCCACCTGGATGGCGGTCAGCTGGCTGACCTGGCTGGTCGTCAGGGCCTGCACCTGGGCGCTGCCCAGGGCGGCGACCTGCGCCGTTCCCATGGCCACCAGATCGGCCGTCTCCAGCGCGGCCACCTGGGCCGTCGTCATGGCAGCCACCTGGGCCGTCGTCAATGCCACCACCTGGTCGGAGCCCAGCGCGGCCACCTGGGCGGTGGTCAGGCCGGCGATGTCGGCAGTTTCAATGGCAGCGACCTGGGCGTCGGTGAGCGCCGCCACCTGACCCAGCGTCAGTGCGGCCAGCTGGGCGCCGGTCAGCGCCTCGATCTGTGTGGTGCTGAGGTTGACCAGATCTTCTGTTTCGAGGGCAGCCACCTGGGCGGTGGTCAGTGCCGCCACCTGCGCCGTCGTCAGCTTGGTGATCTGCGCCGTGTTCAGGGCCGCGACCTGCGCCGTGGTGAGGGCTGCCACCTGGGCGCCACTGAGCGACTGCAGCTGCTCGGAGGACAGTGCCGCCACCTGTGCGGTCGTCAGTCCGGCCACCTGCGCGGTCGAGAAGGCAGCCAGGTCGGCGGTTTCAAGATAGGCGATCTGCGCGGTGGTCAGGGCCGCCACCTGCGCTGCCGTGAGCCCGGCCACCTGGCCGGTGGTCAGCCCGGACACCTGCGCGTTGCTCAGGCTGGCCATGTCGGCCGCTTCGATGGCACCGATCTGGGTGGAACTGAGTTCGGCCAGTTGCGCCACGGTGAGCGACGCCAGCTGGGCACCGGAGAAGGCCACCATCTGGGCCGAGGTCAGACCCGGCAGCTGGTCGGTCGTCAGCACCGGAATCTGCTCGGTGGTGAGGGCAGCGACCTGCGCCGTCGTCAGGGCCGCCACCTGTTGCACCGACAGCTCGGCGATCTGTTCGGTGGTCATGGCCGCGATGTCGGCCGGATCGATGGCAGCCACCTGCGTCGTGGACAGGGCTCCAAGCTGTTCCGATCCGAGGCGGTTGACCTGGTCCGACGTCATGGCCGCCAGCTGCGAGGTCGACAGCACGGCCACCTGGTCGGTGGTCAGCGCGGCGATCTGCGGCCGGCTCAACACCGCCATCTGCGAGGTGGTCAGGGCAGCCACCTGCGCCGTCGTCAGGGCGGCAATCTGCGCGGTCTCGAGCAGCGGCACGTGCGTGGTCGCAATGGCCTGAACCTGCGCGGTCGACAGGGCCACCACCTGGTCGGTGGTCAGCTTGTCGATCTGGGCGGTTCCAAGTCCGGCGATCTGATCGGTCGTGAGGCCGGCCACATCGGCCACCTCGATGGCAGCGATCTGGGCCGACGTCATGGCCTGAAGGTCAGCCACCTCGATGGCGCCCACCTGCGCCGCGCTGAGCGCCGCGATCTGGCCGGTCGTCAGCGCGCGAATCTGGTCGGAACCCAGGGCGGCGATCTCGCTGGTGCTCACCAGGGCCAGGTCGGCCGTCTCGATCGCGGCCACCTGGGCCGTCGTCAGGGCCGCCAGCTGGGTCGCGTCCAGCCGGTAGAACTGGTCGCTCGTCAGGGCGGCCACCTGGGCCGTGGTCAGGGCCGCCACCTGGTCGGTGGTCAGCAGGGCAACGTCGCCCTCTTCCATGGCCGCGATCTGGGCCGTGGTCAGCGCAGCCACCTGGTCGGTGGTCAGCGCCAGCACCTGCGCGGAGCTCAGCGCCACGATCTGGGCTGTGCCCAGTGTGGCCAGATCTTCCGGCGCGATGGCCTGGATCTGGTCGGTTGTCAGGCGTTCGACCTGGCCGGTCTGCAAGGCGGTGAGCTGGGTCGTCGTCAAGGCCGCGACCTGGTCCGTCGTGAGCAGTTCCAGATCCCGGTCTTCCAGATAGCGGATCTGCTGCGTGGTCAGGGCAGCCACCTGGTCGGTCGTGAGCTTGTCGATCTGGCTGGTGGACAGGGCCACGATCTGCGCGGTCGTCAGGGCCGCGACATTGTCGACTTCGATGGCGCGAAGCTGGTCGCTGGAGAGCGATGCCAGCTGGCGTGTGGTCAGCGCGGCCGTCTGTGCCGTCGTCATGGCCGCCAGCTGGTCGACCGTGATGGACGCCAGGTCATCGGTCGGAATGGCTGCCATCTGGGCGGTGGTCAGGCCGGTGAACTGGTCGGTGGTCAGCGCAGCCAGCTGCGATGCACTCAGCGCCAGGATCTGTCCGGTACTCATGGCGGCCACGTCGGCCACTTCCATCGCCACCAGCTGGTCCGTGCTCAGCTGTGCCAGCTGGTCGCTGGTCAGCGCCCGCACCTGGGCCGTCGTCAGGGCCACGAGCTGGTCGGTGCCCAGGCCCGCCATGTCGGCCGCCTCGATGGCCGCAATCTGCCTTGTACCCAGCAAGGCCACCTGGGTCGGCGTCAGGGCGGCCAGCTGGTCAGAACTGAGCGCCACCACCTGGGCCGTGGTCAGGGCCTGCAGGTCCGCTGCCTCCATGGCCGCCAGCTGGTCAGAGCCCAGCGCCGCGACCTGGGCCGTCGTCAGGCCAGCCACCTGCGCCGTGCTCAGCGCGCGGACCTGGCTGGTACCCAGCGCCGCGATGTCCTCCGTGTCGAGCACGGCCAGACGGGCGGGCGTCAGGGCGGCCAGCTGGCCATTGGTCAGCGCCGCCACCTGGTCGGAGGTCAGCGCCACCAGCTGGTCGGTCGTCAGGGCCAGCATATCGCCGGTTTCGATGGCGGCCACCTGCGCGGTCGAGAGTGCCGCCACCTGGCCGGTGGTCAGCGCGGCCACCTGGGAAGTGGTCAATGCGGCCACCTGGGCCGAGGTCAGGGCGGCCACATCGCCGGACTCCATCGACTGGATCTGGGCCGTCGTCAGGGCCTGCAACTGGGCATTGCTCAGGGCAACGACCTGCGCGGTGCCCAGCGCGGCGACCTGATCGGTGGTCAGGCCACGGATCTGGGTCGAGGTCAGCGCCGCCATGAAGGTGCCGGACAGGCCGGAGAGGTCGGCCAGTTCGATGGCACCTATCTGCGCCGCCCGCAGGGCCACGACCTGGTCGGTGCTCAGGGCATTGAGCTGATCGGTCGTCAAGGCTTCCACAAATGCCGTGCCCAGTGTCGACAGCTTGCCCGGTGCGATGCCGGCCAGGTCGCCGGTCTCGATGGCGGCGATCTGCGCCGATCCCATGGCAGCGAACTGCGTGCTGGTCAGGGCACCAATCTGGGCGGACGACAGCACAGCGATCTGGTCGCTGGTCAGGGCCGCGATCTGGTCCGTACCCAGCCGGTTGAGCACCTGGGTGGCAACGCCCGCCAGGTCTTCCGTTTCCACCGCAGCCACCTGGGCCGTGGTCAGCGAGTTCCACTGCGCCGACGTCAGCGCAGCCACCTGGGCTGTCGTCAGGGCCGCGATCTGCGCCGTGGTCAGCAGTTGCAGATCCGCGCCGTCCAACGCCGCCATCTGTGCAGGCGACAGCGCCTGCAGCTGCTCCTGGCTCATGGCGGCCAGCTGGGCGTCAGAGAGCGCGTCAATCGCGTCGACCGAAAGCGCACGGACGTCGCGTGTCTCCATGGCCGCCACCTGGGCGGTCGACAGCGCCGCCACCTGCGACTGTGTCATGGCGGCCCACTGCGCCGTGGTCAGGGCCACAATGTCGTCGGTCCCCAGTCCGGCCAGGGCCGCGGTACCGATGGCGGCCACATCCGCCTCTTCCATGGCGGCCAGCTGGGACGTGGTCAGGCCGGCGATCTGGGTCGAGGTCAGGGAGGCCACCTGCTCGGTGCTCAGGGCCTGGACCTGCGGATTGGTCAGAGCCCCCAGTTGTGCCGCCGACAGGCCCTGCAGGGCGTCGACCGTCAGCCAGGACAAGTCGTTGGTCTGGATGGCCCGTACCTGGTCGGTACTCAGTGCGGCCAGTTGCGTGGACGACAGCGTGGCCACCTGGTAGGGGGTCAGCGCGGCCACCTGGGCATTGGTCAGGGCCGCCAGTTGCGCCGTGCTCATCGACGCGACAACGGCTTCCTGCAAGGCCGCCACGGCGCCCGTCTGCAGTGCAGCCACCTGCTGCGTGGTCAGCGCCGCCACCTGAGCGGAACTCAGGGCCGACGTCTGGTCGCCGTCCAGCGCTGCGATCTGTGTCTCGCCAATGGCGGCCAGATCGGCAGTCTCCAGCGCGGCCACCTGGGTGGCGGACAAGGCGGCGACCTGCTCGTAGGTCATGGCAGCCGCCTGGGCCGTGGTCAGCGCCACCACCGCCTGTGTGGACAGCTGGACCAGATCTTCGGCCTCCATGGCCACCAACTGGGCGGTCGTGAGGGCGGCCACCTGGTCCGACGTCAGCGCACCGGCCTGGTCGGTGGTCAGTCCCTCGATCTGCGATGTGGTCAGTGCGGCCACCTGCGTGGTCGACAGGCCGGCCACGCCGGAAGCGGAGATGGCCTGCAGGTCGGCCACCTCGATGGCCATCACCTGGTCGGTTGTCAGCGCCGCCAGCTGCGCCGGCGACAAGGCTTCGGCTTGCGCGGTTCCCAGCCCGGCGATCTGGTCGGTCGAGAGGGCTTGAATGGCGGCCGTACCGAAGGCGCCGACCTGCTGCGGACTGAGCACCTGCAGTTGTGCCGATGTCAGTCCCGTGACCTGGGCGGAACCCAGGCCTGCAATGGTCGCTGTACCCACGGCGGACAGGATGTCCGGATCAATGGACGCCACCTGGGTCGAACTCAGGGCACCCACCTGTGCCGACGTCAGCGCGCCAATCTGTGCCGAGCCGAGCGCCTGGATCTGCGCCGTGCTCAGTCCGGCCACCTGAGCCGTCGTCAGGGCCGCGATGCGGCTGGCCGCCAGGCTAGCCAGGTCTTCCGGATCGATGGCAGCCACCTGATCGGCCGACAGAGCGGCCATCTGGGCGGCGGTCAGTCCACCGACCTGGCTGGAGGTCAGCGCCTGCATCTGGTCGGTGGTCAGGGCCTGTACCTGGGTCGTGGACAGCCGCGCCAGCGAGATCGTGGCAATGGCCGCGATGTCTTCGGGATCGATGGCCGCCAGTTGCCCCGTGCCCAGGGCCACCAGCTGCGCACTGCTCAGGGCGCCCACCTGGTCGCTGCTCAATGCATGGATCTGGTCGGTCGAAAGCACGGCCAGGTCGGCGGTTTCCATGGCCCGGACCTGCCGGGTGCTCAGGGCGGCCACCTGGTCTTCCGTCATCGCCTGCACCTGGTCGGTACCCAGGGCCACGACCTGCTGCGTGGTCAGCGCGGCCACCTGGGCGGTACCCAGGCTGGCAATCTGCTCGGTCGTCAGCTGGGCCAGTTGCGCCGAAGTGATGGCCGCCACCTGGCCCGTCGACAGCGCAGCCAGCTGGTCCGCGCTGAGTACGGCAAGATCCGACCCGTCGAATGCGGCGATCTGTGTGTTGGTCAGGGCCGCCACCTGATCCGTGGTCAGGGCCTCCACCTGGGCGCTGCCCAGCGCCCGGATCTGCACGGTGGTCATGCGCGAGAGCACGGAGGGATCAACGCTGGCGATATCCTGCGTCTCGATGGCCGCCACCTGGGCGGTCGACAGCGACGCGATCTGCGCGCTGGAGATGGCGGCGAAGTGTTCGGTGCCCAGGGCCTCGATCTGGTCCGTGCCCATGCGCGAGAACGTGGAAGTCGGCAGGGCCGCTACCTGGGTGGTGGTCAGCGCATCGATCTGCGCGGTGGTCAGCGCCGCCACCTGGGCCGATGTCAGCGCCGCCATGTGGGCCGTGGTCAGGGCATCGATCTGGTTGACACCCAGGCTGCTGATCGTCGCGGTCGACAAGGCAGCCATCTGGGCCGGTGTCATGGCCGAAATCTGCTCGTCCGACAGGGCCGCCACCTGGCGCGAGGTCAGCTGCGCCATGACCGCCGGGCTGAGGGCCGAGATGTCATCGGTACCCAGCACCGCAATCTGCTCGGTGTTCAGGGCCACCAGCTGCTGCGAGGTCATCACCCCGAACTGGCTGCTGGACATGGCGGCCACCTGGTCGGTGCTCATCCGCGCCAGGTCCTGGCCTTCGAGATAGCGGAACTGCACCGTCGTCAGGGCCGCCACCTGATCGGTGGTCAGCGCCGGCACTTGCGCCGTCGTCAGAGCGGCAATCTGGGCCGAGGTCAGGCCGGTGATGGCGGACGTGCTCAGGGCCGCCAGATCCTCGGTCTCCATCAGCACCACGCGGGTGGTGGGTATGCGGGCCAGCTGCGCCGCCGACAGCTCGGCGGCCTGCGCGGTGGTCATGTCGATGATCTGGGCGTTCGTCAGAACCGCCACCGAGTTGGGCGGCAGATTGCCCACCACCGCAGGATCGAGTGCGGCAAACTGCGGTCCCGTCAAGGCCACCAGCTGGCTGGTGGTCATCGCAGCCACCTGCTCCGAACTCAGGGCCGCCACTTGCGACGTGGTCAGCGCACGCACGTCCGCAGTGTTGAGCACGCGCACTTGCGCCGTGGTCATCGCCGCGATCTGGCCGTCGGTCATGGCCGCCATCTGGGCCGGGGTGAAGGCGGCAAAGTCCGGGGTCTGCATGGACGCGATCTGGGACGTCGTCAGTGCAGCGACCTGCTCGGGTGTGAGCTTGGTCACCTGCGCCGTCGTCAGGCCGGCGATGGCGGTGGTGGACAGCTCGGCCAGATCCTCCACTTCCATGGCCCGGATCTGGGCCGTGGTGAGGGCGGCCACCTGCTGCGAGGTCAGCATGCTGGCCTGGAAGGTGGTCAGTGCGGCAATCTGCGCTGTCGAAAGCGACCGGATGTAGGTCGGCGTCCAGCTCAGGACCTCACGCATCTCTTCCTGCAGCGACGACAGCGGACTGCCCAGGCCATCGACCTGGGCTGCAGTCAGCGCCGCCAGCTGTTCCGGGGTGAACGCGGCCACCTGATCAGCGCTCAGGGCTGCCATGTCGGCAACGTCGATGGCCCGAAGCTGCGCCGTGGTCAGCGCCGCCACCTGGTCGGAACTCAGGGCACCGACCTGCTCGCTGGACAGGGACCGGATCTGGGTCGTGGTCATGCCACGAATCGACGACGTCGCAATGTTGTCAATGTCCACCGTGGCAATCGCCTGGACCTGCGCCGTCGACAGCGCCGCCAGCTGGCCGGCCGTCAGGCCACCCACCTGGGCCTCGGTCAGCGCCTCCACCTGCTCGGTGGTCAGGCCCTTGACCGCCGCCACGGTCAGGGCAGACATGTCCCCGGCCTCGATGGCGGCCACCTGGTCCGTGGTCAGGACCCGTATCTGTGCCGATGTGAGGCCGGCGATCTGGGCCGAGGTCATGGCCTCGAACTGGGCCGTACCCAGGCTGCCAATGTCATTGGTGGCAATGGCGCCGACCTGTGCAGCGGTCAGCGCCGCCACCTGATCTGTGGTCAGCGCACCGACCTGGTCCGACGTCAGCGCCACGATCTGCGCTGCCACCAGTCCGCGAATGGCCGTCGGCGAGATGGCCGAGAAATCAGCCACCTCGATGGCGGCGATCTGTGCCGTTGTCAGGCCCGAGAGCTGGCGCGATGTCAGGGCCTCGATCTGGCTGGTCTCCAGGGCCGCGATCTGGTCGGTGCTCAGGCCCTTGATGCCGTTGGGCGAGATGGCCGCCATGTCTTCCGGTTCCAGCGCCGCCAGCTGGGCCGCCGTGAGGCTGGCCAGTTGCGTCGAGGTCAGAGCTGCCGCCTGGGTCGGTGTGAGGGCGACGATGTGATCGGTCGTCAGCACCTGGATGTCATCGGTCCCCAGACGGGCCACCTGGGCGGCCGTGAGGACGGCCACCTGGTCCGTGGTCAGCGCCGCGATCTGGTCCGTGCTCAGGGCCGCAATCTGGGCCGTCGTCAGACCCCGGATCGAGGTCGTGCTCAGGGCGGCCACGTCGCCGGGCTCGATCGCTGCCAGCTGGGTCAGCGTCAGGGCCGCCAGCTGGGTCGATGTGAGGGCGCCGACCTGCGCGGAAGTCAGTGCGACCACCTGATCGGTCGTCAGCGAGCGGATGGCGGTGGCCGAGAGCTGCGCCAGATCCTGGGTCTCGATCGCCGCCACCTGCTCGGTGCTCAGGGCGCGAATCTGGGCCGTGGTCAGCACACGCACCTGCGTGGTCGTCAGGGCCGCAATCTGGTCGGTGCCCAGCTGTGCGATGTCGGCCGTCTCCAGTGCCGAGACCTGCGTCGGCTGGAGCGCTGCGATCTGGTCGGTGCTCAGTGCGGCCACCTGGTCCGTGCTCATGGCCCGGATCTGGGTCGTCGTCAGGCCGCGCAGCGAGGCGGTGGCCAGGCTGGGAATGTCGGCCACCTCGATGGCAGCCACCTGGGCCGTGGTCAGGGCGGCCAGCTGCGTCGATGTCAGGGCGCCGATCTGCGCACCCGAGAGGGCCGCGATCTGGTCCGTCGTGAAGGACTTGAGCGTCGTGGTGCTGATGGCCCGGACATCCTGCGGCTCCAGGGCTGCCAGCTGGTCTGTCGTCAGCGCCGCGATCTGTGCCGGCTTCAGGGCGGCCACCTGCGTGCTGGTCAGCGCCACGATCTGGTCGGTTCCCAGCTGCTGCAGATCGGCGATTTCCATGGCCGCAATCTGCTGTGGCGTCATGGCGGCGACCTGTGCTGCCGTCAGGGCCCCTGCCTGAGCTGTGGTCAGTGCCGCCACCTGGGCCGTCGTCAGGCCCCGGATGGCGCTGGTTTCGATGTCGTCGAAATCGGCCGCCTCGATGGCCGCCAGCTGGGCCATCGACAGTCGGGACAGCTGCGTGGACGTCAACGCACCGATCTGCGCCGCACTGAACGCCTCGATCTGCGCGGTGGACAGTCCCACCAGATCGTTCGTCGCAATGGCAGCGACCTGCGTCGTCGTGAGGGCCTGGATCTGGTCCGTGGTCAGGGCGCCGAGCTGCACCGAACTGAGCGCGACGATCTGCGCCGCAGTCAGCGCCGCCACCGCGTCGGTCGTCAGGTGGGTCATGTCGCCCGTGTCCAGTGTCGCCAGTTGCAGCGACGTCAGCCTGGAGACCTGCGCCGTCGTCAGCGCGCCGATCTGGTCACTGGACAGGGCCGCGATCTGCGTGGTCGTCAGTCCGGTCACCGCAGCGGTCGACAGACCCGAGATCTCCGTACCCAGCGCGGCAATCTGCGCCGTCGTCAGCACCTTCGACTGGTTGGCCGACATGGACCCCAGCTGGGCGGCCGTCAGGGCACCCACCTGGTCCGTCGACAACACCACCAGATCATCGGTGGCGATGGCCGCCACCTGCGAACTGCTCAGGGCGGCCATTTGTGCCGTGGTCAATGCCGAGAACTGCGCCGTCGACAGGTTCACCACCTGTGCCGTGGACATCCCCGCCAGCGCATCGGTCGACAGGGCGGCCACATCCGCCGTCTCGAACGACCTCACCTGGGTCAGCGACATGGCGCCCAGCTGGGACGAGGTCAGGGCGGACACCTGCGCCGTGGACAAGGCCGCAATCTGCGCACTCGAAAGCCCCTTGATGGCACTGGTGCTCAGGCTCCCCACATCCGCGGCCTCGAATCCGGACAGCTGGTCGGTCGAGAGCGCAATGATCTGCGTCGACACCAGCGCCTGCGCCTGGTCGGTCGTCAGCGCAGCCAGCTGGTCGGTGCTCAGACCCCGGATGGCCAGGCTGGCAATACGCGCCACATCCACCGCCTCGATGGCCTGAATTTGGTCGGTCGACAGGCCCGTCAGCTGGGTCGACGTGAACGCCGGAAACTGCGTGGTCGAAAAGGCTTCGATGCTGGAGGTACTGAATGCCCCCATCTGATCGGCACTGAGCGCGCGGATCTGCGTCGTGGTGAAGGCCGCAATGTCCTCGGTCGTCAGGGCTGCAATCTGGTCTGTCGTCAGAGCGGCAATTTCCGTCGTGGACATTCCGGTAATGGAACTGGGCATGGTTGACCTCGCTGTTAAATCCGTCACAGAAAAGACCCGAAGGTGCTCCCGCACCCTGTCGGCACTTTTCGCGTCATCACTTCTGCATCGGCCCCAGGCCCCGGAACTTGAGCTTGCGGCCGTACATCCGGACGTAGCGCTGGAGACTGAAACCAATCGTAGGAATGGGCGTCTGCGGCATAAGCCGAAAGAGCACCGTGAATACCGCCTACCTCGGCGTCTTGGGAACGTGAATTCCGGGCACGCTATGCCTTGTGACGACGGAGCACCGCCCACCGGCGGTGGTCTGTGTCCGCGTGCGGCCGTGGCCGCGCCATGTCCGCCCCTGACCGGAAATCAAGCCCGCATGACGCCACTGTTCAAGACCTCCGACAGCGAACTCGGCCAGTTGCTGGACGCGTTCCGCGCCACGTTCCGACATGTCGGCGTCTTCAGTGCCGTCATCAACCTGCTGATGCTGGCGCCGTCGATCTACATGCTCCAGGTCTTCGACCGTGTGCTGACCAGCCGCAACGAGACCACGCTGTTCATGCTGACGCTGATGGTGCTGGGCACCTACCTGCTGACGCACGGACTGGAGTTCATCCGAGGCTTCACCCTCATCCGTCTGGGCGAACAGATGGACGCCCGGCTGAGCCGGCGCATTTACGCCGCCTCGTTCCAGCAGAACCTCAAGCGATCCGGCGGCAACGCAGGCCAGGCCCTCAACGACCTGACCGCCGTCCGCCAGTTCCTGACCGGCCACGGCCTGTTCGCATTTCTCGATGCCCCGTGGTTCCCCGTCTACCTGGTCATGATCTTTTTCTTCGACTGGATCCTGGGCCTGTTCGCCGTAGGCGCGGCCACCGTGCTGGTGGTACTGGCCTGGGCCAACGAGTCGACCACGCGCCGCCCCCTGGCGGAAGCCAACGCCGTGGCCGTCCAGTCGGGCAACCAGGCCACCAACAATCTGCGCAACGCCGAGGTCATCGAGGCCATGGGCATGCTGCCGCAACTCATGTCGCGCTGGGCATCGACACACGGCCGCTTCCTGCAACTGCAGTCACGCGCCAGCGATCGTGCCACCACGCTGCAAAACGCCAGCAAGTTTTCGCGGGCCGCCACCCAGTCGCTGATCCTCGGACTGGGCGCCGTCCTGGCGCTGGAAGAACGCATCACCCCGGGCATGATGATGGTCGGCTCCATCCTCGTCGGCCGGGCGCTGGCTCCCGTGGACCAGCTCATCGGTGCCTGGCGCCAGTGGTCGTCGGCCCGCAGCGCCTACCAGCGGCTCAATGAATTGCTGGAGAACAACCCGCCCCGCCCGGCCGTCATGCCCCTGCCCGACCCGACCGGACACCTCGAACTGCAAGGTGTGAGCGCAGCGCCCCCGGGCGTGGCCGCCCCCACGCTGCGCGAGGTGAGTCTGAGCCTGGTGCCCGGAGAAGTGCTGGGCGTCATCGGCCCCAGCGGCTCGGGCAAGTCCACGCTCGCACGGGTCATCATGGGCGTATGGAGCCCGGCGGAAGGCACGGTCCGTATCGACAACGCCGACCTCCAGCAGTGGAACCGCGACCAGCTCGGCCCCTGCCTCGGTTACCTGCCGCAGGACGTGCAACTCTTCGCCGGCACCATTGGCGAGAACATTGCCCGCTTCGGCCCCATCGAACCCGAAAAAGTCATCGAAGCCGCACAGCGGGCCGGCGTGCACGAAATGATCCTGCGCCTGCCCAAGGGATACGAAACCGTGCTCGGGGACGGCGGCGCCGGCCTCTCGGGTGGTCAGCGCCAGCGACTGGGACTGGCCCGTGCCATCTACGGCAACCCCAGCCTGCTGGTCCTCGACGAACCCAACTCCAATCTGGACGACGCCGGTGAAATGGCCCTGGTCAACGCCATCCGCGCGTTCAGCGCCGCAGGCAGCACCGTGATCATCATCAGCCACCGCACCAACGTGATCTCCGCCACCCACAAGATGCTGCTCCTGCGCGACGGCAGAACCCACCTGTACGGCCCGACCGCCGCCGTCATGGCGCAGCTGAAGGCCCAGGCCCGGCCAGGACCCCGGTCCGGGCGGACAGGCCCGGTTGCGGTACCGGATTTCTCGCCCGAGGCCGTGGACGGAACGACCGGTGACGGACGCCCGCCAGCACAGGCCAGCCAGGCGAACGCCGCATGAACTCCGACGCACTCGACATGACGCCCGTCACTGGCAACCGCGCCGGTGCCGGCCGCTTCGTACAGGCAGGATGGTGGCTGATGGCGGCAGGCTTCGGCACCTTCGTGGCATGGTCCGCCCTGGCGCCGCTCGACCAGGGCGTGCCGCTGACCGGCAACCTCATCATCGCCGGACACCAGAAGACCGTGCAGCACCAGACCGGCGGCACTGTCGAAGCCATCCTGGTGCGCGAAGGCGAGACCGTACACGCCGGCCAGGTGCTGGTCCGCATGAACAGCATCCAGGCCCGGGCCAATGCCGACATCACGCGCCTGCAACTGCAGGCAGCCCAGGCAGCCCTCGCTCGCCTGCGCACCGAACGCACGGGACATCCCGGCCCCAGCCAGCCCGGCCGCGAGAGCCGGCTGGCACCCGATGCCATCGCCAGCGACGTGCAGATCCAGCTGCAGCAGGCACGCCGCATGTCCCTCCAGAGCGAGCTGGAAGGCCTGGACGAGAACATCGAAGGCCTGCTGGCCGTCAGCCAGGGCCTGGAGCTGACCCGCCAGTCCCGCGAACGCCAGCTCGGACTGATCAACGAACAACTGACCAGCGTGCGCGACCTCACCCGCGACGGCTTCTATCCCCGCACCCGGTTGCTGGAAACCGAACGCGAACAGGCGCAGATCGCGGCCAACCTGGCCGAAGACAACGCCAACCTGGAGCGCAACCGGCGCCAGATCGCGGAGCTGCACAAGCGCAAGCAGCAGCGCCAGCAGGAGTTCCAGAAAGAAGTCGGCACCCAGCTGGCCGACGTCCAGAAAGAGGTCCGCACACTGGAGACACGTCTGCAGAGCCTGGAGCACGAGGTGGCCAACGGCGAAATCCGCTCACCGGCCGACGGCATCGTCACCCAGCTGAGCGTCTTCACCGAAGGCGGCGTCATCGCCGGCGGCCAGCGCCTGATGGACATCGTGCCCACCGCCGAACCCCTGATCATCGAAGGGCAGATTCCGGTCAACGCCATCGACTCGGTCCATCCCTCGCTGCCGGTCGAAGTATCGTTGCCGGCCTACAACCAGAACACGACGCCCCGCATACACGGCACCGTCACGCGGGTTTCGCCCGACACCATGGTCGACGAAACCACGGGCCATGCCTACTACCGCATGGAAGCCGCAGCCACGCCCGAGGGCGCCGCCATGCTGCAACGCCTGCAGGCGCGCCCCGGCATGCCCGTCGAAATCTTCGTTCGAACCGGCGAGCGCACCCTGATCAACTACCTGTTGCGTCCCCTGAGGGACAAGTACCGCGGCGCGCTCACCGAAGAGTGAGCCGCGCCACCCGGCCTCAGGTGTCCTTGGAAATCTTGATGGACGGGAACTTGCTCGAGAAATCCTTGGCCCGGGCCGCGATCTTGATCGCCACCTGGCGTGCCACCGTCTTGTAGATGGCCGCCACTTCGCCATCCGGATCGGCCACCACCGTGGGCGTGCCGCTGTCGGCCTGCACCCGGATCGACATGTTCAGGGGCAGCGAACCCAGGTGGTCGGTGCCCACCTCGACCGCCATGTTCTTGCCTCCGTCCGCCCCGAAGATGTGCTCCACGTGACCGCAGTTCGGGCAGCAGTACACCGCCATGTTCTCCACGATGCCCAGGATGGGCACACCCACCTTGTCGAACATCTTGATGCCCTTGCGCGCATCCAGCAGCGCGATGTCCTGGGGCGTGGTCACGATCACCGCACCAGTCATCGGCACCCGCTGCGACAGCGTCAGCTGGATGTCGCCCGTGCCCGGCGGCATGTCGACCAGCAGGTAGTCCAGCTCTTTCCAGTTGGTCTGGCGCAGCAGCTGCTCCAGCGCCTGCGTGGCCATCGGACCGCGCCAGATCATCGCCTCGTCCTTGTCGACCAGGAAACCGATCGAGATCACCTGGACACCGTAATTCTCCAGCGGTTCCATGGTCTTGCCGTCGACGCTCTCGGGCCGGCCCTCGATGCCCATCATCATTGGCTGGCTCGGACCGTAGATGTCCGCATCCAGGATGCCCACCCGCGCGCCTTCGGCGGCCAGTGCCAGCGCCAGATTCACCGTGGTCGTGCTCTTGCCGACCCCCCCCTTGCCCGAGGCCACCGCCACGATGTTCTTCACGTTGGGCAACAGCTGGACACCCCGCTGCACGGCGTGGGCGATGATCTTGCTGTGCAGGTTGACCGAGACGTTCTCGACACCGGCCACCTCCCGGGCGGCCGCCACCAGGGCACGGCGCAGTGCCGGAATCTGGCTCTTGGCCGGATAACCCAGCTCGACATCGAACGACACGTCGCCGTCGTGCACCTGCAGGTTCTTCAGGGCCTTCGTGGACACAAAGTCCTTGCCGGTGTTGGGGTCGGTCACGCCCTGCAGGGCATTGAGCAGGGCTTGCTGGTCGACGGCCATGGAATCGGATCTCCTGTGGGACTGGGCTGGAATCGGTGAAAACTGGCCCGAAGTCTACCCGCCGCCCGCCCGCCTTCCCATTCACCCAGCAACCATGAGGGCATCGGCCACCTAAAATCAGGGGTTTTCCCCAGCCGCCACCGAAAGAAAGCTGCCATGAGCCAGCGACGCCTGTTCGTCACCACCGCCCTGCCCTACGCCAACGGCCACTTCCACATCGGCCACATCATGGAGTACATCCAGGCCGACATCTGGGTGCGCTTCCAGCGCATGCAGGGCCACGAGGTCCACTTCGTGTGCGCCGACGACGCGCACGGCGCGCCGATCATGATCGCCGCCGAAAAGGCCGGCAAGACACCCCAGCAGTTCGTGGCCGACATCGCCGCCGGACGCAAGCCCTACCTGGACGGCTTTCACATCGGCTTCGACAACTGGCACAGCACCGACGGCCCCGAGAACCACCAGCTGGCCCAGGACATCTACCGCGCCCTCAAGGCCAACGACCTGATCGAAACCCGCACCATCGAGCAGTTCTTCGACCCCGAGAAGAACATGTTCCTGCCCGACCGCTTCATCAAGGGCGAATGTCCCAAGTGCGGCGCCAGGGACCAGTACGGCGACAACTGCGAAGTCTGCGGCGCGGTCTACGCGCCCACCGAACTCAAGAACCCGTATTCGGCCCTCTCCGGCGCCACGCCGGTGCTCAAAAGTTCCGAGCACTTCTTCTTCAGGCTCTCCGACCCGCGCTGCCTGGCCTTCCTGGACCAGTGGACCCAGAGCGGCGCCGTGCAGCCCGAGGTACTCAACAAGATCGCCGAGTGGATCGAGCCCGGCCCCGACGGCAAGCCCAAGATGGGCGACTGGGACATCAGCCGCGACGCGCCCTACTTCGGCATCGAGATCCCCGACGCGCCGGGCAAGTACTTCTACGTCTGGCTGGATGCACCCATCGGCTACCTGGCCTCACTCAAGCACCACTTCGGCAAGACCGGACTCGACTACGACGCCTTCATGGCCGACCCCACCACCGAGCAGTACCACTTCATCGGCAAGGACATCATCACCTTCCACACCCTGTTCTGGCCGGCCATGCTCAAGTTCAGTGGACGCAAGGTGCCCAACGCAGTCTTCGTGCACGGCTTCCTGACCATCAACAACGGCGAGAAGATGAGCAAGAGCCGGGGCACCGGCCTGGACCCGCTGAAATACCTCAGCCTGGGCATGAATCCCGAATGGCTGCGCTACTACCTGGCCGCCAAACTCACCGGCCGCAACGAAGACGTCGACTTCAACCCCGACGACTTCATGTTGCGCGTCAACAGTGACCTGATCGGCAAGTACGTCAACATTGCCTCGCGCGCCGCCGGCTTCATCGCCAAGCGGTTCGAAGGCAAGCTCGGCACCGTGTCTGCGGACGGCGATGCCCTGCTCGACCACATCCAGACCGCCGCGTCGTCCATTGCCGAGCTCTACGCCGAGCGAGAGTACGGCAAGGCCCTGCGCGAGATCATGCAACTGGCCGACCGCGTCAACGCCTATGTCGACCAGAACAAGCCCTGGGAACTGGCCAGACAGGAAGGCATGGACGGCCGCCTGCAGGATGTCTGCACCACCTGCATCGAAGCCTTCCGCCTCATCTCCCTTTACCTCAAGCCCGTGCTGCCGGCACTGGCGGCCAACGTCGAGAGCTTCCTCCGGATCGAACCCCTGGCCTTCACCGACGCCGCCCACCTGCTGGGCGCCGGCCATGCCATCGGCACCTACCAGCATCTGATGCAGCGTGTGGACATCAAGCAGCTCGACGCCCTGTTCGAACCCCCGCCAGCCCCCGAGGAACCCAAAGTCGTCCCCGGCGGCGAGCCCATCGCCGAGACCATCTCCATCGACGACTTCGCCAAGGTCGACCTGCGCATCGCCCAGATCGTCAACTGCGAGGCGGTCGAAGGCTCCACCAAGCTGCTGCGACTGACGCTGGATGTAGGCGAGGGCAAGACCCGCAACGTGTTCAGCGGCGTCGCCAGCATGTACAAGCCCGAAGAGCTGGTCGGCAAGCTCACCGTCATGGTGGCCAACCTGGCCCCGCGCAAGATGAAGTTCGGCCTCAGCGAAGGCATGGTGCTCGCCGCCAGCCACGCCGACGAGAAAGCCGAACCCGGCATCTACGTGCTGCATCCGTGGCCGGGCGCCAAACCCGGCATGCGCATCCACTGACACGGCCACCGGCATGTTCGGGCCGATCCGTGGCTTCACCGCCGTCCAGCGAACGCCGCAGGCCGATCTCAAGCTCGGCACCGTGCTGGCGTTCGTGGCCGGTGCCGCCAACGCCGGCGGCTTCCTGGCCGTCGGCCAGTACACCTCGCACATGACCGGCATGCTCTCGTCACTGGCCGACAACCTCGTGCTCGGCCAGCTCATCATGGCAGCGGGTGGCCTCGCCTCGGTCCTGGCCTTCCTTCTCGGCGCCATGAGCACCGCCTGGATCGTCAACTGGGGCATGCGCCGGCATCTGCGCAGCGCCTATGGCCTGCCGCTGCTGATCGAAGCCACCCTGTTGCTGGTGTTCGGCCTGTTCGGCGCGGCCATGAGCCTGTGGCACACAGTCTTCCTGCCGGTCACCGTGGTCCTGCTGTGCTACATGATGGGTCTGCAGAACGCCGTCATCACCAAGATCTCACAGGCGCGCATCCGCACCACCCATGTCACCGGCCTGGTCACCGACCTGGGCATCGAGCTGGGCAAGCTGCTGTACGTCAACCGCCACCCGGAGCGCCAGCCCGTGCGCGCCGACCGGGAGCGCCTGCGCGTGCACGCCCAGCTGGTGCTCGGCTTCCTGGCCGGCGGCATCAGCGGCGCCTTCGGCTTCAAGCACCTGGGCTACATCAGCACCGTCCCGCTGGCCGCCATCCTGCTCCTGCTGGTGTTGCGCCCCCTGCTGGACGACTGGAAGCGCCTGCACGCTGCCGGCTCGGTGTAAACCCCGATAGGCCAGGGACCCGGTCGTCAGCCTCGCGAAGCCGGGGCGTCGCTAAGATGCTCGGATGTCCGTCAAACTGCCCCCCATGTCCGCCTTTCGGCCGCGCATCGTCCAGGACATGCGCAACTACAGCCGGGACCGGCTGGCGCACGACATCGGGGCCGGCGCCACCGTCGGCATCGTCGCCCTGCCCCTGGCCATGGCCTTCGCCATCGCCTCCGGTCTCAAACCCGAGGCCGGCCTGTGGACGGCCATCATCGGTGGCTTCATCGTCGCCACCCTGGGCGGCACCTCGGTGCAGATCGGCGGGCCTGCCGGCGCCTTCATCGTCATCGTCTATGGCATCGTCGAACGCTACGGCCTGGCCAACCTGCTCATTTCCACCGCCAGCGCCGGTGTCGTGCTGTTCCTGCTCGGCCTCTTCCGGCTAGGGTCGCTGGTGCGCTACGTGCCGGTCAGCGTCGTCATCGGCTTCACCAACGGCATCGCCGTGCTGATCGGTCTGTCGCAACTGCGCGACTGGTTCGGACTGAGCATCGAGAAAATGCCTGCGGACTTCTTCGGCCAGATCGGCGCGCTCGGACAGCACATCGACGGCTTCAACCCCTGGGCCTTCGGCCTGGGCGTCGCCTGCGTGGTCGGCCTGTTCATCTGGCCACAACTGTGGGCGGTCGACTCCCAGTTCCGACGCCAGCTCGAAAAGATCGAGACCGTTTCGGCCCTCAAGGCCACATCGCGTCTGCCGGCGCCCGTCGTCGCGCTCATCACCCTCTCGCTGGCCGCCTGGTTCCTGCAGATGCCGGTGGAGACCATCGGCACCCGGTTTGGTGGCATTCCCCAGGGTCTGCCGGTCTTCGAACTGCCGGCCTTTTCCTGGGAAACCGTGCGCCTGCTGGTCACGCCCACCCTGACCATCGCCCTGCTCGGTGCCATCGAATCGCTGCTGTGCGCCCGCGTGGCCGACCAGCTCAGCGAGACCCCCAAGCACGACCCCAACCAGGAGCTCATGGCCCAGGGCGTGGCCAACGCCGTCGTGCCCTTCTTCGGAGGCATGCCCGTGACCGGCACCATTGCCCGCACCGTCACCAACATCCGGGCCGGCGCGACCTCGCCCGTGGCCGGCATCGTGCACGCGGCCACGCTGGCATTGGTGGTGCTGGCCGCCGCCCCCCTGGCCCAGCACATCCCCCTGGCCGTTCTGGCCGGCGTCCTGCTCTTTGTGGCCTGGAACATGGGTGAATGGCGCGAATTCGGCCGTCTCAGGCACTTTTCCAACCACTACCGCCTGATGATGGTCTCCACCTTCCTGGTGACCATCGTGTTCGATCTGACCGTGGCCGTCGAACTCGGCCTGGTGCTGGCCGTGGTGCTGTTCGTGCGCCGCCAGAGCGACATCTTCCGCGCCGAGTCGATCTCCAGCAACGAGCACCAGCTGACCTACCGGCTCTACGGTTCGCTGTTCTTCGGCGCGGTGGCCAAGATCGACCCGATCGTCGCCGCCGTCGAACAATGTCCGCACCCGATCAACGTGATGCTCGACGCCACCCACCTGATCTCCCTGGACACCACCGGCCTGGACGCCCTCGAACAGCTGCACAAGACCCTGACCAAGCGCGGCGGCCACCTGGGCATGGTCGGCGTGAACGAACAACCCAGGTCGCTTATGCAGCGATCCGGCTTTGCCGCCCACCTGCACACCTTCCAGTAAAGACACGCACCCGGAGACGGCAGGCCGTCCCCGGTAAAATTCGCGTTTTCACCAAGGCCTGCACCATGTCGATCTTCGCCCGCCCGCACTACACCTCCGACGCGACCGACTTCATCGAGTCGCTCAAGGCCAACCGCCCCGAGCTCGAACAGGAGCAGCAGCGCGGCCGTGCCCTGCTGTGGGACAAGCAGATCGACCGGGACTTCCAGACCGAAACCGAAGCCGCGCGCGTGCCCCAGAAGCCCTACGTCTACCAGACCGGCTCCGATCACGCCTGACCCGGCCCCGGCCGACACCCGCCATGAGCAGCCTGCCGTCCGCCTCGCTCGACGAAGCCCCCGATGGGCTGGACGAGGTGCTGCCCACCGTGGTCGACCACGTGGCCATCGCCCGACCTCTATGGCGAGCCGCTGTTCGACCTGCCGCGCGACCTCTACATCCCGCCGGACGCGCTCCGGGTGTTCCTCGAAGCTTTCGAGGGGCCGCTGGACCTGCTGCTCTACCTGATCCGCAAGCAGAACTTCAACATCCTCGACATTCCCATGGCGGCCGTCACCCGCCAGTACCTGAGCTACGTCGACGAGATACGGGTGTCCAATCTCGAACTGGCCGCCGAATACCTGCTCATGGCCGCCATGCTGATCGAGATCAAGTCGCGCATGCTGCTGCCGCCCAAGAAGACCGCCGAGGGGGAAGAAGCCGAAGACCCTCGCGCCGAACTGGTGCGCCGCCTGCTCGAGTACGAACAGATGAAGCTGGCCGCCCAGCGCCTGGCCGACATGCCCCAGTACGGGCGCGACTTCCTCAAGGCCCAGGTCTATGTCGAGCAGGCACTGGTCCCGCGCTTCCCGGACGTGCACGTGATCGACCTGCAAAGCGCCTGGCGCGACATCCTCAGGCGCGCCAAGCTGGTCCAGCACCACCGCATCAGCCGCGAGGAACTGTCGGTGCGGGAGCACATGAGCATCGTGCTGCGCAAGCTGCAGGGCCGGCGCTTCGTCGAGTTCGGCGACCTGTTCGACCCGGAGCGCGGCTCCCCCGTGCTCGTGGTGACCTTCATCGCCATGCTCGAACTGGCCAAGGAAACCCTGATCGAACTGACCCAGGCCGAGGCCTTCGCCCCCATCTACGTCCGCCTGGCCTACACACCGAACTGACCGGTCCCCTCACCGCGCCATCACGCCTGCGCGCGGCCTGCCGACGCCACACCCATGAGCACCACACACGAGTTCGACATCCTGATTCTGGGCAGCGGTCTGGCCGGCCTGACGGCGGCACTGCGGCTGGCACCCACACACCGTGTGGCCGTGGTCACCAAGCGCGGCATTTCTGACGGCTCCAGCAACTGGGCCCAGGGTGGCATCGCCGCCGTGCTGGGCGAGGGTGACAGCTACGCGTCGCACGTCGACGACACCCTGGTCGCCGGCGCCGGCCTGTGCGACCTGGACGCCACCCGATTCACCGTCGAAAACGCGCCGGCGGCGATCGCCTGGCTGCGCGAACTGGGTGTCCCCTTCTCGACCGAGAACGGCGAACTGCACCTGACCCGCGAAGGCGGCCACAGCCACCGCCGCATCGTCCACGCCACCGATGCCACCGGCGCCGCCGTACAGGCCACCCTGAGCGAACGGGCCCGGGCCACACCCGGCATCACGTTCTTCGAGAACCACATGCTGGTGGACCTGATCACCGACCGCAAGCTGCCCGGCTGGCAATCGGGTCATGGCGCCGGACGCTGCCACGGCGCCTACGTGCTGGACGTGGATCGGGACGAGGTCGAAACCTTCCGCGCCAGCCACACCATTCTGGCCACGGGCGGTGCGGGCAAGGTCTACCTCTACACGACCAACCCCGACACCGCCACCGGCGACGGCATCGCCGCTGCCTGGCGCGCCGGATGTCGGGTAGGCAACATGGAGTTCATCCAGTTCCACCCCACCTGCCTCTACCACCCCCACGTCAAGAATTTCCTCATCACCGAGGCCGTGCGTGGCGAGGGCGGCCAACTGAAGCTGCCGCCCCATCTGGGCGGTCACCGCTTCATGCCCGACCATGACGCCCGGGCCGAACTGGCACCGCGCGACATCGTCGCGCGCGCGATCGATTTCGAGATGAAAAAGCACGGCCTCGACTGCGTGCACCTGGACATTTCGCACCAGAGTCCCGAGTTCCTGCGCGAACATTTCCCCAACATCCTGGCGCGCTGCGCCGAACTGGGCATAGACATCACGCGCGAGCCCATTCCGGTGGTTCCCGCCGCGCACTACACCTGTGGCGGCGTCGTCACCGACCTCTCTGGGCGCACCGATGTGACCGGCCTCTATGCGGTGGGCGAGACCACCTGCACCGGACTGCACGGGGCCAACCGCCTGGCCAGCAATTCACTGGTCGAATGCATGGTCTTTGCCCAGGCTGCCGTTGCCGTCATCCAGTCAGCCACCGGCAGCCAGCACCCACCCATTCCTCTGTGGGACGACAGCCGCGTCACCGACGCCGATGAACAGGTCGTCATTTCACACAACTGGGACGAACTGCGCCGGTTCATGTGGGACTATGTCGGCATCGTGCGCACCAACAAACGCCTGGAACGCGCCGCCCACCGCATCACCCTGCTGCAAAGCGAGATCCACGAGTTCTACTCGAGCTTCCACGTCACCCGCGACCTGCTGGAATTGCGCAATCTGGTGCAGGTGGCCGACCTGATCGTCATGAGCGCCATGTTGCGCCACGAAAGTCGCGGTCTGCACTACAGCCGCGACTACCTCCACACGCTCCCCGAGGCCAAGCCCACCGTTCTGGTGCCGCCGATCCGCTGAAACAGCCAGCGCAGGCCGGACCAGGCCAGTCCCGGCCTGATTCAGGCGGCTCCGATGTTCGGCACCAGGGCACCGGCATCCTGACCGGCCCGGTGGGCCGCCGTGAATGCCAGCATGCGATCGATAGGAAGCCGGGCCCGGTCAATCAGTGCCGGGTCGACCTCGATGGCGTTGTCGCCTGCCTCCAGCACCCGGGCCACCCCCGCCAGCCCGTTCATGGCCATCCAGGGACAGTGAGCGCAACTCTTGCAGGTGGCGCTGTTGCCGGCCGTGGGCGCTTCGATGAACAGCTTGCCCGGGTTCTGCTGGCGCAGCATGTGCATCATCCCGTTGTCGGTCGCCACGATGAACGCCTTGGCGTCCAGTTCATGTGCCGCCTTGAGAATGGCCGAGGTCGAGCCGACAGCATCGGCCAGCGCCACCACCTCGGCCGGACTCTCCGGATGCACCAGCACCTTGGCACCGGGATGCTCTTTCTTGAGGGCCTCGAGCTCGAAGGCCTTGAACTCGTCGTGAACGATGCACGAACCCGACCACATCAGCATGTCGGCCCCCGTCTCGCGACGGATGTAGTCGCCCAGATGCTTGTCGGGCGCCCACAGGATCTTGTGACCCTTGTCCTTGAGCGCGCGCACGATATCCAGCGCGCAGCTCGACGTCACCAGCCAGTCCGAACGGGCCTTCACCGCCGCGCTGGTGTTAGCATACACCACCACGGTGCGGTCCGGATGTTCGTCGCAGAACGCGCTGAACGCGTCAATCGGGCACCCCAGGTCCAGCGAGCAGGTGGCATCCAGATCGGGCATCAGCACCGTTTTTTCCGGACTCAGGATCTTGGCCGTCTCGCCCATGAAGCGGACCCCGGACACCACCAGGGTCTGCGCCGGATGGTCGCGGCCGAAACGCGCCATTTCCAGCGAGTCGCTGACGATGCCGCCGGTCTCGACCGCCAGATCCTGCAGGTCGGGATGCACGTAGTAGTGCGACACCATCACCGCATTGCGCTCCTTGAGCAGGCGGCGGATGCGCTCTTTCAGTTCGGTGCGCTGGCTCGGCGAAGGCTCGACGGGCACCCGCGCCCAGGCATGCTTCGTCGGACATGCCGGCTGTTCGTATTCAACGTCGATCAGGGTCTGCTGGCTCATGTTCAGGCTCGCGATGGTTCAACTGTATCCGGTCCGGGCAATGTCTTCACCGGCCCCGCAGGGAAGTCACCCCATGCGCATGGAAAAGTCCACGGCCCTGACATCCTTGGTCAGGGCTCCGATGGAGATGCGGTCAACCCCGGTTTCTGCAAGAGACCGGACCGTCTGCAGATTCACGCCACCCGAAATCTCCAGCACGGCCCGGCCGGCATTGCGGCGCACCGCCTCGTTCAGTGTCGGAATATCCATGTTGTCCAGCAGGATCATGGTCGCACCACAGGCCAGCGCCTCGTCCAGCTGCTCCAGCGTCTCGACCTCGATCTCGACGAACCGGGCCTGCGGGGCAGACTGCTGCACCCGACGCAGAACAGCGGCCACGCCGCCCGCCGCCGCGATGTGGTTCTCCTTGATCAGCACCGCGTCATACAGACCGATGCGGTGGTTGACGCCACCCCCGGCCTTCACCGCGTATTTCTGGGCCAGACGCAGGCCCGGGATCGTCTTGCGGGTATCCACAATGGCAGCACGGGTACCCCGGACCCCATCGACAAAGGTGGCCGTCTTCGTGGCCACCGCCGACAGCAGTTGCAGGAAATTCAGGGCAGTCCGTTCCGCTGTCAGCAGGGCCTGGGCCCGCCCCTCGATCTCCAGCACCACTTGATCGGCCTGGCAGCGCTGGCCCTCGGCCACATGCCAGGTCAGCCGCGCCTGCGGATCGCAAGCCTGCACGGCCGCGTCCACCCAGGGACGGCCACAGATGACCGCGGACTCGCGGGCCAGGATGCGGGCCCGCGTCGTGACAGACGGGTCGACCAGCGCGGCGGTCAGGTCACCGCTGCCCACATCTTCGGCCAGCGCACGCGCCACATCGGCTCGCGCCAGTTCGGCCAGGTCGTCGGCATGGAATTCAGACAGGTGTTTCATGGGTGCCAAGCATAACGGCTGCGCCGTGCCGGATCCGACGGCAGATCGTCTATAGTGCGCCCCAAACAGACCGTACGTCGAGGGGACACCATGAACCAACCCACCAGCGCACCGGCGACCGCCACGCCCTACGGCACGCTGCCAGCGGCTTCGCCGCTGCCCCAGCGCAAGCCCATCAGCCTGCCACGCCTGGCAGAAATGCGCGAGCGAGGCGAAAAAATCACCATGCTCACGGCCTACGACGCCACCTTTGCCGCCGTGGCCGATGCCGCCGGCATCGAGTGCATCCTGGTCGGTGACTCCCTGGGCATGGTCTGCCAGGGCCTGTCCAGCACGACAGGGGTCACCCTGGAAACCATGACGTACCACACCGAAAGCGTGGTGCGCGGCCTGAGGCGGGTGCAGGGCACGGCCTGGGTCATCGGCGACCTGCCCTTTGGCAGCTACCACGAAAGCCGGGAGCAGGCGCTGCGCAGCGCCACCGAACTCCTGCGAGCCGGCGCCCACATGGTCAAGCTCGAAGGCGGCGGCTGGACAGCCGAGACCGTCCGCTTCCTGGTCGAGCGCGGCATTCCGGTCTGCGCCCACCTGGGTCTGACCCCCCAGACCGTTCACTCGCTGGGCGGCTACCGTGTCCAGGGTCGCGGCGACGCCGCCGCACTGCAACTGCGCCGCCATGCCCTCGAACTGCAGGACGCAGGCGCCACCATGCTCGTGCTGGAAATGGTGCCAGCCACACTGTCGGCCGAGATCACGCAGGAACTGGCCACCTGCCACACCATCGGCATCGGTGCCGGCAAAGGCACCGCCGGTCAGGTGCTGGTCATGCATGACATGCTGGGCATCAACCTGGGCAAAAATCCCAAGTTCGTGCGCAATTTCATGGATGGCGCAGCCAGCGTGCGAGACGCCATGGCGGCCTACGTGACAGCGGTCAAGAACGGCAGCTTTCCCGACGACCAGCTGCACGCCTGGTGAGCCGGATTCCCACCCGCCCACCAGCCATGTACCCCTGGCGCCCCGGCCAACCCTAACGATTCCCGAATGAAACTCGTCCACACCATCGAAGACCTGCGCGCCGCCCTGCGCCCGTTTGACTCGCCGGCATTCGTGCCCACCATGGGCAACCTGCACGACGGCCACCTGGCGCTGATCCGGCAGGCCCAGCCGCTGGGCGACGTGACGGTGTCCAGCATCTTCGTCAACCGCCTGCAGTTCGGCCCCAACGAGGACTTCGACACCTACCCGCGCACCCTGCAAACGGATTGCGCCCGCCTGGAGCAGGCCGGTTGCAATATCGTCTTTGCCCCACCAGAAAAAGAGCTCTATCCCGAGCCCCAGGTGTACAAGGTCCAGCCCCCTTCGGACCTGTCAGACATCCTGGAAGGCCATTTCCGGCCCGGCTTCTTCATCGGTGTCTGCTCCGTCGTGATGAAGCTCTTCCAGTGCGTGTTCTCCGATGCCAAGGGTCCCCGCTATGCGCTGTTCGGCAAGAAGGACTACCAGCAACTGATGATCATCCGCCGCATGGCGCACCAGTTCGCCATGCCGGTCCAGGTGATCGCCGGCGAGACCCAGCGAGCGCCCGACGGCCTGGCCCTGAGTTCGCGCAACGGCTACCTGAGCGAAACCGAGCGTGCAGAGGCGGTGCAACTGTCGCTGGCGCTGCGCGCGCTGGCCCGCGATGCCCTGGCGGTCGGCACGTCGCTGCCCGACCGGCGCGAAGCCTTCGAGGCGCACGCCATGCGGGCACTGGCCGTGCGCGGCTGGCAGCCGGATTACCTCACGGTGCGCCGCCGCAGCGACCTGCAACCGCCCCGGGCCGAAGATGCCGTGACGCCCCAGTCCCTCGTGGTCCTGGGCGCTGCCCGACTGGGCAACACCCGGCTGATCGACAACTTCGAGATCTGAACCCGCGCTGCGGGCTCCAGGGCCGCCGCTGGCGGCCTTTTTTCAGGACAGGGCCTCGGCCTTCGGGTCACGCCCCATCAGGGCCGCCACGGCCTGGTCCGGCCGCAACTGGCCTTCCAGCAAGGCCACCACGGCCTCGCTGATCGGCATCTCCACACCCAGTGCCCGGGCACGCTGAACCACGGTCCTGGCGCTGTATACGCCCTCAGCCACGTGGCCAAGCGACTCGACCGCCTGCTGCAGACTCTTGCCTTCGGCCAGCAACTGGCCTACCCGGCGGTTGCGCGACAGGTCGCCCGTGGCCGTCAGCACCAGGTCGCCCAGGCCTGACAGGCCCATGAACGTGTCGGTACGGGCCCCCAGTGCCACGCCCAGGCGCGTCATCTCGGCCAGGCCACGCGTGATCAGAGCGGCCCGCGCGTTCAGGCCCAGGCTCAGGCCATCACACAGCCCGGTCGCGATGGCCAGCACGTTCTTGACGGCTCCACCCACCTCTACGCCCACGATGTCGTCGTTGGCATACACCCGCAGGCTCGGCCCGTGAAAAGCCGACACCAGCCCCTCACGCACGAGCGCATGTTCGCTGGCAGCGACCACGGCCGTCGGCTGGCCGCGCGCCACCTCCTGGGCGAAACTCGGGCCGCTGAGCACCCCGACAGCCAGTCCCGGCGCCAACTCGGCGGCAATCTCGTGCCCGAGCCGGCCGGGGGGGCCGTCAGCCGATGCGGGCGCCTCGAAACCCTTGCTCAGCCAGGCCAGCGGAACGCCAGCAGGCGCCAGACGTCCGAGCATGTGGCGCAGGGCTGCCATGGGTGTGGCCACGACGACCAGGTCGGACCGGGCCGCCACCGCTTCGGGTGACTCGCCGGACTCGCCTGCCACCACCAGCGACGGCGGCAGCGGATGGCCAGGCAGGTAGCGTTCATTGACCCGGCTGGCCTGCATATGGGCCGCCTGCTGCGGATCGCGCGCCCACAGCCACACCGTCCGACCCACCGGATCCTGGCGGGCGGCGGCAATCGCCAGGGCAGTGCCCCAGGCGCCGGCACCGAGTACGGCAATGCGCATCGACCGCGTCTGCCGGAGACCGGTTACTGGGTAACGATGCGCTGACCGTCTGCAGCACCGGCCTGGGCCTGCTGCTGTTCGTACATGGCCTGGAAGTTGATCTCGGCCATGTGCACCGGCGGGAAGCCGCCGCGCTGGATCAGGTCGGCGACGTTCGCACGCAGGTACGGGTAGACGATCTGCGGGCAGGCAATACCCAGGATCGGGCCCATCTGGTCTTCCGGCAGATGGCGGATCTCGAAGATGCCAGCCTGCTTGACCTCGACCAGGAACACGGTCTTGTCCTGGATCTTGGTCTGGACCGTGGCGGTCACGGCCACTTCATAGACGCCATCGGCAGCGGGCGAGGCCTCGACTCCCAGCTGGATGTCCACCGACGGCTGCTCCTGGGACAGGAGGATGGCCGGGGAATTGGGTTGCTCCAGCGAGGCCTCCTTGAGGTAGACGCGCTGGATCTGGAACACGGGGTCTTGGTTGTCGGCCATGATGATGCTTTCTCGGATCGGGACCGGGTAGAGCCGGTGAAGAAGAAACCCGCTGCGGCAGACGCGCCGGCAGCGGGCACAACCGGGATTATGTCAGCACGCGCGGCGTCGCCAGCGGCTGCGCAACCTGCGATCAGGACTGCAGCATGGACACCAGGCCGCCACGCGCATCCAGCGCGTGCAGGTCGTCGCAACCGCCCACATGCGTCTCGCCAATGAAAATCTGCGGCACGCTGGTGCGCCCCGTCAGTTCGGTCATGTGGGCACGAAGGGCGGGCTGCCCGTCGACCACCAGTTCCTCCAGCTCGGCCCCCCGCTGCTGCAGCAGGGCCTTGGCACGGCTGCAATAGGGGCAATAGTTGCTGGTGTACATCTTGACTTTGGCCATGGCAATCTCGCTTCGCGTGTCGGGGTTCAGGACTTTTCAACCGGCAGGCTGGCCGAGCGCCAGGCACCCATGCCACCGGCCAGGGAATGCGCATTCTCGTAACCCAGCTTGCGCGCGATGGCCACGGCCCGGTTCGAGCGCATGCCCGACGCGCAGACCAGGATCACCGGTGTCGCCTTGTTCTTGACCGTGGCAGGCAGCTTGGCCTCCAGTTCGGTCAGCGGGACGTTCCGGGCACCCGTCACGTGGCCCGAGGCGAACTCGGCCGGGTCGCACACATCCACCACAACCGCCTTCTCGCGGTTCATCAGCATCACCGCATCGGTCGGCTTGAGTGCCCCGAGTCCACCGCCGCCAGCGACCACAGGCCACATCAGCAAGGCACCGGAGGCCAGGGCAACGGCTATCAGAATCCAGTTATCAATAAAGAAGCTCACAGGGTTCACCTTTTGTGCACAGCCCGACATTCTAAAATGTCCGGCTGACCCTTGCTGGGGCCTTTCCCTGTCACGCCATTTCCACCATCCCATGCACAAGCTCGTCCTCATTCGCCACGGCGAATCCACCTGGAACCTGGAAAACCGCTTCACCGGCTGGACCGATGTCGAACTCACGCCCACAGGCGTCTCCCAGGCCATGTCCGCCGGCAAACTGCTCAAGGCCGAAGGCTCCGAATTCGACGTCGCCCATACCTCGGTGCTCAAGCGTGCCATCCACACGCTGAACTACGTCCTTGACGAGATGGACCGCACCTGGCTACCGGTCGTCAAGAGCTGGCAGCTCAACGAGCGCCACTACGGCGCCCTGCAGGGCCTGAACAAGGCCGACATGGCCAAGCAGTACGGCGACGAACAGGTGCTGATCTGGCGCCGCAGCTACGACACACCGCCGCCGGCCCTGGAAGCTTCCGACCCGCGCTGCGAGCGCAGCGACCGCCGCTACGCCACCCTCGATCCGGCGCAGGTTCCCCTGACCGAGTGCCTCAAGGACACCGTGGCCCGCGTCATTCCGTTCTGGAACGAGACCCTGGCCCCGGCCATCCGCAGCGGCCAGCGGATTGTCATCTCGGCGCACGGCAACTCCATCCGCGCCCTGGTCAAGTACCTGGACGGCATTTCGGACAGCGACATCGTGAACCTGAACATCCCCAACGGCATCCCCCTGGTCTACGAACTCGATGCCGAGCTTCGCCCGCTGCGCAGCTACTACCTGGGCGACGCCGAGGCGGCCGCCCGTGCCGCCGCCGCCGTGGCGGCGCAGGGCAAGGCCTGAACCCGCTCCCGACAGGCCCGCAGGTGCACGCCTGCGGGCATTTGCGGAACCCGCGCCCCGCAACGGGCTCCAACCCGGGTGTATATTGGCCCAGGGCCCACAGGCTGGCGTGGGCAGGTCTTTCTTATTGAGGCATTTCCGATGGGTAAACAGGTGAGTCACAAGCTCAGGATCGCCGGCTGGATCGCCGTCGGTGCGGTGGCAGGCGCATTGACGACCGTGCAGTTGCAGGCCGTGGCGCGCAACACGCTGGCGCCGCTGCCGCTGGAGGAGCTGCAGCAACTGGCCGCCGTCTTCGGCATGATCAAGTCCGACTACGTCGAGCCGGTCGACGAGAAAAAGCTGATCTCCGAAGCCATCTCGGGCATGGTGGCCAGCCTGGACCCCCATTCCCAGTATTTCGACGCCAAGTCTTTCAAGGAATTCCGCGAAGGCACCAGCGGCCGCTTCGTGGGCGTCGGCATCGAAATCACCATGGAAGACGGCCTGGTCAAAATCGTCTCCCCGATCGAGGATTCACCGGCGTTCCGGGCCGGCCTCAAGTCCGGCGACCTGATCACCAAGATCGACGACACACCGGTCAAGGGCCTGAGCATCAACGACGCCGTCAAGCTCATGCGTGGTGAGCCCCGTACCAAGGTTCTGCTGACCATTCTGCGTCGTGACGAGAACCGCACTTTCCCCGTGACCATCACCCGCGAGGAAATCCGGACCCAGAGCGTCAAGTCCAAGGTGATCGAGCCCGGTTACGCCTGGGTGCGCGTGTCCCAGTTCCAGGAACGGACCGTGGACGACTTCGCTCGCCGCCTGGAAGACATCTACAAGGCCGACCCCGGACTCAAGGGGCTGGTGCTCGACCTGCGCAACGATCCTGGTGGTCTGCTGGACGCCGCCGTGGCCCTGTCTGCCGTTTTCCTGCCGGAAAACGTGACCGTGGTGTCCACCAACGGCCAGCTGGAAGACAGCCGCTTTGTCTACAAGTCGATTCCCCAGCACTACCTGCGCCGCGGTGGCAACGACCCCATCAGCCGCATGACCGAGAACACCAAGGGCATCTTCAAGACGATTCCCCTGGTGGTACTGGTCAACGAGGGCTCGGCATCGGCCAGCGAGATTGTCTCGGGCGCCCTGCAGGACTACAGCCGTGCCACCATCATGGGCAACCAGACCTTTGGCAAAGGTTCCGTGCAGACGGTCAGGCCCCTGGGCCCAAGCACCGGCCTGAAGCTGACCACCGCCCGCTACTACACGCCCAAGGGCGTGTCGATCCAGGGTCGCGGCATCGTTCCCGACGTGCTGGTCGACGAGACCGCCGAAGGCAATGTGTTCGCTGCCCTGCGTACCCGCGAAGCGGACCTGCAGAAGAGCCTGGACAACGGCGACGGCAAGCCCATGACCGACGCCCAGCGGGCCGCCGAGCGGCACCGTGACGAAGAGCGCGAAGAGGCCCGCCGCCGCCTGGAGGAAGAAACCCGCAAGAACCCGGGACAACGCCTGGTGCCCGAGTTCGGCAGTGCCGAGGACTTCCAGCTGCAACAGGCCCTCCGGCAATTGCGTGGTCAGCCGGTCCAGGTCAGCAAGACGCTGACGTTGCGCCCGGACGAACAGAAAGAGAACTGAACCCTTTGCGCGACCGCCGTGAACGACGCACAGCTCCTGCGCTATTCGCGCCATATCCTGCTCAATGAACTGGGCGTCGAGGGCCAGGAGCAGTTGCTGGCCTCCCATGCGCTGGTGGTCGGCGCCGGGGGACTGGGTTCGCCCGTGGCGCTGTATCTGGGCAGCGCCGGCGTGGGTCGCCTGACCATCGTCGACCACGATGTGGTGGACGAGACCAACCTCCAGCGGCAGATCGCGCACAACCTGGCCCGTGTCGGCATGCCCAAGGCCGAGTCGGCCCGCCAAGCCATTGGTGCCATCAATCCCGACGTGGAAGTCCGGACCGTGACCGAGCGGGCCGATGCCAGCCTGCTCGACCGGCTGGTGGCCGAGGCCGATGTGGTGCTCGACTGCACCGACAACTTCGCCACCCGGCATGCCATCAACCGGGCCTGTGTCCAGCACCTCAAGCCGCTGGTTTCGGGGGCGGCGATCCGCATGGACGGCCAGCTCAGCGTGTTCGACCCCCGCCTGCCCGGCAACCCCTGCTACGCCTGCGTGTTCCCGGAGAACAGCGGCGTCGAGGAAACCCGCTGCGCCACCATGGGCGTGTTTGCGCCACTGGTGGGCATCGTCGGTACGATGCAGGCGGCCGAGGCACTGAAACTGCTGACCGGCATGGGCTCCAGGCTGACCGGACGGCTGATGATGATCGACGGCCGTGACATGGCCTTCAACGAGATTGCCCTTCCCCAGAGCCCGGACTGCCCTGTGTGCGGTCAGACGCACGGCGGCTGAGCATCCCCACCGCTTGCGGGCCGGCGCCCCGCACTTCAGTCCGTGCGGGCGCAAGGACCATGGCGCCGCCGGAAATCCCTCGGCGCCTCGACCTGGTCGTCGGCAAAAACCCCCAGCCCTTGCCTGCGCGCCATTGCCTCTTCCCTGTCATAGCGCCCGGCCCGGTCACGTACCCGGTACGACCAGGCCAGGCCCTCCCGGACCAGGCGGACCTGCACATCCTCCTGACCCAGCCAGACACGGGCGAGCGTGCGTCGGTACCGGTCCTGGCCACGCACTTCCACACGAACCTGGTGCCCGAGCGTCATGCCGGCCAGCCGGTCGCGGGAGGCCAGTCCCCCCGCCTGGCAGATCTCGGGTGCATCAATGCCATCGAGCCGCAGACGCTGGCGGCGTCCACCTTCCAGGGGCCGGACCCAGAGCGAATCGCCGTCGTGAACGTGCGTCACCTCGGCCAGGTAGGTCTGTGCATGGATCGCGGGGGCCACCAGCGATCCGCCCAGCAGGCAGGCCAACATCATGGCCCGCAGGCCCTTCTTCAGTTGCGACATGCCCCGAGTCTGCCGCAATCCGGCGAACGCCGGCGACCCGACCTGCGCGTGGGCGCAAGACCGGAGGCGACGATCAGACCGCCACGTAACGCCCTGGACGGTGGTTGATGGTCAGGATCAGGTTCAACACCACGGCCCCGGCGACCGACCAGGCAATGCGCGAACTGTCCACCACGGTCATGGCGGCCAGGACGATGGCGCAGTCGAACACCATCTGGATGCGCCCCGCGCGCCAGCCGAAGTGCTCTTGCAGGTACAACGCCAGGACATTGAACCCACCCAGGCTGGCCCGATGGCGGAACAGCATCAGCATGCCCGCCCCCATGAGCAGGCCTCCGGTGACGGCCGCAAAGCCGGTGGAAAGCTGGTCAAAGCCGATCCATTGCGGCAGCCACTCCACGAAGCCGGCCAGCAGGGCCACGGCGGCAAAGGTCTTCAAGGTGAACGGAGCGCCCATGCGGCGCCATGCCAGGCCGTAGAACGGCAGGTTCACCGCCACGAACAGCAGGCTGAAGTTCCAGCCCGTGGCGTAATGCAGCACGAAGGCCAGGCCGGCAGTCCCACCGGTGAGCAAGCCGGCATGGCGAAACATGATCACGCCCAGCGCCACGAACAAGGTCCCGGTGAGCAGCGCCTGCAGGTCTTCGTGGGGACGATGCCGTGCCGACGCGGCAACGGATTCGGTAGGGGGTGTCGACGGGGCTGTCATCCGGTACATCTGTTCGGGCTTGGGTCGACCGGCAACGCGATGCCGGTCCCGATTCGCAAACAGAGTATGGCCTGCCTGCGCTGGCCGGACCTTGACCCAGGTCATGCGATCACGACCTGACCGCCCCCGCCAGGGGCATCAACCCCGACCCAGGGCGTCCAGGCGAAGCATGCCGGCCACAGTCTGCAGGCAGGCTTCGGCGGCCTCGGTGCCTTTGAGGGCGAAATGGCGCTGGAAATACTTGCGGTGCTCGGCGTGTTCGTGGAAATGGTGCGGAGCCTGCACAGCCAGGATCGTCGGCACCCCGGTCTCCAGCTGCACCTGCATCATCGCCTGGACGACCGTCTGCATCAATGCGTCGAAACGGTAGATGCCATCGTCCACCACCAGGGCACTGCCGATGACCGCCGAATACCGTCCTGAACGTGCCAGTCGCTGCGCATGCAGCGGAATCTCGAAGGCACCTGGAACATCGAAGACGTCGATCCGGTCGGCGCCAACGCCGGATTCGGCCATGCGGGCAAAGAATGCCTCGCGCGCCTGCTGCACGATCTCGGTGTGCCAGGCGGCTTCGACAAATGCAAAACGAAGGTCTTGGGGCAGTGTGGTGGAAGCGTTCATGGTGTCGTTCAATGTCCGGAGGTGGCGCGTCGCCCGGCGCCGCAGATTCATGCCCCGATGATCCACCCTTCGAGCGGATCAAAGACAGGCAGGCCATAGCGTGGGTGTCCATTGTGATGCTGTTGCCAGGCCCAGGCCGCCATCAGCAGGCACAGGACGGCATCGAGCCGGTCGCCGGTGGCGTCTTCCACCAGGGCCTCGCGCTGGGCGTGGCTGAGCATCAGGCGCAGTCCCAGCCGGCTCCTGCCCTGTTCCAGGGCATCCAGCAGGTCCTTGCGGGCGATCAGGCGCTCGGGCGTCTGCCTGGCCCGTTCGTCACTCTTGTAGGAGCGGCGACCGATCAGTTTGTGGGCCAGCAGGCCCGGATAGGCTTCCACCGCCACCCGGGACGGGTCGCCATCGTGCAATCCGGGCAGGTGCACGCCTGCGGACAGCAGGCGCGGCACGCCAGCATGCATCATGAAGGCGACCGGCGGGTTCACCCATTTCATGCTCGGACTCGAACCCGCCGGGCCGTCGGTACACCGGTGGGCGAACTTGCCACCCGCAGGCCGGGCGTCGCAGAACGACGCAAACACCGAACGGATCTGGTCACGCGAGAGCGAGCCATAGTGCGCCATGCAGTCGGCCCAGCGGATGGGCCACCCCAGTTGCTCGACCAGTTCCCGTGGCAGGCCAAAAGGCAGGTCGAAGGCACCCACCCAGTGCCCGGGCTCGCTCAGTGCCCCGGCCCAGGCATCCAGGCTTTCGCAGGTGAGCAGTCGCTCCAGTCGCACACGCCCCCGGTCCAGCCGGCCCAGGGCATGCACGATGGGCTTGCGTCGCGAGGGAGCGCTGCTGAAATCACAGCCCAGCAGGAGCGTCATCGCACAGGTCGAGGAAGACCTGACCCTCAGGCGCGCCCGATGATGCTGGCGGTGGCCATCAGCTCTTCAAGCAGGGCCAGCGAGACCTTGCCCGAGACCGCGTAGGGGTCGAACTCCGGCCGCTCGGAATACTTGAGCACGATGGAGGTGTTGAGCTTGGCAAGGTTGACCGTGCCCATGGTCCAGCCACCGAAGCGCCGTTCGCTGATTTCCTCGTAGTGCAGCAGCACCACATTGGTATGGCGTTCATCGGTCACGATGTGGTTGTACAGCTCGTTGACTGCCGTTCGGCCACCCTCGATGGCCTGGACAAAGGTGCCGCCGCCATAGCAGAGCACACCAGTGATGCCGTTGACCAGGTTGTGGTTCCTGGCGGTTTCCAGTATGGATTCGATGGTCTTGGCGCAGTCCTTGTTGACTGCCCGGCTGACGTAAAGCAGGCGTACCAGCATGGTGGAACTCGACGGTTTCAGGATTGGCGTGGCAGCAGCGAGAGAAATTCGCGCCGCAGGTTGGAGTCCTTGAGGAACACACCGCGCATGACGGAGTTGATCATCTTGCTGTCCATGTCCTTCACGCCACGCCAGGCCATGCAGTAGTGGCTGGCCTCCATGACAATGGCCAGACCGTCGGGCTGCGTTTTTTCCTGGATCAGGTCGGCCAGTTGCACCACGGCTTCTTCCTGGATCTGCGGGCGACCCATGATCCATTCGGCCAGCCTGGCGTATTTGGACAGGCCGATCACGTTGGTGTGCTCGTTGGGCATGACGCCGATCCAGATGCGCCCGATCACGGGACAGAAATGGTGGCTGCAGGCGCTGCGAACCGTGATCGGACCGACGATCATGAGTTCGTTCAGGTGCTCGGCATTCGGGAATTCGGTGACCGACGGACCCTGCACGTACCGGCCCGCGAACACCTCCTTGAGGTACATCTTGGCCACCCGCCGGGCGGTGTTGTCCGTGTTGTGGTCGTTCTCGATGTCGATGACCATGCTCTCGAGCACGCCCTGCATCTTCTCCGTCACTTCGTCCAGAAGCTGCTCCAGTTCACCCGGCTGGATGAACTCGGCGATGTTGTCATTGGAGTGGAAGCGCTTGCGGGCGGCCAGTACGCGTTCCCGGATCTTGACGGACACGGGCACGCCCTGGTCGCCGTCGTCCTGTTCGGCAGCGGTGTTCATGGGCTGGTCGGATTTCATGAGCATGCCCCATGCTACCACCCGAGCCCCTGGCCAACCCCTCCTCCCGCGCCGAAGACGCCCGTTTCATGGGGGCATGTGCACCGGTTCAATAGCGATGGCCGGTCAGGAACAGGGTGGTCCGCATGACCGAGAAGGCCAGCCTGTCGAGCAGGCGCTCCCACCAGGGTCGCCGCTGCAGGGCCTGGACATCCAGGCGGCCGCTTTCCTCCCGCAGGATGCCATCCAGCCGCTGGTGCAGCAGGCGGGCAAACCGCCGGTCCCGCGTCATGACGATGGCCTCCCGGGCCAGCAACAGCGAGAGCGGGTCGAGGTTGGTCGACCCGACGGTGGCCCAGCGCCGGTCGACCACAGCCACCTTGGCGTGCAGGGAACTGGGGCCGTACTCGTGCAGTTCGATACCGGCCTCGGCCAGGCGCCGGTACACCGGTCGCGCGGATCGGTACTGCAGAAAGTGCTCGTACCGGCCCTGCAGCAGAAGCCGCACACGCACGCCCCGCTGGACGGCGATGGCCAGGGCCCGCCGCAGCTTGCGTCCCGGAATGAAATAGGCGTTGGCAATCACGATTTCCTCGCGCGCTTCGCCAATGGCCTTGAGGTAGGCCCGCTCGATGTCGTGGCGGTGGCTGACGTTGTCGCGCAGCAACAGGGCCGCCCGCGCGCCATGCACGCCGGGCAGTCCGGCAGGCTGGGTGACGTGATCGTCCATATCCGCACCGGACGCCGGCTCGACCGGCATGGTCAGGATGGCCGAAAAATCGCCCACCGGCAAGGTCTCGCGCAGGGCTTCCCAGGCAGCCACGAACTCCCGCCGCCGGGCCTTGCGCACCGCCTGCAGGCGCCACCACAACTGCTCCATGGTGTCGACCATGTCGTGCACCAGGGGACCGGCCACCCGCAAGGAAAAATCCAGTCTGGGCCGGTTCAGGCGTCCCAGCACGACATCGTCCAGGTCGTCGATGATGTTGATGCCTCCGCAGAAGCCGATGGTGCCGTCGACCACACAGAGCTTGCGGTGCAGGCGGCGCCAGTTGCTGGGAATCAGCAGGCCCAGGCCGCCCAGTGGGGCATAGACACGCCAGCGGACCCCGGCCCGGTCGAACCGTTCCCGCCACTCGGCCGGCACCTGGGGCGTCCCCACCCCGTCGATCACCAGACGGACCAGGACACCCCTGAGCGCGGCCCGCTCCAGCGCCTGGGCCACCGACAGCGCGTTGCCGGCAAACTCGAAGATATAGGTTTCGAGGTGGACCACCCGCCGCGCCGCGTCCATGGCCTCCACCAGTGCCGGAAACAGTTCGTCGCCGCCCTGCAGCAACAGCAACTGATGCCCGTCCACGGCAGCATGGCCGCCCTTGCCTGTTCTTGGGGTGGCCGGCTGACCTTGCATCACAGGCCGAACTCGGCGATCAACGGCAAATGATCGGACATGCGGGTCCAGGCCCGGCCGTGCGGCACGTGGGCCGAGATCTGGCGCAGCCCGCGCACATAGATGCGGTCCAGATGCAGCAGAGGCAAGCGCGCGGGGAAGGTTGCCAGGCGTATGCCTTCGAAGGTGTGCAGATTCAGCGCCGCCATGGGTCGGAGCAACTGCGCACCCCAGTCGTTGAAATCCCCCGCCACCACCAGGGGGGCGTCCGGCGGGACCTGCTGGTCGATGAACTGACCCAGGCGCTGTACCTGGCGCTCCCGGCTGGCGTGGATCAGGCCCAGATGCACCACGATGACATGCAGTGCCTGTCCCTCCACCAGGAGTTCGGCGTGCAGCAGGCCGCGCTGCTCGAACCGGTGGTCGGACACGTCGGAGTGACCGCTGGCCATCACCGGCCAGCGCGACAGCAGGGCGTTGCCGTGCTCGCCGTGACGGGTGACCGCGTTGGTCCGGTAGATCGACTCGTAGCCTTCGGGCGAGAGATAGCCCGCCTGGTCCAGATCCGGCCAGCGCGTGAACAGGCGCTCCATCTTGCGGTTGTGCCGGCGCACCTCCTGCAGGCAAACGATATCGGCGTCGAACTGCTCAACCGCATGCACCAGGTTGTGGATTTCCAGACGCCGCGCCGGCCCAAGCCCCTGTACGCCCTTATGGATGTTGTAGGTGGCGACCCGAACAGTTGTCATCCTGCAATGATCCCAGAAACGCCCCCCGCTTGCACCGGTATCTTGCACCGGTATCTTGCACCAGCATCTGGCACCGGTATCGCCGTATGGATCCGGGCTCTTCCCGGACAGTGGCCCATCCCGTCAGAACCCGCTTTCGCGCACCACCACGGCAACGACCTTGCGCAAGACCCGGTCGATCAGCGCTTCCGGATGCCCCTCGATCTGCACGCGCACCAGCGACAGGCGCTGGCCAGACACGGGTTCATCCAGTGCGATGCGGACGCGGAACAGGGCATCCCGCGCCACGGGCACCCGTTGTTGATGCGGACCGGCCGGACCAGGCACCGTAGCCAGCGGTCCCCCATGACTGGCGTCGAGCATGGCGCTGGGCAATGCGGTGGTGCGGGCCACATCGATGGCGGCGATGTGTCCGTCCAGCCAGACAACCGGATCGACCACCTGTCGCACCCGCACCGCCTGCCCGACGGCGATGCGCGAGAGGTCGGCCTCGGCCACAAAGGCATCGACGACCCATCGCGACGGATTGACCAGCATGGCCAGCGGCTGCAAGGACCTGACCCAGACGCCTTCAGCCAGGTCGGGGTCCAGGTCGTGCAGCTCGCCATCGAAAGGGGCCCGCAGGATGAGCCGTCCCCGCTGCTCCGTGCTGGCCCGCTCTTGCGCCTCGTGCAGGGCCTTCTGGGAGGCCAGCAACTGTCGCTGCGATTCGCCGTCAGGCAAGCCCAGCAGGCCGGCCATCTGACGCTCGCGGGCCCATGCCAGCTGCCGCGCCTTCTCCTGATCGATACCCAGCAACCTGGAATCCAGGGCGAACACCACGTCACCGGTCCGGAAGTTCCGGGTGTCGGGCAGGCGGCCCAGCTGGGCCTCGAAAGGCGCATAGAGCAACTGCTGCTCCTCTGCCCGCAGCCAGCCGTGTGCTTGAACCCGGGTTTGGATTGGCAGCAGCAGCATCAACCCGCCGGCCACCAGCAGCGCGAGCGCCACCCAACGTCGGGACACACGGATGTCCCCACGGCGGGCGTACCAGACCTTGAGTTCTTTCATGACCGGCTTGCCAATGAACCACACCAGCTCGACCGCCATGAGAAACAGGCCCAGCACCTTGAAAAAGAACACGTACACCAGGACCGCGATGCCCAGGAACACGGTCAGCCGGTAGATCCAGGTGGTCAGGGCAAAGGCGATCAGCCAGCGCCGTCGCGCTGGCTCGAAGGACTCCGGCCAGCTGTCCCGGAAACCCAGCAGAAAGCGGCGCATCCAGGTCCTGGCGAGTGCGCCGGCACGTTCATGCAGGTTCGGAATGTCCAGCAGATCACTCAGGATGAAGTAGCCGTCGAACCGCATGAATGGGCTGGCATTGACGGCCAGGGTCAGCAGCCAGCTGGTGGTCGCCAGGAAAAACAGTCCGTTGCGCAAGGCGCCATCGGGTGTCAGTGACCAGGCCAGCGTGGCCAGACCCGCCAATGCGAGTTCCACCACCATGCCGGCGCTGGCGATCGACAGGCGGTGGCGGGGGTCCTTCAGGCGCCAGCTCTCGCCCGTATCGGTGTAGAGCATGGGAAACATCACGAGGAAGGCCACGCCCATGTGGGCCACCCGCACGCCGTGGCGGGTGGCAGCGAATGCGTGGCCCAGTTCATGAAACGTCTTGGCCACCACCAGGGCCAGCGCATACCCCACCAGGCCGGACCATGTCAGGTGATCCACCAGGGTGTGGGAGAAGGTATCCCACTGGCGAGAGACCAGATACAGGCCCAGCAGGCTCAGCAGGCCAATGGCCCATGCGGTCTGTCGGGTCTGCAGCCAGCCCAGCCAGGGGGCCGCCGAAGCCAGCCAGCGCTGCGGACGCAACAGGGGTACGCGGAAGAACAGGTAGTTGTGCAGCAGCCACTCCATCGGCGACTTGCGCATGCGGGCGTGACGGGCACGCACCCGATCCACGTCAGCCGGCCCGTCCAGCCGGAGCAGTTCATTGTCAGCCAGGAATCCCAGCAATTGCCGCACGTCGTCCACCGTGACGTTCAGGGGCGTCTGTGCATTCACGGTCCGGATCAGGGTGCCAGCATCGCTGTCGGCCCAGTTCAACAGCAACTCGAATTCCAGCCATCCGATACGGTAGAAGCGGTTGCGAACCGGATCCTGGATGACCCAGGCCGGTGTGCCATCGTCATTGGGCGCTGCCGGCAGCAGCTTGAGCTCGTCACGAATGGCCGGCAAAGGCGTGCGGCGCTTCTGCCGGACTGGCACAGTGACGGCCAGCGGAACGGTGGACGCCGTCACAGGCCCGTCCATTCGCGCACGGCCGCCAATGGCCGGCGGAACAGGTAATAACCCAGGGCAACCCATTGCCCTGAAATGCGGGCGGTACCGCGAAGGCCGATGCGCGGCGGCGCATCTTCGTCATCGAAGCGCGCGCGCAGGCGATAGGAGGCGACGTCGTCCGGGCTGGGTGTGGCCTGATAACTGGCCTCGGCCAGCACCGCCGAGCGTGGACGCAGCGGATCGGTGTGCAGAAACAGCTGTACGGGCGCACCGGGTTCGAGGTTGATGGCATCGGCCACCGCCAGCCACACCAGGACGCCAGCATCCTCAGGCTGGGCCAGTTGCATGACGCGCTCGCCCGTCTGGACCGGCCGACCCAGCCAGTCGTTGACATCGGCAAAGATGGCCACACCATCGCGATCGGCACGCACTTCCACCCGTTGCGCCAGGGCATCCATGGCCGCCAGTTCGGCCTCTTTCTCGCGCACCCGGCCCGTCAATGCCGCCAGGTCCGCCCGCCCCCGCATGTCGTCAAACGCACGCTGCTGGGCAATGTGGGCGTCCACCCTGGCCACGTCCAGGGCCTTGAGAGCCACCTCGCGCTTGTTCTGAAGGGCGGAATCGTCGAGCGAGAACAGCACATCGCCCTGGCGAACCCGGCTGTTGGGGGCAATGCCAAACGTGCCGATGACGCCGTCCTGGGGGGCCGCCACCGCCACCGCGTTGAGTGCGATCACCTCGGCCGGAGCCAGCACCGAGAGACGCACGGGGATGAACATCGACAACCCCAGGGCCGCCAGCATCAGGTTGCGGCGCCGGCCACGCAGCCAGCGGCGTGCCGTGACTGACCAGCCTTGTTGACGCACATGGCGCAACGCCTGCAGACAGTGGCCAAAGCACAGGTGCAACCTGGCCAGCAAGGCCTGATCCCGCTCGGTCCAGGCGGTGTCGCGGGCATACAGGACCATGCCCTGGTCCGGCCCTCCCTGGCCGGGGACAGGCGCCACCAGCAGGTGCTCGGGCAGCCACTCGGCCCAGCCGGCCTGGTCGATCTCGGCTGCGTCCGCCAGCTCGATGCGGTGCATCTGGCCGTCCCTGGGCAGGCGTCTCGCGAACTGGGACACCCATACGGCAAATGGTGAATCCTCGGCCACGCTCACGAGGCCGGAGGCCGCCACCAGGCGGGTCTGATCGCCCTCAAGTTCGAACAGCACGGCCTGGCGGTAGGGCACCAGGGCATGGGTTTCGTTGACGATGGTGAACCGCAGGGCCGGTACGTCGGCCGCCGCCATGGCGCGGGATTCGATCTGGAGCAGGATGTCCAGATCGTCGGTTTCGCTCATGGTCACGCGGTCAGTGCATGTCCGGGAAGCGGGCCACCCCGCTCATGCCCGGCAGCAGGTCAGCGTGCATCTTGAGCAGGCTGGCTTCGAGTTCGATGGTCTGGCTGACCGGATCGATTCGGCTGTTGATACGCTGAACCCGCGCCGGATAGGTCTTGCCTGTCTCGTCGATGCTGACCTCGAACGCCTGTCCGAGCTTCAAGCCGGATGTCCAGCGCGACGGCACATTGAGTTTGAGCAGCAACACACCACGGCGAACCAGGTCCACCATGGGCTGTCCGGGTGTGACCGTCATGTGGCTGCGAACGTGAAGCTTCGAGGCATAACCGTCCCAGGGAGCACGAATCGAGCACTGCGAAATCTGGAACTGGATCAGGTCGGACTGCGCCCTGGCCTTGGCCACCGCGCTGGCCGCCAGGGCCACCTCGACATCGCTGGCCTGCTCCAGTCCTTGCATGCGCAACTTGGCTTCATATTCTTCCGTGGCAGACGCCAGATCGGCCTTGGCCATGGACTGCCGTGCCTCGTGCTCGCCGCAGTCGAGCGAGACCAGCACCGCACCCTGGCGGAACGACCGTCCGAGTCCGGTATGGATTCCGGTGATGCGACCCGCCACCGGACTGGCCAGCACCGTCTCTCCGTTGGGCAGCACCAGCACCCGGACCGGCTCCGGCGCCGAGCCGGTGGTCTGCGCCCCGACATGAAGACCCACGCTGCCCAGGCATGCCGCCAGCACAAGGCGATAAACAAAGCTCAGACGCATATCACTCGTTCTCGAACCAGGATTTCAGGTCACCCAGATTGGCGTTGAGCGCCGCCACGAGACTGGACTCATAGGCCGATCGGCGCGCATTCTGGGGCATGGTAGTGGCAAAACGGGCCTGCTGGCGAATGGCGCCATCCGAATCGAGCAGACGCAGCGTCCAGGCGGCGCGCTCCAGGCCGAGACGGTCACCCGACTCGAACGCCAGCTGCAGGGGCACACCCGCCTGGTCATCGGAGTCGATGTCATGGCGGGCCAGCAGATCCTTGGCCAGCGCCGTCATCCGCACCTTCTGGACCGGATCGGCAATGCCGGTCACCTTCACGGCGACCACCGGAGCACGACCGAACAGGTTGGACGACATGCTGAAAGCGTCCTTTTCGGTGGCCTGCAGGTGGTCGCGCACGCGCTGGGTCAGCCGGGTCAGGTCGTTGCCCTCGAAGTCATCGGCAATCGGATCGAATCCGAGGGTGTTGTACAGGCGACCAAAGGCAATGTGGGCATTGGCGTAAGCGTTTGCACGCTGGTAGGCCCCCAGAACCGAGCGAGCCTGGGTGCGGATCGCTTCGAGTTCGCTGTCCAGCTTGGCCGTGACCGACGCACGGGTGAACTTCGCCAGGCGCTGGTCGACCTGCGAGGCCTGGTCCGCCAGCTTGAAGTCCTCCAGCGCCATGCGGTAGCGCTCCGCGCTGATGCGCGTCTGCGTCAGGATGGCCATGGACAGGGCCATCCGGCGCGCCTCATCGGTCTGCTCCTGGAATTTCTGGGCCTCTTTCATGGCGGGCAGGGCCGCCAGGCGCATCAGGTTCCATGCCACATTGATGCCGCCTTCGCTCCAGCTGCTGTTGAACAGGAAGCGGTTGCTGTCGTACTGACGGCCGAAATTGAGGGAAATGCCGGGCAGCATGCTCAGCACCTGCTTGCGGGCTTCGGCTGCCGTGATGCGCTTGCGCAGGTCTTCCTCCCGCAGTTCGGGACGCTGCAGCAAGGCCATTTCTTCCAGCCTGGTCACGTCGCGAGGTGCCAGAGGCAATGCAGGCTCTGCGGCCTCGGCGACCGTGAAGTCCATGCCCGGAGGCACATTCATGAGGGCAGCCAGTTCCCGCTTGGCGAACTCCAGGTCCTGGCGACGCTGGTTGAGCAGCGAGGTGGCATCCAGTAGCGCACGCTGGTAGGCCAGGGCCACGCCAGGTGGAATGACTTTCTGCGTTTCTGCCTCGCGCGACCGCGACAGGGCCTGTTGCGCGCGCTCGAGAATCTCGTCAGCCTGCACCGACAGGCGCTGCGCTCCCAGGGCACGCCAGTAGGCCGCACGCACATCCTGCAACAGGTTCTGTACCACCTTGCGCCGGCGCTCTTCGGCAATCAGAAACTGGTCGCCCTGTTGCTTGGCCCGGTAATAGGAAACCCCGAAATCCAGCGCATTCCAGGAGAAGGAAATACCGCGCTGCGAGTGTGAACGCTCATCGGATGAGGTCGGATTGGTGGACTCCACGCCATCGAGCAGGCCGATGCTCGTGCCACCGGAGAAGCTGCTGCGATCCTGGTAGCCGGCCGTGGCGAGCATCTGCGGCAGCATGTCGTAACTGGCATAGTCGGTCAGCCCCAGCGCCAGGGCCGACTCCATGCGCTTGAGACGGTAGTCCAGGTTGTAGCGCAAGGCACGGGCCACGGCTTCCTCCAGCGACAGCGGGCCGCCGATCGGAACCTGGTCCACGTACATGCGGGCCGTGTCTTGCTTGACCCGGGTCAGCACGTCGTCCTTTTCCAGGGGTTTGGGCGTGACGCTGCAACCCGCGATCAATGCGGCGACCGCCAGCAGGATGGCACTGCGGCCAGCCAGGCCGGACACTCGGTTGGAGATGGCATTCATTTTCATCATGGTGTTTCTTTCTGGAAGAGGGCAGCTCAACGGGCGCTGGCGGTACGCGTCAGAGGTCGGGCGCCAGGGCCCCGGTCGGCTGCCATGCTTCGCAGCTGGTAACGGAATCCACCCGCATGCGCAGGCAATTTCGGTTCCACCTGTATTGAAGCATCGGCGTTCGTCGACGAAACTGAAGCCGGAACCGGATCCCGTACGGAATCCGTCACAGGTTTCGAAGTCGAATGGGACTCTGCCTGTGGCGCCTCGCCCGTCCGTTCGGACACGGTTGAAGGTGTCTGTTCCGAAGGTGTCGCCGGGACTTCGTCCGCAACCCGGGGCGAACCCAGGCTAAAAGGATCCAGGAGCGACTCGAACCCGGGCGTGGCCGACTGGTGGGCATCGACCACGGCACTGCGGATGGCCGACTCGATCTGCGACGACCGCACCGCCCGCTGCACGAACAGGCCGTGCTCGGCGGTCACAGGCAGATGGCGGACTGCCTGCTGAACGTGCAGAGCCGGGCGGAAGGTCTGCAGGTCGCCACGACCCGGCTCCCGTAGCAGCACCGGTGTGTCGCCGGCAGCGTCGATTCCGAACAGGAGTCCATCCGGCACCTGCCCCATGGCCTCCGCCATCAGCGGCGTATGTGAGTGGAAACTTCCAAGCAACGAACCAGCCACCGACCGTTCCGTGCTGGAGCTGCCCACCGTATGCAGCACGTGCAAGGCCGGGTCCGTCACCTGCGTCGATGGTCCACCTGTCGCGGGCCTGGCCTGCGGCAACCCATTCCACCCTGGCTGGCGAGGCGCCTCGATCGACACCTCCGGCAGTACAGGCGTGGATGGGGGAGTCTCGGACGCCGGGCCCGGATCCTGAGGCGGTGCCGGCGGTCCGGCCGGTACGTCGCCAAGAATCAGACGCGCAGTGGCAGTCAGTGCGCCATCGCTCACCGTGTAGATGGCCTCGGGCACCGGTCCGGCATAGCCGGGTGCCGGCGTGAAGGTGAACCCGCCGTCCGGGAGGATCGTCAAGGTACCCGCTCCGGCAATGGTGGCCAGATCGCCGGCGGCGTAGACCGAACCATCCACCTCGAAACCGGTCACGCTCAAGGCATCACCGTCGACATCGCTGTCGTTCGCCAGGACATTGCCGGAGACGGCCTGTCCAAACCGGGTGGCCATCGTGTCGTCCACGGCAACGGGTGGATCATTGACCGGGTTGACCGTCACTGTGACAGTGGCCGTGGACGTTCCGCCCTGCCCGTCGCTGATCGTGTAGCTGATGGTATCGGTGCCGTTGAAGTCCGGATTCGGTGTGTAGGTGATTGAACCGTCGAGGTTGATCACCACCGTACCGTTGGCGGCACTCGCCGTGGTCACCGTGAGCGGGTCACCATCCGGATCGCTGTCGTTGGGCAGCACCGCCATCGTCACCGGCGTGTCTTCGTCGGTGCTCACCGCATCGTCGACGGCCACCGGCGCGTCGTTGACCGGTGTCACCGTGATCGTCAGCGTGCCCACGTCCGTGGCCACGCCATCGGTGACCGTGTAGTCCACCGAGTCCGTGCCGGTGAAGTTCGCTGGCGGCGTGTAGGTGTAGCTGCCGTCGGCCGCGATCACGATCGTGCCGCCGGCTGTGGTCGGGAAGGTACCGGCCACCACCGTCAGCGCGTCGCCATCGATATCCGTGTCGTTCGCATCCAGGTCGACCACCGACGTGTACGGCGTGTCCTCCGTCACCGTGATCGCATCGTCGACGGCCACCGGTGCGTCGTTGACCGGGTTGATCGTCACGGTCACCGTCGCTGTGTCCGTGCCGCCGTTGCCGTCGCTGATCGTGTAGGTGAAGGTGTCCGTGCCCACAAGTCGGCATTCGGCGTGTACACCGGGTTGCCGCTGACCGGGTCGATCGCGACCGTCCCGTTGGCTGTCGCCGTCCACGTCCGTGTCGTTGGGCAGCACCGCCACCGTCACCGGCGTGTCTTCGTCGGTGCTCACCGCATCGTCGACAGCCACCGGTGCGTCGTTGACCGGGTTGATCGTCACGGTCACCGTCGCTGTGTCCGTGCCGCCGTTGCCGTCGCTGATCGTGTAGGTGAAGGTGTCCGTGCCCACGAAGTCGGCGTTCGGCGTGTACACCGGGTTGCCGCTGACCGGGTCGATCGCGACCGTCCCGTTGGCACCCTGGGTGACAGCCGTGACTCAGCGTGTCGCCGTCCACGTCCGTGTCGTTGGGCACCGGTGTGTCTTCGTCGGTGCTCACCGCATCGTCGACGGCCACCGGCGCGTCGTTGACCGGGTTGATCGTCACGGTCACCGTCGCCGTGTCCGTGTCCGTCGCTGATCGTGTAGGTGAAGGTGTCCGTGCCCACGGTCGGCGTTCGGCGTGTACACCGCTGACGGGTCGTCGCGACCGTCCCGTTGGCGCCCTGGGTGACAGGTGACTGCCAGCGTGTCGCCGTCCACGTCCGTGTCGTTGGGCAGCACCGCCACCGTCACCGGCGTGTCTTCGTCGGTGCTCACCGCATCGTCGACGGCCACCGGCGCGTCGTTGACCGGTGTCACCGCGTCAGCGTGCCCACGTCCGTGGCCACGCCATCGGTGACCGTGTAGTCCACCGTGTCCGTGCCGGTGAAGTTCGCCGGCGGCGTATATAGGTGTAGCTGCCGTCGACCGCGATCACGATCGTGCCGCCGGCTGTGGTCGGGAAGGTACCGGCCACCACCGTCAGCGCGTCACCATCGACATCCGTGTCGTTCGCGTCCAGGTCGACCACCGACGTGTACGGCGTGTCCTCCGTCACCGTGATCGCATCGTCGACGGCCACCGGCGCGTCGTTGACCGGGTTGATCGTCACGGTCACCGTCGCCGTGTCCGTGCCGCCGTTGCCGTCGCTGATCGTGTAGGTGAAGGTGTCCGTGCCCACGAAGTCGGCGTTCGGCGTGTACACCGGGTTGCCGCTGACCGGGTCGATCGCGACCGTCCCGTTGGTGCCCTGGGTCACCGAGGTCACTGTCAGCGTGTCGCCGTCAACGTCCGTGTCGTTGGGCAGCACCGCCACCGTCACCGGCGTGTCTTCGTCGGTGCTCACCGCATCATCGACGGCCACCGGTGCGTCGTTGACCGGGTTGATCGTCACGGTCACCGTCGCTGTGTCCGTGCCGCCGTTGCCGTCGCTGATCGTGTAGGTGAAGGTGTCCGTGCCCACGAAGTCGGCGTCCGGCGTGTACACCGGGTTGCCGCTGACCGGGTCGATCGCGACCGTCCCGTTGGCACCCTGGGTGACAGCCGTGACTGTCAGCGTGTCGCCGTCCACGTCCGTGTCGTTGGGCAGAACCGCCACCGTCACCGGTGTGTCTTCATCGGTGCTCACCGCATCGTCGACAGCCACCGGCGCGTCGTTCTCGCCCGTGATCGTCACCGTGATGGTGGCCGTGTCCGTGCCACCCTGTCCGTCGCTGATCGTGTAGGTGACGGTGCTGGTGGCGCTCTCGCCCACCGCCAGGCCTTCGAACGCCCCGTTCGGATCGAAGCTGACCGTGCCGTCCGCGTTCACCGTGAACAGGCCGCCGTTGCTCCCCGCCACCGGCGCGCCCACGTTGCCCGCCACGCCATTGACCTCGGCGACCGTCAGGGTCCCGCCATCGATGTCGCTGTCCGTGCCCGCACCCGTGTCACCGCTGATCACGTTGCCCAGGCTCGCACCCGCATCATCTTCACCCACCGTGTACACGTTGTCCGTGGCCACCGGTGCGTTGTTGATGCCGGTCACCGTCACCGTGATGGTGGCCGTGTCCGTACCACCAGCTCCGTCGCTGATCGTGTAGCTCACCGTCGTGGTGGCTGTCGCGCCAGGTGCCAGTGCATCGAACTGTCCGTTCGGATCAAAGCTGACCGTGCCGTCCGCATTCACCGTGAACAGGCCGCCGTTGCTGCCCGCCAGGGCTGTGCCCACGCTGGCCGCCGAACCGTTGACTGCGCTCACCGTCAAGGTGTCGCCGTCCACGTCCGTATCGTTGCCCAGCGCGTCGCCAACCACCGACAGCGGCGCATCGGCCGCCGCCGTGTAGCCATCATCGAGTGCCACCGGCGCGTCGTTGACCGGGTTGATCGTCACGGTCACCGTCGCCGTGTCCGTGCCGCCGTTGCCGTCGCTGATCGTGTAGGTGAAGGTGTCCGTGCCCACGAAGTCGGCGTTCGGCGTGTACACCGGGTTGCCGCTGACCGGGTCGATCGCGACCGTCCCGTTGGCACCCTGGGTGACAGCCGTGACTGTCAGTGTGTCGCCGTCCACGTCCGTGTCGTTGGGCAGCACCGCCACCGTCACCGGTGTGTCTTCATCGGTGCTCACCGCATCGTCGACGGCCACCGGCGCGTCGTTGATCGGTGTCACCGTGATCGTCAGCGTGCCCACGTCCGTGGCCACGCCATCGGTGACCGTGTAGTCCACCGTGTCCGTGCCGGTGAAGTTCGCCGGCGGCGTATAGGTGTAGCTGCCGTCGACCGCGATCACGATCGTGCCGCCGGCTGTGGTCGGGAAGGTACCGGCCACCACCGTCAGCGCGTCACCATCGACATCCGTGTCGTTCGCATCCAGGTCGACCACCGACGTGTACGGCGTGTCCTCCGTCACCGTGATCGCATCGTCGACGGCCACCGGTGCGTCGTTGACCGGGTTGATCGTCACGGTCACCGTCGCTGTGTCCGTGCCGCCGTTGCCGTCGCTGATCGTGTAGGTGAAGGTGTCCGTGCCCACGAAGTCGGCGTTCGGCGTGTACACCGGGTTGCCGCTGACCGGGTCGATCGCGACCGTCCCGTTGGCACCCTGGGTGACAGCCGTGACTGTCAGCGTGTCGCCGTCCACGTCCGTGTCGTTGGGCAGCACCGCCACCGTCACCGGCGTGTCTTCGTCGGTGCTCACCGCATCATCGACGGCCACCGGTGCGTCGTTGACCGGGTTGATCGTCACGGTCACCGTCGCCGTGTCCGTGCCGCCGTTGCCGTCGCTGATCGTGTAGGTGAAGGTGTCCGTGCCCACGAAGTCGGCGTTCGGCGTGTACACCGGGTTGCCGCTGACCGGGTCGATCGCGACCGTCCCGTTGGTGCCCTGGGTGACAGCCGTGACTGTCAGCGTGTCGCCGTCCACGTCCGTGTCGTTAGGCAGAACCACCACCGTCACCGGTGTGTCTTCGTCGGTGCTCACCGCATCGTCGACGGCCACCGGCGCGTCGTTGACCGGTGTCACCGTGATCGTCAGCGTGCCCACGTCCGTGGCCACGCCATCGGTGACCGTGTAGTCCACCGTGTCCGTGCCGGTGAAGTTCGCCGGCGGCGTATAGGTGTAGCTGCCGTCGACCGCGATCACGATCGTGCCGCCGGCTGTGGTCGGGAAGGTACCGGCCACCACCGTCAGCGCATCACCATCGACATCCGTGTCGTTCGCATCCAGGTCGACCACCGACGTGTACGGCGTGTCCTCCGTCACCGTGATCGCATCGTCGACGGCCACCGGCGCGTCGTTGACCGGTGTCACCGTGATCGTCAGCGTGCCTACGTCCGTGGCCACGCCATCGGTGACCGTGTAGTCCACCGTGTCCGTGCCGGTGAAGTTCGCCGGCGGCGTATAGGTGTAGCTGCCGTCGACCGCGATCACGATCGTGCCGCCGGCTGTGGTCGGGAAGGTACCGGCCACCACCGTCAGCGCGTCACCATCGACATCCGTGTCGTTCGCATCCAGGTCGACCACCGACGTGTACGGCGTGTCCTCCGTCACCGTGATCGCATCGTCGACGGCCACCGGTGCGTCGTTGACCGGGTTGATCGTCACGGTCACCGTCGCCGTGTCCGTGCCGCCGTTGCCGTCGCTGATCGTGTAGGTGAAGGTGTCCGTGCCCACGAAGTCGGCGTTCGGCGTGTACACCGGGTTGCCGCTGACCGGGTCGATCGCGACCGTCCCGTTGGTGCCCTGGGTGACAGCCGTGACTGTCAGCGTGTCGCCGTCCACGTCCGTGTCGTTGGGCAGCACCGCCACCGTCACCGGCGTGTCTTCGTCGGTGCTCACCGCATCATCGACGGCCACCGGCGCGTCGTTCTCACCCGTGATCGTCACCGTGATGGTGGCCGTGTCCGTGCCACCCTGTCCGTCGCTGACCGTGTAGGTGACGGTGCTGGTGGCGCTCTCGCCCACCGCCAGGCCTTCGAACGCCCCGTTCGGATCGAAGCTGACCGTGCCGTCCGCGTTCACCGTGAACAGGCCGCAGTTGCTCCCCGCCACCGGCGCGCCCACGTTACCCGCCACGCCGTTGACCTCGGAGACCGTCAAGCTGTCACCGTCCGGATCGCTGTCCGTGCCCGCACCCGTGTCGCCGCTGATCACGTTACCCAGGCTCGCACCCGCATCATCTTCGCCCACCGTGTACACGTTGTCCGTGGCCGTCGGCGCCGGGTTGCCCACGGTCCAGGTGAAGGTGTCCGTGCCCACGAAGTCGGCGTCCGGCGTGTACACCGGGTTGCCGCTGACCGGGTCGATCGCGACCGTCCCGTTGGCACCCTGGGTGACAGCCGTGACTGTCAGCGTGTCGCCGTCCACGTCCGTGTCGTTGGGCAGAACCGCCACCGTCACCGGTGTGTCTTCATCGGTGCTCACCGCATCGTCGACAGCCACCGGCGCGTCGTTCTCGCCCGTGATCGTCACCGTGATGGTGGCCGTGTCCGTGCCACCCTGTCCGTCGCTGATCGTGTAGGTGACGGTGCTGGTGGCGCTCTCGCCCACCGCCAGGCCTTCGAACGCCCCGTTCGGATCAAAGCTGACCGTGCCGTCCGCGTTCACCGTGAACAGGCCGCCGTTGCTCCCCGCCACCGGCGCGCCCACGTTACCCGCCACGCCGTTGACCTCGGAGACCGTCAAGCTGTCACCGTCCGGATCGCTGTCCGTGCCCGCACCCGTGTCGCCGCTGATCACGTTACCCAGGCTCGCACCCGCATCATCTTCGCCCACCGTGTACACGTTGTCCGTGGCCGTCGGCGCCGGGTTGCCCACGGTCCAGGTGAAGGTCTGACTGGCGCTGAGGCCCCCGAGGTCCGTCGCGGTCACAGTGACGCTGTAGATGCCATCACTGGACGCCCCCCCCTGACTGGCCGCTGCATCCAGCGTACCGCTGATCACGCCCGTCGTCGGATGGATGCTCAGCCCTGCGGGCAGACCCGTGGCACTGAAAGTCAGACTGTCACCATTGGAGCTACGGTCCACGTCATCGAAGCTGCCTGAAACGTCCAGGCTGACCGGATCGCTGTCACTGTCCGCCTGGTCGGGGATGGACGAGGCTGTCGGCGCATCGTTGACCGGCGTCACCGTGATATGGACCGTTTCGGTCTCGGTTACGCCCTCGCTGGTCACGGTGTAAGTGAAGCTGTCGGAACCGTTGAAATTGGCACTCGGCGTATACGTGATGGTGCCGTTGGGCGCCACGGTGATACTGCCGTTGCCCGGATTCGTCGTGGCGGTCACTTGAGCGCCACCCTCGAAATTGTCCGCTTCAGCTCCACCGGCACCCGTCAACACATTGAATGTGATCGGCGTATCCTCCGCCGTGGTGACATAGTCGGTCACGGTATCAGCCACAGGTGTGACCGTGATCGCCACGGTGTCGGTGTCACCCAGCTGGCCGTCGGATGTGACCATCGTGAGCTGGGCGCTGCCGTTGTAGTCGGCCTGGCTGGCGTAGCTGGCGCCACTGAGGGCGGCATTGATCGCCGCGGCACTGCCGCTGAGCGTGACGGAAGACGTACCGTTGCCCGAAACCGTCACACCCGCCATGCTGCCCAGCGTGAAAACCCCCTGCGTCACGCTGATGGTCGTGGTCAGCGTCGCACTGTCCACATCCGATACGGTCAGTGCATTGCCGCTGGAGGCGCTGAACACCAGGGGCGTGTCCTCGCTCGTGCTCTGAGCCCCCGGCACCGAGTTGAGCGGGGCGTCATTGACAGGCGTGACGGTGATGGCCAGGCTGTCCGTGTCGGAAAGACCTCCCACGTCAGTTGAAACGACCGTCAGCTGGGATGACCCATTGAAGTCCTGGCCAGGCTGATAAACCAGCGTGGCCAGGGTCGCGTTGATGTCGGCCTGCGACCCCGACAAGGTCAGTGTTCCGGTGCCGTTGCCGCCAGACGTGATGGTGGCCGTTCCCACCGTCGTCACGCTGATGACACCATGGGTGATGGACAACTGCGTGGTCGACAGGTTGCCATCGGGGTCGGTGACCGACACCCCTGAAATGGCCAGCGGCGTGTCCTCCGCCACCGTCTGCGTTCCGGGCAAGGCATTGACCGGCGCACGGTTGGCCAGGCCAAAATCAATGGTATTGATGGTCGACCCGACCTGTGTCACATCTGCGTTCGCATTGGTCGGGCCACCAGATGTGGTGTAGGTACGCCCGGTCAGCACGCCATTGGTGTCGGTCACGCGGACGATGTAGTTCCCCGGCAGCACGCCCGTAAACGCATATTCGCCTGCGGCATTGGTGGTATCGGTGGCCAGAATGCGCTCACCTGCATCCACGACGCCGTTGTTGTTGACATCATCAACCAACTGGATGGTCACACCGCCTACGCCGGTGTCGGCGCCGTCCATGACGCCATTGGCGTTCACATCAGTGAATACCCGATCGCCAATGGTCGCCGTCGGAGGGACCCATCCTGCTGCGTCGTACACATCGCCCAGGAGGGTCGTTCCATCCGTGGTGATGTTGACCGACGCGCCCAGGGTATTGGTGGACGCGTCATAGGTCGTTATCCGCTGTGTGCCTCCGCTGCTGCCACCGACCAGATAGGTGGAGCCCAGCTGGCTCGTGCTGACCTGGGTCCCGGTGCCCGACGGCACTGTCGAGGTACCGACCAACGCTCCAGTCGTTGCGTTGTACCGTGTGACCACCGTACTCGCCACGCTGAGCAGCGTGTTGTTCGTTGGGTCGTAGCCCAGATCGCCCCAGTCATTGCCGGTGATATTGCCCACGAGCAAGGTCGACCCCACCACCGAACGGCCGTCAGCCGACAGATTCACCCGGTAAATGGCGTCATCGGACGACGTGCCGCCACCGTCACCGCCGTAGTTGTTCTCGACCCCGAGGTAGAGCGAACCATTGGCAAAGACGGCCCCGCCACTGGCCAGGCCGCGCGAACCGATGGCGACGCCGTTGTCACCCAGATTGGCATCGACCAGGATGTGCTGGTCGTTCACATAGTCGTAAGCAAAAAGGGCCGTATTGGACGACGAAAAAGCATTGAACTCCGCGCAGTAGTAAATCAGCCCGTTGGTCTGATCCACAGCCAACGAGTTCTGCCCCCTGTCGCCGGTGTTCACGCCCCCCACGGTGGCTGGAACCGTGGTCAGCAAGGTGGCCTTGCCAGTGGTCACATCCACCGAATAGATGTTCTTGCCGCTGACCGCCAGTACCGCTCCACCCCCTGTATCGACCGCCGTGGTCATCAACCCGACCCAGTCGGACGCTGCGATGACTTCGGTCTGGACCTCGCCTCCGCTGCTCACCTCCAGCACCCAGTCACCGCCCAGAACGTCCGCGCCCGTGGCGTCGCTGGAAGCCAGGACATCGGCCCCGGTCGCTTCGGCCAGCGCATCCACAAAGGCCTGCCCTTCCTCGCCTGCACCGACATCGCACCCGTAAAGAAGCAGGTCTGCCTCGTCGGACAAGGCTGCACGGATAACGGCCAGCTCCTGCGCATACGCTTCCGACAGCGTGGCCGTGGACAGTTCGCCGCTGCCCAGGTCCAGCCGACCTGCGCTGCCATGACTGATGACATGTACCGCATCGACGCCGGTCCTGCCGCTCAGAATCTCGGCCATCTGTTCGATACCGTCCTGGCCCGCATCCAATACATAGATCTCGCCCGGATGCCCGTCCAGATAGTCGACCACATCCTCGGCCACCGAATCGACGAAGATGATCTCCTGACGGATCTCGCCGTCCGCCCCCTCCGGTCCGGACGCGCCGTCATCAACAGCGCTGGCGTCGGCGTCAGCTTCATCGCCGTCCACCGAGTCGCCTGGCAGGCCCGCATCTTCTGTTCGTGCACCGTCGCCTTCCGTCGCGGTCGATGTATCCGCTTCGGTCTCGGTCTCGCTTGCTTCTGGCCCGTCGGACGAGGCCACAGCATCCTGCTGATCGGCCGGCTGGCTGATGGCCGGAGGTACCGGGTCCACCGGATCGGCTTCGCCTGACGACACGTCGAGGGTGTCTGCCGCCGATCCGCCCTCGTCGCCCTGCACCTCCATGATCGTCGCCGGCAGCGCCGCGTCGAACACGATGCGGGGCTCTAGCACCATCTGGCCACACGACTGACGCTGGGGTGTCCGCCGCGCCTGCCGGGCGGAAGACGTGCGCCGCCCCCCCGAAGTGGTCACTTCGGCGGCAGCAACGTAGGTACCCAACGACTCATTCCAGACAGACTTATAGGTCTTGTTCATATGCAATGCTCTCGGGCTGTATGTCACCCGTTCTGATGGAACATTACAGTTTTTAACATGATTTAGTATTCATTTAGAACCACATCCCGAATGTGTTTGTCTGAATCCTCACTTCTCGCACACTTTTGGGGCGCGCATTGGGACTGGATCACACGGGTGTGGCCTGATGTCCACACCTCAGGCTGACCGGCCAGAGTCAGGCCTGGGGAGATCCGTCGGTATCCCGGTGTCCGGCACAGGCAGACAGGCGGGGAAGCCAGCCGATGGCCTCGGCATTCGAAGGTGAGAAACAGCGGTCGGCAGCCTCTTTCCAGGGCAGCCAGACCTGATCACGGTGCTCCCTGGCACTGAGTTGCACGGTCACGGGCCGCGGAATGCACAGGCCGAAGACGTGCTCGGTGTTATGCGTCACCCCCGGTGCGTAGCGTGGGAGCCACTGGGGGTATATCTCGTAGACGTTCTCCAGCACCCAGTCGCTCAGCAGGCAACCTGGCGCATGCGCCTGCAAGCCGGTCTCCTCCAGGACCTCGCGCTCCGCGGTCTGCACGAACGCTTCGGATTCAAAGTCCTTGGACCCCGTAACCGATTGCCAGAATCCAGGCGCATCCGCCCGTTCGATCAGCAACACGTCCAGTGCGGGCGTGTGAATCACCACCAGCACCGACTGCGGGATCTTGTACGGACGAAACGGGTTCACGGCAGCGATACAGCCCAGAAAAAAGGGGCGCCATGATGGCGCCCCTGCATCCTAAGCCAGCGGACTGACGTCAGGTCAGGCCGGCATCGGATTGCGCAGACGGATATGCAGTTCGCGCAACTGCTTTTCGTCCACCGGACTCGGTGCATGGGTGAGCAGGCACTGCGCGCGCTGGGTTTTGGGGAACGCAATCACGTCGCGGATCGACTCGGCCTTGGTCATCAGGGTGATCAGCCGGTCAAGACCGAAGGCCAGGCCACCATGGGGCGGAGCACCGTACTGCAGGGCGTCGAGCAGGAAACCAAACTTGAGCTGGGCCTCCTCCGCGTCGATATTGAGCGCCGAGAACACCTTGCTCTGCACATCGGCGCGGTGGATACGCACCGAGCCTCCGCCCAGTTCCCAGCCATTGAGCACCATGTCATAGGCCTTGGACACGCACCGACCGGGGTCGGAGTCCATGAAGTCCTCGTGACCATCCTTGGGAGCCGTGAACGGATGGTGCACCGCATTCCAGCGGTCCTCTTCCTCGTCATGTTCGAACATCGGGAAGTCCACCACCCACAGCGGTGCCCAGCGGTCCTCGAACAGGCCGGTCTTGCGGGCAAACTCGCTGTGGCCGATCCTGGTGCGCAGTGCGCCGATGGCATCGTTGACGATCTTGGCCTTGTCGGCGCCAAAGAACAGGATGTCGCCATCCTGGGCACCCGTGCGAGACAGGATCTCCGTGACGGCCTTGTCGTGCAGGTTCTTGACGATCGGGCTCTGAAGGCCGTCACGGCCCTTCGCCACCTCGTTGACCTTGATCCAGGCCAGGCCCTTGGCACCGTAGATCTTGACGAAATCGGTGTAGGCATCGATCTCGCTGCGGCTCATCTCGGCGCCGCCCGGGATCCGCAGTGCCACGACGCGGCCATTCTTCATCTGGGCCGGCGCACTGAAGACCTTGAAATCGACGTCCGCCATCACATCGGTCAGCTCGGTGAATTCCAGTTTCACCCGCAGGTCCGGTTTGTCGGATCCGAAGCGGTGCATGGCCTGCGCATAGGGCATGACCGGAAATTCGCCGAGGTCGACGTCGAGCACATTCTGGAACACCGTCTTGATCATGCCCTGGAACATGTCGCGGATGTCTTCCTCGGTCAGGAACGAGGTCTCGATATCGATCTGGGTGAACTCGGGCTGCCGGTCGGCACGAAGATCCTCGTCCCGGAAGCATTTGGTGATCTGGTAGTAGCGGTCGTATCCGGCCACCATCAACAGCTGTTTGAAGAGCTGGGGCGACTGCGGCAGCGCGAAGAACTGGCCGTCATGGACCCGGCTGGGCACCAGGTAGTCGCGCGCGCCTTCGGGCGTGCTCTTGGTCAGCATCGGCGTTTCGATGTCGATGAAGCCGTTGGCGTCGAGGAACTTGCGGACCTCCATGGCCACGCGGTAACGCAGCATCAGGTTGTTCTGCATGTACGGACGTCGCAGGTCCAGCACACGGTGCGTCAGGCGCGTGGTTTCGCTCAGGTTGTCGTCATCAAGCTGGAACGGCGGCGTGACCGACGCATTGAGCACCGTCAACTCATGGCACAGCACTTCGATCTGGCCGCTCTTGAGCCGGTCGTTGGTGGTGCCTGCAGGGCGTGCGCGGACCACACCGACGATCTGCACACAGAACTCGTTCCGGATGTCCTCGGCCGTCTTGAACATGTCGGGACGATCCGGGTCGCAGACCACCTGCACGTAGCCTTCCCGGTCGCGCAGATCGATGAAGATCACGCCGCCGTGATCCCGGCGCCGGTTGACCCAGCCGCACAGCGTGACGGTCTGACCCATGAGGTTCTCGGTCACCAGACCGCAATAGTGGGAGCGCATGGCCATGTGATTCAACTTTCTCGACTGAGGCGGCACAGGCCGCCGTAATTTGACATTCAGGTGGATGTGAACCCGGCGTGCGGTTCAGGCAGCTTTTCCCGCTGAACCCGGCCACCGGGAACGATCACACCCATGGAGACGATGTAGGTCAGAGCTTCGTCGACGCTCATGTCCAGCTCGATGCAGCTGTCCCGACGCATCATGACGAAATAGCCCCCGGTGGGGTTGGGCGTGGTGGGCACATAGATGCTGACGAACTCGGCCGGATTCAGGTGGCTGGCCACATCCCCCCCGGGCGACCCCGTGAGGAACGCAATGGTCCACATGCCATCCTGGGGCCAGGAAACGAGCACCGCCTTTCGAAATGCCTGCCCCTTTTCCGAGAAGACGGTATCGGAAACCTGTTTCACCCCGGAATAGATGGAACGCACCACCGGAATCCGGTGCAGCAGGGCATGCCACCAGGTCACCAGTCGATGTCCGATGATGTTGGATGCCAGGGCACCGATGCTCAGGACCACGACCAGGGCAAAAACCACGCCCAGGCCGGGCACGTGCACGCCCAGCAGGTGGTCCGGATGCCAGCTTGCCGGCAAGACCTGCAACGTCTGATCCAGGGTACCGACCACCCACTCGAGCACCCAGAGAGTGACGATCAGGGGCACCAGCACCAGCAGACCTGCCAGCAGCCACTTGCGCAAGGCGTGCATGTTCCGGACTCAGCTTCCTGCCGCTGGCGTAGGGGTAGCGGCAGCAGGCGCAGGGGCTGGCGCCGACGCAGGGGCCGCAGTGGATGCGCCAGACGACGGGGCACTGGCCGCTGCGTCACTGGCGGCGGGGGCATCGCCCGAACCCTTGGAAGGGCTGGCCGCGGCTTCGCTCTTGCTGTCGCCCCCGCGGAAATCCGTCACATACCAGCCCGAACCCTTGAGCTGGAATCCGGCTGCTGTCAGCTGCTTCTGAAAAGTCGCCTGCCCACAGGCGGGGCAGGTGCTCAGGGGCGCATCGGACATTTTTTGCAGCACGTCCTTGGCATGGCCGCAGGACGCGCACTTGTAGGCATAGATCGGCATGGCGTGAACCCGTAGAACGATGGGAAAAAAGCATCTGCCTGCTCTCCGGGGAACAGGCTTTTCCCTCAGGCAGGCCCCCAGGCAGGAAGCCGGGGAAAACCGCCCATTATAAATTGGGGCAGTGGTACGCGACACCCGACAGCCGGGCAACCACACCGCACAAGGCGTCCCGCACCTTCACCAAAGGCGAACGCGCACCAGGACCTGCATCACGATCAGGCCCAGCACGAAGCCAAGCCCCCCATAGAACAGGGTTTGCAGCAACCGGTTGGTGCGTCGCTGCTCCTGGATCAGTTCCTTCAGTTCGCTGTGCGATGCATCCGCCCGGTTCCGCAGGAAATCGTGCAGCAGGCGCGGCAGGGCCGGCAGCAGCTTGGCGTACTGGGGCGCCTCGTCCTTGAGCTGCTGCAGCAACTTCTGGGGACCCAGCTGTTCCAGCATCCATTTCTCCAGAAACGGCTTGGCGGTATTCCACAGGTCGAGTTCCGGGTCCAGATCACGCCCCAGGCCTTCGATATTGAGCAGCGTCTTCTGCAACAACACCAGCTGCGGCTGGATCTCGACATGGAACCTGCGCGAGGTCTGGAACAGGCGCATCAGCACCATGCCCAGCGAAATTTCCTTGAGGGGTCGATCGAAATACGGTTCGCAGACGGCCCGGATGGCCGATTCCAGTTCGTCTATGCGCGTTTCGGGGGGCACCCAGCCCGACTCCACGTGCAACTCGGCCACGCGCTTGTAGTCCCGGCGGAAAAACGCCGTGAAATTCTGTGCCAGGTACTCTTTGTCGTACTCGGTCAAGGTGCCGACGATGCCGAAATCCAGCGAGATGTAGCGCCCGAAAGTGACCGGATCCACGCTGACCTGGATGTTTCCTGGATGCATGTCCGCATGAAAGAAACCGTCCCGGAAAACCTGCGTGAAGAAGATCGTCACACCGTCGCGCGCCAGGCGTGGAATGTCCACGCCACGCCGCCTGAGCTCGTCCACCCGGTTGATGGGCACACCGTGCATGCGCTCCATCACCATCACGTCGGTGTGGCAGTAATCCCAGAACATTTCTGGAATCAGCACCAGATCCAGACCGGTCATGTTGCGACGCAACTGGGCCGCATTGGCGGCTTCGCGCAGCAGGTCCAGCTCGTCGTGCAGATACTTGTCGAATTCGGCCACGACCTCGCGCGGCTTCAGCCGTTTGCCATCCGAAGACAGTTTCTCGACCCAGCCGGCCATCATCCGCATCAGGCTGAGGTCCTTCTCGATGACCGACAGCATGTTCGGACGCAACACCTTCACCGCCACTTCACGTCCACCGTGGCGGCCGTCGCGCAGGGTGGCGAAATGGACCTGGGCTATTGAAGCGCTGGCCACGGGTTCCCGGTCGAAATGGCTGAACACCGCATCCAGCGGCTTGCCAAATGCGCGCTCGATGGTGCGGACGGCCACGTCGCTGGCAAATGGAGGCACCCGGTCCTGCAGGCGAGCCAGTTCGTCCGCGATGTCGGGCGGCATCAGATCGCGCCGGGTCGACAACACCTGGCCAAACTTGACGAAGATCGGACCCAGGCGCTCCAGGGCCTCCCTCAGACGCTGCCCCCGGGGCGCGTCCAGACGGCGCCCGATCGAAACCACACGTGCCAGCAATCGCAGCCACGGATGCTGGAAACTGGACAGAACCAGTTCGTCCAGGCCGTGCCTGAGCACGACCCACACGATATGCACGCCACGAAACAGTCGGCGAACCATGCGCGGATCTCAGGCCTGAGGCCCGTCACCGGATCCGCCAGCGTCCGCAGGCGTCTTGCCGGGAAACTGCCGGGCCGCCTGTCCCAGGAAGCCCCGAAGTGCCGCGGTCATGGTTCGGCCCATTCGGGCCAGGACATGGGCAGGCGCGTCCCCGACCAGACGTGACAGGTCTTCTTCCACGTCCCAGCGCAGGTTGTCGACCAGCCAGGACACTTCGGCAGCCAGCTGGACATCGCCGCGGATATCGACGGCAGGCCTGTCCCCTGCCAGCACTGTCCGGGCCAGAGCCATCGGTGACATCTGTGCCACCGTCACCGCCAGGTCGGCGGCAGCGGCCGGATCGGCGCGTTCCAGCAGGCCCGCCGGCGTGGGCGCGACGGTCAGGTGAAATTCCCCCCACTGCACCCGCAGACGCTTGCCCTTCTGGCGCAACAGACGGTCCTGCGCCTGAGGTTCCTGCTGCAGAACATGATTGAGGAACAGCACCACACGGTTCTGCATCTCATCGACCACCCAGTCGGGCGGCATCAGTCCCTGCAGCACGCCGTGCAGGAACCCGGGACCGGTGGCAGCGCCGGAGGATGGCGGAAGATCGGAGGGCGATTTTTTCATGACCCCCCGATTCTGACGGATAAAGCGACACGCCCTGCGGGCGAGGTGGCTATTGAAGCGCCTGAACGCCCGCAACCAGCCATCGGCCCTGACCATTCCTGGGTCGCGTGATGTTCCACAACTCCCTGAACGGGTTGGGACCTGCATCGGCACTTTCGCGCATCAGGCCCGAGAACTCGACGCTGGCCATATACCCGTCTGGACTTTCGTCGATGCCCAGCAACCGGGCCTGCAACATGACCACCTCCGACCCCGCGTCGCCACCGGTGCCGGTCCGCTCGCGCTCCGCCAGCTTGCCCTGGATAGCCTCCAGCATGGACTCCGTCATCATCGAACGCAGGGCGGGAATGTCCGCGCGGTCCCAGGCGGCCTGCAGCCCGACGAAATTGGCCCTTGAATCGGCCAGGAAGGCCTCGGCATCAAAACCGTCCGGCACCTTGGGCGCACGCCATCCTGTCGGCGCGGACCTGGAACTGCCTTGCGTGAGTTCAGGCGGTGCAGATTGCTCCCAGGGCCGGGCCGAGGCGTCATTGCCGACGTTCTTTGGGCTGTACTGCCGGGGAATGACCGGATCCAGCTGGGAATGCCCGCTCTGCGTCAACGGTCCTTCGTCATCCGCCGTACCGACCATGGCGCGCGAGCGCCACACCAGGACGACAGCCACCAGCGCGACCGCCGCCACCGCCACCAGAACGGCAAACGGCCAGGACGAAGGGTCTCCAGGGGTTCCCGGATCCACCTGCGCCGCACAGGCCAAAGGGGTGAGCGCTGCGCCCCCCCATCCGAACAAGCTCAGAAATCGCGTCATCCCTGTCTCCCGTGTCCGCCTCAGTTGCCGGCGGCTTCTGTCACTGGCTGGTCTGGCCTCTCGTTCTCAACTGCACTTGATACCCACGTGCAGGGCAACCACCCCTGCAGTCAGGTTGTGTACATCGACATGGCCAAAACCGGCCTGCTTCATCATCTGCCGGAGCTCTTCCTGCCCCGGGTGCATCCGGATGGACTCCGCCAGATAGCGATAGCTCTCGGCGTCTCCGGCCACCCACTGTCCCAGACGGGGCAGCACGTTGAAGGAATACCAGTCGTAGGCTTTCTCCAGCGGCCTGGCCACCTTGGAAAACTCCAGCACCAGGAGCTTGCCACCCTGGCGCAGCACCCGGTGCATCTCGACCAGGGCCCGGTCCTTGTGCGTCATGTTGCGCAGCCCGAACGCCACAGAGACGAAGTCGAAACTGGCATCGGCAAACGGCAGTTTCTCGGCGTCACACACCATCGACGGCAACACCACACCCTTGTTCAGCAACCGGTCGCGGCCTTCGCGCAGCATGGCTTCATTGATGTCGGTATGCACCACCTGGCCGGACGGACCGACCCGTTTGGCGAATCCCAGAGACAGGTCGCCGGTGCCTCCCGCGATATCCAGGACCTGGTGTCCCGGCTGCGGGTTGGCCACCGTCAGGGTGTATCGCTTCCAGATGCGGTGCAAGCCACCCGACATCAGGTCGTTCATGATGTCGTATTTGGGCGCGACCGAATCGAACACGCTGCGCACGCGCTGCGCCTTCTCGCGTTCATCCACCGACTTGAATCCGAAATGTGTCTGGGCCATGGGGGTCATCCTACGCGCTCAATGGCTGCCGCAGGCGCTGCCCGCCTTCGGTGGCATGGGCGCATCGCGATCAACCCCTGCCGCCTTCAGTCGAGCGTTGTATTCATCCCACAGTTCCTGCTGCCGGGCACCCAGCAGGTACAGGTAGTCCCAGGCAAAGATGCCCGAATCATGGCCATCGCTGAAGGTCGGCTGTACGGCGTAGTTGCCCACGGCTTCCAGCTCGGTGATGTCCACATTCCGCTTGCCGGTCTGCAGCACCTCCTGCCCGGGGCCGTGCCCCTGCACCTCGGCCGACGGCGAATAGACCCGCATCAGCTCGAACGGAATGCTGAAGGTCTTCCCGTCGGAGAACGACACTTCAAGCACGCGGGACGCGCCATGGACCGTGATGTCGGTCGGGGTCGGGGTATCCTTGTCCAGTCCTGCCATATTCATCTTTCCCTGGTCACACCAGCACGCGCTCGATACCGCCCTGATTGGCCTTGGCAACGTAGGTGGGCAACCAGTCTTCACCCAGCAGCTGCCGCGCCATCTCGATCACGATGTAATCGGCCTGCAGCAGGCCGGTCTGAAGGTCGTCGGTATAGCGCGAGAGGCCTTGCAGGCAACTCGGGCACGACGTCAGGATCTTGACGTTGGCCTGCGCTGCAACCGATCCGCTGGCCCTCAGTTCGGCCTCGCCCTTGCGAATTTCCTCTTCCTTGCGGAAACGCACCTGGGTCGAGATGTCGGGACGGGTGACGCCCAGGGTGCCCGATTCGCCACAGCAACGCTCGCTCTTGATCACGCCGTCGCCGACCAGCGCCTTGACCGTCTTCATGGGATCCTGCAACTTCATCGGCGTGTGGCAGGGGTCGTGGTACAGGTAGCCCCCCTGCCCCGCGGGCAGCGTGATGCCCTTTTCCAGCAGGTACTCGTGGATATCGATGATGCGGCAACCCGGGAAGATCTTTTCGAACTCGTAACCCTGCAACTGGTCGTAGCAGGTGCCGCAGCTGACGACCACGGTCTTGATATCCAGGTAGTTCAGGGTGTTGGCCACCCGGTGGAACAGCACCCGGTTGTCGGTGATGATCTTCTCCGCCTTGTCGTACTGGCCTGATCCGCGCTGCGGATAGCCGCAGCACAGGTAACCCGGAGGCAGCACGGTCTGCACGCCCGCATGCCAGAGCATGGCCTGCGTGGCCAACCCGACCTGGCTGAACAGTCGCTCCGAGCCGCAGCCCGGGAAGTAGAACACCGCCTCGCTTTCGGCTGTCGTGACCTGCGGATTGCGGATGATCGGGATGTAGTCCTTGTCCTCGATATCCAGCAGCGCTCGCGCCGTTTTCTTGGGCAGGCCACCGGGCATCTTCTTGTTGATGAAGTGGATCACCTGCTCCTTGACCGGCGCCGGACCCAGAGTGGCCGGCGGCGCCGATGTCTGCTTGCGAACGAGACGCTGCATCAGTTCGTTGGCCAGGCGCTGCGCCTTGAAGCCCACGTCCACCATGGCGGTCCGCATCAGCTTGATGGTCTCGGGCCGTGTCGCGTTCAGGAAGAACATGGCCGCGGCATTGCCCGGCCTGAAGCTCTTCTGGCCCATCTTGCGCAACAGGTTGCGCATGTTCATGGTCACGTCGCCAAAGTCGATCTTGACCGGGCACGGCGAGAGGCACTTGTGGCACACCGTGCAATGGTCCGCCACATCCTCGAACTCGTGCCAGTGCTGCACGCTGATACCCCTGCGCGTCTGCTCCTCGTACAGGAAGGCCTCGACCAGCAAGGAGGTGGCCAGGATCTTGTTTCGCGGGCTGTAGAGCAGATTGGCCCGCGGCACATGGGTGGCACACACCGGCTTGCATTTGCCGCAGCGCAGGCAATCCTTGACCGAATCGGCGATGGCGCCGATGTCGCTCTGCTGCATGATGAGCGACTCGTGGCCCATCAGCCCGAAACTGGGCGTGTAGGCATGCGAGAGGTCCGGCCTGCGCAGGAATGCGTCCTGCGCCAGCGCCGGCATATCCTGCACGTGCCGCAGCAGTTTGCCTTTGTTGAATCGCCCCTGCGGATCCACCTGGGCCTTGTAGCGGGCAAACGGTGCCAATTCCTCATCGGACAGGAATTCCAGCTTGGTGATGCCAATGCCATGCTCACCCGAGATCACACCGTCCAGGCTGCGGGCCAGCACCATGATGCGGGCCACTGCCTCATGGGCGGTCTGCAGCATCTCGTAGTCGTCACTGTTGACCGGGATGTTGGTGTGCACATTGCCGTCACCGGCGTGCATGTGCAGCGCCACCCACACGCGCCCCTTGAGCACGCGCTTGTGAATGGCATTGCACTCCTCCAGGATGGGACCGAAGGCAGCGCCCGAGAAAACCTGCTGCAGCGGACCACGCAGTTGGGCCTTCCAGCTGGCCCTCAGCGTGTGGTCCTGCAGCTGTGCAAACACCTCGTCGATGTCCCGCAGCCATCCCGACCAGAGTTGACGAACCTCGGCCACGGTTGCCAGCGCCTGCTGGACACGGTCCTCGAGCAGCTCGGCGCTCGGGATTTCGTTGGCGTCATCGGTCTTGCCCAGCGGCAGCTGTCCCCGGGCAAAGAATGCCGTCAGCTCGTCGCAAAGGCGGATCTTGTTGCGCAGCGACAGCTCGATGTTGATGCGCTCGATACCCAGGGTGTACTCACCCATCCGGGGCAGCGGAATCACCACATCTTCATTGATCTTGAACGCATTGGTGTGCTTGCTGATGGCAGCCGTGCGCTTGCGATCCAGCCAGAATTTCTTGCGCGCCTCGGGGCTGATGGCCACGAAGCCTTCACCGCTGCGCGAATTGGCGATCCGGATCACCTCGCTGGTCACCCTGGCCACGGCATCCGCATCGTCGCCGACGATGTCGCCGATCAGAACCATCTTGGGCAGGCCGCCATTGCCCTTCTTGCTCTTGGTGGCATAGCCCACGGCCTTGAGATAGCGGTCGTCCAGATGCTCGAGGCCTGCCAGCAAGGTGCCTGTGCGCTTCTGTTCGGCAAACATGAAGTCCTTGATCTCGACGATCGAAGGGACGCCGTCCTTCGGATTGCCGAAGAACTCGAGGCACACGGTCCGCACGTGCTCGGGCATGCGGTGCACCAGCCACCGTGCGCTGGTGATGAGTCCGTCGCAGCCTTCCTTCTGTATGCCGGGCAGGCCACTGAGGAACTTGTCCGTCACGTCCTTGCCCAGGCCCTCCTTGCGGAACGTGCGCCCCGGGATCTCCAGCCTTTCGGTTCGGATCAGGGTGCGGCCGTCGGCCTGGAAGTACTGCAGCTCAAAGGTGGCCACCTCGGCGTCGTGGATCTTGCCCAGGTTGTGGTCCAGGCGCCGCACCTCCAGCCACTGCGCATCGGGCGTGACCATGCGCCAGCTGATCAGGTTGTCCAGCGCCGTCCCCCAGAGCACCGCCTTCTTGCCGCCAGCGTTCATGGCGACGTTGCCGCCCACGCAGGAGGCCTCGGCACTGGTGGGATCGACCGCAAACACGAATCCGGCACGCTCGGCCGCGTCGGCCACGCGCTGGGTCACCACACCCGCCTCTGTCCACACGGTCGGCAGGGGTTGCTCGTGGCCGTCCACCTGCACCCGCTCGACCTCGGACATCGCCTCGAGCTTCTCGGTGTTGATCACCACGCTCTTCCAGGTCAGCGGAATGGCGCCGCCCGTGTAGCCTGTACCGCCCCCGCGTGGAATGATGGTCAGTCCCAGTTCGATGCATCCCTGCACCAGCCCGGCCATCTCGGCCTCGGTGTCCGGCGTCAGGACCAGGAACGGGTATTCGATGCGCCAGTCGGTGGCATCGGTGACATGCGATACGCGGGACAGACCGTCGAACTTGATGTTGTCGGCGGCGGTCAATCGCTTGAGCAGACGCCTGGCCCGCTGGCGCAACTCACCCATTTCGTCGAACGAACGCGCAAACCGCTCCACGGACGCCCGTGCCGCCTGCAGCAACTCGCCCACCAGGGCATCGCGGGCCTGGTCATCCTGCGGTGTCCGCCGCTTCTGCACCTCGCTGAGCCGGTGGTGCAGGGCATCGACCAGTTGGCGGCGCCGGCGGGGTGTCTCGATCAGATCGTCCTGCAGGTACGGATTGCGCTGGACCACCCAGATGTCGCCGAGCACCTCGTACAGCATGCGTGCGGAGCGTCCGGTACGCCGCTCGGCGCGCAACTCCTCCAGCAGCGACCAGGCACGTTCGCCCAGCAGGCGAATCACGATCTCCCGGTCGGAGAAAGACGTGTAGTTATAGGGAATTTCGCGCAGGCGCGGCGCCTCGCCGGCGGCAACATCGATGAGCGGAAGCGGAGTGGGAGCGTTCATGTGGGCATACGGCGTCCGGGAAGGAGCGCAGAACCTGAAATGGTACCGCAGCGCAACATACCCCTGCCGCCTCATGGAAACCCCTGTTGTCATGCGCACGAAAAGTGTATGCAATGTTTTTGTCACATAACGACATTAGCCTGACCACCTGTTTTTTCCGCCAACAAGGAGTCTTCATGCGCACACGCCTCGCTTCCCTGACTGCCGCCCTCGCCCTGGCCGGGCTTGCCGCCGCCCCCGCCCATGCCCAGACCGAGATCCAGTGGTGGCATTCGATGACCGGAGGCCTGAACGACTGGGTGATCGATCTGGCCAACGAATTCAATGCCAGCCAGAAGGACTACAAGGTCGTGCCGACCTACAAAGGCTCCTATGACGAGTCGATGACCGCCTCGATCGCGGCCTTCCGCGCCGGCAATGCGCCCCACATCCTGCAGGTCTACGAGGTGGGCACAGCCACGATGATGGCCGCCAAGGGCGCCATCGTGCCGGTGGGCAAGGTGCTCGGCGACGCGGGCTACAAGTTCGATTCCAAGGCCTACATTCCCGCTGTGGTCGGCTACTACACCGCACCCAACGGCCAGATGCTGAGCTTCCCGTTCAACAGCTCGACCACGGTTCTCAACTACAACAAGGACCTGTTCAAGAAAGCGGGCCTCGACCCGAACACGCCGCCCAGAACCTGGCCTGAACTGGTGCTGGCTGCAGCCAAGCTCAAGGCGTCGGGCGTGAGCTGCCCCTTCACCACCAGCTGGCAGAGCTGGACGCAGCTCGAGAGCTTCTCGACCTGGCACAACACCCTGTTCGCCTCCCAGAACAACGGCTTTGGCGGCATGTCGGCCCGACTGGCCTTCAACAGTCCGCTGCACGTGCGCCACATCGAAAACCTGGCCAACATGGCCAAGCAGGGGCTCTTCCACTACCGTGGCCGCGGCAACAAGGGGGACGCGCCGTTCTACTCGGGCGAATGCGCCATGGCCACCGCCAGCTCGTCCACCTATGCCAGCATCAAGAAAAACGCCAAGTTCGACTTTGGCATCGCCCCTCTGCCCTACTACCCCGACGTGACCGGCGCCCCGCAGAACACCATCATCGGCGGCGCTTCGCTGTGGGTGATGTCGGGCAAGAAGCCCGCCGAGTACAAGGGCGTGGCCGCGTTCTTCAACTACCTGACCAACCCCGAGGTACAGGCCAAAAGCCACCAGCGCACCGGCTACCTGCCCATCACACTGGCGGCCATGCAGTTGACCGAGAAGTCGGGCTTCTACAAGAACAACCCCGGCACCGACACCGCGGTCAACCAGATGATCCGCAAAACCACCGACAAGTCGCGAGGCGTGCGGCTGGGCAACTTCAACCAGATCCGAGCCATCATGGACGAGGAAATGGAACAGGTCTGGGCGGGCAAGAAGACCGCCAAGCAGGCGCTGGACGACGCCATCGAGCGTGGCAACGAGCAGCTCGAACGCTTTGAGAAGGCCAACAAGCGCTGAGTCTCTGACCCCGGATTGAGCACACGGCCGGGCCAGACCCGGCCGTTTTTAATACCTGGAGCCGCATTTGGCTGTCGAAAAACGCGTTCGATTCAAGAGCTGGTGGCTGCCGGCGGTGCTGCTGGCGCCGCAGGTGACCGTCATTGCCGTCTTCTTTTTCTGGCCAGCCGCACAGGCGCTCGTGCAGTCGCTGCAGCAGCAGGATGCCTTCGGCATTTCCACAGAATGGGTTGGCCTGGAGAATTTCCGCCGCCTGCTCGGCGACCAGAGCTACCTGGACTCCTTCAAGACCACGGCCGTCTTCTCGGTGCTGGTGGCCGGCCTGGGTCTCGTCATCTCGCTGGCCCTGGCGGTATTCGCCGACCGCGTAGTGAGGGGGGCCGCGCTGTACAAGATGCTGCTGATCTGGCCCTATGCCGTGGCGCCTGCCGTGGCCGGGGTCCTGTGGTTGTTCATGTTCGCACCGTCCATCGGCATCGTGAGCTTCGCGCTGCGCCAGATGGGTTTCGAGTGGAACCATCTGCTCAACAGCAATCAGGCCATGGCACTGATCGTGTTCGCGGCGGTGTGGAAACACATCTCCTACAACTTCCTGTTCTTTCTGGCGGGCCTGCAATCCATCCCTCGCAGCCTGATCGAGGCCGCGGCCATTGATGGCGCCGGGCCCTGGCGGCGCTTCTGGAACATCGTCTTTCCGCTGCTCTCGCCCACCACGTTCTTCCTGCTGGTGATCAATATTGTCTACGCCTTCTTCGACACCTTCGCGATCGTGGACGCCACCACCGAAGGCGGCCCCGGCAAGGACACGGCCATCCTGGTCTACAAGGTCTACTACGACGGCTTCAAGGCGCTGGATCTGGGCAGCTCGGCCGCGCAATCGGTGGTGCTGATGGCCATCGTCGTGGTGCTCACCGTCATCCAGTTCCGCTATGTCGAGCGCAAGGTGAACTACTGATGATGATCGAACGCCGCCCCCTCACCACAGCCCTGTCGCACCTTGTGCTCATACTGGGTGTCTTCATCATCGGCTTTCCGCTGTACATCACCTTCGTGGCCAGCACGCACACCGCGCAGGACATCGTGCAAGTTCCCATGCCCCTGCTCCCCGGCCCGCACCTGATCGAGAACTACACCCAGGCCATCCAGGGCACCAGCGGCAGTGCCGCCTCGACCGCGCCGGTGGGCCGCATGATGATCGTCAGCCTGGTCACCGCACTGGTCATCGCGATCGGCAAGATCGCTATCTCGCTGCTGTCGGCTTTCGCCATCGTGTACTTCCGGTTCCCGGGACGCATGTTTTTTTTCTGGGCCATCTTCGTGACCCTGATGCTGCCGGTGGAAGTCCGGATTGGTCCGACCTACCAGGTGGTGTCCGACCTGGGCATGCTCAACAGTTATGCCGGCCTGACCGTTCCGCTCATCGCCAGCGCCACGGCCACCTTCCTGTTCCGCCAGTTCTTCCTGACGGTTCCCGACGAGCTGGTGGAAGCGGCGCGTGTCGATGGAGCGGGACCAATGCGCTTCTTCCGGGACGTGCTGCTGCCACTGTCATCCACCAGCATCGCGGCGCTGTTCGTCATCCAGTTCATCTATGGCTGGAACCAGTACCTCTGGCCACTGCTGGTCACCACCGATGAAAGCATGTATCCGGTCGTCATGGGTATCAAGCGCATGATCTCCGGCGGCGATGCCGCCAACGACTGGAACATCGTCATGGCCACGGCCATCCTGGCCATGATTCCGCCCGCACTGGTGGTGCTTCTCATGCAACGCTGGTTCGTCAAAGGTCTCGTCGATTCCGAAAAATAAATGGCTGCCATCCGATTCAACAACGTCATCAAGCGCTATGGCCACGGCAAGCACGAACTGCAGGTCATCCATGGCGTGAGCGCCGACATTGCCGACGGCGAGTTCATCGTCATCGTGGGGCCTTCCGGCTGCGGCAAAAGCACGCTGCTGCGCATGGTCGCGGGCCTGGAAGAAGTGACGGAGGGCCAGATCAGCATCGGCCCGCGCGTCGTGAACGATCTGGAGCCGGCCGAACGCGACATCGCCATGGTGTTCCAGAACTATGCGCTCTACCCTCACATGAGTGTGTTCGACAACATGGCTTACGGCCTGAAGATTGCCAAGGTGCACAGGGACGAGATCAAGGCCCGCGTGGACAAGGCCGCGAAGATCCTGGAACTGGGCCACCTGCTCGAACGCAAGCCCCGCCAGCTCTCCGGCGGGCAGCGCCAGCGCGTGGCCATGGGCCGGGCCATCGTCCGCCAGCCACAGGTCTTCCTGTTCGACGAACCCCTGTCCAACCTGGATGCCAAGCTGCGGGCCCAGACGCGACTGGAAATCCAGAAGCTGCACAGCGAACTGGGCATCACATCCCTTTTTGTCACCCACGACCAGGTCGAGGCCATGACCCTGGCCCAGCGCATGATCGTGATGAACGGCGGTCACATGGAGCAGTTCGGCACGCCTGAGGAAGTCTACGCCCGTCCTGCCACCACATTTGTGGCCAGTTTCATCGGCTCGCCCCCCATGAACCTGCTGAGCCACGCCCCGGGCGGCCAGGACGGCCGTCTCCTGGGCATCCGACCGGAGCACATCGACCTGGCCGACGATGGCTGGTCCCTCCAGGTGGAAAACGTCGAGCTGCTGGGGGCCGAACGCCTCATCCACACCCGCCTGGGAAACGAAGCGCTCACCCTGAGACTGCACGAAGACCAGGGCGCACCTGCCGTGGGCAGTACCTTGCGAGCCCGGCCACGGCCCGACCGGCTGCACTGGTTCGACGCGGCCACAGGTCAAAGGTGCTGAGCCCCGCATGAACCCGGTTCAACTGCCGCCCTGGCCCTACCCCACCTGGATTGCCCATCGTGGCGCCGGTCAGCTGGCCCCTGAAAACACCTTGTCGGCTTTCCGCCTGGGCGCCCGCCACGGTTACCGCATGTTCGAATGCGACGCCAAGCTGAGCGCCGACGGTGTGGTCTTCCTGCTGCACGACACCGAGCTCGAGCGCACGACCAGCGGCCACGGCATTGCGGGCGAACAGGCCTGGGCATCGCTCAGCCGGCTCGACGCCGGCGCCTGGCTCGGGCGAGCATGGGCCGGAGAACCCTTGTGCACGCTGGAAGCCCTGGCACGCTGGTGCCTGGCCAACCACCTGCTCATCAATATCGAGATCAAGCCCACCCCCGGACTGGAAGAAACCACCGGCCGCCAGGTGGCCGCCGCGGCCCGCGAACTGTGGGGGGCACCCAGTCAGGAGTCCCCGCCCCTGCTGACTTCGTTCCGCCCGGAAAGTCTCGCGGGTGCCATGCAGACGGCTCCCGAGCTGCCGCGGGGTCTGCTGCTGCACACGCTGTGGACCGGCTGGCTGGACACGGCTCGCTCACTGGCGTGCCGGGCCATCGTCTGCCACCATCCCCTGTGGAACGCAGACACTGTGGCGATGGTTCGTGCGGCAGGCATGCGATGCCTGGCCTATACCGTCAACGACGACGAGGAGGTGCGACGCCTGCTGGCACTAGGGCTTGATGGCCTGATCACCGACCGGGTGGACCGCTACGCCCCCACCTGATGGCGTCAGCGCCCACGCCACCACCAGATCAGGCTGCCCTGCAGCCCCACCATGGCAGCGTAGGTTGCCATCCGGCCGTCCCGTCCGAACCACAAAAGGCCCGCCAGCAACACCAGCAATCCGGCCAGGACGAGCCACCCCAGCAAGTGCCACCGTTTTGCCTTCCGGGGCCCGAAAGCCACGGCCGGCCAGAGCAGCACCGCGACAAGCGCGGCCGGTGCCGCGAATCCCCCCAGATGCCAGAACAGATCCAACGGTGTCACCGCAGCCGCCCACCCCAGATGGCCAGAGGACTCCATGCCCACGTTCGGGGACTGGACAGGGACACAAATCGGGGCTTTCTGGACATAAGCGCGCAATTTTATAATCGGGAACATGTCTGTCTGGGCCCTCGGCATCAACCACCACACCGCACCGCTGGATCTGCGCGGCCGGTTTGCGTTCGCGCTCGACCAGGTCCAGCCCACGCTGCTCCAGTACCGCCAGAGCCTGACCCGGCAACCCGAAGCCACCCTGCTGTCCACCTGCAACCGCACCGAACTGTACGGAGCCGGAGACCAGTCGGCCGTCGAACCGACACTGGAATGGCTGGCCAGCACGGGCGGCGTGAGCACCCATGTGCTGCGGGACCACGCCTACATACTCCGTGAAGACCAGGCCGCCCGCCATGCCTTCCGTGTGGCCAGTGGCCTGGACAGCATGGTGCTGGGGGAACCCCAGATCCTGGGACAGATGAAGGACGCGGTACGGGCCGCCGAAGATGCCGGCGCGCTGGGAACCACGCTGCACCAGCTGTTCCAGCGGTCCTTTGCAGTCGCCAAGCAGGTACGCACGTCCACCGAAATCGGCGCCCACTCCATCAGCATGACAGCTGCCGCCGTCCGGCTGGCCGGACAGCTGTTCGAAGACCTGCGCGACATCCGGATCCTGTTCGTGGGCGCCGGCGAGATGATCGAGTTGGCTGCCACCCATTTTGCGGCCAGATCACCCCGTTCCATCGCCATCGCCAACCGCACACTGGAACGAGGCGAGAAGCTGGCACTGCGTTTCGGCGGCGAAGTGATGCGCCTGTCCGATGTCCCGGACCGGCTGCACGAGTTCGACGCCGTGATCAGCTGCACGGCGAGCACCCTGCCCATCATCGGCCTGGGCGCCGTCGAGCGGGCGCTCAGGAAACGTCGCCACCGCCCCCTCTTCATGGTCGACCTGGCCGTTCCGCGCGACATCGAGATCGAAGTCAAAGCCCTGGACGACGTCTACCTCTACACCGTGGACGACCTGGCCAGCGTCGTGCAGACCGGCAAGGACAACCGCCAGGCAGCCGTGGCCCAGGCCGAGGCCATCATCGACGCCGGCGTCCTCAGCTTCATGCACTGGATGGAGCAACGCCATCCGGACACCGGTGTCGTACCGCTCATCCAGCGGATCAACGCCCAGGCCGATGAGTGGCGCAACCTCGAAATGGCTCGTGCACGCAAGCTGCTGGCCAAGGGCGAATCCGTCGAGTCCGTACTGGAAGCCATGTCCCGTGGCCTGACCCAGAAAATGCTGCACGGCACACTGGCGGAACTGCACGCCGGTGACCAGGCCACCCGCGCCGCCACTGCCCAGACCGTATCGCGCCTGTTCCTGCGCGACAAGTCCTAGCCCCAGCAAGCACCCGGGTCCGGCTCAACCGGACCGGGTACGCCCGAGCACACCCATGAAGCCCTTTGTCCGCGACACCCTGATGCGCCAGCGCGCCCGCCTGCATGAACTGGACGCCCGGCTGTCGGCCCCCGATGTGGTGGATGACATCGAACGATTCCGCAACCTGAGCCGGGAGCATGCCGACACGGCACAGGTCGTCCTCCAGTTCGAACGCTTCCTGCAGCGGGAGGCCGACATCGCGGCCGCACGCGACCTGCTCGACGACCCCGAAATGGCCGAAATGGCGCGCCAGGAGATGGTCGAGGCCGAGGCCGACCTGGAGCACCTGGAACAAGACCTGCAGCAACTCCTGCTGCCGCGGGATCCGGACGACGAGCGCGCCGCCTTTGTGGAAATTCGGGCCGGTACCGGCGGCGACGAATCGGCGCTGTTTGCCGGCGACCTGGCCCGCATGTACACCCGATACGCCGACCGCAAAGGCTGGTCCTGCGACATCGTGAGCGAATCAGCCAGCGAACTGGGCGGCTACAAGGAAGTCGTGCTGCGCATCGCCGGCAAAGGCCCGGGAACCGCCGTCTATGGGCAACTGCGGTTCGAGTCCGGTGGTCACCGCGTGCAGCGTGTGCCCGCCACGGAAACCCAGGGACGGATCCACACCAGCGCTGCCACCGTGGCCGTCATGCCCGAGCCCGACGAAGCCCAGGCAGTGCAACTCAATCCCGCCGAACTTCGCATCGACACCTTCCGCGCCAGTGGTGCCGGCGGACAGCACATCAACAAGACCGACTCCGCCGTCAGGGTCACCCACCTGCCCACCGGACTGGTGGCCGAATGCCAGGACGGCCGGTCCCAGCACAGCAACAAGGCCAAGGCACTGCAGGTGCTGGCAGCACGCCTGCAGGAGAAGGATCGGCGCGAACGCGCCGATGCGCAGGCTGCCACCCGCAAGGGACTGGTCGGCAGTGGGGACCGCAGCGACCGAATCCGGACCTACAACTTCCCCCAGGGCCGCCTGACGGATCACCGCATCAATCTCACACTCTACAAGCTGGCTACCGTCATGGACGGCGACCTCGACGAGGTCATTCATGCCCTGCTGGTCGCGCGCGGTGCCGAATTGCTGGCCGAACTCGAGCAGGGCCATACCGGCGGGAGCCTGGCTTGAACGTGCACGACGCCCTGACACAGGCCCAGGCCAGGGGACTACCCCGCATCGACGCCCAGATGGTCGTCCTCCTCAGCGTGGAACGCGACACCCATGACCGTGCCTGGCTGTGGTCCCACGACGACAGCCCGCTCTCGGACAGCCAGCTCACGCGGTTCAACGCACTGCTGGAGCGACGGCTCGCGGGTGAGCCCATGGCCTACCTCACCGGTATCCAGGAGTTCCACGGCATGGCCTTGCGCGTTGATGCACGCGTCCTGGTGCCCCGTGCCGACACCGAGACGTTGCTTGACTGGGCATTGGAGATCCTCGAACAGCGCTCGCAACAGGCCCCGACCAGACCCCGCGTGCTCGACCTGGGCACCGGCAGCGGCGCGATTGCACTGGGCATTCGGGCCAGCCACCCACCCGCCGAGGTCCACGCGGTGGACGCTAGCGCGGATGCGCTCGCCGTGGCACGGGCCAATGCGCACCAACTGGGTCTGGACGTGCACTTGCACCACGGCAACTGGTTCGCGCCGGTCGCCGGACAGCACTTTGACCTGATCGTCTCCAATCCTCCCTACATTGCCGAAGACGATCCGCACCTGCCTGCCCTGGCGCACGAACCCCGCACCGCATTGACCGCAGGCCCCGACGGACTGGATGACCTGCGCCACATCGTGCACACCGCACCATCGCACCTTCAACGCGGTGCCTGGCTCCTGCTGGAACACGGCTTCGACCAGGCAGAGGCCGTCCGCGCTCTTCTCGGGCAAGCCGGCTTCACACACATCTGCAGCCGCAAAGACCTTGCCGGAATTGAGCGCTGCAGCGGCGGTCAATACCCATTCGGGGGATAATTGCAGACCCCGCCGGACGCCTGTCCGCTCCCGACATCCAAGGATTCCATCACCATGAGTGACACCCAGACCCAGATCGACCAACTGGTCAAGCAGCACGACATCGTGCTCTTCATGAAAGGCAGCGCCAGCTTTCCCATGTGCGGTTTCTCGGGCCGCGCCATCCAGATCCTCAAAGCCTGCGGCGTGGACCCGCGTACCCTGACAACCGTCAACGTGCTGGAAGACGATGCCATCCGCCAGGGCATCAAGGACTACAGCCAGTGGCCCACCATTCCCCAACTCTATGTGCGCGGCGAATTCATTGGCGGATCGGACATCATGATGGAGATGTACGAATCGGGCGAATTGCAGCAGGTCATCACGGGCCAGGCCTGACTTGCAAGCGCAATGCCCGGCCGCCGTCCAACGGCCAGGCACTGCCAACTCGATCACACACCTGACCAGATCCTCGGGACTGCACGGCAAACCTGTGGCTTTTCCGCCTTGAGGGCAGGCATGAGATGTGCTTGAATGAAAGCGTTCCCCGCTTTCGTGATGGAGGTCTCATGAACTCGCGCAGCCTGGTCCCCACCCCATCCATGGGTCTGCCCATCGCTCAAATGCGTTGCGTCTACGACGCCGACGCCGTGGAGCGCAAGCTGGCCAAGCTCCAGTCCAGCGGCAACGAACGCGAATACGAAAGCCTGCGCAATATCTGGCAGCGCATGCTGGAGCGCGGGCCACAGCGTTTCGCCGTGAAGCCTTCGGGCGTGCCGGACATGGCACCTCTGTACGAACTGCTGCCCAATTTCACCGAGGTCCTGGACGACGTCAAACGCCATGTGGCCCTCAGCCAGGACAGCCGCGACAGTCTGGAGGTCACACCCATACTGTTGCTCGGCCCCCCCGGTGTCGGCAAAACCCATTTCGCCCGCCAGATAGCCGACCTGCTGGGTACGGGCATGAACCTCATTCCCATGAGTTCCATGACGGCAGGCTGGCTGCTTTCAGGGTCCTCGTCCCAGTGGAAGGGTGCCAAACCCGGCAAGGTGTTCGAAGCCCTGGTCGACGGGCAGTACGCCAATCCGGTCATCGTCGTCGACGAAATCGACAAGGCCAGCGGCGACGCGCAGTACGATCCCCTGGGAGCCCTCTACAGCCTGCTGGAACACGACACGGCCCAGAATTTCGTCGACGAGTTCGCCGAGGTGCCCATTGACGCCAGCCAGGTGATCTGGGTCACGACAGCCAACGATGAGCGTGGCATTCCCGAACCGATCCTCAACCGGATGAATGTGTTCGAGATCGCCCCTCCGTCACCCGACGCTGCGCGCCGCATTGCCGCCCACCTGTACCGGGACATCCGCCGAGAACACGACTGGGGATCCCGTTTCGACCCGTGCCCCCCGGACGATGTCCTGGACCTGCTGTCCGCGATGGCTCCACGGGAAATGCGCCGGGCCCTCATGACCGCCTTTGGCAATGCACGCCTGGGCAGCCGGTTCGCCCTGGAACCGGAAGACCTGCCCCGACCAGGTTCTGGCAAGCAACGCGTCGGCTTTATCCAGTAGCGCCCCGGCACCTGGACCGCCTTGAGGGATCAGGCGTCCGGGTGTGCCCACTGGCGGGCAGCGGCATAGACCGCATTGGGATATTCACTGCGTCCGCGACTGCCGTTGTAACGGCCCAGGGCCATGAAGGTGTCACCACGCTCCCTGTCCAGATAGTGGCGCAGGATGACACACCCGAACCTCAGGTTCACACGCATGTCGAACAGGCCGCCGACATCACCATCACCAATCAGTCGCGACCAGAAGGGCATGATCTGCATGTAACCGCGAGCGCCGACCCGTGAAATGGCGAACTTGCGAAATGCACTCTCCACCTGGATCAGCCCCAGCACCATGGTGGTGTCCAGGCGTGCCCGCCGCGTTTCATACCAGACCGTCTGCAGAAACTCGATGCGCGTCTGGAAATCCGCCTTTCTCCGCTTCAGGCGGTCGCTTGAAGCGCCCAGCCAGCGCAAATACGCCAGACGCCGCCCGGTATCGGCAAAAACCGGCATCGGCGGCTCGGTATGGACAATCGCCGAACTCAGGGCAGAACGCACCGAATCGGCCAAGGGTTCCTCTGCCTGGCGACCAGCATGCACCACCGCAGGGCTCAGCCAGGCACCGGCACCAAGCGCGGCCGCCCCGGTCACCCAGGCGCGACGACTGACCCCCTTCAACTCGCCCGATCCACTCACACGTTCACTCGCTCCTGCACATAGGCTTTCACCTCGTCCACGGGCACCCGGGTGGCTGCCGCGTCGCGACGATGCTGATATTCCACCACACCATCCTTCAGACTGCGATCGCCAATCGTCACCCGGTGCGGCACGCCTATCAGTTCCCAATCGGCAAACATGGCACCCGGACGCTCACCCCGGTCATCCAGGATCACATCGATGCCTGCCGCCTTCAGTCCGGCATACAGATCGTCTGCTGCCGACTTGACGGCCTCGCTGCGGTCTGCACCCACCGGGCAGATCACCACCTCGAACGGTGCTATCGCATCGGGCCAGACAATGCCACGATCATCGTGGTTCTGTTCAATCGCGGCGGCGGGCAGGCGCGTGATGCCGATGCCATAACAGCCCATCTCGAAATGGCGCGGCTTGCCATCGGTATCCAGAAACGTGGCATTCATCGCCTTGCTGTACTTGGTTCCCAGGTAGAACACGTGTCCAACCTCGATGCCCCGTTCAATGGCCAGCACGCCCTGCCCGTCCGGCGACGGATCGCCTTCGACCACATTGCGCAGGTCGGCCACGCAATCGGGCTCCGGCAGGTCACGGCCCCAGTTCACGCCGGTCATGTGGAAGTCCACTTCATTCGCGCCACAGATCCAGTCGGCCATGACGGCGACCTCCCGGTCGACCACGATCCGGACCGGCTGTTTCAGCCCGATCGGCCCCAGATAACCGGGCTTGCAGCCAAAATGCGCCTCGATCTCCGGTACGCTGGCAAAGCGGAAGCCCTGGTCCAGGCCTGGCACCTTGCCCACTTTCACCTCGTTCATGTCGTGGTCACCGCGAAGCAGCAGCAACCAGACCTGGGACTTCACGACCTGTCCGGCATCGTCCAGCACATCGGTGGCCAGCACAAGTGACTTCACTGTCGATGCCAAGGGCACGCCAAGCAGTTCTGCGACATCCGCACACGTGGCCTTGCCTGGCGTCGGTGTCCGGGCCATGTCCTGCGCGGGCATCGGACGGGGTCCCACCGGGGCCATGGCTTCGGCTTTCTCCATGTTGGCCGCATAGGCGCTGCCGGGGCAGTACACGATGGCATCTTCTCCGGTCGCGGCGATGACCTGGAACTCTTCACTCAAGTCACCCCCGATGGCCCCGCTGTCGGCCGCCACCGCACGATAGGTCAGACCAAAGCGATCGAAGATACGGCGGTAAGCCGTCGCCATCACCTGGTAGCTGGCCTTGGCGGCGGCCTCATCCCGGTCGAACGAATACGCGTCCTTCATGATGAACTCGCGACCGCGCATCAGACCAAATCGCGGCCTGCGTTCGTCCCGGAACTTGGTCTGGATCTGGTACAGGTTCTTCGGCAACTGCTTGTAGCTGCGAAACTCCTGTCGCGCCACATCCGTAACCACCTCTTCGCTGGTGGGCTGGATCACGAAATCCCTGTCGTGACGGTCCTTGATGCGCAACAGTTCCGGACCCATCTTCTCGAAGCGCCCGGTCTCCTGCCAGAGTTCGGCGGGCTGCACCACCGGCATCGTCATCTCCACGGCGCCGGCCCGGTTCATTTCCTCGCGAACGATGCGCTCGACCTTCTGGATCACACGCAAACCCATCGGCATGTAGCTGTAGATGCCCGCCCCCAGCTTCTTGATCATGCCCGCGCGGGTCATGAGCTGGTGGCTGACCACTTCGGCATCAGCCGGAGCTTCTTTGAGCGTCGAAATCAGGAACTGGGAAGCTTTCATGACAGAACAGGCCACTGGCGCAGCCAAAGGAGACAGAAGACGAAGGGAGAAGGAAAGGGGAAGCCGTTCTGACTGTGTCGCGCGTATGTCAGGGTAGTCCTCACTTCGCAAGTGCCATGCAGCGATGCATAATGGACACAGTTCAAAATTTGGGGTTGATTATGCTTGACAGAGAAGGCTTCAGGCCCAATGTCGGCATCATTCTGCTCAACCAGAAAAACCAGGTGTTCTGGGGCAAGCGCATCCGCTCGCACTCATGGCAGTTTCCTCAGGGCGGTATTGATCGGGGCGAGTCCCCCGAGCAGGCCATGTACCGGGAGCTGCACGAAGAGGTCGGCTTGCGTCCTGAGCACGTGGCCATCGTGGCACGCACACGCGACTGGTTGCGCTACGAGGTGCCAGACCGTTTCATTCGGCGCGAAGCCCGCGGTCACTATAAGGGTCAGAAACAGATCTGGTATCTGCTGCGCCTGATCGCCCAGGACTGGAACCTCAACCTCAGGGCCACGTCACACCCCGAGTTCGACGCCTGGCGCTGGCACGATTACTGGATTCCCCTGGACGTGGTGGTCGAGTTCAAGCGAGGTGTCTATGAAATGGCACTGACCGAACTGGCGCGCTACCTGCCACGTACCGACAGCCGCAATCGCTATCTTCGCGGGGGCATGCGCCATCGCCCGGGCGACGATCCGCGCCCGCCGCACACGCCATCCTGTCAGCAGCCCCCCATGGAGTTGCCACCCGGCGGCAGCTTCGACCCGGATCCCCAGCGAACCTGAGCCTGAGACGCGTCACCGGCCGACCTCACGGTCGCCGGAAGATTCAGCTGGGCATCAGGACCAGGTTGTCGCGATGGATCATCTCCGACTCACCGACGTACCCCAGGAGCCGTTCAAAGTCGGACGATGACCGGCGGCAGATCAGGCGCGCCTCCGAACTGGCGTAGTTGGCCAGCCCACGCGCCACTTCCCGTCCCTCCGGGTCACGGATGGCAATGACATCGCCACGGGAAAAGTCACCCGAGACGGTCACCATGCCGATGGGCAGCAGGCTCTTGCCTTCGCTGACGATCTTGCGAACCGCGCCCGCATCCACAGCCACCGAACCCCTCAGTTGCAGGTGATCAGCCATCCATCGTTTGCGCGCCTGGTTTTTCGGCGTCTGCGCCACCAGGCAGGTGCCGATCGGCTCGCCTCGCGCCAGACGCAACAGTGCCTGGGGTTCGCGCCCCCAGGCAATCACCGTGCTGGCCCCTGAACCGGCGGCTCGTCGAGCCGCCAGGATCTTGGTGATCATGCCGCCCTTGCCAATACCGCTGCCTGCGCCTCCGGCCATGGCCTCCAGCCGAGGATCGCCAGCACGGGCCACGTGGACGAAGCTCGCGGCCGGATCACGCCGTGGATCTGCCGTGTACAAACCCTTCTGGTCGGTCAGGATGATCAGGAGATCGGCCTCGATGAGATTGGCCACCAGCGCACCCAGCGTATCGTTGTCCCCGAACTTGATCTCGTCGTTGACCACCGTATCGTTTTCATTGATCACCGGGACCACGCCCAGATCCAGCAAGGCCAGCAGCGTCGATCGCGCATTGAGGTAGCGCTCGCGGTCAGCCAGATCGGCATGGGTGAGCAAGACCTGTGCACTGCCTACGCCACACGACCGCAGCTTGCTCTCGTACATCTGCACCAGGCCCATCTGACCGACAGCCGCAGCTGCCTGCAGCTCGTGGATCTCCTTGGGACGACTGCTCCATCCCAGCCGCTTCATGCCCTCGGCCACCGCACCACTGCTGACCATCACCATTTCCCGGCCCTGCTGCACCAGATCGGCCAGCTGCTCGCTCCACTGGCCGATGGCCTGCTCGTCCAGGCCCCGCCCCTCGTTGGTGACAAGACTGGAGCCCACCTTGACCACGATACGGCGCGCCGTCCGCAACAATTCGGCAGGTGTGTCGCCGATCACTTGGGAAAAGTCGTCCATGGAACGAACTGAATGGGATGGGTGGAAGGACAGAAATCAGGAGCGGGACGGGGCGTCCTCGTCATCAGCCCGAAGACCGGAGAAACGGGGATCCACTTCCGTCGCCGCCTGCTCGCGTTCATGCATCAAGGCCAGGTGCTCGTAGACCTTCTGGACCAGTAGTTCACAGCCTTCACGGGTCAACGCCGAAATCTGGAAAACGGGCCCCTTGTACCGGAGTCGACGAACGATGTCCTTGATGCGCGCCTCCCGCTCATCAACGGGCACCATATCCAGCTTGTTGAGCACCAGCCAGCGCGGCTTCGCATGCAGCACCGGATCGTATTTCTTCAACTCGGCCACGATGGCGCGCGCCTGTGCCACCGGATCCACATCCTCGTCAAAGGGCGCGACATCCACCAGGTGCAACAGCAGGCGGGTGCGCTGGAGATGCCGCAGGAACTGGTGCCCCAGGCCGGCACCTTCCGAAGCCCCCTCGATCAGCCCCGGCACATCGGCCACCACAAAACTCTTTTCAGGTCCGACTCGCACCACGCCCAGATTCGGATACAGCGTGGTGAAAGGATAGTCCGCGATCTTGGGACGGGCGTTGGACACCGCCGAAATCAGCGTCGACTTGCCGGCGTTGGGCATGCCCAGCAGGCCCACGTCGGCCAGCACTTTCAGTTCCAGGCGCAAGGTCTTGCGCTCGCCCGGCCAGCCCGGCGTCTTCTGGCGCGGCGCACGGTTGGTCGAACTCTTGTAGTGCAGGTTGCCAAAACCCCCGTCTCCACCTTTGGCAATCAGCACCTCTTCGCCGGGTGTCAGCAGTTCGTGCAGAACGTCGCCGGTTTCAGCATCCGAAACAATGGTGCCCACAGGCATGCGCAGGACGACATCGTCGCCCTTGACACCGAACATGTCCGACCCTTTGCCGTGCTCACCACGACGGGCCTCGAAACGGCGGGTGTAGCGGAAGTCCACCAGGGTATTGAGGCTGCTGTCGGCGATCGCAATGACGTGGCCACCGCGTCCGCCATCGCCCCCGTCAGGCCCGCCGAATTCCTTGTACTTCTCGTGCCGGAACGAGGCGCAGCCATTGCCACCATCGCCTGCCGCGACATCGATCGTGGTCTCATCGACAAATTTCATGCTCGCTCCTGCAGAAAAACACAAAAGGCCCGCGTCAGCGGGCCTTCGGTTGGTTTGCCTTACATCCACCCCGCCAGGGATTGCGCCGGCGAGCGCCGGGCCCGCGGGTTGCGCGGATGTCAGACGGGGGTGACGCTCACCACGTGGCGGTTGAGCGCACCCTTCACGGCAAACGACACGTGGCCGTCAACCGTGGCAAACAGGGTGTGGTCCTTGCCCACGCCCACATTGCTTCCGGGGTGGAACCGGGTGCCACGCTGGCGAACGATGATGGAGCCAGCCGACACCATTTCGCCACCAAAGGCTTTCACACCGAGCATCTTGGGCTTGGAATCGCGCCCGTTTCGCGTAGAGCCGCCGCCTTTTTTCTGTGCCATTTCAAATCACTCCTCAGGCAGAGATCGCAGCAATCTGCAACTCGGTGAAATTCTGACGATGACCCTGGCGCTTCTGATAGTGCTTGCGACGGCGCATCTTGAAGATGCGGACCTTTTCGCCACGCCCATGGGCCACCACGGTGGCTTTGACAGTTGCGCCGGACACCAGGGGCGTACCCACCTTCAGTTCAGCGCCGTTGCCGACAGCCAGAACCTGGACGATGACGATCTCCTGGCCCACATCCGCAGCAATCTGTTCTACTTTAATTTTTTCGCCGGCAGCCACGCGATATTGCTTGCCACCGGTTTTTATGACCGCGTACATATGAACCTCTCAGGTGGTTCCCGGAATCGCCCCAGGCCACTGGACGTCTGCACCTCCAAAAGGCACATCGGCACGTCCCCGGCCGGGCAATACAGGAAACACATCAAAAACCTGGCAGACGAATTTCCACCAAGCCCATTATTCTATCATGCCCGGCATCGTCTGGCAATCCATGGCCCGCACAGTCCGCAGACCCGCTTCGCAAGCCCGGACGCGAATCAGGACGACCGCCCCGAGGGCAAACGGCTTTCTATAATTCAGGCGTGGGCCAGTCCAGGCCCGTCTACGCTTGTACGCCGCCTTGACCTCCAATACCCCCGCCTCCGCCCTGGACCTGTTGCAGGACGACATGAAAATGGTCGACCTGGTCATCGCCGACCGACTGACATCGGAAGTCCCTCTGGTGCGTGAAGTTGCCCAGTACATCATTTCCGCGGGCGGCAAACGTCTGCGTCCCGCACTGCTGCTGCTGGTCAGTGGCGCCCTCGGCAGCCAGCATCCGCAGCGACACGCCCTGGCAGCCGTTGTCGAGTTCATCCACACCGCAACATTGCTGCACGACGACGTGGTCGATGAATCGACGCTGCGTCGCGGCAGGGCCACAGCCAACGAGCGCTTTGGCAATGCCGCCAGCGTCCTGGTCGGCGACTTCCTCTATTCGCGAGCCTTCCAGATGATGGTCGACGTGAACAACATGCGCGTCATGCAGGTGCTGTCGGAGGCGACGAACATCATCGCCGAAGGTGAAGTCCTGCAACTGATGAACATGCACGACGCCACGCTCGACGAATCCGCCTATCTGCGCGTCATCCGGTCCAAGACAGCCAAATTGTTTGAAGCCAGTGCGCGCCTTGCCGCCATACTTGACGGCGCCGACGCCACGACCGAATCGGCCTGCGCGACCTACGGACAGTCTCTGGGCACCGCCTTCCAGGTGATCGATGACGTGCTTGACTACGAGGGGCAAGCCGACGAACTGGGGAAAAATCTGGGCGACGACCTGCGCGAAGGCAAAGTGACACTGCCCATCATATGCGCGCTCAGGGCGGCCGACGACGACCAAGCCAGCCTGATTCGCCGGGCCATCGAAGAAGGCGACCTCACGCACCTGGACCAGATTCTGGACATCGTCACCCGAACCGGCGCCCTGGAAGCCGCACGACAGAGCGCCATCGCCGAGGCCGGTCGCGCCGCGCAGGCGGCCCGCCAACTGCCGGTCAACACCTACAGCGAGGCCATGCTGCAGCTGACAACCTCCCTCCTGGAGCGCCGGTCCTGAGCTTGCGGCGGTCGACCGATCACCAGCAGCGCCGGAATCGATTCCACATGCTGCTATAATTGAAGGCTTGCACCACCGGGCGTCCTGGCCTGGGTGCAACATGATTCAACCATGTCATGCATGGTCCCTGCGGGATCATTCGGGGTGTAGCTTAGCCTGGTAGAGCGCTACGTTCGGGACGTAGAGGCCGGAGGTTCGAATCCTCTCACCCCGACCAGGATTTTTCAGAAAAATCAAGTACATAGGCAAGCAGCCTTGTCCTCCGGAAGCAGCTCGCGCTCGAATCCGTCCGGCACCGCGCAGCTCTCGAACAGAGATTTGACCAGTGCGCCCAGGGTCTTGTCCGAGACCTTCTCCAGGTTCCCGTTCCGCAATGCTTTCATCGCGTCAGTGTTCCATGGCGCAAGTACGTGGTCAGACCGGCCTCTGTAACTTCAGTTATATTTCGGAATATCAGGAATAATTCCTGAAATTGAATTCAGAAATCATTTGTTTCTGAATTGCCGAAATCTTAGGGCACAAGAACGCCAGAAGTCGCTATGATTTCGGAATAACAGAAACTCCCTGCCCAAGGCGCTCTGCAGAAGCCTCACAACTGAAACGCCGAAATGACCACCCCCGCCACCCGCCGCCCGACCCTGCTCCAGTCAGCCCCTGACTTGGGCCCGGTCGTGCGTGAGCGCCGCAGGTCTCAGTCGCTGCGCATCGACGATGCCGCTGGCCTGCTAGGTGTGTCGGTGGACCTCATGTCCCGGCTCGAAAACGGCCAGGGCTCGGTGCGCCTGGACAAAGCCTTGGCCGTTCTCGATGGCCTGGGCCTCGCGCTGATGGTGCTGCCCAAGGAACATCCTTGGGCGCGGGAGGCGGCCTCATCAAGCGGTTCGGGCAGTTCAGACGGCCCGTCGGTACCTCCCGGCGTCCCGAAGCCATGAGGCGGTCGGCATGACCCACGCACTGCATGTCTGGGCAGACGAGACCCAGGTTGCCACCATTGAGCACGAAAGCCGCGACGACCGCTGGGGCCTGAGCTATGCCGAGCCCTGGGTCGCCGACGCCCAGTCTTACCCACTGTCTCCGGCGCTGCCCTTGGTCCGCCCGGCGGCCGACTACGCTTCCACATCCATCAAGCGCTTCATCGAGCACCTGCTGCCCGAGGGGCGTGCGCTGGATGTGGCCGTGGCCTACAACGGTCTGACCAAGACCAACGTCTTTGGCCTCATCTGGGCGCTTGGTGCCGAGACCGCGGGCGCCCTGCGCTTCTCTGGAGATGCGAACCCGGCCCCCCCCACCGCCGAACCCATCCTGCGAGAAATCCCCTTTCAGGAGCTCGACCAGCGCATTGCCGAGCGCGAGCACGTGCCGCTAACGGTGTGGGACGGCAAGGTGCGCATGTCGGTGGCTGGCCTGCAGGACAAGCTGCTGGTCTACCTTGACCGTCCATTGCTGGAGGGCGGACGACTGTTTCTGGTGGACGGGCAACGATTGGCCTCCACCCACATCCTCAAGCCAGACGCCGGCAACCCGCAGACGCCGCATCTGGCGGTCAACGAGCACTTCTGCATGTCGCTCGCCCGCCGCATGAAGCTGCCGGCAGCTGAGGTGGGCCTGTTGCGCACGCCCCGCCCGGTGCTGGTCGTGCGCCGTTTCGACCGCGAAGTCGAGAACGTCGGCAGCCAGCCGCGGGTTCACCGCCGGCACATCATCGACGCCTGCCAGGCGTGCGACCTGCCTGTGGCCTACAAGTACGAGCGCAACCTGGGCAGCGCCGAGGGGGTGCGCCACATCCGCGATGGCGTGAGCTTCGAGCGCCTGTTCGAATGCGCCGACCTCACGGCCAACAAGGCCGCCGCGAGGCTGGCGATGCTGCGCTGGGCGCTCTTCCAATTCTTGATTGGCAACAGCGACGCCCACGGCAAGAACTTCTCGTTCTTTGTGCGCCCGGGCGGGCTGCTGGAGCCCACGCCCTGGTACGACCTGGTCAGCGTGCTGCAGTACGACGGCTTCGACACCGAGCTGGCCATGGCCTTCGGCGACGTCTTCAGCCACGCCGAGGTCTCGGCCTTTGCCCTGGCCGACTTTGCTGCCCGCTGCGGCGTCGACCGCAAGCTGATGCGCCGCGAGGGCCAGCGCCTGGCCAAGCTGGCCACCGCAGAAGCCACGACGCAGGCCCAGGCGGCCGACTACGAGGGCGAGGCCGAGAAGGCCTTTGTACAGGGCATCGCCGACTTCGTGGCCCGCCAGGCCGACCGGCTGCCCCAACTGGTGGCGGACGCGGCGCGCTGGAAGGAAGAGGATCTCTGACCACTGGATCGGACGCTGCCGGCACGGGACCCAAGAGCCCGTGCTGCCGCTCCTCTCGACCCCAGCTGAGGCTCTGACCAACCGGACCCAAAAAAGGCGTCCGGATGGAATTCGGGACGTAGAGGCCGGAGGTTCGAATCCTCTCACCCCGACCAGGATTTCCCTTGTAGACACCGTCTCAGGCAGTGCCGCATGACCTGCTCCGGCGACCGCGTGTCGGCAGGCGCATCACCAAAACCACAAGAAGCGGCAAATTAGACACAAATTGCCTCAATTACGCTTCGCAAGTCGTTGATCTACGTTAGATTACGGGTTTATGGCGTCCATTGACTCCCCGACCCAGGATAGTCCGACCATGGCCCTGCCCGGCCTGGCACGGGCGCTCGTGGCCGCAGGCAAGCTCGGCCAGCGCGCAGCCGAAGACCTTTACAAGAAGGCCCAGAGCAGCCGAAGCAGTTTCATCGCGGAACTCACCGGTTCGGGCTCCGTGTCTGCGTCAGACATGGCGCACACCATGTCGGCTGCCTTTGCTGCTCCGCTGCTCGATCTGGATGCCATTGATGCCGAACGCCTGCCCAAGGGCTTGCTGGACCCCAAGATCTGCGCCGACTACCGCATCGTCGTACTGAGCAAGCGCAACAACCGGCTGATGGTTGCCACGGCAGACCCTGCCGATCTGGGGGCTGCCGAAAAAATCAAGTTCGCCACGCAGATGGGGGTGGACTGGGTCATCGCTGAATACGACAAGCTCAACAAGCTGGTCGAGGCATTGACCGCCAGCGCCGGCGAATCCATCGACAACATTGTCGGCAACGACTTCGAGTTCGACGAAGTCACTTCAGAGCCATCCGCGATCGAAGCCAATGACAAGGCGTCCGAGGTCGAAGACGCGCCTGTCGTCAAGTTCCTTCACAAGATGCTGATCGATGCGTTCAACATGCGCGCGTCCGACCTGCATTTCGAACCCTACGAACACAACTACCGGGTCCGGTTTCGCATCGATGGAGAACTGAGGGAGATCGCTTCGCCCCCCATTGCCATCAAGGACAAGCTGGCCTCCCGCATCAAGGTGATTTCCAGAATGGACATCTCCGAAAAGCGGGTGCCACAGGACGGACGGATGAAGCTCAAGATCGGTCCCGACCGGGTGATCGACTTTCGCGTCAGCACCCTCCCGACGCTGTTTGGCGAAAAAATCGTCATCCGTATCCTTGATCCGAGCAGTGCAAAACTGGGCATCGACGCACTGGGCTACGAGCCCGAAGAGAAGGCACGCCTGGTCAACGCCATTTCGCGCCCCTACGGCATGGTGCTGGTAACAGGACCGACAGGGTCGGGCAAGACGGTGTCGCTCTACACCTGCCTGAACATGTTGAACAAGCCTGGCGTGAACATTTCGACGGCTGAAGACCCCTCGGAAATCAACCTGCCCGGTGTCAACCAGGTCAACGTCAACGAAAAGGCCGGACTGACCGTCGCGGCCGCGCTCAAGGCGTTCCTGCGCCAGGATCCGGACGTCATCATGGTCGGCGAGATCCGGGATCTGGAAACCGCCGATATCTCGATCAAGGCAGCACAGACAGGCCACCTTGTGCTCTCGACCCTCCACACGAACGACGCGCCGACGACGCTCACGCGCATGATGAACATGGGTATCCCCACGTTCAACATCGCGTCCAGCGTGATCCTGATCACCGCCCAGCGCCTCGCACGACGCCTGTGCCCTGCCTGCAAGGAGCCGCTGGATGCCCCGCGCAAGGCACTGCTGGACGCCGGATTCAAGTCGGAGGAACTCGACGGGTCCTGGGTGCCTTATCGACCCGTCGGTTGCTCTGCCTGCAACAACGGCTACAAAGGCCGGGTGGGCATCTATCAGGTGATGCCGATCTCCGAAGAGATCCAACGCATCATTCTGCGCGGCGGCAGTGCACTGGATATCGCCAAGCAGGCGGGCAACGAAGGCGTACGGACCCTGCGCGAGTCGGGCCTGCTCAAGGTCAGGCAGGGTCTGACCTCACTGGACGAGGTCCTCAGCGTCACGAACGAGTGAGTCGAGCGACCACAAGCAACCCGAGGAACACATGGCAACCGCAGCATCGAAAAGCGTCAAGGACTTTGTCTTCGAATGGGAAGGCAAAGACCGCCATGGCAAGACAGTGCGTGGCGAAACCCGTGCCGGCGGAGAAAACCAGGTCCTCGCCGCGCTGAGACGGCAGGGCATTGTTCCCAGCAAGGTCAAGAAGCGGCGCATGAGTGCCGGAAAGCGGATCAAGCCCAAGGACATTGCCATCTTCACACGCCAACTGGCCACCATGATGAAGGCCGGCGTGCCATTGCTCCAGGCATTCGATATCGTCGGCCGGGGCAACCCCAACCCGAGCGTCACCAAGCTGCTCAACGACGTGCGCGCCGATGTCGAGACCGGAACTTCACTGAGTTCGGCTTTCCGCAAGCACCCGATGCACTTCGACAGCCTGTACTGCAACCTGGTGGAAGCGGGTGAAGCAGCCGGTATTCTCGAAGAGCTGCTTGATCGACTGGCGGTTTACATGGAGAAGACCGAAGCGATCAAATCGAAGATCAAGTCAGCCCTGATGTACCCCACTTCGGTGATCCTTGTGGCCTTCGTCGTGGTGGCCATCATCATGATCTTCGTCATCCCTTCCTTCAAGGAAGTGTTCAGCTCATTTGGCGCCGACCTCCCTGGCCCCACCCTGTTCGTTATCGGAATGAGCGAGTTCTTCGTCGAATACTGGTGGCTGATCTTCGGTGGATTGGGTGGCGGCATCTATTTCCTTCTGCAGGCATGGAAGCGCAGTGAACGTGTCCAGGCCTTCATGGACCGGCTGTTGCTGCGCATCCCCATCTTCGGCCCCTTGGTCGAAAAAGCGGTCGTTGCGCGATGGACACGAACGCTATCGACCATGTTCGCGGCCGGCGTTCCCCTCGTCGAGGCGCTGGACTCGGTGGGTGGTGCATCGGGCAACTCGATCTACGCCAAGGCCACGGAGAAAATCCAGCAGGAAGTCTCCACAGGCACCAGTCTCACCAACGCCATGACCAACGCCAGCCTGTTCCCGTCCATGGTTCTGCAGATGTGCGCCATCGGCGAGGAATCGGGCTCCATCGACCACATGCTGGGCAAGGCAGCAGATTTCTACGAGGCGGAAGTGGACGACGCCGTAGCCGGCCTCTCCAGCCTCATGGAGCCCATCATCATCGTGGTGCTCGGCACCATCATTGGCGGCATCGTGGTGTCGATGTACCTGCCCATCTTCAAACTCGGCCAGGTGGTCTGATGCATATTCCGTGGATGGATGCTGCCCTGCTGGGCCTGCTGGGTCTGCTTGTGGGCAGCTTTCTCAACGTGGTGATTCATCGCCTGCCCCGCATGATGGAGCAGCGCTGGGCCGCCGAGTGCGCCGAGCTGTGCCGCGGCACCGCGGAAGCTGGTGCCGCGGCAGCCGAGACGGCCACTGTCGCTGCCGAACCGTTCAACCTCATGGTCCCGCGTTCTCGCTGCCCGCACTGCGGTCACCAGATCCGCTGGTACGAGAATATCCCGGTGTTCAGCTATCTGGTTCTTCGTGGCCGGTGCTCGCAATGCTCCACACGTATCAGCCCGCGTTACCCTTTGGTCGAACTGGCGTGTGCCGCACTGTTCGCCTGGTGTGGGTGGCAATGGGGCCTCGGTTGGGAAGCGCTCATCTGGGCCGGTTTCTGTGCCGCCCTGCTGGCACTTACGGGCATCGACTGGGACACCACGCTACTTCCCGACGACATTACGCTGCCACTGGTCTGGGCCGGACTGTTGGTGGCCGCGCTGCAGGTGTCGCCCATTCGCCTGCCTGACGCCTTCTGGGGCGCAGTGGGTGGTTACCTGTCCCTGTGGACGGTCTACTGGGGCTTCAAGCTGCTGACCGGCAAGGAAGGCATGGGCTATGGCGATTTCAAGCTGTTTGCCGCACTGGGTGCCTGGCTGGGCTGGCAGGCGCTGATTCCGGTCATCCTGCTCGCGTCGGTGATTGGCGCCGTGACAGGCATTGCCATCAAGTTCCGAGGCGGCTTGCGGGAAGGTGGCTATGTGCCATTCGGTCCCTTCCTGGCGCTCGGCGGTCTCAGCGCCATGCTGTTCGGACCTCAGGCACTGCTGTCGGCCATTGGGCTGGCTTGACCAGGTCGGACATCGGATGCTCAGACTGGGCCTGACCGGCGGCATCGGCAGCGGAAAAAGCACTGCGGCACGCCTGCTGGCGCAACACGGCGCCGCGATTCTGGATGCCGATGCAATGTCCCGCGCCACGACCCAGGCGGGTGGCTCAGCCATGCCGATCATCGCCCGCACGTTCGGGGCAGATTTTGTGGCACCCGACGGCAGCCTGGATCGGCAGAAGATGCGGGACCACATTTTTGCCCGGCCGCAGGCCCGTGAAACGCTGGAACACATCATTCATCCCCTGGTGGCCCAGGCCATGGACCATGCAACCGCAGAGGCGATCAGGCGGGGCGTCCGCTGCCTCGTTCACGATGTGCCTTTGCTCGTGGAGTCAGGCCGATGGCGACAGGCGCTTGATCGCGTCCTGGTGGTGGACTGCAGCGAGGCCACGCAGCGACGCCGCGTGCGCGCGCGCAATGGCTGGGACGACGCGACGATTTCCGCAGTCATTCAAAGCCAGAGTCCGCGACTGGCCCGACTGGGCGCTGCGGACATGGTTCTGTTCAACGATGAGGATGACCTGGCCGGTCTGACACGGCAGGTGGACACGCTGGTTGGCCGGTTCGGGCTATGATGCAGGGTCAACCGCACCTGCCCATGCCCAAGTGATCCTGTACGAATACCCTTTCAACGAGCGCATTCGCACCTACCTGCGGCTGGAGCAACTGTTCAGGCGGCTGGCCGAACTGGTTCCCCGCCCTCACCCTCTGGACCACCATTTCGCCATCCAGACCATCTTCGAGATCATGGACGTGGCTGCCCGCGCAGACATGAAATCCGATGTACTCAAGGATCTGGACCGGCAGAAGGTCCAGCTCAACGCGTACCGGGGCAATCCTGCCATCTCCGAGCAAGCCCTGGACGCTGCCATCGCCCAGGTCGACCGGTGTTTCAGTCAGCTCAACGAGCTCAGCGGCAAGACGGGCCAGTCGCTGACCGAGAACGATTGGCTCATGAGCATCAGGAGCCGGATCGGTATCCCTGGCGGTACTTGCGAGTTCGACCTTCCGGCATATTTTCACTGGCAGCACCACAGTGCAGTCGAACGTCAGGCCGATCTCCAGCGCTGGATGGAGGCCCTGATGCCCCTGGCCGAAGCCATCGTCCTGTTGCTCAAGATGCTCAGGGATTCGGGCTCTGCGCAGAAGGTGGTCGCAGCGGGGGGGCAGTTCCAGCAGAACCTGCCGCAGGGACGAACCTTTCAGTTGCTGCGCCTGCGCATCGACCCCCGTGCCGGCCTGATTCCCGAGATCAGCGGCAACCGGCTGATGCTGTCGGTCCGCCTGATGCGCCAGGGCGACGACGAACGTCTGCACCAGGCGAGCGAAGACGGCAACTTCGAACTCACGCTGTGCGCCTGACCATGGGCAATGCCGATACGTCAAACCAGACGCCAGCCGTTGCCCGGACGGTTCGTTGCCCCTCGTGCGGTGGCCCCAGCCTGTTTGGGTCTGCCAACCAATTTCGTCCCTTCTGCAGTGAGCGTTGCCGGCAGGTCGACCTCGGCGCCTGGGCCAGCGAAGCGTTCCGGGTACCCGCCCCTCCCGACCAGGACTTCGACGCCGTCAATCCGTGAACGGGATGGGCCCGTCCTCTGCCAACCATTGGAGGACGGGCACCGTACCTGGCAGCACAGGGGAGCATTTCACGGGCAGGTACTCCCACACGCAGGACTGCCCTTCGTGCATCTGCAGGTCTCCCATCCAGTCGCGAACGATGCAGAAGTGCAGTTGAACCAGCGCATGCGGATAGTCCACCACGGACTCGCGCCAGTGCCGGACATGTCCGATGGTCACGCCAATCTCTTCCTTGAGTTCCCGTCGCAAGGCCTGCTCCACGCTTTCGCCTGACTCCAGCTTGCCGCCAGGGAACTCCCAGTAACCCGCGTAGACCTTGCCGTCAGGCCGTGACGTCAGCAGATAGCGCCCGTGCGAATCGATCAGGATGCCAACGGCGACATCGACGACTGGCCGGTTGGCACCGCCGCTGGCGCCACCACCATCCACCACCAGAATGCCGGGCTCCGCCGTCACGCCACCGGCGCGTGGCCACCGGCGTAGTCACGGGCAAACTGATAGGCGACCCGGCCACTGCGCGAGCCACGCTCCAGTGCCCAGACCAGTGCCTGGGGGCGGGCCGCGTCGATCTCGGCCTCGGGCACGCCGTAGGCCGTCAACCATTGGGAAACGATGTGCAGATACTCGTCCTGGCTGAAGGGATAGAAACTGACCCACAGGCCAAAACGCTCCGAGAGCGAAATCTTTTCCTCGACAACCTCGCCCGGATGTACCTCGCCATCGGCCGTATGTGTATAGGACAGGTTGTCCTTCATGTACTCCGGCAACAGGTGTCGCCGGTTGCTGGTGGCATAGACCAGAACATTCTGGCCGGCAGCCGATACCGATCCGTCAAGAATCGACTTCAAGGCCTTGTAGCCGGCCTCGCCGTCCTCGAAACTGAGGTCATCGCAGAACACCACAAAGCGCTCCGGACGACTGGCCACCACGTCCACGATGTCGGGCAGATCGACAAGGTCAGCCTTGTCCACCTCGATCAGACGCAATCCCTGTGCCGCATATTCGGTCAGACAGGCCTTCACGAGGGACGACTTGCCGGTGCCACGAGCGCCGGTCAGCAGCACATTGTTGGCAGGCAGGCCCTGCACGAAATGCCGGGTATTGCGCTGGATCTTCTCCTTCTGACCGTCAATCTCCTTGAGATCATCCAGCTGCATGCGTGCCACATGGCGCACCGGTTCCAGCACACCATGACCGCCACTGCGCTTCCTGTAGCGGAACGCAACCGACGCCGCCCAGTCAGGCGCACCCAGTGGCCGGGGCAATACGGCCTCGATGTGCCCGATCAACTGCTCGGCACGTTCGATGAGCCGTTCGAATTTCTCGTTCATGACCGGTAGTCGGCGTTGATGGTGACGTAGTCGTGGCTGAAGTCGCAGGTCCAGACGGTCTCCTGGCAATCGCCGCGTCCGAGACCGATGCGCACGAGAATTTCCTCTTCCTTCATGACGCGCTGTCCGTCTTCCTCGCGATAGGCCGGATGGCGTCCACCAGCGCTGACCACATGCACGTCACCCAGATGCAACTCGATGCGGCCGGCATCCAGGTCATCGATTCCAGCATAGCCCACGGCGGCCAGAATGCGTCCCAGATTGGGGTCGCTGGCAAAGAATGCCGTCTTTACCAGTGGCGAATGAGCCACTGCATAAGCCACCTTGAGGCACTCGTCTGCAGTGCGGCCACCCTCCACATGGATGGTGATGAACTTGGTGGCGCCCTCGCCATCGCGCACCAGGGCATGTGCCAGATACCGGGCCACTTCGGCCAATGCTGCAGCTATCGCGCGCCCTTCAGGGCTATCCAGTGACCGCACAGGCTCATGTCCCGCCTGTCCCGTGGCGATCAGTACGCAGGAGTCGTTGGTCGAGGTGTCGCCGTCGACCGTCACGCGGTTGAACGAACCGTCCGCGACACGCCTGGCCAGCTCATTCATGAGCGCCGGCTCAATCACGGCGTCTGTCGCTATGTAGCCCAGCATGGTGGCCATGTTGGGACGGATCATGCCCGCACCTTTTGCGATTCCGCTGATGGTCACGGTCTTTCCCGCCACCGTCACCTGGCGACTGATGGCCTTGGGCAGCGTGTCGGTGGTCATGATGCCCTCGGCGGCCTTGAGCCACTGGGACCCACTGGCACCCTCGGTCGAGGCTGCGTCGGCAAGCGCTGCCGGCAATCCCGCCAGCAACCGGTCCATGGGCAGGGGCTCCATGATCACACCGGTGGAAAACGGAAGAACCTGCTCGTGCCGCACACCCAGGGCGAGAGCCAGCGCATTGGCGGTCTGGCGTGCGTTCTGCAGTCCGGATTCACCCGTTCCGGCATTGGCATTGCCGGTATTGATCACCAGGGCTCTGATGGCCCCGCCCGTCGCCAGGTGCTCACGGCAGACCTGAACCGGCGCAGCTGCGTACCGGTTACGGGTAAACACGGCACCGACGACACTGCCTTCGCTCAGCAGAAAGACCGTCAGGTCCTTGCGCTGAGCTTTGCGGATGCCGGCTTCGGCGACACCGATGCGGACACCGGCAACGGGAAGGAGGTCCTGGGCCTTGGGCGAAACGAAATTCACAGCCATGATGTCATTCTCCAGACGGGGCCATCAGGTCAAAGCGCCGTGGCAGTGCTTGTACTTCTTGCCACTGCCGCATGGACATGGGTCATTTCGTCCCACTCGCGCAACCTCTGCCACGGCGGTGGCCGGATCGGTCGTCACCTCGACCTCGCCGGTCTCTGTCGGAGCCGAGTAGGTCACGTTGGCCATGTGCTCGGCCCGCTCTTCGATCTCTTGTGCCGCATCGCTGACCTGCTCCGGCGACTGGATGCGAACGTTCAGCAACACGCGCGTCACGTCATTGCGCACGGTGTCGAGCAACTGCCCGAACAGCAGGAAGGCTTCGCGCTTGTACTCCTGCTTGGGTTGCTTCTGCGCATATCCCCGCAGGTGAATGCCCTGGCGCAGGTAGTCCAGCGCTGCAAGATGATCGCGCCAGTGCTGGTCGATGGTCTGCAGGAGGACCATGCGTTCGAACTGGGTGAAGTTCTCCTCCCCCACCAGTGCCAGCTTGCCCGCAAACACCTGTTCGGCGGCAGCCTGTACACGCTCGACGATTTCATCCACGTCGATGGCCTCGGCATCCGAGACCCAGCTGGTCACCGGCGCATCGACAGCCCAGTCATCACGCAGAGTTCGCTCCAGCGCCGGCAGATCCCATTGCTCCTCGACAGTGCCTTCGGGCACGAATTCGTGGATCACATCCGCCAGGCAGCCTTCTCGCAGGGCGTCGATCTGCGCACGCAGGCTCTGTGCATCGATGATGTCATTGCGCTGCTGGTAGATCACCTTGCGCTGGTCGTTTGAGACATCGTCATATTCGAGCAGCTGCTTGCGGATGTCGAAGTTGCGTGCCTCGACCTTGCGCTGCGCGCTTTCGATGCTCCGCGTGACGATACCGGCCTCGATGGCCTCTCCTTCAGGCATCTTGAGACGGTCCATGATGGCACGTACCCGGTCGCCGGCGAATATGCGCATCAGGGAGTCGTCCAGGCTCAGGTAGAACCGGCTGGAGCCAGGATCCCCCTGCCGGCCGGCACGGCCGCGCAGCTGGTTGTCGATCCGGCGGCTTTCATGGCGCTCTGTTGCAATGATGCGCAGGCCACCCAGCTGCTTGACCTTCTCGTGATCGGCCTGCCATTGCTGGCGTGCCGCTTCCATCCTGGCATTCCTGGTCGACTCGTCCACTGAAGCATCGGTCTCGATCGCAGACAGCATCTTTTCCAGATTGCCCCCAAGCACGATGTCCGTGCCACGACCGGCCATGTTGGTGGCAATCGTGATGGCCGACGGCCTGCCCGCCTGGACAATGATGTCGGCTTCGCGCGCGTGCTGCTTGGCATTGAGCACTTCGTGCGGCAGCTTTTCTGCGGTCAGCAGCTGGGCGATGATCTCGGAGTTCTCGATCGAGGACGTCCCCACCAGGACTGGCTGCCCGCGCAGATGGCACTCTCTGATGTCTTCGATCGCCGCCCGGTATTTCTCGGGCGTCGTCTTGTAGACGCGGTCCAGCTCGTCCTTGCGCTGGCTGGGCCGGTTGGGCGGAATGACCACCGTCTCCAGTCCATAGATTTCCTGGAACTCGTAAGCCTCGGTATCGGCTGTTCCGGTCATGCCGGACAACTTGGCATACAGGCGGAAATAGTTCTGGAATGTGATGGATGCCAGCGTCTGGTTTTCAGGCTGGATCGGCACCCCTTCCTTCGCTTCCACCGCCTGGTGCAGGCCATCGCTCCAGCGACGGCCTGACATCAGTCGTCCGGTGAACTCGTCGACGATGACGATTTCACCGTTCTGGTTCACATAGTGCTGGTCCCGGTGGTACAGATGGTGTGCCTTCAGCGAGGTGACCAGATGGTGCAGCAAGGCGATATTGGACGGGTCGTAGAGCGAGACACCCTCTGGCAACAGACCCGCTTCCGCCAGCAGGCGCTCTGCCTTCTCGTGACCGGCCTCGGTCAGATGCACGCTGTGGGACTTCTCCTCCAGCGTGAAGTCGCCGGGCTTGATGACGCCTTCGCCCGTGCGCGGGTCAGCCTCGCCCTCCTGCCGCTCCAGGTGCGGTACGAGGCGATTGATGGCCAGATAGAGGGCTGTCTGGTCTTCAGCCTGTCCGCTGATGATCAGAGGTGTGCGTGCCTCGTCGATCAGAATCGAATCGACCTCGTCGACGATGGCGTAGTTCAGGCTTCGCTGCACCCGATCCCGCGCTTCGTAGACCATGTTGTCGCGCAGGTAGTCAAAGCCGTATTCGTTGTTGGTTCCGTAGGTGATGTCGGCGGCATAGGCGGCCTGTTTCTCCTCCCTGGGTGCCTGTGGCATGTTGATACCAACGGTCAATCCCAGAAAGCCGTACAGACGTCCCATCCACTGTGCATCTCGACTCGCCAGGTAGTCGTTGACCGTGACGACGTGCACGCCCTTTCCGGACAGTGCATTGAGATACACAGGCAGCGTCGCTGTCAGGGTCTTGCCTTCACCCGTCCGCATTTCGGCAACCTTCCCGTGGTGAAGCGCAATGCCACCAATGAGCTGCACGTCGAAATGCCGCATCTTCATGACGCGCTTGCTGCCCTCGCGCACCACCGCAAACGCCTCGGGAAGCAGGGCATCCAGTGTTTCGCCCTGTGCGAGTCGATCGCGGAAAGTCTGCGTCTGGCCCCGCAGCTCATCGTCGCTGAGCTTTTCGTATTTTGACTCCAGCCCGTTGATGCGCTCGACCGTCTTGCGGTAGGTCTTGAGCAGGCGGTCATTGCGACTGCCAAAAAGTTTGGTCAGGAAGTTGGTGGCCATACGTGCAGGCCTGTACCGGACGCGATGTGCGCCCGTCAGGCGAAAGGTGACTGATAGAGTGCCTGACGCTTTGCCGCCAGTGCCAACTCGTCTCAAATTGCTGGCGTCGCCGGCAAATTCAAGGGCAAAGCGGCCATTTTAGCCCGGCACGGGGCATCGATCAGCGTCGGGCCAGGTCTGCCCGTGCAGGGGAGCGGGCCAGTTGTTCGCCCGCCTCCAGAAAGCGTCTGGGGTCCTGAACAACACCAGAAACCCACACCTCGAAATGCAGATGGGGCCCGGTGGAGCGGCCGGTCGATCCGACCTCGGCAATCACCTGCCCCCTTTTGACGATGTCACCCTTCTTGACAAGAACTTTCGATGCGTGTGCGTACCGGGTGATGAGATCGTTGCCGTGGTCGATCTCGACCATGTTGCCATACGCCGGATGTTGTTGCTGCACCACGACAACGCCACCCGCTGCGGCCACAATGGGCGTACCAGGATCGGCGGGAAAGTCAAGCCCCGTGTGCATGGCCTTGCGTCCCGTGATCGGATCGATGCGAAATCCGAACCTGGAACCGATACGGCCACCCTCTACAGGCTCTTCGGTGGGAACGAGGCTGCGCTGGATCTTCTGGTCAAAAAGGCGGGACTCAACGGCCGTCAGCCAGTCGATGCGCGATCCGGAAGCGCCCTCGAGATGATCGAGGGACGTCATGAGCTCATCCATCCCCAGGGGCTGGTCCGACACCAACAGTCCGCCCTCACCGCCACCGCGGAATTCCTCAGGATCCAGGCCGGCCAGACCAGCGACCCGTTCACCCAACGCATCGATCTGCATCATGCGGGCCTGCATTTCACCGAGTTTGCGCGCCATCGCATCCAGGTTGGCCCGCATGTAGGCATCCTTGGAATCCAGCTCATTCTGATGAACCAGCCGGGCCACGGATTCGAATCCGGGCCAACCCTGTCGAACCCCCTCGAGAAATACCCAGTGGTAACTGACAATTGCCCCCAGCATGAGCAATACGGAGCCCAGGGCGCCGGCCATCATCAGCTTCCAGCCATTCAGGTGCAGTGCCCGGCTTCTGGCCAGCCAGGCATCCGTGATAATGATGTGCAATTTACGTCCTCTTGCGCCTCTGGGACGCCTGTCTCCCAACCATGTCCATCAGCCGCCATTCTTCTCGCATCTACAGCCTCCATGAAGCTGCTGGCGAGGCCCCCGCACTGGCATCCCTGATGGACCGGGCACGCCGGTCACAGGCCTTGCTGGAGCAACTGCGCCACCGAATCCCGCCAGCCCTGCGGACCCAGCTGAGACCAGGACCACTCGAGGGCACACAATGGTGCCTGCTGGTCAGCGGCCCCGCGGCGGCCACCAAGCTCAGGAACATCATTCCGCTGCTGCTGCAGGACTTGAATGATGGACGCAACGAGGTTACCGCCATTCGCATCAAAGTCCAACCCTGGACGCGCTGAATGCGCCTTTCGGACGGGTAGACGGTGTGCGTGCCGGATGGTGCCGCTTGTCTGACTCGAACAGACGACCTATCGCTTACAAGGCGAGTGCTCTACCAACTGAGCTAAAGCGGCACGGGCTGATTTTACTTGACGCGCTTGAGGTGAGGGCGACCGTCGCCACGCGAAGGAGGATTTGGCGGTTCGTCCTCCGGCCCCTCCGGCGCGGCCACGCCCGGAGCAACGGCATGCAGGGCAGCACGGGCCGACTCGTCCGGCTCTGCTGTTGCGCCGTCTTCCTGCGCGACCTCCGTCGGGACGGCTGGCACCGGTTCCGGCGGAGGAAAGGCCATCCCTTGCCCGTTCTCTCGGGCATAAATGGCAACAACATGGTCCACCGGCACCATGATGTCGCGGGCAACGCCACCGAACCGGGCCTTGAATTCGATGAAGTCATTGCCCAGCCGAAGCCCACTGGTGGCATCAAAGCTGACGTTGAGCACGATCTCGCCATTCTTGACGTATTCGACGGGCACCTGGACCGTTCCGTCCACCTGGACGGCGAGATAAGGCGAAAACCCGTTGTCGGTACACCATTCATGCAGCGCACGAATGAGGTAGGGGCGCGTTGAGGGAACGTCCTGCTGCATGCCTGGTGTCAATGGTCGATCATCAATTTCAGCCAACCTGGATCACTTGCGCATGACCTTCTCGGAAGGGGTCAGTGCCTCGATATAGGCCGGGCGCGAAAAGATGCGCTCGGCATACTTGAGCAGGGGAGCTGCATTCTTGCTCAGTTCGATGCCGTAAAAATCCAGACGCCAGAGCAAGGGAGCAATGGCGACGTCAAGCATCGAGAAGTTGTCCCCCAGCATGAACTTGTTCTTCAGGAACACCGGCGCCAGCTGCGTCAGACGATCACGAATGTGCGCACGCGCCTTTTCCAGGGCCTTTTCGTTGCCCTTGGCCGCACGGGACTCCAGTGTCGAGACGTGGGTGAACAGTTCCTTTTCGAAATTGAGCAGGAACAGCCGGACCCTGGCCCGATCGACCGGATCGCCGGGCATGAGCTGAGGATGCGGAAAGCGCTCGTCGATGTACTCGTTGATGATGTTGGACTCGTACAGGATCAGATCACGCTCGACCAGGATGGGCACCTGGCCGTAGGGATTCATGACTGCGATGTCTTCGGGTTTGTTGTAGAGATCGACGTCGCGAATCTCGAAATCCATGCCCTTTTCGAACAGGACGAAGCGGCAACGGTGGGAATAGGGGCAGGTCGTACCCGAATACAAGACCATCATGGGGATGTCTCCTTGACGAAAAAACAGTGGCTTGCGGTCGCATCGCCTGGATGCGGCAAGCCACTGTGTTCAAAGCCGATGCGCCGGAGACGGTCCCCGGCGGTCACGGGACTTTCAGAAATTACTTGACGTCTTTCCAGAACGACGCGTTCAGACGCCAGGCCACGATAGTGAACAGGGCCAGGAACAGCAACACCCACACGCCGATGCGGACGCGCGAATTCTGCTCAGGCTCCGCCATCCACTGGAGGAAGGCAACCAGGTCACCCACATTGCGATCGTACTCGGCCTGGCTCAGACTGCCAGCCTTGGTCGTTTCCCAGCCCCGCAGGACATGGGACTCGTGTCCGTGCGACTCAACGGTATCGAACACCGGCTTGCGTTCGCCCTGCAGCGACCACAAGGGATGAGGCATGCCGATGTTGGGAAACACCAAGTTGTTCCAGCCGGTGGGCTTGGATTCGTCGCGGTAGTACGTGCGCAGCAGCGTGTAGATGTAGTCAGCACCGGATCCCGCGCCACTGGCCCGCGAACGGGCCACCAGGGTCAGATCGGGCGGGTTGGCACCAAACCATTCCTTGGCTTGCTTGGGATTGATGGCGGCCTGCATGGTATTGCCCACCTTGTCCGTGGTGAACATCAGGTTCTCGCCGATCTGCTTCTCGGTCAGGCCAATGTCGCGCAGCCGGTTGAACCGCATGAACGATGCCGAATGGCAGCTCAGGCAGTAGTTGACGAAGATCTTGGCACCGTTCTGAAGCGCGGCCATGTCATTCGTGCGCTGGGGCGCCTTGTCCAGAGGGAAGGACGCACCGGCTGCATGGGCAGCACCGGCCAGTCCCATCGCCATGATGAAGCCCAGAAGGATTTTTTTCATTTGCTTGACTCCGGTTTCGTTCTAGGCACTCAGTGGGGCTTGAAGGTCACGCGGGCCGGCACCGGCCTGAACTCGCCGAGACGGGTCCACCACGGCATCAGCAGGAAGAAGCCGAAATAGAACAACGTACCCACCTGGGACACGATCTCGCCCACGGGCGACGGTGGAAGCACGCCCAGGTAGCCCAGGATGAAGAAGTTGATCACGAACACCACGTACAGCCAGAGGTTCCAGGTCGGTCGATACCGGATCGACTTGACGGGACTCTGGTCCAGCCATGGCAGGAAGAACAGGATGATCACCGCACCGCCCATGGCGACGACACCCCAGAACTTGGCGTCGGAACCCGTCAGCAGCGGATTGGAGATATCGATGCCGAACTTGGCGCCGAGCACCGCCGGCACGCCAAACCAGAACAGCAGGACAAACACCATGCCCCAGTAGCCCAGTTTCAGGAACCCGGGTATCTTGGCGCGATTGACAGTGATCAGCCCGATGGCGATCAGGAACAGCCACAGGTACGGCATGAACGCCGAGGTCACGGCACGCAGGATCGAATAGAACGGCGTGAAGTACCAGACGGGTGCAATGTGCAGCGGCGTCACCAGCGGATCCGCCGGAATGAAGTTGTTGAACTCCAGGAAGTAGCCACCGAACTCAGGTGCGAAGAACACGATGGCAGAGAACACCATCAGGAACAGCGTCACGCCGAAGATGTCGTGCACGGTGTAGTAGGGGTGGAACGGAACACCGTCTGCCGGTGCATCTGCCGACCACCGGTTGCCCTTGGGGCCGGACTTGATCTCGACACCATCAGGGTTGTTGGAGCCCACATCATGCAGCGCCATCAGGTGAGCCACCACCAGGCCCAGCAGGACCAGGGGAACGGCAATCACGTGGAAGCTGAAGAACCGGTTGAGCGTTGCATCTCCAACCACATAGTCACCACGGATGAGCAGCGCCAGGTCAGGACCGACAAAGGGAATGGCAGAGAACAGGTTCACGATCACCTGGGCACCCCAGTAGGACATCTGGCCCCACGGGAGCAGGTACCCCATGAAGGCCTCGGCCATCAGTGCCAGGAAGATGGCGCACCCGAAGATCCAGACCAGTTCGCGTGGCTTGCGATAGGAGCCGTAGATCAGGCCGCGGAACATGTGGAGATAGACCACGATGAAGAAAGCCGAGGCACCCGTCGAGTGCATGTAACGGATCAGCCAGCCCCAGGGCACATCGCGCATGATGTACTCGACGGAGGCGAATGCCACCGGAACACCCGCAGCGTTCAGCGATGCGTCTGGCTTGTAGTGCATGACCAGGAAGATGCCGGTGACAATCTGGATCACCAGAACCAGCATGGCGAGCGAGCCGAAGATGTACCACCAGTTGAAATTCTTCGGCGCGTAGTACTCGGCCATGTCGCGCTTGTAGATGTAGAAAGCCGAAGGCAACCGGTTCTCGAACCAGTTCATGACCTTCTGGCCAACCGGCGCATCGGGGGAAATTTCTTTGAATTCAGCCATGGAGTGCCTCTGATGTCAGGTCTCTACCGTTTCGCACGCGCCGCTCAGGCGGCCTTTTCCTCGCCGACCACGAGGACGTTTTCCGACACGTAGTAGTGCGGCGGCACTTCGAGGTTGTCCGGGGCGGGTTTGTTGCGAAACACGCGCCCGGCCAGATCGAAGGTCGAACCATGGCAGGCACACAGGAATCCACCTTGCCAGTCGTCCGGCAGCGACGGCTGCGGTCCTGGCGTGAACTTGTCGCCGGGCGAACAGCCCAGGTGGGTGCAGATGCCGACGGCCACAAGGATCTCGGGCTTGATCGAACGGTGCTGGTTGCGCGCATAGGCCGGCGTCGGAAATCCGGTTCGCTTGGACTCGGGATCGGCCAGCTGGGGCACGACCTTGTCCAGGGATGCCAGTTGCTCGGGGGTACGGCGCATGATCCAGACCGGTTTGCCACGCCACTCGACGACCACTTTTTCCCCGGGGGCAATAGTGGAAATATCGACTTCCACCGCCGCACCGGCCGCCTTGGCTCGCTCGGACGGCTCGAAGCTGCGCACAAAGGGCACAGCCACGGCAGCGGCACCCACGCCGCCCATGGCGCAGGATGTGATCAGCCAGGTACGGCGGCTGCTGTCGACAGACGCATCGGCGGTTGCTTCACTCATGGGGATCTTTCGAACTGGATTGATGTGAACACTGGGGACAACCCTGCATTGTACTGGACCGAAAAGTGCGCACTGTGGCGCCAAGTGGAGTACGACCTGACTATTCTCACGGCAAGCCTTGGCCCCCGGATTGATATTGCTCAGTCCGGCACAGTGCTTTTCACTGCCATGGGAGAATCGCGGCGCACCTTGGGCGAAGTCTTGGGTGTTGTTCAACGCGAATGGGCCGGACGGCCCGACAGGAGGAAGTTCATGGGCATGATGCAGGAATTCAAGGAATTTGCCGTCAAGGGCAACGTCATCGACTTGGCGGTCGGCGTGATCATTGGAGGCGCCTTTGGCAAGATCGTCGGCTCACTGGTGGCCGACGTGATCATGCCGCTGGTGGGATCGGTGTTCGGCAATCTGGATTTTTCGAACCTGTTCCTGACCTTGGGCGAGGTGCCGGAAGGGACGGCGAACACACTGGCCGCACTCAAGGAAGCAGGTGTGCCGGTACTTGCTTACGGCAGCTTCATCAGCGTTGCCATCAATTTTCTGATCCTGGCCTTCATCATCTTCCTGATGGTCAAGCAGATCAACCGGCTCAAGAAAGCCGAGCCGCCACCCGCCCCGCCTGCGACGGCCGAGGACATCCTGCTGCTGCGCGAGATCCGGGACAGCCTGAAAAGATAAGCCCGTGCCGCTCCGCCCGGCTCAGGCCGGCGCGGAAGCCGCGCTTCTGGCCGCTTCGATGGCGGCCAGAAGACTGTCCGGACTGGCCACGCCCTGCCCGGCCAGATCAAATGCGGTGCCATGATCCGGGCTGGTCCGCACAAATGGCAGACCCAGCGTGGTATTGACGCCATGCTCGATACCCAGGAGCTTCACGGCGATCAGGCCCTGGTCGTGATACATGGCGATCACCACGTCAAATGCCCCCTTTCGGGCCTGCATGAACACCGTGTCCGGCGGGTAGGGGCCCGTGACATCGATGCCTGACTTTCTGGCCTGCTCGACGGCGGGGGCAATGGCCAGAATTTCCTCACGCCCGAACAGACCGCCCTCCCCTGCGTGCGGGTTCAGACCTGCCACCGCGATGCGAGGTCGCTGCATGCCCGTCAACTGGAAATGGCGATGGGTGATCTCTATGGTCTGCAGAACCTGCGCCTGAGTCACCATGGCAATGGCATCAGCCAACGCAACGTGGATACTGACGAGTACCGTACGCAGACGGGGTTCGCTCAACATCATGCGCACCGGCAACTCCTTGACGGTACACCCCATGTGCTTCGCTGCCAGGGCCTGCAGCATCTCTGTGTGCCCGGGGAAAGGAACACCGGCCATGGCCAGGGCTTCCTTGTGAACAGGGGCCGTCACGAGCGCCCTCGCCCGATTCTCCAGCACAGCCCCGGCCCCCGCTTCGATGCACTGGACAGCGGCCCGCCCGGCCACCGGATCTGCTCGCCCCCAAGTGACAGGCTCATGGGTCTCACAGGCCTGCCAGACGGCCAGCACACCGGCACCCGGCCTGTCGTCAGGCCCACTGACGGCGACGATGTCAGGCACCTTCATGTGCGTCGAACTGGCCATCACACGCGCCGCCCGATTCAAGGTCGCCACGTCGCCGGCCACCACGATGTCATCCAGCAACCCTGGATGGGCCATGACCGCGCCCACGATGATTTCCGGGCCGACACCGGCCGGATCTCCCATGGTCACCAGCAAAGGCGCCGAGGCTGCATGCGGATTCATGCCGGATTGTCGATCTCTATGAACTGGTGATGCACGCCGTGCATCCGCGAAAGATGTTCACCCACCGCTGCCACACCATAACGCTCGGAGGCGTGATGGCCGCATGCGATATAAGCCACGCCCGTTTCCCGGGCATAGTGTGCCTGCGGTTCGGAAATTTCACCCGTGATGAAGACGTCGGCGCCCGCTGCAATGGCGGATTCGAAATACCCTTGGGCACCTCCCGTACACAGGGCCACGTTGCGCACCTCGCGCTCCGGATGCCCCACCACGATGGGCTTCCGGCCCAGTCGGCGGGCAATATCCTCGGCGAGCGCGGACAAAGGCCCGGGCGCCCGATGCCCCATGAATCCGATGGCCTGGTCGCCAAACCGGCCAGCAGGCCCCTCCGTCACCCGGACCGACAACCGTTGCGCCAGCTGAGCGTTATTGCCCAGTTCACCATGGGCATCCAGTGGAAGGTGATAGGCAAACAGATTGATGTCCGAACCCAGCAAACGCCCCAGCCGCTGCCTCATCCAGCCCGTCACCCGTCCGTCCTGGCCGCGCCAGAACAGGCCGTGATGGACTAGGATGGCATCGGCCTGTGCATCGATGGCAGCATCAATCAGTGCCAGGCTGGCTGTGACTCCCGTGACCAGTCGCCGAACCTGAGAACGGCCTTCGACCTGCAGGCCGTTGGGTCCGTAGTCACGGAAAAGTTGCGGCTGCAACAGCCCGTCCAGGGCGGACAACAGGCTGGAGCGATCGATGGAGGCAGGCTGAGAAGATGACATGCCGGAAGGGACAGGATGGGCAGCGAACGTGCTGCCGACCCTGGACGGGCATGCAGCAGACTCCCATCATTCTGACACCGCCCGACGCCGGCTTCAGCGGTTGCTCTTCGCCGACTCTTCGATCTTGCGCATGAAGAAGCGGTAGAACCAGGCCGCCATCACCAGCATGAACAGGATCACCCCGATGCTGAAGAGGCCGTAATCGGTGGAAAAGAGGTCCACAATCGCTTTCATCACTGGCTCCATTGACGTTGTTGTTGGTTCATTGCCAATTGCATCCTTTCATCCATGGGACTGCATTGATCTGGGTCAACCACCCCGGCACCTCTTGAATCCGGGAACCACAAACCTCATTTGCTTCAAAATCCGGCCACCCGCACCGGGACGGTAAACCACTTCGGCTACTTGCATGAAACGACTCTGGCTGCTGTTTGCTCAATCGGTGACCGTACTGGTCGCCATTTTCTTCGTCGTTGCCACGCTCAAACCGGGCTGGCTGGGCCGGCAGGCGGGCATGCCATCCGTCGTACCGGTGTTCGAAGCCGTGGACGCCGGCCCCGCGAAACCGGCCGATGGCGTCCAGAGCTTCCGTGCCGCAGCGCAGATCGCATCGGCTGCCGTGGTCAGCATCAACACCAGCAAAGCCGCCGTCAACAATCCCAACAGCGGCGATCCATGGTTCCGCTTTTTCTTTGGTGACCAGGGGAACTCACAACCGCAGGCGGGCCTGGGATCCGGCGTGATCGTCAGTCCGACGGGATACATCCTGACCAACAACCACGTCATCGAGGAAGCCGACGAGATCGAAGTGGTGCTCAATGACAGCCGCAGGTCGGCCGCTCAGGTCATCGGCACGGATCCGGAGACCGACCTGGCCATCCTCAAGATCGATCTGCCGGACCTTCCCGTGATCACGCTGGGCAACTCCGACCGCCTGGCCATCGGCGACCCGGTACTGGCCATCGGCAATCCGTTCGGCGTCGGGCAAACCGTCACAAGCGGGATCGTCAGTGCGCTCGGCCGCACCCAGCTCGGTATCAACACGTTCGAGAATTTCATTCAGACCGATGCCGCCATCAACCCGGGCAACTCCGGTGGCGCCCTGGTGGACGTGCAAGGTCATCTGATGGGCATCAACACCGCCATCTATTCGCGCTCGGGCGGCTCCATGGGCATCGGCTTTGCCATTCCGACATCCACTGCCCGCAATGTGCTCGACGCCATTGTCCGGGATGGCAAGGTGACACGTGGGTGGATTGGCGTTGAACCCCAGGACCTCACGCCCGAGATCGCCGAAAGCTTCGGGCTGACCAGCGGTCACGGGGTGATCATCACGGGCGTCCTGCAGGATGGCCCTGCAGCAAAAGCCGGCATTCAGCCTGGCGATGTGATCACCCGCGTGGGCGAGCGGGCGGTTGTTGACGTCGCGCAACTGCTGGCAGCTGTTGCAGCATTGCCACCCGGCCAACCAGCCAACCTGGAGGTCCTGCGCCGCGACGGGCGCTCGACCATCGAAATCATTCCGGGCCGGCGCGGCCCACCCGCCATCAGCGGTCAGCAGCGCTGACGGTTCAGGGCGTCTCGGTCCCGGAGGCTTCCGAGTCTGCGGTAGCGGACTTCGCGAACCATTTGGCGCCCCAGATGCCCATTTCGTAAAGCAGGCACATGGGGACGGCCAGCGCCAGCTGGGATATGACATCAGGTGGCGTGACCACGGCGGCTGCAATGAATGCAAGGACCACGAAGTACCCGCGAAACTCCTTGAGCTTCTCCACAGAAACCATGTTCAGGCGCACAAGCAGCATCACGACAATTGGCACCTGAAAGGCCAGGCCGAACGCCAGATACAGGGACAGGATCGCCTCGACGTAGGATGCAATGTCCGGTGTGGCGGCCACACTGGCCGGCGTGAACCCCTGGATGAAACCGAACATCTTGTCCAGAACAAAAAACTGGACGAAGGCAATGCCCAGGTAGGCCAGCAGGCTTCCCAATACGATCAGGGGAACCGCAAACCGCTTCTCATGGCTGTAGAGACCAGGTGCAACGAATGCCCAGATCTGGTACATCCACCAGGGCAGGGACATCAGCAACGCCCCCATACCCAGCACCTTCAACGGCACGAAAAATGGGGAGAAGACGCCGACCGCGATCAGTTTGGCGTCCGGTGGCATGTGCGCCCGAATCGGTTGAGCGACAAAGTCGATCAGGCCGCTGGGGCCAGGCCAGAAGGCCAGCACAGCCATGCAGACAGCCAGGCCGCCCAGGCCAAACATGATGCGATCACGCAGCTCCATCAGGTGCTGCACAAATGGCTGTTCGGTACCGGCGAGTTCGTCGGTGTTCGGATCGGGTTGGGACATCAGCGCGGAGCTTTGAAAGGACGTGGCCGGAATCGGGCCACGCGGGCGGCCCCCGACTGGGTCCGGGTACGAATGCCGGCCCTGGCCTTGAACCACTGGGGCATGGCCTTTTGCTTGATGCGCCAGTTCTTGCGCGGGTGCTTGTACACCGGGTACACGGGGGAACCCAAGGCACCCAGGGCATCGGCGTTCCCCGAGTCATCGAGGCCATTGGCGGATGACTCCAGCCCGGCGGTCACATCTGACCACGATTTCTCGAAATCGGCGGTCGTATTGCTGACCGAGGTTTCGACGTCGCGCGCCGCCGTCTCGAACGAGTCCTTCATCTTCTTGAGTTCTTCAAGTTCGATGGACCGGCTGACTTCGGCCTTGACGTCGGCCACGTACCGCTGGGCCTTGCCCAGCAATGCACCCACGGTTCGGGCGACGCGCGGCAGTTTCTCCGGGCCGATGACGACGAGCGCCACCACCCCGATGAGGGCGAGCTTAGAAATGCCCAGATCAATCATGATTCAACCAGGGTGCGTTAACAGGTGACGCACCAGGTGCGCCGGCCCGTCGTACGTGCGGCCCGACACCGGCATCTGGCCGGCACCGGAAGACATCAGCTCTTTTGCTTGGCCTCGACGTCAATCGTGCCCTGATCGGACTTGAGCTCCTGGGTCACCTTGGCTGCGGGAGCATCTGCCGCCGCTTCACCCGATTGGGCGTCCTTCATGCCGTCTTTGAAGCCCTTGACTGCACCACCCAGGTCCGAGCCCAGATTCTTGAGCTTCTTGGTCCCAAAGACCATGACCACGATCAACAGCACCACAAGCCAGTGCCAGATGGAAAACGTACCCATACGATATCTCCGCAATAATGTTGAGTCCCTGCCAGCACGGCAAAGACCTTTGGATGAGATTCTACGCCGGGGCGGGAGTTCAGGCGGCAGAGATTCGGCGAAACAGACCTGGGCGTGCGGTCAACCCTTTTTCCAGGGTCTTGGACCACCGATCACGTGGATGTGCAGGTGATGGACCTCCTGTCCGCCCTCGTCCCCCGTGTTGCACACAATGCGGAAGCCGCCTTCAGGATATGGATTGCAACCCTGCTCCGCAGCCAACCGGGGAATCAGCGACATCATCTTCCCCATCAGGCGCTCGTGTTCCGGACCAACGTGGGCCATGGACGGAATGTGCTGCTTGGGCACCATCAGGAAGTGCACAGGCGCCCACGGATGGATGTCATGAAAGGCAAAGACGTCGTCGTCTTCATATACCTTGCGTGAAGGAATCTGGCCGGCAATGATCTTGCAGAAAATGCAGTTCGGGTCGTGCATGGAATTTTCGGGTCAGAATTCAAGTGGCCTGCGGTCGTTCATGCGAACCATGCCCTTGACGATACGATAGAGAAACCAGATGGAGATGATGAGCCAGGCCAGCATGCCCGGCAAAACCAGCAGCCACAGAGGCCAGGTCACCAGGTACCAGAATGCCGCCCAGATCACGGTCCGGATGCGCCAACTGAAATGGCTGGCCTGCCAGTTGCCCTCGGCATCGCCGCGCTTGACGAGATCGATGACCAGCGCCACCGCCAGCAAGCCAATCCCCGGCTGTGCACCCGGCAGAACAGCCGCCACAGCCACGATCAGATGCAGGACATAGCTGATCCAGCCAATGGTGTTGAGTGAATCGTCGCGTGCGTCCGACCGTGTGGCAATGTCGGGATCCTTGTCATCGGCAGCCATGGCTTGTGCCCTCAGTTCTGAGGGTTGTCCGCTTCGCGGGCCCGGGCCTTGCGCAAGGCTTTCTCTTCCAGACCACTCAGCCCTTCACGTCGCACCAGTTCCGCCACCACATCGGAAGGACTGCAACCCGCATGGGCAAGCGCGATCATGCTGTGAAACCACAGGTCCGCGACTTCGTTGACCAGCTTTCCGGGATCACCACCAAACTGGCAATCCTTGGCGGCCATCACCACCTCGGTCGCCTCTTCTCCGATCTTCTTGAGGAAGGCATCCGGCCCCTTGTGCAGCAATCGGGCCACATAGCTTGTGTCCGGGTCGCCCCCGTGCGCCGGCTTCCGGCTCTCGATGATGGCCGCCAGGCGGACAAGAGCGTCGGTTTCTTGCATCGGTGTGTTCATTTGTAGATCGATTCCGGGTCCTTGAGCACCGGCTCGACAGCCGTCCACTGTCCATCCACCAGCCGTTGATAGAAGCAGCTGTGTCGCCCGGTGTGGCAGGCGATGCCGGGATCGTGACCTAGCTGGGTGATCTTCAGCAGAATCACGTCATTGTCGCAGTCCAGCCGGATGTCATGCACGGTCTGCACATGACCGGACTCTTCACCTTTGAACCAGAGCCTTTTCCGGGAACGGCTGTAGTAGACCGCCCGCCCGAGTTCGGCTGTGCGAGACAAGGCCTCGCGGTTCATCCAGGCAAACATCAGGACATCGCCCGAACTGGCCTCCTGAGCAATCACCGGCACCAGTCCCTGGTCGTCCCATTTCACACACTCAAGCCATTCCATGCGTCGAATCTATCACTCTTTCCAGGTCTGCCGGGAGTGACCTGCACCAAAACGGTTACCATCAATCGGAACCTGGCCTGGATACGGCACACGCCGCTGGCAGGCCCGTTTCCTTCCGGAGTCCGACATGAGCATTCGCGCCATCATCCTCGTCATCGCCCTGCTGCTGGTCACCGGTTTTGTTGCCCTGAATCTGGATGAAGTGTTTCGGCCAACGACGCTGAATTTCGCTTTCACCGATGTGCAGGCGCCCCTGGGACTGGTGCTGCTGGGCATGCTGGCTGTCCTGCTGGTGATCTTTCTGGTTCTCATCGTGTTCACCCAGACCAGTCATCTCATCGAGGTGCGCAAGATCAGCCGGGAAGCGGCCGAACAGCGGAAGCTGGCCGACCAGGCTGAAGCTTCACGCTTCACCGGATTGAAGGAATACCTCCAGAGCGAACTGACCGCCATGGAGGGCCGCCAGAAAACCAGGTCCGATGCAGCAGAACAACAACTCGGCCGCATTCAGGCAGAACTGTCACGACAACTGGAACAGACGGGCAACAGCCTGAGCGCCAGTCTGGGTGAAATGGAAGACCGACTGGAACGCCAGGATCGGATTCAGAAGGACAGCGGAGCCTGACGACCCGGTCTGCAGCCGGTCGTCCGCAGCCGGTCAGAGCCGGACAGGGATACCCCGTTCGGCCATGCGCTGTTTGGCCTGGGCGACAGTGAATTCACCGTAGTGAAAAATGCTGGCCGCCAGGACGGCATCCGCACCGCCCTGCTGGACGCCGTCGGCCAGATGGTCAAGATTGCCGACACCACCTGAGGCAATCACCGGGATGTCGATCGCATCGGACACGGCCCGGGTCAGCTCCAGGTCAAATCCGCTTTTGGTGCCGTCCCGGTCCATGCTCGTGAGCAGGATTTCGCCGGCACCATAATCGGCCATTTTCCGGGCCCAGGCGAGCGCATCCAGGCCTGTGTTCTTGCGGCCGCCATGGGAGTACACATCCCAGCCCGGCCCTCGGGCAACGACATCCTCTCCCTGCCTGCGCTTGGCATCAATGGCAACCACAATGCACTGGGCCCCGTATTTGTCGGACGCTTCCCGGATAACCTGGGGGTTGGCAATGGCTGCCGAATTGAAGCTGGTCTTGTCCGCGCCCGCATTGAGCAGCCGGCGGACATCCTCGACCGTCCTCACGCCACCGCCCACCGTCAACGGGATGAAGACCTGGGACGCCACGTCTTCGATGATGTGCAGAATCAGGTCTCGACCATCGCTGGTGGCCGTGATGTCCAGAAAGGTGAGTTCATCAGCACCCTGTTCGTTGTAGCGTGCAGCGATTTCGACGGGGTCACCGGCATCGCGCAGTTCGACGAAATTGACGCCCTTGACCACGCGACCTCCGGTCACGTCCAGGCACGGGATGATCCTCTTGGCAAGCATGTCAGTTCGCGGCAGACGGCCGCCCAGGTTGTGGCCAATACATCCACAACGCCTGACAAGGCGTGTTACGGAATGCGCACTCGCTCATGTTCAGCCGTTCAGTTCATCGGCCAGGCGCTGGGCAGCCTCGAAATCGAGATCGCCACTGTAGATCGAGCGCCCGCAGATCACGCCTTCGACACCCTCGTCTTCCACTGCGCAGAGATTGCGGATGTCGTCGAGATTGGACAGGCCGCCAGAGGCGATGACCGGAATGGACAGCGCTTGCGCCAGCTTCACCGTGGCTTCGACGTTGATGCCGCTGAGCATGCCATCGCGACCGATGTCGGTGTAGATGATGGACTCGACGCCATAGTCTTCGAACTTGCGGCCCAGATCGACGACCTCATGCCCGGTTAGCTTGCTCCACCCGTCGGTGGCCACCTTGCCGTCCTTGGCATCGAGTCCCACGATGATGTGGCCACCGAAGGCGGTGCAGGCATCCTGGAGGAACCCGGGATTCTTGACCGCTGCCGTGCCGATGATCACGTAACGCAATCCCGCATCGAGGTAGCGTTCGATGGTGTCCAGGTCACGAATGCCGCCACCCAGCTGGACCTCCACCTCATCACCGACATCCTTGAGAATGCGCTTGATGGCACTTTCGTTCTTGGGCTTGCCGGCAAAAGCGCCATTGAGATCGACCAGGTGCAGACGGCGCGCGCCCTTGCTGACCCAGTTGCGGGCCATGGCTGCCGGGTCTTCACCGAATACGGTCGATTGGTCCATGTCGCCCTGTTTGAGGCGGACACACTGGCCGTCTTTGAGGTCAATGGCAGGAATCAGCTGCATGGTATTCGGGCCCGAAGGCCTTAAGGGTTCCAGGTTAGAAAGTTGCGATAGAGCGCCAGACCGTGTTCGGCGCTCTTCTCAGGATGAAACTGGGTGGCAAAGATGTTGTCCCGCGCCACGGCGGCGGCAAATCGCCCGCCGTAATCGGCTTCGCCCACACAATGGCCCGCTTCAGCAGGCCGGGCGTAGTAACTGTGCACGAAGTAGAACCAGGCGCCGTCGGGAATGCCGGACCAGAGCGGATGCGCCTCGCCACGCCCCAGGTCGTGAAACACGCGATTCCACCCCATCTGGGGCACCTTGAACCGGCTGCCGTCGGGCTGAAGCTGCCCTTCCAGCCGAAAACGGACGACCTCGCCAGGAATCAGCCCCAGACCCTCGGTCGGACCTTCCTCACTCCGGTCGAGCTGCATCTGCATGCCGACACATACCCCGAACAGGGGTTTGTTGGCCGCGGCATGCAAGACGGCCGCCTGCAGGCCGGACGCTTCCAGCTCGCGCATGCAGTCGGCCATGTGTCCCTGCCCCGGCAGAACCACCCGATCCGCGTCCAGCACGTCCTGGCCCCTGGAGGTGACCACCACATCCATATGCGTCCCGGCGGTCACATGCAAGACAGCCTGTGAGACCGAACGCAGGTTGCCACTGCCGTAATCCACCACGGCGACTGTCTTGCGCGTCATCTGTCGGTCCGGAAGATCAAAGAGAACCTTTGGTCGAAGGGATCACATCCCCCATGCGCGGGTCGCGCTCGAGTGCCATTCGAAGTGCGCGTGCAAACGCCTTGAAGACGGTCTCGCACTGGTGGTGCGCGTTGACACCCTTGAGGTTGTCGACATGCAGGGTGACGCCTGCATGGTTGACGAAGCCCTGGAAGAACTCGAACGTCAACTGGGTGTCGAACCCGCCAATCATGCCCGACGTGAAAGGCACATGCATGTGCAGACCAGGGCGCCCCGAAAAATCGATCACCACCCGTGACAGCGCCTCGTCCAGTGGCACATACGCATGCCCATAGCGGCGAATACCCTTCTTGTCACCCACGGCCCTGGCAAATGCCTGTCCCACGGTGATGCCGACGTCCTCGACCGTGTGATGCCCATCAATGTGCAAATCACCCTGGCACTCGATATCCAGATCGATCAGACCATGACGTGCAATCTGGTCCAGCATGTGGTCAAAAAACCCGATGCCAGTGGACAGTCGCGATGTCCCACTTCCGTCAAGGTTGACACGGACACGGATCTGCGTCTCGGCCGTGCGGCGCTGGACTTCGGCCACGCGGTCGGCGGCGCAGGTTTCTGGGATGGGGGCATTCATAGGCTGGCTCGCAGGGCGTCGATCATCTGCACGTTTTCGTCGGGGGTGCCAACCGTCAGGCGCAGGCAATGGCCGAGCAATGGATGCATTTTAGAAACATTCTTGACCAGCACGCCACGCAATTTGAGGCCGTCGAAGGCCCTATGTGCATCAGGCACTCTCACCAGCACCATGTTGGCCTGGCTGGGAAAGGCCTGAACGCCCGGCATCGTTGACAGAGCAGCCAGCAGATGCTCACGCTCGGCACAGATGATGGCGGCCTGCTGCGCGAACACATCGGCATGCTCCAGCGCAAACAGCGCGCACTCGGCGTTGAGCACGCTCACGTTATAGGGTGGGCGCAGCTTGTCCACCTCGTGCACCAGCGCCTGCGGACCGACCATATAGCCCAGCCGCACACCGGCCAGGCCAAATTTGGACAGGGTGCGCATGAGCAGCACATTGGCATTGGCGGCCGGGTTGGCACGGATCTCGTCCAGCCAGCTGCGGCTGGAGAAGGGCTGATAAGCCTCATCCATCACCACCAGACCGCCGTACGTGGCCGCCTCGGCGATCAGTCGACGGATCACGGTCGCATCCCACAGATTGGCCGTCGGATTGTTCGGATAGGCAATGTAGGTGATGTTCGGCCGGTGAGCTCGCATGGCCGCCAGCATGGCCGCTTCATCGAGTTCGAATTCGGGCGTGAGATCCACGCCATGAAATGCCAGCCCCTGCAATTGCGCGCTCATGGCATACATGACGAAACCGGGCAGCGGAGCGAGGATGCTGGCACCGGGCAGGTCGCAGCCCATGGCCAGCAGCGAAATCAGCTCATCGGACCCGTTGCCCAGCATCAGGGCACAGCCTTCCGGCAGATCGACATAACGGGCCAATGCCTGCTTCAGGTCCTCGATGCGGCCACCGGGATAGCGATTGATGGCCACGGCTCCCAGCCGCTCACCCAACGCCGCCTGAAGCTCGGGTGGCAGTGCGAAGGGGTTCTCCATGGCGTCCAGCTTGACCAGGCCGGCTGAGTCCTGAATGGCGTAGGCATGCATGGACTGGATATCCTGCCGGATGTTCTGCAACGGGTTCGGGGCGGTCATCGCATTCATTTCACGTCTCTCATGGGGGGGACTTCATTCAGGCGCAGTTCGGCGGCACGGGCATGGGCCTGCAGGCCTTCGCCGTAGGCGAGCTCGGCGGCAATGGTACCCAGCGCCTGGGCACCGGCCTGACTGACTTCGATCAGGCTGCTGCGCTTCTGGAAGTCATACACCCCCAGCGGAGAGGAAAACCGGGCTGTGCCACTGGTGGGCAGCACATGATTCGGACCGGCGCAGTAGTCACCCAGACTCTCGCTGGTGTACGCACCCAGGAAGATGGCGCCAGCGTGCCTGAGCAGTGGTTCCCAGCGGTGCGGATCGACGCTCGACACTTCCAGATGCTCGGGCGCGATACGGTTGCTGATGGCGCAGGCCTCTTCCATGTCACGCGTGAGGATCAACGCGCCTCGGTCGCTCAGGCTCCTGGCAATGATGGCCGCCCGAGGCATCGTCGGCAGCAGGCGATCGATGGCTGCCTGCACCGCATCCATGTAGGCCGCATCGGGACAGAGCAGGACCGACTGGGCCAGCTCGTCGTGCTCCGCCTGGCTGAACAGATCCATGGCCACCCAGTCGGCGGGTGTACTGCCATCGGCCAGCACCAGTATTTCGCTGGGTCCGGCGATCATGTCGATGCCCACGGTTCCGAATACGCGGCGCTTGGCACTGGCGACGTAGGCGTTGCCAGGACCGGTGATCTTGTCCACCTTGGGCACGGTGGCGGTGCCGTAGGCCAGTGCGCCCACGGCCTGGGCACCGCCGATGGTGAAGGCGCGCGTGACACCGGCCACATAGGCCGCAGCCAGCACCAGCGGGTTCTTTTCTCCCCTGGGCGTGGGCACGACCATGATGATTTCGCTGACGCCGGCCACATGGGCAGGGATGGCGTTCATCAGCACCGACGACGGGTAGGCGGCCTTGCCACCGGGCACATAGATGCCCACGCGGTCCAGCGGCGTGACTTTCTGGCCCAGAAGCGTGCCGTCTTCGTCGCGATAGGTCCAGCTTTCGCCGGACGCCTTCTTCTGGGCTTCGTGGTAGCTGCGCACCCGGCGTGCCGCAGCTTCCAGCGCAGACCGCTGTGTGGGCGGCAACGACTCGAACGCGACCTTCAACTCACGCTGGGTGAGTTCGAGTTGCCTGAGACTGTCAGCGTCCAGTCCATCAAATCGGGCGGTGTATTCGAGAACGGCCGCGTCGCCGCGGGCCTGCACATCGGCCAGGATGTCCGCCACACGCTGCTCGATCGCATGATCCGTTTCTGCCGACCAATGCAGCCGGCGGGCGAACTGCGCTTCGAAGTCAGGGGTGACGGTGGACAGGCGAAGAGGTGCGGCCGTGACGTTCATGACGGAGTTGTGCCTTTCTGCAGGGCCTGGGCAAAAGCGTCCAGGATGGGCCGAATGGTGGCCTGCTTGAGTTTGAGCGCGGCCTGGTTGACCACCAGACGAGAGCTGATGTCCATGATCTGCTCGACCTCGACCAGGTTGTTGGCCTTGAGGGTCTTGCCGGTGGAAACCAGGTCCACGATGGCATCAGCCAGTCCCGTCAAGGGAGCAAGCTCCATGCTGCCATAGAGTTTGATCAGGTCCACATGCACGCCTTTGCCAGCGAAAAACTCGCGTGCAATGGTGGTGTACTTCGTCGCCACCTTCAGGCGTGAACCCTGCCGAACGGCCGATGCGTAGTCAAAGTCGGACGGCACGGCCACGCTCATGCGGCACTTGGCGATCTGCAGGTCCAACGGTTGATAGAGTCCCTGACCACCATGCTCGATCAGTGTGTCCTTGCCGGTCACACCCAGGTCGGCTCCACCATATTCGACATAAGTGGGCACATCGGTCGCCCGCACCAGAACCACGCGGACATGAGACTGGTTGGTGGGAAGGATGAGCTTGCGCGATTTCTCGGGATCTTCAAGCACTTCGATGCCCGCCGCCGCAAGCAGGGGCAGTGTCTCATCAAAAATGCGGCCTTTGGACAATGCCAGGGTGATCATTTGATCCTTTCGATTTGAGCGCCAAGAGCCCGGAGTTTGGCCTCCATCTGATCGTAGCCACGGTCAAGGTGATAGATGCGGTCGACCACGGTCTCGCCCTCGGCTACCAGACCGGCAATCACCAGGCTGGCCGAAGCGCGCAGGTCGGTGGCCATGACGGTGGCTCCCGAGAGGCATTCCACGCCTTCGACGATGGCGACCTTGCCATCGATCTGGATCTTCGCACCCAGTCGCATGAGTTCGCTCACATGCATGAAGCGGTTCTCGAAGATCGTCTCGGTGACGGTGCTGGTACCTTGCGCGATGCAGTTGAGCGCCATGAACTGGGCCTGCATGTCGGTCGGGAAACCAGGGTATTCGGTGGTACGAAAACTCTGGGCCTTCAGGCGCCCTTCGCTCCGGACGCGCAGAAACCCTTCACCCGCCTCGACCGTGGCACCGGCATCGCGCAGCTTGTCAATCACCGCCTCCAGATGGTCTCCTCGCGCGTGACGCAACACCACCTCGCCTCCGGTGGCGGCCACGGCACACAGAAAGGTTCCGGCTTCGATGCGGTCTGCCACGACCTGATGGCTGCACCCGTGCAGGCGATCAACGCCCTGGACATGGATGCGGCTGGTACCGTGGCCTTCGATCTTTGCGCCCATGGCGATCAGCATTTCGGCCAGGTCAGGAATCTCCGGTTCCTGGGCGGCATTCTCCAGGACTGTCTCGCCGTCAGCCAGGCTGGCCGCCATCAGGAAATTCTCGGTGCCCGTGACCGTCACCATGTCGGTGGCAATGCGCGCACCCTTGAGACGATCGCGCCCCTGCGGAAGCCGGGCGACCATGTAGCCATGCTCGACACTGATCTCGGCACCCATCGCCTGCAGGCCCTTGATGTGCTGGTCAACGGGTCGGGCACCGATGGCGCAGCCGCCCGGGAGAGACACGCGTGCATGTCCAAAGCGGGCCAACAGCGGGCCCAGTACCAGCACAGACGCCCGCATGGTCTTGACCAGTTCGTAGGGAGCCTCGGGCTGAATGGCGCCACTGGCATCAAAACTCATGCCGCCGCGTTCCCCATGGGTCTCTGTCCGGACCCCCATGTGGTCCAGCAGGTTTCGCATGGTTGCGATGTCGCGCAAGCGCGGCACATTGGTCAGTGTGACGGACTCCTCGGTGAGCAGAGTGGCGCACAGTTCGGGCAGTGCCGCGTTCTTGGCCCCGGAAATCTCCACTTCGCCACGCAGCGGTCGACCGCCATTGATGCGCAGTTTGTCCATATGTGCGCCCTCAGGATTGCCTGGCCCACTCGGCCGGCGTATAGGTCTTCATTGACAAGGCATGCACCTCATCGTTCTGGATTCGTTCACCGAGTGTGGCATAGACCGTCTTGTGCCGGGCGATCGGACGCATGCCGTCAAATGCCGCCGAGACGATCACTGCAGCCCAGTGTCGCCCGTCGCCACTGACTTCGATGTGCTCGCAGGGAAGGCCGCTGGCAATGAGCTTTTCCAGTTGTTCTGCCGTCATGGGTGGGTCCTGTTTCCTGTTTTCTCAACGGCGCAACCATTGCGCCTGCCGTCACGCTGTCGTGGCCCCCGTTGCCAGCGGGCTCATCATGAATGGATCATCTGCTCACGGCATGCCCGTCGCTCATTGGCGAAGCTTGTATCCCGTGCGCAGGAGGTAGAGTGCCAGCATCGCAACCAGCGCCAGGGCGGTTCCGACAATGGCCAGGCTCAACCAGGGCGAAGCATCGCTGACCCCGAAGAACCCATACCGGAATCCGTCGATCATGTAGAAAAACGGATTGAGGTGACTGACTCGCTGCCAGAACGCCGGCAATGAGTGGATGGAATAGAACACGCCTGACAGGAAGGTCATGGGCATGATCAGGAAATTCTGAAAGGCGGCCATCTGGTCGAACTTCTCGGCCCAGAGGCCGGCAATCAGCCCCAGGGAGCCCAGCAGGGCCGCCCCCAGCAAGGCGAACACCAATATCCACAACGGCGCTTCGAAAGGTGGACGGGCAAACCACCAGGTGGCCAGCATCACACCGGCACCCACCGCCAGTCCACGCACGACGGACGACGCCACATAGGCCATGAACCAGGCCCTGTGGGACAAGGGCGTGAGCATGAGAAAGACGAGATTGCCCATCACCTTGCTCTGGACCAGCGAAGATGAGCTGTTGGCAAAGGCGTTCTGCAACACGCTCATCATCACCAGGCCGGGTAACAGGAAGGCGGTGTAACTCACCTGGTCGTACACCTTCACGTGATCCTCCAGCACATGACCAAAGATCATCATGTACAGGATGGCCGTGATCACCGGAGCCGCAACGGTCTGGAAGCCCACCTTCCAGAAACGCAGCACTTCCTTGTAGAAAAGGGTTTGCCAGCCGTTCATGCTGCCACCCCGTTCCGGGTATCCGCCTCGTGGGCATCAGTCCCCATGAAATCCAGGAACACGTCCTCCAGATCGGCCTTGCGGATCTCGATGTCCTGCGCGGCGGCCCCGGACTCCCGGACGCGGGCGAGCAGACGTTCGACCTCCAGCGCATCGTGGGCTGGCAGCTGCACGACCCGCCCGGTGACCCGGGCCATGGCCAGGAGATCTGGCGGTAGTGGTTGATCGGTCTTGAACCGCAGCACGTTGGACGATGCCCTGGCGAGGAGTTCCGACGTGCGTTCGAGCGCCACCACCTGCCCTTGCTTGAGCATGGCAATCCGGCCGCAAAGCGCCTCGGCCTCCTCCAGGTAGTGCGTGGTGAGAAGGACCGTACAGCCCAGGCGCCGATTCAGGTCGCTGACAAACTGCCACAGGGTCTGTCGCAGTTCGACATCGACGCCCGCCGTCGGCTCATCCAGCACGATCACCTGAGGCCGATGTACGAGAGCCTGTGCAATCAGGACCCTGCGCTTCATGCCCCCGGATAGCTGCCGCATGTTGGCCGTAGCCTTGTCAGCCAGTCCCAGCCCTTCCAGCAACTCGTCAATCCAGGCCGAGTTGTCGCGCACGCCAAAGTAACCCGACTGGAAGCGCAGGGCCTCGCGCACGGTAAAGAAAGGGTCGAAAACCAGCTCCTGGGGAACGATTCCAAGCAGGCGGCGCGCAGCCTGATAGTCGGACTGCACGTCCTTTCCGTGGACCAGAACCTGCCCGCCCGTCGGACGGATCAGGCCTGCCAGTATGCTGATCAGCGTTGTCTTGCCGGCGCCATTGGGTCCGAGCAGGCCGAAGAACTCGCCAGCCTCGATGTCAAAGCTGACATCGCGCAGTGCCTGGAACTCGCCACGTGCGGTGGCGAAGCGTTTGGAAACGTTCTGGAAAGATACGGCTGACATGAAGGCGGGACCACAGGGTCACCCGCCGCAAGCAGGGCATCTGTGTTGGGAGGTGACAACCCGGTATTTTATGCGGACAGCAGTTCGCCCACACCGTAGAGTGTCATCAGGTCCCGCAGCCGCGCCGGCAACTGCTCCACCGTGAAGGAACAGCTTTTCCGCAGCGCCTGCCTGCGCAGCTCCAACAGGACGGCAATGGCCGACGAATCGAAATTTTCGAGCGCGCCGCCATCAACCACCACCGTGGTCGACTGCTGGAGCCGCGGAGCCAGGGTGGCCAGCTCTGCCGCCGCGGTACCCATGGTCACCCGCCCGGACAGCGACAGGACGCACCGGCCGTGGTGAAGTCCGGGCTCCATGGCGGCGTTCAACTGGCGCGCGGCGACGCCGCCTTGTTGCGCTGTGCCAGGGCGGCGATCAGGCCATCGATGCCGTTGGCATTGATTTCCTGGGCAAACTGTGTCCGGTAGGTGTCCACCAGCCAGAGACCCAGAACATTGATGTCATAGATCTTCCAGCCTTCAGGGGTCTTCTCGAGCCGGTAGTCCAGTTGAATCGGCTCACCCCGGCCACGCACCTCCGAGCGCACCACCACCTCGGTGTCTTCAGCGCGGGCCCGCAGCGGCTTGAAACTCAGGGACTGGTCCTTGACCTCTCCCAGTGCGCCGGAATAGGTTCTCACCAGCAAGGTCTTGAACTCGGCTTGCAGCTTGTCCTTCTGCTCGGGGGTGGCCTGACGCCAGAACCGTCCGACAGCAGACGACGTCATGCGCGAGAAATTGACGCTGGGCATGATCTTGCTGTCCACCAGCGCCATGATCCGCCCCACATCGCCAGCCTGGATGGCGGCGTCCGCCTTGACCGCTTCGAGCGCTTCGGTGGCAATCCGTTTGACCAGGGCGTCTGGCGCCTCGACCTCGGCCTGCGCCACGCCCGACAACCACAGGGCCGAAGTGAGCAGTACGGCCTGGATCCAGTTGCGTCGTTTCAGCATATGTTCCCTTTCCGGGCTTTCGCCCTGATGTTCTGATGGTCGACGGGAATCAGATAACCCCAAGGCAGGCAGGTTCCCCGTCAATCGTTGCGATTCGTGTCAGTATCGTCGCTCTTCAGGCCCCATCCCCGATCGATGATGTCGTCGACCTGGTTCTGACGTCTCTGGAGATAGAAGTCACGCGTGAAGCTGTACTTGTCCAGCGCGGCACCTTCGAGCAGGCTGGTCGCCCGCAACAGATCGGCCCTCGTTTCGACGACGCGCAAGCCATACAGACTGTTGCGAGTCGGAATGTGGTCGACGGACATGACCAGATCGCCACGGCTTTCGATTCCGAGACCGGCAGCATCTCGCACAGAGGAAGGCCCCAGCAGAGGCAGGACAAGGTACGGACCCGCCGGCACACCCCAGCGCCCCAGGGTCTGCCCGAAATCGACTTTGGTCCGCTGGATGCCCATTTCCGAGGCAATATCCAGCACGCCACCCAATCCCAGCACCGTATTGACGTTGAACCGGAGAATGTTCTCTGCTGCCTCGCGCGGGCGCAGTTGCAGGGTGGCATTGACAAAGGACCACAGGTCGCCCAGGTTGTCGAAGAAATTGCTGACACCCTGGCGCACGGGATGCGGCGTCACTTGCACATAGGTCGTCGCCACCGGCTTGAGCACCGCGCGATCCACTGCATCGTTGAACTGATAGATGCTGCGATTGAACGGCTCCAGCGGATCCCTGGCATTCGCCTCGGGACCAGTGGCACACCCGGCCAGCACAGCCAGAAACACGGCGCCAGCCATGCATTTCACTGGCCGCGCATATCGGTCAATGACAGGATGCGCCAATCTTGGGTTTGGAGTAGCAACCATATTCGTTTGGACACCGGGAAACGTCCCGCCACAGCATGAAGTCACCAACGCTTTCGGGCACTGCCCGAGCACCTGGGCGATCTTCGCTCAATAGGATGAACCTGCGTGTATGTGGTGTTTCTGTTGACCGAAAAATGTAACCAGTTGAAGGTATGGCGCGCCTGGGGAAGGCGCACCTGGCTATTCAATCCTGCGAGCCATCGGCCGCGCGATTGAACAGGAACTGGCCAATCAGGTTTTCCAGGACCACGGCTGACTGCGTGCGGGACAGGGTATCGCCGGCCCCGAGATTTCGCTCGTCACCGCCAGGTTCGATACCGATGTACTGGTCGCCCAGGAGTCCGGCAGTGAGGATCTTGGCGGTCGAATCACGGGGAAATTCGATGCCTTTGCCAATCTCCATCGTGACGAGTCCCTGGTAAGTCTGCGGGTCCAGCTTGACACTTGTGACGCGTCCCACGTAGACACCGGCGGACCGGACCGGCGCCCTGGACTTCAGACCTCCGATGTTGTCAAAGCGTGCCTGCACGGTGTACGTATCGCCGCCACTGGCAAAACTGGTGAGATTGGCCGCCTTCAGCGCCAGGAACAGGAGGGCCGCAGCGCCCATCAACACAAACAGGCCAACCAGAATTTCAATGCTTCTCTTGTTCATGAGTTATTTGCCCTCAAGGGGTTGAGAACATCAGTGCGGTCAGGATGAAGTCCATCGACAGTACACCCAGCGAAGCGGTCACCACGGTTCTGGTGGTGGCATAGGCCACACCTTCAGGCGTGGCCTCCGTCTCGTAACCCTGGTAGAGGGCCACTGCGGTACAGATCACACCAAACACCAGGCTCTTGACCACGCCATTGCCCACGTCTCGCCAGACATCGACACCGTTTTGCTGAATGGACCAGAAGTTGCCGGCATCAATGCCGATCAGGCCTACGGCGACCACCCATGCCCCCAGGATGCCAATGGCAGAAAAGAGCGCAGCCAGCAAGGGCATGGCAATGCAACCCGCCATGAAACGGGGGGCCAGCACGCGTTGCCGCGGATCGATCGCCATGAGTTCCATGGCAGCAATTTGCTCACCGGCCTTCATCAGGCCGATTTCGGCCGTCAGGGATGTGCCGGCACGTCCTGCGAACAGCAGGGCCGTCACCACCGGGCCGAGTTCACGCACCAGGGCGAGATTGACGATCAGGCCCAGTGACTCGGCTGCGCCATACGTGGTCAGGGCGTAGTACATCTGAAGGGCCAGCACGAAACCCACCGCCAGCCCGGAAGCAAGAATGATCACCAGCGACCGGTTGCCGATGGCGTGGATCTGCCCGACCACCAGTCCGAACCGTCTGGCCGCGCCGGGCGTGGCCTTGAGCAGATCAAGAAAAAACAGGGCCCCATGACCCCAGCGCGAGAGTACGTCGAGGGCACGTCCGCCCAGCCACTGCAACAGATTCATGGACGCGCTCCTGGCCCGAAATCTTCGCTGACCTCGGGAGCGGGATAGTGGAAACGGATCGGTCCATCGGGCTCGCCGCGCACGAACTGGCGGACCTCCGGATCCTGGCTGGACATCAGCTGATCGGGCGTCCCCTGGGCAACGACCCGTCCGCCCGTGGCCAGGAGCACCACCCAGTCGCTGATGGCCATGCACTGGGGAACGTCGTGGGAGATCAGCAAGGTGGTGGCGCCGGTCACGTCAGTCAGGGTGCGGATGAGCTTGGCAGTGACCCCCATGGACACCAGGTCGAGACCTGCAAAAGGCTCGTCGTACATGATGAGTTCGGGATCCAGGGCGATGGCCCGCGCCAGCGCAATCCGGCGAGCCATGCCTCCGGAGACCTCACTGATGCGCAACGATGCAGCGCCACGCAAGCCGACCGCGTGAAGTTTCATCAACACGATGTCACGAATCAGGTCTTCGGACAAATCCGTCATTTCCCGGAGCGGAAACGCGACGTTGTCATATACCGACAGATCGGTGAACAAGGCACCGAACTGGAACAGCATGCCCAGGCGTCTACGAAGACGGAACAGCTGGACCTTGTCCCGAGCGTCCACCGCTTCACCGTCAAACACCACCCGTCCGCTATTGGGCGAATACACGCCGCCGATCAGCCTGAGCAGCGTCGTCTTGCCACAGCCGGACCCCCCCAGCACAGCCGTCACCTTCCCACGCGCAAAACGCAGGGAGATGTCGTTGAGGATGGTCCTTTGGCTGTTGTAGCCGAAAGTGACGTGATCGATCTCGATGAAAGGGCTGTCGCTCATAGGACCGGACAATTCCGGGTTGATCCGGGCAGCGCAGGTAATACCCGGCTCCCGGTACAAGGGCAAACCCGGATTGTCGCATGGACGCAGAGACCTTTCGGTTACACCATGTACCCTGTGCGCCGGCCACCCGAAGGCGGCCAGTTCAACAGGGACAGGGTATCAACGCGGCAGGTCGGTGCAGCCCATCAGGAACTCGTCGACGGCCCTGGCCGCCTGGCGGCCTTCGCGGATGGCCCAGACCACCAGCGACTGGCCCCGACGCATGTCACCGGCGGCAAACACCTTGTCCACGCTGGTGGCGTACCCCCCCGAGAACTCGGTATGAGCCTTGGCATTGCCACGAGCATCCTTGTCCACGCCGAACGCATCCAGCACGGTAGCGACCGGATTCACGAAGCCCATGGCCAGCAACACCATGTCAGCCTTGTATTCCTTCTCGGTCCCGGCGATTTCGACCAGCTTGCCGTCCTTGAACGCCACATTCACGGTCTTGAGGCCGGTCAGTTTGCCGTTCTTGCCAAGAAATTCCTTGGTGGAAATGGCGAACTCGCGCGCAAGGATGCCCTTGTCGGAACTTTCGTCGTGGCTGGAGCTGGTGCGCAGCTTCAATGGCCAGTACGGCCAAACCAGCGGCTTGTTCTCCTGCTCCGGCGGCTGAGGCATGACCTCGAACTGGGTCACGCTGACGGCGCCGTGGCGGGTACTGGTACCCACACAGTCGGAGCCGGTATCGCCACCGCCGATCACGATGACGTGCTTGCCATCGGCACGCAGCTGGTTCTTGAGCTTGTCGCCCGCGTTGACCTTGTTCTGCTGCGGCAGGAATTCCATCGCAAAGTGCACACCGTCGAGCTCGCGGCCCGGCACGGGCAGATCACGGCTCTGCTCTGAGCCACCGGTCAGCAGGACAGCGTCGAACTGGGCCTTCAACTCGTCAGCGCTGACCACCGTCTTGGCATCGTTGGTCACCTTGCTGCCGTCGGGCATGGTGCCGACCAGCGTGCCGGTCTTGAACACCACGCCTTCGGCTTCCATCTGCGCCACGCGGCGATCGATGTGCGACTTCTCCATCTTGAAGTCGGGGATACCGTAGCGCAGCAGGCCACCGAGGCGGCTGTTTTTCTCGAACACCGTCACGTCATGGCCGGCGCGCGCCAGCTGCTGGGCCGCCGCCAGGCCGGCGGGGCCCGAACCGACCACGGCCACCTTCTTGCCGGTCTTGTGCGTGGCCGGCATCGGCTTGACCCAGCCATTTTCCCAGGCCTTGTCGATGATGGCATGTTCGATGGACTTGATGCCCACCGCGTCCCCGTTCACATTGATGGTGCAGGCCGCCTCGCAGGGTGCAGGGCAGATGCGACCGGTGAACTCCGGGAAGTTGTTGGTGCTGTGCAGCACGGTGATGGCGTTCTGCCAGTCACCCTGATACACGAGATCATTGAAATCCGGAATGATGTTGTTGACCGGGCAGCCGCTATTGCAGAACGGCGTGCCACAGTCCATGCATCGAGCCGCCTGGATCTTGGCCTGGCTGTCATCCAGTCCAACCACGAATTCCTTGTAGTGCTTCAGGCGCTCGGCGACGGGTTTGTACCCCTCTTCCAGGCGCTCGTATTCCATGAAGCCTGTGATCTTTCCCATGGTGTCGTCTTCCTTCGTGGGCGGTTCGTTTACTTCGCGGGCGCGGCTTGCTTCTTGGCGCTGCTCTGGGCTTTGCCGGTGGCGGCCGCTGCCGCCTTCCTGGCATGGATCTCACCCAGGGCACGCTTGTATTCGGTGGGGAACACCTTCACGAACTTCGCGCGCGCCTCGGCCCAGTTGTCCAGAAGTTCGCGCGCACGCTTGCTGCCGGTCCAGCGGTTGTGGTCCTGCAACAGCTTCTTGAGCTGCGCCTCGTCGGTCTGTTCGCGGTGCCAGACGGCCTTGTCGATGCTCACCTCCTGCTCGGCAGCGGGCAGCACCTTCTCGAGCGTGACCTGGGCCGTGTTGCAACGCTGGGCGAACAGGCCGTCTTCGTCATAGACGTAGGCGACGCCGCCACTCATGCCGGCGGCGAAGTTGCGTCCGGTCTTGCCCAGCACCAGCACGGTACCGCCGGTCATGTATTCGCAACCGTGGTCACCGGTGCCCTCGACCACCGCGGTGGCGCCCGAGAGGCGCACGGCGAAACGTTCGCCGGCCACACCACTGAAGAAGGCCTCACCGCTGGTGGCGCCATACATCACGGTGTTGCCCACAATGATGTTGCGGGTGGATTCGCCCCGGAAGTCGATACTGGGGCGAACCACGACACGGCCACCCGAAAGGCCTTTGCCGGTGTAGTCATTGGCATCGCCAATCAGGTAGAGCGTGATGCCATTGGTGAGGAAGGCCCCAAAGGACTGGCCACCCGTACCTTCGAGCTGGATATGGATGGTGTCGTCCGGCAGGCCTTCCGGATGGACCTTGGTCACCGCGCCGGAGAGCATGGCGCCAACCGAGCGGTTGACGTTGCGTGCGGTCTCCAGGAATTTCACGCGTGTGCCTGTCTCGATCGCCGGCCTGGCCTTTTCGATCAGCACCTTGTCGAGTGACTTCTCCAGACCGTGGTCTTGCGTCTGCGTATGCAGGCGCGGCACGTCGGCCGGGACGGCCGGCGTAGCCAGCAGGCGGCTGAAATCCAGTCCCCTGGCCTTCCAGTGCTCGATACCCTGGCGCATGTCCAGCAGGTCGGCCCGTCCGACGAGATCATCGAACTTGCGGATGCCCAGCTGCGCCATGATCTGGCGCGCCTCTTCTGCGATGAAGAAGAAGTAGTTGACGACGTGCTCGGGCTTGCCAGTGAACTTCTTGCGCAGCTCCGGGTCCTGCGTGGCCACGCCCACCGGGCATGTGTTGAGGTGGCACTTGCGCATCATGATGCAGCCTTCGACCACCAGCGGTGCGGTAGCGAAGCCAAACTCGTCAGCACCCAGCAGCGCACCGATGACGACGTCGCGACCGGTCTTCATCTGACCATCGGCCTGCACGCGGATGCGGCTGCGCAGGCGGTTGAGCACCAGGGTCTGCTGGGTTTCGGCAAGTCCGATTTCCCAGGGCGAACCGCAGTGCTTGATCGACGACCAGGGCGAGGCACCCGTGCCACCGTCATGCCCGGCGATCACCACGTGGTCGGCCTTGCACTTGGCCACGCCCGCCGCAATCGTGCCGACACCCACTTCAGAGACCAGCTTGACGCTGACGTCGCTGTGCGGCGCCACGTTTTTCAGGTCGTGGATCAGTTGGGCCAGGTCTTCGATGGAATAGATGTCGTGGTGCGGCGGCGGCGAGATCAGGCCCACGCCCGGCACGCTGTGGCGCAGCTTGCCGATGTACTCGGACACCTTGCCACCAGGCAGCTGGCCGCCCTCGCCGGGCTTGGCACCCTGGGCCATCTTGATCTGGATCTGGTCGGCGCTGGACAGGTACTCGGCGGTGACGCCGAAACGCCCCGAGGCGACCTGCTTGATCTTCGAACGCAGCGAGTCCCCGGCTTCGAGCGGGTAGTCCACCTCGAAGATGTTGCCCAGCAGGTCGGACATGGTCTGTCCCTGCTTGATCGGAATGCCTTTGAGTTCGTTGCGGTAGCGCAGTGCGTCTTCGCCGCCTTCACCCGTGTTGCTCTTGCCTCCGATGCGGTTCATGGCCACGGCCAGGGTGGCGTGCGCTTCGGTGGAAATGGAGCCCAGCGACATGGCGCCAGTGGCGAAACGCTTGACGATTTCCTTGGCCGGCTCCACTTCATCGATGGAGATGGCCTTGGAGGGATCGATCCTGAACTCGAACAGTCCGCGCAGCGTCATGTGGCGCTTGCTCTGGTCGTTGATGATCTGCGCGTATTCCTTGTACGTGCTGAAGTTGTTGGCGCGCGTGCTGTGCTGCAGCTTGGCAATGGCATCGGGCGTCCACATGTGCTCTTCGCCACGGGTTCGCCAGGCGTATTCGCCACCGGCGTCCAACAGGGTGGCCAGCACCGGGTCGTTGCCAAAGGCTGCCTTGTGCATGCGGATGGCCTCTTCAGCGATTTCGAACACGCTGATGCCCTCCACGCGACTGGCCGTGCCGGTGAAGTACTTGGTCACGGTGTCGGTGTTCAGGCCGATGGCCTCGAACAGCTGGGCACCACAGTAGCTCATGTAGGTGCTCACGCCCATCTTGGACATGATCTTGGACAGACCCTTGCCGATCGCCTTGGTGTAGTTGTAGATGGCCTTGTCGGCCGAAAGATCGCCTGGCAGGTCCCTGGCGATCGCCTGCAGCGTCTCCATGGCCAGGTAGGGGTGCACGGCTTCGGCGCCATAGCCAGCCAGTACGGCGAAGTGGTGCACTTCACGCGCGGTGCCGGTTTCCACCACCAGGCCGGCGTTGGTCCGCAGGCCTTCGCGAACCAGATGCTGGTGCACGGCCGACAACGCCAGCAGCGCTGGCACGGCGACCTGGGTGCGGCTGACGCTGCGATCGCTGATGATCAGGATGTTCTTGCCGCCCTTGATCGCATCCACGGCCTCGGCGCACAGCGATGCCAGCTTGGCCTCCACGCCTTCCTTGCCCCAGCTCACCGGGTAGGTGATGTCCAGAGTGTGGCTCTTGAACTTGCCCTGGGTCACCGATTCGATATTGCGCAGCTTGGCCATGTCGGCCGCGTCCAGCACCGGCTGGCTGACCTCCAGCCGCATCGGCGGGTTGACCTGGTTGATGTCCAGCAGGTTGGGCTTGGGTCCGATGAAAGACACCAGCGACATGACAATCGCTTCCCGGATCGGATCGATCGGCGGGTTGGTCACCTGGGCGAACAGCTGCTTGAAGTAGTTGTACAGCGGCTTGTTCTTGCCCGAGAGCACGGCCAGCGGGCTGTCGTTGCCCATGGATCCGATGCCCTCTTCGCCGTTGACAGCCATCGGGCTCATCAGGAACTTGATGTCTTCCTGCGAGAAACCGAAGGCTTGCTGCATGTCCAGCAACTCGGGTGACACGTGTTCGGCACCGGTGGACTGAGGCTCGGTCTGGGACACCGGGTGCTCGATGGCATCCTCACCGGCCACCGGCTGGTCCACGTCGTCAAGCTTGATGCGCAGGTTCTCGATCCACTGCTTGTAGGGCTTGCTGTTGGCGAGATTGGCCTTGAGCTCCTCGTCATCGATCATGCGGCCCTGTTCCAGGTCGATCAGGAACATCTTGCCGGGCTGCAGGCGCCACTTGCGCACGATCTTGTTTTCCGGCACCGGCAGAACGCCGGACTCGGAGCCCATGATCACCAGGTCATCGTCGGTCACGCAGTAGCGCGAAGGACGCAGGCCGTTGCGGTCCAGCGTGGCGCCGATCTGGCGGCCGTCGGTGAACACGATGGACGCAGGACCGTCCCACGGTTCCAGCATGGCGGCGTGATATTCGTAGAAGGCACGACGGCGCGGGTCCATCATGGTGTGCTGTTCCCAGGGCTCGGGAATCATCATCATCACGGCCTGGCTGATGGGATAACCCGCCATCGTCAGCAGTTCCAGGCAGTTGTCGAAAGTGGCGGTATCGGACTGGCCGGCGAAGCTGATCGGGTAGAGCTTCTTCAGGTCATCACCCAGCACGGGCGAAGACATCACGCCTTCGCGCGCCTTCATCCAGTTGTAGTTGCCCTTGACGGTGTTGATCTCGCCGTTGTGGGCAACATAACGGTACGGGTGGGACAGCGGCCACTCAGGGAAGGTATTGGTCGAGAAGCGCTGATGCACCAGGCCCAGTGCCGACACGCAGCGCGGATCCTGCAGGTCCAGGAAATAGCTACCCACCTGATCGGCCAGCAGCAGGCCCTTGTAGACCACGGTGCGGCTGCTCATGCTGGGTACGTAGTACTCCTTGCTGTGCTTGAGCTTGAGCGCCTGGATGTGGGCACTGGCCGTCTTGCGGATCACATAGAGCTTGCGCTCCAGTGCGTCCTGCACGATCACATCCGTGCCGCGGCCAATGAAGACCTGGCGCATGATGGGCTCCTTCTCGCGCACCGTCGGGGACATCGGCATGTCCTTGTTGACGGGCACGTCGCGCCAGCCGAGCAGTACCTGACCCTCGGCCTGGATCGCCCGTTCCATCTCCTGTTCGCACGCCAGGCGCGATGCATGTTCTTTCGGCAGGAAGACAAAGCCCACGCCGTATTCGCCTGCAGGGGGCAGGGTCACGCCCTGCTTGGCCATTTCCTCGCGGTACAGCGTGTCGGGCAGCTGGATCAGGATGCCCGCACCGTCGCCCATCAGCTTGTCCGCGCCCACCGCACCCCGATGGTCGATGTTTTCGAGGATCTTGAGAGCCTGCGTCACGATGTCATGCCGCTTCTCGCCTTTGATGTGCGCCACGAAACCGACACCACAGGCGTCGTGCTCGTTGGCGGGATCGTACAGACCCTGTTGCTGGATGTGCTGCTGTTCGGCTGCCGTCGTCATGGCGCGTCCTTCGTGGGTTGACTCTGAAAAAGAAAGGCGGTTGCGAAGTCTAGTGCACTGCAACAACAATGCCAAGCGGAATAAATAGGGTCTGACCCTATTTATTCAGAACGAGATGTCAAGACACTAATATTAGGGACAGATCAAATCATGGACTCCACAGCACAGGATGCGCGAACAGCCCGCGCAGCGCCTCACGGCGAGCCGATGCCGGATCGCGGCGGACGTCCTCGTGGCCTGGGTCGCAGCCGCCGGTCAGTGAGCAACTGCAACTGGTCGACGAACGCGGACTGGCCCAGCGCCCATCCGTGCTGCAATGCATGCTCGATTTCGTGCACCTGCGCGACTGTCAACCCTTCACGCACCATTTCGGCGTATGCCGCCTCCCTGGCGAAGGGGGTATTGCCCAATCGCCAGACTTCGGGAGGAACCACCAGCTGCCGATCGTGCTGCATGCCGGTGTAATGCCGGTGGCTGCCATACCTATAGGTGGCAGAAATCTGCGCCAGCCCCAACCTGACTGGTGCCGTGTCCATGTAGGTCAGACAGGGCAACATCCACTGCGGGCCATCAAGTACCGTCGAGCTGAACCGGGACGCCCACAGGCCACCGCGCATGCCATAGCGCCGGTTGACATGGCGGACGTAGCGTCGCCCCACCGACTGCATCACTTGAGACACGGCTTCCCCCGCATCGGGTGTCGCGAGCAGCATCCATCGATCGGGCAGGAGCACATAGCCATGCAGTGCCATCGGCACTTGCGCCACAGACACCATCAGCGCTTCGGTCAACGCCATGGCGTCCTCTTCGTCACGCAGGACGAAGGCATCCGGCCTGGCCTGTTGCAGGAGCAGGTGGGGATGACCGGCAATCGCCAGTCGGTTCAGGCGCGCCATGACAACAGGGACAAGAGGGGCAAGAGGCTTGGCATCCAGGTCGATCGGTCGGCAAGGTGTCAGGCTGCAGGACTCGACCGCCTGGCCGCCAGAACGCGGGCAATCCAGAGGGCGACCAGCATGCCGGCGACGCTGCAGCCTGCCGTGAACCAGCCAGAGGCCGACCACCCCCCCAGGGACACCGCCAATGCGGCCACCAGAGGCGGGCCCACGAACTGCCCCAGTGCCGACCACTGCTGCATCCAGCCTACGGTGGTCGCCACCGTCGCATTGTCGGGCGCCAGCCGCACGGCAATACCGAACAGTGTGCCGGGCACCAACCCTCCAAAGGAGGAAAACAGGAGTATGCCGGCATACTGCAACCACGGGTGAGCGCCAGACTGGAATGCCAGCCACCCGCCCAAGGCCATCGCCCCGTACCCCAGCATCAGCAATTGGTGGGCAGACACCTGCCTGGCCAGCCAGCGACCTGCACTGACATTTCCAGCCATGTTGATGCCGGCCGCCAGCGCTGTCAAACCACCAAGCAGCCAGCCGGAATAACCCGCCTGCTGGTAAATCGTCGGGAGGAATCCAACGACTGCCATCCACTGCCCAGAATAGAAAAAGAAGGCGAAGGAAATCGCCCAGGGCCCCGGAGACCGCAGCGTGCGCTTCAGTCGATCCAGCAAACCGGCGAACTGGCCGACGGGTCCGTCATCCTGGACCGTATCCGGCGGCACCCAGGTCCGCAGGGCCACCGCGGCCAGCAGAGAACCCAGTGCCAGGAACACCCACAGCGAGCGCCATCCGAACCCATCGATGATGGCAACGCCGCCCAGCAGTGCGAACGCGGTTCCCATCGGCATATAGGCCCCCCACCAACCCAGGGCGCGGGTCAGTGTCAGCGGATGCCGCACCCGCTGGCGCAACAGCGCCGGAGCCGGAAGAACAGACCATAGAAAGCCCAGACCCTCCACCATCCGCGACGCCAGCAACACGGCCGCGTTCTGAGCCAGTGCCCCCACCAGACTCCCCAGCGCCAGCGTCAGCAACCCTGTCATCATCACCCGCCGGGCGCCCAGCCGGTCTGCGGTCACACCCACCAGCAAGCCCAATGCCAACCCTGCCAGCTGCACCACGGACAGCAGGAATCCGGACTGAACCAGCGACAACGCCAAGGCCTGACCCAACACCGGGATAGCCACGGGCAGCTTGCCGATATGCAAGGCACAGCTGACCCCGGTGAGGAAAACCACGGTGGCAATTCGACGGTCGGCGGCCGACCCGTCGTCCACACCCGAGCTGGAACTGACCGTCATGGAAACAGCACCTGCCCTGTGATGCGTTCGTGGTTGCGCAGCGCAAACCGGTCCGTCATCCCCGCCACATAGTCCGCCACCCGCCTGGGATGCGAGTACCTTTCTTCGTCAACCTGCGGCAGTTCGCCGGGGTGAGCCATGTAATGTGCAAACAGGTCGCGGATCACGAGCCGGGCTCTGTCAGTCGTCGCCTGGACCTGCCCATGTCGGTAAAGGCCATGCCTCAGGAAATGCTTGAGGGCGTGGGACTCACTTTGCATGGCGCCGGAAAACGCCACCAGCGGACCGCTGGCCCGGACATCGGACACGGTCTCGACACCCGAGTCAGCCAGGCAGCGTCGGGTCTGGTCTATGAGATCGTAGACCTGTGCACTGAGCATCAGACGGATGGTCTCGAACAACAGACGCCGTCCGTTCAAGCCCGGATGGACACGCAGGGCTTCCTGCCGGAAATGGCTGAAAAGTGGCACCCCATCGAGCTGGTCAAGCGATAGGAGGCCCGAGCGCACACCGTCGTCGATGTCATGGGCGTTGTAGGCGATCTCGTCAGCCAGGTTGCACAACTGGGCTTCGAGCGACGGCGACCCACCTGCGACGAAACGGTGGGCCACGCCATCCGGCTCCCGAACCTCGATGCGCCGGGCATTGGCCGCCGAGCAATGCTTGAGGATGCCTTCCCGGGTTTCGAAGCAGAGATTGAGACCGTCAAAAGATGGATACCGCTCCTCCAGCGAGTCGACGACCCGCAGACTCTGAAGGTTGTGCTCAAAACCCAGCATCACATCTGCGCCGGCATCACGCCCCTCCCCTTCCAGGGAACGGAGACATTCATTCAGTGCATCCTGGCCTGCATGGCCGAATGGCGTATGCCCCAGATCGTGAGCCAGGGCGATCGCCTCCACCAGGTCTTCATTGAGGCGCAAGGTCCGGGCCATGCTGCGCGCCAGCTGGGCCACCTCCAGCGAGTGCGTGAGCCGTGTGCGGAACAGGTCGCCCTCATGATTGAGAAACACCTGGGTCTTGTAGACCAGACGCCGGAACGCGGTCGAATGGACGACTCGGTCCCGGTCGCGCTGAAAGGCAGTCCGGGTCGGCGCATCCGCCTCTGGCAACCTGCGCCCTCGCGAGCCTTCGGGGTCGCAGGCAAATGAAGCCAGCGGCTTTTCGCCCAGCTCAGGCAAGGTCCCGACCCTGTCCAGCGCAACTGGTCCGGATCACGTCAGCCACCAGGGCATCTGGCGCGGCGCTCATTCCGGCCTGTCCCGGTGACTCGATCACCACAAAGCGTATGTCACCGGCTTCGGCCTTCTTGTCGACACGCATCAAGGCCATGTAGCGACCCACGTTGTCGTCCGGATCCAGCACCGGAGCCACCACCGGCAAACCCGCGGCCAGCACCACACGCTCCAGTCGATCCACAAAAACCCTGCCGACGTGCCCAAGGGACATGGACAGGCGCGCCGCCATGACCATGCCACACCCGACCGCTTCGCCGTGCAACCACTTGCCATATCCCATGCCCGCCTCGATCGCGTGGCCGAATGTGTGTCCGAAGTTGAGAATGGCACGCAAACCGGACTCTCTTTCATCCTGGCCGACCACGTTCGCCTTGATTTCACAACTGCGACGAATGGCCCAGTCCAGCGCCGTCGAATCGCGCTTTCTCAAAGCCCCCATGTTGGCCTCGATCCAGTCGAAGAAGTCCATGTCCGCAATCGGACCGTACTTGATGACCTCGGCCAGACCCGCACTCAGCTCCCGGTCGGGCAGCGTCTGCAAGGTATCGAGGTCGCAAAGGACCCGCAAGGGCTGGTAAAACGCCCCGATCATGTTCTTGCCCAGGGGATGATTGATCGCCGTTTTCCCGCCCACCGACGAGTCAACCTGCGCCAGCAACGTGGTCGGAATCTGTACGAAAGGCACGCCACGCATGTAACAGGCGGCCGCGAACCCGGTCATGTCGCCGACCACGCCGCCACCCAGAGCGTACAGCACGGTCTTTCGATCGCAGCCATGTGCCAGCAAGGCATCAAAAATCTGATTGAGCGAATGCCAGTCCTTGTAGGCTTCACCGTCGGGTAGTTCAACCAGATGGACTTGGCGGTGGCGACCGAGCAGCACCTCACGCAACTGTTGCGCATACAGAGGCGCGACAGTGACGTTGGACACGATCACGGCCGACGCTGACCGTGGGATTCCCTCCAGCGTTTGCGCGCTGGAGAGCAACTGGTGTCCGATCAGAATGTCGTAACTGCGATCACCCAGATCGATCGTCACGGCAGGGGCTTGGCGGGTGGCTTGCATGGCCGGAAGTTTAGCCCCTCCGGCGCCTGCTGGTCCCCCTGGTGCGGAACCTACGCCGCTTCCGTCATGGTTGACCTGGCATTTCAGCCTGAAGATCAATCCCGGCCAGTTCCAGTTGCATGCTGATCATGTTGACCAGCGTGGCAACGGATGGACGCCCCGTCTCCAGGACAAAGTGGGCCGTCTCGCGGTAGAGCGGGTCGCGCTCGGCATACAGGTCCTTCAACTTGCGCAAGGGATCATCCACTTGCAATAGCGGACGGTTGCGGTCGTGACGCAGGCGTCGAAAGAGCTCCTCCGGACTGGACCGCAGGTACACCACATGGGTGTGACCATGCAGGGCGGCCCGGTTTTCGGGCCGCAGGACGGCCCCCCCCCCGGTGGACAGAACAGCCGGCCCCCCCGAACTCAAAGCAGCGTTGACCTCTGCCTCGATGTCGCGTAAGCGCTGCTCGCCCGCCTGCTCGAAGAACGCCCGTATGGAACAACCGATGCGCTGCTCAATGATGGCATCGGCATCTTCAAAAGGCACATGCAGGCGCCGCGCCAGTTGCCGGCCCACAGTGCTCTTGCCACACCCGGGCATGCCGATCAGGGAAACCTTCATGTCGAGAATTTACCAGAGCCTTCGCCAAGCAACCGGCACCCTGTATGAGGCCCAACACGAATCCCTGGGACAGGTGCACTGAGGTGTCCTCAGCACTGAATCAAGACTTCAATCACTCTTCTGTTTCGACGGTGACTGTAAACACGGCCAACTGCGAGTGGTAATCCAGCACCGTGACGGTCATGTCCTCGCCACAACCTGCCAACGTGGTTACACGAAAGGTCGGATCCTTGCCTGTAACCTGGGTCCGGTCGACGGTCATCCATTGCGGCGAGGAGTTGACAATCCTGAACGGTGGCTGCCCACCGTTAATAGTCACCACGGTATCCGCTCCACCTGACCTTGCGCAATCGCCCACCTTCATGGTCATTCCTGGGGGCGACAAAGACATTTCCGCAGCATCCCCTGCCACCGGACCACCGCCGCCGCACGAGGCCAGCGCCACGGCAGTCAGCACGGCTGCCGTCAAGTTCACCATCTTCATGTTCATTCCTTTGATCAGTCTTGTCCGGGTTTAGCGGGTCACGCCACGATCCGTGATGACGCGCGGTGTCAGGAACACCAGCAGTTCGGATTTGTTGGCCGTGCGGGCCCGGTTCTTGAACAGGTTGCCCACCACGGGAATGTCACCCAGCAGCGGCACCTTGGTCACGTCGTCCACCTCGGTCAGCTCGAAGATGCCGCCAATGACAACCGTGCCGCCATTCTCGACCAGCACCTGGGTCTGCACCGCCTTGGTGTTGATGGCAATACCGGCGGCGGTGGTCTCGCCGCGGCTGTCCTTGTTGACGGCCACATCCATGATGATGTTGCCTTCCGGAGTGATCTGGGGCGTCACCTCGAGCTTGAGGTTGGCCTTGCGGAACGCGATGGCCGTCGCGCCGCTGGACGTGGCCGTCTGGTACGGGTACTCGGTACCCTGCTCGATCAATGCCTTGACCTGGTCCGCCGTGACGATGCGCGGGCTGGAGACAATCTTGCCACGGCCATCGGCTTCCAGCGCCGAGATTTCCAGATTCAGGAAACGGTTGGCAGCGGCACTGAACAGCGACACGGCAAACGCGGCAGGGGCAAAGCCACCGGCGCCCGAAGACGGCAGGTTCACGAACGACGTGTTGACGGTGTCCATCACGTTTTCGCTTTCCGTGGTCGTGCTGGAGACCGCGTTGTAACTGCCGCCGATGGCATAGCGGTTGGTACCTCCCACGGGATAGCCCGCCTGGCCACCCCGGACGCCGCGCAGATCGCTGCCGCCAAGGCGAACGCCGATGGAGCGGCCAAAGCGGTCATCGGCCTCGACAATGCGCGCCTCGATCAGCACCTGCCGGATGGGAATGTCCAGCTTGGCGATCATTTGCTGCACCTGCTCCAGACGCGAAGGCACATCGGTGACGAACAGCTGGTTGGTGCGCGGCTCGGCGATGGCGCTGCCCCGCTGCGACAGGATCCTGGCGCTGGACGCTCCGGCCGCGCCGGCACCCGGCGCTGCACCACCAGAACCCGTGGCCGTGAGTTGCGCAGCCACGTCCACAGCTTTCGCGTAATTCATCTGGAAAGCCTGCGTCCGCAGCGTCTCGAGACTCTCGACCGATGCCTTGGCCTCCAGTTCCTGCTTCTCGCGGGCGGCAATCTCGTCGTTGGGTGCGATCCACAACACGTTGCCGCTCTTGCGCATGCCCAGGCCCTTGGCCTGAAGAATGATGTCCAGCGCCTGGTCCCAGGGCACATCCTTGAGGCGAAGGGTGACCGATCCGGTGACCGAGTCCGAGGTCACCACGTTGAAGTTGGTGAAATCGGCAATCACCTGAAGCAGGGCACGAACTTCGATGTTCTGGAAGTTCAGCGAAAGCTTTTCACCCGAATATCCAGGCCCCTGCGTCAGTTTGGACGGGTCGATGACCTGCTCGCGCACTTCCAGCACGAACTGGTTGTCGCTCTGGTAAGCGGAATGCTCCCAGTTGCCGCGCGGCGACACGGTCATGCGCACACGATCACCGCTTTGCGACGTGGTGATCGTTTTGACCGGTGTGCCGAAATCGGTCACATCCAGCCGGCGACTGAGGCCCTCGGGCAAGGTTGTCTTGAGGAAATCCACCACCAGATCCTGGCCCTGCTGACGGATGTCGACGCCGACCTGGTTGCTGCCCAGGTCCACGACCACCCGACCGGTCGTGCCTGCACCGCGGCGGAAGTCGATGTCACGCAGCGTGCTCATGTCGGCACTGCGAGCCTCCGCAAAGACCGTGGGTTGTGCAGGCGCTGCGGCGGTCGCTTCGGTGCGACCCAGCACGACCAGCAGTGTCCTGCCATCCGTGGAGGCCTCGTAGGAAGCGGCCTGCTTGAGGTTGATGACGACCCGGGTCCGGTCGCCGGCCTGCACGACGTTGGCCGATCGCAGGTTGCCCTGGCTCAGGTCCACCGCATTGCGCCCCACCGAATTGACCACCCCGGGAAAGTCCAGGGCAATGCGGGCGGGCGACTGGATGGAGAATCCGCTGGGCACGGCGGCCAGGGGTTCGGCCATCTGGATTCGCACCACTTCGGTGCCGCCCTGAATGGTTCCCGTGATGGACTGGATGGCATTCTGCGCATGCGCCCAGGCCGCTCCCCATCCGAGCATCGCCACCGCAGCCGCCCTGAGCAGCCTGCCTTGAACGACGCCGGCCCTCACGGCCTTGCTTGGCTTTTTCATCTGGTACCTTCCTCTTGTAGCTGCAGCGCCGCAGGGCGCTCGATCCAGTCGCCTGCGCCGTCCTGCACGATCTCGCGCAGCACGATCTCGGTTTCGGTGATGTCGTTTACACGACCATAGTTCTGACCAAGGTAGTTGCCTCGGCGCACCTGGTACAGCAGGTTGTCCACCTTGACCAGGGCCACCAACTGGCCTTCGCGCATGAGGCTGCCCACCATCGACATGGTGTCCAGCGGGTACGCCTCCAGCGGTTCCTTGCGGCGATTGAGCTCGGCCTCGACCAGGGCGGAATTGGACAGCGTCGGCGGCAGGCTGCCACGCAGGACACTGTTGAGCTTCTCCGGGTCGAACGGCGGCTGGTCGTTCTCGCTGACGTAGGCCTGCGGATCAAAGCGCCCGGGCGGTTCGATAGGTTTGACGTTCGGCCGGATCGAATTGCGTTCGCTGACCATCCATTGCTGCAACTCGTCCTCGCCCGACGAACTGCAGGCGGTCAGGAGCGACAGCGACAGGCTGGCCATCATCACCAGCAGGATTTTCTTGTCGGTCACTTCTTCGCCCCCTTCGCATCCTTGGCTGCAGCCTGCTGCTGTGCGATCTCTTCCTGGTCCAGATAACGGAAGGTCTTGGCCGTGCACTCCATGGTCAGAACGCCATCACGGTCCTTGACCGGGGTGATATGCAGGTTGTTGAGCGTCACGATGCGCGACAGGTTGGCGATGTCGGCTGCAAACAGACCCATGTCATGGTAGCGACCGGTCACTTTCACGCTGATGGGCAGCTCGGCGTAGTACTCCTTGACCAATACCTGGCCAGGACGGAAAAGTTCGAATTGAAGACTGCGGCCCAGGCCCGACTGGTTGATGTCGGACAGCAAGGCATCCATCTCGGCCTTGCTGGGCAATTGCTTCTCCAGCTGGTTCACATAAGTCTGCACCTGTTCCAGCTGCTTCTTCAGGGCGTCGAGATTGACCGCCTGAACGAGCTTCTTGCGGTAGTCCTCGCGCAGTTGGACTTCACGGTTTTTCGCCACCTCCAGCTGCTCGGCCGAGTTGCTGAGCCAGACGTACCAGAGTACGCCCACCACCAGCAGGCAGACGGCGATGTAGAGCAGGTTGCGGGGAAGACCCGGCCACTGCGACGGGTCATTGGGATCCAGCCCGGTGAACTGGCGTCGGACCTGGTCCTGAAGTTGTTTGAAATCCAGATGGATGGCAGGTGATTTGGCCATGGGTATCGCTCGCCTTGATCAGACCTTGCCAGGCGGGATGGCCGGCGCCGCGTTCTTGTCGCTGCCGCGCTTGAGACCCACACGCACCGTGAAATTGGAGACACGACGCTGTTCGCGCTCGGTCAGCTTGACCGTACCGGCAATGATCTCCACCAGCTCGGGACGAATCAGCCACGGGCTGTTGTTCGTCAGGTTGCGCAGCAGCTCGGACACACGCTCCTGCGACTGCGCCACTCCTGTGAGCAGGACACTCTGGCCTTCCTGTTTCATGCTGGACAGGTAGACGCCGTCCGGCAACTGGGCCACCAGTTCGTTGAGCAGGTGGACCGGAATGTTGCGATCGCTCTGCAGATCCTCGACAGCCGTCTGCCGTGCGCGCAGTGAGGCAATTTCCTTCTGCAGATTGGCAATGTCCTTGATTTCGAGGTCGAGCTTGGCAATCTCGCGCGTCAGGAAGGCGTTGCGGTCTTCCTGGGCATTGATCTGCCCCTGGTACCAGGTGAAAACTGCGCCACAGACAAGTCCACCGATCAGCGCCGCAATCGCCAGATGCGTGAAGAACTGCTCCTTCTGCCTCTTGCGCGCCGCTTCCCGGTGGGGAAGCAGGTTGATCAGAATCATTGGTAGAACCTCCGCAAGGCAAGACCCGTCGAGGTCAGGTAGGACGGTGCCTCACGGGCAATCTTGCGCGCCTGGACCGAAGACGCCATTTCCATGGCATCGAAGGGATTGATCACCATGCAGGCAAACGATGTCTGGTGAGTCACGGCATCGGTCAGCCCAGGCAGGGCCGCGCTCCCGCCAGCCAGCAGGATGTGGTCGACCTTGTTGAACGGCGTACTGGTGAAGAAGAACTGCAGCGCACGTCCGACTTCCTGGGCCATGCTCTCGATGAAAGGCTCCAGTACGGCCGTGCGATAGTCGTCGGGCAGGTCGCCGGAGCGCTTCTTGGCCTCGGCCTCGTCGGTCGAAAACCCGTACTGGCGCACGATCAGCTGGGTCAGCTGGGCTCCCCCGAAGGCCTGGTCGCGCTCGTAGAGCACATCGTCGTTGCGGATGACCTGCATGCTGGTGGTCATGGCACCAACCTCGAACAGGGCCACCAGCGAATCCATGCCCTGGTTGGGCAGGGTCTCGATGATGCGGCCCGCGGCCATGCGCGAAGCATAGGACTCGACATCCATTACCACGGGCTTGAGTCCGGCCGCTTCCGCCAGACCCTGGCGATCCGAGACCTTTTCCTTGCGCGACGCAGCGATCAGGACCTCGACATCGCCCACGGACGAGGCGCTGGGCCCCACGACACAGAAGTCAAGACTGACTTCGTCCAGCGAAAACGGAATGTACTGGTTGGCTTCGGACTCGACCTGCGCCTCAAGCTCCTTGTCCGACAGCCCACCCGGCAAGATGATCTTCTTGGTGATCACTGCGGAAGCCGGCAAGGCCAGCGCCACATTCTTGGTACGGCTGCCGCTCTTGCGGACGGCGCGCCGCACGGCATCGGCCACCTCGTCGAACTTCTCGATGTTGCCGTCGGTGATCCAGCCCCGCTCCAGGGGTTCGATGGCGCAGCGTTCCAGCACCAGGTCGCCGGCACGGTTGCGTCCGAGCTCGACCAGCTTGACGCTCGACGAACTGACATCAATGCCCAGCAATGGTGCAGGCTCGCGACTGAACAAAGAACCCATTGAGATCAAGACGACCTCCCCCATATGGCGGCGCGCGGGCGCGCCAGACTTAAGAATTCACTTGAATGCTAGCAGTGAGCCCCTTGTGCAGCAAAGATTTTTTGTCTTTGACACACTTGGAAGCGTTGCCAAAAGCATACGAAGAAACTTGCTGGTGGCAGTGGGGATCACAGATTGCACAGGCCGAAAATACACAAGAACTCACAATAACTGTCCGGGTGCTGGCCTTTGCGCAACACCCCATTTTTATAATTCGGCCTCACTCTCTGCCCTGGCATGCCCCAAGAAGACACCCCAAAGAAACCGAGCAAGTCCGCACCAGTATCGCCTCGCACCGGCCCAGTTCGGGTTTTTGTGCGCCTTGTGGTGGGAATGGCCGGACTGGCGGCAGCAGGTGTGGCGTCTTTGCTGCTGATGCTGGGTCTGGCCCTGGCCATGGCCTACCCCAACCTGCCCGAAGTCGGACGCCTGGCGGACTATAGGCCCAAGCTCCCGCTGAAGGTTCTGACGGCCGACGGCAAATCCATGGGGGAGTTTGGCGAGGAACGCCGCAACCTGGTTCCCATCCAGGACATCCCCCAGGTCATGATCAATGCGGTCCTGGCCATCGAGGATGCCCGTTTCTTCGAGCACAGCGGGGTCGACTACCGCGGCATGGTGCGCGCGGCGCTCGCCAACCTGGGCCGGGCCAAGAGCCAGGGGGCATCCACCATCACGATGCAGGTTGCGCGCAATGTGTATCTCTCTGCAGAAAAAAGCTACACACGCAAGATCTATGAAGTGCTGCTGACCTTCAAGCTGGAGCACCTGCTGACCAAGGAGCAGATCCTCGAGATCTACATGAACCAGATCTTTCTGGGGCAGCGTGCCTATGGTTTCTCCATGGCGGCCCAGACCTATTTTGGCAAACCGCTCAAGGACATCACGATCGCCGAGGCGGCCATGCTCGCCGGTCTGCCCAAGGCGCCGTCGGCCTACAACCCGGTGTCCAACCCCAAGCGTGCCCGGACCCGGCAGCTGCACATCATCGACCGGATGGTCGAGAACGGCTTCATCACGGCGGATGAGGCAGAGGCGGCGAAGTCGGAAAAGCTCAGCGTTCGACGGCACCTGCCGGAACCCACCCGCGCGGAATACGCCGCCGAAATGGTCCGCCAGTCCATCGTCGCCCAGTATGGCGACGACGCCTACACCCGAGGCCTGGTGGTCACCACCACCCTCCGCTCGGATGACCAGCAGCAAGCCTACCAGGCGGTCAGGGAAGGCGTGACCAACTTCGAATCCCGCCAGTTCTACCGGGGGCCCGAGGCGTTCATCAACCTGCCGTCCGACCCCGCCGCGCGCGATGAGGCCATCGATCAGGCGCTCAATGACCGTCCGGACAACGACGACCTGCTGTCTGCCGTGGTGCTTGAAGCCAGCGCATCCCGGGTGGTGGCGGTGCGTGAGGACGGGGAACCGTTTGCGATCACAGGCGAAGGGTTGCGCCCTGTGCGCTCGGGACTGTCCGAGCGGGCTGGCCCGAACGTGCGCATTCGACCGGGTGCCGTGATCCGCGTGATCAAGACAGGCGAAAAGACCTGGCGTATCACCCAGTTGCCCGAAGTCGAGGCCGCCTTTGTGGCCATGGATCCCCGCACCGGTGACATCCGCGCCCTGGTGGGCGGGTTCGACTTTCGCAAGAGCAAGTTCAACCATGTGACCCAGGCATGGCGTCAGCCCGGCTCCAGCTTCAAGCCCTTCATCTATTCGGCAGCTCTGGAAAAGGGCGTTGGCCCGATGACGGTGGTCAACGACGCTCCCCTGTTCTACAGTGCCGAAGAGACCGGCGGCAAGCCCTGGGAACCCAAGAACTACGACGGCCAGTTCGAGGGACCGATGTCCGTGCGTCGTGCGCTCGCCAAGTCCAAGAACATGGTGTCCATCCGCATCCTCCAGGTCGTCGGGACCCAGAGCGCTCAGGAATGGGTGTCGCGCTTCGGGTTCGATCCGCAACGCCACCCGCCCTACCTGACCATGGCACTGGGCGCCGGCACCGTCACACCCATGCAACTGGCCACCGGCTATGGTGTCTTTGCCAATGGAGGCTATCTGGTCCAGCCCCGGCTGATTTCCCGGGTAACCGATCATCTGGGCAAAGTGCTGTACGAGGCACCCAAGGTCGTGATCGATGAAGCGCATCGCGTGATCGATGCGCGCAATGCGTTTGTGACCAGCAGCCTGCTGCAGGAGGTGACCCGCTCCGGTACGGCTGCCCGTGCCCAGTCAATGCTCAAGCGCCCCGACCTGTTTGGCAAGACAGGAACCACCAACGACGCCGTCGACGCCTGGTTTGTCGGGTATCAGCCTCATCTGGTGGCCGCCACCTGGGTCGGCTACGACACACCCCGCAACCTGGGCAGCCGCGAGACCGGCGGTGGTCTGAGTCTGCCAATCTGGATTTCGTTCATGTCACACGCCCTGAAGAACGAGCCGGTACAGGAATACACCCCTCCTGCAGGCGTGGTGCGGGCCGGCGGTGACTGGTACTACGAGGAATATGGACCCGGCATGGGCGTGCAGGGCATCGGACTGGATGACCCCTGGCCGGGTATGCCGGTCGAACAACCTTCCATTCCGGGGGCATTCGGCGAATTTTCGCTGCCACCCACCGCACCGGCCACCGCGCCCATGCGCAACGAGGACCGGCGCAGCATCCTGGACCTGTTCAGGAACTGAACGCCAGTTCGACACCGGCCTGCTCGGAGGCAAAGCGCGAGAGGTTGGCGAAAAATTCGCCCTGCCCCTTGGTGTCCATCCAGGCCATACCGTCATGGCGGTAGTGGAAACCACCTGCACGGGCTGCCATCCAGACTTCCTGCAAGGGCTTCTGCAAGTTGATGATGATCTGGCTGCGGTTGGGAAACGTCAGGGTGACCATGCCCCCCACGCGCTGGTTGTCCAGGTCGGCATCACTCTCTTCGTTGATGCGGTCGCACGCCAGCTCGACCGCACGAAGCAGCGCTTCGGCCTTGTCGAGATATTCCAGGTCGGTCATTACAATGCTCTCATGAACGCGATGAATTCGATTCTAGGCCGACCGTCCATGATTCGCAGGCTGACCCCGGGTCTGACCCTGTTGCTGGCAGGAGGTCTTCTGGCTGGCTGTGGCCAGAAGGGCCCCCTCTTTCTGCCTCAGCAGCAAGAGGCCGTGACCGTCCCGGCCCCCGACGAGTTCACCCCGCGCGAGCCCTCGAACGACCGCCGCTGAACGCGAGGGCCATGCCCAGCGCACGCCCCGGCGGCTATCTGAACCACCGGTGCCACACCCGCCAGCCAAGCAAGGCGCCGAAGATGCTGGCGTACACCCAGACTTCCGTGAAATTGTTCTTTCCGCTGCGCATCCACAGAAAGTGCAGCGTGCCCAGCATGGCAATGGCATAGACCAGGCGGTGCAGAGCCCGCCAGCGGGCCGCACCCATCCAGCGAATGGCACGATTCCATGAAGTCAGTGCCAGAGGCAGCAGCGCCAGCCAGGCCAGCATCCCGAGAAGAATGAACGGTCGCTGAAGTACGTCGTCGACCACCGCCGCCCAGTCCCAGCCCTGGTCGAACCAGACATAGGCCGTCAGATGCAGGCTGCCGTAGAAGAAACAGAACAGACCCAGCATGCGGCGCCAGCGAGCCATGGCCTGCCAGCCGGTGGTCACCCGCAAGGGTGTGACGAGCAAGACCAGAACCAGCGACCGGATCGTCCAGTCTCCCAGGGACCGGATCAGCGCCTCTGCCGGGTTGGCACCCAGGCGATCCGCAACCACTGCCGCCACCAGCCACAGAAACGGAAGACAACAAACCACAAACAGGCCCGGCTTCACCAGCGGATGCATGAGCCAGTGATTGACACCTGCGGGCACGGAGGCTCTGCGACCGGATGCCCGGTCAGACGTGAGATCGGCAACCCGCATGGCCGGTCAGAAGAAGCGCCGGAGATCCATGCCGGCGTACAACTGCCCGACCTGCGGTTCGTAACCGTTGAACATGAGCGTCTTGCGCCGACGTGCAAACAGGCCGCCGTCGTCGCCAATCCGCCGTTCGGTCGCCTGGCTCCAGCGTGGATGCGGCACGTCAGGGTTGACGTTGGAGTAGAAGCCATACTCCCTGGGTGCCGCCATGTTCCACGCGGTGGCCGGTTCCTTTTCCGTGAACCGGATGCGCACCAGCGACTTGCCACTCTTGAAGCCATATTTCCACGGCACCACCATGCGGACGGGCGCGCCGTTCTGGTTCGGCAGCACTTCGCCATACATGCCGAATGCCAGCAAGGTCAGGGGATGCATGGCTTCATCCAGGCGCAATGCCTCGACGTAAGGCCATTGAAGGACGCCTGACCGCAGTCCGGGCATGGACGCCCTGTCCGCCAATGTGACGAACTCGACGTACTTGGCACTGCCCTGGGGTTGCACGGTCTTGATCAGTTCGGCGAAGGAGTAGCCCACCCAGGGAATGACCATCGACCATCCTTCCACGCAGCGAAGACGGTAGATGCGCTCCTCCATGGGCGCAAGCCTGAGCAGGCTTTCGATGTCGTACGTGCCGGGTTTGTTGACCAGGCCCTCGATCGTCACGGTCCATGGACGCGTACGCAGACCGCCGGCATGGCGAGCCGGATCCGACTTGTCGGTGCCAAATTCGTAGTAATTGTTGTATGTGCTGGCGTCCCCGTAGGACGTGGGCTTTTCGACCGAACGGGCACCGGCAATCCGGGAAAGTCCACCTGCCAGCGGCATCTTGCCGCCCGTGCTCCCCGCTTCCCGCGCCGTGGCTGGCGACAGGCCAAGCACGGCACCGGCACCGCCAAGCGCCATGGAAGCAAGCCATTGCCTGCGGTTCCGGTACACGGACAAAGGCGTGACCTCGCTGCCGGCAATGTGCAGATGGCCATCGCGTTCTGTACGGATGATCATGTGGATTTCCTTTCGGCGTGCCCCGGGGCGGATGCGCCCCGCCTGGCCCGCCCCTGTCGGTCTTGCGACCGCGGGAAATCTTACAAAGTTCCGGCGAACCGGCTCACAGCTCGCCGTAGCTGTGCAGCCCCGACAGGAACATGTTCACGCCCAGGAAGGCGAATGTCGTGATGACCAGGCCCAACAGGGCCCACCAGGCGGCCATAGTGCCACGCAAGCCCTTCATCAACCGCATGTGCAGCCAGGCCGCGTAATTGAGCCAGACAATCAGTGCCCAGGTTTCCTTCGGGTCCCAGCTCCAGTAACCACCCCAGGCCTCAGCCGCCCACAGCGCGCCCAGCACGGTGGCAATGGTGAAAAACGCAAATCCGACGGCAATGGCCTTGTACATGACGTCGTCCAGCACGTCCAGGGCCGGCAGGCGCTCGGCGATCCGGCGGCGCCCCGTCATGATGATGCCAACGATGATGGCCGAAATGCCGAAGTAGACAAACCAGTAGCTGCCGCCCTTTTCCAGCGACGATTGCCGGAACACCAGAGGCTCCAGGCACAGGACGATCCCCAGCAGCCACAGGGGCGCCAGCTTGAACCAGCGGGTTTCACCGGCGCTTTGCTTGATGAGGTAGGCAAAGGCCAGCATGGCGGCAATGGCAAAGGTGCCGTAGCCCACGAAATTGGCCGGCACGTGCACTTTCATCCACCAGCTTTGCAGGGCCGGCACCAGCGGCTGGATCGCGTGGGCTTCACGCACCACGGTGTACCAGAGCAGGAAACCGACGGCCGCACTGACCACGAGCATCACGAAGGCGCCCATGGACCGGGTGCGGTAGCGGTCTTCGTAGTACAGGTAGAAAGTGGCTGTCATCCAGCAGAAGAGCACAAAGACTTCGTACAGGTTGCTGACCGGAATGTGACCGATGTCCGGCCCGATCTGGTGGCTTTCGTACCAGCGGACCATGGTGCCCACCAGGGCCAGCGTGATCGCCACCCACGCCATCCGGGTACCCAGCACCTCGAAGCTTGCGCCAGCGCGCGTGAACAGCCCGATCCAGTAGAAGGCTGTGCTCACGAAGAACAGCAGGCTCATCCAGAGAATGGCGGACTGGCTGGAGATGAAATACTTCAGAAGAAATGTCTGGTCCGCCCTGGCCAGATCGGCACCTTCAGGCGTCTGATACAGCCAGATGGCCGTCAGTGACAGCAGTGCCACAGCCACACAGAGCGTGCGCAAAGGCCGCCAGAACCAGCCCAGCCAGACCGTGAACGGCACGGATCCGGCCAGGATGGCCCGTTCGTAGCCGTTCATGGCCGAGTCGTACTGGAAAAATGCCCAGGCCGCTCCGGCCACGACCAGGCAGGCAAACAGCCAGTCCCAGATGTCGCGTCGGGCAAAGTAGCCGGGTTGCAATGCAAGGCCTCCGCCCCCTTTTTTGAGGTCGACGGTGCGCGTGGCTATGGTCGTGTTCATGGGTTCACCTTCAGCAACTGGTTCTTGAGCACATCGAACGTCTGATCCACTTCCATGGTCTTGCGGTTCGTGGAGAGGGCCATCGTGGCCTGTGACTGCCCACCGGACTGCGGACTGATCCAGATCCACAGGCGGCGCTCGCGCACATACAGCATCGCAAAAACACCGAGGATCAGCAACAGGCATCCCAGATAGACGATGTTCTGACCCGGTGCGCGTGCCACCTGGAACACGCTGGCCTGGACATGGTCGAAATCGACCAGCTGGAACGTCATGGGTGCAGGGTAGAAGAACGTGTCGCTCAGACCCATGACCGCACCGGTCATGAAACGACGGGTGTTCTCGTCGGATGGCAGGGGAGGCAGCCCGTCGGCCTGTCGCCCCAGTTGCGCCAGTTCGAACAGCGTGCCATTGAGGATGCGCACCAGCACGTCACTGGCGCGCTCGCGCTCGCCTTCGGGCACATTGGCCTCCAGAAAGGCTGAAACGGCCTGCAATCCGCCCACCGCCTGCGACCGGTTCGTGCCACTCGCCACCCCATCGGCCACACGCGCAGCCACATCTGCAGGCAGATCCACCGGCTCGACACCGGCAAACAGGTCGAGCGTCCGGGTCGCCGAAGCGGCCAGCGCCTCGGCCAGCTCCGGGCGTCCTCCCTCGACCGCGCCAGCCGCGTAGCGGCGCACGGCTTCGGCCCTCATACCGGGGTTGCCCAAAGCGGTTTTGAGGCGGATGAAGCCGTCCATGCTGTCTTTGTCATCCGCCGGCAGACGCAGATAACGGAACGGTTCGGCCGGCGACGCCCGCATGCCCAGCAGGTACATCCGGGTGCCGTCAATATCGATCGGCAGCATGTAGTTGTGATATTCGACCGCCTGGCCCGAGGCGTCGCGCAGCTTGTAGGTGATGCTCGGGCCGACATTGCGCAGGGTCTTCTCGGTGGACGTCTTGTTGCCCGCACCCAGCCGGCTTTCGATGGCCTGGCGCAGGTCAACGCTCCTGACATCGGTTCCCTGTCCTTCGGAAGCCCCGGCCGCCCCGAAGTTCTCGACGTTGATGACGCGCAGGCCGGTGAACTCGAGTGTCATCTTCTCGTCGCCGTTGGTCAGCGGTGCCGATCCGCCAATCACGCCATCTACCTCGAACGGCTGCGTCGGTCGGGTCATGCCACGTGCACGCAATGTCACGCGCGAACCGCCGTCATCAAAGCTGGACTGGTAGATGTTGATGCCCCGGTATTGCGCCGGGTGGTTGACTTCCACGCGGGCCGGTTTCTGCTCACCCGTGGCATGGTCATGGATCACGATATCGCTGGCAAACAGCTTGGGCATGCCCGTCTCGTAGTACTCGACGACAAACTTCTTGAGCTCGACAGAGAAAGGCAGGTCCTGCAGCAGCACACCCGTTGGCTGGGGCAGGATGGCTGTTCCACCCGTGGTGCCTTCGGTCACCATCAGGTTGCCCCGGAAGGTCGGGTTGCTGGGCGGCAGGCGATGCTGGGCTGGCACGTCGGAAATCAGGCCTCCGCCAGTGAACGGTGTCTTGCCGTTGAACCACATCTGTGCCCGGACGATCAGGTCACCATCGAGCAACCCGCCAATGCAGACCAGCACGATGGCACTGTGCGCCGCCAGATAGCCGATCTTGTTGGCCGCGCCCTTCTTGGCCGCCACCATCCAGCCTTCGCCAGACGACGTTTCCCGCGCCTGCAGCCTCACCTTCCAGCCAGAGCCCAGCAATTGCTGACCCATGCGGTGGGCCGCCGACTCGGCGCCCTCGGGCAGATGGGCTTCAGCACGGTGAGGAAATGCCTTGAGGCTCTGCTCCCGGATATTTTCCTTGTAGGTGCGAAAGTCCGCAAAAATCTTGGGGGTGTGACGCGCAATGCACAGGCTGGTGCTGATGACCAGGAAGGCCAGAATCAGCAGAAACCACCACGCGCTGTAGACCGAATACAGGTTGGCGCTGCCAAACACATCGGCCCAGAAGGGACCGAACTGATTGACGTAATTGTTGGCCGGCTCATGCTGCTTGACCACCGTGCCGATCACGGATGCGATACAGATCACCGTCAGGAGCGAGATCGCAAAGCGCATGGACGAAAGCAACTCGACCCACTCCGCCAGCCATCGTGAGCCGGTGCGCAACTGGAGACCTTCGGTGGAAACGCTCATGGACGGACTCAAAATTGGCGAAAAAAAAGCGGTGCCGGTTGCCCGGCCTCCGCCTATTCAGATGAACCTGCGGCCCATCGGTTCCGTGTCGGAGCAACCGGTCCCGATTGTGCCGTCAAATATTATTGCCAGCTTATATACCCCCATGAACCGGGGGGCTTGCCGGCCAGATCTCAGCGCAGGCCGGCGATGTAGTCCGCCACTGCCTTGATTTCACGCTCGGTCATGTGTGCCGCAACCTGGGACATCTGCGATCCGTTCTTGCGCACGCTGTCGCGGAACTTGCGCATCTGGTCGATGGTGTACTCGGCATGCTGGCCGGACAGGCGGGGATATTGCGCGGGGATGCCGGCACCAGTCGGACCATGGCAGGCGGCACAGGCGGCAATCTGGCGATCGGCGATGCCGCCGCGGTAGATACGCTCGCCCAGACGAACCAGCTCCTTGTCCTGGGCAAAGCCGGTCGCGCCTTTCTGGCTGGCCACCCAGTAGGCGATGTTGCGCATGTCGTCTTCGGACATGGCGGCCACAAAACCTTTCATGACGGCGCTGTCACGCTTACCGGACTTGAACTCCCGCAACTGCTTGACCAGATACTCCGGATGCTGCTGGGCCAGCTTGGGATTGGCCGGGGTGGTGGAGTTGCCATCGGCTGCATGGCATGCCACACAGACCTGACCATACTGGGCGGCTCCCTTGGCCAGATCGGGCTTGGCCGACTGGGCGTGGACGCTGAAAGACAGGGCTGCTGCTGCGGCGCAAAGGAGTGAAACGGTCAATTTCATGACTGGGCTGGCGTCGGCTGGCGACGGAGTCGGTTGAAGAATGGCACGTGGTGCGTCTGCGAAACCCAAAGATTTTACAATGCCTCACCGGGAAAACCCCCAATGACCCATCACCCCACTCCAGACGATGCCGCCGCCGCGGCCCGACACCTCGAAACCAGCCCCGCCGGCACCGATGTCCGATCGATGCACAGCTGGCTGCACACGGCCCGATTCCTGACCACGGCGCCCCGCCTGGAACACCTGCCTGAACTGGACGTTCCCGAGGTCGCATTCGTCGGCCGGTCCAATGCCGGCAAGTCGACCTGTATCAATACGCTGACCCAGCAGCGCCGTCTGGCCTTCGCGTCCAAGACGCCGGGGCGCACCCAGAGCATCAACCTGTTCTCGCTGGGTCGCAAGGGCGAGACGGACGCTGTGCTGGCCGACCTGCCCGGGTACGGCTACGCTGCGGTCCCGCGGGAAGCCAAGCTGCGCTGGCAGCGCGTCATGGGCAACTACCTGCTGACCCGGCCCAACCTGGCCGGCGTGGTGCTGCTGGTGGACCCTCGCCTGGGATTGACCGAACTGGACGATCTGCTGCTCGAAGCCATCCGGCCGCGTGTCGAAGAGGGACTGCCATTCCTCGTCCTGCTGACCAAGGCCGACAAGCTCAACCACGCCGAGGCCCAGAAGGCCCTGTCGATTGCCCGCCTGCAGGCCGGCGGTGGTCATGCTCTGCTGTTCTCTGCCCTGAAGAACAAGGGACTGGACGACGTGGCCCGGCTGCTCTGGTCCTGGACGCACACGCCGTCAGAAACGCAAGCCCCCGGGCAGGATGTGCCCGACTGAGCCCTAGCGTCCGTACACCGATGGCTCGCCTGGCGGACGGGTCTTGAACCGCTTGTGCACCCAATAGTACTGCTCGGGAAACGCCCGGATCATCGCCTCCAGTTCACGGTTCATGCGTGAGGTGTCGGCCTCGGCATCACGGGTCGGGTAATCACGCCAGGGGGACAGGACCGTGACCTCATATCCCGTGGGTGTCAGGCGACTGACCACGGGCACCACCTGTGCGCCCCCCAGGCGGGCGAAACGGGAGAGGGACGTCAATGTGGCCGTCTGCAGACCAAAGAAGGGAACGAACACCGAATCCTTCGGACCGTGATCCATGTCCGGCAGCAGGTAGAGCGGCAACCCCGATCGCAGGGCGGCCACCAGTGGCTTGAGACCCTGTCTTCGGGCCACGATCTGCGGATCGCCAAAGCGCTGGCGACCGCGTGCCATCCATCGGTCCACATCAGCGTTGAGCTGCGCCGCATAAATGCCGCAAAAGCGACGCTGAAGATGCACGGTCAGGGCAATCCAGCCGGCATCCATACCCACGAAATGGGGTGCAAACAGCACGGTTGGCGCACGGCCCTCCAGGCACGCCAGGTCACCGGTCAGGCGCAGTCGGCGACGCACTGTTTCGGCCGACCCCTCCCATAGCCAGCTGCGATCCAGCCACGCTTGCGCGAACAGGACAAAGTGGCTGCGCACGGCTTGACGGACCTGCTCCGGGGACTGATCGGGAAAACAGAGACGCCAGTTGGTACGCGCAATCTCCCGCCGGCGCCCCGCCACCAGGTGCAACAGGTGTCCGAGCAACCAGCCCGCGCCCCGGACCCAGGACAGCGGCAGCCCGCTGAGCAGACGCATGAACAGCAGGCCTGCCCGGTTCATGCGTCCGGACCAGCCCGGCGTGGGGGCGCGGCCGATATCGAAAGAATCGTTCATCTTGTCGTCCCCTCCAGACCGTGAACGTCTGCCCGGGGCTGCTTGTAGCGGTCGTAGGCCCAGAGATACTGCCGCGGACATTCGCGGATCAGGCGCTCCATGGCCTGGTTGATCAGGGCCGCGGCGGCATCGGCCTGGTCCGGCAGGCCCTGCTGCCCCGGTCCCGCCAGAGGACGCACATGAACCAGGTAACCACGCCCCCAGCGCAGGCGCTCACCCCATGCCAGAACGACCTGTGCGCCTGCGCTTCGCGCCAGGCGGGCCGACAAGGTCATGGTGTAGGCCTCAAGTCCGAAAAAAGGTGCCCAGACGCCCTGCCCGTCCGGTGGCACCTGATCGGGCAGCAGGCCCACCGCCTGACCAGACTTCAGCGCCTTGATCAGTTGCTTGACACCGGCCAGGGTGGTGCTGGCCGTGTCCAGCCCCGGCCGCTGGCGTGCCCTGGCCAGCAAGGGGCGCAGCCAGTCCTGGCGGGCGGGCCGGTACAGCACGGTCATGGGCTGGCGATCTCCGAACCGGTCGGCGTAGGCCTGTGCCGTGATCTCGAAACACCCCAGATGCGGCGTCAGGAACAGGACACCCTTGCCATGAGCCTGCGCCGCCTCGATCAGGGCAGCCCCCTCCCAGCCCACGCGCACCGGACGGCCAAACCACAGGCGAGGCAACTCGGTCACCATCTTGCCGGCCTCGGCCACGGACGCCAGGGCAACGCGTCGGGACAACCCCGCCCGCCGGGCATTGGACAGCAGGCGTCGCCGATAGCGGCCCGACAGCAGGAAGCTGAGCCAGCCCAGCACCCACCCCAGACCATGGAGCAGGGGCAGAGGCAGCCAGCCCAGGGCCCTGAACACTCCCCGGATCAAGACATGCATGTCGGTAATTTCCCACGGACGCCTCGGCAACCGGCCCCCAGTTACACCTGGTTCGCATCCGGATGCCGGGCCATTGCTTTAAAATGCGAACATCGCCGAGTTGATGAACTGATTGCGGGGCGATCCACAAATACCGCTAAAGCGTTCGCCGAACTCAGACAGAACGGCAACGCCGTTCAGCAACCCTGGAGTTTATATGGCGAACGATTTTCTCTTCACGTCCGAATCCGTCTCGGAAGGACACCCGGACAAGGTGGCCGACCAGATCTCGGATGCCATCCTGGATGCCATCTTCGCGCAGGATCCGCGCAGCCGGGTGGCCGCCGAGACCCTGACCAACACCGGTCTGGTCGTCCTGGCCGGTGAAATCACTACGCAGGCCAACGTCGACTACATCCAGGTCGCGCGCGACACCATCAAGCGCATCGGCTACGACAACACCGACTACGGCATCGATTACCGCGGCTGTGCCGTGATGGTCTGCTATGACAAGCAGTCCAACGACATTGCCCAGGGCGTGGACCATGCCAGCGATGACTACCTGAACACGGGCGCCGGTGACCAGGGACTGATGTTCGGCTATGCCTGCGACGAGACGCCCGAACTGATGCCTGCCCCCATCCACTATGCGCACCGGCTGGTCGAGCGCCAGGCCCAGTTGCGCAAGGATGGTCGCTTGCCGTTCCTGCGCCCGGATGCGAAGAGCCAGGTGACCATGCGTTATGTGGATGGCAAGCCACACAGCATCGACACGGTGGTGCTGTCGACTCAGCACAGCCCGGACCAGAGCGAAACGGCCCACAAGATGAAGGACAGTTTCATCGAGGCGGTCATCGAGGAGATCATCAAGCCTGTGCTGCCCAAGGAATGGCTGCAGGACACCAAGTACCTCATCAACCCGACCGGACGCTTCGTCATTGGCGGACCCCAGGGCGACTGTGGCCTGACCGGACGGAAGATCATCGTCGACACCTACGGCGGTGCCTGCCCGCACGGTGGCGGTGCCTTCAGCGGCAAGGATCCGTCCAAGGTCGACCGCTCGGCCGCCTACGCTGCACGCTACGTGGCCAAGAACGTGGTGGCCGCGGGGCTGGCCCGCCAGTGCCAGGTACAGGTGGCCTACGCCATCGGCGTGGCCAAGCCCATGAACATCACCGTCTACACCGAAGGCACGGGCGTCATCCCCGACGAGCAGATCGCGCGACTGGTCGAAGCCCATTTCGACCTGCGTCCCAAGGGCATCATCCAGATGCTGGACCTGTTGCGCCCCATCTACGCCAAGACGGCCGCATACGGCCATTTCGGCCGTGAGGAGCCCGAGTTCACCTGGGAACGGACCGACAAGGCACAGGTTCTGCGCGAAGCCGCTGGCCTCAAGTAAGTCAAACCACCACAGGTCGGCCCCGCGAGCACCGCTCCCGGGGCTTTTTCGTGCGTTTTGTCCGCCAGAGGCCACGGGCTGGCTCCGGCGCTGAATTTTTCCGCTGCACGGTCGATAACCCCCAACAAGAACCCTTCCGACCGGAGACGGTCGCCGCCGCGGAGCATTCATGAGCACGACACTTCCTACCCAAGCTGCCCTCAGTCCATCTGGAGAAGCCAGCCACCGGAACGATGCCCGTGCACCGGACGCCGAAAACCTCCTGCGCAGCATCACGGACCGGATTCCTGCGCGGCTGGCCTACTACGACAAGGACCTGGTCTGCCGCTACTCGAACGCGACCAATGCGTGCCGTTATGGCAAGACCCCCGCCGACATGATCGGATCGTCCCTGCCCGACCTTGTGCAGCCGGAGTTGCTGCCCGAGATTCTGCCCAGGGTGGCATCGGCGCTCAGTGGCGAGGCGCAGAGCTTCGAGGCCCACCGCACCACGACCAGCGGACAGACGCGCTACTACGAGATTCACTACGTCCCTGATTGCCGGGACGGCGAAATCCACGGCATCTTCATCGAGATGCACGACATTACCGAGCGTCGCCGGACGGAAGAGATCGTTCTGGACGCCAACCGCGATCTCGAGGAACGCGTGCACGAACGCACGGCCGAGCTGTTCAAGAGCGAGCAGCGCTTTCGCCTCATGCTCGACGCCATCCAGGACTATTGCATTTTCTTCATGGACGAAGATGGCCTGGTCACCGAATGGAGCGACAGTGCCCAGCGGATGCACGGACTCCAGCGTGACCAGATGGTCGGACAGCATTACCGCCGCCTGCTGGCAACCGAGGGCGCCGGGGAAGAAGAGCTTGATCCGGAACAGATCCTGCGCCTGGCCAAGACCCATGGTCACTGGGAAACCCGCGGCTGGCGCCTGCGCGAGGACGGCACCCGCTTCTGGGCCCACACCGTGCTCACCGCTTTGCGCAACGAAGCCGGCGAACTGCAGGGAATCTCCAGCATCACGCGGGACATGACGGCTGCCAAGAGCCTTGAAGACGTGATGAACGATCTCAACCAGGAACTGGAAAAGCGCGTGGCCGAGCGCACCCAGCAGCTGGTGGCGGCCAACAAGGACCTGGATGTCTTCTCGCACATGGTCTCGCACGACCTGCGCGCCCCCTTGCGCCATATCTCCAGCTTTGTCACCCTGTTGCAGGAACAGATCGGAAATTCGGGCGATGTGCTGACGCTGCAGTACCTCAACTCGATCGTCAAGGCATCCAAACGCATGGGCCACATGATCGAGGGGCTGCTCGAGTACGCCCGGCTCGGCCGGGTGGCCGTCGAAATGCAGCCGGTACCGCTGGCGCCCCTGCTCGAAGGCGTGGTGGCCCACCTGCGCCAGGAAAATCCCGACCGGGCCATCGAGTGGACCATCGACCCCGAACTGCCGGTGGTCCGTGGCGATGGCATGATGCTGGCGCAGGCCTTCGGCTACATGCTGAGCAACTCCGTCAAATACACCCGCCCCAGGAACCCGGCCCATATCGAGATAGGCTGGGAAACCAACCCGGTGGGCGGCAGAACGTTCTATGTCAGGGACAATGGCGTCGGCTTCGACCTGGAGAAAGCCCACAACCTGTTTGTGATGTTCCAGCGCCAGCACCATTCGATGGACTTCGAGGGCACGGGCACCGGTCTGGCACTGGCGCAGCGGATCATCGACCGTCATGGCGGGCGCATCTGGTGCCACACCACCCTGGGCGAGGGCTGCACCTTCTACTTCAATCTCCCGCTGGCAGAAGAGCTGCCGGAACTGACCTTTCCCGAATCGGCCATGGCCGATCTGGTGATCTGAAGGCGGCCGTCCGGCGGCTTTTCGCCGTCGGCGAAAACCCCCCTCTTGAATTGGGGCATCTCTGCCCTTATCATTAGCACTCGTTGGGATTGAGTGCTAACAGCCCTGTCCCACGTCGATCCACGCCAGGCCCGCTTGCCTGGCGTCTTGTCTGGTGCAACCAACCATCCTCATTCAGGAGATGCAATGAAACTTCGTCCTCTCGCCGATCGCGTGATCGTCAAGCGCCTGGAAAACGAAACCAAGACCGCTTCGGGCATCGTGATCCCCGACAACGCCACCGAAAAGCCCGACCAAGGTGAAGTGCTGGCTGTCGGCCCGGGCAAGACCAACGACAAGGGCGAAACCAAGGCCCTGAGCGTTCAAGTGGGCGATCGCGTGCTGTTCGGCAAGTACAGCGGCCAGACCGTCAAGGTCGATGGCGACGAGTTGCTGGTGATGAAAGAAGACGACCTGTTCGCTGTCGTCGAGAAGTAATTCCAGCCCGCACCCACACTCATTCACTGAATCGGAGAAATCAACATGGCAGCAAAAGACGTCGTTTTCGGCGGTGAAGCCCGCGCCCGCATGGTCGAAGGCGTGAACATCCTGGCCAACGCAGTCAAGACCACCCTGGGCCCGAAGGGCCGCAACGTGGTGCTCGAGCGCTCCTTCGGCGCCCCCACCGTGACCAAGGACGGTGTGTCCGTGGCCAAGGAAATCGAACTCAAGGACAAGCTCCAGAACATGGGCGCCCAGATGGTCAAGGAAGTGGCTTCCAAGACCAGCGACAACGCCGGTGACGGCACCACCACCGCCACCGTGCTGGCCCAGGCCATCGTGCGCGAAGGCATGAAGTACGTGGCCGCCGGCATGAACCCGATGGACCTCAAGCGCGGCATCGACCGTGCTGTCGAGTCCCTGATCGCCGAGCTGAAGAAGGCTTCCAAGCCCACCACCACCAGCAAGGAGATCGCCCAGGTCGGCTCCATCTCCGCCAACAGCGACTCCAGCATCGGCGAAATCATCGCCAATGCCATGGACAAGGTCGGCAAGGAAGGCGTGATCACCGTTGAAGACGGCAAGTCCCTGCAGAACGAACTCGACGTCGTCGAGGGCATGCAGTTCGACCGTGGCTACCTGAGCCCCTACTTCATCAACAACCCCGAGAAGCAGGCCGCCCTGCTGGAAAACCCCTTCGTTCTGCTGTTCGACAAGAAGATCAGCAACATCCGTGACCTGCTGCCCACGCTGGAAGCCGTGGCCAAGGCCGGCCGTCCTCTGCTGATCATTGCCGAAGACGTCGAAGGCGAAGCCCTGGCGACCCTGGTGGTCAACACCATCCGCGGCATCCTGAAGGTGGTGGCTGTCAAGGCGCCTGGCTTCGGCGATCGCCGCAAGGCCATGCTGGAAGACATCGCCATCCTGACTGGCGGCAAGGTCATCGCTGAGGAAGTCGGCCTCACCCTTGAGAAGGTGACCCTGGCCGATCTGGGCCAGGCCAAGCGCATCGAAGTGGGCAAGGAAAACACCACCATCATCGATGGCGCCGGTTCCGAGGACGACATCCAGGCCCGCGTCAAGCAGATCCGCATCCAGATCGAAGAAGCCACCAGCGACTACGACCGCGAGAAGCTGCAGGAACGCGTGGCCAAGCTGGCCGGCGGCGTGGCCGTCATCAAGGTCGGTGCTGCCACCGAAGTCGAGATGAAGGAAAAGAAAGCCCGCGTGGAAGACGCCCTGCACGCCACCCGTGCAGCCGTGGAAGAAGGCATCGTTGCCGGCGGTGGCGTGGCCCTGCTGCGTGCCAAGCAGTCCGCTGGCGAGATCAAGGGTGACAACCCCGACCAGGACGCTGGCGTCAAGCTCGTCCTCAAGGCCATCGAGGCTCCCCTGCGCGAGATCGTCGGCAACGCCGGTGGCGAACCGTCTGTCGTGATCAACAAAGTGCTGGAAGGCAAAGGCAACTTCGGCTTCAACGCCTCCAACGACACCTATGGCGACATGATCGAAATGGGTATCCTGGATCCGACGAAGGTGACCCGCACGGCTCTGCAGAACGCGGCCTCCGTGGCTTCCCTGATGCTGACGACCGAGTGCATGGTCGCCGAGGCACCGAAGGAAGACGCACCGATGCCCGCCGGCGGCGGCATGGGTGACATGGGCGGCATGGGCATGGGCATGTAATGGCCCACCCCGCCTGCGTGCGGCATGGCTGCACGCAGGCGAGTTTCCCGCAAAGAAAAAGCCCCCGCGAAGCGATTCGCGGGGGCTTTTTCATGGTCAGGACTCCGGATGGCCTCCCGACGGCTAGACGGGCGCCTCGACCAGATGCTCCAGATGGTCGGCAACCGCCCGGGCGATGCGCATCTTGCCGTCCACCGGCGTCTCGCCAGTCTCGGTGACCATCCAGGAACGCTGGTCCCCTTCCCGGGTGTCCTCGCCCCGCGTGGCCACCACCAGACCGGCCCGACCCAGACGGCGACGGGCCACAGTCAGCAGTTCTTCCTCGTCCACCTGTTCCAGGTACTTGAAGGCCACGCAGTGCATGGCCGGATCGGCGGCACAGGCCAGGTCGATGACCTTCTCGGTCGGCACCAGATCCAGGCTCAGGCCGGTCTGGCCCGACGGCATCTTGCCGCTGACGGGCCATCGAGGCCGGTAGTCTGCCACCCCGGCCGAGAACACACCCGCGAACAGCCCCCGACGCACACGGTCCAGGCACAGGTCACGGTACTCGTCGAACGATCGCGCGATCGTGACCGGCACATGGGCCTTCGGACGCCAGGCACCATCGCCCAGCAGCAGTTCTGCATCGGCACCACGCCAGACCAGTTCCTCGGCGATCTGGGCCCCCAGGCGACCACGGAACCGGTTGAGGATGCGGCGTACGCCGTCGATGGCCACCGGTGTCGGCCCGGCCGTCACCAGCACGCGACGCCCCTTGAGCGGAGAATGGCTCAGCGCCCGGCCCACGGACAGGCAGAGCAACTCCGTGTCCGGCAGGTTGTGCTTGCCGTAGGCATCGCGCGGCGCCACGAAATGAACGCCCAGTGCATGCAGCTGCCGCGCGTTGCGCTCCAGGAGGCTGTTGTGCAGCGTGCCATGCATGGTGGGCGCCACCAGCACATGGGTGTGCCCCTGTTCCATCCGCCCCAGTGCCGAAGCCAGGGCCGAGGTCACCACGGTGTCGGCAATGCCGCAGGCCATCTTGGCGATGGTGTTGTGCGTGGCCGGCGCCACCAGATAGGCATTGAACGGTTCGCCATCGGACAGGTGCTCGGCCGCCCAGGTCAGCTCGCTGACCACCGGGTGGCAGGTCGCCCATTCCAACGCCTCCCTGGCCACGTAACGCAAGGCTTCGTCTGACACGAAGGCCACCACCTGGGCACCGTGGCGCCGAAGACCCCGGGCGACTTCCGGTGTCTTCATGGCGGCAATGCCGCCTGTCACGAGCAGGGCGATCCGTCGCCCTTGCAAGTGGGTCGAGGCCATGGGCACGTCATGGTCCCCCATGGTGCTTGGGGTCGGCGGCGAGAAATCCCAGTCGAAACGGATCATGCAATCAGGCCTGTCGGACTCCGGAACCCGGAGCCGTCATGTTAACGTCTGTCGGCATGGATCCGGGCCGCCCTTCGGCATCCAGATCCGCCATGCTCTGCTGGCCGGCCGGCTGCGCAGCGCGCAACCAGATCTGGTGCAGGCCCTGGGCGCGGTCAAGCCGGGTATTGAGCGCCTCGAAATGATGCGGCCCGAAGCGGCTCCGCTTGCGCAGGACAATTTGAAGGTCGGGAAGGACCTGGACATCAAAAGGGTCGCGTCCCGTGATCCCCGCCACCGGATGGTATGGCAGGCCGCAAGCAAACTGGAGGACCGCATGCGGTGCCAGTGCAGGATCGCGTTCGACGAACAGCTGCAGAGCCTCGCTGGAGAACGAGGCATCGGCCACGTGCCAGCGACGACCGAGTTTCACCGCCGCGCAATAGTGCTTGGCGCGTGAACGCATCAGGGGAACCCAGCCTGCCGGCATCAACAGGGACAACACATCCATGGGCAGGTCGATTTCCACAAAACCGGCCTCCAGCCCGAGTGCCCGCCACAGCGCCACCTGGAGCTGTGCCTTGGCCGTGCAGACACCCAGGCCCTTGAGCAAGGTGTCCGAGGCACGCTCCTGCCATGCACCAAACCGGTAGGGCATGCGTTGCACGTGGCGGAACACGGCATTCGCCGAAGCCTCGGCATCCACGCCTCGCAACCGGGCAGCAGCGTCCAGGATCCGGGGATGATCATGGTTGCAGGGATGCGCCATGGGCTCGGCACGAAAAGCGGACCGCGCCGCCAGCTCTGCCTGCAAGGCGACATGCAAGGCACGCTGTACGACCTCGGCTGCGCGCACCTGGCTGGAACTCGCCCAGATGCGCACCCCACCCTCACCGGACCGCAGCGGACCCGGTGCTGCTGGCAGGTGGTTGCCCGGACCCCACCAGCAGTCATCTCCGAGCAGCTGTCCCTGCAGCACCACAACCAGGCTGTCGGCCGGAACAACCAGACCGGTATCGGGCAGCAGGGTTCGAACGCTGCCCTGCCTGAAGACATCCCGGCTTTGCCCGCCCAGATACAGACCCAACACGGAGTCGGCAAAATCGTCGGTGACGGTGGAAAAATCGGTCCATCGAATCATCATGGACCCATGCTATGAGGGCCGCACATTTCATCGAGCCGATCCCCTGTCAATTTTGACAATGCACCCGACCGACCCATCCAGCGACAGCGCAGACGCCAAGGCGCCGGATCGGGCGACGGTCGTCTGGTCGGACACCGGGCAACCCCGCAGCCCCCGCTTTGGCGACGTGTACCGGAGCCTGGGCGAGGATGGTCAGGGCGGCCTTGCCCAGGCGCGACACGTTTTCCTGGCCGGCTGCGGTCTGGTGGCGGCCGACGGTGGCGCCCTGATCAGGGCACAGTGGCATGGCGAGGCCACGTGGCGGGTGCTGGAGAACGGCTTTGGCCTGGGTCTGAATTTCCTGGCCACATGGCTCGCCTGGCAGCGTGATCCGGGGCGGCCACGGCGCCTCGTCTATGAAGCCACGGAAGCCTGGCCACCCACGGCCGACGACATCCGCCGCAGTGCGGCTCCGTTTGCGGCCGTGGCCGGACTGGGCAATGTGCTGGCCAGCCAATGGGAGACGCTGCAGTCGCACGGCACGCTGGCGCTGTCAGACGGGTCTGTGCTGCTGCGGCTGCACGCAGGTTCTGCGCAGACTGTCCTGGCCGGAATGGAGCCGCCCTTCGACTCGGTGTTCCTGGATGGCTTCAGCCCGAAACGCAACCCGGACATGTGGACCCCGACGCTGCTGCACCGCATCGGCGAACTGACCCGACCCGGCGGTTTGGCCGCCACCTGGTGCGTGGCCCGATCCGTGCGCGATGCACTGGCGTCTGCCGGATTTCAGGTGGACAGGCGTCCTGGCCTGCCACCCAAGCGCCACTGCCTGGTGGCACGCCGGATGGCCGATCCGGCGCCGGACCGCACGCCGCCCACGAACCCGGTCAGGCCGCCTGCATCAGGCCTTCCAGCCTGACCGTGTCGGCGGCAAAGGCCCGAATGCCCTCCGCCAGCTTTTCCGTGGCCATGGCATCCTCGTTCAGGGCATAACGGAAACCCTGTTCGTCGTACTGGACAAACGGCACGTCCATGGCCCTGGCCGCCTCGGCGTCCAGCGCGCGATCGAGCGGTGACTCGGAGGCCGCCAGCTGTGCGAGCAGGTCCGGACTGATGGTCAGCAGATCGCAACCCGCCAGCGCCGTGATCTGGCCAACGTTGCGGAAGCTCGCACCCATCACCTCGGTGCCGATGCCGAATTTCTTGTAGAAGTTATAGATCTTGCGCACCGACTGCACGCCCGGATCGTTCGGGCCTGCCATGGCCGCCTCGTCCCAGGACGCCCCGGCCTGTTTCTTGTACCAGTCGTAGATGCGCCCGACGAAGGGTGAAATCAGCTGCACCCTGGCCTGGCCGCAGGCCACGGCCTGGCAAAACGAGAACAGCAGGGTCAGGTTGGCGTGGATGCCGTCGCGTTCGAGCCGGGCCGCTGCCTGGATGCCTTCCCAGGTCGAGGCCACCTTGATCAGGATGCGATCGACGTGCACACCCTCGCCCTGGTACAGGTCGACGATGCGCCGCGCCCGTGTCACGGTCGCCTCGGTATCGAAGCTCAGGCGGGCATCGACTTCGGTAGAAACGCGACCGGGTATGTGCTGAAGAATCTCGCAGCCAAAGCGCACCAGCAGCCGGTTCATGGTCTCGTCCAGCCCGTCTGCGCCGAAACGCCTGACGGTTTCTTCCAGCAGGTGCGCGTATTCCGGCTTCTGGACCGCCTTGAGGATCAGGGACGGATTGGTGGTCGCGTCACGCGGTGCATAGGCGGCCAGTTGCCTGAAATCGCCGGTGTCGGCCACCACGGTGGTGAACTGTTTGAGGGCATCGAGCTGGTTCATGGCGCAATTATCGGTTGTAATAAGGTTTCACGTCACGATGTAACTCTTTCACAAACGCACCGCCACCATGCTGGATCGAATCAAAGCCTCGCTACCGTCGCTCGCCCCTGCCGAACAACGGGTCGGAAAGCTGGTGCTGGCCGATCCGCGCAGCTTTGCCAGTCTCCCGGTCTCCGAACTGGCCGACCGCGCACACGTGAGCAAACCCACCGTGGTGCGCTTTTGCCGGAGCATGGGCTACGACGGCCTGTCCGACTTCAAGCTCAAACTCGTGGGCACCGTCAGTGAAGGCGTGCCTTTCATCCACCGCAGCGTGGACGTCGACGACAAGGTCAGCGACGTGCTGGTCAAGGTGATCGACAACACCGTGGCCGCCTTCCTGAAGTACCGCAATGACGCATCCACCCATTCGATCGAGAAGGCAGTCGACGCCCTGGTGACCACCTACGGCAAACGAGGCCGGATCGAGTTCTTCGGCGCGGGCAACTCGGGCATCGTGGCGCAAGATGCCCAGCACAAGTTCTTTCGACTGGGCATCAATGCCATTGCCTACAGCGACGGACACATGCAGGTCATGAGCGCTTCCCTGCTGGGCCCGGGTGACTGCGTGGTGATCATCTCCAATTCGGGACGCACCCGGGACCTGATGGACGCAGCGGACATAGCGCGCAAGCACGGCGCCACCGTCATCACGGTGACCGCCAGCGGCTCGCCGCTGGCCACGGCCGGGCACATTCACCTGGCCGCCGACCACCCCGAGGGCTACGACCGCTACAGCCCGATGACATCCCGCCTGCTGCACCTGATGATCATCGACGTCGTGGCCACCTGCCTGGCCTTGCGCATCGGCGGTAGCAAGCTGCAGCCCCTGCTCAAGGAAATGAAGAACAACCTGCGAAGCAAGCGGTACGCCTGAGCGTCAGATCCGGCCTTCCTCCACCGCATGGCAGGCTATGCGAATGCCGCCCAGCGTCTGGAGGTTCGGGCGTTCGTGGCGGCAACGCTCATTGGCATGCGGACAGCGAGGATGGAACGCGCATCCGTCCGGCGGACTCAGCGGATTGGGCACCTCACCCTGCACGGGTGTGCGCGCCTTGCCGGTGTCGTGCATCTTGGGTATGGCATCGAGCAGCATGCGCGTGTAGGGATGGCGCGGATGCTCGAACAGCGTGCGCTTGTTCGCCAGTTCGACCAGCCGGCCGAGATACATCACCCCCACCTGGTCGCTCACATGGCGCACCACGGCCAGGTTGTGGCTGATGAACAGGTAGGTCAGACCCTGCTGGCGCTGCAGGTCCTTCATGATGTTGAGCACCTGGGCCTGAACCGACACGTCCAGGGCCGACGTCGGTTCGTCGCAGACCAGGAACTCGGGATGGGTGGCCAGTGCACGGGCAATGGATATGCGCTGGCGCTGCCCCCCCGAAAACTGGTGTGGAAACTTGACCCGGTCCTGTGCGGCCAGGCCGACCGAGTCCAGCAGTTCCTCGACCCGCCCGCGCAGGGCCTGTTCGTCTGACAGGATGCCGTGCTCGCGCAGGGGCTCCGCAATGATGTCCTCCACCCGCCAGCGCGGATTCAGACTGGCATAGGGATCCTGGAAGATCATCTGGATGCGCCGGCGCAACTGCTGGCCCTGTCCACTGCGGAAGGTGGCATGGGCGTCCTGGCCATCGAACTCGAAATGCCCCCGGGTGGGCTGGTACAGCCCCACCAGCAGGCGCGCCACGGTGCTCTTGCCGCATCCGGACTCACCCACCAGGGCCAGGGTCTGACCACGCTGGATGTCGAAGGACACGCCATCGACGGCCTTGAGCAGGAGGCGCGGCTGGCGCTCGATCACCCGGTTAAGCCAGGGCGCAGAGACGTCGAAGGTGCGCGCCAGGTCGTGAGCACGCACCAGTGGACGCGACTCGACCGGCATCGCCGCGCCCGGCACCGCTTCGGTCATGGCATTCATGCGGCTTCTCCCATGGACTGGACACTGCCCGGGTCATGCAGCCAGCAGGCGGCCTGCGTCACACCGGCCCGAATCAGGTCGGGGCGCTGTTCGTGGCAGCGATCAAAACTCCGGTCGCAGCGCGGGTTGAAGGCACAGCCACGCGGTATGGCGTTCAGCCGGGGCATGGCCCCGTCGATCTGGTGCAGGCGCTCGCGGTCGGCGTCCATGTCGGGGATGCAGCCCATCAGGCCACGCGTGTAGGGATGTGCCGGGTGGTTGATCACCTCGTGGACCGGTCCGATCTCGGCCACCCTGCCAGCGTACATGACAGCCACCCGATCGCAGGTTTCGGCAATCACGCCCATGTCGTGCGTGATCAGCATCACCGCAGCCCCCCTTTCACGGCAGATGGTCTTGAGCAGGGAAATGATCTGGGCCTGGATGGATACATCCAGGGCCGTGGTCGGTTCGTCGGCCACGATGAGTTGGGGTTCGGCCGCCAGCGCCAGAGCAATCACGACGCGCTGTCGCATGCCGCCGGAGAACTGGTGCGGGAAATGATCGATCCGCTGTTCTGGCGCCGGAATGCCGGTGTCCCTGAGCAGCCCGATGGCCCTCTGCCGGGCTTCGGCCTGGCTCACCGGCAAGTGGGTGGTGATGGTTTCGATCAGCTGCCGGCCCACCGAATACAAGGGATTGAGCGAGGTCAGCGGGTCCTGAAAGATGGCCCCGATCTGGCGTCCGCGGATCTTGCGCATGGCCTCCGGACGCAGGTTGTCGATGCGTTCGCCATGGAGACGGATTTCGCCCCCGGCGATCCGGCCTGGCGGCTCCAGCAACCCGATGATGGATGCGCCTGTCAGCGACTTGCCGGCGCCCGATTCACCCACCACACCCAGGATTTCTCCGGGCGCGATGTCGAAGGACACATCGTCGAGCGCCCGCAGGGTGCCGCGTCGGGTCGGAAATTCGACCACCAGATTCTTGACTTGGAGGAGACTCATGGAATTACTGCAGGCGCGGGTTGAGCGCATCGCGCAGCCAGTCGCCGAGCAGGTTCACCGACAGGGCAATCAGCACCAGCATGGCGCCCGGGAAAATCGTGATCCACCACTCACCCGAGAACAGGTAGTCGTTGCCAACGCGAATGAGGGTCCCCAGCGAGGGCGCCGTGGGCGGTGCGCCGACCCCCAGAAAGGACAACGTCGCCTCGGTGATGATGGCCGTGGCCACCTGGATGGTGGCCAGCACCAGCACAGGCCCCATGACATTGGGCAGCACATGGCGGTACATGATGCGCATGGGTGCCACTCCGGTGACCCGTGCCGCCTGGACGTACTCCTTGTTGCGCTCGACCAGCGTAGAACCACGAACCGTCCGCGCGTACTGCACCCAGCCGGTCAGTGAAATGGAAATGACCAGCACGCCAAAGGCCAGCGTCTCGTGCGCGTCGGGAAACAGGGCACGCCCCACACCGGCGATCAGCAGCGCCACGAGGATGGCCGGGAATGACAGCATGATGTCGCACAGGCGCATGAGCACCGCGTCGATCCAGCCCCCCAGAAAACCCGCCAGCAGACCCAGGGCGACACCTGCAATCACGGACAGGACCACGGACGCCAGGCCGACGGCCAGCGAGATGCGGGCGCCGTACATCAGCGCCGAGAGAATGTCCCTGCCCTGATCGTCGGTGCCCAGCAGGAACCGGACCGAGCCCTCGGCGTTCCAGGCCGGTGGCAAACGGGCATCGGAGAGTTCGAGCGTGGCCAGATCGAAGGGATTGTGGGGCGCCACCCATGGGGCAAAGACAGCGCAGAACACACACACCATGGCAATCAGCGCGGCCAGGATGGCCGTCGGCGAGGTGCGGAAGCTGTAGCCGACATCGCTGTCGAGCGCGCGGCGAATAGAAGCAATCAACGTGAACTCTTTTGGTTTCGATCTGAAGTCGATCCGTCAGCCAGGCGTGCACCAAAGGGTCAGCGCGGAACCGGCTCCGCCGGGCCGCTGCTGGCGTCCCCCTGTGGGGAAGACGCCGCAGGCGGCGCGGGGGTCCTTACTTCACCGAGATGTAGCGGAAAGGCATGAAGTTGTCGGCTCGCTGCTTGAGGGTCACGTTGCTGGCAACGCCCCAGGCCAGTGCCTGCTGGTGCAGCGGCAGGTGGCCGACGTCATCCGCATGGATCTTGAACGCCTCGGCAATCATGGCCTGGCGCTTGGCCTGATCGGTCTCGGACTGGATCTTCACGGTGAGCTCGTCCACCTTGGGGTTGCAATAGGAGCCCAGATTGAACTGGCCGGAACCTTTGTCATCGACACAGCGCATCAGGGCATTGAGCGGGTTGTGCGAGTCGTAGGTGCCCGGTGTCCAGCCCAGAAGGTAGAAGCTGGTGTCACGACGCAGGATCTTGGGGAAATAGGTTCCCTTGGTTTCGGCCTGCAGGTTGATCTTCACACCTATGCGCGCCAGATTGGCAGAGACCGCCTGGCAGATCGCGCCGTCGTTGACATAGCGGTCGTTCGGACAATTCATGGTGACTTCGAAACCGCTCGGATAGCCGGCGTCGGCCAGCAGCTTCCTGGCGGCCTCGGGATCGTAGGGCAGGCGCTTGTTGAGGGCGGCGTCGAATCCGTTGATGCCCGGCCCCACCATCAGTGCGGTGGGGTTGGATGCACCACGCATCACCGTGCGCTGGATGCCGTTGATGTCGATGGCCTGGTAGAAGGCCTGGCGCACGCGCTTGTCCTTGAAGGGATTCTTGCCCTTGACACTCGAGAACAGCAGTTCGTCGCGCTTCTGGTCCATGCCCAGGAAGATCGTGCGCAGCTCGGGCGCCTGCAGGACCTTGGACTTGCCACCGGCGTTGATGCGCGCCACGTCCTGCAGCGGCACCGGTTCGATCACGTCGACCTGGCCCGAGAGCAGCGCTGCCACCCGTGTGGCGTCGTTCCCGATGGGTGTGAACTCGACGTTGACCACATTGCCTTCAATCTTGCCCCAGTAGTTGCCGTTGCGCACGAAGCTGGTCTTGACGTTCGGCTGACGCTCGCGAAGGCGGAAAGGGCCCGTGCCGTTGGCACGGAACGACGCCGCATTCTCGACACCCTTGCGGCGATCCACCGGACGCGTCGCCTGATTTTCTTCAGACCACGACTTGCTCATGATGTAGAGCAGCGAGATCACGTCGGGCAGGATCGGAAATGGCGCCTTGGTCTCGATCTCGATGGTGTGGCTGCCGAGCTTGCGCACTTCCTTGACATCGTTGGTGTAGCTCTTCATGTCGGAGCCTTCACCCGATGCACGCGCGAACGTGAACAGCACATCGTCGGCGGTGAATGGCTTGCCGTCGTGGAAGGTCACGCCCTTGCGCAGTTCAAACCGCCAGACCGTGGGCGAGGTCTGCTTCCAGCTGGTAGCCAGGCCCGGCACCAGCTTGAGGTCGGCATCCCGGTCGACCAGCGGCTCGTAGACGTTGCCCGTCACGCTCAGCTGCAGCGACTCGTTGAGCGAATGCGGATCCATCGAGAGGGCATCACCCTGGTTGCCGATGCGCACCGTCTGTGCCGATACCGTTGCAGCTGTAGCCAGGGCAGCCGTCACGATGGCGCCGGCCAGAATCTTCTTGTGGGTCATGGATATGCTCCTGCTGTGGATGGATGGCGGTTGGGAAAACGGAAACGGGTCATGCCTGCGCGGGCAGGGGCAGACCCTGTTCGACCAGGCTGGCATGCAATGCAGCCCCCAGGGGCAGCACGTCGTCGTTGAAATCGTAGCGGGTGTTGTGCAGCATGCAACTGCCCTCTCCACCCTGGCCCAGCCGCAGGTAGGCGCCTGGCCTGACCTGCAGCATGAAGGAGAAATCTTCGGCGCCCATGCTCGGGTCCATGTCGCGCTCGACATGGTCGGCGCCAAGCAGGCTCTCGGCAACGTCACTGGCAAAACGCGCTTCGGGTGCGGTATTGATGGTGGCGGGATAGATACGTTCGTAATTCAGGTGCACCGAGGCACCCAGGCCCATGGCCACGCCGGAGCAGACCTCGTGCAGGCGGCGCTCGACCATGTCCTGCACGTCCGGATTGAAGGTGCGCACGGTGCCGACCAGCGTGGCCTTGCCTGGCACCACACTGAAGGCCGCCATGTCACCGGCATGCATGGCACACAGGCTAATGACCGCGCTGTCGATGGCCCGCACGTTCCGTGCAACGATGCTCTGGACGGCAGTGATGATGTGTCCCGCCACCAGCACCGGATCGACTGTCAGGTAGGGATGTGCCCCGTGGCCCCCCTTGCCGGTGATCTCGATGGTGATGCGGTCCGCCGCCGCCATCATCGGGCCCGGATTGACACCGACGGTTCCCGGTCGCATCTGGGGCCAGTTGTGCATGGCGAAGACCGAGCGCACGGGAAAGCGCTCGAACAGGCCATCTTCGATCATGGCCCTGGCGCCGGCAAAGCCCTCCTCGCCGGGCTGGAAGATCAATACCGCCGAGCCGTTGAACTGGCGGGTCTCGGCCAGGTAGCGGGCCGCACCCACCAGCATGGCGGTGTGGCCGTCGTGACCGCAGCCGTGCATCATGCCCTGTTTCGTCGATCGCCACGCAAAGTCGTTCTGTTCGGTGATCGGCAATGCATCCATGTCGGCTCGCAGCCCCACCATCTCGCCGCTGTCGCGGCGGCAGCCGTGGATGACACCCACGACACCGGTGCGCCCGATGCCGGTGTGGATCTCGTCGACACCACAGACCTTGAGCGCTTCAACCACCCGCTGCGCGGTGTAATGCTCCTCGAATCCGATTTCGGGGTGCGCGTGCAGGTCGCGGCGAAATGCCGTGAGCTCCGGGTGAAGGGCGGCGATATGGGCAAAGGCTCTGCCGTGTGCCTTGATACGGGGTGCGAGCATGGGATGGGCGCGATCCTGTTCAGTGAGCCCCGGCACGGTCGCCGCGCAGGCGCGGGTCCACGGCGAAGTACAGCAGGTCGACGATCAGGTTGATGACCACGAAGATAAGGGCAATCAGGCACAGGTAGGCCGCCATGACGGGGATGTCGGCAAAGGTCACGGCCTGGATGAACAGCAAGCCCATGCCCGGCCACTGGAATACGGTCTCGGTGATGATGGCAAAGGCGATCAGTCCGCCCAGCTGCAGGCCCGTGATGGTGAGCACGGGCACCAGGGTGTTCTTGAGGGCGTGGCCGAAATGCACCGCGCGATCGGTCAGTCCGCGCGCACGGGCAAACTTGATGTAGTCGGTGCGCAGCACCTCCAGCATCTCGGCGCGCACCAGCCGCATGATGAGGGTCAACTGAAATATGGCCAGGGTGACCGCCGGTAGCGTGATGTGATGCCAGCCCTCGGCCGTGAGCAGTCCCGTCGACCACCAGCCGATCTGGACGACCTCGCCCCGGCCGAAACTGGGGAACCAGCCGAGATTGACCGCGAACACCAGGATCAGCAGGATGCCGATCAGGAAGGTCGGCAGCGACACGCCCAGCAGCGAGACGGTCATGAACAACTGGCTGGTGAAAGTCCCACGCCGCAGGGCCGCGTGAACACCCATGGGAATACCGATCAGCAAGGCCAGGCCTGCGGCCACGAGCGACAGCTCCAGGGTGGCGGGAAAACGCTCGGCAATCAGCCTCGACACCTTGGCGCCCTGCCGCAAACTGAGGCCGAATTCACCCTGGACCGCATTGCCCAGGAAGGCGGCAAACTGGAAAAAGAAGGGTTTGTCCAGACCCAGATCCGCGCGCAACTGGCGAATCTGCTCGGGGCTGGCGTCCTGTCCCAGCAGAAAGACCACGGGGTCGCCGACGTACTGGAACAGCATGAACGCGATGAACGCCACACTGACCATCACGATCACCGCCTGTGCCAGTCGCCGCAAGATGAATGCAAACATGAGTGTGCAGTGCTTGACACCTGAAATAAATGCTGAGTTTCGCACACTATGCAACAAACGTTCCCGCCCACCGCACCGGACTTACCCGAAGGCCTGGTCTCTCCCACCCGTGCCCTGGTCTTGACGCGGTTCGGGTCGTCAGGCATCTGACAGCAAACGCAGACATGAAATCCCTCCACTGGGGCATGCGCCCGGGTGGCGACTGCGCCATGATCGCGCTCTGGAGACAGGGAGTCATGACATGAGCGGCAAATTCCTCCGCCACACCGCAGCCTTGCTACTGGGTCTGTGGCTGTCCGCGGCCCACGCGACCATCGAGGCCAATCAGGCCAGTGCAGACGATCTGGAGAGCATCAAAGGCATCGGCCCGAGCACGGCACAGCGCATCCTTCAGCAACGGCGTGCCAAGCCCTTTGGCGACTGGGGCGACCTGATTCTCCGGGTGCCCGGCGTGGGTGAAAAGCGGGCCTTGCGATTGTCCGATCAGGGTTTGCGCGTGCAGGGCCAGACTTATCAACGCCCGACACGTGAACAGTCCCGGTCGCCCCGTCCCATCGGCTATGCGCCAAGGGTGCATGGCACGCCTTGATGTACAGGCAAAAAAAAACCACCCGTAAACGGGTGGCTTTCTCTGCTGACGGTCTTGCGACGGCAATCAGAAGGTGTGCTTGAGGCCCACGGCGAAGCGCGACTCGACGCCACCAAAATCGGCAACGGCTTCGTCGCTGTCCTTGCGGAAACCGGTGTACACGGTGGTGCGCTTGGACAGGCTGTAGGCCAGACCGATGCCGAAGCTGCTGGCGTTGTCGCCCACGTCCGGACGCACTTGCGTGACGCCGGTGGACAGGACCATGTTGGCGCCCAGGGGCACATCCACGCCCACGGTGATGTCGTCGCCCTCGTCCTTGACGGTGCCGAAGGCAGAGACCAGCTTGGCGGGGCCAAAGTCGTAGTTGGCAACGAGGCGGCTGACTTCACGGGTGCCACCGTCGGTCTTGTTGCGCTCCTGGCCGGCAGCCACGAACAGCGGGCCGTTCTCGTACTTGACGTGGAAGGCGGTCACACGCTGATTGTCGGCGCCGTCCTTGAAGGACGAGCTGATGGCGCCGCTGAAGCCACCGAAGCTGGGCGATGCGTAGTAGACGCCCTTGTTCGGGTTGGCCACGTACACATAGGACAGAGCGATGTTGGAGGGAGCCAGGATGGAATCGAAGACCGGGTTGCCGGCGGCGGCGAAATCGTCATAGGCGTTCCACAGCTTGCCGACCTTGAATTCGCCGAAGCCGCCGCTCATGCCCACCCAGGCCTGACGATCGAAACCGGAGCCCTTGAGCGAACCATCGGTGAGGTCCAGACCTTGCTCGAAGTTGAAGTTGACGTTCAGACCGCCACCCAGATCTTCGCTGCCTTTGATACCCCAGCGGCTGGTGCTGACACCACCGGAGGCCAGGGAAGCGCTGACATCGGCGTCCTTGACGACAGCCACGTCGGCAATGCCGTAGAGGGTAACGCTGGACTGGGCGGATGCGGCCGACACAACGGCCAGGGAAGCCAGGGCAATCAGGGATTTTTTCATGAGTTCACCTTGAAGAAGTGGGAGAAGACACTGTTCAGCGGCCATCTGGTGGACCAACCACTGACCCGTGAGTCAGTATATCGAATGCGGTTCAAAAGATAGGTGCAAACCCTTGGTTGAGGCATTGAATATGCAAAAAAACAACGCCACAATCTCAAGCCTGCCCGCCAAACCGAATGTATCCAAGCAATTTTCGAGCCAACATAAATCAACGCTTGGGACGCCGCCGGATGCACCAAACCAACCATGACTCCTGCACGGGTCAAAAATAAAAAACCCGCTGCATTGCTGCAGCGGGTTGGATCACATCCGGATCAACTGCTGGTCAAGCCAGCGGAAGATCAGAAGTTGTGACGGATGCCGAGGCCCAGGTTGTTGGTGGCTTCGGCGTTCTTGCCTTCGCCATCACGCACAAAGGCGACGTACGTGAAGGTGCGCTTGCTCAGCGGGTACTTCACTTCGAACAGGGTGTTGGTGTCCTTGAACTCGGTATCGCGAGCGATGTCGAGGGTCAGGCTGACCGGGCCAGCCATGACGGTACCACCCAGGGTGAAACCACGGGCGTCGCCAGCGGGGTCCTGGAAGGAGCCACCGATCTTGAACTGACCGAAGCTGTAGGAAGCGCCCAGCGACATGTTGTCGTCTTCGGCGTTCTGGGTCTTGGCGTAGGCGAAGCCTGCTGCCAGGGGGCCGTTCTTGTAAACGGCGTTCAGGGCGTTGTGGCCGTTGTCGCCGTTGTTGCCCTTCAGGACGTGAGCAAAGGACACCGTGAAACCGCCCATGTTGGGGGTGGTGTACATGATCTGGGCGCTGTTACGGGCCGGGCCGGTGATGCCGAACTGGCTACCCACCACGGAGTAGTTGGCGGTGCCGGTCAGTTCCCAGGCAGCGACGCCGTAGAAGTTGGGGGACAGCGAACGGCCCAGACGCAGGTCACCGAAGCCACCGGCCAGGTTCATCCAGGCAGCACGGCCGAATTCACCGGCGCCAGCTTGCGACAGGGAACCGTCGCCCAGGCTCAGGCCTTGCTCGAAGTTGAAGCCAGCCTTCAGGCCGCCACCGAGGTCTTCGGTGCCACGCACGCCCCAACGGCTGGTGCCGTTGTTCAGGCTGCCAGCGCTCATCACGGAGGCGGAAGTGCCGGTTTGCTTGGTCAGGGCAACGTCGGCCACGCCGTACAGGGTCACGGAAGACTGGGCAAAGGCAGCACCGGTGGCAGCCACGGCGGCCAGAGCGATCAGAGTCTTTTTCATTGAGAGTTTCTCCAAGGTTGATAAAAGGGCCGTGGGTCTGTAGCCCCCGAGCCAACCTCCGTTGCTGGAAGTTGCTGCTATTGCACCAGATGAGCATGACAGATGCAAAAATTTCGGAAGGGCGAAAGATGATTTGTGGTGCATCGACAACAACCCGCCTCGGCACGTGCACCAATCAAGTGCATGACCCCATCGCAATCCGGCGGGGCACAATGCATCCGGACGGGAAGCACCCGGGTTCTGCATGGCATGAACCCACACATTCAGGAGATGGAACATGGATGCCTTGCTGGCTGCCGCAGATTCGGCACTGCGCACCCTTTTTGTGAATCCACGTGCATCGCGCGCCTGCCCGACCTTGCCGGAGACCGGTGCCACGAGGGAACTGGCGCCGGCGGAGCAGCAGCTTGCAGGCGCACTGATGCGCGTGAACCATGTAGGAGAAGTCTGCGCCCAGGCCTTGTATACGGCCCAGGCGCTGGCAGCCCGAGGTGGCCGCCGCCCCGATGAAGCCCTGGCCCGTCAACTGGAGCAGGCCGGCCAGGAGGAGACCGATCACCTGGCCTGGACGGCCGAGCGGCTGAAGGAACTGGGTGCCCGTCCGTCGCTGCTCAACCCCTTGTGGTACGCGGGCGCCTTCGGACTGGGCTACGTGGCGGGCCGCCTGGGAACAGGTGTCAGCCTGGGATTTGTGGTGGAAACCGAGCGCCAGGTGGAAGCCCACCTGGCCGGTCACATGGACCGCCTGCCTCACGGCGACCAGGCGTCACGCGCCATCGTGGCCCAGATGAAGGACGACGAAGCGCGGCACGCGCGCGAAGCCCAGCGTGCCGGTGCCGTCGAACTGCCCGCGCCGGTGAAGGCCATGATGCGCACAGCCGCCAAAGTCATGACCACGGTGGCCCACCGGATCTGAGATCCGGGACGGCAGCCGCAGGCCGCCCGGACAACAGCCGGTCAGGCTTCGATGAAATCGAAGCCGGTGGTGATTTCTGCCGTCTTGCCCAGCATGATGCTGGCGGAGCAATACTTTTCGTGGCTCATGGCAATGGCCCGTTCGATGGCGAGCGCCGGGATGCCCTTGCCGGTGATGGTGAACTGCATGTGTATGCGGGTAAACACCTTGGGGTCGGTTTCGGCGCGCTCGGATGTGAGCTTGACACTGCAACCCCGCACGTCGTGGCGTCCCCGCTTGAGGATCAGCACCACGTCATAGGCGGTGCAACCGCCGGTGCCGGCCAGCACGGTCTCCATGGGACGGGGCGCCAGATTAGCCCCCCCGTTCTCAGGACGGGCCGCATCCGGTGCGCCATCCATGGCCAGCACATGTCCGCTGCCGGTTTCGGCGACAAAGCCCATCGCTGAGCGGGTTCCGGCGGCGCCGGTCCAGGTGACTGTGCATTCCATGATGAGCGTTGGGGGATTCTGTGTGAATTTGTCGACAAAATGGGGCAAGCTCTCTAATCAGGAGCAGAAAAGCCCGCCGGCGTGTTGCATTGCAGCATGCAACGGTTATACTTCACACCATTGTATTGAAGGTTGTCTCCTCTGCCCTCCACGGGTGGATTCAGGCCCGGACCGGCACCGCCGTCCGGGCTTTTTTTTGCTTTCCTGCTGCCCCGATATGATCGTGTGGTGCCTCTGGCTGCGGGCGGCACGTCAGCAAAGGCTTGTCCGATGGGCCTTTGATGGCGCACGGACCCCCCGCCGGAACGGAACAGGAACCCGACATGCCGACCCGAAAATCTGCGCCTCCGCCCTCCTCTGCCACCGAACTGACCCCCGCCGACTACCTGAAGAAGATCCTGACTGCGCGGGTCTATGACGTGGCGGTGGAATCGCCGCTGGAGCCGGCACGCAACCTGAGTCGGCGCCTGCACAACAAGGTGCTGCTCAAGCGCGAGGACCAGCAGCCCGTGTTCAGCTTCAAGCTGCGCGGGGCGTACAACAAGATGGCCCACCTATCGGCCGAGCAACTGGCGCGCGGCGTCATCTGTGCCTCCGCCGGCAACCATGCGCAAGGCGTGGCGCTGGGCGCACACAAGCTCGGCACACGGGCCGTCATCGTCATGCCCACGACCACACCCCAGCTGAAGGTCGACGCGGTGCGGGCTCTGGGCGGCGAGGTGGTGCTGCACGGTGACAGCTATTCGGATGCCTATGGCCACTCGGTCGCCCTGCAGAAGGCGCAGGGCCTGACGTTCGTGCATCCGTTCGACGACCCGGACGTGATCGCCGGACAGGGCACGATTGCCATGGAAATGCTGCGGCAGCTGCAGAGTGTGGGTTCGGATCGCCTGGACGCGGTGTTCGTGGCCATCGGCGGCGGCGGCCTGATCTCGGGCGTGGCCAATTACATCAAGGCACTGCGACCCGACATCAAGGTGATCGGCGTGCAGACCTGCGACTCGGACGCCATGCTGCAGTCGGTGCGCTCGGGTGAACGGGTGACCCTGGGCGACGTCGGCCTGTTTGCCGATGGCACAGCCGTGAAACTGGTGGGCGAGGAAACGTTCCGGATCGCCAGCGGTCTGGTCGATGAATTCGTCGTGGTGGATACCGATGCGGTGTGTGCCGCCGTCAAGGACATCTTCGTGGACACCCGCAGCATCGTGGAGCCGTCAGGCGCGATGGCGGTCGCGGCCATCAAGCAGTACGTGGCCAGGCACAAATCGCGTGGCGAGACCTACGCCGCCATCCTGTGCGGCGCCAACATGAATTTTGACCGGCTGCGATTTGTGGCCGAACGTGCCGAGGTCGGCGAGGAGCGCGAGGCCCTGTTTGCGGTGACGATTCCGGAAGAACGGGGGAGCTTTCGCCGCTTCTGCGAACTGATCGGCGACCTGCCCGGCCCCGCCCGCAACGTCACCGAGTTCAACTACCGCATCCACGATGGCAGCAAGGCGCACGTGTTCGTGGGACTGACCACGTCGGCCAAGGGGGAGTCGGCACGGATCGCCGCCACGCTGGGCAAGCACGGATTCGACACGCTGGACCTGACCCACGACGACCTGGCCAAGGAACACATCCGGCACATGGTGGGCGGTCATTCGCCGCTGGCGCAGGATGAACGCCTGCTGCGCTTTGTCTTCCCTGAACGTCCGGGTGCCCTGCTCAAGTTCCTGAGCCTCATGCGCCCGGGATGGAACATCAGCCTGTTCCACTACCGCAACCAGGGCGCCGACTATGGCCGGATACTGGTCGGCATCCAGGTGCCTCCGAAGGACCACAAGGCGTTCGAGCGGTTCCTGGAGACACTGGGTTACCCCTATGTGGAAGAAACCGCAAATCCGGTCTACCGTCTGTTCCTGAAGAGCTGACCCTGATCATGAACCACCCGGGCAACAACACGTCGATCGACACGCGTCAACAGCCGGCCAGCCCGGGTCTGGATCTGCCGGACATACGCCCTGCCAGCCGGACCGACCTGGATGCCCAGGTGGCCTTCCTGCTGGCCGATGACCACTATCCCGGTCGCGCGCTCGGACGGCTCGAGAGTCTGCTCCAGCAGATGGCGCGCATCCAGCACCCCGCCCCCGCGCTGTTCGACGGGATCAGCCTGGACCAGCCGCAGGTGCTGGTGTTCGCGGCGGACCATGGGGTGGTGGATGAAGGCGTGTCCGCGTTCTCGCAGGACACCAGCCGCCAGCGCGTCGAGGAGATCCTGCGTGGCCAGGCCCCGGTGAACACCCTGGCCAGAAACCACGGATTCGGGTTGACGGTGGTCGATGCCGGCCTGGCGCAGCAGATCCGGGTCCCGGGTACCGAATCCGTGGTGCCGCTGCTCTCGCGCAAGATCGGGCACGGGACACGCAATATGGTCATGGGCCCCGCCATGTCCATGAACCAGGTGGTGGCTGCCCTGCAGGCAGGCATGGACGTCGTGCGGCATCTGCCAGGCCGGGTACTGGCCCTGGGTGATGTGGGCGTGGGCAGCACGGCCTGCGCGGCGCTATTGCTGTCCCGCCTGTGCGGCGTGCCGCTGGCCGATGCCACGGGTCGCGACCTGGGCGACAGTGGCGACCTGGACAGCCTGCGGCGTCAGCACAGGCTGGAGAAACTGCAGGCGGCGGCTGCGAGGCACCGCAAGGCGGTCACGCCGCTGGAGGCCCTCGCCGCCATGGGTGGATTCGAGATGGCCATGCAAACCGGCGCCATGCTGCAGGCGGCCAGCGAGCGGCGGATCGTGCTGGTCGACGGTTTTGTGGCCGGCGCTGCCGCCCTGGTGGCGCGGGGCCTTCGCCCGGCGGTGGCCGACTACCTGGTGTTCGGACACCGGTCGACAGAACCGGGCCACCGTCTGCTGCTGATCCACATGCAGGCCCAGCCGCTGCTGGACCTGGAATTGCGCATTGGCCAGGGCGCTGGTGCGCTCATGGCCTGGCCCGTGCTGCAGGCAGCCAAGGCCCTGCTGGACCTGCGCATGTCGCACAGCTGACGCCGGCAGCGGTCACAGCGACTGTCAGGACCCCGGCGGGCGCTCGGCCGGCAGAACGGTTTTACCGTCACCTCCGCGCACGGATGGCAGGGCGGGCACCAGATCAGGCGATACGCCGGAAGCCGGTGCCGGTGGCGGGGTATAGACAGGCGCTGGAGACGTTGCGCGGGCCGGGCGGGCGGGCGGGGTGTCGCCATCGTCGTCCGGATCGCCGTCGGAAGACGGTTCCGGAAGATCCGGCACCCGCAGTTCGATGGTGGCCGGACCTCCGAGGGAAGGCCCGAGCTTGGCCATGAGCCGATCGACGGACAGGAGAACGAGCCCGCCCTCCAGTGACGCTCCGACGGCATAGGGCCTGGGCGGCTCGTCACCGATGGCGATCAGGGCGGCGCCCTGCTCGCGCCGGTCGGCCACCACGCCCAGCAGCGAATAGCGCAAGGACACCATGGCCGGATGGCCACCGGCATCGGCCATGGCCACGGGATCGGACTGGCCCAGCGCACGGGCCACGGCAACAGGGTCGGCCACCGGCAACACAGCCGGCGCGGCCGTGACCGGCACCAGATCGGAGCCACCCAGGGCATGCAAGACCCAGTAGCCGGCACTCAGGCCAGCCGCCAGCCAGAACACACCGGCGGCCAGGACCGGCCAGCGGCGGTCGTCATGGGTCAGCACAAAACGGCTGTCACCCTGCAGTACCGAGTGGCCAAAGGTCGACGTCTTGCTCATGCGCGCATTATGATCCACCCCTGTCCCGGATGGCCTGATCGCCAGGCCGGGAGACCATCATTCCGGGAGCCTGTACAAGATGAACCGCATTGCCAACCTCCGCCGCGCCTGCCGGCGGCACCAGACGCGCGTGGCGCGGGGTTTCACCCTGATTGAACTCATGGTCGTGCTGGTGATCATCGGGATCCTGGCAGCCCTGATCGTGCCGAACGTGCTCGACCGCGCCGACGATGCCCGCGTGACAGCGGCACGCACCGACGTCAACAACATCATGCAGGGCCTCAAGCTGTACCGGCTCGACAACCAGCGCTATCCGACCGGTGAACAGGGCCTGAACGCGCTGATCGCCCGGCCGGCGGCATCCCCTGCACCGCCCAACTGGCGCCCCTACCTCGAAAAGCTGCCGGCCGACCCCTGGGGCCGTCCTTACCAGTACCTCAACCCCGGCGTCCATGGCGAGGTGGATGTCCTGTCGCTGGGGGCCGACGGCCAGCCCGGGGGCGAAGGCCGGGACGCGGACGTCGGCAGCTGGCAATGAGCCGGTACCCGGCCTGAGTGACCACCATGAGCCGGCGGGCACGCGGCTTCACCCTGCTGGAGTTGCTGGTCGTGATGTCCATCGTGGCGCTGGCCACGGCGGGCGTCACGATGGCGTTGCGGGACCCGGACGCCACGCAACTCGAACGTGAAGCGCTGCGGCTGGCTGCCCTGCTCGATGCCGCCCGCGCCCAGTCTCGCACCACCGGCATTCCCGTGACCTGGCATCCCACGTCGCAGGGCTTTGTCTTCGAAGGGCTTCGGCCTCCGGCAGAGGGCAGTCCGCCGTCGGGCCTGCACACGGCCGGGCGACAGTGGCTCAACAGCGAAACCGAGGTCCGGATCGTGCTCCCGACCCGGGCCGACCACCTGGTCCTGGGTCCCGAGCCGCTGATACCCACCCAGCGCATCGACCTGGCCCTGGGAGAACAGCATCTGGCCCTGGGCACCGACGGGCTGGGGCCTTTCCAGGTGGTGACCGGAGAGGCGGCACCATGAAAGCGTCGCGCGGATTCACCCTGATCGAGATCCTGGTCGCGCTGGCCGTGGTGGCCATTGCCCTGGCAACCGGTTTGCAGGCCAGCGGTGCGCTCACGCGACTGGCGCAGCGCCAGAGCGACCAGTGGCTGGCCCAGATATGTGCCGAGAACGAGCTGAGCCGCCTGCGGCTGGCACGCAGGCTGCCCAATGTGGGAGACGAAGTGGTCACCTGCGAACAGGCGGGGCAGTCGCTGCAGGTCCGGTTGTCGGCCTCGCCCACGCCCAACCCCAACTTCAGGCGCATCGACGCGGTGGTCGAAGGCCAGGTGGATGGTCATGTGGTCCGCCTGATTTCCCTGGCGACCGTGCAGGGGAGGTTCTGAGATGGTCCGGTCTTCGGCCACGGGCTGCCGGGCCGCCAGCGTGCGGCGGCTGGCGGGGTTCACCCTGATCGAACTGATGGTGGCCATCGTCGTGATGTCCATGCTGGCCTTGCTCAGCTGGCGCTCCATCGATGGCATGGTCCGGACCCGAACCATCACCCAGGAGCGGGCCGACACCTTGCTGCGCATGCAGTCGGCGCTCGGGCAATGGGTGGCCGATCTGGAGGCCGTGGTCGACACCGGCGAACTGCGCCCCCTGGCTTTCAATGGCAGCATGCTGCTCATGACCCGCCGGGACGCCAGCGAAACCGGGCTGGAGAGTCCGGGCATCCGGGTGGTCGCATGGACACGTCTGACGGGACAGGCCAACGCCGGCACCGGTCCGGCCAGCGGGCAGTGGGTGCGCTGGCAGTCCGGCCCCATCCGTCGGCGTGACGAACTGGCGCGGGCCTGGCATCGGGCGGAACAGTGGCGGGCTGCCGGCGGAGGCATCCCGCCCGCCGAGTCAGGCGACAGCCGTGTGGTGCTGATCGGTATCGAGAGCTGGCAGCTGTTCTATCACCGCGGTCAGACCTGGGGCAACCCGCTGTCGGCGGTGGGCAACGAGGCCGAGCAGGCGAACGCGGCGTCCCGCGAAATGCCCAACGGGGTGCGTCTGGTGCTGGCGCTGCCGGGGCATGCCGGGCTGTCAGGCACCCTTGTTCGCGACTGGGTACGGCCAACGCTGGAGGCCGGCAGGTGACGGCGCAGGCCAGGCCATCCCGCCAGCGTGGCGCTGCCTTGCTGCTCGCCATGCTGACGGTCACACTCGTCGCCACGCTGGCAGCGGCCACCCTGTGGCAGCAATGGCGCACCACGGAAATCGAGGTGGCCGAACGCCAGCGGCAGCAGGCCAGCTGGATCCTGACCGGTGCACTGGACTGGTCTCGACTGATCCTGCGAGAAGATGCCCGCAGCAACCGCAACTCGGGCCAGGCCGATCACCTGGGCGAGCCCTGGGCCATGCCGCTGGAAGAGGCGCGGCTGTCCAGTTTTCTGGCTGTCGACCAGGACAACAACGCTGAAGAGGTGATGCAGGCCTTTCTGTCAGGCGAGGTGATCGACCTGCAGTCGCGCATGAATTTCCTGAACCTGGTGCGCCAGGTCAAGGCGAACGGCAGCACCCGGATCGAGGTGTCAGAACCGGACCTGGAGGCCTTTACCCGCCTGTATGTCCTGCTGGACCTGCCCACCGTCGAGCTGACGGCGGCCGTGGAGGCTCTGCGCGCCACGTACAGCCATGCAGCGGACGATCCGATTCCGTCGCCGACCCCACTCATTCCGCGCAAGCTGGCGCATCTGGCCTGGCTGGGCATCTCGCCCGCCAGTCTCGCGGCACTGGAGCCGCATGTGACCGTGTTGCCGCAACGCACCACCCTGAACCTGAACACCGCCCATGTTCGCACCCTGGCTGCGAGTGTGCCGGGACTGGACCTTGCGACCGCCCAGTTGCTGGTGACCGAGCGCGAGCGCAGGCCCTTCATACAAATAGAAGATGCCGCACGTATACTGAACAGCGAAACCGTCCAGTTTCTGCCGCAGCAGCATGGCACGCGAAGCCGTTTTTTCGAGGTGCGTGGCCGTTTGCGGCTGGATGATGCTGTTATCGAAGAGCGTTCACTGGTGGTACGTAACAACCTGGAAGTGCGGGTGCTCTGGCGCGAAAGGATCTGACGCCGTGACCGATCCCTGCCGTGGACCCTCCCCGTTCTCCCCGTCTGCCATGCCTGAAACGATGTTCCTGACGTCCATTCACGAGGTCCGCCCGTGCTGATCGTTGCGCCAGCCAATCTGTCCATGGAGCCGGCTCAGGGCCGCGACACGCAGGTGGACTGGGTGCGCAGCAGCGACGGACAGCAGGTGCAGACGCATGGCCAGGCCGGACTGACGGATCTGCCGGCCGACAAGGACGTGGTGCTCGTGCTGCCTCCACGGGCCCTGTCGTGGCACCGTGTCGATGTGCCCAAGGTCAATCAGGCACGGTTGCGGGCCGTGCTGGACGGCCTGCTGGAAGACCGTCTGCTGGACGACGTGGACGAGATGCACCTGGCCATCGAGGCCGGCAAGCGACCTGGCCAGGTGATGTGGGTGGCGGCGTGCCGCAAGACCTGGCTGTCGGGCTGGCTGCAGGCACTGGAGTCGGCCGGCCGCCCCGCCGCTCGCATCGTGCCGGCGCTGTGGCCCCTGCCATCCCCGCCGGCCGGGCACCCGGGCGACGTGGCGCTGGACACAAGCCCGTCTTTGCACTGGGCCCATGAAGAGGGGGACAGCCACTGGCTGACCAGCACCAGTCCTGCGGGCGTCAGCAGTCTTCCCCTGCAGGTTCAGGGTCACATGAATGCGCAGACCCTGCTGGCCGCCCTGATGCCCACGACCGACATCGACCCGTTCTCGGCGGCGGACGAGCCGCAGGGCGTTCGCTGGATGACCGATCCGGCGGTGGCGGCCGACGCCGAAGCCGCGCTGGGGCAACGGTTTGAACTGGTGCAACGCCACGACTGGTTGCTGCAGGCGGCCTTGTCCGACTGGAACCTGGCCCAGTTCGGGTTCAGCCTGTCGGCCAGTGCCCGCCAGGGCCAGCGCTGGCGCAGCCTGTTCAGGCGCTGGCGTACGGCGCCCGCGTGGCGGCCTGCAAGGCTCGGATTGCTGGCACTGATCGTGGCTCAGCTGGCCGGCCTGAACGTGGCGGCATGGACCGAACGCCAGCAACTCGAGGCCAAGGAGACGCAGATCCGCAGCCTGATGCAGCAGAGTTTTCCGAACGTGACGCTGGTGCTGGATGCACCGGCACAGATGCGGCGCGAGGTGGCCCGACTGCAGCAGGCCAGCGGAACCCTGGGCGAGACCGACCTGGAAGCCCAGCTGTCGGCCCTGGGGCTGGCCGTGCCTGAAGGCGGCAGCTGGCCCGCCCGCATCCAGTACGACAAGGGCCAGGCCCGCTTTGGCGCATGGCCTGCGGCAGGCACACCCCCGGAGCAGGTGGTGCAGGCCTTGCGGGCGTCGGGTTGGCAGGCCGGATGGGATGGCGATGCGATCCGGATGCAATCCTTCGGAGGTCGGCCATGAGCAAGGTTTCCAGTCCGCCCTCCCCGTGGCAGTCCGCCCTCGGTCGCCTGACAGACTTCCTGGCGGGGCTGTCCACCCGTGAGCGCCTGGCCGTGCTGGCGGCGTTCTGGTTGCTGGTCCTGGCCGTGGTCTGGTGGGTGGCGCTGGCACCGGCATGGCGCACCCTATCCCAGGCACCGCAACGGCATGCCCGTCTGGACGACCAGCTGGGCGAGATGCGGCGGCTGGCCGCCACGGCGGAGGCACTGCGCGCGCAGGGATCAACCCAGGTGATCGGCCACGCGGCGGCGCTGCGTGCGATCGAGGTGTCCATGGCGACGCTGGGTGGCACTGCCAAGATGAATGTCATCGGCGACCGCGTGAATGTCACCCTCGCCAACACGCCGCCGCAGGCGCTGGCCCAGTGGCTGGCGCAGGTGCGGCTCAATGCGCGCGTGGTGCCTGTCGAAGCCCAGCTGAATGCGGAGGCCCAGGGGGGAGCGTGGAGCGGTACCGTCCTGCTGGGCGGGACAGGACTGGCGGAGAACTGACATGGAACCGGTCTGGTCCCGTCGTATTGCATGGATGGCCCTGCTGCTTGGACTGATGGCGGCACTGGTGCTGTTTGCGCCGGCGCGATGGCTGGCGAGCGCGGTGGCCGGAGCGACCGACGGGCGACTCCAGTTGCTCAACCCCCGGGGCAGCCTGTGGGCGGGGCGCGCCGACCTGTTGTTTACGGGCGGCACCGGCAGCCAGACCCGCGCAGCCCTTCCGCAAGGCATTCGCTGGCAGCTGCGCCCGGGCTGGACGGATGGCGGGCCCGCAATGCATGTGACCCTGAACGCGCCCTGCTGCACGCCAGACCCCATGCGCCTGAGCCTGCGCCCCGGCATCGGCGGGGGCAGCGTGGCCCTGGCGGCTTCGCGCAGCCAGTGGCCGGCCGACCTGCTGACGGGCCTGGGCACGCCCTGGAACACCTTGCGGCTGGAAGGTCGCCTGCAGCTGCAGACCGACGGATTCACGGCGCGCTGGCACCAGGGGCGCCTGGGCATGGACGGCCGGCTGGATATCGATGCCTTCGATGTGGCCTCCCGCCTGTCGACGCTGCGCCCCCTGGGCAGCTACCGCCTGGAACTGGACGCGGCCGACGACGGGAACACCGCCTCGCTGGCGCTGTCCACCCACTCGGGCGCGCTGCAGCTCAGCGGCGAAGGCCAATGGGTGGGCTCGCGCCTGCGCTTCAAGGGCGTGGCTGAAGCGGCCAAGGGCCGCGAGACGGCCCTGTCCAACCTGCTCAACATCATCGGCCGGCGGGACGGTTCCCGCTCGCTGCTCAGTCTGGGGTAACGATATGGAACGATTGCTGTGCCGTGACTCCCTGGATCGCGATAGGATCAAGTCATGAAGTTGAAAGACCTGTGCACGGCCCTGTCGGGTCTGGCACCGAACGCTGGCGCCGGTCACTGGCGCCGCCACCTGACGGCGGCCAGCGCCTGTGCGCTGCTCGCATTGACGCCCTGGCAGGCCCAGGGTCAGTCCGGGCGCGCCCAGAGCGAGCCTGTTGTCCTGAACTTCGTGGGAGCCGAGATCGAGGCGGTGGCCCGCACCATGGCCACCATCACCGGCCGCAACGTGGTGGTCGACCCACGGGTTCGCGGTACGGTCAATCTGGCCACCGAACGACCGGTCTCGCCCACCGCCGCATTGAACCAGTTCGCAGCCGTGCTGCGCCTGCAGGGTTTTTCCCTGGTCGACACGGGTGGTCTCTACAAGATCGTGCCGGAGGCCGACGGCAAGCTGCAGGGCCAGGTGGTCAACGCGGGATCGGTGGACCGCCTGCAGACATCCAACCAGATCGTCACCCAGATCTTCCGGCTCAACCATGAGTCGGCCAACAACCTGGTGCCGGTGCTGCGTCCCCTGATCGGTCCGAACAACACCATCAACGTCAATCCGGGCAACAACTCGCTGGTCATCACCGACTATGCCGACAACCTCCAGCGCATCGGCCGCATCATTGCCGCGCTGGATGTCTCGGGCGCCACCGACGTCGATGTGATCCCGGTGCAGTATGCGGTGGCCTCCGATCTGGCGGCGCTGGTGAACAAGTTGATGGAAGGCGGCACCGGTACCGCCGTGCCGGGAGGGGCGGGTCCGGACACGTCCTACCGCACCGCCGTGATTGCAGAGCCCCGCAGCAACAGTCTGGTCGTCCGGTCGGCCAATCCGGCGCGACAGGCCCTGGCCCGATCGCTGGTGGCCCGCCTGGACCGTCCGAGTTCCGACCGGCAAAGCGGCAACATCAACGTGGTCTACCTCAAGAATGCCAACGCCGTCTCACTGGCGGCCACGCTGCGTGCGGCCCTGGCGGCCGAGGCCACGCAAAGCCCCGGTGCCGGCGGCGCCACCGCTGCGGTGGCGACGGCGGGTGGCACGCGCGCGGCGGCGGCTGGAACGGCTGCTGCTGGCGGTTCGGGCGCCTCGGCCGACCGGTCCAACGCGCCGGTGACATCCAGCGGCGAGCCGTCGACGGGCGGGCAGATCCAGGCCGATCCGGCCACCAACTCGCTGATCATCACGGCACCTGAGCCGGTCTACCGGCAGCTGCGTGCGGTCATCGACCAGCTCGACTCGCGTCGCGCGCAGGTGTATGTGGAGAGCCTGATCGCGGAGGTCAATGCCGACAAGGCATCCGAGTTCGGCATTCAGTGGCAGGGACCGCTGACGGGCCTGAGCGACCGTGTGATCGGTGTCATGGGCACGAACTTCGGATCCGGCGCGGGCAACATCCTGACCAACACCCTGCCCGTGGCCACCGGCGATTTCGCCAACATCACGCAGCCGCCAGCGGGCCTGAACCTGGGCATTGCGGAGCGCCGCAACGGCGTCTATGTGCTGGGCTTCCTGGCCCGGATGCTGCAGCAGAACGGTGACGGCAACATCCTGTCGACCCCGAACCTGCTGACGCTGGACAATGAGGAAGCCAAGATCGTGATCGGCCAGAACGTGCCGTTCGTGACCGGCCAGTACACCAACACCGGCAGCAGCGACGGGTCGGTCAACCCGTTCCAGACGATTGAACGCAAGGACGTGGGCCTGACCCTGCGCGTGCGGCCGCAGATCAGCGAGAACGGCACCATCAAGATGACCATCTACCAGGAGGTCAGCAGCGTGCAGGCCTCGTCGGTCAACTCGACATCGGGCCTGATCACCAACAAACGGACCATCGAGTCGACCGTGCTCGTGGACGACGGACAGATCGTGGTACTCGGTGGCCTGCTGCAAGACGAGTATTCGGGCAACACGGACAAGGTGCCGGGTCTTGGCGACATTCCTGTCCTGGGCAACCTGTTCAAGAGCGAGACGCGCAGCCGGCGCAAGACCAACCTGATGGTGTTCCTGCGTCCGGTCGTGCTGCGCGACAGCCGCGAAAGCCACTCCCTGTCGGTGGACCGCTACGAGATGATGCGCGCGATCCAGAAGGATGCCCAGCCGCCGCGCAGCAGCGTGTTGCGCATCAACGAAGGCCCGGTCATTCCGCCCAGCGGTGCGGCCGTGGAGGCGCCACCGGCTCCGCCGGCGCCCGAGCCCGAACCCGCCGTGTTCTCCACGAGCGACGAATGGACGGCGCAGTGAGGTTGCCGGCGTGAAGCACCCCCTGCCTTATGCTTTCGCCCGGGAACACCTGTGGCTGCTGGAAGACGACGCGGGTGTCCTGACGCTGACCGGCTGCGAGACGCCGGCCATCACGGGCCAGGCACACCAGCGCCGCCTGTCGGCCCTGTCGGAGATTCTGCGCTGCCACGACGTGCAGCGCCTGCGCTGGGAACCGGCCGAGCCCCTGAGCCAGCGCATCAGCGCCGCCTATGCCGAGGGCGAGTCCAGTGCAGCCGCGGTGGTCAGCGAGGTGCAGAGCGACGCCGACCTCAGCCGCATGATGCAGGATCTGCCGGCCATCGAGGATCTGCTGGAGACGGCGGACGATGCGCCCATCATCCGCATGCTCAACGCGTTGCTGACGCAGGCCGCACGCGATGGCGCGAGTGACATCCACATCGAACCCTATGAGCGCCACTCCAGCGTGCGATTCCGGGTCGACGGCACGCTGCGCGAGGTGGTGCAGCCCAACCGCGCCCTGCACGCGGCGCTGATCTCGCGCCTGAAGATCATGGCCGAACTCGACATTTCGGAGAAGCGCCTGCCTCAGGATGGCCGCATCTCGCTGCGCATCGGCACCCGGGCGGTCGATGTGCGGGTCTCGACCCTGCCCAGCGCTCACGGCGAGCGGGCGGTGCTGCGCCTGCTGGACAAGAGCGAGAGCAAGCTCAACCTGGAAGCGGTGGGCATGGAGGGCGATGTACTGGCGCGATTCGAGCGCCTGATCCGGCAGCCCCACGGCATCATCCTGGTGACCGGCCCGACCGGTTCAGGCAAGACGACGACGCTGTATGCGGCGCTGCAGCGGCTGGACGCCAGCACGCTGAACATCATGACGGTCGAGGATCCGATCGAGTACGAACTGCCCGGAATCGGGCAGACCCAGGTCAACGCCCGGATCGAACTGACGTTCGCCAAGGCGCTGAGGGCCATTCTGCGGCAGGATCCGGACGTGATCATGATCGGCGAAATCCGCGACTTCGAAACCGCGCAGATCGCCATCCAGGCTTCGCTGACCGGCCACCTGGTGCTGGCGACCTTGCACACCAACGATGCGCCGAGTGCGGTCACCCGACTGACCGACATGGGCGTGGAACCCTTCCTGCTGTCGTCCAGCCTGCTGGGCGTGCTGGCCCAGCGTCTGGTGCGCCGCCTGTGCCCGCACTGCCGGCGCCAGGACGAGCAGGGGCGCTGGCAGCCGGTGGGCTGTTCCCTGTGCAACCACAGCGGCTACAAGGGACGCACCGGCATCTACGAAATGATGGTGGCCGACGAACGGGTGCGCGAACTCGTGCACAACCGGGCGGCCGAAAGCGAGATCGCGGCCGCGGCCGTGGCGGGCGGGCTGCGCACCATGCGCCAGGACGGCCAGCGTCTGGTCGAGACCGGTGTGACCTCGCTGGCCGAGGTGATGAGCGTGACCCGGGACTGACGCATGCCGGCGTATTCCTTTGAGGCGCTGGACGCCAAGGGGGCCACCCAGAAGGGCCTGATTGACGCCGACACGGCGCGCGCGGCGCGCAGTCTGCTGCGTGCCCGCGCCCTGGTGCCACTGTCGGTCGAGCCGGCCACCTCGGCAGCGAGCGAGAGTGGCAAGGGTCTGAACATGACGCTCTGGGGCGGTCGGGTGTTCAACACCACCGGCCTGGCGGTCTGGACCCGGCAGCTGGCCGGCCTGGTGGCCGCGGGCCTGCCGCTGGAGCGCGCCCTCTCCGCACTGACCGAAGAGGCCGAACAGGATCGCCAGCGCAATCTGCTGGCGACGCTCCGCTCGGAGGTCAACGGCGGAGCGCCGTTCGCCATGGCGCTGGCCCAGCACCGCCGCGAGTTCGATGAGGGCTACACCTCGGTCATCGCGGCCGGCGAGCAGAGCGGCCAGCTGGGCGTCGTGCTAGAACGGCTGGCGGACGATCTGGAAGCCCGCGAGGCCCTGAAGAACAAGCTGGTGGCGGCCTCGCTGTATCCGGCCATCGTGACCGTCGTCGCGGTGGTGATCGTGGTGTTCCTGGTGTCGTATGTGGTGCCCCAGGTGGCCGGCGTGTTCGCCGGCAGCAAACGGGCGCTGCCCCTGCTGACGGTGATGATGCTCGCCATCAGCGACTTCGTGCGCCAGCAGGGCTGGTGGCTGCTCGGCCTGCTGGTGGTGTCGGGGCTGGGACTGGGCCTGGCGCGTCGCCAGCCGGCGCTGCGCGAGCGCATGGATGCCGGCTGGTTGCGCCTGCCGCTGGTGGGTCGCCTGGCCAGGGGCTACAACGCCGCGCGGTTTGCCGCCACGCTGGCGATGCTGGCCGGTGCTGGCGTGCCCATTCTGAAGGCGCTCCAGACGGCGGCTGACACCCTGTCCAACCGGGCCATGCGGACCGACGCGCTGGATGCCCTGGTGCTGGTGCGCGAAGGGGCGCCGCTGGCGTCGGCCCTGGCCAGCAAGAAGCGGTTCCCGCCGCTGGTGTCGATGTTTGCACGCCTGGGTGAACAGACCGGGCAGCTGCCCGACATGCTCGGACGTGCCGCCGGCCAGCTCAGTGCCGAGGTGCAGCGGCGGGCCATGCACATGGCCACCATCCTGGAGCCTCTGCTGATCGTGGCCATGGGGCTGGTGGTGATGCTGATCGTGCTGGCGGTGCTGATGCCCATCATCCAGCTGAACCAGCTGGTCACCTGAACGTGCACAACCAATCCATCGGATACGAGACGATATGCCAGTGACACTGGACGGACAACTGGTGGTGGCGATATCGTCACGGGCCCTGTTCGATTTCGAGGAAGAGAACCAGGTTTTCGAGTCTGGTGACGACCGGGCCTACATGAAGCTGCAGCTGGACAGGCTGGAGCAGCCCGCCGGGCCCGGGGTGGCGTTTTCGCTGGTGCAGAAGCTGCTGGCGTTCAACGACCCTGGCGCGCAGCGCGTGGAGGTGGTGATTCTCTCCCGCAACGACCCGGTCTCGGGCATGCGGGTGTTCCGCTCGGCACAGCACTACGGCCTTCCCATCCAGCGCGGTGCGTTCACGCGGGGGCAACCACCCTGGCGTTACCTGCGTCCGTTGCGGGCCAACCTGTTCCTGTCGGCGCACCTGTCGGATGTGCGGGCTGCACTGGCCGCGGGTGCCGGCGGCACAGGTCTACCCGCATTCGGCGCGGGCCAGCGATGCCCACCCGAACGAGGTGCGGATTGCCTTCGACGGCGATGCGGTGCTGTTCTCGGACGAAGCCGAGCGCGTGTTCCAGAGCGAGGGGCTGAGCGCCTTTCAGCAGCACGAGGCCAGCAAGGCAGCCATGCCGCTGCGCGAAGGGCCCTTCAAGCCGCTACTGGAAGCCCTGCACCGGTTGCAGGCCGAAGGCACACGCCAGATGCGGGTGCGCACGGCGCTGGTGACGGCACGCAGCGCGCCGGCGCATGAGCGCGCCATACGCACGCTGATGAACTGGAACATCGAGATCGACGAGGCCATGTTCCTGGGCGGATTGCCCAAGGGTGAGTTCCTGCGCGAATTCGAACCCGATTTCTTCTTCGATGACCAGACCGGCCACATCGAGGCCGCGGCCAGGCATGTGCCGTCCGGCCACGTGGCCAGCGGTGTCTCCAACGGCTGACCATTTTTCGACGGGCCAGGCGCCCGGACATCCATGCCCCTGATCGGCAAGTTTCGCCAGTTCCGCCACTTTGCCAGCCAGGTCGGCCGGCTGGCCCTGCCCTACTTCTCTTCCAGCGAGAAATGGAAGGCACGCGCCCTGCTGGCGGCCATCGTGCTGCTGAATCTGGGCGCGGTTTACATGCTGGTCCAGATCAACGAATGGAACCGGACCTTCTACGATGCACTGCAGAACCGCGATGCGCCTGTGTTCTGGCACGAGCTGGGCCGGTTCACCTGGCTGGCCTTCGGCTTCATTGTCATTGCGGTGTATCGCCTGTACCTGACACAATTGCTGGAGATGCGCTGGCGGGCCTGGATGACCGGACACTACATGGACCGGTGGCTGGCGGACAAGGCGTTCTACCAGCTGGAGCTGACGCGATTCTCCAAGGCTGGCGATGCACCGCCGGACAACCCGGACCAGCGCCTGGCCGAGGACATGAACCTGTTCACGAGCTACTCGGTGAGCCTGTCGATGGGCCTGCTCAATGCGCTGGTGACGCTGGTGAGCTTTGTCGGCATCCTGTGGACGCTGTCGGGCAGCTTTGCCTTCAGCTTCAACGGCAGCGAGTACGCGATACCGGGCTTCATGGTGTGGATGGCGGTCGTGTATTGCGTGGCCGGCAGCGTGATCACACATTACATTGGCCGTCCGCTGATCGGCCTGAACTTTCGCCAGCAGCGTTACGAGGCCGACTACCGGCACCATCTGGTCCGGGTGCGCGAGTACAGCGAATCGATCGCGCTGGACCGTGGCGAACCGGTGGAACGTCAGCACCTGGGCGGACGCTTTGGTCAGGTGCTGGCCAATTACCTGCAGCTGATCCGGGCGCAGAAGCGGCTGACCTGGTTCACGGTCGGCTTCGGGCAGGCCGCTGTCGTGTTCCCTTTCATCGTGGCGGCGCCGCGCTTTTTCAGCGGCGCGATTCAGCTGGGGGAACTGATGCAGATTGCCTCGGCTTTTGGCCGAGTGCAGGACTCGCTGTCCTGGTTCGTGGACAACTACGACCGGCTGGCCAGCTGGCGGGCCACGACCGACCGTATCACGAGTTTCGATGCCAGCTTCCATGCGCTGCAGCGCCCGGTCTCGACCGACACGCAGGCAGGCACGGCCGACACCCTGCAGCTGAACGAACTGGCACTGGCGTTGCCGGACGGGCAGGCGCTGCTGCAGGCCAGCGGCCTGACGCTGCGGGCGGGTGATTCGGTCCTGATCCAGGGTCCGTCGGGCAGCGGCAAGTCCACCCTGTTCCGTGCACTGGCGGGCATCTGGCCGTGGGCCCGTGCCCGCTGGAGTCGGCCGCCGGATTTCGAGCAGCGTGTGATGTACCTGCCCCAGCGGCCGTATTTTCCGAACGGCACCCTGCGCCAGGCGCTGGCCTACCCGGAAGCGGCCGAGCGCTACCCGGAGGCCGAACTTCGGCAGGCGCTGGAAGATGCCCTGCTGCCACATCTGGTCTCCCGTCTGGATCAGGAAGACACCTGGGGCCAGAAGCTCTCGGGCGGCGAACAGCAGCGGCTGGCGGTGGCCAGGGCCTTGCTCAAACGGCCCCGCTGGCTGTTCGTCGACGAGGCCACCAGTGCGCTCGACGAGGCAGCCGAGGCGCAGGTGTACCGGCGGCTCAGGTCCATGGTGCTGGCCAGCGATGGCGCGCTGGTGTCGATTGCGCACCGGCCCACCGTCTCGGCGTTCCACGACAAGACCTGGTCGGTGGAAGCGATGGACACGCCCGCGTCAGACAGCCCCTCCGACAGGCCACTGCACCGTCTGAAGGCCAAGGTCGCCTGAGCGGACCGGCTCAGGGCATGCGTTGCGAACGCTTGCTGTTGTGGTCCCGGCTGGTTGCCAGCATGCGTATGAGCGCGCGGTTGGCGTCTTCCAGTGGGAACTCGTGCATGTGGCACAGGTGGGGCAGTTCGTGCAGGCGGGCAGGATCACCCTGGGCCGCAGCCAAGTCCAGCAGGGGGTGGTAGGGGCCGTCCTGGCGAAGAGCCGCATCGAGCACGCGACCCGACACCGGCACGCGCGCCAGCAACTCGGGCAGTGGCTGATGCATCAGCCGGTCGAGCTGGGAGAACAGCGCGCTGAGGTAGACCTCGGCACGCAGATCGTCACCGGAACCGGGCGCGAGCATGTGCTGGGCCAGCCGGGAACGCATCACCATGGCGTAGCGGACCGGGTGCAGGTCGATGTCTTCGTCGGCGCCGCGACGCTGGTCCTGCACCCATGCACCCAGCGACGTCAGGCCCATCATCATCAGGGCGTGCCGGATGGAGCCGATTTCACTGCGGGTGTTGTAGGCGGCCGAGTTGACCAGCAGCAGCAGTCGATAGACCAGCACCGGGTCCTGGCGAACCAGCCGCTCCAGGTGCTCCAGTGAGGTTTCTTCCCGAACGCCCTGCATGACCTGCTCGATGACCACGCGGTCACAGGCCAGCGGGCGGGCCAGCCGGGTTTGCAGAATGTCTTCGTCGGGCCATCCCAGCAGGGCCCAGACGCCCACCGAGTCCAGGCAGTGGTCGGCCAGCCGTCGGTTGCCGATACCGGCGTAGGCGTGTCCGGGCACGAGTTGCGGGGTGGGCTGCGCCCGGGACAGCGCCTGCAGCAGCGCCAGCGACTGCCCGGCATCGACATGGACGAGGGTGCGGGCATCCAGGGGAGCCATCGGTCCGGCCCAGGCCTGGCCTGCCGGCACGTGCCGCAGCAGGTGGTGTCCACGCCGATGGGCCACGGAAAGGACAGCCAGGGATTCAGGCTGGTCGAACGCTTCGGCGGGACACGCCAGCCAGGTGTTGTCGACCGGCTCGCTGCGCAGAGCCTGGGCCAGCAAGGCGGGGGCATCGAAGGACAGGATCAGGGGCGGCGCGGCCACCGGCCAGTCGCCGCCGAGTGCCCGCATGAGGTGGGCGGCATCGACCGCATCCGGCTTGACGCTGTGTACCAGAAGACGCACGGCGGCCAGTTGGCGATCGGCATTCCAGAGCGGCTGGTAGCCAAGGGCGATGCTGTCCAGGACGGTGCTGCTCATGACCCGGGCTCCCGTTCGGTGTTCAGCCTACGTACTGGAACAGCGACAGACGCTGGACCTGGGCGTAGGACTTGAGTGCGGCCTCCAGTGCCACCTGACTGGTCTGGAAGTCTGATATGCCCTTGATCATGTCCAGGTCTTCGAGGCGGGATTTTTCGAGCTCGTAGTCGTTGGCACGGCCGTTGAGCAGGCTGTCCAGCGAGTCGGCCCGGTTGAGCCATTCACCCACCCGGCCGCGTGCCAGCAGTACACGATCCAGGCCGGCGTCCACTTCGGTCATGGCCCGCGAAACCTCCTGCAACTGGTGGGCGCCCTGGTTGCTGCCCTGGTAGCGCAGCGCGTCGATGACGTCCTGAACCACGCTGAAGATGTCGGTGGGGTCCGTCGCCGGTCGCACAGCGATCCGGTCCCCGTCGGCCGGATTGCCTTTCATCTGGAACGAGATGCCCTCGAAGTTCACGGTCTGGCCTTCGGCATAGGGTATGCCGGACATCACGGTCACACCATTGGTCTGGTCGTAGACGGTGAACTCCATCTGGCCGCCGACGTCGGCAAAGCTCACCTCGTATTCGGCCCCGGTCAGGGCCGCAGGATCGGAGACCTCGCCGATGTCGGTCCGGACGTTGCCGGTATTGGCGTTTTCCAGGCTGATCGTGAAGCTGCCGTTGCCCTGGGGAATGCGCATCCAGATGGCGTCGCCATCCAGAGCATGGGGCAGCGATGTGTTGCCGGCTGCGACCTGGCCGCGCTGGCCGGCGAACAGGACACCGGAGGCCGGCGGGCCATAGGTGTCGACAAAGGGGGTGGCGGCGCCGCCCAGGCCGCCGAACAGGGTGCGTCCGGTGTTGTCGGTCAGGTTGGCCACGCCGATGAGCTGCTCGCGCAGGCCTTCGAGCTGGCGGGCAATGTCTTCGCGTTCGCTGTCACCGAACGAACCGTTGCCGGCGGTGACCAGCAGTTCACGCACCCGCTGCAGCAGTTCGCCCGATTCGGCCAGACCGCTTTCGGCCTGCTGCAGGCTGGTGCGCGAGCTCTCGAGCGCCCGCAGGTCGGCCTGGACGCGCGAGAGACGGTTGGCGGCGGTCTCGGCCAGGGTGGCCGCCACCGGATCGTCGCTGGGCTTGAGGACGCGCTTGCCAGTCGACAGGCGTTCCTGTTGTGCGGTCAGCTCGGCCTGGCGTTTGGCCAGCAGCTCGATGGTGTTGTCGTAGGCATTGGCGGTCGATACTCGCATCATGTCTCCTTGCCGATGTCATCGTCCGACAGTCTGCAGCAGGCTGTCGAAGGTGCTCTGGGCCACCTGGAGGAACTTGGCCGAGGCCTGATAGGCTTGCTGGAACTGCAAGAGGCGGGCCGCCTCTTCGTCCAGATTGACGCCCGAGACTTCGGTGCGCGCCGTTTCGGCGGCCGAGGCCACCTGCCCGGAGAAGCTGGCGGCAAACTGGGCCCCCTGCACCCGGGTACCGACATCGGAGAACAGGCTGATATAGCCGTCGGCCAACGCCACGCCTTCGAACGTGGGCTGTGAACGCAGGGCCAGCACGGCGTCGGCGTTGCCGCCGTTCTGGGCCACCGAGGCAGCCGACGCCGGCTCGATGGTGAAACGGTCGCCGGGCGAGGGGCTGCCGCGGAGGGTCAGGCTCCAGCCGTTGAACTCGATGGGGACGCCCGGCGTGAAGGGGGTGCCGGGAAACGCGCCATCGATGGTGTAGGTGCCGTCGGCCTGGAACTCGATGTCGGACGTGGGCAGCGGGTCGGGCATGGCCGAGACCGCATACAGGCTTTCGACGCTCAGGCCACCGCTGTTGGTGGTTTCGGGCACCACCGTGACCGGACTGGCAGCGGCCAGCCGGTCGGGCGATGTGAGGGCCATCTGCAGGTTGCGAGCAACCGCTTCGTAGGGACGCATGCGGATGACATCGCCGTCGGCGGCGCTGCCCGCGTCGATGCTGAACTGCAATCCGTCGACATCGAAGGTGGCCGGTGGCCCGGGGAAATCGGTGGTCTGTCCGTCGCTCAGGCGAACCACGCTGACACCGATGGCGTCGAAGCGCAGTTCGTAGTCGGAAGCCCGCAGGGCAGTGGCGTCGATGACGCTGGCCGACACCTGGGCATCGCCGGTGTTGGTCGATGCGCCGATGCCCTGTGCAGGCGCAGGCGCGACGAAGAAATCCCCTCCGGGTTGTCCCTGAAGGTCCAGCCCCAGCGACTGCTGCTGGTTGAGCAGGGTGGCGGTGGACAGGGCCATGCGTCCGAGCAGGTTCTGCACCTGGGTCAGGTCCTGGGTGAGAAAGCGCATCAGGCCACTGAGCTCGCCACCACCCAGGGTCGAGGTATCCAGCGCGGTGGTGCTGCCCGACTGGACGATGGACAGGCCAATGTTCGATGTGTCCGACGGGTCCCGCGTGACGGCCAGGGTGTTGGCGCGGGCGCCAAGCACCAGCGGCTGGCTGCCGGCCACGAAGACACTGACGCTGCCGCCCTCGGCCGGCACCACGCTCGTCTGCACGTACTGGCTGATGTCGCGCAGCAGCTGGTCACGCTGGTCCAGCAGGTCGTTGGGCGTGTGCGACGAGCCCTGGGTCTCGATGATGCGCTGGTTGATGGAGGCCAGGTCGCTGGCCAGGCGGTTGATGGTGTCGACCGAGCCTTGCACCTGCTGCTGGGTGCTTTCGCGCAGCATGTCGAGCTGGGCGGCGGTGTTGCGCATGCGGCTGGCGAACTCGTCGCCGCTGGCAATGGCAACCACCCGCGCGGTCAGGTTGCTGGGCGACGAGGACACGTCGCTCCAGGCGTTGAGCATGTCGTTCATCGAGGCGCCCAGACCGTCGGTGCCGAGCGGGAAGGCGCTTTCGAGTTGCTGCAGACGGGACAGACGAACCGCATCGGCGGCAGCAACGGCCGACGTGAGCCGGGCCTCACGCGTCAGGTAGGCGTCGTGGGCCCGCGAGACGGTGTCGATGCTGACGCCTTTGCCGAAATAACCGCTGCCGAAAAACTGGTAGCCGGCGGTCTCCAGTTCCACCCGCTGGCGCGAGTAGCCCGTGGTGTTGACGTTGGCGATGTTGTGTCCGATGACCTGCAGGGCGGACTGGTTGGTCACGAGCGCGTTGGCGCCGATGCTGATGGAGGATGACATGGTGAGGGCGCCTTCAGGTCTGCGCGCGCTGCAGGTGCAGCGTGGTGTTGATGGCGCGGGTCAGCTTGGCCGCGTACTGGGGGTCGGTGGCATAGCCGGCACGCTGCAGGCTGGTGGCAAAGCCCTGCGCGGAGTCCAGCTGTTCCATCACCGGCTCGTAGCGGGAGCTTCGGGTGATGAGGCGCGCGTAATCGCGGAAGGCCTCTTCGTAGGAGTCATAGGCGCGGAACTTCGCAACCGTCTTGCGGGGCACACCCTGGCTGTACTCGGTGGTCGTGACTTCGGCAACCTTGCCCTTCCACGCCGAGGTGGCCTTGATACCGAACAGGTTGAACGAAGGCGCGCCGTCGGGGTGGCGGATCTCGCCCCGGCCCCAGCCGGTCTCATGGCCCGCCTGGCCCAGCATGAAGCTGGCGGGACTGCCCGATTCCTGTTCGACGCGGGCGGCCGATTCGCTGTGACGCGAGACAAAATCGGCCTGGCGTGCACTGGCGCCAGATGCGGTGGCCGCACGCGAGACGGTGCTGGGTTCGGATCGCCCGGCGCCAGTCGGCGCATCGACGGCTGCGGCGGCAGGCGGGGTCGTCTGGCCACGCGAGATCTGCTGGCCCAGTTGCCGCTCGATGGCTTCGGACAGGCCTCCGGGCAGGCCGGAGAGCTGGACCGCAAACTGCTGGTCCAGGAGGTCGGTGCCCAGCTGGCTGCCGGGGCCGTCCAGCAGGCCCGACTGCTGCGTGGCCTCGCGCATGCTCTTGATCAGCTCGCGCATGAACAGGGATTCGAACTGGCGCGCGGCTTCCTTGAGGGCCGACTGGCCGCCCGCGCCGTCGCGCCCGGCGCCATAGCGCAGGGCATCGAGCGCCGCCGGATCGGCTGCCAGTCCTTGCGATCGCATGAGTGGCGCCGTCATATGACCTCCAGCTCCGCGTTCATGGCGCCGGCGGCCTTGATGGCTTGCAGGATGGCCAGCAGGTCCTGCGGCGTGGCGCCCAGGCTGTTGAGCATGCGCACCAGGTCGGCCAGTTGCGGAGCGGCGTCGATCTGCATCAGGCTGCCGGCTTCCTGGGTGATCTGGATGTCGGCCTTCTCGGCCACCACGGTCTGTCCGCCCGGGGCCAGCGGGTTGGCCTGGCTGATCACCGGGGTGGAGCTGATGCTGACGGACAGGTTGCCGTGCGCCACCGCCACCGGCGCCAGCGTGACGGCCTGGTTCATGACGATGGAGCCGGTGCGGGTGTTGACGATCACCTTGGCCACCGGGATGACCTGCTGCATCGGGATTTCCTCGACCTCGGCCAGGAAGCCCACGCGGGCATGCGGATCGGCCGGCGCCTGCAGGCGCACCAGGCGACCGTCCAGCGCGCTGGCCACGCCGGCACCCATGCGCTCGTTGATGGCGTCGGCCACGCGTCGGGCAGTCTGGAAGTCGGCGGCATTCAGGCCCAGGTCGATGGTGGGGCCGAGCGCGAAGGCGGTGGGAACGGAACGTTCGACCTGGGCACCAGCCGGGATGCGACCGGCACTCAGGTGGTTGACCTGCACCTTGCTGCCGCCGGCAGCGGCACCGGCGCCACCGACGAGCAGGTTGCCCTGCGCAATGGCATAGATTTCGCCGTCCAGGCCCTTGAGCGGCGTCGCGATCAGGGTGCCGCCGCGCAGGGACTTGGCATTGCCCATCGAGGAGACGGTGACGTCGATCATCTGCCCCGGCCGGGCAAACGCCGGCAACTGGGCGGTGACCATGACGGCGGCCACGTTCTTGAAACTCACCTTGGCATCGGCCGGCAGGTTCAGCCCCAGCTGCTGCAGGTAGTTGCTCATGCCCTGGGCGGTGTAGGGCATCTGCGTCGTCTGGTCGCCAGTGCCGTCCAGGCCCACGACCAGGCCGAATCCGGTCAGCTGGTTGCTGCGCACGCCCTGGACAGCCGCGACCTCCTTGATGCGAATGGTCTGGCCCAGGGCCGTGGCGTGCCAGATGCCCAGCAGCACCAGCACCAGCCCCACCAGCCAGAGGCGTGACAGGGGCGAGGATTCGCTGATCGGCAGGCTGGGACAGGACACGTTGTTCATGACATGGATGCTAGGCCGCCTCAGAACGGCATAACACTCAAAAAGACCCGGCTGAGCCAGCCAATTGCCTGCGCTTCATCGATGGCACCCCGCCCGCGCGATTCGATCCGGGCATTCGCCACCTGGACCGATGCCACGACGTTGCCGGGCTTGATGTGGCGCGGATCGACGACGCCCGAGAAGCGCAGCACGTCGACATTGCGGTTGACGCCAATCTGCTTTTCGCCGACCACCAGCAGGTGGCCGTTGGGCAGGACTTCCTGCACCGTGGTGGTGATGGTGCCGGCAAAGGTGTTGGCGTTCTCGGTGTCGCCTTCGCCATTGAACTTGTTCTCGGACGAGCCGCCCAGTTGCAGGTTGTTGGCCTTGGTGATGTCCTTGGGCCTGATCAACGGCAGCGCCGTCACGCTGCCCGATGCACTGCCAGAACGGTTGACCGACGAATTGGAGCGCTGGGTTGCGCTGACTTTTTCGGTGATCTCGATGGTCAGGGTGTCGCCCGGATAGCGGGCCCTGGGGTCCTCGAAAGCGGGACGGTAGCGGGCCGCATGAAACAGGCTGCCGGTGGGCTGCGCCGGCGCCGGTACCGCCTGCGCATACTGGATGGGCCGGGTCGGCTCGATCTCGACGGGCTTGGTCATGCAGCCGGCCAGCCACACGGCAGCGCCCAGCCAGAGCAGGCGCCACCAGGGCACCAGTTCCTGCAGCATCGAGGACAGGAAAGCGGCGGTTCTGGACTTGCGGTTCATGGTGTCAGACACCTCACAGTTGCGACAGCCGCTGCAGCATCTGGTCCGATGTCTGGATGGCCTTGGAGTTCATTTCGTAGGCGCGCTGGGTCTGGATCATGGTGACCAGCTCCTGGACCACGTTGACGTTGGACGTCTCGACATAGCCCTGCATGAGATTGCCCATTCCGGCGGTGCCGGGGGCGCCGTTGACGGGGGCGCCGGAGGCCACGGTCTCGGCATACAGGTTCTGGCCCAGCGGTTCTAGGCCGGCCGGATTGATGAAGCTGGCCAGCTCGACGTTGCCCACCTGCTGGGGCGTGGCGTTGCCCGGCACCTTGACGGTGACCACGCCGTCAGGCGAGATGGTGATGCTCTGGGCTTCGGCCGGCACGGTGATGTCGTTGGCCAGCGGCAGGCCGCCGGAGGTCACGATGCGGCCCTGGGCGTCCAGCTTGAGACTGCCGTCGCGGGTGTATCCCGTGGTTCCGTCGGGCATGGTCACCTGCAGGAAGCCGTTGCCGTTGATGGCCAGGTCCAGCTGGTTGTCGGACTGCTGCAGGCTGCCCTGGGTGAAGTTGCGGGCCGTCGCCACCGTGCGCACCCCCAGTCCGAGCTGCAGACCGGTCGGCAGCTGGTTCTGCTCGTCCGCCGCCGCGCCCACCTGGCGCAGGTTCTGGTACATCAGGTCTTCGAACACCGCCGTGGCCCGCTTGAAGCCGTTGGTGGACACGTTGGCCATGTTGTTGGAAATGACGTCCAGCTGGGTCTGCTGGGCCTGCATGCCGGTCTTGGAAATCCACAGCGAGTTGATCATGACGGTCTGCCTGTTCGGATGGGTTGGGGTTCAGGTGACAGGGCGTCAGCCGTTGAGGCTGAGCAGCTGGGCCGCGGTGCGGTCGTTGGTCTCGCCGTTCTGCATCATGCGCATCTGCAATTCGAACTGGCGGGCGACGGCGATCATGCCGACCATGGCCTCGACGGGGTTGACGTTGGAGCCTTCAAGGGCGCCGCCCTGCACCCGGGCCTGGGCATCGGCCGGCAGCGGATCGCCCAGCGGGCCGCGGAACAGGCCGTCCTCGCCGCGTTGCAGGCGGCTGTCGGCATTGGGCGTGACCAGCTTGAGCCGCCCCAGGACCTGCGGTGGCTGTTCGCCCACGCGGGCGTTGATGCCACCGTCGGCGCCGACGTCGACCTGGGCGTTGGGCGGAATGACGATGGGTGCCCCGGCATCACTGAGCACAGGCAGGCCCTGGGCGGTGACCAGGGTGCCGTCGGCGTCGACCTGGAAGGCGCCGGCACGGGTGTAGGCCTCGGTGCCGTCCAGCGCCTGCACGCCGAAATAGGCATCACCCCGGGCCGCCACGTCCAGGCTCCGGCCGGTCGTCTGGATCGGGCCGGCCGTCTCCAGGTGACCGGCAGTGGCTTCGAGGGCGAAGACCCGCGTCGTGGCGCCATCGCCCCGCACGGGTACGGAGCGGAATGTCGCCAGTTCGGCGCGAAATCCGGGTGTGGACGCATTGGCCAGGTTGTTGGCCAGCAGCTGCTGGCGGTGGGCCGCAGCGCTGGCGCCGGTCATCGCGGTGTAGATCATGCGGTCCATGTCGGGTGTCCTTTCCGTCTCCCCTGTCTTCGGCAGGTACCCGGTTGGGGGTCATGCCGAAGCGGGCGGGGTCGACTGTGTCAGCGCATGTTGAGCAGGGTGTTGAGCACCTGGTCCTGGGTCTTGATGGTCTGGGCATTGGCCTGGTAGGCGCGCTGTGCCGTCATCATGTTGACCAGTTCGGCGGTGAGGTCGACATTGGAGTCTTCCAGGGCGCCGGAACGCAGGGCACCCATATTGCCTTCGCCAGGTGCCCCGCGCACGGGTTCACCGGAGGCGTAGGTCTGGACCCAGTTGCCGCCATCGACCGGGGCCAGGCCCTGGACGTTGCGGAAGTTGACCAGCGAGATCTGACCAGCAGCGATCGACTGGCCGTTGGAGTAACGGGCCATGAGCACGCCTTCTTCGCTGATGCCCAGGCTGGTGAGTTCGCCCGGCCGGTAGCCGTCCTGCGTGAGGTCGCTGACGGCGAAGTTGGTGCCGAACTGGGTCGCGCCACTGAAGTCCAGCTCCACATTGAACACCGCAGCCGGATCGTTGGGCGAGGCCAGTTCCAGCGGCGGAATCACCACGCCCGGATCCAGGGTGCCGTCGGCCATGAAGTCGAGCTGGAAGGGAATCGACATGGCCGGGTCGGCACCGTTGACGCCGGTGTAGACGTTCCACTGGTTGTTGCCGATCTTCTCGAACACCAGCGACACCGGGATTTCCAGGCCCTGCTGGTCAAAGGCGGTGATGGTGGTGCCGTAGGTGCCGAACGGCGTGGGCGGGGTGGCCAGCGCCGCCTCGGGTGCCCGCGCGTCGAGGTTGAAGACGGCGGTGATGCCTTCGGTCTGGCGGGCGGGGATGGGGCCGCCGGTGACCAGGGACAGGGGCTGCGACTCGAAGCCGGTCCGGACGCCCTCGGCGTCGGTGGGGTAGCCCATGAGCTGGCCACCGCTGTTGGTCACGATGTTGCCCTCGCGATCGAGCTTGAACATGCCGGCGCGGCTGTAATTGATCGAACCGTCGGGCATGGTGAGTTCGAAGAAGCCGTTGCCGTTGATGGCCACGTCCAGGTCGTTGCCAGTGACGGTGATGTTGCCCTGGGAGAACATCTGGGCAACGCTGGCCACATTCACGCCAATGCCGGCGCTGACGCCGCCCGAGGCGTTCATGGAACTGGCGTACACCTCGGCGAACTCGGCGCGCGAGGTCTTCATGCCCACCGTGTTGGCGTTGGCGATGTTGTGGCCGATGACATCGAGGTTGCGGCTGGCAGCGTTGAGGCCGGAGAGTCCTTGCTGGAATGCCATGGTGAAGTCCTTTGCGGATGAAGATGCGGTGATGGGCTGGTGGTCGCGCTCACATGAAGGCGCGAACCTGGTCGTAGGTCAGGGTCCGTCCGTTCTGCAGCTGGATCTGGAAGCTGCCGGCATTGAAGCTGACCGAGGCCACTTTCTGGCGGGACAGGCTGGTGGCTTCGACCGGCTCGCTGCCGTTGCTGGCCCGGACTTCGAAATGGTCGATGCCGGCCAGGTCGAGGTCGCCGGCATCCCATTCGAAGGGATGCTGGCCGGCTTCGAGGGCGCCCATGTCGATGGTGTCGATGCGTTCCCCGTTGGCGCCGAAGATGTCCACGTAAACCTGGGAGGCGCCACTGTCCAGCGACACGGCACCCCTGGCCACGCTGCCATCGAAGCTGAGGCTGTCGCCTTCGATCAGCGCGTCGCGGCCGATCAGCGAGGCCCCCTGCAGCGACTGGGTGGCGGCCGCCTGGCTGGCCATGCCCTTGAGTGTGGCGTTCAGTTCCTGGATGTCGCTGACGGTGTTGATCTGCGCCATCTGGGTCGTCATCTGGGCGTTGTCCATCGGGTTCAGCGGATCCTGGTTGTTCAGCTGGGCGACCAGCAGCTTGAGGAAGCGGTCCTGCGATGCCTCGGGATCCATGGCATTGGCGCTCTTGGTGGCGGCGGTGGTGCTGCCCACCGTGGTCCCCAGATGGCTCAGGTCAATGGCTTGGGAAAACATGTGTCGGCTCCTCTATCACTGGCCCATCTGCAGGGTCTTGAGCAACAGCGTCTTGGCGGTGTTCATGACCTCGACGTTGTTCTGGTAGGACCGGGAGGCGGAGATCATGTTGACCATCTCCTCGACCGGATTGACGTTGGAGTGGGTGACATAGCCATCGGCATCTGCGGCGGGGTGGTTCGGGGCGTGCACCCGGCGGCCCGGCGCATCGCTCTCCAGGATGTCCTGCACCTTGACGCCCCGTGCCGACTCCGCGCCCATGGGCACGGTCTGGAACATCACGTGACGTGCCTTGTAGGACTGTCCGTCCGGCCCTGCGACGGCATCGGCATTGGCCAGGTTGCTGGCCACGACGTTCAGGCGCTGCGACTGGGCGCTGACCGCGCTGCCCGAGATGTTGAAGATGGAAAGCATGGACATGGCGTCCTCCTTTCAGCAAATGAACGGAGCCATCGGGATCCGCGGCAGGTCAGGGGTGGTCATGGTCACTGTCCGGTGATGGCACTGAGCATGGTCTTGACGTGACCATTGATGAAACGCAGCGTCGATTCGTAGTGCACCGCGTTGTCGACGAAACTGGCGCGCTCGCGGTCGAGGTCGACGGTGTTGCCATCCATGGAGGGCTGGGTCGGCAATGCGTACACCTGGTCGGCGTGACGCGGATCGGCATTGCCGGGCCGCATGTGGCCCGGGCTGGTCATGCTCATGGCCGCGCTGGCGTTGCCGCCACCGACCTGCTGCAGGGCCGCCGCAAAATCGATGTCGCGCGCGACATAGCCGGGTGTGTCCGCGTTGGCGATGTTGCTGGCAATGAGCTGCTGGCGCTGTGCCCGCAGCAGCAGTGCGCTGCCGTGGCTGTCCAGTCGGGCGGTCATCTGTTCCAGCATGTCGGGCTCCAGGCTCGTGGGTTTCGGGGTCGGTCACCCCGCACAGGGCACCGGACTGGCATCAAGTATGGAAAAACTTGAGACCGGCCAATGGAGGGAACAGGCGCGGCTTTCGGCGGCATTTCCTGCCTTTGACATGGACCTGCCAGGCCTACATTGGCCATCTGAGGCATAGCCCCCGGGCTGCCCCGTTGTTCCCCCTGACCCGCGTAGACACCATGAGAACTGCCCTGCCCTCCCTTCGCCCCTGGATCCGCCTGCTTGGCCAGCTGTCGATCGGACTGGGCCTGTGGTGGGCGTCTGCCGCCCAGGCCCAGGTGAGCATCCAGCCGCAGGGGCAGGCCCACAACGGCGACAGCGCCGGCCTTGAACGTCTGGCCATGGACTTTCTCCAGCCGACCCTGGACGGGAGTCTGGGGCAGTCCGACGGCAGCGTGCTCCGACCCGAGGTGGTCATGGGCCAGCTGGACTCCCGGCTGCGCCTGGCGCCCTGCGCCCGGGTCGAACCCTATCTGCCCACCGGCACGCGTCTGTGGGGCCGCAGCCGCATCGGCCTGCGCTGCCTGGAAGGACGGGTGCGCTGGAACGTGTTCATTCCCGTCACCGTCAAGGCCTGGGGCCCGGCCTGGGTGTTGCGCCGGCCGGTCAATGCGGGACAGGTCCTGACTGAAGATGATGCCGAAACGGCCGAAATCGACTGGGCCGAGCAGCACGCCAGTGTCCTGGCCCGCCCCGACATGTGGGTCGGCCAGCAGGCCGCCTATGCCCTGAGGCCGGGCCAGGCCCTGCGACAGAACATGGTGCGCCCGGTGCCGGCCTTCGGTCCTGGCGCCCAGGTGCGGGTCAGCAGCGTCATGGGTGGGCTGCATGTGGTCGTGACCGGCCAGGCCCTGGGCCAGGGCGTGACCGGCCAGACGGTCCGGGTGCGGCTGTCCGGCGGACGCGTGGTCACGGGCACCGTGGTCGACGGCCAGACGGTGGAGGTCCACCTGTGAAGCCGCCGGTCATAGCGGAAGGCGTCCGTGACCAATTGAACGAAATGGGGTTAAAGTTTCCGGCAAATGCGTCGATAGTCTATCCACGACGCCCCTTCCACGGGGCATGGAGAGTGACATGAAGATCGAATCAGCGTCGGATTCCTACATCGGCTCGGTCGCCGGCGGACCGCAGAAACCTGCGTCCGTGCCTGCCACCGGAGCCGAAGGCCTGGCCGCACCCGCTGCGGCGCCGGCCCAGGCCACCGCCCGGCCCCAGCCCGGGGTGACGGTGAGCCTGTCTTCGTCCACCGCCCAGGCGCTGCAGGCGTCGGGTTCGGGCGGCGGCGAGGTGTTCAACAGCGAAAAGGTCGAGGCCATGAAAGCCGCCATTGCCGATGGCAGCTTCCAGGTCAACGCCGAAGCCATCGCCGACAAGATGCTGTCCAACGCGGCCGAAATGCTGGGCGGGGCGCACAGCTGACATTCCACCGACAGGAGCCATCCCGGATGAACGACCGCAGCAACGAAGCCCGGACCTGGCTGGACGGGATGGACGCTCAACTGGATGCGCTGGAACGCGCGCTCCTGGCGACCGACGCCCCGGCTGTGCAGGCCGCCAGCCAGGCCGTGCAGCAGTGGCTTCAGAAAGGCACGCCGTCCGGCCGGCTCAAGACGCTGGACGCTGAGGCGGTCACGCGCCTGCAGACACAATCGCGCCGCTTCACCAGCCTGCGTCAGGCCGTCATGCGGCTGGGCGCGCAGACCGGCCGCGCCACGCGCATCCTGCTGCCCGAAGCCGGGCAGTCGCCGACCTACGCACCAGCCATCCGGGCGGGCAGCAGCCTGCCTGGCCGGGGCTACCTCTCGGCCTGATCGTCCCGGGCCGGGCCGGATTTCCGGCCGCCCCGTCTCCAATCGCCTTCCCGACCCCTCGCCCGGTACGTGCACCTGGCCTGGCGCCAGCCTGCCGCGGCGACCCAAAAAAAATGCCTGCAACGTGTGCAGGCAGCATCGGTCCGGCCAGCGCCGGCGTCCCTGGAATCAGTGATCGCGCAGACGGGCGCGCAGGCGGGCAATCGACTGGCTGTGCAGCTGGCAGATGCGGGATTCGGTCACGCCCAGCACTGCGGCGATCTCCTTGAGGTTCATGTCGTGCTCGTAATACATGGACATGATCTGCTGCTCACGCTCGGGCAGGCCCTTGATGGCCTCGACCAGTGCCATGCGCATGCGCTGGTCCCGCAGCACCGACGAGGGCTCGATCTCGCTGTCGCCCATGTGGCGGTCCAGGAAGCTCTCGTCGTCGTCGCCGTGCCCTGAAATGTCCTCGAGGTACACCAGCTGGGTGCCGCGCACCTTGGCCAGCAGTTGCTGGTAGTCGGCCAGCTTCATGCCCAGCTCCTGGGCAATCTCGGACTCCATGGGCGGTCGGTGCAGGCGCTGCTGCAGCCGGTGCACGGCCTGCTCGATCTCTTTCTGGCTCTTGCGCGACCCACGCGACATCCAGTCGCCATCGCGCAGTTCGTCGATCATGGCGCCCCGGATACGCTGGCTGGCAAATGTCTCGAACTGCACGCCCTGAGACGGCTGGTAGCGGGCAATGGCTTCGGTCAGGCCGATCATGCCGACCTGGATCAGGTCATCCAGCTCCACGCTGGGCGGCAGCTTGGCAATCATGTGATGGGCCAGGCGACGCACCAGCGGACTGTATTTGCGCAGCTGGTCGTCCCGGTTGAGAGTGCCTTTGGCGGTGTACATGTTCTTCAGCTCCAGGAAAAGTGGGCGTGCACTCTCCGATGTGGCGTCCTGGTGGCACGGGACGACTCGCCCTGCGTGAACCAGCTGTAAGGGTGATGCGGCGCCGCCAGGGCCATTTCCATGGCGCGGTGCGTCCAGGCTTCGGTGGGCCAGCAATCCAGTTCCAGCGACAGGTGCCTGCGTGCGCAGTCGAGCACCGTGTCCTGCAGCCGGCGCAAGCCGTCCTGGCCAGGGGCCAGGGGGTCGGCCACGGGCACCAGGGACGGACGCAGTCCGGCTCCCTGCAGCCACTTGACCGAGGTATAGGCGTCGATGCTGGCTTGCGGCTGGTCGACCAGCGGCACCAGCACCTGGGCACCCAGGCCGCCGAGCAGGCCGGAGAGCGACGGCGCCGGGGCGTAAAGCAGGACCAGCGCACCAGCGGCGAAGGGCACCAGCAGGCGCGAGAGGGCCACGGCAGGCCCGGCCGAAGCCGTGGTGGTCACCAGCGACTGCAGGCCCCGGGCGCCAGGCAGCACCAGCCATTCGGCCAGTCCCGGCGCCTGTCCGAGACCCGAAATGCCACCATCATCGAGTACGTGCAGCAAGCCCAGATGCTGTCCGTCGGCGCCCTGGCGGCGCTCGGCTTCCCGGGCGCTGGCGTCCACGATCACCACCGCCTGCTCATGGCTGGACAGGCGTGTGGCCAGGTCGCACAGCAGCTCGTAGCCCCTGGCCGGCTGGGCCGTCGCGGCCACCGGCAGGACCCGTGCCGGCACGACCGGGATGGCCGTGCGCAGACCGGCAGCCTGATCGAAGGCAATTTCAAACATGGCCGGCGCCCAGGTCGATGCCGCGCACCGAGGCCTGCGAGAAGTAGAAACCCATGTCGCTGGCCACCGGATCGAAGGCCGAGCGGTTCTGGGAGCCCATGGAGATGCGCACCATGGCTGCGGCGTCCGGGGTCTGCCAGTCTTCGGGCACGCGCTGGCCGTTGGCCACCCCCCGCAGCACCAGCTGGTGGCGGATCAGCGCGTCAATGGCCGGCCCCAGCTTGACGGCCTCGTCGACCTTGGAGAGCACCACCCCATGGACACTGCGGGCCTTGAAGCTGGTGAGCACGTCGTCGATGGTGTCGCCGTGAGCCCCTGCATTGACCACAAGGGTCTTCTTGATCCCGGGCATGTCCAGCACGTCGAGCATGTCCTGGATGCGCTGGTCGCGCTGGCCCAGACCCGCTGTGTCGATGACGACCAGGCGCTTGCCCGAGAGCAGGTTGAGCAGGTCGCCCAGCGCGCTGCGATCGTGCGCCAGATGCGCCACCACACCGAGCATCCGGCCGTAGGTGCGCAGCTGTTCATATCCGGCGACGCGGTAGCTGTCGAGGGTGATCAGGCCGACACTGGCCGCGCCGTGCTGGCGCACGCACTGGGCGGCGAGCTTGGCGGCGGTCGTGGTCTTGCCCACGCCCGTGGCGCCCATCAGGGCGATCACGCCCCCTTCTTCGCTAAGGCTGCCACCCGGCCCGGGCACCTTGAGGTTGCGGGTGATCACGTCCATGACCCAGCGCACCGCTTCGGACACGCTGGCATCGGGTCGGACCTTTTCGAGCACCGCACGGGCCATCGAGGGCGAATAGCCGGACCGGATGAGCTTGAGCATCAGGTTGGACTGGATCGGGTTCTGCTTGGAAGAACCCAGCCAGGCCAGGGTGTTGAAGCGCTCCTCGATCATTTCCTTGAGTGCCGACAGCTCGACCGCCATCTCGCTCTCGCGCGGGCCGGCCATCGGTGCGGCGGGAGGCGCGGAATCTTCCCAGCCGCCATCGAATGCATCGCGCGTGCGGATCGGCGGCATGGCGCGGGACAGGCCCAGACCCTGGCCCGCCACCGGCAGGTTCGCCACGGCCGGAGCGACCGGGCGCTCCTCGCGCACCTGGATCGGCGCCCGCACCTGAGGGGCGGGGCTGGCCGCAGCCGGCGCCGGTGCCGGCGACGCGGTGCCCGAGCTGGCTTCCTTGCGCTTGCGCAGCATGCGCTCGCGCACGTACTCCTGGAACGACAGGGTGCTCATCGCCAGTTCCTCGGTGTCGCGTTCGACCGAGGTTTGCGAGCGGGGTGCGGCCGGCTGGCGCGTGCGGGGCTCAGCAGCCACCACGGGCAGTGCGGCCAGGCTTTCCTCGGCGGCGGCCATGACCTCGAAGCCCTCGTCGGAGCTGCGCGTCGAGAGAATCACGGCACCGTCGCCGAAAGCGCGCCGCGCCTTGGCCATGGCTTCGCGGGAGGTGGGGGCGGTGAAGCGCTGGATGTTCATGCTATCTCTCCAAGAATCGGGCCGATGCGGATGAGGTGGGTTTCAGGTATCTCGCTGTGGGCCAGCACCTGCAGTCGGGGCGCCGAACGGCGCAGCAGGCGGGCCATGGCGGCGCGGATGGCGTCCGGCACCAGCAGGCAGGCCGGAACGCCCTTCTCTTCCTGCCGGTTGGCCACGTCGGTGGCCGACTGGGTCAGCATCTCCGCCACGCCCGGATCCAGCGCGCCGGACGACCCGGCGGCCAGCGCCTGCATCAGCAGACGCTCCAGGCCCGGCTCGATCGCGATGACTTCCAGTTCCTTGACCGGGCCGTAGATCTGCTGGACGATGGCCGGCGCCAGCGCCATGCGCACGCGGCGCGCCAGCTCGACCGGGTCGGTGGTGGCGGCGGCGTTCTCCGCAATCGCTTCGATGATGGTGCGGATGTCGCGCACGTGCACCGACTCTTCCAGCAGCAGCTGCAGCACTTTCTGGAAGGCGGCGATGGAAATCATTTTCGGAACGACTTCTTCAATCAGCTTGGGGGCCAGGCGGGTGACGTGTTCCACCAGATCCTGGGTCTCTGTCCGGCTGAGCAACCGCGCGGCCTGGACTTGCATCAAGTGTGACAAATGGGTCGCCAGCACAGTCTCGGAATCAACCACCGTAAAACCCGCCATTTGCGCGTTCTCCCGCTGCTTTTCGTCGATCCAGTGCGCGGGCAGGCCAAAGGCCGGGTCGGTGGTGGGCGTGCCGATCAGGGGTGTGCCGACTCCCCCGGGATCGATGGCCAGGAACATGCCCGGGAACACCTCGCCCTCGCCGACCACCACACCGCGCAGGGTGATGCGATAGGCGCTGGGGCGCAGTTCGAGGTTGTCGCGCACGTGGACCGCCGGCGGCAGGAAACCGACTTCCTGGGCGAACTTCTTGCGCACGCCCTTGATGCGGGTCAGGAGATCGCCCTGGCGGGCCTTGTCGACCATGGCAATCAGCCGGTAGCCCAGCTCCAGGCCCAGCAGGTCCACCGGCTGCAGGTCGTCCCAGGTGGCCTCGCCGTCGCCGGCCTGCGGCGCCTGCTCCGGCTGGGGTTCCGGCCGGCTTTCCTCGACGCGGCGCCACCAGGCCAGGCCACCGATGATGGCGGCAAACGACAGGAAGACCGCATGCGGCATGCCCGGCACGACGCCCAGCAGGAACAGCACCGTGGCCGTGATGCCCATGACCTTGCTGGAGAGGAACATCTGGCTGACGATCTGACCGCCGACGTCGGTGTCCTTGCCCACGCGGGACACCACCATGGCCGCGGCCACCGAAATCAGCAGCGCGGGAATCTGGGCCACCAGGGCATCGCCCACAGCCAGGGTGATGTAGCTGTCGGCCGCGTCACCCATGGACAGCCCGTGCTGCATGACGCCGACAGCGAAACCCCCGATGATGTTGATGACCAGGATCAGGATGCCGGCGATCGCATCGCCCCGCACGAACTTGGATGCACCATCCATGGAGCCGAAGAACTCGGCTTCCTCGCCAACTTCGGCGCGGCGGCGCTTGGCTTCTTTCTCGTCGATCAGGCCGGCGCTGAGGTCGGCGTCAATGGCCATCTGCTTGCCGGGCATGGCGTCCAGGGTGAAACGCGCGGAGACCTCGGCAATGCGCTCGGAGCCTTTGGTGATCACCACGAAGTTGATCACCACCAGGATGGCAAAGACAATGAATCCGACCGCGAAATTGCCACCGATCAGGAACGTGCCAAAGGCCTCGATGACGGCGCCCGCCGCACCGGCACCGGCATGGCCTTCCATCAGCACCACACGGGTGGACGCCACGTTCAGTGACAGGCGCAGCAACGTGGTCAACAGCAGCACGGTCGGGAAAACCGAGAAGTCCAGTGGCCGCTTCATGTAGGCGGCGACCATCATCACCGTCAGCGCCAGCGAGATGTTCAGCGTGAAGAAGGTGTCGAGCATCCACGGACGCAGCGGCAGCACCATCATCGCCAGCACCGTCATCACCATCAGCGGCGCCGTCAGTCCCTGTGCCCAGGCGCCATAGCGTCCCAGCCATTGCTCGAGCTGTTTGAGTTGCGCGTTCATCGGTCAGTTTTCCCGGCAGAAGGTTTCCAGTGGGGGTCGAGTTCGGGTGGCACCTCGGGCACCGGCATGTCGCCGGGCATGGGTCCCTGGCCACGCATGGCCGCCTTGAGCTGATAGACGTAGGCCAGCACCTGTGCCACGGCGGTGTACAGGGCCGACGGGATTTCCTGGTCGATCTCGCCATGCGCATAGAGGGCGCGGGCCAGCATGGGTGCCTGCAGCACCGGCACCTGGGCACCCCGGGCCACATCGCGGATACGCATGGCCAGCAGGTCGGCACCTTTGGCCACCACCTGCGGTGCCCGCATGGTGGCGTCGTCATAACGGATGGCGACCGCGTAGTGGGTGGGGTTCATCACCACCAGGTCGGCCTTGGGCACGGCGGTGATGCTGTTGCGCTGGGCCAGCTCGCGCTGGCGGGCACGCCGGCGGCCTTTCATGTGCGGGTCGCCATCGCTTTCCTTGTGTTCACGCCGCACCTCGTCGTGCGACATGCGCAGCCGGTGGGCATGCAGGAAGCGCTGCACCGGCACGTCGATCAGGGCGAACAGCGTGACCACGGCCAGCAGCAGACCCACGCCCATGCTCATCCAGCTGGCCAGTTGCCCCAGGGCCGACTCCAGCGGCCGCAGCAACAGGGTGCCGAAGGCCTCCACATGGGTCGCGATGAACTGCCAGGCAACCACGCCGACCACCGCCGTGATGCCGGTCAGCTTGAAGGTCTCGACCAGTTGCTGGCGGGAAAACAGACGCTCGAAGCCTTTGAGCGGACTCAGACGCGAGGGATCCGGCACGATCGGCTTGGCACTGAGTGCCCAACTGCCCGAGGCCACTGTGGCCAGCATGGCCACGCCCAGAACGGCCAGTCCCAGGGGCAGGGCCAGCGACAGGCCCTGCACCATGGCCTCGCCCAGGCGCTCAAGCATCTGCTGCGGATCGCGCAATGCGGTCTGGTCGAAGGTCAGCTGGGAGCGCAGCGCGGTGCGCAGGGCTTCGAAGCCCATGGGCGCCAATGCCAGCAGCATGAGCGCGCCGCCCCCCAGGACCGCCAGGTTCGACAGGTCCTTGGAACGCGCAACCTGACCTTCCTCACGCGCCTTCTTCAGGCGCTGGGGCGTGGCGGGTAGGCTTTTGTCCTGGCTGGAAGACTCCATGCTGCGGTCACATCAAGGGGATGTGACCGATTGTGGAAGTCCGGGTCGTATGGCGAAGGCGGGAAAAGGCGGCTGGCAACCGCCCTTTTCATGGTGATGGCCGGGCCGGTCGTGCCGGCGCCGGGCTCAGAAACCGAGGCTGGCCAGCAGGTCGTCCACCTGCTGCTGGTCGTTGACCACGTCGCTGCGGCCTTCGGGGTTGACCACCGGACCCGAAAGTTCGAAAGCCTGGTCCTGGCCCGGCTGTCCGGTCGGCGCCGACTGCAGCAGCAGGCCCAGCAACTGCTCCTCAATGGTGCTGGCGAGCTGGACCACGCGCCCGATCACCTGCCCGGTCAGGTCATGGAAGTCCTGCGCCATCATGATGTCGGTCAGGCGGGCGTCGTTCTTCTCGCTCAGTTCCACCACTTCCTGCGACCAGGTCACCAGTTCGGGCATGGCCTTGGACAGGCCGGGAATGCGGGAAATGGTGTCGGCCAGCTGTCGGCCCCGGTTCGTGATCTGTTCCTGATCGGTCTTGGCCACCTCCACATGTCCGATCACCTTCTCGGCGGCCTCGCCGGTGAGGCGGGCAATGTAGGACAGGCGGCTCTGCGCATCGGGCAACTGTTCGACGGTTCCCTTGAGCTTGTCGGTGTAGCCCAGCTCCTTCAGCGCGTCGTGCAACTGCCGGGTGATCGATCCGAGCTTGCGGAACATGTCGGAGTCACCGGGATTCCTCGTGTCGCTTTCAGCCATGTTGCCCCCTCACAGTCCGAGTTTCTTGAAGATGTTCGCCAGTTTCTCTTCGAGTGTGGCCTTCGTGAAGGGCTTGACGATGTAACCTGCGGCCCCACCCTGGGCGGCCATCACGATATCCTCCTTGCGCGCCTCCGCCGTCACCATCAGCACGGGCAGGTGTTTCAGGGCGGGGTCCGCCTTGATCTCGTTGAGCAGCTGGAATCCGTTCATGTTCGGCATGTTGATGTCGCTCACCACGAAGTTGAAGTTGCCGCTGCGCAGCTTGTTCAGCGCGATGGCACCGTCTTCGGCCTCGTCGGCGTCGGTGTGACCGATCTCCTTGAGCAGGTTGCGCACGATGCGGCGCATGGTGGAGAAATCGTCAACGATCAGGAATTTCATCGGATTGGACATGCAGGTCTCCTGCAAGTGAGGGAAAAAACACGCGCCCGGGTAGGCCTCAACGAGGCACCTCTGACACCAGTTTCGACAGATCGGCGGGATTCTGTAGCGCAGGCGCGGAGTGGCCCATCGGCAACAGGCGCTGCTCGGCCTCCTGGGTCAGCACCACGATGCTGATGCGCCGGTTGGCCGGGTCATTGGGCTGCTGTGGGTGCAGCAGTCGGCTCGATGCCAGGCCTTCGACCCGCAGCAGCTTGTTGTCAGGCAGTCCGCCGGCCACCAGTTCGCGCCGGGAGGCATTGGCCCGGTCGGCGGACAGTTCCCAGTTGCTGTAGCCGCGATCGCCACTGCCATAGGGAATGGCGTCGGTGTGTCCGGCCAGGGCGATGTGGTTCTCGACATCGCCCAGGGCGGCACCGATGGCGCGCAGAATGTCGCGCATATAGGGTTTGACCAGGGCGCTGCCGGTGTCGAACATGGGCCGGTTCTGCTCGTCCACGATCTGGATGTGAAGCCCGTCCTGTGTCTTGTCCATCCGGATCTGCGAAACGAACTCGGTCAATTGCGGGTTGTTGGTGATCAGTTCCCGGATGCGGTTCTGCAGCACCTCGATGCGCACGGCATCGCGCCGCGCCTGCTCGGCACGGGCCATCTGCGCGCCCATCAGCTTGGCCGCCCGTTCGGCGTCACCGGCGTCGACCTGGCCGGCGCGGCGGCTGAGGTCGCGTCCGCCACCCGGCAGGATGCTGTCGCTGTTGCCGGTGCCGTCGCCCCCCATCAGGGACACCTTGACCGGGTTGCTGAAGTAGCTGGCAATGCCTTCGAGCTCGCCCTTGGCCGTCGATCCCAGCAGCCACATGAGCAGGAAGAAGGCCATCATGGCCGTCACGAAATCGGCATAGGCGATCTTCCAGGCGCCGCCGTGGTGGCCATGCCCGCCCTTCTTGATCTTCTTGATGATGATCGGTTGCAGCTTCTTGCTATCGGCCATGGCCTGACTCCTTGTACGGGTGATCCAGGGTCACTTGCGACCCTTGACGTGGCCTTCGAGCTCAAGGAACGAAGGCCGCACGTCCGAGAACAGCACCTTGCGGCCGAACTCGATGGCGGTAGCCGGTGCGTAGCCCTGCATGGACGCCAGCAGCGTGGTCTTGATGCAGGTGTACTCCTTGGACGCCTCCTCGGTCTTCTGCTCCAGCAGGCCGCCCATGGGTTCGACCACCCCATAGGCCAGCAGAATGCCCAGGAAGGTACCGACCAGGGCCGAGCCGATCATGCCGCCGAGCACGGCGGGCGGCTGGCCCACCGACCCCATGGTGTTGACCACACCCAGCACGGCGGCCACGATGCCGAAGGCGGGCAGTGCGCCGGCCAGCCGGGCAATGGCTGCCACCGGTGCGTGGGTTTCCTGGTGGTGGGTCTCGATCTCGGCGTCCATCAGCGACTCGATCTCGTGCGCGTTCAGGTTGCCCGAGACCATCATGCGCAGGTAGTCGGTGATGAACTCGGTGACGTGGTGGTCGGCCGCGATGGTGGGGTACTTCTTGAAGAGTGGCGACTGGTCGGGGTTTTCAACGTCCTGCTCGATGGCCATCAGGCCTTCCTTGCGCGCCTTCTGCAGGATGTCGAACTGCAGCGCCAGCAGCTCCAGGTAGCGGGCCTTGGTGTACTGGCTGCCCTTGAAGCACTGGGCAAAGCCCTTCATGGTGGCCTTGACCACCTTCATCTGGTTGTTCATCAGGAAGGCGCCGACCGCGGCACCGCCGATGGTGATGATCTCGAACGGCAGGGCGTTCAGCACCACGCCGATGTTGCCACCGTGGGCGATGAAGACCCCGAAGATACAGGCCATCGAAATCAGCAAGCCTACGATGACGAACATGGTTTGGACCCTGGAGAAAAATTGATATGGCGGAGCCTGACGCTCCCGTGCCTCGATTTCCTATCGGCCAACTCTAGGGGTGTTTGAGCATGGCCATGAATGCGAAAAGGACCCGCAGACGGGTCCTTTTCGGCGTTTGGCGAACGACGGTGTTCAGTGCAGTCGCAGGCCACCGTTGGCAGAGCCTTTGCCGGCACGTGCCGGCGGCTCGCACAGGCCGCAGACGAAGTTCCTGGCATTCTCGTAGGGTTCGGTCACGAAATGCCCTCCGCAGCAGGAGCACTTGGTCAGCGTCAGCATGCCGTTGTCGACAAATTTCACCAGGCGCCAGGCCCGGGTGACCGACAGCAGCGGCTCGACTTCACTGGCCTGCATCTGGTCGCTGTAGAGACGGTAGGCCTTGATGACCGTGTCGATCTCCTCAAGCTCGCTCGACTTGGACAGGTACTCGTGGATGTTCAGGAACAGCGAGGCGTGGATGTTGGGCTGCCACGTCAGGAACCAGTCGGTCGAAAACGGCAGCTGGCCCTTGGAAGGCGATTTGCCGGCCACTTCCTTGTACAGGCGCAACAGGCGCTCATAGGACAGACCCGTCTCGTACTCCAGCACCTGCAGGCGGGCACCCAGCTGGATCAGGGCAATGGCGCGCTCGATTTGACGCGATTCGTTGAGGATGCTCTTGGCGGTCGCCATGTCGTGCTCCAGATCGAGGGACGGGACTCAGTGGGCGGCAGCCATGGTCTCGGCGTAACGGCCGGCCATCAGGATGCTGGCGTGCAGCTGGGTGGTGGTGCTGTTGTCCACCTTGCGAACATTGTGGTTGGTCAGCAGGTTCCACACCAGGTCGTCGTCGACGCGGAAGCGGCACAGCAGCATGTTGCTGGAGGCGATCTTCAGGAGCTGCGCGGTCGAGAGCATGGCCAGCAGGTCGGCCGCCTCTTCGGTCAGGCCCAGGCGGAACAGGGCTTCGGCGCGGTCCTTGCGGATCAGGTTCTGGGCCAGCATCAGGTAGGTGAGGTTGGCTTCGCGGATTTCGGCGAGGATCTGTTCGTTGTCCATGGTGGGCTCCTTCCTAGTGCGTCCCTTGAATCGGGGCGGGTACAAACTGTGTGTCGATGTGTGTAATTGTGTCGACGGTGAAAAATTCTTGAATCGGCGAACGTCTGTTTGGCGCGTCGTCCTGCGGATGACGTCTTGTCAGGTTTTTTCCTACAAGCCACCCGAATCCAGGCTGACCCGTCCGCCCGACAGGCGGTCGATCCACAGGCTTGTCAGGGTGACAAACGGGTCCGATGAGCGGAACTGACGGGCATCAGGGGCGCTTTTTTGCCTGCTGGCACAGGCAGGGTCGCTAAAGAATGCCGACCGTGGTCCGAAATTGAAACCAACGAACTTCTGGAAAGGTTCGTCGTCCGGCCAGCCAATGCGGCGAGGCCCCAGCGACATCCCGTCTGCTGGACCTCACACAGAAAGCTCCGGTCAGTGCGGTCGGCCCTCAGGGCTGGCCGTCGGATTGGCAGCGATGCCGGATCACTTCGGTCGACTTTTTAAAGGAGTTAGTCATGACCACCATCAACACCAACGTGATGTCCCTCAACGCCCAGCGCAACCTGATGGCCTCCCAAGGCTCGCTGGCCACCTCGATGCAGCGCCTGTCCTCGGGCCTGCGCGTCAACAGCGCCAAGGACGACGCCGCCGGCCTGGCCATCGCCGAGCGCATGAACGCCCAGGTCAAGGGCATGAACGTGGCCGTGCGCAACGCCAACGACGGCATCTCCCTGTCGCAGACCGCCGAAGGCGCGCTGGGCAAGGTGGGCGACGCGCTGCAGCGCATGCGTGAACTGGCCGTGCAGTCGGCCAACGGTTCGAACTCCGATTCCGACCGCACCAACCTGGACGCCGAGTACCAGCAACTGGCCGAAGAAGTCACCCGTGTGCTGGCCAGCACCCGCTTCAACGGCCAGAACCTGTTCGACGCCACCGGCGGTGACGGCGCAGGCACCTTCACCTTCCAGGTCGGCGCCAACAACGACGCCAACGACCAGATCGACATCGACCTGAGCACCGCCCTGACCACCAACGGCGACATCACCGCCGTGACCGGCAGCGACATCACCAGCCTGGCCAACGCCCAGGGCGCCATGGACCTGCTGGATACCGCCATCGACACCATCACCACCGAGCGAGCCACCTTCGGCTCCATCCAGAACCGCTTCGACTCGGTGATCTCCAGCCTGCAGGTGGCCTCCGAAAACCAGTCGGCCGCCCGTGGCCGCATCATGGATGCCGACTTCGCGGTCGAGACCGCCAACCTCTCGCGCGCACAGATCCTGCAACAGGCCGGTACCGCCATGGTGGCACAGGCCAACCAGATCCCGCAGGGCGTGCTGAGCCTGCTGCGCTGATTGCGGCGCAACCCGGGCCTTGTGCCCGGTGCTCGCCCGAGAACGGCGGACAGGCCCGCCTGTCCGCCGTTTCCACTTCCTGCGCAGGATGTCCTGGCCGCATGCCCGAGCGTGCGGCCAGGACATCCTGAGAAAGGCAAACCATGGCCACCATCTCCTCGCCCGGCATCGGCAGCGGCCTCGACGTCCAGAGCATCGTCTCCCAGCTGGTGGCCATCGAGCGTGCCCCGATCACGCAACTGCAGTCGCAGGCCACCACGCTGCAGACCCGGCTGTCCCTGTACGGCACCATCAAATCGCAGATCGCCTCCCTGGGCGATGCCGCAGCGCGGCTGTCAACGGGTGCTTCCTGGGGCCAGGTCACGGCCACCTCGTCCAACGCCACCGCCATCTCGGCCAGCGCCGGAACCGGAGCCGTCGCCGGCAGCTACAGCATCGACGTGCAGCAATTGGCGCGCGCCCAGTCGACCGTCTCCAATGCCATGGCATCGGGTGCATCGGTCGGCTCGGGCACACTGACCATCGAGCTGGGCAGCTGGAGCAACGGCAGCTTCACCGCCTCGTCCACACCCTCCGTCAGCGTCGACATCCTTCCGGGTGAAGATTCGCTGGCCGAGGTCGCCGCCCGCATCAACGCGGCCGGCGCCGGCGTCAGCGCATCGGTGCTCAGGGATGCTTCCGGCGAACGGCTGATGATCCAGTCGCGCACCACCGGCGAGTCTTCGGGTTTCCGCATCACCGCCAACGATGACGACGGCAACGACAGCGACGCCGGCGGACTCTCCCGCCTGGCCTACAACGAAACGGCCACCGGCGGACTCAACCTGGCGCAGTCGGCCCTCAATGCCCAGCTGAGCGTCAATGGCGTGGCCATCACGTCCGAGACCAACCGGCTGACCGACACCCTGCCCGGCCTGAATCTGCAGCTGTCACAGGTCACGGCGCAACCGGTCGAGATCAACGTGAGCACCGACACGGAAAGCATCCGCGCGGACATCCAGGCCTTTGTCGACGCCTACAACACGGTCAATTCGACCCTGTCGAACGCACTCAAGTACAACGAGGCCACCCAGAAGGGCGGCCTCCTGCAAGGCGATTCCACCGCCACCGGCCTGCAGAACGCCCTGCGCAACATGATGCGTTCGGTCACCGCCAGCACGCCGTTCTCGCGGCTGGTCGATGTGGGCATCGAACTGCAGCGCGGCGGCGCCCTGAGCATCGACACCGCCCGGCTCGACACCGCCCTGGGCGACCTGGAGGGCATCGAGGACCTGTTTTCCGTCTCCACGGGGCAGACCCTCACCCAGGGCTTCGGCCTGAAGATCAAGGCCTTCGCCGACGGCCTGCTCGACAGCGGCGGCTCGCTGAGCAACCGCAGCGAAGCCCTCCAGTCGGCCATTGACCGCAACAGCCTCGACCAGGAGCGTCTGGAGGAACGCGTCAGCCGCTCCGAGACACGCCTGCTGGCCCAGTACACCGCGCTGGACACCAAACTGGCCGGCCTCAACAGCCTGAGTTCCTTCGTGAGCCAGCAGGTCACGCTCTGGAACAACAGCAGCAACAGTTGATGCACTTGACACTTCAGTGACGTGTGCAGATGCCGATATTCAAAGGCATCAGGCACAAGGAACCGAAACCATGTTCACCTCTGTCCCCTCCCGCGCCGCAGCTGCCTACCGCCGCATCGCTGCCGAAACCAGTGTCCAGGGCGCCGACCCGCACCAGCTGGTCAGCCTTCTGTTCGAGGCCCTGCTGCGCCAGCTGCGCCAGGCCCAGGGCGCGCTGGAACGACAAGACCTCGCCGTCAAGGGCGAATCGCTGTGCAAGGCTGTGCGCATCATCGAGGAAGGACTCAAGGCCGGACTGAACCTCAGGGACGGCGGCGAGATCGCAGCCAACCTGCACCAGCTCTATGGCTACGTCGTCATGCGCCTGACACAGGCCAACCTGCGCAACGACCGCATGGCCCTGACCGAAAGCATTGCCCTGATCGAGCCCGTGGCACAGTCCTGGGGCCAGATCAAGGGCCCCGGCCCCGCCTACCTTCAACCCGTCATGGCTGTCGGAGCCTGATCATGGAGCACACCTTGCTGGACTATTACAAGGCGATCGAAAACGCCAGCCAGAAAATGCTGGCCGCAGCACAGGCCGAGAACTGGGACCAGGTGGTCAAACTCGAAGGCGCCTGCGCCGTGCTGATTGCACAGTTGCGGGCCCGTTCACGTACCGATCAGCTCCAGCCGGAAGAGCGCAAGGAGAAGACCCGGATCATGCAGCGCATCCTGCGCACCGATGCCGAGATCCGCTGCCTGGCAGAGCCCTGGCTCAACGACCTGGAACAGCTGATGGACAACAAAGGGCAGGTGCACTAGGGGCCTGGGTGCACGGTCTGTCCACGATGGCAGGCCGTGTGAACAGGCCCCAGGCCCTGCGCGATGTCAGACCGACATGTTCATGATGTCGGTATAGGCCTGCACCATGCGGTTGCGCACGTGCAGCGTGGCCTGGAAACCGATCTGGGCCTTCTGCATGGCCAGCATGGTTTCTTCCAGGCTCACGTTCGGGTCGCCCATCTGCACACGGTTCTGCAACTGGGCAGCCTCCTCCTGTGCCCGGCTCACATCCTTGAGGGCGGCCTTGAAATTGTCGGCAAATCCGGTGCCGACGCCGCCGGCAGCGCCGGCAGACCCGGCCCCGGCCGGGCGCTTGAAGGCCACGCCCGGCGTCTGAAGGGCCTGGCTGGTCAGGGAGCGATACGGGTGTCCATAGGGAAATCCTTCCACACGTGGCAGATGGACCGATGCTAGGGCCCCTGCCGGCTCCGCCAGTCCGGGAATAAGGGGCCAAAGTCCCGCCTTTTCCCACCTATGAGCGTCGGGGCGGCGCCGAATAATCGATCGCATCAGGGGAAACCTCCCCGCCAACCGCATCGATTTGCGAAGCAACCGCCAACATGAGCACCACCATTGCCGAAATGGATGTCCAGACCGCCCGCCCCCATCCGCTGGGCGCCGGCTTCGCGCGGCTGGACGGCGCACAGAAGCTCAAGCTCGGCATCGGTGCCGTGGCCCTGTTCGCCCTGGCGCTGGCCCTCTTTTTCATGGGCCGGCAGGCCGAATGGCGCGTCCTGTTCGCCAACCTGAGCGACCGTGACGGCGGCGCCATCGTGGCGCAGCTGTCGCAGATGAACGTGCCCTACAAGTACACCGATGGCGGACAGGCCATTCTGGTGCCTGCCGACCAGGTGCACGACACGCGACTGCGCCTGGCCTCGCAAGGCCTGCCGCGCGGATCGGTGGCCGGCTTCGAGATGATGGAGTCCAACCGCCTGGGCATGACCCAGTTCCAGGAACGGCTGACCTTCCAGCGCGGCCTCGAAGGCGAACTCACCCGCTCCATCCAGTCGCTGTCCTCGGTGCAGGCTGCCCGCGTGCACCTGGCCCTGCCGAACCAGAACGGCTTCTTTCGCGAGCAGCAGAAGCCTTCGGCCTCGGTGCTGCTCACGCTCTATCCCGGCCGCACGCTCGACAAGGCACAGATCGCCGGCATCGTGCACCTGGTCGCCTCCAGCGTGCCCGAACTCAACCCCAAGGCGGTCAGCGTGGTCGACGACGCCGGCACCCTGCTCTCCGGTTCGCCTGACGCACAGGCCCAGGGTGCGGACCTGCAGAAACTGCAGTACGTGCAGCAGATCGAGCAGCTCTACACCCGCCGCATCCTGGACATGCTCGAACCCCTGGTCGGCCGCGGCAACGTCAAGGCCCAGGTCAATGCGCAGGTGGACTTCTCGATGGTGGAGTCGACGTCGGAGCAGCACCGCCCCAACCAGGGCGGCGAACCCGGCGCCGTGCGCAGCCAGCAGATCGTCGAGGACACCACGGGCAAGGCCGCCCAGCCAGCCGGTATTCCGGGCGCCGCCACCAACCAGCCGCCCGGCGCCTCGAGCGCCCCGATCAATGGCGAGGCCGCCCCGGTGGGCGCGGCCGGCAACAGCGATACGTCCGGCAAGTCGCGCCGCGAATCGGTCGTGAACTACGAGGTCGACCGCACGGTCAAGACGGTGCGCGAAGCCACCGGCACGGTGCGCCGCCTCAGCGCCGCCGTCGTCCTCAACCACATCACCCGGACCGACCGCAATGGCAAGGAATCCACCACGCCGGTCCCCCAGGAACAGCTCGACCAGATGACCGCCCTGGTGCGCGAAACCATCGGTTTCGACCGCGAACGAGGAGACTCGGTCAACCTGGTCAACGTGGCCTTCACCGAAGAACGCGTGCCCGAGGTCGAACCCACCCCGTGGTGGCAGGACGCCCGTGTACAGGACCTGGCGGCCCGGATGGCCTGGCCGGTGGGTCTGCTGGCCATGGGCCTGCTGATCCTGATGGGCCTGATTCGTCCCGCCATCAAGACCATGCGCAACCCGCCGCCCCTGCCCGAACCAGCGCCCCAGCTGGACGCGCTGCTCAATGACACGCCCGAGCGCCCGGGCCTGCCGATGCCGGCGCAGGAGACCAAGGACGATCCGGATCACCACCGGCTGACCGATGCCCGCCGTCTGGCGCTGGAAAATCCGGCCGCCGTCGCCACCATCGTCAAAAGCTGGGTCAACGGCGAAGCGCCGGCCTGAACCCCGATCACCGCAGACCGGAAAGTCAGACCATGGAAGACGACGGACTCAACGATGCAGCCATCTTTCTGATGTCGCTTGGCGAGGAAGAAGCCGCCGAGGTGTTCAAGCATCTCTCCCCCAAGGAAGTGCAGAAACTGGGCGAGACCATTGCCCGCACCCGTGCGGTCTCGAACGAGCGCGTCAGCCAGGTCATGGCCCGGTTCACCGATGCGGCCTCTTCGCAACGCCTGCTCGTTTCCGACACCGACAACTACGTGCGGTCGGTCCTCAAGCGCGCCCTGGGCGATGACAAGGCTTCACTGCTGATCGACCGCATCCTGCAGGGAGGCGACGTCTCGGGCATCGAAAGCCTCAAGTGGATGGACCCGCTGTCCATCGCCGAGCTGCTGCGCAACGAACACCCGCAGATCGTGGCGGCCATCCTGGTGCACCTGGAATTCGACCAGACGGCGGGTGTCCTGAAGAACTTCACCGAGCGCACCCGCAATGAGGTGATGCTGCGCATCGCCACGCTCGAAGGCATCCAGCCGACCGCCCTGAAGGACCTCAACGAGGTGCTCTACAAGGTGCTGGCCGGCGGCGACAAGATCCGCAAGACCTCGATGGGCGGCGTCAAGACCTCGGCCGAGATCATCAACCTGCTGGGCACCCAGCTGGAAACCACCGTGCTGGATGCCATCCGGGAACACGACCCCGACCTGGCCCAGCGGATCATGGACAAGATGTTCACCTTCGAGGATCTGCTCAAGCTCGACGGCAAATCCGTCCAGCTCATCCTCAAGGAAGTCTCCACCGACATGCTGGTCGTCTCGCTCAAGGGCGCCAGCACCGAACTGCGCAACCTCATCCTGTCCAACATGTCCACGCGTGCGGCCGAGGCCCTGCGCGAAGACCTCGAATCGCGCGGCCCGATGCGCCTGTCGGAGGTGGAGGCCCAGCAGAAGGAAATCCTCAAGGTCGTTCGGCGCCTGTCCGACGAAGGCCAGATCATGATCGGTGGTGGAGGCGACGATGAAAGCCTTGTCTAAGTCCAGCCCCTACACGCGCTTCGTACCCCGCGAGGAGATCGAGGGCGTCTCTGCCTGGGAGTTCTCGTCCATGGACGAGAAGACCGGCGTGCCACCGGAGGCCGCGCCAGCGCCCGAGCCCGAGGAGATCCCGCCGTCGACACAGGAACTGATCGACCAGGCCTATGCCGACGGCTTCAACCACGGCCACGACGCCGGCAGCCAGGAAACCAGGGATGCCATGGAAGCCCCGGTGCGTCAGACCATCGAGGACACCGCGGGGCGCATGGCGCAGCTGTTGCACGACACCCGGGACCAGCTCGTCCGGTGTGAAGACCGGATCGCCCGCCAGGTGCTCGAACTGGCCTGCGACCTGGCGCGGCAGGTGATCCGCCAGGAACTGCAGCACGGCGGCGAGTCGCTCAGGCCGGTGATCGCCGAAGCCGTCTCGCAACTGGTCGACGACGGACTGCCCGCCACCGTGCGCCTGCACCCCGACGACCTGGCCGCCCTGTCGGCTTCGTTGCAGGGAGCGGCCGCAGACGGCCTGCCCGAGATGGTGGCCGACCCCGCCATCTCGCCCGGCGGCTGCATTGTCACCTCGGCCAGCACCACCGTTGATGCGTCGCTCGAAAAGCGCTGGGCACGCGCCATCGGCAACCTGGGCCTGGACCACCCGTGGAACCCGGAGAACGCCGATGTCTGATCCGGTGCTCGCCGATCCCATGCGCTGGGAGCGCTTCATGGACGACCTGCGCGAGAACGCCCGGGTCCACACCCCGCTGGAAGTCAGCGGCACGCTCACCCGCCTGGCCGGCCTGGTGCTGGAGGCCGTCGGGCTGAAGGTGCCTGTGGGCTCACAATGCCTGATCGACAACGGCGACAAGGAACCCGTGCTGGCCGAGGTGGTCGGCTTCTCCAGCGACCGCGCCTACCTGATGCCTGCCGGCGACACCCATGGCCTGGCCAGTGGTGCCCGCGTCACGCCCCTGGCGCCGTACCGGCCGCTGCCGCGCGTGGGGATGCCCAACCGCCCGCCGTCGGCCAGTGACCGTGGCGTGCTGAGGCTGCCCCTGGGGCGGGGCCTGCTCGGCCGGGTTGTCGATTCACATGGACGTCCCATGGACCATATGGGCCCGATCACCGACGTCGAAGCGCTGCCTATGGACCGCGCGCCCCTGAACGCCATGGACCGCGACCCGGTACGCGAACCGCTGGACACCGGGGTCCGTGCGATCAACGCCCTGCTGACCGTCGGCCGCGGCCAGCGGATCGGCCTGTTCGCCGGCTCCGGCGTCGGCAAGAGTGTGCTGCTGGGCATGATGGCCCGATACACCCGCGCCGACGTGATCGTGGTCGGCCTCATTGGCGAACGCGGACGCGAGGTCAAGGAATTCATCGAGGACATCCTGGGTGAGGAAGGCCGCCAGCGCTCCGTCGTCGTCGCCGCACCGGCCGACGCCCCGCCCCTGGTGCGCATGCAGGGCGCCGCCTACGCCACGGCCATTGCCGAGCGCTTCCGCGACGATGGCCTGCATGTGCTGCTGCTGATGGATTCGCTCACGCGCTACGCCATGGCCCAGCGGGAAATCGCGCTGGCCATCGGCGAGCCACCCGCCACCAAGGGTTACCCGCCCTCATGCTTCGCCCGCCTGCCACAACTGGTCGAGCGCAGCGGCAACGGCCTCAACGGCGTCGGTTCGATCACCGCGTTCTACACGGTGCTGTCCGAAGGCGACGACCAGCAGGATCCGATTGCCGATGCGGCACGGGCCATCCTGGACGGACACATCGTGCTGTCACGCGCACTGGCCGAATCCGGCCACTATCCGGCCATTGACATCGAAGCCTCGGCCTCGCGGGTGATGCACAACGTGGCCAGGCCCGACCACCTGGAAGCGGCCCGGCGTTTTCGCAGCCTCTATTCGCGCTACATGAAGAGCCGGGACCTGATCCAGCTGGGCGCCTACGTGGCCGGCAGCGACCCTGAGACCGACCGTGCCATCGCCCTGTTCCCGGCCCTGCAGGGCTTCCTGGCCCAGGGCATGCACGACGCATCCGACATGGCCGCCAGCCTGCAGGGACTGCAGGCCGCCCTCCAGGAAGGCGGTCCCGCCAATGGCCGCCGCGCGACCAACGGCCCGGCCCGCCATGCCCGTGAAGGTGTGCGCCCATGAATCCGCTCAAGACGCTGGACAAGGTGGTCGACCTGGCCGAACAGCGGCGCGACGCGGCGCTGGCCGAGCTGGCCCGGCTGGAGCGCGACATGCAGGGCGCCCGCGACCAGATGGCCCAGCTCGAATCCTATGCCCTGGAGGCCCAGAACCGGTGGTCGGCCCGCACCGGCGGCACCATCGACCCCGCCGTGCTCGGCCACCACCGCCAGTTCACCCAGAAGATCGACCATGCCATCGCCTTCCAACACAGCGTAATCGCCACCCGCCAGCAGCAGATCGACCGGCAGATGGGGCAGGTGCAGGCCGCCGAACGCGACCTGGCCGGCCTGCGACGCTACACCGAGCGCAAGCGCGAGCAGATCGCCAGCCAGGCCATCCGCCAGGAACAGAAGCAGACCGACGAAACCGCCATGAGCATCTACCTCAGGCAACGACAGGCCACAGCGGCCCGTTCAGGAGGCTACCCGACATGAGCACGACCACCAGCGCCGGCCAGGCGTCCGCACCCAGCCAGGGCACCCAGCACAGCCACAACCGCAACGGGCATGGCCAGCGCCGCAGCGAGGCCACCGACGCACCGGCGGCCGACCTGTTTGCCCAGCTGCTCGGGCTGATGGCCGACGCCCCCGAGGCCGATGCGCCCGCGTTTGAACTGGCCGCCGACGCCGCGCCGGCAGAACGCCCCGATCCGGTCGGGCTGACCACGCCGGATGCCGCCGTCCGAACCGACAGCCCCTGGCCCCTGGCCAGCATGGCGGCCACGACGCCGCTCGAAGCCCCGGTGGCCCGCGAGCCGCTGCGACCGGATGCCGGCCTGTATGGCGTCGACGCCGGCCAGGCCGGCATCCGGGCACAGGCAGGCGCCGAAGCCTCCCGTCAGAACACGGCCGGACCCGCCGAGCAGGTGGTCGAAGATGCCCCCCTGCCCGAAGACCTGACCCTGGCCGAACCGGACACCACGGCACCGCCTGCGGACCAGACACACGCCAGCCGGCCCGGCGGCGCCAGCGGCCGTGGCACGGACCGTTCGGTCCAACTGCACAACCAGCTCGGCCTGCGCAACGGCGACCGCATCAGCTGGCGAGCCACCGCGCCCGACAACGGCAACGGCAGCGGCAACGCCGGTGCCATCGCCGCCAGCGCCACGGCCACGGCCTGGAGCGCGTCGTCCAGCACCGTAGCCCTGCACCACCGCATCGGCCTGGCCGCCGTGGCCGACCGGGGCGACGCCACCCTGGGCGAAACGGCCGACGCAACGCCCTTCGGACTGACCGGCGTGGGCGGCGCAGGCGCCTCGTCCGGTGCATCGGCACGCGACAGCGCGACCGGCCAGCACCCGGAAGGTGGCGCGGCAGACAGCGGTGGCGCCGACAGCATCTCCGACCGGACCGGCAACGACCCCGCAGACCAGCCGGGCGACGAGGCCTGGAATGCCCAGGCCGGCGACGACGACGCCGACGACCTGCGCGGGTGGACCGCAGGCGCATTGCGCCAGGCCAGCCTGCGCGTCGGCGAAGGCAGCGAAGAAGCCATCGACATCGAGCTGAGCCTTCGCGGGCAGGATGTCAGCGTCGACTTCCGTACCGACAACCCGGAGGCCCGACACTCGCTGCAGCACCATGCCGGCCAGACCCTGTCCGACCTGCTCCAGCGCAGCGGCATGCAACTGGCGGGCCTGTCGGTGGGCGGCCAGGCCGCCGGCGACCGGCAGGCATCCGGCGGCGAGTCCCGCCCGTCCACCGGCGCCCGGCCCGTGGGTCGACGCCACAGCCCGGACGGCAGCGACGCCGTGGCCCACACGGCCAGGCCGGCCAGCCCGAACCGGGGAACCGGTCCATCCTCGCTCGACCTGTTCGTCTGAATCACGATTGGGCCGGTTTTCCGGCCCTTTTCCGGTCTACGCCGGCGGACCCCCCGCCCAATAATGACCCCAGTGAAATCGCCACCAGGCGCCCCGGGGCAGGTCACCGCGACCGCCCAGACTGGAGTCCCACATGTCCGCTGCCGCCACCGCCGATACCGCTCCCGGCAAACCCAAGAGCAAGAAGCTGCTCTTCATCATCCTGGGCGTCGTTCTCGTCGCCCTGATCGGTGCGGGCGCGGCCCTGTTCCTCGTGATGAAGAACGCCGCCGCCGTCGACGAGGGTGGAGATGAGGAAAGCTCCGCCCAGGCCGAAGACCACCCGAAAACCCCGCCGGCCTTCCTGCAACTGGAAAACATGGTGGTCAACCTGGCCGACCCGGGCGGCAACCGCTTCGTCCAGGTCGGCATCACCCTGCAGCTCGACGATGCCGAGGCCAGCAAGGATCTGGAAGCCTTCATGCCCAGCGTCCGCTCGGCCATCCTGATGCTGATCTCGCAGCGCACCTCCGACGAGGTATTGCAGATCGAGGGCAAGGGTCGCCTGTCGCGGGACATCATCCGCGCCATCGGCGACATCATGGGCTACGACCCCGCACCCGAGCCAGGCGACGGCAAGCGCAAACGCAAGAGCGCCAAACCCAACCCGGTGCATGCCGTGCTGTTCTCCAGCTTCATCGTCCAGTGACCCACTGAGGCCGCCATGTCCGACTCCCTGCTGTCCCAAGACGAAATCGACGCCCTGCTCGAAGGCGTCACCGGCGAGAGCCAGAAGCTGGCCAAGGAAGACATTCCGGTCGGTGCCATCCGCGACTACAACCTGGCCAGCCAGGAGCGCATCGTCCGTGGCCGCATGCCGACCATGGAAGTGGTCAACGAGCGCTTCTCGCGCAACCTGCGGCTGGGCCTGTTCAACTTCATCCGCCGCAGCCCCGAGATCTCGGTCGGCGCCGTTCAGGTCCAGAAGTACAACGCCTTTCTGCGCGAACTGGTGGTGCCCACCAACTTCAACATCATGGCCATCCGGCCGCTGCGCGGCAACGGCCTGGTGGTCTGCGAGCCCACGCTGCTGTTCGGCGTGATCGACAGCCTGTTCGGCGGCAACGGCAAGTTCCACACCCGCATCGAGGGTCGCGACTTCTCCGCCACCGAACAGCGGGTCATCACCCGTCTGGTCGACGTCGTGGCCGAGGAATACAAAAAGGCCTGGGTCGGCGTCTACCCGCTGGAGCTGGTTTACCAGCGCTCGGAGATGCAGCCGCAATTCGCCACCATTGCCACCCCCAGCGAGATCGTGGTCTCCACCAGCTTCACGCTGGAGATCGGCGACCTCACCGGCTCGCTGCACATCTGCATACCCTACGCCACGCTCGAACCCATCCGCGACGTGCTGTATTCGAGCGTACAGGGCGACGCCATCGAGGTCGACCGGCGCTGGGTCAAGGTGCTCAGCCACGAGATCCAGGCCGCCGAACTGACCATGGTGGCCGAGCTGGCGCGCACCGACGCCACCGTCGAACAGCTGCTGGCCATGCAGGTGGGCGACTTCATCGAACTCGACCGCCACCCGACGATTCAGGCGCACATCGAAGGGGTGCCCGTGTTCGAGTGCCAGTACGGCACCAACAAGGGCAAGTACGCCCTGCGCATCCAGCGCGGCCTGCGCGGCACCGACATGAACTGGCTGGGAGATAGCTATGTCAACTGAAGAGACGAACCAGAACGCGATCGCCGACGACTGGGCGCAGGCGCTCGAAGAGCAGGCACGCACCGAGCAGCCAGACGCCGCGCCCTCGTTCGACAGCGACGAAACCCCGGTCGACCCCCGCACGGCAGGCAACGGGCAGATGCAGGACATCCAGATGGTGCTGGACATCCCGATCCAGCTCTCGGTCGAGCTCGGCCGCACGCGGGTGCCGATCAAGCACATCCTGCAACTGGCCCAGGGCTCCATCGTCGAACTCGATGCGCTGGCCGGCGAACCCATGGACGTGCTGGTCAACGGCTACCTGATCGCCCAGGGCGAAGTGGTGGTGGTCAACGAGAAGTTCGGCATCCGCCTGACCGACATCGTCACGCCATCCGAACGCATGCGCCGCGTCAGCCGCGGCTGAACTTCGCGCCATGGACATGCTCCTGAATGCCCTCCCGGCCTTCGGCCTGCTGCTGATCATGGTGGTCATGGCCGTCGTGCTCAAGCGGATGCGCCCCCACATGACCCGCGCCAGCGGACAGCAGGGTCCGGCCCTGCGCGTGCTGTCCTCGGTCTCGCTGGGGCCGCAGCAACGACTGGTGTCGGTGCAGGTCGGCGACGGACCTGACAGCACCTGCCTGGTGCTGGGTGTGGCGCCCGGCGCCATCCAGACCCTGCACACCCTGGCCATGCCGCCCCAGACACACCGGGCACCCCAGCCGACGACGCCCACAGGTGATCTGTCCTTTGCCGCACGCCTGGCCCGGCTGACGAAAGGCCCACATGACGCGCCCTGAACGCCGCGCCCGGGTCCGGCCCGCCCTGTGGCTGCTGCTGCCCTTGCTGCTGGCCGGCACCACCGCCTGGGCCCAGAGCGGCCCGTCCCTGCCACTGGTCGTGGGACAAGGCAGCGCCGGCACCACCTACTCGGTGCCGATCCAGACCCTGCTGTTCTTCACCGCCCTGTCCTTCCTGCCGGCGGTGCTGCTCCTGATGACGGGTTTCACCCGCATCGTCATCGTCCTCTCGCTGGTCCGCCAGGCACTGGGCACGCAATCGGCACCGCCGAACCAGGTGATCGTCGGACTGTCCCTGTTCCTGACCTTCTTCGTCATGGGTCCCACCCTGGACAAGGTGTACGAAGACGCCTACAAGCCCTACTCCGCCAATGCCATCACCTTCGACCAGGCCCTGGAGCGCGGACAGGCACCCATGCGCGCCTTCATGCTCCGGCAGACACGCCAGTCGGACTTCGAACTGTTCGCCAACCTGGCCCGCCTGCCTGCCGACGTCAAGGCCGAGACCGCGCCCTTTCGCGTCCTGGTGCCCGCCTTCGTCACCAGCGAACTCAAGACCGCCTTCCAGATCGGCTTCATGATCTTCATCCCCTTCCTGGTGATCGACATGGTGGTGGCCAGCGTGCTCATGTCGCTGGGGATGATGATGCTCTCGCCGGTGCTGGTCGCCCTGCCCTTCAAGCTGATGCTGTTCGTGCTGGCCGACGGCTGGAACCTGCTGATCGGCTCGCTGGCCGCCAGCTTCTCGACATGAGTGCCCCCACGCTACACCGCTGCGCGGGTCGCTGCCCCCCGAGGGGGCTGATCCGCCTCGGGGCGGCCCTGCGCCGGATCGTTCCCACTTCCCAGCTGCACATCGAGGTCAACTGAAATGGATCCCCAAGCCGCCCTCACCTTCGGCCAGAACGCGCTGTTCCTGCTGCTCATGGTCGCCGCTCCGGTGCTGGCCACCGTGCTGGCCGTGGGCCTGCTGGTCAGCCTGTTCCAGGCCCTGACCCAGATTCACGAGGCCACGCTGTCCTTCGTGCCCAAGCTGATTGCCGCCATCGCGGTGTTCGCGATTGCCGGACCCTGGATGATGACCACCCTGGTCGAATTCATCCGCAGCACCATCCTGTCGATACCGAACTACGCCATCTGAGCGTCCGGGACCGGCTGAGAAAACCGCCATGCCCACGTTCACCGAAGCCGACATCATGGCGCTGGTGATGCCGGTCTTCTGGCCTTTCCTGCGCGTGCTGGCCGTGTTCTCCAGCGCCCCCATCTTTTCTGCCCGCTCGGTGCCCATGCGCAGCCGCGTCGCACTGGCCATGCTGGTGGCGGTGTGCGCACAGGCCGGATTGCCCGGGCAGCCCCTGATCGGCCTGACCGATCCGCAGGCGTTTGAAGCCGTGCTGCAGCAGGTGGTGGTGGGCGTGGCCATCGGGCTGGCAGTGCGGGTGGTGTTCTCGTCGGTTGAACTGGCTGGTGAACTGATCGGCCTGCAGATGGGCCTGAACTTCGCCGGTTTCTTCGATCCGTCCACCAACGCCCAGAGCAGCACGGTCGGCCGGTTCTTCGGCAACGCCACCATGCTGTTGTTCGTGGTCATGGGCGGCCACCTGATGCTGCTGCAGGTGGTCATCGCCAGCTTCGAGACCTTCCCGGTTGGTGGCAGCGCCCTCGAAGCCATCACCCGCCTGCGCCTGCACGAACTGGGTGCCGTCGTTTTCCGCTACGGTCTGTGGATCGCACTGCCCATGGTCGGCATGCTGCTGTTCATCAACATCGTCCTGGGCTTCGTCTCGCGCATCGCGCCGCAGATGAACGCCTTCGCCATCGGCTTCCCGCTCACGCTGTCGGCCGGTCTGGTCGGCATCGCCTTCACCCTGCCCATGCTGGACGGACCGGTGGTGAGCCTGATGAAGCTCGCCACCCAGCTGTTTCTGGGCTGAGCCACGCTCGCGGGGCAACCGTTCGGCGTTGCACCGGCCTGGTGGCCCGTGCCCTGTGCCCTGTGGGCCGATTCATGCGCCCGCCAGAAGACCCCGGATCAGCACATGCCTGGACGACCGGAATTGATCTGGGGTCCAGCGGCAGTCATGGACCAGCAACTGCCAGGCACTGGGAACCACCAACGAGAGGCACAGGTCGGCCATGCGGCTCGGATCGCTGCCTTTCGGCAGGCATCCTGCGGTTGTCATGCGTCCCAGAATCAGCTCAAAGCCCCGGCGCAAGCCCTGGTTGAAAAAACGGTCGTTCCACGCCAATGCCAGGTCGGGGTCCGATGGTGCACCGTTCTCCAGCTGTACAGCCACCGGATGCACGATGGGCAGGTAATCCAGCCAGACATCGATGAACGCCAGCAAGGCGGAAAGGTCGGCGCCTGGGCCCTGGGCCAGGCTGGACAGGCGATGCACATGATCGGTCTGCTGGTCCCTGTGCCGCACCATGGCCACCAGCAGGCCCGACCGCCCACCAAATGCGTAGAAGACGGTCTGTCGCGACACCCCGGCCTCCTGCGCAATAGCGCCCATACCGGCCCCTACCCCCCCAGGACGGCTCATGCGACGCCAGGCGGCTTCGAGTACCGCCTGTCGGGTGGCTTCGGAGATGCTTTTTTTCATTTTACGTATGTTAAACCTTGTGGTATTTTACGTTCGTTAACCTACCAGAAGGAGTCCACCATGACACATGAAACAGCCATCCTGCTGCACGCGGGTATCGGTACCCTTGCACTGCTCCTCTACTGGTTTGGTCTGGGTTCTCGCAAAGGCCAGACGGTCCACCGGCGCGTCGGTCGCTCGTTCTTTGTGGCCATGTGGATGGTCGCACTGTCGGTCGGCCCGCTGCTCTTTCTCAGGGCAGGCCCGTTCGATCCCGCCCACGTGGTCCAGTTTGTCTACCTGGCCGTGGCGGTCATGACCGTCTCGACCCTGGGCTGGACGGCCATTCGCTGGCGCCAGCAGCCGGAGCGCTTTCGCGGATGGCACTTCAGGGTCCTGGGGCCCGTCCTGTTGCTGCTGGGCGTGGTGGTGATGGCAGGTGGCCTCGCCGGACCGGACCCGGTGGCGGTGGTTCTTTCCTCCGTCGGCCTCTTTTACGGCACAACGATGATCCGCTTCGCCTGGGTTCGCGGTCCCCTGCACCCCACCTGGTGGCTCAACTGGCATCTGAACGCCGTCTGCGGACTGTTCAGTGCCGTCCATGGCACCTTGTTGTTCGTGGCCTGGCGGTCGCTGGTAGACCCGCAGGTCGGACCCGACACTGCCGCCATGTTCCACCTGGGTGCGCTGATCGCATCCGTGGTTCTGCGAGTGTGGTTCGGGGCCCTTCGTGACGTCCCCTATCGCTTCACACTGGCAACTGAGGACCGGGCAACCGGTGTTCCACAAACCTGAATGTTTGCGCGGCCCAGGTCTTCCACCCTGGCACCGCCCGCATCCACCCGGACCCGCCCTATCAGACCAGCCCGTTGCGAATGGCGTAGACCGTCAGCTCGGCGTTGTTGCCCAGATGCAGCTTCTCCAGCACACGCGCCCGGTAGACACTGACCGTCTTGGGGCTGAGCATCAGTTCGTCGGCAATCTCCGAGAGCTTGCGGCCCGAGGCAATCTTCTGCAGCGTCTGCAACTCGCGCTCGGACAGGCTGGCGTGCAGCTCCTCGGTCTCGGGCTTGTTGAGCGTGTCGACCAGCATCTGGGCGACCTCGGGGGTGACGTACTTGCGTCCCTGCATGACGGTGCGGATCGCCTCGACCAGCTCGTCCGGCTCGCCGGCCTTGTTCAGGTAGCCACGCGCACCGGCGCGCAAACAGCGGATCGCGTACTGGTCCTCCGGATACATCGAGACCACCAGTGTCTTGACGGTGGAGCCTTCCTCGCGCAGTGCCGCCAGCACCTCCAGGCCACCGCGTCCGGGCATGTTCAGGTCCAGGACGAGCACATCGCATTCGACCTTGCGCATCTGCTCGCGCAGCTCCGGGTAGCTGCCGGCCTCGCCCACCACCTGGATGTCGACGGCCTCCGAAATCGTGTCACGTATGCCGCGGCGCACCACCGCATGGTCGTCGCACAGAATCACCCTGATCATGTCGTTCCTCCTCCTTGTTCATGCTTCTACGGCCGACAGGTCGCCATCTTCCAGCGGCACCGACAGGATCACCGACGTCCCTTTCGGTGACGAACTGATGTCCAGCCAGCCCCCGACCTTGGCGGCCCGCTCCTTCAGGCCCAGCAGGCCAAAGGACTTGGCCTTGCGCAGGGCCTCGGGTCCCATTCCCCGGCCGTTGTCGGTGACCTCCAGGGTCAGCACGCCCTCCCGGTCGCTCAGGTCGATCTGGACACTCCTGGCTTCGGCGTGCTTGGATACATTGGTCAGGGCCTCCTGGGCCGTCCGGTAGGCCACCAGCTGCAGTTCGCGCGGCACATCGATGAATTCGGCCGACCGGCGGACCGCCACCGGCAACGCGGTACGTCCCTCGAAATTGGCCGCCAGCCACAGCACCGCCGCCACCAGTCCCTGGTCGAGAATGGGTGGGCGCAAATTGAGCATGATGCGCTGGCTTGCCCCCAGGGCATGCTGCAGCATCTCCATGGCGGTGTCCATGTGGCGCTTCATCTCGGGGTCGGCCGCCCGCCGGCTGACCCAGGCCAGGTCGAGCTTGACAGCCGCCAGCGCACCGCCGATGTCGTCATGGATCTCACGGGCAATGTCGGCGCGCTCCTGTTCGATGCTGGTCTGCAGGTGCTCGGCCAGCTCGCCCAGGCGCTGGCGCGACTCGGCCACCTCGGCGTCGGCCAAATGCTTGGCGCGGCGGGCCTGTGCCACTTCGATGGCGCGCTCCACCACGTGGGCCAGGCGCTGCATGTTGTCCTTGAGAAGGTAGTCGCTCACACCCTCATGCATGGCCTCGACCGCGGCCGCCTCGCCGATCGCACCCGAGAGGATGACAAACGGCAGGTCCGACCTCCTGGCCTGCAGGATCTGCCAGGCGTCCATGCCGCTGAACCCGGGCAGGTGGTAATCGGCCAGAACGATGTCGTGGCGGCCGGTCTGGACCTCGCGCTCGAAGTCCTCCAGCGTGTCGACCAGCACCAGCTCGCAATTCAGCTGGCTGCGCTGCAGGGCAAATTTCACCAGGGCATGGTCGACCCGCGAATCTTCCAGGTGAAGGATGCGCACCAGGGGGCGGTCATCGGGTTCGGGCGATGCATTCATGCGGCGGCAGCGGTGGCGGCGCGGACGCGAACACGGGTCCTGGCCGGCAGAAGATAAAAGGTCCTGAATTTGCCCGGTTATTGGCCGATAAGCCTCGGGAGGCATCAAGAAAATTGTAATGCCCGCCACTGACATACCCGCAACCCACAGCCCGAAGCACCATGGAACAAGCATCGACGCCCCAGACGGCCCCGGCGGTCTCCCTGCCCGTGAACATGGTGGCCGACGTGCAGGACTCCCTGCTCATGGTGCTGACCGACCTGCAGCGCCTGGTCGGCCTGCTCGACCACGCCACCGGCAACCTCCTGGAGCGATTCGGCAGCGCCGAGCGCGCCCTGGGTCATCTGGAAGGGCGCGAGAACGACGACATCCGCACCATCCGCACCCAGTTGCACCAGGCGGTCACCGAACTGCAGTTCCACGACATGGCCACCCAGCTGATCAACCACACCAGCCAGATCCTGCAGGGCTGTGCCTGGCGGCTGGCCGACGAGACCATGGAGCTGGAAGGCGACGAACAGCCCCTGAACCTGGACCCCATGCCCGAACGACCCAGCCCCGTCACCCAGAGCGAGATGGACTCCGGTTCCATCGAACTGTTCTGAGGACCCGATTCGCCCAGAGGTCTTAAAGAAACGCCATCAACTGTCGATATCTGTTCGAAAAACGGAGTACTTCATGCAATCCATCCTCGCCGTAGATGATTCGGCCTCCATGCGCAAGATGGTCTCGTTCACGCTCACCGGCGCCGGTTTTCACGTCGTGGAAGCAGTGGACGGGCAGGACGCGTTTGAAAAGGCCCAGACCCACGCCATCGATCTGGTGCTCACCGACCAGAACATGCCCCGCATGGACGGGCTGGGACTGACGCGCAAGCTGCGCGACCACCCCAAGTTCAAGACCACCCCCATCCTGATCCTGACCACCGAGTCGAGCGATGCCATGAAACAGGCCGGGCGCAGCGCCGGCGCCACGGGCTGGCTGGTCAAACCCTTCGATCCGGGTCGCCTGATCGAGGTGATCCAGAAAGTCATTCGCTGAACCCGGGTCAGCAGCCGCAGCCAGGAGTCCCCCATGGGTGAAATGATCAATGAAACGTCGAACAACGGCGGCAATATCGACCTGAGCCAGTTCTACCAGATCTTCTTCGAGGAAGCCGGTGAGAACCTGGACCAGATGGAGCAGATGCTGCTCCAGCTCGACCTGGAGCAGGCCGATGACGAGGAACTGAACGCCATCTTCCGGTGTGCCCACTCCATCAAGGGAGGGGCCGCCACCTTCGGCTTTGCCGATGTGGCCGAACTCACGCACCAGATGGAGTCGCTGCTGGACAAGCTGCGGCGCCATGAACTGGCCCCGAACTCGGCCATGGTCGACGTGCTGCTCGAATCGTCCGACGCTCTGCGCCTGCTGCTGGCCCGCCATCAGGGCCGCACCGTGGACACACCGGCCACGGCCAGCCTGGTCGAACGCATCCGCGTGCTGGCCAACGGCCAGGCGCCCCAGGCGCCCCAGGCCGCCGCTGCTACCGCCCCGCCCGTCATCCCCCAGCCCACCGCCGGGCAACCCGTCGCACCGGAGCCCGCCACGGTGCCGGCCACGTCCGCTGCCGCGGCACTGGAGCCGGGCCAGCGCCTGCTGGAAATCCACATCGGCCCGCTGGATCACCCGACCCAGGCCGACGGCATCGCGGACCTGTTCCGCGACATTGCCGGACTGGGCCAGCTGGAGATCCAGCCCTGCGACCAGAATGACCGTCGCATCTTCCAGGTGCGCACCGGCTCCACCGACAGCGACCTGCTGGACCTGTTCACCTTCCACGTCAGCCGCGAACAGATCCGCATCGTCGACGCCAGCGTGCCGCCCCTGCCGACCGCGTCCACGGCTGCGCCGACCACGAATGCCCAGGAAGGCAAGGACTTCGGCTTCTTTGACGACGCCCCCGGCCTGCCCGCCGCCACCGCGCCCACGCCCGAGACAGCTCCGGCCAGGGTCGCCACCCCCGAACCGGTGGCGCCGGCCGCGCCCGTGGCCCCGACCCAGCCGGCCAGCCGCGCCGAGTCGCGCGCCAGCGCCGCGCCGCCGGTCGAGTCCAGCACGCTGCGCGTCTCGGTCAGCAAGGTCGACCAGCTGATCAACCTGGTGGGCGAACTGGTCATCACCCAGGCCATGCTGGCGCAGAAAAGCCACGAACTGGACGCCTCGGTGAACCAGCAGCTGCTGGCCGGCCTGGCCGACCTCGACCGCAACACCCGCGACCTGCAGGAAGCGGTGATGTCGATCCGCATGATCCCGATGTCGGTCGTCTTCAACCGCTTCCCCCGCATGCTGCGCGACCTGGCCAGCAAGTTGGGCAAGAAGGTCGAACTGATCACCCACGGCGAGGCCACCGAACTGGACAAGGGCCTGATTGAAAAGATCACCGATCCGCTGACCCACCTGATCCGCAACAGCTGCGACCACGGCATCGAGATGCCCGAAGAGCGCCGCACCCGGGGCAAGCCCGAGCACGGCACCATCACCCTGTCGGCATCCCACCAGGGCGGCTCCATCCTGATCGAGGTTCGCGACGACGGCAAAGGCCTGTCACGCGAAAAACTGCTGTCCAAGGCCCGCGAGAAAGGCATCGATGCCCCGGACAGCCTGAGCGACAGCGAAGTCTGGAACCTCATCTTCGCCCCCGGCTTCTCCACCGCCGCCGAAGTGACGGACGTCTCCGGCCGCGGTGTCGGCATGGACGTCGTCAAGAAGAACATCGCCGCACTCAACGGCACCGTCGAGATCGACTCGGCCGAGGGCTACGGCATGAGCGTCAAGGTGCGCCTGCCCCTGACACTGGCCATCATGGACGGCATGTCGGTGCGCGTTGCCGACGAGGTCTACATCCTGCCACTGTCCTCGGTGATCGAGTCTTTCCAGGTCAACCCCAAGGACATCAACACCATGGCCCAGGGTGCCCGCCTGGTGAAAGTGCGCGAGGAATACATGCCGGTCATCGAACTGGAGCAGGTGTTCCAGGTGCCGCGATTCGAGCACAACGCCAGCAGTCCCATCATGGTCATCACCGAATCCGACGGTGCACGTGTGGCCCTGATGGTCGACGAACTCCTGGGGCAGCAGCAGGTGGTGATCAAGAACCTCGAGTCCAACTACCGCAAGGTACCCAACGTCTCGGGCGCCACCATCCTGGGCGATGGCAAGGTGGCCCTGATCCTGGACACCTCCGGCCTGGTGCGCCGTTCGCGCCACTGACCACGGGCCTTCGCACGCCCTTCTTCCGAGAGCACCGCGATGCTGCAATCCACGCGAACCCCGCGCACGGCCCGCCCCGTCCAGAGCGAGGCAGAACAGGGCCCGCTGGCCGAAGGCCGCGAGTTCATCTGGGGGCCGGCCGACTTCCGTCGCATCAAGGACCTGATCTACCGCAAGGCCGGCATCAGCCTGCATGACGGCAAGCACGCCATGGTCTACAGCCGTGTCTCGCGCCGCCTGCGCGAGACCGGCCACGACAGCTTCAGCAGCTACCTGGACTGGCTGGACAGGCATGACGGACCCGAATGGCAGGAGTTCATCAACGCGCTGACGACCAACCTCACGGCCTTCTTCCGCGAAGAACACCACTTCGCCATCCTGGCCGACCTGCTGCGCGCCGACCGGGGCCGCGCCTGGCGCATCTGGTGCTCGGCCGCCTCCACCGGCGAGGAACCCTACTCCATCGCCATGACGGCGCAGGAAACCCTGGGGGCCAGCGGGCAGTTCCAGATCGTCAACAGCGACATCGACACCCGGGTGCTGGAAACCGCCTCCCGGGGTGTCTACAAGCGAGACGGCATCAAGGGCCTGAGCAACGAACGCCTGCAGCGCCACTTCATGCGTGGCAAGGGCGCCAATGCAGGTCTGATCCGCGTCAAGCCCGAACTCCAGCGGCACATGACGTTCCAGCCCGTCAACCTGATCCAGGAACTGCCGCTGCGCGAACCCTTCGACCTGGTGTTCTGCCGCAACGTCATGATCTATTTCGATGCCGCCACGCAGCGCCAGGTGCTCGAACGCATTTACCGCGTGATGAAGCCGGGCGGCATGCTGTTCGTGGGCCATGCCGAGAACTTCAGCGACGCCCGCAACCTGTTTGCCCTGCGCGGAAAGACCGTGTATGAACGCCTTTGAAGCCAGCCACCGGCCGGTGGCCCGGACCCTGCCGCCGCCAGGCGGCGTCGCGGCAGCGGCGGCGCTGTCCGGCGTGGAGCGTCTGCGCGCGCTGCCGCGCAAACCAGGGCAGGCCTCGTTCTTCTACCGCGACCACCATTTCCAGCACGATGGCGTCAAGGTGCTGCCCGGCGAGTACTACGTGACCGGCGACGACATCATGATCATGACGGTGCTCGGCTCATGCATTGCCGCCTGCATCTGGGACCCCAAGGTTCGGGTGGGTGGCATGAACCACTTCATGCTGCCCGAAGGTGGCAACGACACCTCCGGACGCTATGGCTCATACGCCATGGAACTGCTGATCAACGAGATGATCAAGCTGGGTGCCCGGCGCGAATCCATGCAGGCCAAGATCTTCGGTGGTGGCCAGGTCATGCACTCGTTCACCACCATGAACGTGGGCGAGCGCAACACCCAGTTCGTGCTCGACTACCTGCACACCGAGCGCATCGCCATCGTCTCCAGGGACGTGCTGGACATCCATCCGCGCAAGGTCTGCTACTTCCCCGCCACGGGCAAGGCCATGGTCAAGCGACTGGCCCATTCCCACCCCGACATCCTGGAAACGCAGGAGCGTGCGGGCAATGCGGCAGCGGTGGCCACGAGCACGGCCGGCGGCTCCGTCGATCTTTTCTGAGCAGAACAACACGAATCCGGGGGACCCATGAACACAATCAAGGTGGTGGTCGTCGACGACTCCGCACTGGTACGAAGCCTGCTGACCGAGATCATCAACCAACAGCCCGACATGCGCTGCGTGGGCGCCGCCAGCGACCCGCTGGTGGCCCGCGAGATGATCCGTGAGACCAACCCGGACGTCATCACGCTGGACGTGGAGATGCCCCGCATGGACGGCCTGGAGTTCCTCTCGCGCCTGATGAAGCTGCGGCCCACACCGGTGGTCATGGTCTCGACCCTGACCGAGCAAGGTGCCGACATCACGCTCAGGGCGCTGGAGATGGGTGCGGTGGACTTCGTGGCCAAACCCCGCATCGGCATTTCCAGCGGACTGCACGAACTCTCGGGCGACATCGTGGAGAAGATCCGGATTGCCTCGAAGGCGCATGTCCGCCGCCTGGCGGCCAGCCCGTCGCCGGCCGCTGGCGCGGCCACCCCCCATCCGGGCCCGGGCGTCGAAGCGCCTCGGGCACCGCTGCCGCGCGCATCCACCGAGAAAATCATCTGCATCGGTTCATCCACCGGCGGTACCGAGGCGGTGCGCGAAGTGCTGGTGCAGATGCCGCCCGACGCGCCGGCCATCGTCATCACCCAGCACATGCCGCCCGGCTTCACCAGCAGCTTTGCCACCCGGCTCGACAGCCTGTGCAAGATCCGCGTCCAGGAGGCCGTGCACGGCCAGCGCATCCTGCCCGGACATGCCTACATCGCACCGGGCGGGCGCCACCTCCGCATCGACCGCAACGGCTCGAACTACGTGGCGGTGGTCGAGGACACCGAGCCGGTGAACCGGCACCGCCCGTCGGTCGAGGTGCTGTTCCGCTCGGCCGCCCGCGTGCTCGGCCCCAACGCCATCGGCATCATGCTCACCGGCATGGGGGCCGACGGCGCACTGGCCATGCGCGAGATGAAAGACGCCGGCAGCTACAACTATGTGCAAGACGAAGCCAGCTGCGTGGTGTTCGGGATGCCGCGCATGGCCATCCAGGCCGGTGCCGCCCACGAAGTCCTGCCCCTGCGCCAGATCGCGACCTCTGTCCTGGCCCGCCTGGCCACCACGCCCGCCGGCGTGCGCCACCGCATCTGACACCCATTCACCGCGACACACCCTTGCGGCCCGACCGCAGCCACACCCTCTCACCGGAGCACTTGCATGAAGTCCCTTGCCCGACGCAGTTTCCACGCCGCCGCCCTGCTGACTCTGCTCGGCAGCCTCCTGGGCAGCGGCACCGCCCTGGCGCTGGATGCACCGGCCGAACGGCCCATCCTGACCATCACCGGAAAAATCGGCGTGACCAACACCGCCAACGCCATCCGCCTGGACATGAAGATGATCGAAGCCCTGCCCCAGCACAGCTTCACCACCCATACACCCTGGTTCGATCGACCGGTCAAGTTCACCGGCCCCCTGCTGGCCGATGTGCTCAAGCTGGCGCAGGCCCAGGGCACGACCATCCACGCCACCGCCATCAACGACTACCGCATCAAAATCCCGATGGCCGATGCCGGGGAACACGGCGTGATCATGGCGCGACTGCTGGACGACCAGCCAATGGCCATTCGCGAGAAAGGCCCCCTGTTCATCGTCTACCCGTTCGACGCCTCCGCCAAACTGCGCAGCTCGGTGTATTACGAACGCTCCATCTGGCAACTCAAGGCGCTGGACATCCAATGAAGCTCAGTCTGGGCGACATGGCCCGGTGGGGTGGCCGGCAATGGGCGCTGGCCCTCACCGGGCTTCTGTTCGTGACACTCACGCCGCTGGTCTGGATCCAGTGGCAGCAGTTTCGTCTGCTCAGTGACATTTCCACCAACCAGGTGGACTCGATCATGTGGCAGGCGTATCAGCTCGAACGGGAAGTCGGCCGGCTTCAGGTCCAGCTGCAGGAAGCCAATGCCGCCGAACCGATCATCGACCCCTGGGACCTGGCCGAAGGCTACGAGGTCTTCCTCAGCCGCATCGACCTGCTGACCCAGATTCCCCGCCGCGACCTGCTGGACACGTCCGAGGTCTACGGCCAGGCCATGGCCCTGATCAGGGGCTTTGTCATTCAGGCCGATCCGCTGTTTGCGAAGCCGGCCGAACTCATGGGCCAGCACGACTCGATCAACGCCCTGGTGTTCAGCATCGAACAGATGTTGCCAGTGCTGGGCGAACTGACGCGCGAGGCCAACCGCTCCGTGGCGCGCTTCGTCGACGAGCGCAACCAGCAGATCCGGCAACAGGGCGTGCTGGTGATCTCGCTGGCATCGGTGCAGGCCCTGGTGCTTCTGGTCTTCGTGGTCCTGCTGGTCCGCCACATCCGCCGCCAGCAGCGCCAGTACACCCGCCTGCAGAAGCTCAGCCGCGAACTGGCCGACGCTCGGGACCAGGCCGAAGCCGCCAACCATGGCAAGAGCGTGTTCCTGGCCAACATGAGCCATGAAATCCGCACCCCGTTCCAGGGCCTGCTGGGCATGCTCAACCTGCTGGACGAACCCAACCTGAGCGGCCAGCAGCGTGACTACCTGCAGACCGCCCAGGATTCGGCCATCCACCTGCTGGGCGTGCTCAACGACATCCTGGACGTCTCGACCCTGGAGTCGGGCACCCTCAAGCTCTCGGTCGGTCCGGTCAACCTGCGCGAACTCGTCCAGGAGGTCGACGGCCTGATGCAGGTCCCGGCCAGCGACAAAAGTCTGACACTCAATGTCTATCCCGCCAGCGACCTGCCCGAATGGGTCACGGCCGACCCCACCCGGGTGCGGCAGATCATGTTCAACCTGATCAGCAACGCCATCAAGTTCACCAACGAAGGCAGCATCCTGGTCGAGGTCTCGCCTGCGCCCTGCGGCCGCGCTGGCGTGCTGCTGACGGTGCGCGACACCGGTGTCGGCATGGACAGGGACACGCTGGACCACCTGTTCACCCGCTTCTACCAGGCCGACAATTCCCTGCGCCGGCGCATCGGAGGCACCGGCCTGGGACTGGAAATCTCGCGCAACCTGGCCCGCATGATGGGCGGCGACATCAAGGTCAGCAGCGAGCCCGGCGTGGGCAGCGTGTTCACGGTCACCCTCGACCTGCCCGAGACCGAGGCCCCCGCAGCCGACCGCATCAGCCAGGTCGATCCGCTGCACACCCGCCGGCTGAAGGTGCTGGTGGCCGAGGACCACCCCATCAACCTCAAGTACATGAGCATCCTGCTGGACAAGATGGGGCACGACGCCGTGTTCTGCGAGAACGGACAGGAAGCCCTGACCCTGGTACAGCAGCAGCCGTTCGACGTGGTCCTGCTCGACTACCACATGCCCGTGCTCGACGGCCTGGCCACCACCGAGGCCATTCGCGCACTGGACAGCCCGGCCGGCCAGATCCGCATCATCCTGGTGACGGCGGACGTGGTCAACGACACCCGCAAGCGGGCCCTGGAGGTGGGTGTCAACGAATTCACCAGCAAGCCACTGCAGGCGGCCGATCTGCAGCGGGCGCTGCGCCGGTGCGGGCTGCTGGAAGCCGGCGATCCGGAGGGCAGCAGCCCCGGTGTCCGCCTGTCCAGTCCGTTCCCGCTCTCCTCGTACGAAATGCCGGTGCGGGTGCCCGACACACCGACCGCCGCCACGCTCATCGACCTCGACGCCTTCAATGAAGTCACCTCGATGATTCCGACCGACAGCCTGGAGGACATGCTGTCCACGCTGTTCGATCCCCCGGAAGGCACGCTGCCGGCGCTGCAGAACGCCTTGTCAGCGGGTGACCGGCCGGCGGTCGGCTACAACGCCCACAAGCTCAAGGGCACGGCCATGCTGCTGGGCTTTCGCACCCTCGTGCGCACCTCCGCCCAGATCGAACACCAGGCCATGCAGACGGACGCCCCCCTGTCACCCGAATGGATTGACCAGCTGCAGCGCGAGATGGAAGCCACGCGCAAGGCGGTCCGCCAGCTGGCATCGGACACGACGGCCTGAGACCCGACCGGCGGCGGCAGCGCCCACCGTCACCGATGTCGGGCAAGCCCGCAGACCCCAATGAAAAAGCGCCCTGGCCGGGCGCTTTTTTTGGGTCGGTGCAAGCCTTTCCAGGGCGCCGCGGCTGTCACACGCGCTGGTTGACCAGCTGACCCACCTCCAGCGGCATCAGCGTGCTGTTGCCCTTTTCGTCATAGGCCACGATGTCTTCGGGCTGCACCGGGGCATCGCCATCCATGATGGGCCAGGGCAGCGGTTCGACCTGCGGGCGCGATGCCGGCTCGGGAGGCAGGGGACGGCGCGCCAGCAGGGCAGCCCCGACGTCGGACGGATCGGAAGCGGACGACACGGCACCAACCGCCGCATCGTTGGCCGATTCACGGCCCAGGGCGCGCTCGACCACGGATGCGCTGGCTTGCCAGACCGTGGTCAACACGGCCTGCAACCTGGCCCGCATGGCCTTGTCGGCCTCCTGCTGCGCCGACGTCTGTTCCGATTCCTGCCGTGCCGGCTCGTCTGCCGCACCGGCGCGCTCGCCAGTTTCGGACGTCGCGCCTGCCGCATTCGGCAGCAAGGGTGCCACAGGCTGGTCGCCCGCCTGTCCGCCACGTGCCGTGCGCGCCGTGGACCCGGGACGGGCAGGCAACTGGCCATCCTGGCCGGCATCGGGCCCGGCCTGACGATCCCGTCCGGCCGCGCCGACGGGCTGAATCGCCGGTACCGCTGGCACCGGCGAACCGGTGGGCGGTGAGGTCCAGGTCACCGCCGATGTGATTGGAATGTTGAGCATGGTTACCCCTCATGGGTCGTACCGGAAGACGCCTCTTCCGGTGGTCTCATGGTTTTTCGGCCGGCAATCGCCGGACTTGAGGGGTTTGCGCTGTTCTTTTTGGCCGTTTGGTTCCGGATCCGGTCAGGCCACACCCTCGCGGGCCAACGCCAGGGCCTGGCGCAGGACACCGATGTCGCCCACGTGGTTGGCCAGAATCAGGATCAATCGGGCATTGAGCATCTCGCTCTGTTCATCACCGAGGTCACGGTGGGCGTCGATCAGGGCTTCATAGAAGTCGTCGCCCGGGGTGAAATCGCGGAAATAGCGCTGGCCGGCTTCGGCCAGGTTCGGTTGCAGCTGCAGGGACATGGGTGCTCCTCGGGGTTCAGGCAGTTTCGGTGGCCAGGTCCGGCTGGCCGACACGTGGTTGACCGGTGGCCCGGGACAGGGCCAGCGCCAGTTGCGACGCGTCCAGGCGGCGCCAGCGGGCAGCCACGTGCTGGTCCGGACGCACCAGGTAGGCCGTGCCCGGTCGGGCGTCGTAGCGCTGGGCCACCAGGCCATCGCGGTCGTGCAGGACGTGCATGCCGGCCGGCACACGGCCGCCATGGGCCGTGACCACCAGAGTCTCGACAGGGATCGGGGCCTGGGCCAGCGAAACGGCCTGGGCCAGCACCGCCGGGTCCACCGCGTCGGCACGGTCGGCAAAAACCATCAGAACGAACCGGTTGCCCATCTGGTCCAGCAGCCACGCATCGTGGCCATCGACACGCACCGGTGCGTCGTCCATGGGTGCGCCGGGCACCATGTTGCCGTCGAAGGCTTCAGCATCCGGTGTGTTCAGCACCGAGTCGACCAGGAAGGCCGGCACCGACAGGCGGCCCGAATTGACCAGCTTGCGCGCGAACGGATGCTGGCGGGCCAGTTGCAGCGCGGCGTTGCGAAAGGTCCGGCTGACCTTGCTCTTGGGCGTGATGAAGTCGGTGGAGCGGGTGGAATTGCGGATGTTTTCGTCGGCCGCATAGGTGCGGTCGGCGTCGTAGCTGTCCAGCAGGGTGGCAGGCGCCAGACCCTTGAGCACCAGCGCCAGCTTCCAGACCAGGTCATCAGTGTCCTGGAAACCCGAATTCGCACCGCGCGCGCCGAACGGCGAGACCTGGTGCGCCGCATCGCCGACGAACAGCAGGCGCCCGTGCCGGAAGTGCTTCATGCGCCGGCACTGGAAGGTGTAGATGCTGGCCCATTCGAGTTCGAATTCGCGGTCGTCACCCAGCATGGCCTTGACCCGGGGAATGATGTTCTCCGGCTTCTTCTCCTCGTCCGGATCGGCGTCCCAGCCCAGCTGGAAATCAATGCGCCAGACGTTGTCGCTCTGCTTGTGCAACAACACGCTCTGATTGGGATGGAAGGGAGGATCGAACCAGAACCAGCGTTCGGCAGGAAAGTCGGCCTTCATGATCACGTCAGCGATCAGGAAACGGTCCTTGAACACATGGCCCTCGATGTCCAGTCCCAGCTGGCGACGCACATTGGAACGCGCACCATCGGCCACGACCAGCCAGTCGGCCTCGATATCGAAGGCACCATCCGGTGTCTCGACCGAGATTCGGGCGCCATCGTCCAGGGGCTGGACGCCCGTCACCCGGTATTTCCAGCGCAGATCCGCCCCCAGTTCGGTGGCGCGCCGGACCAGGGCCTCTTCCAGGTGGTACTGCTGCAGATTGATCATGCCGGGCCGCTTGTGGCCGGCATCGGGCACCAGGTTGAAGCGGTAGACCTCCTCGTCCTGCAGGAACGTGCGGCCGACGTTCCAGCTCACGCCCTTGTCGACCACCGGATCACCCACGCCCAGGCGGTCCAGGATCTCCAGCGCGCGCTTGGCATAGCAGACCGCACGCGACCCGAAGGACACGCTGTCTTCCTCGTCGAACAGCAGCACATCCAGGCCTTGCAGGCGGGCATCGATGGCGGCCGCCAGGCCGACCGGGCCGGCGCCGATGATGACCAGCGGCTTGCGCTGGGGGGCACCGGCCATCAGGTCGGCAGGCGCACGGTAGGGAAAGGTGGGGTAGGTGTAAGTGGCCATCGCACATGCTCCTCGGGTGGATCTGGCCGCGCGCGATCCGGCGGCCCCGTGTGGAACGCGACTATAGCCAAAAATTCAAAATTGGTAAACCGATTTCTCTAATCGTAATTTTTGAGCCCCAGCCGGAACCGCGCACCCGTCAGGCATCGGCCGCCTGCGGCGGCTTGACCAGGGTGACAGGAACCGGTGCGCTGTTGGCCATCTCGCCAGAAACGGACCCCAGCACGGCGGCCCTGAGGCCACTGGCGCCGTGCGAGCCCATGATCACGCCATGGCAGCCGTGCAGTTCGATCACCTCGACCAGCGCCGGCACCACATCGCCACTGGCGGCGACCGCTTCCACCTGCATGCCGGCGGCCTGCAGCAGATCCACCGCAGGCTGCATGAGGTCACGCGCCGCAGCCTCGCTGACCTGCTGCAGCACCACCGGGTCGTGGGCCACCACCACTTCATACAGATTGGCTGGCTCCTGAACGTTGGCCACCACGAAGCGGGCCTTCAGCCCGTGTCCCACCAGTTGCAGGGCATGGTGAACCGCCAGCAAGGCAAAGGGCGAGCCGTCAACGGGAATGAGGATTTTCAGCATGTCGGTCTTTCGGAAATCGGAGAACGGCTCAGTAGGGCCGCTCGTTGAACACACACCAGTACAGTTCGATGTGCTCGGCCACCTCGATGAACTTGCTGAAGCTGACCGGCTTCTCGATGTACGAATTCGCGCCCAGATCGTAGGCGGTCTTCAGGTCGCGGTCCTCACGCGAGGACGTCAGCACCACCACCGGAATCCGGCGGTAACTCTCGTGCGCCCTGAGCCGCTGGAGCACTTCCAGGCCATTGATCTTGGGCAGGTTGATGTCCAGCAGAATCACCGCTGGCAGTGCAGCCCCTGCGTCCCAGCGCTCCATGAAGGCAAGCGCTTCCTCGCCATCGCGGGCCACCTGGATCTCGTTGGAGAACTTCTTGCGGGCAAAGGCCCGCAGCGTCAGGTCCAGGTCCATGGGGTTGTCCTCGACCAGCAGGATCGGCGGAACGCTCTTGACAGTGCTCATCGCGGAAACTCCATGTAGAAGGTAGCGCCGTCGCCCGGCCGGCTTTCGGCCCAGACCTTGCCGCCCATGCGCTGGACCGCCTTGGCCACCAGGGCCAGCCCGATCCCGGTGCCCGGAAAATCCTCGGCCCGGTGCAGGCGCTGGAAGATGGCAAAGATGCGATCGTGGTATTGCATGACGAACCCCACCCCATTGTCGCGCACCCAGAGCCGGATGCGATCGGGTCCTACCCGCGAACCAATCTCCACCTGCGGGTGGGCGCGGTCCGCACTGAACTTGATGGCATTGCCGATCAGGTTGCGCAGCACCACCGCCATGCCTTCCCGGTCAACCGTGAGCGTGACCGGTTCCATCTGCCGCCGGACCTGCACCCCCTGGCGGGCAATGTCCGCTTCGAAACCCTCGATGACCTGATCGGCCAGCGCCACAATGTCCAGGGCGTGAGGCTCCATGGATCGCCGCTCCATGCGCGAGTAATCGAGCAGGTCGGAAATCAGCAGGCCCATCTGCGCCACGCCGCGGCGGATGCGTTCGACAAACATCTGGCCTTCCTCGCCAAGCCGGGGGCCATAGTCTTCCACCAGCAGCTGGCTGTAGCCGTCGATGCCACGCAAGGGTGCCTTCAGGTCGTGCGAGACCGAATAGGTGAACGCCTCCAGGTCGCGGTTGATGTCCTGCAGCTGGGCCGTCCGCTCGGCCACCCGCTGCTCCAGCTGCTCGTTGATGGCGCGCAGGCGCTCCTCGGCATGCACCGCCCGGGTCACGTCCAGCAAGGTGCCCAGGTAATACGGCCCTTTGCCTTCGCCACTGCGATCGAACTGTTGCACCACGCGGTGCAGCCACCGCACGGCCCCCCGGTCCGGATGGGTCCTGAATCGGATTTCTGGCACCTCTCGGGCCGACAGCAAGCGGTCGATCAACGCCCTCACCTCGGGCACATCGTCCGGGTGGACGCAGGCGCAGTAGGCATCGACGCTCGGTGGCCGGGGAGACCAGGGCAGGCCCATGTTGGCAAACATCTGGCGCGACCAGTGCAGCTGTCGCGTGTCGCTGTCGAAAGTCCAGCTGCCGATCAGCGCCAGGGCCTCGCCCTGCTCCAGCATCGCACTGGTCTCCTGCAGCGCCCGTGATGCCTCGACACGTTCGGTCACGTCCAGGGTGGTGCCGTACAGGCGCACGATGGCGCCATCGGCGTCCCGCTGGACGTGGGAACGCTCCTCGACATGGCGAATGCCGTCCGGCGTCACGATCCGGTGCTCGATCCACCGGACATCATTCGCCTGGCGTGGCTCCCAGCGCATCGACTCGGCCACATGGGCACGCACGCGCTCCTGGTCGTCGGGATGCACCACCGACAGATACGCCTCCACGCTGGGCACACAGGTCTTCGGCTCCAGGCCCAGCACGCGGAAATTGGCCTCCGACCAGGACACGCCGCCACCGGGCAGGTCCACGCTCCAGCTGCCAATCCGGGCGACGGTCTGTGCTTCGGCCAGGCGTTCCCGTTCCAGCAGCAGGGCGGCCTGCGCCTCGACCAGCTCGGTTTCGTCCCGGACCATGCCGACACAGCGCCGGGCCACGCCATCCACGTAGTCCGTCTCGCCCTGCGCATGCATATGGCGGATGCGGCCATCGGGCAGGCAGATACGGTAGCGGGCGTTGTAGGGCAGGTGCTGCGCCACCGACGTCTCGAAGATGCGCACAACCGCTTCCCGGTCGTCCGGGTGGATGACTGCGACGAAAGCCTCGAAGCTCGCCGCGTCGGTCCGCGGATCCATGCCCTGCATGCGGTAGGTCTCGTCGGACCAGACGACACGGCGGGTCGACAGGTCGATCGACCAACTGCCCATCTGACCGACACGCTGGGCCTCCCGCAACAAGGCCTCGCTTTCACGCAGGCGGGCTTCCTGCTGCTTGCGTCCGGAGATGTCTCTGACCACGCCAATCAGTGCGAATCGGCCGTCAGCCATCTGGAAGCGGTTCAGGCTGACCTCGGCCTCGAACACCGTGCCATCCAGCCGGCAGTGCAGCCATTCGAAATATTGCGGCAGACCGGCCATGGCGGCGCCGACATAGGCCTGCGCGGCGGCGAGGCTGGGCCTGCCATCGGCTTGAAAAGCGGGTGAAAAATCCGCCGGCGAACGACCCAGCAGCGTGGCTTTGTCAGGACATCCGTACAGGCGCACGCCGGCGGCGTTGCAGTCCTCGAACCGGCCGTCCACCGTCAGCATCAGCGCGTCGCTGGCGTTGTCGGCCATCGCCCCCAGGCGGCGCAGGTCGGCCTCCGCATGCAGCCGGTCGGTGATGTCCTGGATCGTGGTGTAGATCTCGGAGACGGTCCCATCGGGCCGGCGCCGGGCGCGCACATCCATCTCGGCGTGAACGACCTGGCCGTCGCCCCGGATGAAGCGCTTGATCATCCGGTAGTTCTGCCGCCGGTTGGCCAGCAGGTCCTGGAACAGCACCAGGTTGTCATCCACATCGTCCGGGTGGGTGAACTCGACCCACGATGTGGCCAGCAGGTATTCGCGCGAATGGCCCATGATTTCGCACAGCCTGTCGTTCACCTGGATCCAGCGCTTGTCCTTCGGCGAGGTCATCGCCATGCCGATGAAGGGCATTTCATAGAAACGCGCCAGCCGGTCGGCCTGCTGGCGAACTTCCTCTTCGGCCCGCTTCTGCGCGGTCACGTCCAGCAGCAGACCGGTGATGCCGGTCACCTGGCCAGCAGCATCGCGACTCAGGGTCGAGCTGTCGATGACATACGCCCATTCACCATCGGACCGACGCAGGCGGTATTCCTGACGGTAGCTGTCGGGTCCGACCCTGAAGTAAGTGGCAATCTCCTCGTTCACACGCAGGGCGTCGTCCGGATGGAACAGGTCGTCATACCGGAAGGCGCCGTCCTGCAGTTCTTCGGGCCGGTAACCCCACTGCGCCACCGCCTCGCTGACAAACCCGACAGGCCAGCCTGGCGCATTGCGCCACTCGATCAGCACCACCGGCGACCGGTTGACGATGTCGACCATGCGCCGCAACTCGGCCTCGCCGCTGGCCAGGCGATGCACCATGCCGTCGACGGCCTGACCGATGAGGGCAATCTCGTCGCCGCCCGCCATGTCGGCGCGGGGTACCGACCGGTCTCCGGCCGCGATGCGACCCAGCCGATCGACGAGATGCGCAGAGCGCCGGAACCAGAGCACATGCAGCAACCACGCCAGAGCGGCCGACAGGACCAGCATCATGACCGCCGCCACGGCACTTTCGCGGCGCGCCTCATACAGTGCCACCGCCTGTCCGCGCTCCAGGTTCACCGATACCGCCAGCTGTCCGCCCTGGGCCAGCGGCACCCAGCCCAGCAGGCGCTGCGCAGGCCGGTCGGCCTGCACCACGATGCCGGCCGACCGTCGGGCTGCGCGTTCGTGAAGCCACCGGGCCACGGGCGCATCGAGTGCCGGCAGGGTCTTGCCCACGTCCAGCCGCGCCAGGGACACCAGGATCTGGCCGTCCGACGCCACCAGATAGGCCTGGTCCAGGTCCTGGTGCAGGGCCAGTCCAGTGACCAGTCGACGCACCAGGGGCCAGTTGGCCGAGCCGGCCTGCCGATCGATCCGGGTCTGCTCGATGCCCAGGCGCTCCATCAGCTGCCGCTCGCGGTCCTTCCACAGCATGTCGAGACTTTGCCGGGACTCAAACGCGTAGTAACTGGCCGAGACCAGCAGACCGAACAGCGCCAGCGCCAGGGGCGCCATCCACCGCGCCGGCCACTGCCGGAGAAAGTCCATCGGCATCACGGCTGGTGAGCCTCCCGAACCACGCGCTCGACCACAGAGGCGTCCATCAACCGCTCCCAGTCCGGCGCGCGCGTGAGTTCACCCATGGCCTGAAGGCTGGCGGCCAGGGCGGCACCGTCACGGCGCACGACCGGTTCGGTCCCCACCATGCGCTGCGCCGAATCCGCCAGATGCATGAACTGCAGGCCGGACAGGGTGTCCTGGTATTCCCGGCTGGTCATGTCCAGCGACGGAGCGAGCAGGTCCGCCGCAGCGACCGTGTCATGCTGCAGGCGATCCAGCCCCCGCTCCCACGCCATCAGCATGGCATCGACATCGGCGCCACGCCGATCCATGAGTTCGGCCCGCACCACCAGCACGTCGACGATCTGACCGGGCAAGGCACGACTGTCGAACGCGGCGACCAGCCCGCCTTGCCGGAGCTGGGTCGCCCAGGGCTCGTACGAGACGGCGGCGACCGCCTTGCCGGCGTTGATCATGGCCAGGTGCTGGCTCGGATCCAGGGCCACCACCCGCACATCGTCGTTGTCCAGCCCGCCAGCGGCCAGCACAGCACGCAGCATCAGGTTACCCACGGTCGAAGGCTCCACCAGGATGGCGCCCCCCTTCAGGCGGGCGGGCTCGTCCAGCCCCGGCAGGGCCATGACGGCATCGGCGCCGGCGGACTGATCCAGCAAGGCCACCACACGCAGGTCCAGCCCCTGCTCGGCCAGTTGCATCGCCTGGTCCAGGGTCACCGCGGCCGCATCCAGCAGTCCGTTGCGCATGTTGCGAACGACCTCGGCATTGGTGGCGAGTTCGACGATCTTCAGGCGACCGGCATCAACCTGCCGATGCTCCCTGGCCAGGACAAAGGGATCGTAGCCGACCCAGGGACCGATGCCCAGCACCAGTGGCGCCGACGGCGGCGGCGCACAGCCGGCCAGCCAGACGACGGACACAAGCACCGCCAGCCTCTGCAGGCGGCGTATCAAGGACAAGGGCAGCCAACGCTCCGACCCGACAGGATTCGCCATGCAAGACCCGGTGAAGGTGTGGTTTCAGGCAATTGCAGGCGATTTTGCCATTGATAACCGCTTGCACAACGCGGTTATCGCCACCCGTCAGCACCAAAGATGTCGAATTTGCACGCCTTCATCGAAATCGTGCGCGACCTGGGCCTGCAGCAGTTCGGCCGACGCCAGGGCATCCGAGAGGGCGTGATGAAGCCGGTACCGCGGCAGGCCATACCGTTCGCGGCTGGCCGCGAGCCGGACCGAGACCGGAGCCGGCAGCGACCGGCCCAGACGCCGCCACCACGGCGGCGCAGGACGCCGGTGCAGCCGCGCCTCCAGCGCCATCGTGTCGATGACGGGAAATTCGATGCCCTCGCCGATGCGCCGGCGCAAGGCCTGGTCCAGGAAGCGCCGTTCGATGTCGCGGCAATGCACCACCATCACCTTGCCGGCCATCATCGAGAGGACGTCGCCCAGCACCTCGTCGAGATCCGGCGCCTGCCGCAGGCGCTGGTGGGTGATGCCATGAAAAGTGACGGCCTCGTCCGCCAGCGGAACACGCGGGCGCACCAGCCAGTGCCGGCCCTGGCTGGCCCGTATGAGATCCAGCGACATGGGCACCAGGCCCAGGCTCACGATACCGTCAACCGACGGATCCAGGCCCGTGGTCTCCACGTCAAAGGCGAGCAAGGGCACATCCCGCAGCGGCGTCGTCCCGTCGACCGCCCCGGCAGCGTAGAAGGCCTGGAGGCGGGGATCGCGCGCCTGTCCAGCCAACTCGGCCAAGCGCGCCGCCCAGTCGGTCACGGTGCCAGGTGGCTCGGCCGGTTTCGGCTCGCGCAGCAGGCCAGCGTGCAGCATGGGCGATCAACGCACCGACTGGTGCCTGAACTTCAGGTAGTCCTGGGCCTGGCCCAGCACCAGGAAGGCATCGCGCAGGCTCTTGCGCTCAAAGTCGGACAACCGCTCTGGCGACACGGTGTTGCCCGGCTCCTGCCCTGCCTTCAGGTCCTCCGCCTGGGTGCGAAACCGCACAAAGGACACAAACTCCAGCGCGTCGTGCAGGTCCGGCCCACGACCGGGTGGCAGCACGCCCGCCGCAATGACATCGTCCAGCCGCTCGAACGAGTTGAGCGCTTCCGAGCCCACGGCGAGCGCATGCACCCGGATCAGGTCGGTCAACGGGGCCGTGCCACGCCGCTTGAGGTTGATGCCGGCGCTGTGGCGGCCATCGGTCTCCAGCACAAAATCCCTGAAGAAGCCCAGTGGCGGCGTGCGCTGCAAGGCGTTGCGCGCCATGCTGGCCAGGAACCGCGGTTGCTGGCGGGCCTGCCGGGCGATCTGCCGGCGCAGGCCATCGGCCCATTCGGTGCGCCCATGCACTCCGTCGACGTCAAAGAAGATGTTGCTGTGCAACAGGCCTTCGGCGGTCGGCTGCTCGATCCAGTCACGGAAGTAGCCCTGCCAGACGCGCAGCGGCTGACGCCAGCGCGGGTTGGAGGCCATCACGTCGCCGGTGCACAGGCTGTAGCCGCAACGGGCCAGCCCCTGGGTGACCCAGCGGGCCAGCGCCTCGAAGTACGCGTCATGGCGGGGCGGATCAAACCGGTTGTCCAGCACCAGGGCGTTGTCCTGGTCGGTCACCACGCCCTGCTCCTGTCGGGCCATCGAACCCAGCGCCACCAGACAGTAGGGCACGGGTGGCGCGCCCAGTTCCTGCTCGGCCAATTCCAGCAATCGCTGCTTGAAGGCCCGGCCAATGGCCGACATGGCCTGTCCGGTCACGCGTGCGCTGGCGTCGTCACCCAGCATGCGGACAAAGCTGGAGCGCACCTCCGGCACCAGGGCCTCCAGTTCGTCGACCGATTGCGCCCGCCCGATGCGCCCCACGACGAACAGGCTGTTGTTCGACTCGAAACGGATGATGTCCGACAGCGCCAGCACACCGACCGGACGCTCGCCGCGCGTGACGGGCAGGTGGTGCACCCGGTGGCGCAGCATCTGCAGCATGGCCTCGAACACCTGCCGGTTGTGCTCGATCGCGATGACCTCGGGTGTGGCGATGTCCGCCACCGGGGTATCCAGATCCAGCCCCTGGGCCAGCAGCCGGGTGCGCAGGTCGCGGTCGGTCAGGATGCCGACGATGCGGTCCCCGGCACCGCCATCGGGCGGCTCGCCGGGCTCGACCAGGAGCAGCGAGGAAACACCCGCTTCGGTCATGCGCTGCGCCGCTTCGCGGGCAGTGGTCTGCGGGGACACGGCCACCGGCTCCCGTTCAACCAGGCTGCCCACCGTCGCCCCCAGCAGGTTGTTGCCCGCCTGCTGGCGGGACACCACCTTCTGCAGGCGTGTCCGGTCCTCGATCTCCACCTGATCGGCAAATGCCTCGTTGCCCTCGAACAGCTCGGTGAACACGGACTCCGGCAACAGATACAGCAGCGCATCCTCCTGCGCCACCGCCGGAAAGCGCACCTTCTTGCGGTGCAGCAGGCCAAACTCGCCGAAGTAGCCGCCTTCGGTCAGGCGGTTGTAGAGCGTGCCGTCGCGCCGGAATATCTCGACCACGCCACTGCGCACGATGTGCCAGACCAGCGCCTCCTCGCCAAACTCGACGATGCGGGTACCGGCCTTGCAGTAGCGGATGTCAATGGCCGCCGCAACGCGCGCCAGCGTGCTGTCGTCAAGCGCCGTGAACGGCGCATGCCGGCGCAGGAAGGCGAGGATGTCGTGCCGTTCGTCTTCCATGGTGCCTTCAGGTCAGCTGGGGCGCGGCTCCGAGGCCAGGCCCTTGACCACGGCCACCGTGGCCACCAGCAGCACCACGGCGAACGGAAAGCCCGCCGAGACGGCCATGGCCTGCAAGGCCACCAGCCCACCACCCAGAATCAGCGCAATGGCCACCAGGCCTTCAAAGGTGCACCAGAACACGCGCTGCGGCGTGGGCGCGTCGATCTTGCCACCGGCCGCGATCACGTCGATCACCAGCGAGCCGGAATCCGATGAAGTGACAAAGAACACCACCACCAGCACGATGGCCAGGAAGGATGTGATCTGCGCCAGCGGCAGGGCTTCGAGCATCAGGAACAGCTGCAACGGCAGGTCGGCGCCGGCCACCGCCTGGTAGCCGTCCTGGACCAGCTGGCTGATGGCCGTGCCACCAAAGACCGTCATCCACAGCACGCAGGCCAGCGAAGGCACGATCAGCACCGAGAAAATGAACTCGCGCACCGAGCGTCCGCGCGAGACGCGCGCGATGAACATGCCCACGAACGGCGACCAGGAGATCCACCACGCCCAATAGAAGGCGGTCCAGCCCTGCGAGAAGTTGGCATCGTCCCGGCCCACCGGGTTGGCCAGCGCCGGCAGGTACTCGATGTAGGCGCCGAGGTTGTCGAAGAAGCCGGTCAGGATGGCCAGGGTCGGGCCCACGGCAATGACGAACAGCACCAGCAACAGCGCCAGCACCATGTTGATCTCGGACAGCAGCTTGACGCCGGCATCCAGCCCCGCCAGCACCGAGGCCAGCGCGATCGCGGTGATGCCGATCACGAGCACGATCTGCGTCGTCTCGCCCATCGGCACGTCAAACAGGTGGTTCAGGCCCGCGGCGGCCTGCGCGGCACCCAGGCCCAGCGACGTGGCCAGGCCGAACATGGTGGCCAGCACCGCCAGGATGTCGATGACGTGACCCGGCCAGCCCCAGACCCGCTCGCCCAGCAGCGGATAGAAGACCGAGCGCATGGTCAGCGGCAGGCCCTTGTTGAACGAGAACAACGCCAGGCCCAGGGCCAGGATGGCGTAGATCGCCCACGGATGCAGGCCCCAGTGGTAGATGGTGGCGGCCATCGCCAGGCGCCTGGATTCGACAGGGTCGCCGGCCGCGGCGGCCAGCGGCGCCCAGTCGGTGCGCGCGCCATTCTCCAGTGCCGTACCGCCCATCGAGCTGCCGAAGTGCGACAGCGGTTCGGAAACCCCGTAGAACATCAGACCAATGCCCATGCCAGCGGCAAACAGCATCGAGAACCAGCCCAGGTAGCTGTAGTCCGGCCGGGCTTCGGTGCCACCGAGGCGAACCTTGCCCAGCGGCGAGACCGCCAGCCCCAGGCACACCAGCACGAATATGTTGCCCGCCCCGATGAAGAACCAGTCCAGATTGGACGTCAGCCAGCCACGGACGCTGGCAAACAGGGGCTCGGCCTGCCCCTGGAACATCAGGGTCAGCAGCACGAAGGCCACCACCGCCAGGCCCGAGATGGCAAACACGCGGTTGTGGATGTCCAGCCCGAACGGACCAACCTGCACGACGATGTTGTCCTGTCCGATCTGGTAGTCCGTGTTGATGGGGTTCACCTCCCCGTCTGGCTTCATGGGATCTTTGGGTTCGCTCAAACCATCGTCCTTTCCTGGATGTTGTGGTGCCGGGGGGCGGCGTTTCGACGGGACATCTGCAGGCGCAAATGCCACGACCCGCACGGAGCGTGTCCGCGCACAAAGGGTCGGTGGATAAAGCCTGACCGGTTTTGGTGAACCGGAATCGAGGCAAAACTGACAGGCCGGGCCGGATGCACCGGGTGGGCCAGGAATTGAAGCTTGCCGCTGGGGCAGACAGGCAGACTTGCCTGTGAGAATGCTGTAATTGTTACAGATTGAGGGGGTTTTGTCCAGAGATGGGCACAAATGTCACCCGACAGACCCTCTGCCTCGCTCTGCAATCAGGTCAGGCAGACGGTCCGCAGCCCGACCCAGGGTCACCCGAGGGACCTGTATGGGCCGCTTTACAGGCCAAAGTCTTCCCGGAAGCGGTCGATCTGGTGCATCCGCTCGTGCAGGATGGTCACGATACCGATGTCGCCATTCGAGAGCCGGCGCCAGTAGATAACGTGCCGCTCGTAGCGGAAGAAATAGCCTTCGACGCCGAACTCCGCAGGGATAGGTCGCGAAGACGTTTTGCGGGTTTCGATGCCCTCGAACGCTTCGAACAAGCCGGTGATGTAGCACTCCGCCTGCTGAGCGCCCCAGCGCTCGCGCGTGTAGCGGTAGATATCGTCGAGCCGATAGGACGCGGACGCCTGGATCCGGATCTGGGTCACCTCGTCAGGTCCGGTTGCGCGCGATCACGTCCGCTGCCGTCAACGGTCGGTACGAAGATTCGGGGGCCGCAAAGGCGTGGGTCAACTCGGCCTTGAGTCGCTCGAAGGACATCTGTTCCTTGCGCGCTTTGTCGCGGCGGATCAAGTCCCGGATGTACTCGCTGACATTCTCATAGTCGCCCATTTCGCCCACGTTCTCGGCGACGAAATCGCTGAGCGCTCCGCTAAGGCGGACCGTCATGGTGGTTGTTTCGGCACGAGGCATGGGGCACTCCGGTTGGCATAGCTGTATTCAATATACTCAAAAATGAATACCACAACAAGGTGCATCCAAGGTACATCAGTTGCGCACAGCTGAACAACGGCATTTTGCGCAGTCAGCGGTCACATGCCCCATGCACCAAAATCAGACAAGGCACAGGCTGCAAGTGACCTGCCGCGCCACCTAACGGTGCACCGGCGCGTCCGCACAGGGATCCCGATACCCTCCGGGGTGTCAAGCACCTGGCACGCAACCTGCTTATTCCGTTGTGCATGGAGAGTGGTCTGCAACCGGTGGTCGCAGCGGCTCGTGCGTAGGTCCACTAGGGTTCCGTCTGCGGCAACGCAGGGTCTGGTCCGAGAGTGGACCGGCCTCGCTGTTCGCCGACTCGGTCAAACGCCTCGAGAGCCTGGGAGGCACACCGGTCGAAGTGGCGCTCACGCCATTCCTGGAAGCAGCGCGTCTGCTCTACGAAGGCCCCTGGGTGGCCGAACGTTATGTGGCCATCAAAGACTTCATCGATACACAGGCCGATGCAGTCTTTCCACCGGTGCGCACCATCATCGAAGGTGGCCGCGAGAAGACGGCTGCAGAAGCCTTTGCTGCCAGCTACCGGCTCAAGGCGCTCAGGCGCACCTGCGATGCCGTGTGGCAGGACATCGACTGCCTGCTCACGCCCACGGCCGGCACCATCTACCGCATCGACGACATGCAGGCCGACCCGATCCGCCTGAACTCGAACCTGGGCTACTACACCAACTTCATGAACCTGCTGGATTACGCCGCCGTGGCTGTACCGGCAGGATTCCTCGCCGACGGCGATGCCTGCGGGCTGCCATGGGGCGTGACCCTGGCCGCACCCGCGTTCATGGATGCGGCGCTGCTGCGCCTGGCCGACCGCTTCCACCGGACACAGTCCCTGGCGCTGGGCGCAACCGCCGGCGCGGTGGCCGGGACGCCCGCCATCGGCGATGCCTCGGATCAGCCCGAGGATGCCTTGATGGCCTGAAAGGCCTGGTGCACGTCCGGGTGGTAGCTGCCCGGCCGCATGCGGCGCGACGCATAGGGCGCGATGAAGGCCGTCAGGGCATCCGGCTGTGTCGGTCCGGGTGCGTAGAGCAGCACGTCATCGCCCGATCCGATGAGGAAGGTGGGAAAGGTGTCCACCTCCAGATCGCCCAGCAGGTCGGCCTGGTCTTCGATGTCCACCCAGACCCACCTGACCGGCGGCGCCAGGCTGTTCCCGGCGTCGAAGGAAGACTGGAGGTCCCGGCAGATGTGGCACCACTGCGCGCACAGGCAGGCCACCCAAACAGATGAAGTCATGGCCTATCGTACACAGTGGCGCTGCTGATCGCGGTGGTGGTGGCCAGACCGGGACCGCCCGCCGTCCGGCAGGCGCCCCGTCTTGCGGCCGGTCAGAGCTTCAGGCCGCTGATGTAGCTGTCGTAGCGCCACTCGGAGAAGCGGCTCCACAGGATCTGGTCGCGCTGAAACGCGCGCATGTCCTGGTGGATTTTCTTGAACATGGGCGACTTGGCTTCGTTCTCCGCGAACACCTGCATGGCCATCTTGAAGCCGGCATCCATCAGCTCTTTGGGGAAGGCCTTGAGCTTGGTACCGGCGGCCACCAGGCGCTTGAGCGCCTGCGGGTTCTGCGCGTCGTACTTGGCGGTCATGTCGCGGGCGGCCACGGCACCGGCGGCACGCACGATGGCCTTGTTCTCGTCCGACAGGGCCTCGAAGGCCTTGCGGTTGATGAAGAACTCCAGCTCGGCGCCACCTTCCCACCAGCCAGGGTAGTAGTAGAACGGAGCCACCTTGTTGAAGCCCAGCTTCTCGTCGTCGAAAGGACCGACGAACTCGGTCGCATCCAGGGTGCCTTTGTCGAGCGCCTGGTAGACCTCGCCAGCGGGCATGTTCTGCGCCACCACGCCCAGGCGGGTCATGGTCTCGCCGAACAGGCCGCCACCCATGCGCATCTTCAGGCCCTTGAGGTCGGCAACGCTCTTGATCTCCTTGCGGTACCAGCCACCCATCTGGGTGCCGGTGTTGCCCGAGCTCATGGAGAGGATGTTGTACTGGCCGTAGAACTCGTCCATCAGCTTGCGGCCGTTGCCATGCTCCATCCACGCGTCCATGTGGCGGGCGGTCAGGCCGAAAGGCACGGCGCAGCCGAAGGCAAAGATCGGGTCCTTGCCGGTGAAGTAGTAGGGCGCGGTCTGCGCCATCTCCACCGTGTTGTTCTGCAGGGCATCCACCACGCCGAAGGCCGGCATCAGTTCGCCGGCGGCATGCACCGAGACTTCGAACTTGCCACCCGACAGGGCCTTGACGGTCTCGGAAAACTTCTCGGCCGATCCGAAGATGGTGGGAAGGGCTTTGGGAAAGCTCGATGCCAGGCGCCAGCGCACGGCAGCCTGTGCATGAACGGCGGGGGCCAGGCCTGCGCTCAGCACGCCCGCGATGCCGGCATGCTTGATCAGGGAACGACGATCCATCTGTCAGTACTCCTAGGGTTGCAAAAGGGGTCCTTTCGAGCTTACCCGATCCGGGAAAACCCTTGTCGCCTTGGGAGTCGCGCAGGTGGCAGGCCCTTTGCAGAACGTGTCCACCCCCCGTCAGCCCTCAGGCCAGGTCCCCCAGCCGACCGTGCCACTGCTCCACGCCCTGCAGGCGCTGGCGGCCGGCATCGCCCATTGCCTGGGCCAGCTGGGCGGCCAGCAGGTTGATCACGCTGACGGCCGCGACGTAGCTGTCGAACATTGCCGCGCCACGGCAGTGGCAGGTGATCGTCCAGTCGGCCATGCGCAGGTCGGCCGCCCCGGAGGGATCCGTCACCAGCAGGATGCGCGCCGACGACGCCCTGGCGGCGTTCAGGGACGCGGCAAAGGCCGGCACGCGGCGACGGAATCCGAGCGCCAGCACGACATCCTGCGGCCCCAGGCCCACCAGTGCCTCGGCCAATGTTTCGGCCGGCAGGGGTGCCAGTTCCACCCCGGGACGCAGCAGGCCGAACTGCGACCGGGCATACATCGCCAGCCAGGCGCTGTTGCGAAAGCCGACCACGATCACCCGGCGCGCTGTCGCCAGCGCCTGCACACAGGCCTGCAGGTCGGCGTCGGTGAGCGCACCGAGCGTGCGGGCCAGTATCTGCTGGTCGGCCGCCAGGTGCCGTGAAATGGCTGCGTGCTGTTCGGGTTCGGCCGGCGCCTCGGCTTCGAGGTAGATCGGCGAGCCCCATTGCTGGACCACGCGCACCTCTGCCCGCGCCGATGCATAACTGGCGTAGCCCAGGCGCTGGATCAGACGGGTCACCGCCGCCTTGGACACGCCCGCATCGGCGGCCAGCTCGGTGGCCGAATGCGTGGCCAGCAGGCCCGGATGGTTCAGCAGCAGGTCGGCCAGGGCCCGCTCGCTGCCGGGCAGGTCTTCGTAGCCATCCCGGATGCGGTCTTCCAGTGTCCTGGGGGCTGGCGCGGCGCGGGAACGCCGGGTACGCGTCTTGCTCATGATGGCACCACTGTATTTGAAATACTCGTTTCACCCAATACGATTCTGAAAATATCTGATCAAAATGGTGCACATGCGGGGTTGAAGCGCCAAAGTGGTGCGCAGGCACCCCATCCGTGCAGAAAGGCGAACCCATGAACGACAACACCGATCCGGCCGGCTGGGCCGGTGTCGCAGACACGCTCAGCCAGCGACTGGCCTGGCTCACGGACCGCGTGACCGCCGCCCTGCTGGCGCTGCTGGTGCTGGACGTCTGGCTGGGTGTGCTCGTGCGCTACGTGATGCCGCTGGACCTGACCTTCATGGAGGAAGCGGCGCGCTACCTGATGATCTGGGTCGCCCTGCTGGCCGTCTCCAGCGGCATACCGCGGCGCGAGCACATCGGCGTCCAGGTGCTGTTCGAGCGCGTGCCACCCATCGTGCGGCGCGCCCTGCTGGCCGTGCTGGACCTGCTGGCATTCGCGTTCTTCGCCTTCATGGCCCTGTACGGGCTGGGCCTGGTCGAGCGTGGCGGAAAGACTTTCACCATGATCTACGGCATCAGCAAGGCGCTCCCTTTCGCGGCGGTGCCCGTGGGCGCCGCCCTGGCGGCAGTGCAGATCGCACTCGTGGCCTTTCGTGACCAGGCGCGCCTGATGCGCCAGCCGACGCTGGTGGTGTACCCATGACCCTGGTTGCCATCACCTTCTTCGGCCTGCTCGTGCTGGGCATGCCCATCGGCTACGTCCTGGGCATTGCCGGGGTCGTCGGCATGTGGACCATCGATCCGGGCGGCCGCTTCTTCCCGATGGCGGCCGATCGCTTCTTCGCCGGGCTGGACCTGTTCACCTTCCTGGCCATGCCCTTCTTCATCCTGGCCGGCGAAATCATGAACCGCTCCGGCATCACCGACCGCCTGATCGGACTGGCCAATGCGCTGGTGGGCTATCTGCGCGGTGGCATGGCGCACTCGAACATGGTGGCCTCCGTCATGTTCGCCGGACTGTCAGGCGCCGCCACCGCCGACGCCGCCGCTTTCGGCAACACCCTGGTGCCGGCCATGGTCAAGAGTGGCTACACACGCCCCTTCGCCTGCGCGGTCACCGCCGCCGGATCCATCATCGGGCCGACCATTCCGCCGTCGAACCTGATGATCATCTACGGTTCGCTGATGGGCGTGTCGATCGCGGGCCTGTTCGCCGCCGGCATCCTGCCCGGCCTGCTCATCTGCCTGGTGTGCATGGCCGTGATCCGTGCGCTGGCCAACCGGCTGGGGCTGCCCAAGGCGTCCGGCCGGCCCAGCCTGCGGCTCATCCTGCTTGCCTTCAAGGACGGCCTGGCCGCCCTGGTGATGCCGGTGATGATCCTGGGTGCCATCCTGGGCGGCGTGACCACGCCCACCGAAGCGGCATCGATCGCGGTGTTCTACGCCCTGGTGATGGGCGTCTTCGTCTACCGCAAGGTGGGCTGGGGCGACATGGTCGAGATGCTGGTGCGCACCGCGCGCATCACCGGCATCGTCTTCCTGATCATCGCGTCCGCGTCGATTCTGGGCTGGTGGATGACCTTCAACCAGATTCCACAGGCGATTGCTGCCGCGTTTCTGGCCATCTCCGACAACCCGGCGGTGATCGTCGCACTGATCCTGGCGCTGCTGCTGTTCATCGGCATGTTCATGGACATCAACGCCATGCTGATCATCCTGGCACCGGTGCTGGCACCGCTGACCCAGACCATCGGCATGGACCCTGTCCACGCCGGCATCATGATCGTCCTGGCACTGAACATCTCGCTGATGACGCCCCCCGTCGGTGCCTGCCTCTTTGTGCTGGCGTCCGTGACCGGCGAACGCATCGAGCGCATTGCCCACGCGCTGTGGCCCTTCCTGCTGGCCGAGGTGGCTGTGCTGTTCGCCGTTGCCTACTGGCCGTCCCTGACGCTGGCTGTGCCTCGCTGGCTCGGCCTCGTGAACTGAGTTCCCTTTCCGCTGTCCCCTCCCTCCCCTCCCCTTCCTGATAGGAGCATTTCCCATGACCTTCGTCACCAAGATCGCCGCCGCTGCCGTGACCCTGATGCTGGCCGCCAGCCCCGCCATGGCCGAGAAGACCATGCGTCTGGCGCACCTGAACCCCGACAGCCCGTTCGACAGCCACAGCGGCGCCATGGCTGCCGTGTTCAAGAGCCTGGTCGAGACCGGCACCAATGGCAGCGTCAAGGTCCAGCTGTTCGCCAACGGCCAGCTGGGCAAGGACAACGAAGTCATCCAGCAGGTGCGTGACGGCATTGTCGAGTCGACCATCTCGTCGGCCGGCGGCGTGGCGGCGCACTACAAGCCCGTGGGCGTGTTCGACCTGCCATTTGCATTCCCGAGCATCGCGGTGGTCGACCGCGTGATGACGCTGGACAGCGCCTTCGGCAAGAAGATGGCCGCCGACATCGAGACCAAGACCGGCTTGAAGACCCTGGGCATTCTGGACAGCGGTGGTTTCTTCGCCATCAGCAACTCCAAACGCCCGATCAAGAGCGTCGAAGACATGGCCGGCCTGCGCATCCGCACCATGACGCTGCCCACCCACGAGACCACGATCAAGTCGCTGGGCGGCCAGCCCACGCCGCTGCCCTGGGCCGAGGTCTACACCGCGCTGCAGACCGGCGTGGCCGATGGCCAGATGAACCCGATCCCGATCATTGCGTTTGCCAAGTTCGACGAGGTGCAGAAGTACCTGACGATCACCCGCCATGTCATCACACCTTACTTCTGGTTCATCAACAAGAAGTTCTATGACGGGCTGACGCCGCAGGAGAAGAAGGTCGTCGACGGAGCCGCCGAAGTGGCCACCAACGCCGGTCGCGGCATCTCGCGCATCGTCGAGGCATCTGCAGAGAAGGGCCTGCCCAAGCTGGGCAAGAAGATGACCATCAACTCGCTGCCGCCGGAAGAGCTCAAGAAGTTCGCAGCCGTGGCCCAGCCGGCCGTGCGCAAGGTGATCGAAGAGCAGCTGGGTGCCGACGGCACCGCCATGCTCAACGCGATGCTGGCCGAGATCGACAAAGCCGCCAAGTAAGGAGCCGCCCAGCATGACCGCCGAACAAACCCCGACCCTGCTGAGCGCCGACGGATGGCGTGGCTGCCGGAACCCTGCAGCGGCGCCGCCCGGCGAATCCTATGGCGAGGCGCGTTCGGCGGTGCTCAATGCGGCGGGCTTCGCCGCCGCCGAGGCGGCCGTCACGCAGTGGCCCGGCTACGCGGCGACGCCCCTGGTGTCGCTGCCCGCACTGGCCGCCCGGCTGGGTCTGGGCGCCCTGCACTACAAGGACGAAGGCTCGCGCTTTGGTCTCAAGAGCTTCAAGGCGCTGGGCGGTGCCTACGCCGTCTACCGGTTGCTGGCACAGACGGTCGCCGCGCACACCGGGGGTCCGCCTCCCGGTGCCGACGAGCTGCTGTCGGGCCGTTGGCGTGACCTGGTCCAGGGCGTGACCGTCACCTGCGCCACCGACGGCAACCACGGGCGTTCGGTCGCCTGGGGCGCCCAGCTGTTCGGGTGCCGCTGCGTCATCTACATCCACGCGACGGTCAGCGATGGCCGGCGGGACGCCATTGCGCGCTATGGCGCCGACGTCGTGCGCGTGGCGGGCAACTACGACGACTCCGTGCGCCACGCCGACGCCCAGGCCAGGGCCAATGGCTGGACCGTGGTGAGCGACACCACCTACGAAGGGTATCGGGACATCCCGATCGACGTCATGCACGGCTACGGCGTGATGTCTCGCGAGATCGTGACCCAGTCGGGTGACGATCCGCCCACGCACGTGCTGGTGCAGGCCGGCGTGGGGGCCCTGGCGGCTTCGGTCGCGGCGACGTTCTGGCTGGCCTGGGGCGAGCGCCGGCCAAGGTTCATCGTGGTCGAGCCCGTTCAGGCCGATTGCCACCTGCAGAGCGCACTCGCCGGCCATCCTGTGGCCGTGACGGGCGACCTCGACACGGCCATGGCTGGCCTGGCCTGCGGCGAGGTGTCACCTGCTGCCTGGGAAATCGTCTCCGCCGCCGCCAACGCCTTCGTGGCGGTCGAAGACCGCTATGCGCTGGACGCCGTCCGCGCCTTTGCCAGTTCCACGGGCGGCGACCCCGCTGTCGTTTCCGGCGAAACCGGCGCCAGTGGACTGGCCGCCTTGCTGGCCGCACAGGACAGCCCGGCCCTGCGCGACCTGCTGGGTCTGGACGGCAGTTCCCGCGTGCTGCTGCTGGGCAGCGAGGGCGACACCGACCCCGAGATCTACCGGCAGATCACGGGACGCAGCGCTGACGAGGTGCGTGCATGACGACGGAAGAACTGCGGATCGACCAGGACCACCTGCTCGAGCGCCTGAACACACTCGCTGAGGTGGGGGCCATCGACGGCGGTGGCTGCTGCCGGCTGGCACTGACCGATGACGACCGGCGCGGGCGCGATCTGGTGACGGGCTGGATGCGCGAGCAGGGACTGGATGTGACGGTGGACGCGATCGGCAACGTGTTCGGCCTTCGCGCCGGGCGCACGCCGACTGCGCCCGTGATGACCGGCTCCCACATCGACACCGTACGCACCGGTGGCCGGTACGACGGCAACCTGGGTGTGGTCGCCGGACTGGAGGTGTTGCGCACCCTGGACCGGGCCGGCGTCGAGACAGAACGTCCGATGGTGGTGGCCTTCTTCACCGACGAGGAAGGTGCCCGCTTTGCGCCCGACATGCTGGGCTCCCTGGTCTATGTGGGCGGCATGCCGCTGGCCCAGGCGCTGGACGTTCGCGCCATCGACGGTGCCCGCCTGGGCGACGAACTGGTGCGCATCGGCTATGCCGGTCCGGCAGCGCCCAGACACCACCTGCCCCATGCCTTCGTCGAACTGCACATCGAGCAGGGACCGGTGCTGGATGCCGAAGGTTGGACCATCGGCGCGGTGGAGGACCTGCAGGGAATCTCCTGGCAGGAGCTGACCATCGTCGGCGAGTCGAACCACGCGGGCACCACGCCGATGCGATTGCGCCACGATGCCGGCTATGCGGCGGCTGCAGTCACCGCCTTTGTCCGCGGACTGGCAGCCCGCATGGGCGGATCGCAGGTGGCCACGGTCGGGAAGATCGACCTGCACCCCAACCTCATCAACGTGATTGCGGCACGGGCCACGCTCACCGTCGACCTGCGCAACACCGACGAGACGCTGCTGCAGCAGGCCGAGTCCGAGCTGGCCGGCTACCTGGTTCAACTGGCGGCGGACGAGGGCGTGACCATCCGCACGCGCACCCTGGCCCGGTTCGAGCCGGTGCGCTTTAACGACGCGGTGGTGCGGCGCATCGAGCACGTGGCTGCGCGCCTGGGCTTGCGCCAGCGCCGCATGACCTCCGGCGCCGGCCACGACGCGCAGATGCTCGCCCGCGTCTGCCCGACCGCCATGATCTTTGTGCCCAGCCTCAAGGGCATCAGCCACAACCCGGCGGAGCACACCGAACCCGCCGACCTCGCCGCCGGCGCCGACGTGTTGCTGCACACGCTGCTGGGCCTGGCCAACGACATCACGGAACCCTGAACCATGACACGCATCGTCACCGTCGGCGCCGCCCAGCTCGGCCCCATTGCCCGCAGTGAAACCCGCAGCCAGGTCGTCGAACGCCTGCTGGCCCTGATGCACCAGGCCAGCGCAAACGGGTGCGACATGGTCGTGTTTCCCGAACTGGCACTGACCACCTTTTTCCCGCGCTGGTACATCGAGGACCCGGTGGAGCTGGACCAGTTCTACGAGCGCGAGATGCCCGGCCCCGAGACCCGGCCCCTGTTCGACGCCGCTGCCCGGCTGGGCATCGGCTTCTACCTGGGCTATGCCGAACTGGCCGACGAGGGTGGTCGCCTGCGGCGCTTCAATACCTCGATCACGGTCGACAAGACCGGCACCATCGTCGGCAAATACCGCAAGATCCACCTGCCGGGGCATGCCGAGCACGAACCCTGGCGCGCCTTCCAGCACCTGGAAAAGCGCTACTTTGAAACCGGCAACCTGGACTTCAACGTGTTCCGCGCCTTCGACGGCGTGATGGGCATGGCGATCTGCAACGACCGGCGGTGGTCAGAGACCTACCGCGTCATGGGTCTGCAAGGGGTCGAGATGGTGCTGATCGGCTACAACACGCCGGTGCACAACCCGCCGGCGCCCGAACACGATGCGCTGTCGCATTTCCACAATGAACTGGTGATGCAGGCGGGGGCCTACCAGAACGGCACCTGGGTCGTTGGTGTGGCCAAGGCCGGCATGGAGGAAGGTGTGATGCAGATCGGCAACTCGGTCATCGTGGCGCCCTCGGGCGAGATCGTCGCCGCCTGCTCCACCGTCGGAGACGAACTGGCCATCGCGCGCTGCGACCTGGACCTGACACTGTCGTACAAGTCGACCACGTTCAACTTTGCCCGGCATCGCGAGCCGCAGGCCTACGGCCTGATCGTCGAACGCAAGGGCGCGGTACCGCCGCCGGCCTGACGGGGCGGATTTCGTGTCAAATACGGCAAGTTCGTCCTCCACTTCCCTGAAGGAATCCGTATGCGCCAGACCGTCACCCTCATCGCCGCATCCCTGCTGACCGTGCTGTCCGGCGTCGCGTGGTCTGCGGACCTCAGCTGCACTGCGGCATCGGCCGAAAAGAAGCTCGCGGGCGCCGCCAAGACGTCCTTCCTGACCAAGTGCGAAAAGGACGCCACCGCGCGTTGCGACGCCACCGCCACCGAGAAAAGGCTGTTCGGCGCAGCCCGGACCAGTTTCACCAAAAAGTGCGTGAAGGACGCCGTGGGCGGCTGATCAGGCCACCTTTTCGCCGCCGGACACCCCTGGCCCCAGCAGGGCCGGCACCGCAGCCAGGTAGGCCTTGACATGCAGGTGGATGACGTCGTCCATCGGCATGGGCGTGGCGTCATGGTAGATGTGCCGGCGAATCGCCAGGTGCGACACGTTGCCATGCAGCAGCCAGCCTATCTCCTGCCTGAGCGCGGGCTCCTGCGGCGGAGGCATTCCGGCGTCGGCCGCAGCCTCGTCGACGACGGTGTCCAGCAGCGTCTTGATGATGGCCGCGATGTAGGTCGGCGCCATCTCCACTTCCGCCAGTGACGCATACAGGAACAGGCGCAGCCAGCCCCGGGTCAGGATGTTGTCGACGTATTCCCGGTAGAACGCCAGCAGGCGCTGCTCCAGCGGGATGCTCCTGTCCCTGAGCTGCACCAGCCACACCGCCTTGAAGGGCCCTGCGATGTTGGCCTCGTAAACCGCATTGATCAGGGCGGCCTTGTTCGGGAAGACACTGTAGAGCAGCCGCTGCGAGACGCCGCAGGCCTCGGCCAGCGCGCGCGTCTGCGCAGTCAGGCCGTATTCCGAGAAGAACTCGAAGGCCTTGGCCAGGATCTGGGCCTTGCGCTCGGCCGCCGGCATGCGCGAAGTGAACCGGCGCGTGCCGGCCTGGCCAGGCTCCGCTGGCGCTGTGGATTCCTGTCGTTTCGCGGCCAACAGATCGGATTTGGCTTTCATGGAGGCATGGGACTGTGGCGACAGCCCCGGTCTGGACATGCCCCGCACTTTACCCGCAAAATATAAATCGTCAAACGACGATTTAATGCATGGTCTTCTCCACAACCATCCACTTCTTGAAAGGTCGACCGTGATCTACGAAATGCGCACATACCAGGTTCAGGCCGGCAAAGCCGGCGAGTTCCTCAAGATGTACCAGGAACAGGGACTGCCCCTCATCACCCGGTACGCCACGCTGGTGGGCTGCTGGGTGAAAGAGTCCGGCGTGCTGAACTCCACCGTGTTCATCTGGGTCTACGAGGACTTCGCCCATCGCACCGCACAACGCGCCAAACTCATGCAGGACGCCGAGTGGCAGGCCTTTGTCCCCAGCATGCTGCCGTACCTGGTCCACCAGGAAAGCGTGTTCATGACGCCAGCGGCCTTTTCCCCACTGAAATGATCGGCAACACCAGGCCGGACATGTATCGAAAGTACCAGCCTTGCCGGTCCACCGGCCTGGCGATGCGGCCCACCGCATGACAGTCTGTCGGAAAGTGCATTGGCGCTCGTTATCGTCACTTGACGACTTACGAAAAATAAGCAAATAATGAAATACAGGTCGGATCACGGGCAAGGGGCCCATGGTCTGTGAGCCGTGTCGGAGCCGCCCGGGTGCCCAATGCGCCTGTCGCGGGGACTTTGCAAGGAACCCATTCAATGAGCCAGATCTGGACCAGCGACCCCAGTCGCCGTGATTTCCTCAAGTACGCGGCTGCGGCCGGCGCGGCATCCACAGGCGCCCTCTCGCTGGACGCCATGGCGCAGGGCGCGCCCATCAACATGTACGCCTGGTCGGCCGCCGTGGACCTCGTCAAGAGCCACCTGACGGCCTTTGAGGCAAAGACCGGCCTGAAGGTCAACTACAACAACGCACCGTGGGCCCAGTACCGCGATGCCATGGTCACCAAGTTCGTCGGCAAGGCCCCGCTGGATGTGCTCTGGGTCTCGGACAGCTGGCTGCCCGAGTGGGCCGATGCCGGCTGGATCGCCCCCATCAACGACTACCCGCAGTTGATGAAGTACAACGCCGAGACCGACGACTTCTGCACCCAGTCCATGCAGTACAACGGCAAGCAGTACGGCCTGACCTACTACTCGGACTACATGGCCTTCTTCTACGACGCCGAGATGCTGGCCAAGGCCGGCATCAAGGAGCCGCCCAAGACCTGGGACGAGCTGGTCCAGCAATCGCTCAAGATCAAGGGCGCCGGCCTGTCGGAATACCCGATGATGCTGTCCATGGCCCGCGAGAGCTGGCTGATCGAGTTCCTGACCGCCATGGTGTACTCCAACGGTGGTCGCTTCACCGATGACAGTGGTGCCGCCGTGATGGCCGATCCGAAGAAGGGCGCGCACCAGGCCCTGCAGTGGATCGTGGACGCGGTCAACAAGCACAAGATCATCTCGCCGGCCTGCGTGGAAACCGGTGAACTCAACGGCCTGAAATCCTTCGGCTCCGGCAACCACGCCTTCGCCCTGCTCAGCCGCTACCGCGTGCGCACGCTCAACGATCCGAAGCAGTCGGCCATCGCGGGCCGCGTCAAGCAGGCACTGATGCCGGCAGGCCGCGGCGGCTCCAACATGACCGTGGGCTGGATGCGTTTTCACGGCATGACGGCCCAGGCCGCCGCCGACAAGAACCGCGCCGCCAACGCCGTCAAGCTGATCGAATGGTTCGGCGGCAAGGCCGATGGCAAGTACCAGTTCCAGAAGATGCTCTTCAACGACCTGGGCTCCGGCTTTGGCGTCAAGGAACTGTTCAAGGACCCTGAAGTGCAGGCCAACTACGCCAAGTACTCGGACCTGGCCATGTACGAAGCGCAGCAGAAGATGGTGCGCAAGAAGGACGTGATCGCCCGCTGGTTCGGCGAGTGGGACGAAGTCAACGGCACCGCATGGCAGTCCGCCGTGCTGGGCAAGACCTCGGTGGCCGATGCCCTGAAGAAGTCGTCCGACACCTGGAACGACCTGCGCAAGTCCTGATGCGGCAACGGGGGCGCCCCAGGCGCCCCCTCACCGAAGCCAACGCCCCACGACCATGAACGAGAACAAGCGACCACAACGCCGATGGTTTGCCCTGCCATCGAGCCGATACGACCAGCACAGCGCCATGCTGTTCCTGGCACCCATGATGGTCGTGCTCATGACCGTGGCGGTGTTTCCGGTGGTCTATTCGTTCTGGGTCAGTCTGCATGACCTGAAACTGACCCGGCCCCATCGCGTACCGTTCGTCTGGTTCGACAACTATCTCAAGCTCTTCCAGGAACCGCTGTTCTGGGAATCGGTTGCCCGGACCGCCAGCTTCACCATCATGTCGGTGCTGGCCATCATGGTCATTGCCACCCTCATGGCCATGCTGCTCAACGAAGAGTTCCGCGGTCGCCGCTTCCTCTCGGCGATCCTGCTGATTCCATGGGCCATCCCCTATGTGGCCAACGGCCTCATGTGGAAGTGGATCTACGACTCGGGCTACGGCGCGCTCAACGGCCTGCTGATGCAGCTGGGTTTCATCGACAAGTACGTCGTGATGCTGGGCGATGTCGACAAGACCATGCCGCTGATCACGAACGCCTTCGTCTGGAAAGAAGTCCCGCTGGCCACCATCCTGCTGCTGGTGACGCTCAAATCGGTTCGACCTGACCTCTACAGCGCCGCCAAGGTCGACGGCGCCAACGCCTGGCAACGCTTCCTGCACATCACGCTGCCCTCGCTGGTCCCCGGCTTTGCGCTGGTCATGATCTACGAGTCGATGATGGCCATCCGTCACTTCGACCTGTTCTTCATCCTCACCGAAGGCGGGCCGGCCGATGCATCGCATGTCGTGGCCTGGCAGGTGTATGTCGAGACCTTCCGCAAGCTGGCCTTCGGCACCGGATCGGCCCTCGCCTACATCATGGCCGTGGCGACGTTCACCCTGGCGTTCTTCATCATCCGCGGCACCAGCCGCAGGCTCTGACCATGTCCCATCTTCCTTCGCCCCGGCAGGCCCTGATCTTCATCGGCTCACTGCTGTTCGCGCTGTATGTGCTGGCGCCGATTGCCTGGCTGGTGTCCTCGTCCTTCCAGTCGGAAGCCGAGATCACCTCGGTACCGCCGCACTGGATTCCCGAGCAGCCCACTGCCGAGAACTTCGCCGCCATCTTCAAGTCCAGCGACGAGGTCGTGACCTACGAAACCCGCAAGGAAGGCGACACGGCCACCGGCGGCTTCATACCGTCGACCGCCGGCAACCTGCTGCCATCCATGAAGAACAGCTTCATCGTGGCCCTCGCCGTGGTGGTGCTGAACCTGCTGGTCGCGGTGCCTGCGGCCTACGCCCTGGCCAAGATCCGCTTCATCGGCCGCTCGACCTCCATCTACTTCATGCTGACGACCCGGGTCATCCCGGACATCGCGCTGGTCGTGCCGTTCTTCCTGTTCGTGCAGAAGCTGGGTCTGATGGACAGCCTGTCGTCGCTGATCATCACGTACCTGGCCATCACGGTGCCGTTCAGCGTCTTCATCCTGACCGGCTACTTCGAGTCACTGCCCGACGAACTGGACAAGGCGGCACGGGTGGACGGCTGCTCGCGCCTGCAGACCCTGGTTCTGGTGTTCCTGCCGCTGGCCCTGCCCTCGCTGGTGGCCGTCATCCTCTTCACCTTCCTGACCAGCTGGAACGAGTTCCTGCTGGCCCTGATGTTCACGCAGACACCGGCATCGCAGACCATGCCCATCGTCGTGGCGTCCTTCACCTCGGACTTCAACATCAGTTTCTCGTTCATCAACGCGGCCGGCGTGCTGGCCATCGTTCCGCCAGTGCTCATCGCCATCGTGTTCGAGCGCTACATCGTCTCTGGCCTGACCGCAGGTGCGGTCAAGGGCTGACAGGGCAACAGGAGTACAGATTGGCCAGAATCAAGTTTGAAGCCGTGGGCAAACGCTACCCCAACGGCTACGTCGCGCTCGAGAACCTGAATCTCGACATCGCCGACAAGGAATTCCTGGTGTTGCTGGGCCCCTCGGGCTGCGGCAAGTCGACCACGCTCAACATGATTGCCGGGCTGGAAGACGTGACCGAAGGCAGCCTGCACTTCGACAACGACGTGATGAACACCGTGCCACCGCACAAGCGCGACGTGGCCATGGTGTTCCAGAGCTATGCGCTGTATCCGCACAAGACGGTGTACGACAACATCGCCTTCGGCCTGAAGATGCGCAAGTACGAAAAGGCCGAGATCGACCGTCGCGTGCGCGATGCCGCACGCCGGCTCGAAATCGAACCCCTGCTCGACCGCCGGCCGGACCAGCTCTCCGGCGGCCAGCGTCAGCGGGTGGCACTGGGTCGCGCCATGGTGCGCCAGCCCCAGGTCTTCCTGATGGACGAGCCGCTGTCCAACCTGGACGCTGCGCTGCGCATCTCCATGCGCGCCGAGATCAAGCAACTGCACCAGGCCATGCAGACGACCTTCGTCTACGTCACGCACGACCAGGCCGAGGCGCTCACGCTGGCCGACCGCATCGTGGTGATGAAGGGCGGCGTGGTGCAGCAGATCGGTACGCCCGACGCCATCTACGAACAGCCCCGCAACATGTTCGTCGCCTCGTTCCTGGGCAACCCGCCGATCAACTTCATGGAAGGCCGGATCAGCGCCGAAGGCGAGCAGCTGTACTTTGAACGCGGCAGCCTCCGGATCCAGCTGCCAGTCCGCCTGCACGAGCGCGTGCAGGGTCACGTCGGTCGCGACGTGGTGCTGGGCCTGCGCGCCGAGGACGTCATGGAGCAGAGCGGCCCCGACCACGGCGGACACCTGCAGGCCCGCGTCATTTCCGTGCTGCCGGTGGGATCGGACCAGTTCATCGAGGTGGAGGCCGAGGGCGCCAAGCTCTTCTTCCGACTCGGCAAGGAGTGCCGCTACAAGGGTGGCGATCCGGTCACGCTCCATGTGAATTCCAACCGTCTGCACCTGTTCGACAAGCAGACCACCCACAGCCTGATCTGGGATTGAGATCGCGGTGAAACCTGCGTCATTCGAATACCACAGGCCGGCATCCGTCGCACAGGCACTCGACCTGCTGGCCGAACACGGTGCCCAGGCCAAGCTGATCTCCGGAGGCCAGAGCCTCGGCCCGATGATGAACATGCGCCTGGCCAGCCCGGCGCACCTGATCGACATCAACGACCTGACCGAACTGGCCGGCGTGCGCGATGTGGGTGATTTTCTCGACATCGGCACGCTGACCCGGCACGTCGAGGTCGAGCAGTCGCCCCTGCTGGCCGAGCGCTGCCCCTTGCTGCCTCAGGCCGCCGGCACCATTGGCCATTACGCCATCCGCCAGCGCGGCACCCTGGGCGGCAGCCTGGCTCACGCCGACCCCGCAGCCCAGATGGCACTTATCGCCTGCACCCTGGGTGCCCGCATCGTTCTGGCCAGCCGGGCCGGCGAACGCGAGGTCATGGCCAGCGAATTCTTCGAAGGGGCCATGACCACGGCGCTGCGGGCCGATGAAATGATCGTCCGCGTGCGTTACCCCAGACTGGCAACGAACGAACGCTCTGCCTTCAGGCTCTTCAGCCGCCGTCATGGTGACTACGCACTCATTGCCGTCGCTATCGTGGTGGGCATACAAGACGAGGTGGTCCGCACGCTTCGCCTGGGCATCAGCGGCGCATCACCGACCCCCATGCGACTGGACGCGCTGACGTCGACGTTTCTGAACCAGCGTCCCGACGATCGCTGGCAACAGGCGCTGGGACACGCGGTCAGCCAGGCCATTGAACCGGAAGACGACAAGCGCGTTCCGGCGATCTACCGCCGGGAACTGGCATGCGAGCTGACCTGCCAGGCACTCGACACCGCCCTCGCCGGATCCAAGAAAGGTGTTCTGTGAGCAAGAACCGAATCACCCTGACCGTGAACGGTCGGAACATGGAATTCGACGCCGAACCCCGGAAACTGCTGTCCGATGCGCTGCGCGAAGACTGCCGGCTGACCGGTACGCACGTCGGATGTGAGCATGGCGTGTGCGGGGCCTGCACCGTGCTGGTGGACGGCAAGCCGCAGCGCGCCTGCCTGACCTATGCCATCCAGATGGAAGGCCACGAGATCAGCACCATCGAATCGGTCGGCACGCCGACCCGGCTCTCCATCCTCCAGGAGTCGCTGCACCTGTCGCACGGACTGCAGTGCGGCTTCTGCACCCCCGGGATCGTGATGACCTTCGAGGCCTTCCTGCGCGACAACCCGAATCCGTCCGAGGCCGAGATACGCGACGCCCTGTCCGGCAACCTGTGCCGCTGCACCGGCTACCAGAATATCGTGACGGCCATCGTCGATGCCGCCCGACGCATGACGGAGGCCAAGGCCCATGACCTCGCCTGAGTTCCGGCACATCGGTGGACACCAGCCCCGCAAGGAGGACGCACGCCTCCTGACCGGACGCGGCCGCTATATCGACGACATCGTGGTCGACGGTGCCCTGCACGCCTGCTTCGTGCGTTCGCCCCACGCCCATGCACGGATCCTCGCCATCGACACCTCTCCCGCGCTGGACATGCCGGGCGTGGTGGCGGTGGTCACCGGCAAGGAGCTGTCTGCCTGGACCACCCGGCACCGCATGGCGCCGCCGATCGACGGCCTGCAGGCCGTCGAGATGGACACCCTGCCCGTGGACAAGGTGCGATTCCAGGGCGACCCGGTCGCCTGCGTGGTCGCCACCGACCGCTACCTGGCCGAGGACGCCGCGGAGCAGGTGCAGGTCGACTACGAGCCCCTACCGCCGGTCACCACCATGTGGCAGGCCCTGGAGCCCGGTGCCCCCCGGGTGGACGAAGCGCTGATCTCCAACCTGCTGTCGCACCAGAGCGCGGTGCTCGGGGACGTCGAAGGCGCCATGGCCTCGGCGCACCGGGTCGTGGAGTCCACCTTCTCACAGCATCGACAGACGCACCTGCCCATCGAGACCCGCGGCTGCATCGCGGTCTGGGACGAGGGCCGGCAGCACCTGCTGTTTCATGTGGGCACGCAGGTGCCGCATCCGTACCGCACGACGCTGGCTGCCCGCCTGCGGCTGGCCGAAACACAGGTGACGGTGTCCTCACCCGATGTGGGCGGCGGCTTCGGCCAGAAGATCGCCCTGTACCGCGAGGAGCTGACCGTGGCCGCACTGGCCATCCGGCTGCAGCAACCGGTGCGCTGGCGCGAAGACCGGATGGAGAACCTGCTGGCCTCGTCGCAGGCCCGCGAGGACCACTGCCGCACCCGTGCCGCCGTCGACGCCGAGGGTCGGGTGCTGGCGCTGGAACTGGAGATCGTCGAAGACTTCGGCGCCTACAGCTTCTACCCGGGCAACTACCTGGCGCGGGTCGTGGCCATGATCCTGACGGGCCCCTACCGCATCCACAACTACAGCTACGACGTCAAGGTCGTGCTCTCGAACAAGGTGGGCAACGGCCCGATGCGCGCGCCCATGGCCGTCACCAGCTGGGTGATGGACGGCACCATGGACGCCATCGCCCGCAGCCTGGGGCTGGACCCGATGGCAGTGCGCCGAACCAACATGGTCACCCGCGACGAAATGCCATTCACCATGCCCACAGGCGAGGTGCTGGCCGACGTCACGCCCCGGGAAACCATGGAGGGCGTGCTGCAGGCCATCGGTTACGAGGCCTTTCGCGAGCGCCAGCGCCAGGCCTGTGCCGACGGACGCTACCTGGGCCTGGGTGTGTGCAACGTGGTGGAGTCCACCACCTATGGCTCCAGGTTCTACAAGTCCGCCGGCATTCCGGGCTCCGGCCACGAAGCGGCATGGGTCCGGATCGAACCCTCTGGCGTGGTGAATGCCTCCGTGGGACTGGGCGCCACCGGGCAGGGCTATGAAACCTCGCTGGCCAACGCCGTGGCAGAAGGCCTGGGGGTCTCCCCGGACGCCGTCCGCCTGCACCTGGGCCATACCGACATTGCGCCTTATGGCATGGGCAGCCGCGGCGCCCGGGGTGGGACCGCCGGCGGCGGCACGCTCTACCTGTGCGCGCAGCAAGCGCGGGACACGGTGCTGCGCATTGCCGCCGGCCTGCTGGGCCACGCGGACACCGGGCAGATGAGAATGGTGGACAGCCGTATCCAGCGCCTCCAGGGTCGCCAGTGGGAAGACACCGCACTGACGCTGATCGACGTTGCCCGCACCGCCTATCTCGATCCGCTGGCCCTGCCATCGGGCATCAACCCTGGCCTGGAATTCCACAGGACCTACGAGCCGCCACCCATGACGTATTCGAACTCCAGCCACGCCTGCGTGGTGGAGGTCGACCCGCGCACTGGTGCCATCCGGATCGACCGCTACCTGGTGGCGGAAGACTGCGGCACCGTGCTCAGTCAGGTGGTCGTGGAAGGCCAGCAGCATGGCGCCATCGCCATGGGACTCTCGGGCTCGCTGTACGAACATGTGGACTACGACCCGGCCACCGGGCAGAACCTTTCCGGTTCACTGGCCGACTATCTCGTGGCCACCGCATGCGAGATTCCCTCGATCGAGGTGCTGTCCATGCACACCCCCAACCGGGAGACGCCCGCTGGCGTCAAGGGCATGGCCGAAGGCGGCGTCATGGGTGCCATCGGCGCCCTGACCAATGCCGTCAACGACGCCCTGGCCCCCCTGGGCGTCACCGTGCAGCGGCAGCCTCTCTCGCCCATCCACATCCGCGATCTGCTGCGCAGCTCCCCGACATCCTGATCTGAACGACACACCACATATGACAGACAAGCAACCCATTCGCCGCGTCGGCTTCATCGGTCTGGGCATCATGGGCCAGAGCATGGCGGGCCACATCCTGGCGGCCGGACATGAACTGCGCATCTACAACCGCTCGCGCGACAAGGCACAGGCCCTCATCGACCAGGGTGCCGTGTGGTGCAACACGCCAGCCGATGTGGCGGCCGGGTCCGACCTGGTCATCTCCATGGTCGGCTACCCAAGCGACGTGGAACAGGTCTGGCTCGGCGAAGACGGCATCCTGCAGACCGCACGTGACGCCATCCTGGTGGACATGAGCACATCCAGTCCAGCCCTGGCCCAGCGACTGGCCTTCGAAGCCGCACGCCGTGGCTGCTCGGCCCTGGATGCGCCTGTCTCGGGCGGCGACGTGGGAGCGCGCGAAGCCAGGCTCTCCATCATGGTCGGCGGTGACCGGCCAGCTTTCGATCGCGCCCTGCCCGTGCTCAAGCTGATGGGCACCAACATCGTCCTGACAGGCGAAGCCGGGGCCGGACAGCACACCAAGATGAGCAACCAGATCGTCATCGCCTCGACCATCATGGGTGTGTGCGAGGGACTGGCCTACGCCCACGCGGCAGGCCTCGACCTGGACACGGTGCTGCAGACCATCGGCCAGGGCGCAGCCGGCGGCTTCCAGCTCAACGTCCTGGGCGCCCGCATCATCAAGGGTGACTTCGCCCCGGGCTTCTTCATCGAGCACTTCCTCAAGGACCTGGGCATCGCGCTGTCCGAAGCCAGGGACATGCAGCTGGACCTGCCCGGTGCTGCGCTGGCTCAGAAGCTCTATGAGCAGCTGGCCAGCCAGGGCTACGGCCGTCACGGCACACAGGCCCTCTATCGCCATTACGTTCAGGAGCAGTAATCATGGAGTTCACAGGCGAATACCGCATCCCGGCGCCACGCGAGCGCGTCTGGGCCGCCCTGAACGATCCGGCCACCCTGAAGGCCAGCATCGCCGGTTGCCAGTCGCTGGAAAAGCACTCGGACAAGGACTTCACCGCCATTGTCACAACGCGGGTCGGTCCGATTTCCGCCACCTTCCGGGGTGCCCTGGAACTCTCGGAAATGAACCCGCCCAACGGCTACCGCCTCACGGGCCGCGGACAGGGCGGCGCTGCCGGCTTTGCCAAGATGGTGGCCGATGTCGGACTGACTGCGGATGGCGATGCCACCGTCCTGCGCTACACCGCCCGGGCAGAAATCGGCGGCAAACTCGCCAGCGTCGGCAGCCGTCTGATCCAGACCGTGGCCAAGAAGAACGCCGACGACTTCTTCTCGGCCTTCGTGTACGAGGTCACCGGCGTCCGGCCCGTCGAAGCCGCAGCGCCTGCGCCCGCCGCCGTGGCGGCCGGCGAGGCCGTGTCCGTGGCAGCCGGCCGGCCGGTCATGGTCGCCGCAGGTGGTGGCCAGACGGCACCCGCCTGGCTGGTGGTGTTCGGCACGGCCGTGGGCGTGGCGCTCGGCTACTGCCTGGCCCTGGTCATGCGCTGATCCGGCGCACCCGTTTCGACGCACGGACAAGATGCAACTGATCGACGACATCGCTTCAGCCGCGACAGAGCTGACCGCACTGCGACGGGACATCCACGCCCATCCCGAGCTGTGCTTTGAAGAGACCCGGACCGCCGACCTGGTGGCCGCGACGCTGACTGGCTGGGGCATTCCCGTCCATCGCGGACTGGCCGGCACGGGCGTTGTGGGCATCGTCCACGGACGCGACGGTGGTACCAGCGGGCGCACAGTGGGGCTGCGCGCCGACATGGATGCGCTGCCGGTGCAAGAGCAGAACCAGTTCGCCCATGCCAGCCAGCATCCGGGCAAGATGCACGCCTGCGGTCACGACGGTCACACGGCCATGCTCCTGGCCGCCGCCCGGCACCTCGCGGCGCACCGGGATTTCGATGGCACGGTCTACCTGATCTTCCAGCCGGCCGAGGAAGACGGCGGTGGCGCCCAGGTGATGATCCGCGACGGCCTGTTCGAACAGTTCCCCATGGAGGCGGTGTTTGGCATGCACAACTGGCCAGGCGGCCGGGTGGGCACATTTGCAGTCAGCCCCGGCCCCGTGATGGCGTCCAGCAACGACTTCAAGGTGACCATCCGCGGCAAGGGCAGCCATGCGGCGCTGCCCCACAACGGCATCGACCCCATTCCCGTCGCCTGCCAGGTGATCCAGGCCTTCCAGACCATCATCAGCCGCAACAAAAAGCCCGTCGAAGCGGGGGTGCTCTCGGTCACCATGATCCATGCGGGCGATGCCACCAATGTCGTGCCGGACGTCTGCACGATCCAGGGCACCGTACGCACCTTCACGCTGGAGCTGCTGGACCTGATCGAGCAGCGCATGGGCGAGATCGTCCGGCACACCTGCGCCGCCCATGGCGCCACCGGCGAATTCGAGTTCGGGCGCAAATACCCACCCACCGTCAACGCACCGCGCGAAGCGGCTTTTGCACGCCAGGTCATGGCGGACATCGTGGGCGCAGACCAGGTGGTCGACCAGGAACCCACGATGGGCGCCGAGGACTTTGCCTTCATGCTCCAGGCGAAGCCGGGCGCCTACGCGTTCATCTTCAACGGCGAAGGGGACCACCGGGCGCACGGTCACGGTGAAGGACCCTGCACCCTGCACAACCCGAGCTACGATTTCAACGACGACCTGATCGCTCTCGGCGGCACCTACTGGGTCCGGCTGGCCACACGGTGGCTGGCATCGGCGCCAGCCTGAGGTCCCCGGCGCAGGCGCAAGGCGTTGCCGATCACCGATGCCGAGCTGAGGCCCATGACCACCGCGGCGGTCAGGGACAGTGTCCACCAGAATCGGTGACGAAAATCGGTCAACTCGGGGTCGTCACCGTCCTGCAGCGCCGGCAGCACCGGCTCCAGCGTCATCCCGCACTTGGGACAGGTGCCGGGATGGTCCTGCCGGATCTCCGGATGCATCGGGCAGGTGTAGATGTCGGCCACGGCTCAGGCCTTCCGGCTGTCGTCCCGATCCAGCAGCGCCTTGCACTCTTCGTACTCGCCAGGCGTGATCTCGCCCGAGGCGAGACGCCGCTTCAGCACCTGTTGCGGCGTCTCGCGCGCCGCCTCGGTGTCGCCTGACCGCCCGCCCCGAAAGGCATAGACGATCACGACGATCAGGGCCACCCAGAACACCCACCAGAGCAGGTGCATACCGCCCATGAACATGCCACCTTCGTAGTACATGCGCTTCTCCTTCAGACCGGATCACGAAGCGCGACGGACCATCGCGCGTGGGTCGCTTCATCCGTTCAGTCACTCTAGGCGGCGCGACAGGTCGGGAAGATGACGCATCCATGACAAAAATGTCAGGTGCCGCCCCTGGACTGCTGCGACTGCCGGTTGATCTTCTCCTGGCTGGCCCTGGCCTGAGCCGGCCACCGGGACTTGATCCACGACAACACCGCCACGATGTCGCCATCGGCGAGCGTGCCGCCGTACGCCGGCATGTCGGACACATAGTCCTCCAATCCTGCCGCCTTGGCTACCCCGTCCCGGGTGATCTGCACCAGCAGTTCGTCCGGGTGATGCCAGGTATGACCGGTTTCGTCATGGGGTGGCGCCGGCAGGCGCCCGTCGGGGCGCCGCATGCGCCAGTTGGGCTGTCCCTGGCGGTCTTCCCCGTGGCAACTGGCGCACTGCGCCATGTAGATGGACTGCCCCCGCGCCAGCAACTGCGGATCGTCCGTGCGCAACAGCACAGGTTGAGGCGCCAACCGCAACAGCCCCCACACGGCCAACCCCGCCACTGCGAGGATGGCCGCGAACAGGACTGTCCAGCGAAGCCGCGGACTCACTTCGCGGGCTGGATGTCCGTCACCACCATCTGGCCGTTCTCGTCAACGACCATGAAACCGATCTTGTCACCCGGCTTCACCTTGTCCAGCAAGGCCTTGTCCCTGGCCACGAACACCATGGTCATCCCGGGCATGTCCATGTGTTTGATCTCGCCATGCTTGATGGTGATCTTGCCCGCCGCCTTGTCGACCTTGCGGACCTCACCGTCGGTCATGGCCGGCGCGGCCGACATCTCCATCTTGCCCTGATCCATCTTCATCTTGTCCTGATCCATGTTCATCTGGGCCAGGGCGGGCACGGCGGCCCACAGCGACACGGCCGTAGCAACGGCACTCAGTGCGACTTGCAGCTTCTTCATGGTTGTTTCCTTCGTTGTGATGGTGGTTGAGACTCGACTGGCAGGCGGGCTCTTCACCGGGCAGCCACCTTGACCTGCCCTTTCATGCCGGCATCGAAGTGCCCCACATGCAGGCACGCAAAATCCACCGCACCCGCCTGGGTGAACTGCCAGATCACCTCACCCTGTTTGCCGGGTGCCAGTGAAATCTTGTTGGGTTCGTCATGTTCCATGTCCGGAAACCGCTTCATCACCTCATAGTGCTCCAGCAGCTCCGCCTGCGTTCCCAGGCTGAACTCGTGCTTGACGACGTCGGTGTTCTTCAGGACAAAACGGATCGTCTCGCCCTTCCTGACATGGATTTCCGACGGCTTGAATCGCATGCCGCCGATCATGTCCACCTCGATCGTCCGCGACACCCGGGATGCCTTGCCGGGCTTGCCGATCGGAGATTCGTCGTGTCCACCTGCATGGTTGCCGCCGGCCATGGCGGCAGAGGCCAGCTGCAGGCCGCAGAGCAGGACAGCAGAATGCAGGACGGAGGTTGGTGGCTTCAATGTCATGAGGATCTTTCTGTGAACAGTGGGACCTGGTGATGAAAATGGCAGGAGGCAGAGTGGACCGAACGCGTCAATGCGGCATGCCCTTGCCCATGGGTCGCATGGGTTTGACGGCGGTGCCGGAAGCCGGCCCTGGACTGGCGCCAGTCGGAGACGCAGGTGCGACCGGTGTCGACCCGGTCCATTCCCGCGCCACGGTGCCCTCCGGAAACGCATAGGGCCCCGGATCGCGGTAGTCGCCCGGCTTCTGGTCCTTGCGCACCTTGAACACGGAGAACATGCCCCCCATTTCCAGCGGGCCGAACTGGCCCCGGCCGGTCATCATGGGGGCGGTGTTGTCCGGGATGGGCATCTCCATCGCACCCATGTCGGCCATGCCACGCTCGCCCATCAGCATGTAGTCCGGCGCGACCTTCTGGATCTTGCGGACAAGGCCCCGGTGATCGATCCCGATCATGGTGGGCACGGCGTGACCCATGGCGTTCATTGTGTGATGACTCTTGTGGCAATGCATGGCCCAGTCGCCCTCCTCGTCGGCAACCAGTTCGATCTGGCGCATCTGCCCGACGGCCACGTCGGTGGTGACCTCATACCAGCGCGTCCCGGGCGGCGTCGGTCCACCGTCGGTGCCCGTCACCAGGAACTCGTGCCCATGCAGATGAATGGGGTGGTTGGTCATGGTGAGGTTGCCGATCCGGATGCGCACACGGTCGTTCAGGCGCACGTTCAGCGAATCGATGGCCGGAAAGACGCGGCTGTTCCAGCACCAGATGTTGAAATCGGTCATCGTGTTGACCTTGGGCGTCCTGCTGCCGGGTTCGACATCGAAGGCATTGAGCAGGAAGCAGAAATCCCGATCCACGTCGCTGATGAACGGATGCATGTCCTTCGGGTGCGTGACCCACATGCCCATCATGCCCATGGCCATCTGCACCATCTCGTCGGCGTGGGGGTGGTACATGAAGCTGCCGGGACGCCGCGCCTCGAACTCGTAGACGAAGGTCTTGCCCACGGGAATCGCCGGCTGTGTCAGGCCGCCGACGCCATCCATGCCGCTGGGCAGACGCTGGCCGTGCCAGTGGACCGTGGTGTGCTCGGGGAGCCGGTTGGTCACGAAGATGCGGACGCGATCGCCCTCGACCACCTCGATGGTCGGCCCCGGACTCTGCCCGTTGTAACCCCACATGTTCACCTTGAAGCCGGGCGACACCTCGCGCACCACAGGCTCGGCCACCAGGTGGAACTCCTTGACCCCGTTGTTCATGCGCCAGGGCAAGGTCCAGCCATTGAGTGTCACCACCGGGTTGTAGGGGCGTCCGGTGGAAGGCACCAGAGGGGGTGCGGTCTCCACGGAGGTCTGGATCACGGGTTCGGGCAATGCGGCCAGCGCGGAACGGGCCACGGTCAGGCCGGCCACCGATGCGGCGGCACCGGCAAAGAATTTGCGTCGGGAATGTGCTGTGTTCATCGTGATGGCTTTCGGTCAGTGCGCGGCGGCCTTGGGCGTTTCGGCACCGCCTCCGAGTGAGACGAAACGGTCGGGAGCCCCGCCTTGCATGACCCACTGCAGGTCGGCATCGGCCAGCCAGAAATCGCGCTGCGCACCCACCGCATCGGCCGTGGCCTGCGACTGGTTGCGCGTCTCGTCCAGCAGATCCCATACGCTCTTGAGCATCCCGTTGTAGTGCAGCACCGTTTCCTCCGTCATGAACTCACGCTCCTTGAGCACCACGTCGCGGCTCTCGGTGGCCAGGGCATAGGCGGCCTGATAGGCTTCGATGGCCGTGCCGGCCAGCGCCTGATTGCGCCGGCGCTCCGCGTCCGGCAACTGCCCCTGGATGGCCACGGCCCGTGCCTGCAGGCCGGCCGCAGCCATAGGCTCGGCAGGCAGCTCCGGCAACTGGTCAGGCAAGTTTACGGACGAGACCACCCCGGTCAGGCCCATTGTCTGGATCAACGCCGCCTCGGCCTGCGTCGCGGCAAACCGGGCCTTGCGCAGATTCATGCGCGCCGACGCCTCGGCCAGCTGCACCGGCGAGAGCTGCAGACGACTCCAGTTGCCCACGCTGACCATGCGCCGGCCCAGTTCGCTGGCCGCTTCCGCGGCCTCCAGGCTGGCCTCCTGAAAGCGCAGCATCTGGCGCGCGGTCACCGCCTCCAGCCACGCCTTGCGCGCCTGGGCCGCCACATCCAGCAACTCGTCCATGCCATCGACGCGGCGCTGCAGGCCAGGGTCGAGATCCAGCCATTGACCGGCCACGATCCTGGCCACGTTCTCCGTGCCCAGTCGAGACTGAACGCCCACCAGATCCCGGTGAAGGCGCCAGGCCCGCCGGATGGCTTCACCGGCATCCGGGACCGCCGGACCTTCGGCCCGCATGGCCGGATCCGCCTCGGCCGGCATGTGGGCCTTTTCCCACTTGAGCACATCCGCGTGACCCCGCTTGAAGTTCCCGACGGCCTCATTGGCACGGCGCCAGTCCGTCTCCTGGTTCGATGCCGCCGTCTGGGCCAGCACGGCCAACGGCATCGCAAGGGCAACTGCGGCCAGCCACGGTCCGGCGACCCGTACGAAGTGGGGTGGTTTCACTGCCATGTCTCCTGTTGACAAAGATCAAGTGACGCGGATTCTGGAGCGTCGGTCCCGTCATCCAGCTGTCGGGAAGATGACAAAAATGTCAGGTTCGCTCAAACCTCCATCACGCAGGCACACTAGCGGCTCTGGAGCGTCACCTTGAAAATCCTGATTGTTGAAGACGAACCCAAAGCCGGGGACTATTTGCGCCAGGGCCTGCGCGAGGCCGGCTACGTGGTCGACCTGGTGGACAACGGCATCGACGGACTGCATGAGGGCCTTGAGGGCGATCACGACCTGCTGATACTGGACGTCATGCTGCCGGGCCTCAATGGCTGGGAGATCCTCAGGCGCCTGCGCGGCGAGGGCCGCGACCGGCCCGTGCTGTTCCTCACCGCACGGGACAAGGTCGAGGATCGGGTCAAGGGGCTGGAACTGGGTGCCGACGACTACCTGGTCAAACCCTTTTCATTCGCCGAACTGCTGGCCCGGGTGCGTACCATCCTGCGTCGCGGACGGGTCACGCAGGAAGCCACGTCGATCCAGGTCGCCAACCTCGAACTCGACCTGCTGCGCCGGCGTGTCACGCGCGCGGGCAAACGCATCGACCTGACTGCCAAGGAATTCGGCCTGCTGGAACTGCTGATGCGGCGCCAGGGCGAAGTGCTGCCTCGCTCGCTGATTGCCTCGCAGGTCTGGGACGTGAATTTCGACAGCGACACCAACGTCATCGAAGTGGCCATGCGCCGGCTCAGGGCCAAGGTCGACGACGGCTTCGAGCCCCGACTCATCCAGACGGTGCGGGGCATGGGCTATGTGCTGGAAGACCCCGAGGCAGCCGCCTGATGCTGCGGCGGTTTTCGCTCACGGCTCGCCTGACCACGTTGTACACGCTGGTCTCGGCGCTCGTCCTGATCGGACTCGGCACACTGGTGATGGTGGCCACGGAACGCCATTTCGTCGAACTGGACCGCGATTACCTGAAGGACAAAATCGCCATGGTCCGGCGGATGGTGCACGAAGCCGGTGCCAGCGAGACGCTTCAGCACCAGCTCGACACCACCCTGGTCAGCCACCACGGCCTCTACATCGAACTGCGGCAGGGCACACGTCTGGTCTACTCGACGCTCGACGGCGTGTCGCCTCCGCCCGCGCTACCGGCCAGCGCCAGCAAGACACCCGCCGACTGGACGATCGATGGTCAGACGCTGCGCGGCATGAACGTCGCGTTTGCCGCCCCGCCGACCGCCGACGGAAGCACTCCGCCGCCCCTGCAATTGCTGGTGGCACTGGATACCGTCCACCACAGGCATTTCATGGACAGCCTGTTGCGGACCCTGGGCCTGTACCTGCTGGCCACCATCTCGCTAAGCGGACTGCTGGGCTGGTGGGCAGCCCGACGCGGCCTAAGTCCCCTGCGCGTCATGAAGGAACGCGCCCTGGCCGTCACGGGCCAGAAGCTGGACCAGCGCATGCCGGTCGACGCCGTCCCGGTCGAGTTCGCCGACCTGGCCCAGAGCCTGAACACCATGCTGGCGCGGCTGGAGGCGGACTTTGCCCGGCTCCAGGAGTTTTCCAGCGACCTGGCGCACGAACTGCGCACCCCCATCAACAACCTGCTGACCCAGACCCAGGTTTCGCTGGCCCACAAGCGGGATGTCGCTGCCTATCAGGACATCCTGGCATCCAATGCGGAGGAATTCCAGCGCCTGGCCCGCATGGTCTCCGACATGCTGCTGCTGGCCAAAACCGAACACGGCATCGAACTGGTCCATCGCGAGCCGGTCTCGCTGCACCACGAAGTGCGGGACCTGCTGGACTTCTACGATGCCGTGTCAGACGAGAAGCAGTTGCGCATGGCCCTCGAAGGTCAGACCACCGTCCCGGGCGACCGCCTGATGCTGCGCCGCGCCATCAGCAACCTGATCTCCAATGCCATCCGGCATTCGCCACAGGGTTGCGAAGTGTCGATCGTGCTTCACGACGATCCGCAAGCCCCCACACTGTGTGTCACCAATGACGGTCCGACCATCGCGCCGGAACACCTGCCCAGGCTGTTCGACCGCTTCTACCGTGTCGACAAGGCGCGTGGCCACCCCGAGAGCGATGGAACCGGCCTGGGGCTGTCCATCACGAAAGCGATCATGGTGGCCCACGGAGGCTCGGTGTCGGTCGACTCGGACCACGGGCGCACGCGCTTTTGCCTGGTCTTCCAGGGCCGCGTCGACCACTGACCCGACATGAACACCCTCCGGAAATCGCTGGCCATCGGTCTGGCCGTCGCCCTGCATGCCGTGTTCCTGACATGGGCCACGCGCTACACATTCACACCGGCAGACCGGCCGGAAACGCCCCCGGCCACCGAGTCCATCGTTCTGCTGGACCTTCCGCCTCCGCCCACGGCAGAACCGCCCCCTGCGTCGATGCCGGCCGAGCCCCAGGTGACGCCACCGGCCCCTGACGCACCCCTGCCCGCCCCGGCATCCATGGATGCCCCGCCCGCTCCGACGGCCGAAGAGTGGGCGTTTGCCGCCGCCTACCCGCTCAAGAACAGCAAAGGCTACCGGTACTCGTGGGGACAGCAGGTGCGCAGCATGATGGGCACCGCCGTCGAGGGTGCGGACCAGGGCGCGGTCCGTTTCCGTGTGGAGATTGCGCCCGACGGCACGCTGTCCGCCCTGGACACCCTCTGGTCGACCTCGGCATTTGTCGAGGCCCTGGCCCGCAAGGCCGTGCTGGCCATGCCACCCTTGCCACCCACCCCCACCGGCCAGCCCCTGATCTTCGAGAAGACCATCGCCTTCTCGGCCTATCTGCCGGAGATCCCGCCCATCTACCGGGACGACTGCCTGCCCGACCCGCCCACCTTCCGCAATCCGTTTGCCTGGAACGGCCAGGGCCATCCAGGCGCGGTGGCAACGGCAGCCCACGCGCAAGGCACGGCCGCCACCCCCGCCATGTCCCTGGAAGACTGCCTCAAACTGCTGCCCCGGGACTCCATCGAAGCCGAAGCGGCCCACGACCAGTTGCAACTGGACCGGTGGGCGTCGGGCCGACTGGGCCGGTAGATCGCCTCGGGCCTTGCGGCCGAGGGCCTATTACCGCCCGATTCGGGGACATCTGTAAGAAAGCGGAACCAGTCGCGACACACGGTCATCACAGAAATATCCACCACCGGAGATCACCATGACCCGCTCGCCCCTGAAGTCCCTCCTGCGCACCACGCTGGGCGCCATCCTGATGACCGCCAGCGCCTGGGCCCTGGCACTGACCGTCAAGCCCTACAGCGCCGACGAACTGGCCGCCCTGCAACAGGCCGGCAAGCCGGTCGCCGTGCACTTCCACGCCGACTGGTGCCCCACCTGCAAAAGCCAGGCGCGCGCGCTGGAAGAACTCAAGGCCGACCCGCAACTCGATGACATGACCGTTCTCGTGGCCGACTACGACAACGTGAAGGACCTGCGCAAGAGCCTGAAAGTGCGCTCGCAGTCCGTCATGGTGGTCTACAAGGGCGCCCAGGAAGTCAGCCGCGTCAACGGCCAGACCCGTGCCGCCGACATCAAGGCCCATTTCGTCAAAGCGCAATGACCTCGGTGCCCGAACTCGGTCTGGCCCTGGTGGCCGGCAGCCTGACCACGCTCAACCCCTGCGTGTTTCCGCTGCTGCCACTGGTATTGGGCGGCGCCCTGCAAGGCAACCGCTGGGCCCCGGTCGCCATGGGCGCCGGCATGGTGACCATGTTCGCCCTGCTTGGCCTGGTGGTCGGCGTGGCCGGCGACGCCCTGGGCATCGACCCCGACGCCATCCGCCTGGCCGGCGCCTGGCTGCTCATCGCCTTTGGCCTGGTCATGCTGGTGCCCTGGCTGAACGAGCGCTTCACCCGCCTGGTTACGCCGCTGGCCAGCGGCGCCAACCAGGCCACCACCCGGCTGGACAGCGGATCGCTGGGTGGCGCCTTTGCCACTGGCGGCCTGCTCGGCATGGTCTGGAGCCCCTGTTCCGGCCCTATGCTGGCCAGCGCGCTGACCCTGGTCGCGACCGAAGGCGGCGCCCTGCGCGGCACGCTCATCCTCGGCCTGTTCGGCCTGGGCGCCGCCAGCGTGCTGGTCGCCGTGGCCTACGCCTCACGCAGCGGCTTCGGCACCGTGCGCGGCTGGGTGCTCACGCACATGGACAGCGTCAAGAAGGTCTTTGGCACCTTCATCCTGCTGGTCGGCATCGCCATCCTCAGCGGCGGCGACAAATGGCTCGAAGCGCAACTGGTGGATGTGCTGCCCAGCGCCTGGATCGACCTGACGACGCGGTTCTGAGGCGGATACCGGCATCGTTCGGCAATTGCATCGATCACAGGTCCGATACCAGGAAACCCTTTCTCTTGTCTGGCCGTCGCCTGCACGCACCTGCGCGGCATGCACGCAGCCTTGACACGCCCTAGTTGTAGGTCACCACGACCTGCACCGTGTCGCTGTAGCTGCCGGCGGTCGCACCGGTCTGGTTGGCGGGAAGCGTACCGCAGACCTGCCGGTTGATGACCGACCCCAGCAGCACGATCAGCAGCGAACCACCCACGGTGCTGGTGGCGCCCGAGCCGTCGCCCCAGACCACCGAACAGGCCCCGCCCCCGCCCGAGTCGCCATAGAGCTGGTAGGTCAGCCTGGACGCCCCATTGGCCATCTGCCGGTTGTCGTAGGTCGCACCATGAATGCCGCTGCTCAGTGCGATGCTGTAGTCCACGAACAGGCCCACGGTACCGGAACAGTTCACCTGCACATCGCCCGACCCGGAGGCGGACGAACCGTCGATGGGGTTGTAGGCTCCGAAGGCCACCGGCGTGGCGCTCACGGTGCAGCTGCACAGCAGGCACAAGGCCTGCGCCTGCGGCGCGACGGTCAGCACCGCAATCGAGAACAAACAGACACGCAACGCTTTCACGGCGAAGCCTCCACACATTCAACGGTCACAGGCACGCCCGGTTCGTCCGGAGTGGCTGACCCCTTGTAGCCATAGCGACACGAGCGCCCTCCGGCAGACACCTCGTACTCCAGGCCGGCAGACCAGTCCGGCTCGAACAGCCGCCCGTCATAGCCGACCGTGCGTTCCTGGTCCCGACCTCGCACGCGCACCACCGTCCCCGGCGGAAGCACGCGCCTGTCGGCGCCCAGCAACCGCATTGTCATGGATTGAGCGACCCGCACGCCCAGGTCGGCGTATACCCCGGCGCCCAGGGCTGGCGAAAGCTTGAGCTGCAGCGTGTCGAATGCCGCATCCAGCGGCAAGTCGTTCGGATCGACGTGAATCCGGTTGACCTGGTAGGGCCTCAGGTCGTTGAGGACGACGACACCATCTTCGTCGGTGACGCCGATCTCATGCTGGTCCCGGTACACCGGGATGCCGGCCACGTCGCCGACCCGGACCACCGCAAAGCTGCCCTCGATGAGCCGCGCCAGTCGCAACTGCCCCCCCATCAGCACAAGCGAGCCACTCATGCCCGTGCCAACATATGTCGCATCGCTGCGCGTGTCGAGGTCGGCCCGCCAGTCCGCCCAGGCCGCGCGCCGCTCCAGCCGGGCCGCCAGCCGCCCGTCGGCATCGGCATACAGCCGGTGACCCCAGCCCGGACCGGACGGTAGGCTGGACACCCATCCCAGCCCGCCGGTGCTTCGGTCCGTCTGCCGGGCGCCCTGTGCCCAGACCTGGGAACGCGGCCCCAGCGGCCATACCAGCTGGAGACCGATGCTGCGCTGGCTGCTTTCGACATGCGCGGACTGAAGGTAGGCACTCAGAAAAAACCGGTTCCCGAAGGAGGCGCTGGCACTCAGAATCCAGAACCGCTGCGGATCGGCGTTCCAGAAGCGGCGCTGCATCCAGGTCAACGCCACCCCGCCCCGCGACCACGGCATGATCACACCCACGCGGTCGGTCGAACGGGCAACGGCATCCGGCTGGTCCGCACCCAGCTGCACAAAACCCCGACTGGACCGGGCGGCGCGCAGCTGCAGGCTCAACGCGCGGCCCGGCACATCCAGTCCCACCGTTCCGGCACGGCCCGCCTGCCCGTCGCGCTCGCTGGCCGCGGCAGACGCCTGCGCCAGCCCCCAGCCCCCGACCTTCCACACCACCCCTGCGCCTGCGGTTCGCTGGTGCGCCAGTTTTTCCAGCCGAAGCTCGGCCGTCACATCATCGGAAACACCCCGGCGGTATTGGCCCAGCAGCACATGGCGGCCATAGTGTCCGCTGTGGTACCCGTAGTCCTCGCGAATCCGTCCGAACTCGAACGCGTAGTCGGCCAGGCCCGGGCGCAGCAACTGATCACTGACCAGATACGGCTGCACGACCTCGGTCGTTCGGCCCATCAGGTCGGTCACGCTCAGGCGCAAGTCGCCCCGCCCCGTGAGGGTCGGCAACTGGTTCCACTCGAAAGGGCCCGCTGGCACCTGCGCCGTCGCCACCACACTCTGGTTGACCAGCACGTCGATGGTGGACGGCAGGACAGCTTCTCCCCGGACGGAGGGCATGGCAAACGGCACAAAACCCGGCTGCATCGAGAAGCGGGTGCCCAGTCCGATGCCGCCGATCCGCACGGGCCGGCCCCACAGGCCGGCGCTGCTCACCTGGTCCCCGATCCTGAGCGACCGCATCGACGGCACGTCGCTGAACTCGACGCCGGTGTCCAGGCGCACCCAGCGCCCACGGCCCATCGACTGGTCGCGGTAGTAGGCGCTCGTCGTCAGGCGCGCGCCCGGCGCGAAGCCCACCACCTCGACCCCGCCCGACCAGGAAGTCTGTCCGTCCGCATGCCCGGCGTGCCACTCGTAGTTGGCATAGGCGCCCGTGCCGGAGCCTGCTGGCGCGATCGCAGCGTGGTCGCCAGCCGGATCGACGTGGTGGGTGGTGAAGGCGTCCGCAGGCGCATGAATCGCCAGCGATTGGCGGGCTGGATCGAACCTCACCTGCAGGCCATCGATCTGGTCCAGCCAGGCGTGGCCGGCCAACACCCCGCCCTGCACCAGCACCGTCGGCGCACGCCAGCGCAGCCGCGACCAGAGCGCCGGCGGGATGGACCAGCGCCCGTCACCGGAACGGCCCACCTCCTGTTCGGCGCCCAGGTGCTCTCCGTTGACGGTGACATCCAGGATCAGGATCTCGTCCTGAACGGGTGTCTGCGCCCACGCAGCCCCCGCGCAGAGCACCGCCGCGCACACCCATGCACTGACCCGCCGGGCGAGACGGCGAATACCCATCAGTCTTCAACGGGCAGTTGCCAACGCCCCTGGTCGGTTCGCACGTCCACCACAGGATTCGCGCCATCGGCCTGCTGCAGCGGAAGAATCCACCGCCGTTCCTGCCCTGCCAGCACCGCGGCCTGTGTATCCAGTGGCGCCCCGGCGGTGACCTGCATCTGGCGAACCACCGTGTGGACGTTGCCCGGGTTCCTCAGCCGGACCTCGACAGCGTTCGCGTCCACGCGCTTCACCTGCCATTCGGAACGCGGCATGGCCTTCTCCGGAGCCACGTACACAGGGATCCGCAGCTCCAGCAACACCCGCACCTGCGGCCCGCCATCCGGCCGGGCAGCCGGCCCCAACGGCACCGCGGCGTTCATGGCCGGCGGCACCTCGCGCAGCAGGAGCCGGTAGGTGCGCTCGGTGTCCACCGGCCCCTTGCCGCGCCAGCCCAGGCGCAGCACCTGCGTCTGTCCCGGCTGGAGGGTGAAGACGCCCGGGTTGAGGACCACGTCCGACGTCGGCAAAAACACGTCCCGGCCGTCCGCCTGCGTCCAGGACACCACGTCCACATGAACGGTGGTGCGCTCGTCGCCCCGGTTGATGACCGAAATCGCCTCGCGCACATTCTGTGCCGAGAGCCCGACCACCACCGGCATCACCGACAGGCTGCCGGCGTGCGCCGCACCCGCCAGCCACAGCCCGGCCCACAGGATCATGCGGAGCCACGGACTCCGCATGGCATCAGTTGTAGGTGACCGTCACGTTGACGGTGTCGGAGTAGCTGCCGGCTGGCACGTTCTGGCTGGCCGCCACGCGTCCGTAGACCGTGTGGCTGACCGGCAGACCCGTCCCGGTGGCGCTGACCAGCTGACCCACCGTGTCGCCCCACGCGCTGGCGCGCAAGGCATCGCTGTAGAGCTGGTAGCTGAGCAAATCGGCCCCGTTGACCATCGCCCGTGCCGCCACATCGGCCTGGCTTCCGCCATCGAGGCCCACCGTATAGGCCGTGCCGTTGGTGCAGGTGACCGACACGGTTCCGGTGCCGTCGAGCACCGTGCCCAGCGTGGGGTTGTAGACCCCGAAGGCCACTGGCAATGTCGTCACGACGCAAGCGGCGCTCACCGTGGCTGTCACCAGCAAGGTGTTGGTCGCGGTGGCCGAACCGGCCACACCATGCAGCCCCATCAGCAGGGCTGGCAAAAGAAGTTTCCCCGATGCTTTCATCATCCACCTCCTTGGTCAATCAACCTTAACACGGTCGACAAAACTCTTGAACGATGAAATGGGTGACAACTTCCACGCTTATTCAGCCTTTTTTGAAGGGCTGTGCACACGGGTAAAAGTTGTGGGTTACTGCCAAAATCGAAGACGCCGACTTAAGAATTAGTGGCGCCTGGCGGGGTTGGGCGAGCAGCCGATCGACCTGCACAGACAGCCAACTGAGCCGTACCCAATCCAATTCGGCTCAATTTATGAGTCGAATGTGCCCTCCTCAAACGGCGCTCCTGGGAAACGCACACGGGCAGCGCACTGCACGAACGCCAGTGCAGAGTTCTGCAACGCCTGCTCGACGATGGCGATGGCGGCTTTCTCGGGGGGTTGAACGCCGAGAAATACATCAAGATGACCGGGGTTTCCAAAGCCACCGCCACACGCGACCTGAGCCAGATGGTCGCCAACGGACAGTTGCGTAGCCACGGCGCTGGCAAAGCCATCAGGTACTACGTCAACGTCCCCGAATGGACGCATGGGTTGATGGTTTGAATGGGATCGTAGCGAATGGAGCGCCTGGGCGGGGTCGTGGGTGAATATGGCAACGGCTGTTCAAGTTAAGGGTTGTAGGACGCCATCCCGAGCAGGCGCGCCGACAACTCACGCTGACCACCAAGGGTGGGCGTCGTACAAGCCTCCAGGGAAGAAACCGCGGGGAGTTCCAATCGGGGCGTCCCAGTTGGCAGCTATGGGGATTTGAAGAAGTGCAGTGTTGTAGCCGGTGACAGTTGCACCGGCTGATCCATGCTCGAAGGCTTCAGCAAGGTACGGGGCACATGAACTGGCTGCATCTTGGCTGTCAACTCTGCGCGATCCAGGGTGATCTCGCAAAAGAACTTCAGCCCGGTGATGGTGGCGTTGAGGGTCGTGGGTGGGGTGCCTTGGTCAACCAGGTGCAACTGGAAGTTGCGCAGGTCGTCAATGGTGGCTGTGTCCGGAGGCCGGTGAAGGTACGCGGCAAGCCGGCGCACGGCTCGGATGTAGGCGGTCTGCGCTGGGGTGCAAGCCTGCGCATCCGCATGTCTTCGAGCATGCGTTGACGCGACGGAGAAACCGTCGGATAGGGTGCGTTCATGATGGTGCTCCTGTCGTGACCGAGGCCAATTGCCTCGGCTCACAACATCGGCACGTGCACCATCGACGTCAACCAACCATCTCAGCTTGGAGACTACCGCGCGAGCGGTTTAGTCCCAAGCGGGTAATCGAGTCGGTCTCTACCCCTCGACGGCTCCCGGCGCGGCGAGACCGCCGAAGATGAACGCAACCAGGACTTCAACTCGCTCTTCCTGCCACGTGAGGGGCGAACCAAGCAGTCCGCTCAGGATTGCAGCAACTTGGGGATTCGCCGCACGTCCACTCAGGGGCTACCAATCCGACTTCACGTCGGTTCCGTGCGCGGCTTCACACGTCCGATGTCTTCATACACGTGCTTCGTCTCCAGGAACTCCAGCATCGCTTCGGCCCCGTGCAGACGGCCATAGCCGCTAGCGCCGAAGCCGCCGGTTTCCGCTTCGGGCAGCAGCTTGTTGTGGGTGTTGATCCACACCGTCCCGCTGCGCATGGCACGCGCCACCCGGCGCGCACGCGCGCCGTCATGCGTCCACACGCTCGCCGAGAGCCCATACCGCGTAGCGTTGGCACGGGCGACGGCCTCGCTTTCTTCACGGAAGCTTTCGAGGTTGAGCACCGGGCCGAAGAATTCCTCCTGCACGAAGGGCGAATCGAGCGCGCCGACTTGGATCAGGCTGGGGCGGATGAAGGCGCCGCCCGCAAGACGGCCGTCCGGAACCTGGCCCCGCACGATCACTTCCCCATACTGGTGCGCTTGGTCGACCAGACGCGCAATGCGGTCGCGATTGGCGATGTCGATCTGCGGCCCCATCTGGCTTTCGGCATCGGTGGCCGGCCCCACCGAGATGCTGCGGAAATGCGCGGCCAGGGCATCACGCAGGGGCTCGATCAGGCTTTCGTGCGCCAGCACCCGGTCGAGCGCCGTGCACTGCTGGCCTGCGGCGATCGTGGCGGCGACCGCCAGCTGCGCGGCGATGGCGTTCGGGTCCGCATCGGCGAATACGATGGCGGACGCCTTGCCGCCGAGTTCCAGGTTGAGGCGCTTGAGCGTCGGCGCGGCACTAGCCATGATGCGCTGGCCGACCCCCACACTGCCGGTGAAGCTGATCACGTCGACGTCGCTGGACACCACCAGTGACTCGCTCGGCTCACTGCCGGTGCAACTGTAGAAGTTGACCACGCCAACCGGGAGGTCAGGCACCTCAGTCAGGCAGCGCAACAGTTCAGTCTGGAACAGCGCCGACTGCGGCGCCATCTTGATCACGCTGGTGCATCCGGCAGCCATCGCTGGCGCCAGCGAGCGCACCAACAGGATTGCCGCAGCATTCCAGGGCACGATGATTCCGGCAACGCCGGCCGCTTCGCGGCTGAGCACGGACAGGGCGCCCGGCTCGACTTCTGTGGTGCGGCCGAAGATGGTGCGTGCCAGTCCCGCATAGAAGCGGATCTCCGAAACGGTGCCGGCCAGCTCGGCTTGCGCCGGCCTCAAGAGCTTGCCGGTTTCCTGGGCCAGGAGCAGCGCAAGTTCATCGGCGCGGCGCTCGACGCGGTTAGCAAACTCCAGCATGACGCCTGCACGCAGTCGCGGCGCATGGGCCCAGTTGCTGTGCTCGAAGGCGCGGCGGGCGGCACCGATGGCGGCCTCGGCGGTACCGATGTCGGCGTCGGCGAACTGTCCGAGCACCATGCCGGTGGAGGGGTCGACGCTGTCGGCGACGGCCCGGCTGGCGACCGGCGCCCATTGGCCGCCGATCCAGGGTTGTGCGATAGGTGACATATTAATTCTATCTCTCTGATGAGGCCGCAATGCGGCAACAGCGATTCAGGTCAGTACCGGCGACTGTCAATGCATGACCGAGCCGCCATCCACCACCAGCGTCTCGCCCGTCATGAAGGCGCAGGCGTCGGAGGCGAGGAACAGCAGCGGCTCGATCAGGTCTCCCGGCGTCTGGTCGCGTTTGATGGCGCGGCTGGCGAGCACGGGGCCGGTCAGCATTTCGCGCATGTCGGTGTTCTGGATCACCCCTTCGCTGAGCACCAGGCCGGGCGCCAGCGTGTTGACGCAGATGCCGTCACCGCCCACTTCGCGTGCCAGCGCCCGGGTCAGCGCCAGGATAGCGCCCTTGGAGGTCACGTAGTGCAGCAGATTCGGCGTGCCCTTGAACGGTGTCCCGGACGAAATGTTGACAATGCGTCCGTAGCCGTTGCTGCGCATGAACGGCACCACAGCCTTGGCGCAGACGAAGGGTCCGCGGACGTTGACCGCCATGACCTTGTCCCACTCGGCCACGTCGATGTCGGAAAACGGCTTCAACTGCAACGAGGCATACACCGCCGCGTTGTTGACCAGAATGTCGATGCGGCCGAAATGCTCGTTGACCGCTTCGGCCATCGCCAGGACCGAAGTCTCGTCGGCGACGTTCACCTGGACCGCCATCGCACGCCCCCCGTCGGCCTCGATGTCCCTGGCCAACGACGTGCCGTCGAGAATGTCGGCGATGGCGACGCACGCGCCTTCGGCCGCCATCGCGCGCGCGTAGGCAGCACCTATCCCTTGTGCGCCGCCAGTGATGATGGCGACACGATCTTTGAGCTTCTGCATGGAATTCTTCCGTTGAATGAAGGGATGGAGGGCGCCGCAGACGCGACGCCCGACCCGGTTAAACGATGAACGCGGTCACCAGATAAGGCTGCCAGCACAGCAGGATCAGGATCAGCAGCGTGGCCACCAGGAACGGCATCAGCGGGCGCAGGATTTCCCCTGGCGTTGCACCGGTCACACGCGCGGCCACGAATAGTGCCGTGCCGACCGGCGGCGTCAGCAGGCCCAGGGTCAGGTTGATGCACATGACCACACCGAAGTGGTAGGGGTTGATGCCGTACACTTGGGTCGCCACCGGAAGCAGGATGGGCACCAGCAGGATCAGGGCTGCGATGCCATCGATGACGGCGCCCACTCCCAGCAGCAGGGCGGTCACCAGCAGCATGAAGGTGAACGGGTCGGTGGTGATCTGCTGCAGCACCAAGGCCATTTGCTGCGGGATCTTCTCGAACACGATGACCCAGCCGAAGACACCGGCAGCGGCTACCAGGGCCAACACCACCGCGCTGTTGACGGCCACCCGCAGCAGCATGTCACCGATGCGGTGGAGACGGATTTCATTGTGTGCAAAGAGCCCGACCAGCGTGGCCATCAGGGCGCCCACCGCCGCCGCTTCGGTCGGAGTCGTGATCCCGCCGAGGATGGCACCGATCATGACGATCGGCACCAGCAGCGATGGAAGGGCGGTCCCGATGTAGCGCAGGCTTTGCTGGCGTGACAGGCGCTCTCCCGGCGGATACTTGTAGTGGTAGCCAAGCAGCGCGACCACGCAGACGAAGGCAATGGCCATCAGCAGACCGGGCACGATGCCGGCGATGAACATGTCGCCGATCGAGATCTGGGCCAGGACGCCAAAGATCACGAACAGCATGGACGGCGGAATCACCGGGGCGAGCAGGGCGCCGGCGCAGGTGGTGGCTGTTGCGAAGCCGCGCGAGTAGCCCTGCTTTTCCATTTCCGGCACCATCACCTGCGCCATCACCGCGACCTGCGCATTGGCCGAGCCCATTATGGAGGCAAGGAACATGTTGGCCAGGATGTTGATGTAGGCGAGCCCGCCGCGCACGTGGCCCACGAACACCGAGGCCAGCGCGACCAGTCGGCGAGTGATGCCGCCTTCGTTCATCAGTTCGCCCACCGCCAGGAACAGCGGTATCGCCAGCAAACCGTAATTTTCGAGACCGGCAAACAATTGTTGCGGAAACGACAGGTAGAGCACCGTATTGCCGCTGACATAGATGTAGGCCAGCGCGACCATCGCCAGTACCAGCGCGATGGGAAGGCCGAGAAACAGCAGGGAGGTGAATACGGCCGCAATCATCGCTTAGCTCCGCCGTTGCAGGCCAGCAAGCCGGACGAGATGCCCACCGTAACGGGCGTCGTCACTGTTCGCAGCAGATTGGACAGCGCATGCACGCTGATGGAGGCAGCTACCAGCGGAACGACCAGCCAAAACCAGAACTTGGCGACCCCGAGCGTGGCCGTGGTGTCCTGGTACATGAAGTTGAAGGTTTCGCCGGAGAATTCGCGCGTGTCGAATCCCAGGCGCATCAGTGTCACCGGGTCGAACCAGTGGTAGCACAGCACCAGTAGGGTAATGCCGAACAGCAGCACCAGCAGATCGACCAGGATCTTCATCGCCTTCGCCAGCAACGACGGCACCGCGTCGACCAGCATCGTGACTGCGACTGCGTCGCGACTCTTTAACGTCAGCGACATGCCGATCATTGCCAGCCAGACCATCAACAGAATGGACAACTCGTCCATCCAGTAGATCGGGCTGCGCACGGCACGACCGGCAACGTTGGCCAGGACCATCAGCGGCAGCGCGAGGGCGATCATGCGCAGCACGCCGCGTTCGGTTTGTGCGATTCGGTCGCTCAGGGTCGTAATGATTTTCAGCAAGGCAGTTCTCCGGCTGGAAAGCAGCGCGGGGCGCGTGGCGCCGCCGGCTGCCCTTGGCCTTTACTTGATGGCTGCTGCCTCGCGGCGCAGATCGGCAAGAACCGGCGTGCGTTTGAGCCAGATGTCCTCCCACTGCTTGAGTGTGTCGCCAAAGAACTCGGGGCCGACCTTCACCACTTTGACCTTGGTCCCCTGCACGCTCTTTTCCATCTCCTGCTCCACCTGGACGTATTTGTCGAACAGGCCGTTGAGGTGCTTGCGCGCGGCGCCGGCGACCTGTTCGCGATCGGCTGGGGACATGGTCTGCCACAGGCGGCCGGAGACCAGGCCCACGACCGGGAACATCATATGGTTCGACTGCAACAGCGTGTTGCCGCGCTCGTAGAACTTCATGCGAAACACCAGCTCCATGTCTGCATCCACGCCATCGACCTGGCCGTTGGCCAGCGAGTCGTAGACGTCGGTCAGGGGCATCGGGGTCGAAGCCGCTCCCAGCAACTGATAGAAGTCGCGCACCGGCGGGAACGGCGTGATACGCATTTTTCGGCCCTTCAGATCGGTGACGGCGTTGGTCGGGAAGCCATTGAGCATCAGCCGCATCGAGGCCACGCCGTATCCAACTCCCACCGCCCCGACTTCACGCGGCAGGTGCTCGAGCATCTTTTGCGCAGTCGGGCCGTTCAGCAGTACGCCGGCCTGCCTCACGTCCTTGACGAGGAAAGGCGCAAACAGCGCGCTGTACTCGGGCACGCGGTTGGTGATTTCGGCGGCGGTCATGAAGGCCATATCGAGCGCGCCGGTCTGCAACTGCTGCAACATCTGCGCCTCGTTGCCGAGCTGGCCGGACGGGAAGATCGTGACGGAGTACTTGCCATTGGTCTTTTGCTTGAGCTCTTCGCCCATCGCAACAGCGGCCTTCGACCATTCGTGACTGGCCGGCACGATGAGGCCCAGGCGCATTTCCTTCGCATGGGCTGCCGCGCCGAGGGCGAGTCCGGCGGCAGCGGCGAGGATAGTGAGCAGCTTGTTGAATTTCATGTGTTGTCTCCTTCGTTCGATGTGTGGGTGGCTCTCAAATTTCCTGGACTGGTTGCCACTGACCGGCATTCCTGCATGCAGCCCCGCAACGCTTGGTGCACTTTACGAGCCGGCGCCAGGCACCGCATTGACAGAAGCTCCGACTTTTTGCCATGGAGTCTGGATCGATGTTCAGTAGCAGCATGGGTTCGCGACCGAGGGGCGAAAGGCGCTCCTCCTGATTAGCCCTGCCTGGCGTCCTGCATGCCGGACGCCTCGCACGGGGCGGCGCCCACAGCGTCCTTACCGGCCGGATTCGTCTGGCCGGTGCGTGCAACCTGCTGGGCACGTAACCTGGCCTGGTCCTCCTCGTTGCGCGCCTCGTCCGACATGCCATTGAACAGCGTGCCGAGCAGACCCTTGTTCAGATCGCTGGTGCCGAACAGCGCGTCGCAGATGGGGAAGGTGAGGTTGAAGTTGCGGGTGTGCATGAAGTCAGGGTTATGATGGAGCACATGCATGCGCCGCACCGTGTTGACCAGCGGCAGGCGATCCAGAATCGGGTGCTCGAGGTGCGACAAGGTATGCAGGCCTTCGTACATCAGGAAGTACGACGCCATCGTCAGCATGGCTGTGTACCCTGCGTTGGCCGACCACAGGTTGCCGATCAGCAGGGCTGCCGGCAGGGCCGCCAGCACAAACAGTACGGGCGCAAACGGCGGAAACAGCAACGCGCGCCACTCCTTGTGGCCGTGGAAATCGAGCGTCTTGTGGGAGAAGAACTGGTGGTGGGTCGCGACGTGTCGCTTGTAGGCCGGCTTGATCCAGCTCTTGGGGCTGTGCAACAAATAGCGGTGCCCGGCCCACTCCGCCCAGTTCCCGAACAGAAACATCGGGACCACGACGAACAGCCATTCCTGCCAGGTCGTGTTCTGCAGCCGCGCTGTGCAATACCAGACCACGCCGATGGTGAATGCCAGCGTGAAGCCCAGGTGCAGCTCGCCGCGGTACCAGCCGGGGGTGTCTTCCACGTATTGCTTCCTGTAGGACAGGGACCGTGCAACGATTTCCTCTTCGCGATTCATGATGGTTCCTTTCATTTCGCACAGCAATCCGGCGCGGACGCACCGGACTGGCCTTTCGGCATTGATTTAAGTACACTACCTTAGTTAAGTCTACTCAATTAACTAACCATGTCAACATTGAAACCCGTGCGCTCGGACGGAAGGGAAACGAAGGTCCGGATGAAGGCCGTTGCACAGCGCCTGTTCGCGCAGCACGGCATCGACGGCGTCACGGTGGCCGATATCGTTGCGGCGGCCGGACAGCGCAACAAGGCTTCGCTGCAGTACCACTTCGGATCCAAGGACGAATTGATCGGCGAGCTGCTGGTCGACGGCGCGCAGAAGGTGGATGCCTTCCGCTTGGCACTGCTCGACCAGATGGCCGCGGACGGTGGTCCGCGCCATGTGCGTGATGTACTGGACGCCTTCGTCCGGCCGGTGTACCAACTGACGGTGACCGAAGCTGAAGGCAGCACTTACCTGCGCTTCCTGTCGAACGTGCAGCTCACGCATCGCGAGCTTTTCCGCGCTCACATCGGCACCAAGTGGAATGCCGGCTATCGCCGCTGCCTCGAGCATTTCCGCCAGCTGCTGGCCCACATCCCTGCCCCAGTGCTGGAACAGCGCATGTCACTGGTGGCGATCTACACGACGAGGGTGTTCTCTATCATGGAAGCGCCGGCTGACGACGCGCCCGCGTCGTCACGCCTGTGGACGCGCAAATTCACACTGGACAACATCGTCGACACTTTTGAGGCGATGCTGGTCTGTGAGCCTTCTGCGGGAACACTGGAAAAGCTGAAGTAGCAGTCAATACACCTGCACCACGCGCCGGTACTCGCCGGGCGTCACGCCGATCTGGCCTCGGATGAAGCGCGTGAAGTGGCCCTGGTCGGGGAAGCCCAGGTCTTCCGCGAGGCGACCGAGGCTGGTGCGATCGTCCGCCTGCGCCAGCCGCCGGCAAGCGGTTTCGGCACGCAAGGTGTTGACGTAGACGTGTGGCGTCATTCCGGTACAGCGGCGAAAGCGCACGAAGAACTGTGCGCGCGACAGATGCGCTGAGGCGGCCAGCCGGTCTGCATCCAGTGCCTGGTCCAGGTGATCGCCAATGTGGTTGAGCGCGCGCTGGATGCGCGAATCGGGCAGTCGCAGCCCTTCCGGCCGCATCAGGTCCTGGATGCTCTCCAACGCCGAGAACTGTTCGCTGACCGCCAGCATCAGGTCGAACAACGCGATCTCCAGGCGCTCCTGCTTCATCGGGATCGGCGACATCAGGTCACCGATCAGATCATCCGCCAGCTTGCGGATGCGGGGCGTGATCTGCACGCAGGGCCGCGGGAAGAAGCGGGGATGGGCCGCCAGGCGCAGCGAGTCGTGCAGCGTCGCCAGCCACCGGGGTTCGATGTACAGCGCCAGGTAGACGGTGCGCGGAAAGTCCGGCTCGCTGTAGAAGTAATGCGGCTCCCAGGCGTTCACCAGGATGGCGGTGCGGTCGGTGACCGGAAGCCGCTCCTCGCTGACGTAGAAGGCGGAATCGGCGCCACTGGCTTTGAAGATCACGTGGCACTGCGAGTGCGCATGCGAAACCAGCGGAGTGTCCATGTCGAGCAATGCCAGGCGTCCGAATCCGCCCTGCGCGATCCTGAGTGCTGTCGTCATCGATCATCCTGAAGGAAGGTGGCCGTCGCTTCACCGATTCGGCTGGTCGGCGCCATGAATCTGCGGGACCGCCTTTGAAGAAAGCCAGTCACATAGTGCGTACAACTCGGCCCGCTCGGCTTCCAGTTCTGCCCGGGCAATGACGGTACGAAGTGCCTGCGCCCTTTCGGGCTGGCCTAGAGTGAATCTGGGCGGATCCTCCAGGGCCCGACGCAGTCGCCGCAGGGGCAAAATCACTTCGGTGCGCCAACCGGCGATCTGTAATTCGGCGGCGGCGATTTCGTTTGCCGTGATTGATCGTCCGAGCCGCAAGGCCGAGTACTCTTGAAACAAGTGCAGCACAATGTCCAGCCCATGCGCATCCTGCAGTCCGTGGATATGCTTCAACTCGTCGGGCGTGAGGTCGCGATAGCGTGCCAAGATGAAATTCCACGCATCCTGTTTGCTGACGGGCTTTGCATCGGTCATGGGAGGCAGCACTTTCGAATCCGACCGACATTCAGGAACCGATGAACCTGGGATTGCGCTTGCCGTGGAAGGCCTCGACGCCCTCGCGGAAGTCATCGGAGCTGCGCAGCCTGCTGTAGCAATGACCTTCCAGCTCGATGGCCACGGTCAGCGTAGAGTCTTCGGTGTCGTTCAGAAGCGTCTTGGCGGTGCGTTGCGCGATCGGCGAGAAGGCGCGCAGCTCGTCCACCAGGCGATCAGTGGCCACTTCCAGCTCGGCATCGGGCACGCATTCGGTGGCCACGCCCCACTCGTACGCCAGCTGGCCCGGAATGCGGCGCGAACGCATCACGATGTCCTTGGTGCGTGTGATGCCCACCATCTTTTGAAGGCGTGCCGATCCGCCGGAGCCGGGGATCTGGCCCAGTTTCTGTTCGGGCAAGGCGTAGCGCGTGGTTTCAGTCACCAGGCGAAAGTCGCAGGCCAGCGAAATCTCGAAGCCGACACCAAAGCAGTAGCCACGGTTGGCGGCGATCACCGGCTTGCTGCAACGAGCGGGGGCGGCGATGTTCCAGGCCAGCTTGGAGACGTGCTCCGGGGAGGCTTCCAGAAAGCCCTTGATGTCGCCGCCGCTAGAGAAGTGCTCGCCTTGCGCGCGCAGCACGATCACCCGCACGGCCGGGTTCTCGTCCAGCGACTCGAACACCAGCCGCAGCTGGTCGCGCTGGGCCATGGAGATGAGGTTGTAGGGCGGGCGGTGCAGCACGATGTCTGCGCGCTCGCTCTCGGCGTCGATCTGGACGCTGAAGCCGTCCAACTGTTGGAGCAGGGTTTGGGCCGGGTGGGTCAGTTGGGTCATTGAATGGGTCTCGTAGATCAAAGGAAGAAAGGGATTCAGGGACTGGGCATACGCACCAGGGCGGCCGACTGAGGCCGGCGCAGGCCCTCCCAGCGTTTGACGAGATCACTGTGATCCACGTCGAACAGGTCCAGCACGCGGCCGACGGTGTGGTTGACCATGTCGTCGAGCGACGCGGGACGGACGTAGAAGGCCGGCACGGGCGGGAACACGATGGCGCCCATCTCGGTCACGGCGACCATGTTGCGAAGGTGCGCCAGGTTCAGGGGCGTCTCGCGCGCCAGGAGCACCAAGCGACGCCGCTCCTTCAGCACCACGTCCGCGGCGCGGCTGACCAGGTTGTCGGCCAGCCCATGCGCGATGCCGGCCAGTGTCTTCATCGAGCAGGGCGCAACCACCATGCCGGCTGTGTGGAAAGAACCGCTGGACACGACGGCGCCGATGTCCTTGACGCTGTGCACCTCGTCGGCCAGGGCCTCGATCTCACTGCGCTTGAGGTCCACCTCCTGGGCGGCGGTAAGCGCGCCGGAGGCGGACAATACCAGGTGCGTCTCCCACCCGGGCAGCGTGTGAAGCACCTGCAGCAGGCGGATGCCGTAGATGGCGCCGCTGGCACCGGTGATCGCCACGATCAGGCGCTTTGTGGTCATCTTTGCACCTTGTCGATGTAGAAGTCCACGCGGGCCGACGTGTCGATCAGCGCGTCCAGGTCCTCGGTGTCCTCACCCGGCACGCGCACCTTGGTGAAGACATGTTCGTGGTAGACCACCGGCCGGGTGGCGTCCAGGCCCATCTTGGCGCTCATGCCCTGCACGTGGGATGGCGGCGCGCTGTTCTCGCCGAATTCCCGGCCCACCGTGGTGGAGGGATCGAGTACCGAGCCTTGAGCGCCGGCGATCACGACCAGGTCTCGGTCCGCCTGGAAGCGCGTGGCCACCGCCCATTCGACCTGCCTCGGGTCGTGCACCTCCACGTCGTCGTCCACGACCACCACCTGCTTGATGTCGTAGTGCGCGCCGAAGGCAGCGCAGATCACGTTCTTGGGCTGGCCCTCGTGGGTCTTCCTGATCTTGACGAACAGGTGGTAGCGGCCCACACCGCCAATCGACAGATGGACGTCCAGCACGTTGGGGAAGCTGCGCTGCAGGTGGGCCAGCAGCGTCGCCTCGCGTGGGATGGAGCCCAGCAGGAGGTGCTCCATCTCGGCGGGCACGATCGTGTGGAAGACCGGATCGCGGCGATGGGTGATGGCGTCCACCTGGATCACCTCGCGGTGCTCACGCGCGCTGTAGTACTTGGGAAACTCGCCAAAGGGGCCTTCCAGCTCCTTCACGCCCGGCAGGATGCGTCCCTCGATCACCACCTCGGCGTCGGCCGGCACGCGCACATCATTCGTCAGGCATTTGACCACGCGCAACGGGGCGCCGTGCAGGGCGCCGGCGATCTCCAGCTCGTCGCAATCGAGCGGTGCAATAGCCTGCGAGGCCAGCAGCGTGAGCGGGTCGACGCCAATCACCACCGCCACGTCCAGCGGCTGCTGGCGCGCTTCGGCTTCCTTGTAGAAGGCCCAGAGGTGGCGCGGCAGCATCAGGATCGCCATGCGCTCCTTGGAGTGGACCTGAATCCGGTTGATCGAAACGTTCTGCGCCCCCGTCTGCGGATTGCGGGCGATCACCAGGCCGGCGGTGATGTAGGGGCCGTTGTCGTGCTCGCTGTGGGTGGATGGGCAGCACCTCGCGCGGATCGACGCCCTTTTGCACCACCTGCTGGCAGAGTGCCTCGCCCGTCGGCACCTCCCGCCAGGGCAGCGGGTTTTCGGCGGCCTGGCGGAAGCGCTGCAGCAGTTGCGACTCGGTCACGCCCATGGCTTCGGCAATCCAGCCGCGGCGCGACATGAAGCCCGACACCACCGGCATGTCATGCCCGCCGGGCCGCGGGAAATAGACCGCCTGCCGGCCGTCGAGCCGCTTGGCGATGGCGGCCAGCTGGTGTTCGAGCTTCACACCTTCGCGGATGACGGCCAGGCGGCCGGTGTCGGACAGGTGGGCGAGCCAGCGGCGCAGGTCGGTGGAAAGGGCGGGGGCGGAGGTGGTCATGGACGTGTGGGGGTGAAGTGGGATCAGGCGGAACGGTTTTCGCCGGCCGGCAGGGGCGTGTACTCGCCCGCTACAAGCTTGCGGCGCAGCACCTTTCCGACGGGGGATTTGGGAATTTCGGCGACGAACACGTACTCGCGCGGTCGCTTGAAGTTGGGCAGGTCGGAGCCGCGGCAGTGGGCGTCCAGCGCCTGCGTATCCAGCGGCGCATCGCCGTCGCGGGTGGTGACGAAGGCCACGACCCGCTGTCCCCAGCGCTCGTCCGCCAGCCCGGCCACGGCTACTTCGCCGACGCCGGGGCACAGCGAGATGACGGACTCGATGTCGACCGGAGAGATGTTCTCGCCGCCGCTGATGATCATGTCGTCCACCCGGCCGGTGACGAACAGGTCGCCGTCCTCGTCGAGGTAGCCGGTGTCGCCGGTGAAGTACCAGCCGCCACGCAGCGACTTGGTATTGGCGTCCTCGCGTTTCCAGTAGCCCTCGAAGGCTTCGTCGCCGCGCAGGTCGGCAATGATCTGGCCCTCCACCCCGGGGGCCACGCGGTCGTCGACGCCGGATGCGTCCAGGCGCACGACGCGCAGCCGGGTGTTGATGCCGGCGCGGCCGGCGCTGCCGGGCTTGCCCGGCGCCTGCTGGTCGATCGAGAAGGTGTACACCTCCGAGGAACCGTAGTGGTTCACGTAGATCTCGGGCTCGAAGGCCGCCTCCAGACGCTTGAGCAGCGCGTCGTGCATGGGAGCGCCGGCAAAGCCCAGTTTCTTCACCGAGGCGATGTCGGGTCCGGGGCCGCTACCGTGCCCGGCGCGCTCGCGCTGCATCAGCAGGTCGTGGTAGAGCGTGGGCACCAGGTAGAGGCAAGTCAGCCGCTCGGCCTCGATCAGTGCCAGCGCATCCTGCGTGTCGAAGCGGGGCATGCACACGAACACGCCGTCGACCAGGGCCATGGCGAGCAGGGATCGCACACCCATCGTGTGGTACAGGGGCATCACGCCCAGCGTGCGTTCACCGCGACGGTAAAGATTCTGTGCCACGTGCGCCAGCGCCGCGGCGCGCTCCTGGCGGTGGCGGCGCGGCACGCCCTTGGGCTTGCCAGTGGTGCCCGATGTGTAGAGCATCAGCGAAAGGTCGTCGGCTTCGGCTGCGGTTTGCAGGGGCGACGCCGGCCCGGACAGCAGCGCCTCCCAATCACCGGTGGCATCGCTGCCGTCGAGCGGACCGACGCCGATGCGCGGGAGCGCGCGCGCACCGCCGCTGGCACGGGTGGCCTCCTCGCTGGAGGCGTCAAAAAACACAGCCTTGGCCTCGGCGTCGGCCAGACAGTAGTCAATCTCGTCGGCCTTGGCGCGCCAGTTCAACGGCACGATCACCACGCCCAGGAACTGGCAGGCCCAGTGCAGCGTGGCCGCCTGGTGGCGGTTCTGCAGCACCGACAGCAGTCGGTCGCCCCGGCCCAGTCCCAGGCGCTGCAGGCCAGCCACGGTGCGGCCGATCTGCTCGTGCCACTGCGCATAGGTGAGACGCACGCCGCTGTCCACCAGAGCAAGCGCGTGCGGGCTGCGTTCAACGCTTTGCAGGAAGGTCGTACCGAGGTCGAGCATGGATCAGTCTCCGGGGTGGGGGATGGTCGCGGCCTGGCGGCGCAGTGACGCGGTTTCGAGCACCGCCGCCACGATGGGCGTGTAGCCGGTGCAGCGGCAAAAGTGGCCCGACAGCGTGAGGCAGGAGCGGCCCGCAACGCCATTGATCTGCACGGTGCAGGCACCGCACACGCCGTGCTCGCAGCCCACGTGTGTGCCAGTCGCGCCCAGGCCTTCGCGCAGGAAGTCCGACAGCAGCATGCGCGGCTCGCAAGCGGCGCTGCGGGCCGCGCCGTTGAGCGTCAGGCGAATGGTGTGCTGGCGGTCACGGCTGCACTGTTTCATCGGGAGGTCTCCGTGACTTGGGCGATCACCTGCGCGTCGAGCTGGCGCACGAGGTGGCGGCGGAAGGTGGCGCTGGCATGTTCGTCGTCCCGGGCTTCGAGCTCCCAGGCGAAGTCATTGAGAGCGGCGGCCAGCTCGGCGCCGCGCAGCCCGGCTGGCCAATGCACCAGCCGCGGCCGGTCAGCAGCGGGCGGTCTTCGACGCGCTGCGCACGGCGGCCCAGGTGGGGGAAGGCGGTGGGTGTTTCAAGCACGGGGAAAGCCGATCGGACCGGTGCACAGCCACTCAGTCCACCGTGATGTTGCGATCGCTCACGACCTTCTTCCACAGGGCCATCTGGCCATCGATGAAGCTGCGGAAGTGCGCCGGTGTACCGCCGTCGGGCGCGACTCCTTGTGCGGCGAAGGCCTTCTTCACCTCGTCCTCGAGCAGCATCCGGTTGAGGTCGCTGTTGAGCTTATCAACAACCGACTGCGGGGTGCCGGACGGCACCACGAAGCCATGCCAGGATGAAACCTCGTACCCGGGGATTCCAGCTTCTGCGGCCGTGGGCACATCGGGCAGCAGGGGTGAGCGCTTCGGCGCCGCGATGACGAGCGGGCGCACGCGGTTCATCTGCATGAAGGGCACCGCGTGAGGCAGCAGGTCCAGGGCCACGTCGAACTGGCCACCGGCCAGGTCCGTCAGCATGGGGGTGCTCCCCTTGTAGGGAATTTGGCGCATCTGCGTGCCTGTGGCGTCTTCGAACAACGCCATCGCCAGGTGGTTCGATGAGCCGGCACCCGAGGAACCATAGGTCAACACATTCGGCTTGGCGCGGGCCTCGGCAAGGAGTTCCGCGGCCGTGCGGTACGAACTCTGCGCGTGGGTCACCAACAGCATGGGCGAGCGCCCCGCCAGCATCACCGGCACGAAGGCCTTCTGCGTGTCGTACGCGATGTTCTTGTACAGCCAGGGATTGGCAGCGTACGGGAACTGCACGACCAGGATGGTGTGGCCATCGGGCGCCGCGCCGGCCACTTCCTTGGTGCCGATCATGGTGCCGGCGCCCGGCTTGTTGTCGACGATCACCGGCTTCTTCCAGTAGTCGCCCAGGTGCTTGGCTGCGAGCCGGCCCAGAGTGTCATTGAAGCCGCCGGCCGGATAGGGCACGACGATGCGTACCGGCTTGGTCGGGTATTCCTGCGCCTGGGCGGCGCCGATACCGCAAGCGGCGAGGACTGCGAGCATTTGCAGCGCTTTGCGGGGGGTATGGAACATGAAGTTGTCTCCGTTGTTTGAGTTTTCTCAGGCGAGCGCGGGGCGAGACTGCTCTGTGGAAGGCGAGTCTAGGAGTCCAGTAACATCAGGTCAATTAACGTTTTATGATGACTTAAATCAGCTTAATTGATAGCATGGGCGACCATGGAATTCCGGCAAATCCAGTACTTCATCAATCTCTACGAGGACGGGTCGGTGACGCGGGCGGCACGCCGCCTGCATATCGTCCAGTCCGCACTCAGCATGCAGATGGCCAAGCTCGAGGCAGAGGTGGGGCAGCGTCTCTTCGTGCGCACTTCGCAAGGCATGCAGCCAACCTCGGAAGGGCGCCGCCTGTACCGCCTGTTCCTGCCGGTGGTGACCGGTTTCCAACGGGCGCGCGAACAGGTCGTCGAAGCCACTGGCGAGCTGAGCGGGGAGGTACGCTTCGGGATGATCGCGACCATCGCGCAAGGCGTCCTGGTCGACGCGCTCCTGGAGTTTTCCCCGGTACATCCGAAGGTCGACCTGTCGATGACGGATGGCTTCAGCGGCGACCTCATCGATGCGGTGGCGCTTGGCCAACTCGATGTGGCGGTCATCAACAAGCCGAGGCGAGCTCTGACCCTCAAGAGCGAAATCATCGCCGAGGAGGACCTGCTCCTGGTGACGGGGCCAGTCCACGCAGACGTGCTCCCATCCATGAAGTTCAGTGGACTGGCTGCCTTGAAGCTGGTGTTTCCGACGCGCCGGCACGGTCTGCGCGGCGTCATCGAGAGCTTCGCCGAAGCGGAAGATGTGAATCTGAGTCCGAGTCTCGAGATAGATTCCATCAGCGCCATCTTGAAGCTGGTGCGCGAGAGCGATTTCTGCACGCTCCTGCCCCATGTCGCCGTACGCGGCCAGCTCGAACGCTCGGAATTGAAGGGGCATCGCTTCGTCTCCCCTCGATTAAGGCGGCAGATCGTGGCCGTGACCGATCCGAGAAGGCCGCTCAGTCCTGCCGCCGCCACTTTCCTCTCCGTTCTGCGCCGCCATCTGGTGGGCCTGGGGTCTGTGTCACCTCGCGGCGATGACGGACGGCCGTGAAGCCCTGGCCGCTGTCGTGCCATTGCTGGCCGCATCGCCACCACCCAATCCAGCAGGGCCGTCTGATACGCTGAATCGGCTCAGCAGTGCCGCCCGGTCGACGTCGTTCGAGCAATCGCCCTGGGCCACCACCCGGCCACACTCATTCAGGTAGTAGCGCGTGGTGAGCCGTATCGCCTGGCGCACGTTCTGCTCGACGAGCACGATGGGAATCCCCTCGCGGGCGAGGTGCCCGATCAGCAGGAACAGCTCCTCCACAATCATCGGCGCCAGGCCACGCAAGCTCTCGCCCTCGAACAGCACCTCGCCCCGCGACGGCGTTACCTGTCCACGAAAGTGGGTCAACGCCAACTCCATTGAGCTCAGACTGCCAGTCGCTCCAACAGAGCGGAGCGGTCTGAGTGATTCGAACCGCCATTGAGTACCACCGCGCCGCGCTCGAGCATGTAGAAGCGGCTGACTAAGGCGATGGCACGGTTGACATTCTGCTCAACAAGGACGATGGGAATCCCTTCGCTGGCCAAGTTGCCAATCAAGGTGAAAAGCTCATCCACAATCATGGGTGCCAAGCCTTCAGTAGGCTCATCGATGAGCAGCAGCTTTGGCTCCCCAATGAGCACCCGCGCAATGGCCAGCATCTGTTGTTCGCCGCCCGACAAGGTGGTCCCCATCTGACGCCGACGCTCCGCAAGGCGCGGAAACCGCTGGTAGATTTCCTCCATTCGCCTGCGCGAGTCCACGCGGCTGCGCAAAGGGCACTGCATCTGACCCAGACGCAGATTCTCCTCAACGGTCAGCCCGGGGAAGATGCGCCTATCCTCGGGCACCAGACCAATGCCTCGGCGGCAGATTTGGTCTGCGCCGACGCCGTTGAGTGATTCGCCGTTAAAGATGACCTCTCCACTAGAGGGCGAGACCCAACCGGCGATGGTCTTGATCACCGTGGTTTTGCCCACCCCATTGCGGCCAAACAGGCCAACCACTTCGCCCTGGCCCACCCGCAGGTCAATACCTTGCAAAACGTGGCTCAGACCATAGTGGGTGTGAACGCCTTTGAGTTCCAACATCAGTGCTTCTCCCCGAAGTAGGCGGACTGAACCGCCGGATTGGCACGAACCTCTGCCGGCGTGCCCTCGGCGAGCTTCTGACCTTGGTGCATCACCACCACAAAGTCCGACAACTGCATCACCAAGTCCACGTCATGCTCGACTAGCAAAATGGAAAGACCATGGTTGCGTGAAAGCCCGCGAATCAGCGATTCGGTCTCGCGTGTGTCGCCGTGGCTCATGCCCTGAGTGGGTTCATCGAGGAGCAGCATGCGCGGGCGTGATGCCAGAGACACGGCAATCTCCAGGCGGCGTTGCTCTCCGTGTGACAGATAGCCCGCGAGCTCATCTGCCTTGCTATGAAGGTCGAACTGCTCAAGGAGTTCATCCACACGCGCAGCAGCAGCCTGGCTGTGGGCCAGCGGGCGAAACAGGCCGCGCCCTTGCTCAAGGAACTGCGCTGCCAGGCGCAGGTTCTCTCGCACTGGAAGCTCGAAGAACAGATTGGTTATCTGGAACGAGCGGGACAGGCCGTATCTGAGAAGTTGATGGGGCGCACGGCCCGTCACATCCTCTCCATCGAAGCGCACCGAGCCCGACGAGGGGCGTATGGCTCCGCTGATGAGGTTGAACAGGCTGCTTTTGCCAGCCCCGTTGGGGCCAATCACGGCCGTGATTTTTCCCGGCTGAGCCTCAAAGCTCACATCCTGAACTGCCTTGAGGGCGCCGAACTGAACACTGATGCCTGTGACCGACAGAATGGGGTTCATCAGCGGTTCTCCCTCTGGTTGCGGCGACCATCTAGCATGCGTTGTAGGGCGAGTGACGCGTAACCAATGAGGCCGCGCGGCATAAGAATCACCACCATCACGAACAGCACACCGATGACGATGTGGTGGTGCGTGGTGAAGGAGCCCACCACGGAGCGCAAACCAGTGAGGATGGCAGACCCGTAGAGCGGGCCGATAAGTGTTCCGGTGCCTCCGACGATGACGTTGATGACCGCATTGCCCGAAACCTGGAAGAACATCAGTTCAGGCGAGACGAAGCCGCGCAGCATCGGATAGAGCGCACCACTGCAACCGGCAATACACGCGGCGGCAACGAATGCCCCCAGCTTGCAGCGCCAAGGGTCGTCACCAAGGAAGGAGACGCGGTGCTCGTTGGTGCGGATGGCGTCAAGCTGGCGTCCCACGGGTGTGTCCATGAAATAGCGCAGCACCAGATAGAGCGCACCGATGAAGGTGAGCACCACCAGGAAGAAGCCCGATGGAGCTGCCGAGTTGACGCCCATCATGATGTTGGCCGAAGGCACACCGATGATGCCGTCTGAGGCACCAAGCTCGCGGGTGTTGTAGACCACCTTGGACAGCACCTGGGCGAGGCCGAAGCTGATAAGGGCGAAGTAGACACCCTTGGCGCGAATGGCAATCAGTCCACCCATCAGACCGGCCACAGCACTGAAAGCCAAGGTCACGCCCAACGCCAGCCAGAAGGAGTCGCTCCAGTTCTTAAGCACCAAGGCAGAGACGTATGCCCCCAGGCCAAAAAACAGCGCTTGTCCCAATGGCAGCAGGCCAACCCGGCCCAGCAGAAGGTCCACGGACAAGGCCAGACCTCCAAAAATCAGCGCTTCCGTTGCCAGGCGCAGGTAGAAGACGTCGCCCAGGGCCAGCGCGACGCCACCGAACAGCAGCGCACCTGCGAAGAACAGGATGGCAAGCCAGGTGGCTGCAGAGCGGCGCGGCCGCCCGCTGCTCGCCATGGCCACAGCGTCGGCTCGTGGGCTCATCGTCGAAGAAGATGCTGGTGTGCTCATTTCAGGCGCTCCCAAGTTTTCCGAACAAGCCTTGCGGGCGCCACATCAGCACGAGGACCATGATGCCGAACAACAGCGGGTCGCTCCACACCGGGGAGATGTACAGGCTGGAGATGGACTGCACCTGCGTGAGCAACAGACCGGCCAGCAAAGCACCCTTGATGGAGCCCATGCCGCCGATGATGACCACGCTGAAGGCAATCAGGACGAAGTCCTTGCCCATGGTGGGAAACACCGAATAGATGGGTGCCAGCAGGACGCCAGCAGTACCCGCCAGGGCCACCCCGAAGGCAAAGGTGCCCGCGTAGACGAGCTGTACCGGAACGCCCAGCGAGGCGCTCATGTTCCGGTCAAATGCGGCTGCGCGAACAACGGCACCCAACGACGTGCGAAAGACCAGGAGCCACACCGCAGCGATGAGTGCGCCCCCGAATAGCATCACAAAGAGGCGGTAGTTGGGGAAAAACAATCCCACCATCTCGGTGGCGCCGCTGATGGGCGCCTCCAGGCGAAGGGGGTTGGCGCCGAAGGCTATCTTGAGCGCATCTTCAAGCACCACAGCCACGCCGAAGGTGAGCAGCAGGGTTAGCGTGTGCCGGTCCTTGCTGTGAAACACCCGCTGGATAAGTCCTCTCTCGGTGACGAAGCCCAACACCGCCATCAGCAGCGGCGTCAGGACCAGCGCCCACCAGAACGACATACCCGTGGCCAGCAGGGCCACGGCTAGGTAGGCACCAATGGCGTAGAACTCGCCGTGGGCCATATTGATGACATCCAGCAGACCAAAGATGATGGTCAGGCCCAATGCCATCAACACCACGGCCACGCCAATGGACAGGCCGTTAATCATCTGCGGTGCCAGTACGAACTGCAGCCATTCCATAGCGTTGCTCATGGAGTTGGTCTCGGTCCTGGCTTCAGAATCGCGTGCAGACGTCGGCGCCGATGGCTGCGTCGGCCTTGACCTGCCCCACCAGTTCGAACTTGCCGTTGTTCACACGCATCGCGTACATGTCCTGCATGGCCTGGTGGTCTCCCGCACGCATGGTCTTGGTGCCTTGAGGGGTGCTCCACTGCAGTCCGCGCATGGCGGCGCGCACTTTGTCGGTGTCGGTGCTTCCGGCCTTCTCCACCGCTGCCTTGTAGAAGAACAACACGCCATAGCTGTCAGCGCCGTAGAGGTCCGGTGCGCTCTTGTTGGCGGCCTCGAAGTCGGCCACGAACTTTCGGTTCTCGGCGCTGTCGATGCTCGTAGCGTAGCCCACGCCAGTCACGAAGCCGTCCGCGTTCTTGCCAATGGCGGGCAGGTTTTGCGAGGTAACGGTGCCGGAGGCCCCTACTACCTGCACGTTGCGGCTGATGCCGAACTCAGACATCTGCGAGAACAAGCGCACGGTGTCGTTGCCTGCCACCGACGTGTAAATCACCGAAGGACGCGACGACCGCATCTGACCAAAAAATGGTGAGTAGTCCTTGTTGTCCAGCGGAGCAAACACCTCGCCCACGGACTTTGCGCCCTTGGCTTCGGCTGCAGACTTGAATGCAGCCACCGTGCTTCGACCCATCTCGTAGTCGGGGCCGAGGTAGAAGACGTTGGCGTTGGGGCGGGTGCTAGCCATCCAATCGGCCAGTGCAGCTGACTGCATGCCTGCCCGTGCGTTCACGCGAAACACGTTGGGTGAGCACTTGTCACCAGTGATGGAGTCGGCGAATGAAACGGTGGTTGCAATGAGGCGGTTGTTGCGCTCCGCAACCTGACCCACAGCCAGGGTGGCGCCGCTGTTGACGGTGCCAGTCAGGAAGTCGACCTTGTTGACCTGAAAGAGTTTCTCTGCCTTTTGCACAGCAACAGCCGGGTTGGCTTCTTCGTCTTCATAGACCAGCTCGAGCTGTCGACCGGCCACGCCGCCGGCGGCGTTGATTTGGCGTGCTGCAAGGTCCAGGCCCCATTTCACCTGCTGGCCAATGCCTGCATAGGTACCGGACAGTGGCGTCACAACGCCAATGCGGATGGGCTGGTTCTGCGCAGCAGCGCTGCCTGCAATACCGGCAATCGCCAGGGCGATGGCAGTGTTTCGGGTTTTCATAAGTGTCTCCTCGTTGGGTGGTTGGTGGTCAAACGGTTGGGGTGGGAACCCCGGGGAAAGAACTCAGGAAACTCAGGTGCCCGTGAAGCGCGCACGACGCTTGTCATGGAAGGCTTCGACACCTTCTCGGAAGTCGTCAGAGCTGCGCAGACGTGAATAGCAGTGGCCCTCGAGTTCGATGGCAATCGACAGGGGAGAGTCTTCGGTGTCGTTGAGGAGCTTCTTGGCCGTGCGTTGGGCAAGAGGTGAGAACCCGCGCAGCTCGTCGACCAGCGCATCGGTGGCCGCTTCCAGCTCTGCTTCGGGCACACACTCGGTTGCCACGCCCCAGTCGTAGGCCTGCGGGCCTGCGATGCGGCGGCTGCGCATCACGATGTCCTTCGTGCGCGTGATGCCAACCATCATCTGCAGACGCGCTGAACCGCCGGAGCCAGGAATCTGGCCCAACTTTTGCTCGGGCAGCGCATAGAGTGTGCTCGGCGTTGCGAGACGGAAGTCGCACGCCAGGGAGAGTTCAAAGCCCACACCAAAGCAGTAGCCACGGGCGGCGGTGACGACTGGCTTGCTGCAGCGAGCAGGTGCGGCCACGTTCCAGGCGAGCTTGCTCACGTGCTCGGGAGAGGCCTCGAGAAAACCCTTGATGTTGCCGCCGCTGGAGAAGTGCTCGCCTTCCGAGCGAAGGACGATGACGCGCACACTGTCGTTGGCATCCAGCGCTTCGAACGTGATGCGCAGCTGCTCTCGCTGGGTCATGGAGATGACGTTGAAAGGGGGACGGCACAAGACAATGTCAGCTCGTTCACGCGAAGGGTCTATCTCCACGCGGTAGCCGTCCAGGGTGGCGCTCAGTGTGAGCGCAGGATGGTTGAGGTCATTGAGTTGCATGATTTCCTTTGCGATTGGGTGAAAATGGGTTGACGAAGTGAATGGCTTGATGAATCCGCATCAAGCGGGGGGCACCACTGGCAGCGGACTTGGCGCTGCATCAAATTCGCCTGCCACCAACTTGCGGCGCAGGACCTTTCCGACAGGTGACTTGGGGATTTCGCGAACGAACACATACTCGCGAGGACGCTTGAAATTCACGAGATCAGAGGCGCGGCAGTGGGCATCCAAGGCATCAGCGCCAACGGCGTCATGGGTCTTCACGAAGGCCACCACCCGCTGCCCCCATCGCTCGTCTTTCAGGCCAGCAACAGCCACCTCATCGACACTAGGGTGTAAAGAGAGCACCGACTCGATGTCCACGGGCGAGATGTTTTCGCCACCGCTGATAATCATGTCGTCGACGCGACCAGTCACGAAAAGGTCACCCTCTGCATCGAGGTAGCCCATGTCACCCGTGAAGTACCAGCCGTCGCGCAGGCTGCGTGCGTTCGCTTCGGGGCGCTTGTGATAGCCCTCGAAGGCTTCATCGCTGAGGAGGTCGGCCACTATCTGGCCTTCTTCCAAAGGTGCTGCCACGTCTTCCGGGCTCTTGGCATCGAGCTTGATGACACGCAGTCGTGTGTTGATGCCTGCACGTCCCGCAGAGCCGGGCTTGTCCACGGCGTTTTGATTAATTGAGAACGTGTAAATCTCGCTGCTGCCGTAGTGGTTGACGAAGAGTTCAGGCCGGAACGCTTGCTGCAGTCGCAGCAGCAGCGCGTCGTGCATTGGAGCGCCAGCGAAGCCGAGCTTGCGCACCGAATGCGTGTCAGTTCGCTTGAACTCCGGGTGCGCAAGGAGGTCGTGGTACAGCGTGGGCACCAGATACAGATGGCTCACCCGTTCTGCTTCGATGGCTCTCAATGCCGTGGCAGCATCAAATCGGGGCATGCAGACAAAGCGCCCATCGACAAGGGCCATCGTCAGCAGAGAACGCACGCCCATGGTGTGGTACAGCGGCATCACGCCAAGGGTGCGTTCCCCGTACGCGTAGCGGTTCTGAGCGACGTGAGCGAGTGCTGCCACCCTCTCCGTACGCTGGCGCCGTGGGACGCCTTTGGGCGCGCCCGTGGTTCCGGATGTGTAGAGCATCAAGGACAGGTCTTCGGCGCAGGCCAAAGGTGTTGGATCCTGGCGTTCTCTGAACAAGTCATCAAAACATTCCGCGTCACTGCGGACTTTGCCAACAGCCAGGCGCGTGACGGTCTTGCCCAGAACGGAGCTCTCCAGCGACTCTTCCGACGCAGCCTCGAACACCAGAAGACGTGCCTCGGCGTCACGCAGCACGTGGTCAATCTCCTCGGGTTTGGCGCGCCAGTTCAGTGGCGTCATCACGAGGCCGGAGAACTGGCAGGCCCAGTGCAAGGTGGCCGCTTCGTACCGGTTTTGCAGCACACTGAGAACATGGTCCCCGTGGCGCAACCCCAGGGCCGCCAGGCCACGCTGAACGCCACCGATGGCGCGGGCCCACTCGCCCCAGGTGAGCCGAACTGAGCCGTCGACAAGTGCTGTCGTGCTGGCAGAGCGGTCAACGCTCTGCAAAAAGGTTCTTCCAAGGTCAAGCACGGGACACCTCTAGGATGGCGTTTACGATGGGGGTGTATCCAGTGCAGCGGCAAATGTGGCCGCTTAGCATGTCGCGTACTTCATGCTCACTGGGTTGGCGGCCAGCGTCGTGCTGACGCTTCAACCAATCTGCGCTTGACATCAGAATTCCTGCGGTGCAAAAGCCGCACTGCAGGGGCATGGTGTCGCTTGAAAGCGGCCTTGAGGTGGACGAGGTAGTCGTCTTGGTTCACCGAGTCCTCGACGGTGTCAACACGTCGACCGTCGACTTGCACCGCAAGCGTCAGGCAGGAGCGGCTGGCCACGCCATCGACCCGGACCGTGCAGGCGCCACAGACGCCGTGTTCGCATCCCACATGCGTGCCTGTTGCGCCCAGTTCGTGGCGCAGAAAATCACTCAACAGGGTGCGAGGTTGTGCGCGGCCCGTGCGGGTCCGTCCATTCAGGGTGAGCTGCACCAAGTGCAAACCTCCCTTGTCGAGAATGGGGTTCTTCATGTCTGTCTCCGTGCTTGCTGGATGGCCTGGACAGCCAGGCGACGCAACAGATGGCGCCGCGTCGCTGCAGGGGTGGCTGGGTCGTCTCGAACATCTAGAGACCAGGCGAGCTCGTTCAACGCCTTGTCAAGCGCGTCGCCCTCCAGTTGAGGGATGACTTCGGCGTGAGGTCTGTCGCCAAGCCCTCCCACGCTCACTCGCAGTTCTTTTGCATCGGACACCACGGCCACGGCGCAAAGGGCAAAGTCGCCATGGCGGCGCGAGTGTTCGGCAAAGCCAAAGCCTTGCCCAACCGTCGGACGCGGAAAGCTCACCGCTTCAATCAGTTCGTGATTGGCGCGCGCCGTGCTCAGTAGCCCGGTGAAGAACTCAGCGGCAGGCACATCGCGGCGTCCACGAGAGCTTCGCAGATGGACAATTCCCTTGAGTGCGAGCAAGCACAGTGGCAACTCGGCCGATGGGTCGGCGTGAGCAATCGAACCACAGACCGTGCCCCGGTTTCGAATCTGAAAGTGGGAAATGTGGGGAAGGGCCAGTTTCAACAGCGGGGGTGCATCTGGGTGGACCTGAAGCTGTGCCTGGGTCACTGCCGCACCAACCCTCACTTCCTTGGAACGGACCTCAATCGTCGAGAGGGATTCGCAGCGCGAGATGTCAATCAGCACCGAGGGCTGCGCAAGCCGCATGTTCAGTACAGCCATCAACGACTGGCCGCCAGCAAGAATGCGGGCGCCCTCGCCGAAGCGTTCCAGAAGTTGCGCCGCAGATTCTGCGCTGTCGGCACGGACATAGTCGAACAGTGGTGGTTTCATTTCGTGACTCCCAGGTGAATCAGCAGGCGGCGCCACCATGAGACGGTCGCATTACCCCCGCCCGAGGCCTGCCGACCCAGCGATTCGAAGAGTTGAGCAACGATGACTCTGGCGGCGCTCTCTAGCATCCGGCTGCCCACCATCGCGACCTTTCCACCGACTTGCGCTCTGTAGTCGTAGTGCAGTCGGGTGCCTGTGGGCGTGGCCTCCAGTCGAACCAGGCCATCCCCCGCACCCGTGCCAAGGCTTGAACTGCCGCTGCCTGCCAAACGCAAGCTGTGCGGCGGTTGGATGTCCGACAGCTTGATAAGGGCTTCGTACCTGGCTTTGATGAGCCCGATGCCGACCGTCACGTCTGCGCGATATCGGCCCTCCCCATCGGTCTTCAATTCGTGGCAACCAGGAATGACCTTGGCAAGTGCAACCGGGTCCAGCAGCACCGAGAACACACGCTCAGGCGTGGCGGCAATCTCCACCGTCCCCTGTGCGGACAGGGACAACCCCTCACCAGCTGGAGCGGGTGCTGGCGCCGCTTTTCGAGCCAGCGGATTCGTCGACTCCGGGTCAGGCGTTTGAAGGTGCTCAAGAACACGACCAGGTGTCAGCGGAAGCCTCACATCCTCCACGTCACGCAAGGGCCGCAGCGCATCGCTGAATGCGTTGGCAATGCACACTGGCGTACTCATGTTGTTGCCTTCGCCCAAGCCTTTGGCACCCAATGGGGTGAAAGGGCTGGGTGTCTCCAGGTGGACGATGACCGGGTCAGGCGTCTCGCAGGCCGTTGGCATCAGGTAGTCGGCCAGCGTCCCGCTCTGAAAACTGCCGTCTGCGCCGTAGCGGAACTCCTCGAGCAACGCAGCACCCAGGCCCTGCGTGAAGGCACCACGGATTTGGCCGTCGGCAAGCGCCGGATTTAGAAGTCGGCCGGCGTCGTGCGCAGTGATGTAGCGGTCGACCACGACAGCACCCGTATCGGGGTCGATTTCCAGTCCACAGACGTCGAAGACGAATCCATAGGCAGCAGAAGTATTGACACGGTCCTGCGCGTCAGGAGCGCGCAGGGTTTCAGGCGTCCAGAACGCTGTCTCTCGAAGACCAGGCTCCACGCCGGCAGGCAGCAACCCCGGCGCCCAGTGCGGACTGGCCGCAATGCGGGTGAACGGCTGCCTCTGCGATGGCTGCTGACGATTGAAGACCTGGCCGCCCTCAAAGCACACATCTGCCGTGGGACATCCCCAGCCAGCTGCCGCAATGCGTGAGACCTTGGTGCGAAGGCGTTGAGCTGCAAGATGAACTGTTCCGGCAACGGCGCCCGCAAAGCGACTGCTGTAGTTGCCTGCTGCCACGCTCCAGGCATCCTTGGCTGTGTCAAATTCGACGTTGACCACCACCTGCGAGGGCTCGAGCCCAAACACGTCGGCCACTACCTGCGCGCAGACAGTCATGTGGCCTTGGCCTGCAGGGGCGGAAGCGATGGTGACGTTGATTCCGCCAAGCAGGTCGATGGCGACCGTGGCGCTGGCAATCGCTCCGTTCTTTGGACCAGCCTTGTCTCGCTGCTCGGGCGTGAGAACCGTGCTGATGTAGCCCATGTTGGACACCGATGGCTCGACGATGGCCGCCACCCCAATCCCGTACAGCTTTCCCGCCGCCCGTGCGGCTGTTTGTCGTTCTCGCAACTGATGAACGCCCGCTTCGGCCATGGCCATCATTGCGAGGCGTGTGTAGTCTCCCGAGTCAAGCACCGCGCCTGCAGAAGCTGTGTAGGGAAAGGCATCGGATGACACGAAATTGCGAAGGCGCAGTTCGACCGGGTCGATGGCGAACGCCACCGCAATGCGGTCCATCAATCGCTCTAGCGCGTAGTACACCTGGGGCCCGCCAAAGCCGCGAACGAGCCCGGTGGGTGTTTTGTTTGTGACGACAACGCGGTTTCGCACGGACAGGTTGTCGATGGCATACGGACCCGTGAGCGCTCCGTGCATGCGATAGAACGTGGCGGGCTCAGGCGCTCGCAGGTAGGCCCCAACTTCGTCGGCCTGGTCGTATCGGAGCGCCAGGATGCGCCCCTCTGACGTCACCGCAGCTTCAATGTGGGTCAGACGTGCTGTGGCGGAAGTTGCCGCACTCAAATGTTCGAGCCGGTCTTCCACCCATTTCACCGGTGCGCCGGCCTTGCGGGATGCCAGACACATCATGACGACGTAGGGGAAGACGGCCTGCTTCACTCCGAAGCTTCCGCCCGAGTCGCGCGGAACACGGTGGCGCAGCTTGTTGCCCGCCACCTTTAGTGCCATCGCCATGACGGCATGCAAGGAGAACGGCCCCATGAAATTGGAGAGGACGTCATAGCCCTCATCGCCCGGCAGGTGCTCGGCGATGACAACGCCACACTCCATCGGCGCGCATGAGTTTCTCGGGTAATGAACCGTGGTGCTGACGGTTCGAACACCCGGCGCGTTGAACGCCGACTCGGGGTCACCATATCGGAAAGCCCTGTCCGAGACGACGTTGGAGCCCACTGCGTCGTGCAACACCGTGGACTCATCCGAGAGCGCTTGCTCAATCTCCACGACCACGGGCAGTGGCTCATACTCGACCTGCACGAAGTCCAGCGCGTCTTCCGCGATGTAGCGGTCTTCTGCCACCACCACGGCAACCGGCTCACCGACGTGACGAACGCGGTCCACGGCCAAAGCCCAGTGCTGCATGGGTTGCTTCACCCCCACCACAAACGGCTGGGCCCACGCCTTGACATCCTCTCCGGTCAAAACCGCACGCACGCCAGGAAGTGCCAGAGCCTTGGTTGCGTCGACCCTAAGCAGCCGTGCGTGGGGGTGAGGGGAGCGCAGAACCGCGGCTTCGAGCGTGCCGGGGCGAACGCCGATGTCGTCTGCGAACGCACCCCTACCGTTCAGCAGGGCGTCATCTTCCAAGCGCTCAAAGCGCTGGCCTACCCAGCCCTGGCGGGCCGCCTTAGCTAGTAAAGGGTCTGCGTGCAATCTTGTCTCCTGAGCCGTCTGACAGATACTTTTTCTGCAGGGCCAGTGTCAGGAAACAAGGCGGTTCAGCGTTATCGCTCGAGTCCACCCATTAACCCGAGAGTCGGGTCACTATCCAAAAAGTCTGATGACTTCTCTCGAGAGCCTAAATCTCCGGAGCGCGTGGGTTGGACGGCGGCTCGAAGAGGTTCACTTTGCGGCGGTAGTCGGTCGGCGTGATGCCCAGATGAGCGCGGAAGAAGCGCGAGAAATGGCTGGGCGCAGAAAAGCCCAGGTCGTGAGACACGTCGCCAGCGGAGTCCTGCGTCTTCGACAGCCGTTGAATAGCTGCCTCAAAGCGCAAGACATTGGCGTAGACAAGCGGCGTGACTTGCGTATCACGCTGAAAGAGCGTGAAAAAGTGAGCCCGGGACAGACCCGTGGAAGCAGCCAGCATGTCCACATCAAGCTCTCGCGCAACGTCCTGACGCATGAGTGCGATGGCCCGGCGGACGCGAGGGTCCATGGCGACGGGTGGCCGACTCTTCAGCAGGTTGGAGAGGTCACGCCAACCGGTGTAGCTCTCCACCACGGCAATGATGAGGTTGAATAGAAGGTCTTCGAGGCGGGAAGGCGAGACCTCGTCGTCCCACCACAGTTCCAGAACGAACTCCTCCACCATCTTGCGGGTTGCGGGAGTCAAGCGCACGCAGCGCTGCGGGAAGAACCGTGGATGAGCTGACAGAGCGAGTGAGCGCTGCAGCTCCGCGAGCCAGCCTGGCTCGATGTAGAGCGCCAGTATCAGCGTGTGCGCGTCGGGCGGCGCGTCGTGTTCGTAGGCATGTGGCTCCCAGGCGTTGACCAGAACGGCCAACTCGTCCGTAATGGGCGCACGTTCGCCACGAACGCTGAAGGCACTGTCCGCTCCCCCTGCCTTGATGAGGATATGGCAATGATGATGGGCATGCCCGACCAGCGGAGCGTCCATGTCAAGCAGGGCGACCCGTCCAAAACGGCCTTGGAAAATTTTTATCGCGGAAGACAAGTTCAAATTCCTAGGACTTGAACAATACCGAGATTTCTATCCATTGGAAAGTGTCGGAGCGTTAGGGAGCGTCTCCAAGCAAGCGCGTTGTGGCCGATGCTTGCTCACCAGCGAAGAGCGGGCAAACCTAGCGCCTTTGTTTCCCACCCACACAACGTTGACTGCAAAACCCACCCTCACTCCACCGTCACACTCTTGGCCAGGTTCCTCGGCTTGTCCACATCCGTCCCCTTGGCCAGGGCCGTGTGGTACGCCAGCAGCTGCAGCGGCACCACGTGCAGGATGGGTGAGAGCGCGCCGTAGTGCTCGGGCATGCGGATGGCGTGGATGCCTTCGCTGCTGCCGATGCGGGTGTCGGCGTCGGCCAGCACATAGAGCACGCCACCGCGGGCGCGCACTTCCTGCATGTTGCTCTTGAGCTTTTCCAGCAGCGTGTCGTTCGGCGCCACCGTCACCACCGGCATGGCACTGGTCACCAGCGCCAGCGGTCCGTGCTTGAGTTCGCCGGCCGGATAGGCCTCGGCGTGGATGTAGCTGATTTCCTTGAGCTTGAGCGCACCTTCGAGCGCGATCGGATAGTGCAGGCCGCGCCCCAGGAACAGCGCGTTTTCCATGCGCGCAAAGTCCTCGGCCCAGCTGATGACCTGGGGCTCCAGCGCCAGCACCGCCTGCAGGGCCACCGGCAGGTGGCGCATGGCCTTGATGTGACCGGCCTCCTGCTCCTCGCTCAGGTGACCGCGCACCTGCGCCAGCGCCAGCGTCAGCAGGAACAGGCCCGCCAGCTGGGTGGTGAAGGCCTTGGTCGAGGCCACGCCTATCTCGACACCCGCCCGCGTGATGTACGCCAGCTTGCATTCGCGCACCATGGCGCTGGTGGCCACATTGCATATGGTCAGCGTCTGCAGCATGCCCAGTTCCTGGGCGTGCCGCAGCGCGGCCAGGGTATCGGCCGTCTCGCCGCTCTGGCTGATGGTGACGACCAGGGTGCGCGGGTTCGGCACGCTCGTGCGGTAGCGGTACTCGCTGGCCACTTCGACCTGGGTCGGAATGCGGGCAATCGATTCCAGCCAGTACTTGGCCGTGCATCCACTGTAGTAACTCGTGCCGCAGGCCAGGATCAGCACCTGGTCGATGTCCTTGAACACACGGTAGGCGCCATCGCCAAACAGCTCCGGCGTGATGCCTTCGATGCCTTCGAGCGTGTCGGCAATGGCGCGCGGCTGCTCGAAGATTTCCTTCTGCATGTAGTGCCGGTACGGGCCCAGTTCGGCAGCGCCGCTGTGGGCGTGCACGGTACGCACCGGACGTTCGGCCGCGTCGTGGCTGCGGCCACGGGCATCGGTGATCCAGTAGCGGCCCAGTTGCAGGTCGACCAGGTCACCCTCTTCCAGATAGACGATCTGGTCGGTCACACCCGCCAGGGCCATCGCGTCGCTGGCCAGGAAATGTTCGGCGCCGCCCTCGCCCACGCCCAGCACCAGCGGTGAGCCAGCGCGCGCGCCGACCACCCGGTGAGGCTCGTCCTTGTGGAACACGGCCAGCGCATAGGCGCCGTGCAGCCGGGTCACGGCCGCCTGCAGCGCCGCGAACAGATCGCCTTCGTAGTGGGCGTCGATCAGGTGCGCGATGACCTCGGTGTCGGTCTGGCTCTCGAACACATAGCCGCGCCCCTGCAACTCGGCCCGCAACTCGTCGTGGTTCTCGATGATGCCGTTATGCACCAGGGCCACCCGCCCGACGCTGCCGCTGGCCGCCGCCGGCCCGTGGCTGAAATGCGGGTGCGCGTTGTGCACGGCTGGCGCGCCGTGGGTGGCCCATCGCGTATGGGCAATGCCGGTGCCGCTGGCCAGGTGCCCGGTTTCGATCTGTCTGGCCAGTTCGGCCACCCGGGCGGTGCTGCGCGCCCGTTGCAGGCCGTCCAGATGGACCGCCACCCCGCAGGAGTCATAGCCACGGTATTCGAGCCGCTGCAAACCCTGCACCAGCACGGGAACGATGTCTCTGCCGGACACACCGGCCACGATGCCACACATGGGAATTCCTCCAGTCCGGTGCCGGACATCGGACCGTCCGATGCGCCGCCAGGATGTGCATGGAATGCTAGGAGAAGTCGGTTGACGTTTTCTTTCGTTGTTTTTACATTTTTGGCTGTTCATTGCACCAAATCGCATAAGTGCAATTTATGGCCAAACCAAGACAATAAATGAATGAATTCGACATTGACGATGCCGACCGTCGGTTGCTGGACCTGCTGCAGACCGACGCCTCGCGCAGCAACCAGGCCCTGGCCGAAGCGGCCCACCTGTCGCCAGCCTCCTGCCTGCGCCGGGTTCGCCGGTTGCGCCAGCAGGGTCTCATCGAACGCGAAGTCGCCATTCTCGACCCGGATCGTCTGGCCCGGATCCAGGGCCACGGCCTGACCGCCATTGTGGAGCTGACCCTGGAGCGCCAGGGCGCCGAGCATCTGGACGCCCTGGAAGACCGGCTGCTCGCCGAACCCGCCGTCCAGCAGTGCTACCGGGTCAGCCCGGGCCCGGACTTCGTGCTGGTGGTGCACACGCCCGACATGCCCGGCTACCTGGCCCTCTCGCGCGGGCTGTTCACCGCCGACGCCAACGTCCGGAATGTGAAGGCCTACTTCTGCACCAGCCGAACCAAGTTCGATCCTCGCCTGCCGGTGCATGTGTGAATCTGCCGACACCATTTCGACCGTTGGTCGGCCCTCCGTGCCCCATGCGCGCTTTGGTCATAAATCACATCAACGGGGTATGGACTTGAACAGGCAGAAATGGGTAATCTCCCTGACTCCCCAATTTCCTGAATCAACCGCCGACCAAGGGGCGCGCCCACGACGTCCCGGCACTTTCGCGGAGGTTACATGTTGCCACTCTGGATTGCCCTCGCCATTGCCCTGGCGGCAGTGGCGCTTGGCGTCTGGCTGTACAGGCGCTACCGCCACGTGCCCTCGGGCCGTGATGACCGTTACACACCCGAACGCATGCTGACCACCGAGCAGGCGCACATGCTGGACTATCTGCAGGACACGTTTCCGGGCCAGATCGTCCTGCCCAACATGGCGCTCCAGGACATGCTGTCCGTTCGCCGTGCCAGCGACCGCCGCCGCGCTGTGGACCGCCTGCGCCACCAGAAGGTCGACTTCGTGGTCTGCGGCGAGGATGCGCGCCCGATGTTCGCCTTCGATATCGAGCAATACCACCTCAGCAATGCCAAGGCCAAGGCACACCAGGTCAAACTGAAGAACCGCATCCTCAAGTCGGCAGGGGTGCGTTTCGTGTTCCTCAAGAACGGTATTCACCGCATGCCCTCGCCGGCCGAGTTCCGCAAACAGCTGAACCTGGCCGAACTGCCCCGCCCCAAGGACCGCGAGGAGGAAGAGCGGCAGAGCGTGCGCCAGCAGCTCGAGTCGCAGATGTCGGACTTCGACAAGCTCTACCCGGCCACCGGCTTCAACGACTCGGAAGTCATGGGCCTGAGCGGCCTGATGGATCTCGACCGCATGGGCCGGCTGACCGGCCTGGGCACGCCGGCCACGGCGCCCGCGCCGTCAGGCAAGAACAGCCGCAATGGCTTTGAGGGCTTTGACGACAAGGACTTCAGCGAAACCCGCCACTGAAACCCGCCACGGATGCCAGACGGATGTCGGGTGCTGAAGCCGGGCGCTAACGCCCGACCATCCCCTCAGCCGGTCTTCTTGGTCGGCCGGTGCCAGTCGGCCACCGTGAAGGCCTTGGCGCGCACCACGGACAGGGCGCCCGCCGGCGCATCCTTGGTGATGACCGAACCGGCGCCCACGGTACCGCCCGCACCCACGGTCACCGGCGCCACCAGCACGCAGTTGCTGCCGACATGCACGTCGGCCTCGATGACCGTGCGGTGCTTGTTGGCGCCGTCGTAGTTGGCCGTGATGCTGCCGGCACCGTAGTTCACGCGCTCGCCCACGCTGGCGTCGCCCAGGTAGGCCAGGTGGTTCGCCTTGGCGCCATCGGCCAGCGTGCTGTTCTTGACCTCGACAAAATTGCCGATGTGCACTTCGGCACCCAGCCGCGCCCCGGGGCGCAGCCGGGCAAACGGCCCCACCAGCGACCCCGCGCCCACGCTGACGCCCAGCTTTTCGCCGTCGATGTGGGTGAACGGATGGATCACCGCGCCGGCGTCGATGCGGGCGTTGGCAATCACGCAGTTGGCGCCGATGCGCACGCCGTCGCCCAGTTCGACACGGCCTTCGAACACGCAGTTGACATCGATCTCGACATCCTGGCCGCACACCAGTTCGCCGCGCAGGTCGAAACGCCCCGGGTCGGCCAGGCGCACGCCGTCGGCCATCAGCGCATCGGCCCGGCGCGACTGGTAGGCCCGCTCCAGCCAGGCCAGCTGCTGCGGGCTGTTGACGCCAGCCACCTGGATTTCGTCGTCGGTGACGATGGCCTTGACCGCATGTCCGCCGGCCACCGCGTGGCGCACGACGTCGGTCAGGTAATACTCGCCCTGCTGGTTGTCGTTGGTCAGCTGCGCCAGCCAGCCCTTGAGCAGACGGGCCGGTGCAGCCATCACGCCGCTATACCACTCGGTCACGCGCCGCTGATCGGGTGTGGCGTCCTTGTTCTCGACAATGGCCAGCACGACACCGGAGCCGTCGCCCGCACGCAGCACTCGGCCGTAACTGCCGGCGTCGGCGCCGGTGTCGACGGTCAGCAGGGCCAGATGCTGGCCACCGCAGGCCTGCAGCAAGGCGCCAATGGTGTCCGGATCGACCAGCGGCACGTCGCCATTGAGCACCAGCACCACGCCGTCGTCGGGCAGCACAGGCACCGCCTGCTGCACCGCATGGCCGGTACCCAGCTGGGGCTCCTGCCGGACAAAGCGCAGGCCCATGGGGTCACCGCAGGGTGTCTGCGGCGCCACCAGGCCGGTCTCCACCTGCCCGGCGCCGTGACCGGTCACCACCACCACCGAACGGGCCGATAACCGCGCGGCGCAGTCGATCACATGCTGCGCCAGTGCCCGGCCACCCAATCGGTGCAACACTTTCGGGCGCAGGCTTTTCATGCGCGTGCCTTTGCCGGCCGCCATCACCACCACATCCACAGGGAACGTCATGAGCACCTCATACGGGGAAACCTGTCCCGGGGTCGGCCCCGGGGACTCACAGCCGGGCATTATCGCCCGCCTGTCGGCGCGCTTCGTCCTGCTCTTGCTGGCACTGTCGCTGGCCGGATGCAGTGCCACCCGCCTGGCCTACAACCAGGCACCCACACTCGCCTACTGGTGGATCGACGGCCACGTGGACCTGAACAACGGACAGTCGGATGCGCTGCGCAAGGACATCGACGCGTTCTTTGCCTGGCACCGCCGGGATGCCCTGCCCGCCTACACCCGCCTCCTGCGCACCTGGCAGTCCATGATCCTGGCCGACACCGACGCCGACCAGGTTTGCACCCAGTACACCACCCTGCGTGTCCATATCGACACCGCCACGGCGCAGGCGGTGGCCCCCCTGGCGCGGCTGGCCCTGTCGCTGGGCCCGGCGCAACTCGACCACCAGCGGCGTCACCAGGCCAAGGGCAACCGCGGTTTCGAGAAGGACTTCATCGAAGGCGACGCAGCGCAGCGGCTGGACCGGCGGCTGACCACGGCCACCGACCGGGCCGAGCGTCTGTACGGCACGCTCACGCCAGCCCAGATCACGCTGCTGCGCGAGGGTCTGCAGCGTTCGCCCTGGGACCCGGCCCGCACGCTGGCCGAACGCCAGCGCCGTCAGGCCGACCTGCTGCAGACGGTGCGCGACCTCCAGCTGGCGCCAGTGCAGGCCGAAGCCAGCGTGGCGGCCCACATCCGCCGCCTGGGCCACTCGCCCACCCCCGGTCACGCCGACTACAGCCAGGCCCTGGTGCGCCACGGCTGCGGTCTGCTCGCCGCCCTGCACAACAGCACGGATGCGGTACAGCGGGCCCACGCCCTGCGTACGCTCAGGGACTATGAGGACGATCTGGCCGCCCTCACCGGCCAACCCTGAGACGGCGGGCCGGCCAGGGTCTCATCAGAACAGCCAGAAGCCGAGCACCAGCAGCGACAGCCCGGTGACCGGCAAGCCGATCTTCAGATGGCGGCGCCAGTCCACCACAATGCCCTCGGCACGGGCGATGTCGGCCACGATAAGGTTGGCGATCGAACCCACCAGCAGCAGATTGCCGGCAAAGGTGCTGATCAGGGCCAGTGCCGTACCGGCCCTCACAGGATCGGCCCCGAGGTGAGGCAACAGGAGCATCACCGCAGGCACGTTGGACACCAGGTTGGACAGGCCCACGCCCAGGACCAACAACGCCCCCGGGTCGGTGGGCGACACACCGCGTGCGCGCAGCCAGCCAACGGCCTCGGCCGCCATGCCCGTCTGCCCGAACGCATGGTTGACCACGAACAGGCCCATGAACAGCACCAGCAGCGGCCAGTCGACCAGGCCCATGACATGGGACGAATGCAGCCGGCGGCTGAGCAGCAGCACGCCGGCGCCGACAAGGGCCGCCACGTCCCGTGGCCAGTCGGTCAACAGGAAGACCCCCATCAGCCCCAGCGCCACGGTCAGGCCCTTGGTGGTCTGCCAGGGGTCGAACCGGGGCATCCGGGTATCGGGCGCGTCCGGCACGCATAGCGGATCTGGCGGGACAGCGCCGGACGGCCGAACCGGCCCCCAGGCCAGCCACCCCCACAGCAACAGCAGGCTCATCACCACCGGAGGCAGGGCCTGCCAGGCATAGCGGCCAAACGACAGTTGCAGCACCGAGCCGATCAGCATGTTCTGCGGATTGCCGATCAGGGTCGCCGCCGATCCAATGTTGGCGGCACAGGCCAGCCCCACCAGGAACGGCACCGGATCGAGACCGCGCCGAAGGCACAGACGGGCCACCACCGGCGTCATCGCCAGACACACGATGTCGTTGGAAAACACGGCCGACAGCGCACCCGCCACCGCGATCAGCACCGCCAGCAAGGCGCCTCGCGACAGGGCCAGATCCGCCACCTGCCGGGTCACGGCCGTGTAGAAACCGCCCAGGCGCATCTGGGCCGACACCACCATGAATGCGAACAGCAGCACCAGCGTCGGCAGATCCACGGATTGCGCCGCCTCCCGCACCGGCATGCCGGTCAGGGCGATCACCGCGATGGCACCCAGCAGGGCCACACCCGAGCGATCGAGCCTGAGCCGGGGCAGCCCACCCAGAAACATGCCCAGGTAGACCAGGGCAAAAATGGCCACGACAGCCCAGTCCGGCGCAGCGTGGCCCAGCCATTGCGTATGGCTCCAGTCAGGGGTCATGTGGCGCTCGGCGAGGGGCACGTCCAGGATGTGAGGAACGGGGATTGTCACCGCAGACGCCCGGGCACCCCGTCTGCGGCACGGCCACCGGGCAGACCGCCGGTCGCCTGACCGGACCTCCGGGCCGCCAATGCAACAATTCGCTTCACCCGTTGTCACATGGCGGCGATATAGTCAGAACCTGTTCCTTCATTTCATGGCTGGCTCGCCCTTCGGTGAGACTGGCCCCTGCTGCCATGAGACACGCTGTCCTGTCCGTCAAGTTTCTGTTCCTCGGCCTGCTGGCTGCCCTGCTGGTGGCCTGCAACCCGATCGCCGTCATCAGCTACAGCCCCACCGAGCCGGCCGCCAATGAAGAGGTCGAGTTCGACGGCACCGGCACCCTGATCTCCAACATGCCCACTGGCGCCGCGGCCGTGGCCTACGAGTGGGACTTCGGTGACGGCAAGACGGCCCGCGGCGCGACCGTGACACACACCTACACCCGTGCCGGCACCTTCCGTGTGACCCTGACCGTGACCGACAGTGCGGGCCGCTCCGGCACCTCCTCCGAAGACGTCACGGTGCAGGCCGCCGATCCGAATGCCACGTCCAGCAGCACCACGGACGAGTCGACCGACACCACGGACGACACCACCACCGACGGGACGACCTGACCCCGGCAGCCCCGTCACCCGAAAAAAAACCCGCCTGGGCGGGTTTTTTTTTGCCGTGGCCGTGGCCGTGGCCCGTCAGGCTCAGCTCTGCAACGAGGCCCACATGTCCTTGTCGCGCTCGGCCGTCCAGATGCGCGGGTTCTTGATCCCGCTGGCCTCGTCGTAGGCACGGCTGACGTCAAAGGGCAGGCAGTGCTCGTAGATGAAGACATGGCCGAACACCGGGTCCATGCTCTTGCGGGTGTGGGCCATGGCGCCCTTCAGGTCCAGCTTCTGGGCCACGGCTTCCTTGCCGGCCTGGAACAGCGTGGTGACCCAGCGCTGGGTGTAGTCCAGCGCCTTGTTCACGTTGTCGTTGCCCTTCATAGCCTCGCCGCGGCCCGGCACGATGAACTCGGCCTTGAGGTCGCGCAGGGCTTCGAGGGTGGCCGGCCACTCTTCGAGCTGGGCGTCACCGGTGTAGACGCCGGCCTCGTATTCGACCAGGTCACCGCTGAACAGGACCTTCTCTTCCTCGACCCAGGCGATGGTGTCGCCACGTGTGTGGCCGGCGCCCGGATGCCAGATCTGGACTTTCACGCCACCCAGGTCGATCTCCAGCGAGCCCTGGCGGCCAGGCTGGCCATCGCCCACGACCAGAGTCGGCCAGGTCAGGCCGGGAACGGAATCGGCGCCACGGAACAGCCGCGGGAAACGCTCCATCTCGCTCTTCATGTCCTGCGCGCCACGCTCGACGATCAGGTCGTAGGTGCCGCGGCTGGCGATGACTTCGGTGGCGCCTTCGGCCACATAGGCGCTCGCTCCCAGCACACGCACCGCGTGGTAGTGGGTCAGCAGCACATACTTGATGGGCTTGTCAGAGACGGTGCGGATCTTGGCGATCAGGTCCTGCGCCATGGCCGGGGTGGCCGTGGTGTCGCTGACCATGATGTACTTCTCGCCGATGATCACGCCCGAGTTGGGGTCGCCTTCGGCGGTATAGGCCCAGCAATGGGCGCTGAGTTGTTCAAAGGTGATCTTCTTTTCTTCCAGGTCGGCCTGGGAAGCAAAGGCTTTGCTCATGGGGTTCTCCGTGGGTGGATCGGATGGGAGCGTGGATTTTAACTAAACGAAATCAATTACGCATTCGTAAATTGCAATTCCCGATAACCGTTGGTGTCATTCCTGGCCCAGGCCATGCTCGAGCACGCGCACCACCTCGTCGGCAAAGGCGGCATAGCTCATCGGGCCGCCGGGACGCAGCCAGGTGAACGTCCAGTTGATCATCCCGAACAGCATCATGGTCAGCGCCGTCTGGTTCTCCGGCGTGACACGCTGCGGATAAGCCCGCCGGATGAACCGCGTGAAGGCGGCCACCACGTCGCGCTGGCGGTTGACGATCAGCTCGCGCTGGACGTCGCCCAGGAATTTGGTGTCGGCGACCAGTGCCTGGTGCCGGGTGGCCGAGTCCTCGTACTCCGCCATAAAGGTCCGCACCAGTTCGTTGAGCGCCTCCCGCTCGGACAGGTTCCTGCGCTGGGCGCGCGCCTCGGCTTCGCCGATGAGGGCGAGCAGCTGCTGGGTGTAGCGGTCCAGCAGGTCGAACAGGATGGCTTCCTTGCTCTCGTAGTAGTGGTAGAGACGCGCCTTGCTGGTGCCGCAGGCGCTGGCGATGTCGTTCATGCTGGCCGCCGGAAAGCTCTGGCGGGCGAAACAGGATGCCGCCACATCGAGGATCTGGTCGCGTTTGAGGTCGTGCGAGGCGGAGCGGGGTCGGGCCATGGGATATTGTCCCACCCCGCGCCCGCAGGGGGTGGCATGGCGGGGACGGCCTGTTTACGATAGCGCCATGGCCACACGCCCCGTCACCGACCCCTTCGTGCTGCACGCCTGCGAACTCTTGTCCAGCCTCGGGCCGTGCAAGGCCACGCGGATGTTCGGCGGCTGGGGCATTTCCGTCGACGGGATGAACGTGGCCATCATCGCCTGGGACACCCTGTTCCTCAAGACCAACGCCGAGACCGAACCCCTGTGGCTCGCTGCAGGCGCACGCCCCTTTCGCTATGAGGCCAAGGGCAGGACCATGAGCCTGCACTACCACACGCCACCCGATGAAGCGCTGGAATCTCCCGCCCTGATGGCGCCCTGGGCCCGGCTGGCGCTTCAGGCCGCCGTGGCGGCGCGCAGGCCGGCGCCCCGGCGGACGGCGCGCTCACGGCCGCACTGAACCCAGTCGAAACGGACCGCCCCGTCGGCCCCTGCCGTCGGCAGCGACTCCATGACCAGACGGGAGCCGGCAGGCACCCACAGCGATTCACCCGCCGCCAGGAAGCTGTCCCCTGAAGTGGACGGCGACAGGCCGCCTGCCACACCCAGCGTGACCCAGGCCCGGCCCTGGCAGATGCGCAGCAGGCCGGCCTCTCGGGGTCGCAGGCTCAGGGCACGACCGGGATTCAGGCTCAGGGCCACGGCGGAGGATTCAAAGGCATCGGAGACGGAAACAGGGGCAGAAGACATGACGGACTCCATGACAGCAGGACAGGCGCCATCTTCTGTCGCGACGCCGCCCGGGTCCAATGAATTGGCGCTAAGCTATTGATTCGGTAACCGCATCAATTCTTCTGCCCATGCCGCCCTCGCTGACACCCCGACATCCGCGCACCAGACCCATCTCGGCCGGTCATCTCCGGGCCTTCGAGGCGGTGGCGCGGCACCTCAACTTCCGCGCTGCAGCCGAAGAGCTTTCCCTCACCCAGAGTGCAGTCAGCCGCCAGATCCAGGCGCTGGAGGACGAGGTCGGCGCGACCCTGTTCCTGCGCCACACCCGGGCGGTCGAACTGACCAGCGCGGGCGCCATCCTGCTGCGCGCCGGAAGCGTTGCCCTGGAACGGATTGATGCGGCGGTCAGGCAGATCCGCCAGAGTGCCGGCCGCCGCAGCGTGGCCATCTCCACCTGGGCTTCGTTCGCCTCGATGTGGCTGATCCCGCGCCTCGAAGCCTTCCAGCGCGAACACCCCGACATCGACATCCGCATTGACGCCACCGATGTGGCGGTCGACCTGAGCACCGCCGACGTCGACCTGGCCTTGCGCTATGCCGCGCCCGAGAACATCATCGCCGGCGCCACCCGGCTGTTCGGTGAACAGCTGACGCCCGTGGCCAGTCCGTGGCTGCTCAAGGAGCACCCGATCGGCCGGCTGGAAGACCTGGCCGGCGTCACCCTGATCGAGGCCGGAGACGCCCACCGCTCCCGCCACCTGGAGTCGCTGACGTGGCAGCGCTGGCTGGACCGGTTCGCCCCCGCCCCGTCACACACCGAATCGGCACGCCACCGCAACAAGGCCCGCCTGTCGCCGCAACGCTGGCTGTATTTCACCTACGCCAACCAGATCGTGCAGGCCGCGCTCACCGGGCAGGGCGTCGCCCTGGCCCGGCTGCCACTGGTGGCCGAGAGCCTGGCCAACGGCGACCTGGTGGAACCGCTGCCCCGGACGCGACTGGACTCGCCCCTGGCCTACTGGCTCGTGCTGGCACCACGGCAGCACCAGCGTCCCGAGGTCCGGGCATTCTGCGACTGGCTGCTGCGCGAGGCCGAGCGCACGCGCAACGCCATAGGGGACGTACCCGACCCGGACACCGTGGACCACATCGACTGACCGCACACAAATGATTTCCGCCGCCCAGCATGCCCAAGGCAACCTCCGCAGCATCGCCAACATGATGCTGGCGGTGATGTTTTTTTCGTTCATGGACGCCGTGCTCAAGACCTTGTCGGGCCACTACCCGCCACTGCAGGTCGCCTGTCTGCGCGGTCTGACGGCGCTACCCCTGGTGCTGGCCTGGATCCAGTGGCGCGGCGGCTGGGGACGCCTGAAGAAGCTGCGCTGGTCGCTGCACATCCTGCGCGGCCTGCTGGGCATCACCATGATCTCCCTGTTCACCCGGGGCGTCGGCGAACTGCCGCTGTCGGCGGCCTACACCATCTTCTTCATCGCGCCGCTGCTCATCACGATGCTGTCCGTGCCGGTGCTCAAGGAACGGGTGCCCAAAGCCCACTGGTGGGCCATTGCCATCGGCTTCGCGGGTGTACTGGTGGCGATCCGACCCAGCACCAGCGACCTGCAGGCGGGTTTTGTGTCCGTGGGCGGCCTGGCCATCCTGGGCGCCGCCCTCTGTTATGCCGTGGCGGCCGTGGCCGGGCGATTGCTCAGCCGGACCGACAGCACCGAATCGCTGGTGCTGACCATGATGCTGTTCATGAGCATCGGCGGCGGCGTGCTGGCCTGGCCACAATGGCAACCGGTGGCCATGGAGCACGGCCTGCTCCTGGGCATCCTGGCCGTCACGGGATTCCTGGGCCAGCTCACCATCAACGAGGCCTTCCGCAGCGGACAGGCCAGCGCCGTCGCCCCCTTCGAATACACCGCCCTCGCCTGGGGCGTCGGCCTGGACTGGCTGGTCTGGCGCACCCTGCCCGAAGCCCACACCTGGCTGGGCGCCGCCATCATCGTCGGCAGCGGCCTCTACCTGATCCGGCGCGAACGACGCATCAGCGAAGTCCACGCCAACGCAGAACACCCGTGACGCCCGCCAGACATCAAGGCCAGTGGCGCACCGGCGCAGGGGGTGTCAGCCACCCCCGCTCCACATCACACCCGTGTCCGCCAGGATGGCGTCCAGCGGCACGTCGTGGATCTCGGGCTGCAGCTGGGGCAGGTAGGCAAAGTCGTACCCCAGGCCCACGGTGAACGGTTTGGGCTGCAGGCTGGCCAGCGTCCGGTCGTAGAAGCCGCCGCCATAGCCCAGGCGATACCCGCCAGGTCCGAAGCCGACGCAGGGCACGAAAATGAGGGTGGGTTCGATGATCTCGGTGTCCTTGGGCTTGGGAATGCCAAAGGCGTCCTCTTCCATGGGGCAGCCCGGGTACCAGCTGTAGAAGGTCAGGGTCTTGTCGATCTTGTTGACCACCGGCAGGCCGATGCGCCGCTGGCGGGCCGCGCTCTGGGCGTCTTCCTCCAGCCCCGCCTCCTGCCACCGGAACAAGGCCGGCAGGGGGTCGAACTCACCCTTGATCGGCCAGTAGGCGCCAATGGCCGTGTCAGGGCGGTCGATCAACCAGACCCGCATCACCCGCTGCAGCAAGTCATTGCGCCACGCGCGGTCGGCCAGTCCCTGGCGCCGCTCGATCAGCTGTTGGCGCCACTGCGCCTTCTGCGTTGGGAAATTCCCACCGCCGGTCCGGGTTGCAGGCGTGTCGGGGGAACTCGCGGGGTCTTTGCTGTCCATAATCACCTATGCGTCAGAAGGCGGAAAGTCGAACCTACATGCGGGGCAAGTATCTGGTACCCATTATGGCGGGCCTGTGCCTGGGTGGCCCGTCATTTGCCGAATCGGTGGCCGACCGGGCGCTGCTGCAGATGCGCGAGGCCTACGCCGCGCGCCAGGCCGACCGGCTGACCGAATTGCTCCCGCTGGTGACCGATCATGCGCTGGCGCCTCTGGCCCGCTACTGGGAAATGCGCACCCGGCTCGAAACAGCAGACCCGTCCGAGGTGCGCCGGGTGCTGCAGCACATGCCCGGCACCTACTGGGAAGACCGTCTGCGCAATGACTGGCTGCTGCAGCTGGGCAAGGACCGGCAGTGGGCATTGTTCGAGGCCGAACTGCCCGCCTTCCGCATGAAGGACGACCGGCAGATCGGCTGCTATGCACAGATGCTCGACGCCGCCGCCGGACGGCGCGTCGCCGCCGAGGCTGCGCGCGAGACCGAGCAGCTCTGGCTGGCCCAGCGCAGCGCCGACGACGGCTGCGCCACGGCGGTCAAGGCCTTTCTCGACAGCGGCCACCTGACGGAAGAGGCCGTGTGGCGGCGTGCCCGCCTGGGCATGGAACTCAACCGGCAGGACGTGGTGCGCCAGGCGGTGGCCCTGCTCGATCCGGCGTGGGAAGCGCAGGTCGAGACCATCGCCAGGGAGCCGGCCCGCTACCTGGACGACAAGATCACGGCGCTTCGTCCGCGCACCCGCGAATTCGTCACCCTGGCCATCATTCGGCTGGCATCGTCCGATCCGGCGGCAGCGGCCGAAGCGCTGCTCAGTGCGCGCTGGATGGCCCAGCTCACACGCGAGGAACGCGACTGGGCCTGGGGCGTGGTGGGCAAGCGGGCAGCGCAGCGACGCCTGCCCGAAGCGCTGTCGTATTTTTCGCATGCACCCGCCCCCCGGATGTCGGACGACCATCTCGCCTGGCGGGCGCGCGCAGCCCTGCGGGCGCAGGCGTGGGCCCAGGTGACGGAAGCCATCCAGGCCATGGGACCCGAACAGCAGCAGGAGCCGGCCTGGATGTACTGGCAAGCACGGGCCCTGCAGGCACAACCGCAAACGGACCCGATTGCGGCCACGGTGCGCGCACGCGAATTGCTGGAACGCATCGCTGCGCCCACCGGTTTTTACGAACTGCTGGCCACCGAGGCCCTGGGCCGGCCGATCGTCGAACCGCCGGCGCCGCCGGCGCTGACCGACCAGGAGCGGTCACAGGCTGGCAGGGAGCCCGGCCTGCAGCGTGCGCTGGCCGCCATGCGCCTGGGTCTGCGCAGCGAGGGCGTGCGGGAATGGCACTACACCGTGGCCTTGCACGACCCGGGCGGCCAGAGCGAGCGTGAACTGCTGGCGGCGGCCGACCTGGCCTGCCGGCAGCAGTTGTGGGACCGCTGCATCAACACCAGCGAACGCACGCGCGGCGCCATCGACCAGCAGCAGCGCTATCCGATGCCCTATCGGAACCAGGTGCAGCAGCGGGCGGACGACATCGGCCTCGACCCCGCCTACGTCTACGGCCTGATCCGCCAGGAAAGCCGCTTCGTCACCGACGCGCGCTCGCAGGTCGGTGCCTCGGGCCTGATGCAGGTCATGCCGGCCACGGCCCGCTGGACGGCGCGGCGCATCGGGCTGACCCCGTTCCGGGCCGAGCAGATACGCGACCGCGACACCAACATCCGCATCGGCACCGCCTACCTGGGCCTGGCCCTGCAGGACTTTGGCGGCTCGATGCCGCTGGCGGCTGCCGCCTACAACGCCGGCCCGGCGCGGGCGCGCAGCTGGCGCGACGGACCGGAGTTGCCGGCCGAAATCTGGATCGAAAACATCCCGTTCGACGAGACGCGCGATTACGTCAAGCAGGTGCTGGCCAACACCACCCACTACGCCGCCCTGCTCACCGGACAGCCCCAGTCGCTTCGGTCCCGTCTCGGCACGGTGGGGCCGCGCCCGGCCGACGGGCCAGCCCCGGACAGCGAGCTGCCCTGACGGTGGCACCGGGTGCCAGGCTGACGCCCCGCACCCGGCGTCCGTTCAGAACTTGCGGCTGTACTGCACCCCGAAGCCGTTCTGGCTCATGCCGATGGTGGTCGGCGCGGGTGCCTGGCCGCTGACGGTGTTTTCACGGCCATGCCAGATGGCCATGGTCAGCTCGGCGTTCGGCGACATGGCCCAGGTAGCCCCCATCGTGAAGTGCTCCCGGATCACGCCGGGCGCCAGGGTGTTCAGGAACACGTCCGGTCCCGTCACCGGGTTGGTGCCGCGGTTGTAGCCGGCACGCAAGGTCCACTGGCTGTTCATCTGCCACTGGGCGCCCAGCTTGACCACATTCACGTCACGCCAGCCAAAGCCCGGGCCGTTGGGCGAGCCAAAGCCGTTGGCGAAATTGGCCAGACTGGCGTTGCCGATCGCCGGCACCTTGCTGTAGTTGATGCGGGAGTAGTCCGCGGCCAGCTCAAGCGTCGGTGTCACCTTCAGCGCGACGCCCATGGCGTAGTTTTCGGGGATGTCGAAGTCGCCATGACCCGCGAACAGGTTCTGGTAACGATCGAACTTGCCCATGTTGATCTTGGGCGAGTACGAGGCGCCGACCGTCACGCGGTCACCAAGGTGGCCGGTGTAGCCGAGCCGGACGCCGATGCCGTTGCTGCTGTCGCCACCCTGGTTGGGCAGTCCGAAGGCCTGCAGGCCATAGGCCTTGAAGCGCTGGTGCACCAGCAGGGGCGAGACACCCAGCGCATGGTCGTCGTTGAGCTTGTAGGCCACCGTCGGCGCCACGATCAGCTGCATCAGGTCCACACCCAGCTTGCCGCTGCCGCAGGTGGTCGGGCTGCTGCACATGAAGTTGCTGTCGCCGGGAAACACCGCCGGATACTCGGTGTTCATGCCGCCATTGCCATACACCGTCAGGCCGATGGCCAGGCGGTTGGACAGGCTTACGTTGTAGCCGAACTCCGGAATCAGGAACTCGTTCTTGCCGCTCTTGATCTCCATGGCACCCATGGGCGTGGAGATCGTGGCGCTGCGGCTGGGCATGAAGACCTCCGCCCCGAGATCCCAGCGGTTGCCCGCGTAAGCCGCCGACGCCGGGTTGTTCACCCCGGCAAAGGCATCGTGGCTGAGCGCGACGGCGGCGCCGCCCATGCCCTTGGCCTTGAGGCCGAAGCCGTGCGGGAAGTAGCCGTTGGTGGCATGCGCCGGCAGCAGGGCGCCGCCCAGGGCCAGCAAGGCCGCCGCCCTCAGGGCATGGTGTTTGCGAATCCTCATGAATGTGTCTCCTCGTTGGTACTAGCTTTCAGCGCGCAGTGACCCGCCGTCGCCGGGGTCCGACGACGGACGGGATATGCCGGGGTGAACCCGAGGACCGGAGGGTCCCCGGATCGGGGATTCAGTCGGTCAGAACTCGCCCTTGGAGGCGCGCTCCATCATTTCGTAGATGGTGTCGCGCACGGCCTTGGCCTCTTCCTTCAGCGGAGACGGCAGCTTGCGACCCATCTTGACCATCATGTCCATGTTCAGCGTATAGAGCCAGAGGCTGCCATCGTCATGTTCGACCACACTGATGCGGCAGGGCAGGTAGGCCGCCATGTGGGGGCTGAAATCCACCATGCGGCGGGCCGTGGCCGGGCTGCAGTACGAGTACACGGTCAGCAGCTTTTCCTTCTTGCCCGAGCGGGCCTCCAGCTCCTTGGACAGCGGCAGCGTGCCCACGTCGCGCATGTTGCGCTCGACGGCCACCAGCTTGAGGATCTGCTCGACATCGGCCGCGCTCACCCCGTCCTTGACCTTGCGCTCCCAGGTAGTGGCCACCGCGATGTCGCCATTGCCATCCACCCAGCGGTCCCACATGCGCGAAGCCTCGGCACCGGCGCCGTCCTCCAGCTTGCCGATCGTGGCCACCGTCCCGCAGCCGGTGAGTCCCATTGCACCCAGGACCAGGACCAGCATCAGGGGGTATCGCTTCCAGGCTTTCATCGTTTCTCCTCGTGTTCGCTCGTTGATGGTTCCGGCCCGGATTGATATTCGTCAAGTCCTGACCGCTGACCCTGAACGTTATCCATCGCCCGTCTCCGCGTCATCGGTAACTACCCTAGGGGGTAGGGTAATTAAACGAGAGGCGTGGGAACATGTCAGGTACACGCGACACAGCCCCGCTCTTTTTTTGGCACACTGCGGGTTGTACCGACGTTCCCCGCCCGGCACCCAGAGGATTGACATGGCCGCCAAACCCAAGACCCAGACCAGCAACCCGACCGATCGTTCCGCCTATCGCACCGAACACCAGCGCGACGTGATCAACCGACTCAAGCGCATCGAAGGGCAGGTGCGTGGCCTGATCGAGATGGTCGATGCGGGGCGACCTTGCGAAGACGTCGCCCAGCAGATGTCCGCCGCACGCAAGGCCATGGACAAGGCCTTCTACCGCATGATGGCCTGCTCGGTGATGGAGGCGGTGACCACCTCCGAGTCCGAAGTCGACACCTTCCGCGAAGTCGAGCGCTCGGCTCGCATCCTCGAAAAGTACGCCTGACCGGATCCCGTTGCGCAACCCGCATCAATCGGGCCTGCAACGCTCATCGGTCCGAACGCCCGATTGCCCATAGCATGTCACCTCTGACACGGAGGTTTTCATGGCTCTGCAACTGTTCATCGGCAACAAGAACTACTCGTCCTGGTCCATGCGCCCCTGGGTGCTGATGCGCCAGGCTGGCATCGCGTTCGATGAAGTGATGGTGCGCTTCGATTCGTTCGATGCAGACTCCAGCTTCAAACACAGCCTCAAGGGCGTCTCGCCCACTGGCAAGGTGCCGGTGCTGGTCGACGATGGCTTCGCCGTCTGGGACACGCTGGCCATCGCCGAATACCTGGCCGAGCGCTACCCGGAACACGCGCTCTGGCCACAGGATGCGCGCCAGCGTGCCCTGGCCCGCAGCATCTGCAGCGAAATGCACAGCGGATTCGGTGCATTGCGGGGTGCCTGCCCCATGAACATCGAAGCCTCGCTGCCCGAGACCGGCGCCCTGATCTGGCGCGACCAGCCGGCCGTCCGCGCCGACGTGGCCCGCCTGTGCGAACTGTGGCAGTCCCTGCTCGAGGCCCAGGCCGAGCGCCAGCCCGATGGCAGGCCGCCGTTGTTGTTCGGCGCCTTCAGCGTCGCCGATGCCTACTTCGCACCGGTCTGCATGCGCCTGATCACCTACGACCTGCCCGTTCCGGCGCCGGTGCGGGCCTATGTTGAGCGGGTGGCCGCCCTGCCGGGCGTCCAGGACTGGATCCGGGATGCGCGGGCCGAACACGACTTCCTCGATTTCGAGGAGCCCTACCGGCTCGCACCCGACAGCCACTGACAGCCCCCGGCCAGGCCCGACCTACACTCGGGCCATGGACATCTATCTGGTGGGCGGTGCGGTGCGTGACGCGCTGCTGGCACGCGAGCGCAATGAACAGGCCCATGTGGACCGCGACTGGGTGGTGGTCGGCACCACACCCGAAGCCCTGCTCGCCCGGGGCTTTGTGCCGGTCGGCCGGGACTTCCCGGTCTTCCTGCACCCGGACACCCGGGAGGAATACGCACTGGCACGCACCGAGCGCAAGACCGCGCCTGGCTACCACGGCTTCGCGTTTCATGCCGATCCTGCCGTCACGCTCGAAGACGACCTGGCCCGGCGCGACCTGACCATCAATGCGATGGCGGTGGCGCAGGTGCATGCCGATGCCCCGGCCGACGCCCCCCTGGTCGACCCCTACGGCGGCCGCGAAGACCTGCGCCAGCGCGTGCTGCGGCATGTCACGCCCGCCTTCGCGGAAGACCCGGTGCGCATCCTGCGCCTGGCCCGTTTCGCGGCCCGTCTGGACGACTTCTCGGTGGCACCCGAGACCATGGACCTGATGCGGCGGATGGTCGAGGACGGCGAGGTCGACCACCTGGTGGCCGAGCGCGTCTGGCAGGAGCTGGCCCGGGGCCTGATGGAACGGCGTCCGAGCCGCATGTTCGAGGTGCTGCGCGACTGTGGGGCCCTCCAGCGCCTGCTGCCTGAACTGGACCGCCTGTGGGGCGTGCCCCAGCGGGCCGACTACCACCCGGAAGTGGACACCGGCATCCACGTGATGATGGTCCTGGACATGAGCGCCCGGCTGGGTGCCCCGCTGCCGGTGCGCTTTGCCTGCCTGTGCCACGACCTGGGCAAAGGCACCACGCCGGCCGACGTGCTCCCCCGCCATATCGGGCACGAGGAACGCAGCGTGCGCCTGCTGCGACAGGTGTGCGAACGCTGGCGCGTGCCGCGCGAGTGCCGCGAGCTGGCCGAGGTGGTGGCACGCGAGCACGGCAACATCCACCGCAGCACCGGATTCGGTGCTGCTGCCCTGCTGCGCCTGCTGCACCGGTGCGATGCCCTGCGCCGCCCCCAGCGCTTTGACGAGGTGCTGCTGGCCTGCGAATGCGATGCCCGCGGCCGGACGGGCTTCAGCGAGACCCCCTATCTCCAGCGGGCCCGCCTGATGCACATCCTGTCCCTGGCCCATGCGGTGGACACGGCCACCGTGGCCGAACAGGCGCGCGCGCAGGGACTGGAGGGTGACCGCATCGGCGCCCTCATCCAGCAGGTGCAGCAGCAGGCCATCGAGCAAGGCATGGGCCTCTAGGCGCACGCCGGTCATCCGAATACCCGCAAAAAACGCTCGGGAACTCGCCCACTCTGATAAGGTCGCAGGGGTGATGAGGAGCCTACCGGAGCAGTTGCCTGGCGCCGCAGCACTGTTTCTCGACTTTGACGGCACACTGGCCGAGCTGGCACCGCGACCTGACGCGGTGCGCGTCGACCCGGACCTGCCCGCCACCCTGAAACGCCTGCAGGCGCGTCTCGGTGGCGCGCTGGCGGTGGTCAGCGGGCGCGCGCAACCCGACCTCGACCCCTATCTTTCCCCCCTGAGACTGCCGGCCGCCTTCGAGCACGGAGCGGTACGGCGACTCGCCAACCAGACCATGGTGGTCGCCCCCAGCCCGCCTCTCGATGCAGCCCTGGCCACCGCCCGCAACCTGGTGGCCAGCCATGAGGGCCTGCTGATGGAACACAAATCCCATTCGGTGGCCCTGCACTATCGCCTGGCGCCCGACCTGGAAGCCCTCTGCCACGACCGCATGCGCCAGGCCATCGCCGGCGAACCCTCGCTCCAGCTGCTGCAGGGCAAGGCCGTGGTCGAGGTCAAGGCCGCCACGGTCAACAAGGGGCAGGCCATCGCCGACTTTCTGCAGGAAGCGCCATTCAGCGGCCGTGTTCCGGTGTTTGCCGGGGACGACGTCACGGACGAAGCGGGTTTCCGGCGGGTGCAGCAACTTGGCGGCATTGGCATCAAGGTCGGCGACGGCCCCAGCTGTGCCGTGCATCGCGTATCCAGCCCGCAGGCGCTGCGCCAGTGGCTTCGACAACTCTTCACCGACCACCCCGCATGAGCACGCCCGCCTCCGACGCATCCACTCCGCCCGCCGCGCAGCCGGCGCCCCGCTTCTGCGATCCTGCGCAGTCCAGTCTGTGCCTGGGCGTGGTGGGCAACTGCGCCTTCAGCGCGCTGATCGATCCGCGCGGCCAGGTGGTCTGGAGCTGCCTGCCGCGCTTCGACGGTGATCCGGTGTTCCACGCCCTGCTGGGCAGCGAAGACGGCGCCGGCACCTTTGCCATCGAGATCGAGGACTTCGCCAGCAGCCGGCAGCGCTACGTCCCCAACACCGCCGTGCTGGAAACCGAGCTGACTGACAGCAAGGGCCAGCGCCTGCTGATCACCGACTTCGCGCCCCGCTTTCCCTCGCGTGGGCGCTTCTTTCGTCCCACCATGCTGGTGCGCCGCGTGCGCGCCCTCGAAGGCACGCCCCGCATCCGGGTCCGTCTGACGCCGCGCTTTGGCTGGGGCCAGCACCAGCCCACCATCACATCGGGCAGCAACCACATCCGCTACGTCGGCGAACAGCAGACCCTGCGTCTGCAGACCGATGCCGGCATCACGCACGTCCTCAGCGCACACCCGTTCCTGCTGACACGAGACCTGAACTTCATGCTCGGGCCTGACGAGACGCTGGAAGGGGGCGTTGGCGACACGGCGCGCCGCTTCGAGCAGGAAACCGTGGCCTACTGGCGCAACTGGAGCCAACGTCTGGCCGTGCCGCTGGAGTGGCAGGACGCCGTAATCCGCGCGGCCATCACGCTCAAGCTCTCGGTGTTCGAAGACACCGGCGCCATCGTCGCGGCCATGACCACCAGCATTCCCGAAGCACCGCACAGCGAGCGCAACTGGGACTACCGCTACTGCTGGCTGCGCGATGCCTTCTTTGTCGTGCGTGCGCTCAACAGCCTGGCCGAAGTGGGCACCATGGAAGACTACCTGGGCTGGCTGACCAATGCCGTGGTCGGCGCCAACGGTGGCCACGTGCAGCCCCTGTTCGGCATCGGCCTGGAGCAGGACCTGCCCGAACGCATCTGCGACAACCTGGCCGGCTACCGCGGCATGGGCCCGGTGCGGGTGGGCAACCAGGCCCATGAGCACTTCCAGCACGACGTCTACGGCAACATCATCCTGGCCGCGGCACAGGCCTTCCACGACCGGCGCCTGCTGCACCCCGCCGGACTGGCCGACTTCCGGCGCCTGGAGACCGTGGGCGACAAGGCGGTGAGCATCTTCGACCAGCCCGATGCGGGCATGTGGGAGCTGCGCACGCGCGCCCGCGTGCACACCAGTTCGGCCCTGATGTGCTGGGCCGCCTGCGACCGGCTGGCCAAAATTGCCCGCACGCTGGGACTGCCCGAGCGCGAGACTTACTGGGCGGGCCAGGCCCGTGCCATGCACGAACGCATTCTGCGCGAATCCTGGAACGACCAGCGGCAGGCCTTTGTCGAAAGCTTCGGCGGGCACGACCTGGACGCCAGCGTGCTGCTCATGGCCGAGGTCGGCTTCATCGATCCGATGGACCCGCGCTTCGTGGCCACGCTCAAGGCGCTGGAGACCCATCTCTGTGACGGCCCGTACATGCGCCGCTACGAGGCGGCCGACGACTTCGGCAAGCCCGAGACAGCCTTCAACATCTGCACGTTCTGGCGCATCGACGCGCTGGCCCGGGTCGGACGGGTGGCCGAGGCCCGCACCATCTTCGAGACCATGCTGCAGGCCCGCAACGAGCTGGGCCTGTTGTCCGAAGACACGCATCCGGTGACCGGCGAAATGTGGGGCAACTACCCCCAGACCTATTCGATGGTCGGCATCATCAATGCCGCCGTCCGGCTGTCGGCGGCCTGGGACACCGTGATATGAGCCGGCTGGTCGTCGTCTCCAACCGCATCGGCGACCCGCGCAAGCCGTCGGCGGGCGGGCTGGCCGTGGCACTGGGACAGGCGCTGCAGGCCAACGGCGGCCTGTGGTTCGGCTGGAGCGGCAAGGTGGTCGAGGGCGGCACGCCAGGCGAAGGCGAGCTGCGGCTGGGCCAGGCCGGCTCGGTCCAGCTGGCCACCATCGACCTGTGCAGCGACGACCACCGCAGCTACTACCTGGGCTACAGCAACGGCGTGCTCTGGCCGGTGTTTCACTACCGGCTGGACCTGGCCGACTTCGACGCCGGCTTCGTCAGCGGCTACCGGCGCGTCAACCAGATGTTCGCGCACAAGCTGGCCTCGCTGCTGCAGCCGGACGACATCATCTGGATCCACGACTACCACCTGATCCCGCTGGCCGCCGAGCTGCGGGCCATGGGCTGCCGCCAGCGCATGGGCTTCTTCCTGCACATTCCCCTGCCGCCGCCCCTGATCCTGGCCGCCATCCCTGACCACGACTGGCTGATGCGCTCGCTCTTTGCCTACGATCTGGTCGGCTTCCAGAGCCAGGCGGACCTGGCCCATTTCTCGCGCTACGTCGGCCACGAGGTGGCCGCCGACGTGCTGGACGAACACACGTTCCGCGCGTTTGGCATGACCTTGCGGGCGCAGGCCTTTCCGATCGGCATCGATGTCGACGAGTTCAACGGCCTGGCCCAGTCGCGCGAATCGCAGGACATGCTGTTGCAGATGCGGCTCGAGTACGTGCGCCGCCGCCTGCTGCTTGGCGTCGAGCGGCTGGACTATTCCAAGGGCCTGCCACAGCGCATGAAGGCCTTTCGCCTGCTGCTGCAGAACTACCCCGAGAACGTGGGCAGCGCCACCCTGATCCAGATCGCCTCGCCCAGCCGGGAGTCGGTCGACGCCTACGCCAGCCTGCGCCAGGAGCTCGAAAGCCTGAGCGGCGCCATCAACGGCGACTTCGGCGAGCTGGACTGGATGCCGGTGCGCTACATCCACCGCAACGTGGCCCGCCGGCGCCTGCCCGGCCTGTACCAGGCAGCCCGCGTGGCCCTGGTCACGCCACTGCGCGACGGCATGAACCTGGTGGCCAAGGAGTTCGTCGCGGTCCAGGATCCCGATGACCCGGGTGTGCTCGTGCTGTCCCGGTTTGCCGGCGCCGCCGAGCAAATGGCTGAGGCCTTGCAGGTCAATCCCCACGACATCGCCCGCACGGCCGAGACCATGCAACGCGCGCTGCAGATGTCCCTGCCGGAACGCCAGCAGCGCCACCAGGCCTTGCTCCAGCGCATCCGCGAGCAGGACGTTCACTGGTGGTGCCAGTCCTTCCTCGCGGCGCTGCAGGCCCAGCCGCCTCGCGAGCACTGAATCTCTCGCCGGCAGCGTGCCTGCCGGTCCCGTCCGCCCGGCCCCGCCGGGCGTCGCCATTCCTGAAAGGAGCCTCATGAACGAACAGACCCTCGACACCCTCATTCGTTGGTGGAACAGCCTCGGCGGTGCCGCCACCAGCCTGCTGCGCATCATCCTGATCGTGCTGGCCGCCTGGCTGGTGACCGCCGTCCTGCAACGCACCATCCGTGCCCTGCGCGAGCGTGTGGCGGGCCGCCTCGACGACCGGGAGGCTGCCAAGCGCGCGGAAACGCTGGCCCGCGTGTTCCGTTATCTGGTGGCGGTGGTCGTCAGCCTCGTGGCCGGCATGCTGGTGCTCTCCGAGCTGGGGGTGTCGGTGGCCCCCATCCTGGGTGCGGCCGGCGTGGTCGGCCTGGCCGTCGGCTTTGGCGCCCAGAGCCTGGTCAAGGATTTCTTCACCGGCTTCTTCCTGCTGCTGGAGAACCAGGTGCGCCAGGGTGACGTCGTCAAGCTGGGCGAGCACTCGGGCCTGGTCGAGGAAGTGACACTGCGCTATGTGCAGCTGCGCGACTACGACGGCAATGTCCACTACGTGCCCAACGGCACGATCAGCTCCGTGGTCAACATGACGCGCGGCTTCAGCCATGCGGTGATGGACATCGGTGTGGCCTACCGGGAGAACGTCGACGAGGTGATGGCCGTCATGCACGAGGTGGCCCGGGACATGCGGCAGGATGCCGCCTTCGGTCCCCTCATCACGGAGGACCTGGAGATGGCCGGCGTGAACGACTGGGCCGACTCGGCCGTCGTCATCCGCTGCCGCTTCCGGACCGTGCCGCTGGAGCAATGGGGCGTTCGACGTGAGTACCTGCGCCGCCTGAAGACCGCCTTCGACGCCGCCGGCATCGAGATTCCGTTCCCGCACCTGACCGTCTACGCGGGACAGGACCGGCAGGGCAAGGCACCCGCCTTCGATATCCGCCGGGTGTCGGCCTGAGTGCCATTCAGCAGGACAGGCCGTCCAGCGCCCGCGCCGCCCCCTGCAGGGCCGGTGACGGGTCTGCGGTGATGACCCAGACAGGGATGCGGGACAGGTAGGACGCAAAACGTCCCTTGGACTCGAACTGCGCCCGGAACGGCGAGCCGACAAACCAGCTGCCCAGGCGTGGCACGATCCCGCCGCCCAGATAGACGCCGCCCCGGGCACCCAGCGTGAGCGCCAGATCGCCGGCCACGCGGCCCAGGGTGGCGGCAAACAGGTCCAGCGTCTCCAGGGCCTGCGGATGGCCCTGCTGCAGGGCGGCATCGCTCACCGCCCGCGCCGTGAAACCCGGCTGGACCACCACGCGATCGACCGCACAGAGCGCCATGAACACGTCCACCAGCCCCTGCCCGCTGGCAACCCGCTCGGCCGAGACATGACCATATTGCCGCGCCAGGACATCGAACACCAGGCGTTCGCGGGGCGAGACTGCGGCCCAGGTCACGTGGCCACCTTCACCCGCCAGGGGCAGCCAGCCACCGAAACCGTCGGGCACGAGACCTGAGACCCCCAGGCCGGTGCCGGCGCCCAGCAAGGCCAGCGGAGCATGGGCTTCGGCGACGTCGCCACCCACCTGCTGCAAGTCGGCTGGCGCCAGGTCGGGCAGGGCCCGCGCCAGGGCGGTGAAATCGTTGAGGACCCGCAAATGCCGCCAGCCGAAGCGCTGGCGCAACGCCTGCTGGGAGAACGCCCAGCGGTGGTTGGTCATCCGGACCTCGTCGCCGGTGACCGGGGTGGCAATGGCGATGGCCGCCGCCGTTACGGAGCGGCCGACCTCGCCGAGGTAGGCCGCAACCGCATCGCCCAGGCTGGCGTGGTCGGCCACCGGGTACACCCGGGGCTCGTGCAGAGGCGCACCAGCGGTCGCCTGCCAGGCAAACCGGGCGTGGGTTCCACCCACGTCGGCCAGCAGGCGACCGGAGACGGGTTCACCGTGGGGTTGTTCGGCACGCATGGGGCATCCGGTTGCAAAGGCTCATGCCCGGACCATATCCCAAAGCCGGCCCCGGTTTCAACCGGCCGGCGGCACCTCAGCCCCGGGCGTTGGCGTTGGCGCGCGCCCAGCGAACGATGTCGGCTGCCCCCATGGCCCCGGGCTGGCGCGCCACCTCGCGTCCACCGACAAACAGCGCCAGCGTCGGAATGCTGCGAATCTGCAAACGGGCCGACAGCTGCTGGGCTTCTTCGGTGTTGACCTTGGCCAGCCGCATGCCCGGCTCCAGCTGGGCCGCCGCCTGCTCGAACGCGGGCGCCATCATCCGGCAGGGTCCGCACCAGGGCGCCCAGAAGTCGACCAGTACCGGCACCTGCGAACGGGTGACGTGCTTCTCGAAGGCGGCCTCGTCCAGCGCGGCCGGATGCCCGTCAAAAATCGGCCGGTGGCAGCGCCCGCATTCGGCCACCTTCTCCAGGTCGGACCGTCCGACGCGGTTGGTGGTGTGGCAATGAGGGCAGACGATGTGCAGGGAATCGGTGGACATGCAGTGGCTCCGGACAGGGGTTTCGGCTCAGATGCGAGCGAAACGCTCGAATTCAAGACACCCCATGGGGTATACAGGAGCACCCGCCGGGAACCGCCTCAGATCAGCTGGCCGATCAGACTGGCCAGGAAGCTCAGCACGATGGTGGTGGTCAGCGGGACATACCACTCGCGGCCGAAGGCGCGAAACCGCAGGTCGCCCGGCAGCTTGCCGAAACCCAGCCGGTGCAGCAGGGGCGTGAACCAGCTGATCAGCAGCAGGGCCAGGAAGATGACGATCATCCAGCGGATCATGGCGCGCTCACAGCCGGTGGGTCCGGTCGCCGGTGGCGAATCCCAGCGGCATCCAGCCGGTGTCGCTGGCCGCAGGCACCAGCGCGAGCACCTTGAACAGCTCGCCCATTTCATGTTCGTTGACCAGCTTCTGCATCAGTGCATTCTCGCGCGGACCGGCCTCGCGCGCCAGATCGACCAGGCCGGCATTGAGCAGAAAGCGGCCCTGCGAGGTGTAGCCCAGCACCGACAGTCCGGCTTCCTGGGCGGCCAGCGCCACGCCGGTGAAATTGATGTGCGCCGTGATGTCCTTGAGGCCGGGATCGGTCAGGGGATCGTCGTCACGGCGGTGCGCCCGATGGCAGGTCATCGTGCCCATGTGGCGTTGCAGATGGTAGTACTCCGCTTCCGGAAAGCCGTAGTCGATGAAAAACGCCGCGCCCCGGCGCCACTGTCCCGCCAGGGTGCGCATGAAGGCTTCGGCCTGGGGATGGATCTCGGTCAGATAGTCGTGTGGCCCTTCGATTTCGATGGGCGGCCGCAACGCGGTGGGCCGATCGCCCCAGGCCAGGAGGCCTTGTGGCCCCACAACCACACCCCGCTCGTGCCAGTGGCCTGCCAGGCGCACCAGCAACTGGACCGGCATGGCATCGAGCACCTCGTTGCCGACAACCACGCCCTCGAAGGCATCGGGCAGGCGATCGGCCCAGTGCACGCGTCCGGCATGGCGGGACAGCGTGGCCTGCTGCCGTTCGCGCAGACTGCCCGAGAGGTCGACGATGGTGTAACGGTCCAGCACGACACCCAGGCCATCCAGGGCGTCCAGCAGTTGCAGCGCGAGGGCGCCGGTGCCGGCCCCGAACTCCCAGATGCCGTCCGTGCCGGTGGCCTGCAGCGCCTGCGCGACCTGGCGGGCCAGCGTCTGGCCAAACAGGGGTGTGAGTTCGGGCGCGGTCACGAAATCGCTGCCCTGACCATCCACGCCACCGGGCAGATGGCCGAATTTCGGCGTGGTGTTGGCGTAATACCCCAGCCCGGGTTCGTACAGGGCCATGGTCATGTACCGGTCGAAGGGCATCCAGCCGTCCGATGCACGGATGGCCTTCACCACCCGCTGATACAGGGGGCTCGGTACACTAGAAGGTTCGCCTTGGGCGGTAGGGGGAGACATGCCCCCGGCTGCTGCATTCACCCCCCGATTGTCCTTCATGACCGACCAACCGGCGTCTTGCCCTCCTCGAACCGCCCTCGTCACGGGCGCCGGCAGGCGTCTGGGCCGGGAAATTGCGCTCGCGCTCGCCCGGGCCGGCTGGAACGTGGCCGTGCACCACCGGCAGTCGCTGGACGAGGCCCGGCAGACCGCCGCCGACTGCGCGCATGGCAGCGGCCGCGAAGGCAGCGCGCACACCTTCTACGCCGACCTGTCGGTCGAGTCCGAGGTGCGAGCCCTGCTGCCCGCCGTGGCGACACACTTCGGCAACGTTGACGCCGTGGTCAACAGTGCCTCGCTGTTCGAACACGACACGGCGGCCAGCTTCACGTTCGACGCCCTGGAAAGGCACGTGCGCAGCAACACCGGCGCCCCGGTGCTGCTGGCACAGGCCCTGGCAGAGCACCTGAATGCACGGGGCGGCGCCGTCGAAGGCGTGGTGGTCAACCTGCTGGACCAGAAGCTCTGGAATCTGAACCCCGACTTTTTCAGCTACACGCTGTCGAAGGCGGCCCTGGAAGCGGCCACCGGCATGCTGGCACTGGCACTGGCCCCACAGGTGCGGGTGGTGGGCGTGGCGCCCGGACTGACGCTGTCGAGCCACATGCTCAGCGACGAACGGTTTCGCGAACTGCATCGCCAGTCACCGCTGGGACGGTCTTCTTCCGCTGCCGACGTGGCGGCCACCGTCCTGTTCGCACTGCAGAACCGGTCGCTGACGGGCACCACCCTACTGGTCGACGGTGGCCAGCACCTGATGCGCTTCGAGCGCGACTTTTCCCTGATGTGAACGTCTCCACGGGCGACCCCATGAACACCCCCACCTTTGCCGGCACCCAGACCCTGACCCTGAACGGCCTGCGTTTCGACGCCAACCTGGGCATTCTCGACCACGAGAAGACCGCTCCGCAGCCGATCCAGGTCGACGCCGAACTCAACCAGGGCACGCAGCCCCTGCTGCCACACGACGACGACATCAGCCACGTGCTCGACTACCGCAAGGTGCGCCAGATCATCATCGACGAATGCACCGCCGAGCACGTGAACCTGCTGGAGAGCCTGATCGGCAAACTCACCCGCCGCCTGATGCAGCTGCCGGGCGTGATCGGCGTGCGCGTGAAGATTGCCAAGCTCGAAATTTTTGAGGACTGCGAAGTCGCGATCCGCATGGAAAGCGGACAGTGGTGATGGGTGAAGCGCCTGCCCGTATCAAGTGATATTTGAAACCTTATTGGTTTCTCATAACTTTTCTAACTTCGCTAAAATTGCGGGCATGAACCCCATCCGCAACCCCTTTGCACCCGGCGCAGGCACACCCCCGCCCGAACTGGCCGGGCGCGACGCCCTGCTGGAGGCCGTCCATGTGGCCATCGAGCGGGCACGAATCGGCCGTCCAGCCAGGAGCGTCATGCTGGTGGGCCTGCGTGGCGTGGGCAAGACCGTGCTGCTGGACCGCATGCGCGACAACGCGGAAGGCGCCGGCATCCACACCATCCGCATCGAGGCCCCCGAGGGCCGCTCGCTGCCGGCCCTGCTGGCGCCGCAGCTGCGCCAGGCCCTGTTGCGACTGTCCCAGCTGGAAAGCGCCAAGGCACTGGCCATACGCGGCCTGCGCGCCCTGGCCGGTTTTGCCAAAGGTCTGAAGGTGACGTACAACGACATCGAGGTTGGCATCGACCAGGAGCCTGAGCCCGGCCTGGCCGACAACGGCGACCTCGAACACGACCTGCAGGCTCTCCTGGAGCAGGCAGGGCTGGCGGCACAGGCTGCGGGCACGGCGCTGGCCCTGTTCATCGACGAACTGCAATACGTACCCGAGCCCCAGCTGGCGGCCCTCATCACGGCCATGCACCGCAGCGAACAGCGCCGCATGCCCGTGGTCCTGGTGGGCGCCGGTCTGCCGCAACTGCGCGGCCAGATGGGCAACGCCAAATCCTATGCCGAACGGCTGTTCGACTTCCCCTTCATCGGCGCCCTGGCCCCGGACGATGCGGCACAGGCCATCGTGAAGCCGCTGCAGGATGAGGGCGTCGCCATCACGCCCGACGCGCTCGCCGAGATCCTGCGCGTCACCCAGGGCTATGCCTACTTCCTGCAGGCCTGGGGCAGCTACACCTGGCTGGCAGCGGACGCCAGCCCGATCGACATGAACGCCGTTCGCAAGGCCAGCATCAACGCCATGGCTGGCCTGGATGAAGGCTTCTTCCGTGTGCGTTTCGACCGTTGCACGCCCAGGGAAAAGAAGTACCTTCGCGCCATGGCGGAACTCGGCGAAGGCCCGCACCGATCCGGCGACATCGCCGCCTGCCTGGAAGAAAAGGTATCTTCCCTGGCCCCCACCCGAAGTTCACTGATTGGCAAAGGCATGGTCTGGAGTCCCAGCCATGGCGACACGGCCTTCACCGTCCCCATGTTTGGTGCATTCATGCACCGCATCATGCCCGGCCACGACTGGAAATGAGATGACCCCCGAAAAACTCGCCTTCGAGAACAAGAAACTGGAAAAGCGCCTGTGCCGCGAGGTCGGCCGCGCCATCGTCGACTTCAACATGATCGAGGAAGGCGACCGCGTGATGGTCTGCCTCTCCGGCGGCAAGGACAGCTACGGCCTGCTGGACATCCTGATGAAACTGCAGGCGCGTGCGCCGGTGAACTTCGAGCTGATCGCGGTCAATCTGGACCAGAAGCAGCCCGGCTTCCCCGACCACATCCTGCCCGAGTACCTGGGCAAGCTGGGCATCAGGTTCCACATCGAGACACAGGACACCTACTCCATCGTCAAGCGGAACATCCCCGAAGGCAAGACCATGTGCAGCCTGTGCAGCCGGCTGCGCCGCGGCATTCTCTACCGCGTGGCCAAGGAACTGGGCGCAACCAAGATCGCCCTGGGCCATCACCGCGACGACATGCTGCAGACCCTGTTTCTGAACATGTTTTTCGGCGGCAAGCTCAAGGGCATGCCGGCCAAGCTGGTCAGCGACAACGGCGAGTTCATGGTCATCCGCCCGCTGGCCTATGTGCCCGAGAAAGACCTGATCCGCTGGGCCGAGCACCGCCAGTTCCCCATCATTCCCTGCACACTGTGCGGCAGCCAGGAAAACCTGCAACGCAAGCAGGTGGGCAACCTGCTGCGCGACTGGGACAGGCAGTTCCCCGGCCGGCTGGAGAACATGCTGACCGCGTTGCAGAACGTGGTGCCCAGCCACCTGATGGACCGCAAGCTCTTCCCCTTCGAGTCCATCCGGGCGACCGGCGTGGCCGACGAGGACGGCGACAAGGCCTTCGACGAAGAGCCCCTGGCAGCGCCACTGCCGACGCCGGCCGCCCACCCGGAAGACGACGGAGCCCTGTCCGGCGGGCCCGCCGGGAACACGGCGACCGTTGCCACGGTCATACCCATCTCCCGCGCCCTCTAAGAACCTGGGCCGGGCACCTTGCCCTGGAGTTGCCATGACCCCGATCGCCCGCTCGTCCCTGCTTCGCACCGCCGGCGGCCTGCTGGCCACGCTGGTCCTGCTCGCCGGTTGCGCAGGCCCCTTGCGGGTCGACAACCAGGTGCGCAGCTTTGCCCGCTGGACTGAAGACGCCGCGCCCGGTGGCGCCAGCGCTTCCGGTGCGCGGACCGGTGCGCCACAGCCGCCGCAGGTCTACCGGTTCGAACGCCTGCCGTCGCAGGCAGAGGGCGACAAGGCCGACATCCAGCACCAGCTGGAGGCTGTGGCCGCCGAGGTGCTGGCCGTGCAAGGGTGGAAGGCGGAGTCACCGGTTTCCGCGCCGCCATGGACGGTGCAGATCAGCGCCAGCACACGGCGGCTGCCCCACGCCCCCTGGGAAGACCCATGGGACGGGTACCGCGGCGCCTTCTATGCCGGTATCGGACTGGGGGGCTATCGCAGCGGCGTGGGCGGATCAATCTGGATGCCGGTCCTGCCGCCACCCAGCCTGCCCTACTACCAGCGCGAAGTGGTGCTGGTCATACGCGAGGCCACCACCGGACGCGTGGTCTACGAGACGCGCGCCCGGCACGACGGCCGATGGAACAGCACGCCGGCACTCTGGAAGGCCATGCTGCGCGCCGCCATGCAGGGCTTCCCGTTGCCGCCTGACGGTCCTCGCCGCATCGACGTCGACATACCGGAGACCGAACGCTGAGGTATCAGCCTTCGCGCTCCACGTCCCGGACCAGCGCGCCGATCGCCTGACCGAGGGCCTCCATGCTGTCCTGCTTGCCCATGACACGGTAGACCCCGGCCTGGGCCGCTTCGCTGGTCAGGTCGTCGGTCACATGGCCGCTGATCATCACCACGCGCAACTGCGGCCGGCACACCCGCAGGGCACGGGCCACATCCAGGCCGGACATGCCCGGCATGTTCTGGTCGGTCACCAGCAGGTCGACCGGCTCCTGCGGGTGCTCGCGCAGCCAGGCCAGCGCAGCCTCGCCCGACGCAAACGTGCTGACCCGGTAGCCCTGCTTGCGCAGCAGTCGTCCCACCAGAAACACCAGGGCCTCGTAGTCATCGATATAGATGATGTGCAGGCCGGTCTGGACAACCGCGTCCGCTTTCCCGCCCGTCGCGGCCGACAGCGGCGACAGGGTCGCATTCGGCTGCTGCGCCAGCGGCAACCAGACGTCGAAGCTGGTGCCTGCACCCGGATGGCTGCGCACCGCAATGGCGCCGTTGTGGCCTTTGACGATGCCGTGGACCACAGCCAGACCCAGCCCCGTACCTTCCCCAGGCGCCTTGGTGGTGAAGAAGGGCTCGAAAATACGCCGTATGGTGTCCGCATCCATGCCGGGTCCGTCGTCCGTCACCGACAGGCAGGCGTGGGGACCGGGTGACAGGCCGCCGATCGACGCAGCTTCCGCCACATCGAGCTCGCGCCGCCGCAGGCTCACCAGGATCTCGCCCCCCTGCCCCGCGAAAGCCTGCCAGGCATTGGTGCACAGGTTCATCAGCACCTGCTGCATCTGGGTGCTGTCGACCAGGACATCCAGACCGTCCTGGAGGTGGGTCTGCAGGCGGACACCGGCCGGCAGCAGGGACCGCAGCAGATGCAGACTCTCTTCGACCAGTGGTGTCAACGGCTGGCAGACCAGGGCCTGGTTCTGGCGACGGCTGAACGTCAGGATCTGCTGCACCAGCTGGCGTGCCCGGATGGCGGCGCGGTGCACCTCACCCAGGCTTTCATTGGCCGGATGCCCGTCCTCCAGGTCTTCACGAGCCAGTTTGAGGTTGCCCAGAATGGCCGCCAGCAGGTTGTTGAAATCGTGCGCCACGCCACCGGCCAGGGTGCCGACGGCCTCCATCTTCTGGGACTCGCGCAACTGGATCTCCAGCGCCCGGCGGTGCGCTTCGGCCTGCTTGAGCTCGGAGATATCGGTGTGGGTGCCGACCATGCGCAGCGGCTGCCCGTTCTCGTCGCGGGCAATGACCATGCCGCGCGACAGCACCCATTTCCAGCTGCCGTCCCTGCACCGGACGCGGTGTTCGTTCCGGTAGACCGGACTGAGCCCGTCGAAATGGGCTTGCCGGTCGGCCAGCATGCGCTGCACGTCGTCCGGATGGGTCAGATCGTCCATGGTTCCGGCATGGCGAACGTCCTGGGTCTCGTCAAAGCCGTACATGGCCAGGATCCCGGGTGACAGGAACTCCATGTTGGTGCGCAGGTCCCAGTCCCAGACACCGTCCCCCGCGCTCTCCAGCGCCACCTTCCAGAGCGCCTCGCTGGCATGCAGCGCCTGCTGGGCCTCGACGCGTTCCGTCACGTTGAGCAGCACGCCCACACGCGTCACACCGCTCTCGTCGCGGCCCACCTCGAAGGATCGGCGGTAGACCCAGCGGACCTGGCCATCCGGCAGCACGATCCGGAATTCGCCCGCCAGGCCCGCCCCCCTGGCCAATACGGTCTCGATGTCCAGTCCGAGCTGGCGGACGTCGTCCGGGTGGCGATAACGTGCGATCAGTTGCGGATCGCGCATCAGGTCATCCGGTGAGAACCCGTATACCTCCCGCGCACCCTCGCTGACAAAACGGTAGTTCCGGCGGCCATCCGGCGCCATGTGCACCTCATACAGCATGCCGGGAATCTGGGCCGTAATCGCCTTCAGGTGCTCTTCACTGCGCCGCAGTTCGTCCTGTGTCCGGACCTGTTCGGTGATGTCCTCCACCGTGCCTTCGTAGTACATCACCTGACCGGCAGCGTCCCGCACCAGATGGGCGTTTTCGCTGACCCAGATCCGCTCCTGGGTCCTGAATCGCCGGATCTCCGAGACAAAGGCCCGGACGTGCCCGTCGCGCCAGAGCCGTTCAACAAACTCGGCCCGACGCCCGGGCTGGACATACCAGTCGTGATCAATGTCCCGCAGCGACGCCAGTTGGTCGGCCTCGCTGTCGAAGCCGTTGAGCCTGACCAGCGCAGCGTTGACGCGCAAGGTGGTTCCATCGGGGCTGCACCGATAGGCCCCGATAGGCATGAAGTTGAACAGGGTCGACAGAACACCCTCCGATGGTCACCCGATCAATGTGTTGGTGTCATTCTGACGGAAAGCACCGCTGCCGGTATTGATATCAGACAGAAGATGCGGTTGCAATCGTTCGAATGTCATAGGGTGGCGCGGCAGCAGACGGCAGGGCGAACGGTTCGACTGACGGACCCCGTCCACGGTGGTCAAGACCGTGCCCAGACGGTACAGTGCGGGTTTTGCACCGAACCGGCGACACGTTTTGCAAGTTACCCGCATCCTGGCCGTGCGACACGGCGAAACCGCCTGGAACCGCGACACCCGCATCCAGGGCCACACCGACATCGCGCTCAACGACCATGGCCGCTGGCAGGCCGAACGCCTCGCCCAGGCCCTGGGCGACGAACCCATTGCCGCTTTCTACGCCAGCGACCTGAGTCGGGCACGCGAGACGGCCGAGGCCGTGGCCCGGCGCCACGGCGCACAGGTGCATACCCACCAGGGCCTGCGCGAGCGCGGCTTTGGCCGCTTCGAGGGCCAGACCTGGAGTGAACTGGAAACCCGCCACCCCGAAGACGCCCTGGCCTGGCGCAAGCGCGTGCCCGAATTTGCACCGCCGGGCGGCGAATCCCTGCTGACCCTGCGCGAGCGGGTGGTCGGCACGGTCGAGGCCCTGGCGGCCCGCCACCCCGGCGAACAGGTGCTGATGGTCGCCCACGGCGGCGTGCTCGATATCCTGTACCGGGCGGCCACCCGGCTTGAGCTACAGGCGCCGCGCAGCTGGGAACTGCCGAACACGGCCGTCAACCGGCTGCTGTGGTCGCCGGAAGGCCTGAGCCTGGTGGGCTGGGCGGATACGCGCCACCTGCAGACGTCCGACGGCGGCCAGGCGCTGGACGAGCAGACCGCCTGAGACGGCCTCCGGCCACGTCAGGGTTGGCGCGCTTGCGCTCGGGTACGACAACGTACCAGAATGCGCCATGACTTCCAGCCAGATCATCGTCCTGGCCACCCCAGTCTTCCTGCTGCTCATCGGACTGGAGTTCGCCCTCGGCCGCGCGCGCGGTCGCCAGACCTACCGCCTCGCCGACGCCGTCACCAGCATCGGCCTGGGCATGCTCAGCCAGGTCAGTGCCGTCTTCACCCGCCTGCTCCGCATCGGCATCTACACCGCCGTCCACGGTGCCCTGGCCCTGTTTCCGGACGCCGCCCTGTGGGATCACTGGAGCGGCTGGCTGCTGGCCCTGGTGTTCTACGACTTCTGCTACTACTGGCACCACCGCCTCGGCCATGAAAGCGCCGTGTTCTGGGCCGCCCACGTGGTGCACCACCAGAGCGAGGATTACAACCTGTCGACCGCGTTGCGCCAGACCAGCAGCGGCGCCCTGCTGGGCTGGCTGGTCTACCTGCCAATGGCGGTGGCGGGCGTGCCTCCGCTGCAGTTTGCCATCGTGGCCCTGGTGGACCTGCTCTACCAGTACTGGATCCACACCCAGCAGATCGGCCGGCTGGGCTGGTTCGACCGGGTGTTCGCCTCGCCATCGAACCACCGGGTCCACCATGCCGTCAACGACGCCTATCTGGACCGGAACTACGGCGGCATCCTCATCCTGTGGGACCGGCTCTTCGGGACCTTCATCGACGAAGACCCGGCCAACCCCTGTATCTATGGCACCCGCAAGCCACTGCGCTCCTGGGACCCGCTGTGGGCCAACCTGGAGGTGTACTGGGCGCTGGCCAGGGACAGCTGGCGCACGCGCCACTGGGGTGACAAGCTGCGCGTGTGGCTCAAGCCCCCGGGCTGGCAGCCGGCGGACCTGGCGGCCCGGGCGCCCGCACCAGGCTTCGACGTCCGCAACGTCCGGCGTTTCGAACCCCCGATGGGCGCGGGCCTCCAGTGGTTCTCGGGCCTGCAGTTCCTGGCCCTGCTCTCCGGCGTCGCGCTCTACCTCTGGCATGCCGAGGGCTGGCCAATGGCCCGCAGCGCCGTCTGGTTCGCCGTCCTGCTGACCGGCCTGTGGGCGGTCGGCGCGGCCATGCAGGGCCGACTGTTGCCCCTGGAAGTGCTCGTCATCGAGGCAGGCGCCCTGTCCATGGCCACGGCGGCGGATGGTTGGCACGAGGCGCACCTGTTCTTCAAGCCGGCGGCCATGGTGCTGGCCCTGTGGCTGGTGGCGCAGGCCTGGCGGGCAGGAGGTCTGCCCCGGGCTGCCGCCCTGTGGCTGTCGCTGGCGCTGGCCGGATCACTGGCCGGCGACGTGGCCCTGATGCTGCCCGGCCTGTTCGTGCCAGGCCTGGCGTCCTTCCTGGTGGCGCACCTGGCCTATATCGTCCTGTTCCGGCAGGACAGCCGCTGGTGGCCGGATCGCCGGATGCTGCTGGTCTGCCTGGGCTACGCGGTCCTGATGGTGGCGGTGCTCTGGACCGGGGGACTGCCGGCGGGCCTGCGCCTGCCGGTATCCGTCTACGCGCTGGCCATTGGCCTGATGGCGGCCCAGGCCGTGGGCCGGGCCCGTGCTCATCGTGAACAGGGCTCGACCCTGGTCGCACTCGGCGCCATCGCTTTCATCGCCAGCGACACCCTGCTGGCCATCAACCGCTTCGTCAGTCCGCTGCCGGCGTCCGCCGTCTGGGTGCTGTCCACCTACTACGCCGCGCAATGCCTGATCGTGGGTGGCACGCTGCGCCGGGCCCGGCGCAGCTCCACGGGCTGATCAGGCCCCGAACAGGCCACCCTCGGCCGCGGGCGGCGCCACACCCAGGTGGCGGTAGGCCGCCAGGGTGGCCGTTCGGCCGCGCGGCGTGCGCTGCAGGTAACCCTGCTGGATGAGGTAGGGCTCGATGACGTCCTCGATGGTGTCGCGCTCCTCACCGATGCTGGCCGCGATGTTGTCCAGTCCCACCGGTCCGCCGTCGAAGCGGTGGATCACCGCCTCCAGCAGCTTGCGGTCCATCAGGTCGAACCCCTCCGGATCGACATCCAGCATGGTCAGTGCCCGACCGGCGATATCGGCGGTGATGCGGCCGTCGCCCTTCACATCCGCATAGTCGCGCACCCGGCGCAGCAGGCGGTTGGCAATGCGCGGCGTGCCGCGGCTGCGCCTGGCAATCTCGAAGGCGCCCTCGGGGTCGATCGGCGCATTCAGCAGCCCGGCACTGCGCGTGACGATGCGCTGCAGCTCGGCCGGTGTGTAGAACTCCAGCCGGGCCACGATGCCGAAACGGTCACGCAGCGGGTTGGTCAGCATGCCGGCACGCGTGGTCGCCCCCACCAGCGTGAAAGGCTGCAGGTCCAGCTTGATGCTGCGCGCGGCCGGCCCCTCGCCGATCATGATGTCGATCTGGTAGTCCTCCAGCGCCGGATAGAGGATCTCCTCGACCACCGGGCTGAGACGGTGGATCTCGTCGATGAACAGGACATCGTTGGGCTCCAGGTTGGTCAGCAGGGCCGCCAGGTCCTTGGGCTTCTCCAGCACCGGTCCGCTGGTCTGGCGCAGGTTCACGCCCAGCTCCTGGGCGATGATGTGCGAGAGCGTGGTCTTGCCCAGCCCGGGCGGACCGAACAGCAGCACGTGGTCCAGCGCTTCAACGCGCTTTTTCGCGGCCCCGATGAAAATCTCCAGCTGTTCGCGCACCTTCTGCTGGCCCACGTACTCGTCCAGCAGCTTGGGCCGCAGGGCACGCTCGATGGCCTCTTCCTTGGGGGACGCGGCCGCGGCCGAAACGACGCGGGGCGGCGGGGTGAAATCGTCGGTCTGGATGCTCATGCCGGATTATTTCGCCAGATTCTTCAACGCCAGCTTGATGCCTTCGCTCACGCCCACGCCGGCCGGCAGGGCCTTGAGTGCTGCGGCGGCGTCCTTCTCGCTGTAGCCCAGCGCCATCAGGGCCTGCTGGATATCGCTGCCAGCATCACCCACGGCAGCGGCAGCGGCGGTCGGCGGCAGGTCGGCACCGAGCTTGCCCTTGAGTTCGAGCAGCAGGCGCTCGGCCGTCTTCTTGCCGATGCCCGGCACCTTGACGATGCGCCCGGTCTCCTGGGTGGTGACCGCATGCGCCAGCTCGGTCACCGACAGGCCCGAGAGCACCGCCAGCGCGGTGCGCGGACCCACGCCGCTGATGCGGATCAGCTGGCGAAAAGCCTCGCGCTCGGCGGCGCTGCCGAAGCCATACAGGATCTGCGCATCCTCGCGCACGACAAAATGGGTCAGCAGCGACACCTTTTCGCCGCTGGCGGGCAGCTGGTAGAAGGTGCTCATGGGCACATCCACCTCGTAACCCACGCCGTGGCAGTCGATCAGGATCTGCGGCGGGTTCTTTTCCAGCAGGATGCCGGTCAACTTGCCTATCATTGGGGATTCCTTTGTCCTGCGGAGATTATCGGCTTGATCCTGCGCCACACATTCAGTCCCCCCGACAACGAGCGCATGGCTCACCTGTGCGGCCCGATGGACCGCCACATCCGCAGCATCGAGATGGCGCTGCAGGTCAAGGTGGCACACCGTTTCGAGCAGTTCCGCATCGACGGACCCAAGGCCCGGGCCCAGCAGGCCCTGGAGGTCTTGCAGGCCCTGTACGAGATGGCCCGCCGCCCCATTCCCGATGAGCAGGTCCAGCTGATGGTCGCCGGGGACACTGCCCTGCCCGAGGCCGGCGAGGATGCCCTGGTGATGCAGACCCGGCGCGGTGCCGTGCGCGGGCGCACACCCAACCAGGCCCGCTACCTGGAGAACATGGCCACGCACGACATCACCTTCGGCATCGGCCCGGCCGGCACCGGCAAGACCTACCTGGCCGTGGCCTGCGCCGTGGATGCACTGGAGCGCAGCGCGGTGCAGAAGATCGTGCTGACCCGCCCGGCCGTCGAAGCCGGCGAGCGCCTGGGATTCCTGCCAGGCGACCTGACCCAGAAAGTCGACCCTTACCTGCGGCCGCTGTACGACGCGCTCTACGACCTGATGGGCTTCGACAAGGTGCAGAAAGCCTTCGAGCGCCAGCAGATCGAGATTGCGCCGCTGGCTTTCATGCGCGGGCGCACCCTCAACCAGGCTTTCGTCATCCTGGACGAGGCCCAGAACACCACGCCCGAGCAGATGAAGATGTTCCTCACCCGCATCGGTTTTGGCAGCAAGGCCGTGGTGACGGGCGACGTGAGCCAGATCGACCTGCCTCGCACCCAGCTGTCCGGACTGATCGACGCCGAGCGGGTGCTCAAACGCCTCAAAGGTCTGGCATTCAACCGCCTGACCAGTGCCGACGTGGTGCGCCACCCGCTGGTGGCCCGCATCGTGGACGCCTACGACGCGCGGGGCAGCGAAGACGACCTGCCGCCCCTCCCCACCCGCAGCCGCCGCAAGACCGCCTGAGACCATGACCCTGCCCAGCCTGTCCCTGTCGCTCCAGTTCGGCGACCTGTCCGATCCGGCGCCCCACCGCGCCGCACTGCCCCGCCACCGGGTGCAACGCGCCATCCGGCATGCGCTGGATGCCGACGCGGAAATCACGGTCCGCATCGTGGACGAGGACGAAGGCCGAACCCTCAACCGCGATTACCGCAACAAGGACTACGCCACCAACGTGCTGACCTTCGACTACGCCACCGAACCGGTGGTGATGGCCGACCTGGTACTGTGCGCACCCGTCGTGGCCCGCGAAGCGAAAGAACTGAAAAAGACGCTGGCCGATCATTACGCGCACCTGCTGGTCCACGGCACCCTGCACGCGCAGGGATGGGACCACGAGACCGGCGAGGCCGACGCCGAGGCCATGGAAGCGCGCGAAGTGGAGATCCTGGCCGGACTGGGACTCGGCAACCCGTACGCCTGAAGACCGTGGCGGCGATCCGTCAGATCATGGCGCCATTGATCGAGATCACCTGGCCGGAAATGTAGGCCGCCTTGTCCGAGGCCAGAAACGCCACCAGCTCGGCCACCTCGTCAGCCCGGCCGGCACGCTGCATCGGGACCAGCCGCCGGATGGCATCGGCATCGAAACTGCCTTCGATCATGCCGGTATCGATGATGCCTGGCGCCACCGCATTGACGGTCACGCCCCGGCTGGCCAGTTCCAGCGCCAGCGATTTGGTGGCCGCATGCAGGGCGCCCTTGGCGGCTGCGTAGTTCACCTGGCCGCGGTTGCCCGCAATGGCCGCCACGGAACTGATGTTGACAATGCGCCCCCAGCGGGTGCGCAGCATGGGCAGCGTCAGCGGCTGGGTCACGTTGTAGAACCCGTTGAGCGAGACGTCGACCACACGGTCCCATTGATCGGGACGCATGCCCGGAAACACCGCATCGTCATGCACCCCGGCATTGTTGACCAGCACTTGCACGGGTCCGGCCTGCAGCAGCGCCTCGACGGCCGCCGCCGTGGCCGTGCGGTCAGCCAGATCGAACTGCACCACTTCGGCGGAACCGCCCGCCGCCCGGATCGTGGACACCAGGGCATCGGCCCGGTCCCGGCCGCTGTTCGCATGGACGATGACGTGCAATCCGTCGGCCGCCAGCCGGCGGCAGATCGCCGCGCCGATGCCGCCACTGCCACCCGTGACGAGGGCTCGCTTCATGAAGATTCTCCGGATACGGCAGCCGCATCGAGCAGCACGGCGGCCCGGCCTTCGAGCAGGCACTGTCCCTGGTGCATCACGGCAAAACGGTAGAGGATGCGCAGTTCATCGCCTGACAGGCGTTCGGCCTGCACGTCGAGTTGTCCTGGCCGGTCGTCCAGCCGGTCGACATGCAGCTGGACACCGCGCACGCTGGCCAGATAGCCCAGTCGGGGTCGCGCCCCGGTACCGCCAGCCAGCAGGGCTCCGTGCACCGCCATGGCCTGGGCCGCGTACTCGATACCGTGGGCCACGCCCAGTCGATCGTCGCTGCGCAGGGGGTTGGCCGGATCGCAATGGCTCGTCGCCACGCAGTCGATGGTGTCTGTGGTCCATGCCCGCACGCCATCCAGCAGGCACATGCGCCCGTGGTGCGGAATGCGGGCCGCAATGCCCGCATGGTCGATCAGCAAGGCTCGACCTCCACGCGCAACTGCATGGGCGACAGGTATTCGAGGCAGACCGACGCCGCCTCGCCGCGGGCCAGCGCCTGCAGCACCGGCAGCACACGCAAGGCCGGAATCTGTGTGCGCAACAGGTCCAGCGACGCGTCATCCAGTCGGTCGGGCGCGCCGCCATCGACTTGCCAGGACAGGCGTGCCTGCGAACGCGGGCCACGCTCCGGCGCCAGCAGCAGGGCCAAGGCCCCGGCATCGGGTGTGTCGCGCACCGCATGCAGGGGCTCGGGATATTCGCTGTCGTATGCCACCAGCAGCACCGGCTGCTGCTCAAGCACGACCTGGGCCACGGCGTCGATCAGCCCGGCCCCGAAGCTCGCGTCATAGGCGCACAGCACCTGACACGGGGCCATGGACCGGGTCGCAATGCCCCAGTAGCCCGCAGCCGCGTTGTGCACCGAATTGTGGAACCGCGTTGGCGAGATCTGGCGGTCGTCGCCAGCCAGTTGCTCGCACAGGGCATGGCAGTTGTGGCCGTCGGCCCCCGACGCACTGAACACGGTGGCCAGCACGGACGCATCCGCACCCGCCTGCGTGACGGCCTCCAGACCCGCTGCCAGCGCGAGCTTCACCACCCGGCTGGCGCGACGCCGCTCGGCCGACGGCAGCAGGGCCGGCACGGGTAGCACACTGGCCGCCGGCACATGGGCCTGTTCGCCGCGCAGCACGGCGCGGGCCGTGGACCAGTCGGGCAGGCCAGGTGCGATCAGGCCAACACCTTCAATCCAGACAGACTGTTCCGGCGTGGTCATGCGCCCACTCCCAGCACAAGGGCGCAATTGCTGCCGCCGAATCCGAAGGAATTGCTCAGAACATGCCTGAGCGTGGCCGGCCTGGACGCCAGCACCAGGTCCACGGCCAGCGCCGGATCCGGCGTCGTGGCGCCGACGTTGCCGGGCAGCAGCCCTTCGGTCAGCGCCAGGGCACCGAGCACCGCTTCCAGCGCGCCAGCAGCACCCAGTGTGTGACCCGTGGCGCCCTTGGTCGAAGAGCAGGGCACGCGGTCGCCGAACAACTCGCCCACGGCACGGCCTTCGGCCGCGTCGTTGGCCGGCGTGGCGGTGCCGTGCAGGTTGACGTAGTCCACATCACTGGACGACAGACCTGCGGAACGCAGGGCGGCTTCCATGGCCAGACGCGCGCCAAGGCCTTCAGGGTGCGGCGAGGACATGTGATAGGCGTCGCTGGACTCGCCCACCCCCTCCAGCAGGATGCGGCCGGCCGGCGGCACACCATCGACACGTTCGAGCAGGGCGAAAGCGGCCGCCTCGCCAATGGAGATCCCGTCGCGGGCGACATCGCAGGGGCGGCAGGGCTGCGCCGAGGTCAGTCCCAGCGAGGCGAATCCGTACAGCGTGGTCAGGCACAGGCTGTCGACGCCACCCACCACCGCCGCGTCGATGCGTCCGAGCGCCAGTTGCCGGGCCGCCGCCGCGAACACCTTGGCGCTGGATGAACAGGCGGTGGAAATCACCAGCGCCATGCCCTCCAGGCCGAAATGGGCCCGTGTGTAATCGGCCAGCGAAAAGCTGTTGTGCGTGTGACGGTAATCGAAATCGGCCGGCAAGGCCCCAGAGACCGGATCGCGCCGCCGATAGGCCAGTTCGGTCTGCAGGATGCCCGAGGTGCTGGTGCCCATGAAGACACCCACGCGATCGCGACCATGGCGCAATACGGCCTCGCGCACCCGGTCACCGAATCCGTCGGTCTCGAGGCCGAGCCAGGCCAGCCGGTTGTTGCGGCAGTCGAAGGGGGACAGGGCCTCGGGCAAGGTGACGTCGTCGACCCCCGGCACCTCGCCAACCCAGGTCGGCAGCTGTACCGTCTCGAAAGCGCAAGGTGCCAGGGCACTTCGGCCCGTCCGAAGCGCGTCCAGGTGGGCGGAAACACCCCGCCCCAGACCGGAAGTCGCGGTGTATGCGGAAAGTTGGAATGGGTTCAAACGGAAGCCTCGGTTGCCGGCTTTGCATTCTGCCAGAGGGTCGGTGCAGCCCCGGGAGGCCAGTCCCGCCCGCCGGTTCAGGGACAGGCCTGGACCAGGGTCACGGTGTTCAGGTCATGTTGCCGGATGCGGTCCAGCAGGCGTGGCAGGACCGCCAGCACGACAGGCTCGCCGCTGGCGGTGCGGGCGCCCTGGCCATCGTGCAGCAGCAGGATGTCGCCCGGCCCCAGCCCGCGCGTCAGACGGGCGAGCACGGTGTCCGGATCACCCGTGCGGCTGTCGTAGGCGCGACGTGTCCAGGCGGCCAGCCGGAGGTCCAGATGGGCGAGCACCGGGTCCAGCATCGGATTGCGCAGTCCCGCTGTGGCCCGGAAGAACCGTGGCGCCTGGCCGGTGATGTCCGACAAGGTGGCCTGCGCCGCCTCGATGTCCCTTTTCATGCGCCCGTAGCCAAAAGTCGAAAAGGCCCAGGAGTGGGCGTCGCCATGGTTTTCGACCCGGTGACCACGCCGCACGATCTCGCGGCACAGGGCCGGATGCTGACGTGCGCGCCAGCCGATGCAGAAAAAGGACGCGCGCACGCCGGCGGCATCCAGCAGGTCCAGCACCCTGGGCGTCACATCCGGCTCCGGTCCATCGTCCAGCGTCAGGGCAATCTCGCGACGGGCAGCGGCAGGGGACGGCAGGCGCGTCAGATTCGGCCCCAGCAGGTGGGTGCGTGGCAGCAGACCGGCCGTGGTGATGACGGCGTGGTTGACGGCCACCGCCCCCAGCGCCCACGGCCAGGCCGACGGCTCGGCGACGGCGGCCACGGCCGCCGCACCGTGCACCAGGGCACTGGCCTTCAGGGCTGGCGACGGACTCCAGCGACGGCTCATGAACGGCACCTCCCGGCAGCGAACGGTGCTGCATCGAGAAAAGTCTGCCACAGACACCGCCAGGCCGGCCAGTCGTGCCCCCCGTCGACCAGGTGCCTGGACGACGGCGGAAAGCAGGCCGCGACGGCCGCCATGCCGTCGGCAAAACGGTCGTCACGGCCATGACCGACAAAGACGGGCAATGTGGCAGGTGGTGACCGCAACCAGTCCCAGACCCGGTACTCGACGTCCTGGCGCTGGGCCGGGTCCGGCTCCCAGCTGGCCAGACCGCCCGCCCGGCGGATCTGGTTGGTCGTCACGCGGCTGCCCGGGTATGGCGCAATCAGGCACAGGCCATCGACCGTGTCCGGCCGATCGCACGCCTGGGCCATGCACAGAAAACCGCCCAGAGAAATACCGCCGAGCCACAGTTGGCGGTAGCGCGCGCGCGCCGGCGCCAGCAGTCGGGCCTGCAGGTCGGCCAGAGGCGCGCCACCGACCACCCGGTCCATGGCCATGTCGGCCACGCACAGGTCCAGCACCGGCCCACGCCCTCGCAACACGTCCAGGCAGCCGGCCATCTCGACATCCGAGGGCCGCATCAGGGCGCCGGGCAGCAGGACCAGCAAGGTGTCGCTGCCCTGGCGCAGCCAGACATCGGCCTGCGAAGGACGCAGGCTGTCAGCGTTCACTTCACCACCTCGCCCGGCGAGAACATGGCAGCCAGCACGAACGCCAGGAAAGCCCCTGGGCCGACCGTCACACCGATCGCGTGCAGCACCGGCACCGAGGAGAGGGCCAGCATGCCAAAACCGATGACCGTTGTCAGGTTGGCCACAGCCATGGCCGACAGGGTTGCGTGCTCCAGGCCGTCACCCACCGCGCTTCGGTCGAAGAACAGGCCGTAGTTCGATCCCACCGCCACCACCAGCAACAACCCGACCAGGTGCAGCAGATGCAGGCGCTCCCCGGCCAGCAGCAGCCCCGCCATCAGCAAGGCCACCGCCAGGGCCAGCGGCAGCAGGACCGACAGCAGCCTTCGGAGCGAACGCAGGGTCACCGCCAGCAGCACAAGCACCGCCAGCAGGCCGGCCAGGGACAGACCGACGGCTTCACCCAGATAGCCGTCGTAGAGGCTGTCGAGTTCGTGCTTGAGGTCAATGAACAGGCCCTGGTGCCCCGCCAGGGCCTGGGCGATCCGTTCGCCGTCGATCCCGGCCTCGGGAGCGTCCGCTGGCGCATACAGGGGCAGCACCGCACGCCATCCCTGGGTCGACTGCATCAGCAGGGCCCCGACCAGCAGGTCCAGTCCGGTGCCTTGCAGGTCGTCGACACGCAGCAACGGCTGCGCACGCGCCGCCGTCACCGACTGGACAAACGGTTCCAGCCGGGCGGCCGGCAACGGCGAACCGGCCTGCGCCTGTGCCAGCCGCTCACGCAGGACATCCGGATCGGGCAGGACGGCCTGCCGCTCGCGCTGCATCCGCTGGCTGGGAAGAAACCTGGCCGGACTGTCGTAGCCACCGATCAGCCCCTGCTTCGTCAGTCCGTCCAGCAGCGGTGTCAGGGCTTCGACCTGCTGCAGCACCGTCTCGCGGTCAGATCCCTTGACGACCAGCAGATAGCGGCTGTCGGCACCGCCGATGTCGGCGCGCAGGCGGGCGTCCAGCTGCACGTCTTCAGCCCGCGACGTGCTGAGCACCGAGATGTTCGGCTCCCACAGCACGCCACGCTGGTACACCAGCCACCCCACTGCCAGCATGGCCAGCACCAGCACCGGCAGCCGCCAGCGACGCAGGCCGACGATGGCCTGGCCGAGATACCGGCCCGGTGTCGAGAGATCCCGGACCGTCAGTCCTTCAGGCGCCAGCGCCGGCAGGACATGGCGGGTCACCAGGGCGGCGACCAGGACACCGCTCAGCGCATACAGGCCAAGCTGGGCCAGCCCGGGAAATCCGGCCCAGAGCAAGGTGCCGAATCCGGCCACCGACGTCAGCACGCCCAGGCGGACCGTGGGCCAGAAACGGGACTGCCAGGCGGCCGCGCCAATGCGGCCGGCCTGCACGAAATAGTAGATGGCGTAGTCGACCGACTCGCCGATCAGGGCCAGGCCGAAACCGACCGTGATGGCAAACACCGTGCCGTACACCAGGCTGACCGCCACGATGCCGGCCAGTGCGCCGGTGATCACCGGCAGCAGGCCCAGCGCCAGCAGTCGCGGAGACCGGTAGACCGCCAGCAGCACCAGCACGATCAGGCCCATGCCGACCATCGACAGGCGGGTGACCTCGGTCCGTATCGTGTCCCGCGCCTGCACCGCAAACACACCGGGGCCGGACAGCAGCAGACGGGCATCGGTCACACCCATTTCCTGGCGCAACCGATCGAAGGTCCGGCGAACGGACTCGATGGCACGCTGCTGACCGTCGGTGTCGGCGCCGTCGGCACGCGTCTGTGCCAGCAGCAAGGCCCGCTCGCCATCGCGCGAAGCCCACACGCCCTCCATCACATCGGGCTGCTGGCCTACGTGCAGCCCCTGAATGAGCGACCAGACCTCGCCGGTCGGATCCTCCAGCAGGTGGGGGCGCAACAACATGCCTGCGGGTGATGCCAGCAGGGCCAGACTGTCGTCGATGGCCTGTCGAAGGCCATCCGTCGTGAAGCGTCCGGACGACACGGACGGGCTGAGCAGATAGCGGTTGGCCAGCAGCAGTTCGCGCACCGCGTCTTCGCTGTCCGCCTGTCCGTTCTGCACCGAGGCGAACAGTCCCTCGGCCTCCAGGCGCTGGCGCAGCGCGCGCGACAGGTCCGCCCGCTGCCGGCCATCGGCACCGGCAATGCCCAGCATCAGCAGACGCGCCACCGAGCCTTCGCGCACCTGCTCGACCATGACCTGCTGCCCTGGCGTGGGATGCCTCGGCAGGAAAAACGACATGTCGGCGGTGAAGCGGCTCTGGGCCACCACGGCCACGCCGGCCAGCATGACGGCCAGCCAGACCAGCAGAACCCGCCAGGCGCCCGGCCTCATGGTTTGAGCGGCTCGATCTCGATCACCGTGCGGTCACCGTCGGCCTGCAGATATTCGATGGAACGCACCTGGCCCTCGCGACCGTTCACGGTGATGCGCTGCACCAGGGCCGCGATCTCGTGGTCTTTCGGATAGAGCACCAGCACCCATTGCTGCTGCGTCCCCTGGGGCTGCATCAGGTAGTTGCGCTCCAGGGCAGCCTGGTGTCCACCCAGCATGTCGCGGATGCTGTCCACGAAGGCCATCACTTCCGGCCGGCTCGACAGCCGCAGGCTCATGCGGCGCTGGTCACGTTCGAGCGTCAGCGTGTCCTGTTCCAGCAGCAGGCGCTCGGGCCGGGGCTTCAGGGTGCGCTTCTCCAGCCGGTCGGGCGGTGTGTAGGTCATCTCCCCCGTGCTCACGATGGGGGCATCCAGTATGGCCACGTGCCGTGTCTCGACAAAACGCACGGTACCGCCGGGATGCGCCGCCAGGCCACGCATGAGCTGGTCCAGCCCAAAAGCACCGGCCAGGGACGGCCAGGACAGCACCAGCAGGAAAAGACCGAAGAGCCGACGGTTCATGATGCACGCCAGAAATCGAAGAAGTTGAACCAGTTGTAGGGCGCGATCCGGCAGAAGCGGCTCAGGCGCTCGGCGTAGGCCCGCTGGGCATCGGCCACGGCGGCCGCGCGTTGTGCCGGACCGATGTTCGAGAAATCGGCCAGCGGCTCAAAGTGTATGTGATAGCGGTTGCCGCCCAGGTAGAGTCCGGCCATGAAGACCACGGGCCGGCGCAGCATCGCGGCCACCCGGAAAGGGCCGTCCGGGAAGGGCGCCGCCGCACCGAGAAAATCCTGCATGGCCACCGGATCCGTCCCCAGACGGCGGTCGGCCAGCATCCCGACCAGGCACCCCTCGTCCAGCCGGTCCCGGGCGCTCAGCATGGACCCGGGCTGGCCCAGGGCGATGATGTCCTGCACCGCGGCCGGATTGATGGCCTTGAGGGCGCGGTTGATTTTTCGCGCATTGTCCTCGTACATCATCATGGCCACGCGGGCACCGCCGACGTGACGGCCAACCGCCCGCAAGGCCTCGAAACTGCCGAGATGGGCGCCGATCATGATGACACCCTGTCCCTGCGCCTGGAAGGCCTGCACCAGTTCCTGCCCGCTGGTCCGGATGTCGAACAGGTCGAAGCGGTCGTTGAGCAGATAGACCCGGTCGTGCACCGTGGACGCAAACGACAGCACATGGACATAGACATCGCGCCAGCCCGCCGGGCGGCCCAGCGCCCGGGACAGGTATTGCCGGCTGGCCCGCCTGGCCTGCGGCGCAAAGAGCACGAAGTAGGCGGCTATGCCATGCAACACCCAGCGGCTGACGCGCCGCCCCAGGTGCAGTGACAGCCAGGCCATGAGGCGCAAGGCTGCGTCATGGCTGCGTTCCTCGCGCCGTGTCCATTCGGGACGGGCGTGCGACGGCTCAGCCATGCAGCGTTCCCGCAGCGACGTCCCGCCCCTGGCAGCGGACCGTGAACGCCAGCGCACCGGATGGCCGGAGCGTGATCTCGAACACCAGTTCGGCGCCCGGCCCCACCGGCTGGAAGAACTTGGCATTGTCGACGCGCCAGCCGCTCTCGCGTCCGGTCGATCTGGCGGCCAGGCGCAGTACACGGTCCAGCAGGACCACGCCCGGCACGATCGGCCGACCGGGAAAGTGGCCGGCCAGGACAGGCAGGTCGGCGGGCACGACCCAGGTGTCCCGCATGTCAGCGCACCCCCTGCGAAGCACGCCAGGCTGCATACAGCGCTTTGAGCGCCTCACGCGTGAGCTTGCCCGTGCTGTTGCGTGGCAAGGCATCCAGCAGCACCAGCGGTCGCGGCAGGAAGACCGGATCGATGCGCGGGCGCAACTGGCCCAGCAACGCATCACGCGTCAGGCCCGGCGCCACCGCGAATGCACACAGGCGCGTCGTGCCGGATGCGTCATGCTCGGCCTCATCCGGCAGGAAAAAGGCGGCATCGACCACACCCGGAACGGCGCCGATCTGGTGGTTCAGATAGGCCAGCGAAGTGCGCTTGCCGGCGATGTTCACCAGGTCGGCATGGCGCCCGTGCAGGAGGAAGCGGCCGCCGGGCAGGCTTTCGATCAGGTCGGACAGGGGCACCCGACCTTCGACGTGGCCGCCGGTCGCCACGGTGCCCTCCGGGCCACCCTGCAGTTCAACACCGTCGAGCAACGTCCACGGGGCACCCTCCGTGGTGCGCCGGCTGGCCAGCTGGCCGCTTTCGGTCGAGCCGTAGATTTCGTGCACTGGCGCACCGAATCGCGCCTCGGCCTGACTGGCCAGGTGCCCGGACAGGGGCGCCGTCGCGGACAGCAGCAGGGCCGTCGACGGCAGCGTCAGGTCCGAGGCCAGCAAGGTCGACAGGTGAAACGGTGTGGTGACCAGCAGGCGGGGTTCCGGCATCCGTTCCAGCGCCGTCACCACGTCCTGCGGGTAGAACGGCTTGCCGCTCCAGAAGGCGCTGCCGCTTTGCAGCGCCATCAGGAAGGTCGACTCGAAACCGTAACTGTGCTGCACCGGCACCGTGCCGACAATGCCGTGCGGCCGCTCCAGCAGCCCCAGGCGCCGGGCCTCGACCCGACCGTTCTGCACCAGGCGGCCCCAGGTCTTGCCATGCGCCTGCGGCAATCCGGTGGAACCCGACGTGAACAGGACGGCCACCAGCCGGTCTGCCGGCCAGGCGGGCACGCGCGCATCAGCCAGGGGCCGGACCTCCAGCGCCTGCGGGAACACCACACAGGGCAGGCCCTGGCTGTCGAACGCGGCGTCGGCCAGGCACACCACGTCGGGATACGTCGACCGGATGCGGTGCAGGGTTTCCGCCGACTGGGACGACGGTTGCAGACTGACCCGCCCGTCGATGAGTCCGGCCACGAAACCCACGGCAAAGCGATACCGGTCCTGGCAGACATTGAGCAGGTGCCCCCCGGGCGGCAGACAGCGCGCCAGGGCATGTGCATCGGCCAGCAGGTCGCGCAGGCGCCGGGGGCCCTGCGGCTGCCAGGCCACGACGGCATCCAGGTCCGTCGACGGACAGAGCGGAATCAGGTCAGGTACGGTCATGAGGCGGAATCGGACTGATGCTGACGCCAGGCACGCACCGCATCGGCCAGCGAGGCGCGCTCGGCCGGTGGCAGACGGCGGCAGCGGACCAGATACTCGGCCACGAACATCAGCCCCATCAGCGGTCCGCCCAGCAGGTTGGCAAAGAACGACCAGGTGGCGGGACTGGCCAGGAGAAACAGCGTCGACGACGCGGCCACCATGACCAGGAAGAAGCCCGTCCAGGCCACCGTGACACCGCGCGTGTAAGTCACCTGCCGCTGGCTGAGTTCGCCACCGTGCAGCCGGCGGGCCATCTGCGTGACCAGGGGCTCGCCGGGTCCGCCGAGGGTTCGGCCGAACACCACAGCCAGCATCAGGTAGATACCCACCTGCTGGACGAAATACAGCAGTGCCACCTGAGACCGCAACAGGGGCCACAACCACGCCAGCATGCCCACCGAAGCGAGGGCCACCGCAGCGGCCAGTCCACGGTGCGGCAACCGCCACAACGCCACGCCCAGCGCCAGCAGCAACGGGCACAAGGCCAGGGCAGCGCCCCAGCCCGATGCCTCGCCGCTGGCACTGGTCAGGTGGGCAGCCACTGCCCAGGCCACACCCAGCACGACCACGCCCGTCAGGCGCAGCAGCCGCGCCGGAGAAGGTTTCATTGGCTTCGCTGGGCAGCAATGTGCGCGGTCAGCGCGCGCAGGGAGGCAAAAATGCGCTCGTTATTCTCGTCGTCCGACTTCATCTGGAAGCCGTACTTCTTGGAGATGACCAGCGCAATCTCGAGCACGTCGATGGAATCCAGATCCAGACCTTCGCCAAACAGCGGGGCGTCCGGATCGATGTCGGCGGGCACCACGTCCAGGTTCAGGGCCTCGACGATGAGCTGGGCCACCTCGGGCAGCAGGGCGTCGACGGATTCGGGCGAAATGGAAGTAGACATGGCAGGAGGATTGGGATGCTGTGACCGGCGGATGTCCGCCCGTTGAACGGAACAGGCCGGACTGCCGCAAAGCAGCCCTGCCGGGCTGTCTTCGCCGGCGCTCCCCCGCCGGTTTCTTGGGAACCATCCGGCATTTTACAGGGCCATGCCTGACCGGCATCCACCGGGACGCGACCGCCAATCAGGCGGGCTTCACCCCCGTGTACTCCCGGAACACGCCCAGCGACACGGAACACGCCACCTCGGCAAAGCCCGTGTCCCTCAGGGCCTGCAGAATGGTCTCGGGGTCGATCGCCGCCTCGATGGTGTCCCCGTAGTACGCCCACAGCCGCCGGACGTCCGCATGCCGTCCGGTCAGCCGCGCCAGCAAGGGCACGACCACGCCAATGTGAAAGCGCATCAGGCCCCGCAACAGGCGGCCGCGTGGACGGCTGATCTCCAGGATGCAGACCTTGCCACCAGGCCGCAGCACCCGGTGGTACTCGGCAAAGGCCCGCCTCAGGTCGCCGACATGGCGCAGGGCATAGCCCATGGACAGGAAATCGGCCATGCCGTCGGGCAGGGGCATGGATTCCGCATACGCCTCGACCACCTCGACCGACACCTTTTTGCGCAACTCGGCCAGCATGCCCGGGGACGGATCCACCGCCACCACGCGCCCGGTGGCGCCCACCAGCTCCACACCGGCGGCCGTGACCAGGCCGGTGCCAGCCGCCACGTCGACCAGGGTCATGCCCGGCCCCAGGCCGCAGCGGCGCAACACTTCACGCCGGTACCAGGCTCCACTGCCCAGTGCGGTCAGGCTCTCGGCCCGGTCGTAGCCACCGGCGGCCTCGTTGAACATGGTCTGCGTGACCTGCCGCCGCTCGTCTTCGCTGCCAAAGTAGGGACGCAGGCGCGGATCGTCCTTGAGCGCGCCGACACGAGGGGATGGTTCGTTCATCTTCAATGACCCGTTTGAAAGACCCTGCGCCAGACCAGCACGGGCAGGCGCAGCAGGAAACCCAGAAACAGCCGGGTGTGCATCCAGGTCAGCAGGACGTTGTCGCGCAGATACTTGAAATGCGAGACGCCACCCTCTTCCGCACTGAGATAGCGCACCGGCGCATCCACATTGACAGGCCGCACACCGGCCCAGCACAAACGGACGACCGCCTCGGGGTCGAAGTCGAACCGGCGCATGAAACGGTGCCGGCGCATGATCTTCACCAGCGCGGCAACCGGATACACGCGAAATCCGTACAGCGAATCGCCCACCCCCATCCACAGGGTTTCCAGGTTCGCCCAACCGTTGGACACCTTGCGCCCGTTGACCCGCAGCGCTGGCGCCTCGGGACCGAAGACCGGTCTGCCCAGCACCATGACGGCAGGATCCCGCTTCGATTCGGCCATGAAGCGCGGAATCAGCTCGGCCGGATGCTGCCCATCGGAATCCATCGTCAGGACGTGCGTGAAACCCTTCCCTGCGGCGGCCTCCATGCCGGCGAGCACGGCCGCCCCTTTGCCCTGGTTGACCGGCAGCACCATGACCGTCAGGCCGGGATCCTGCTCCGCCATGGCCTGCAGGCGCCCTGCACTGCCGTCGGTACTGCCATCGACCACCACCCAGACCGGCGTCCACTGCTGCCTCGCCGCGCGCACGGTGGCCTCAACCCCAGGTCCGGGGTTATAGCTGGGAATCAGCACCAGGTGCGTGTGATCGGACTCGGTCATGGGGTTCAGTCAGCAGAGGAACAGGGCGCGGCATCCAGCACCGTGCGAAAGTAGGTGTCCAGCTCATGGCGAAAAACGGCATTGTCGGACGGCGGGTCGAATCGACGCCCCAGCTCCACCCGGCAGGTCAGCGGCAGACGCGGCGGCCGCCACAGCGGCCAAGACTTGCCCAGGTAAGGCGTGGAAAACCGGATCAGCACCGTCTGCACGGGCAGGCCCGCCCGGGACGCGATCAGCCCGACGCCGGCCTGGCTGGGGCCGACCGGGAAATCCCTCGTGCGGGTGCCTTCGGGGAAGATCACGAGCTGGCTGCCCTGCTGCAACTCCTGCAGGGAGCCGAGCACCACGTCGGCAGGCACCCGGTTGCGGATGTAGCGGGCCAGCCGGGCAGCCGCACCGAAAAGCGGGTTGTCCATCAGACTGGCCTTCATCACGCAGACCGCGTTGGGCAGCCGCGAGACGATCAGCACCGCATCCAGCAGCGAGGGATGGTTGGCCGCCACGATCAGCGGCGACCCGTCACGCAGGCCATCGAGCGCGCGCAGGTCGAAGCGGCATCCGCACAGGAGCCGCAGGATCAGCAGATAGAAGCGCAACCCATGCATGATGGCCCGCCGCCCCAGCACCTGCCCGACCGACCGCGGGAGCACCGGATAGGCCAGCATCGCCAGGGGCAGCCAGGCCAGGCACAGGGCGGCCAGGCTGCCCAGCCCCACAGCCATGGCCACGACCTCGTAGGCACGCCAGAGCACCGACCCGGACGGCGACGCTCCCTCAGTCATCCACCGGCACCCGCGTGGCGGACTCACCCAGAATCCAGCTCACCGCAAATCCGCCCGCGACATAGTGGCGGTCACGCACCAGCGGGCTGCCGGCGAAGTGCGCGCCCGACAGCCGGTCGTAGCGCAGAAAGGCCCCGACCCAGTGCGAGCGGTAGCGGCGGGAGACACCGATCAGGTACTGCATGCCGCCATAACCGCCCGCTGCCCGATAGGCCGGCCGGTCCGGCCGGGCCTCTGCGGCGGACACATCATAGAAATAGGCATGCTGGCGCCGGTCGCCGAACACGGGGCCGGCCTGCAGACCCACGTTCCATCCGGGCAGGCCAGGCAGGTCGGTCAGGTCCAGGTTCAGCTTGGGATGGAACACCCAGCCCACATGCCGGGGCGAACGCTCCAGCGTGTAGCCGGTCCGCAGCGGCAGATGCAGCTTGAGAACACGGCGACGGTTGTCCGACTGCCACAGGCGAACATCGACCTGCGGACCCAGTTCGCCGGTGGCCCGCAGGTCGGCCATGCCCTCCCGCGCCCGGATGTCCTTGCTCGACGAAGGTGGCGACAGGGCCCCGGAGACCGTCAGCTCCACCCGGTCCGATTCGAACAACATGCCCCGCACGCCCTCTCGGTCGGCCTTGAGGAACTCGCCCCGGTACACGAAATACGGCACGGGCAGAACGAACTGGCTGCGCTGGTCCGAACCCCGGTAGGCCGGAAAACTCAGCACGCTGACACCGGCACCCGCCTCCCACAGCGGCGCGTCGGCAGCCAGGGCCAGCCAAGGGCACACCGCCGCCAGCATGACCATGAATCGTTGCTTCAACAGGCGCATGTCGTCTCCCTCATTTCGCGCTCAACAGGGCAGCACGCCCCAGGCCTCGATCTCGACCAGCAAGTCCTCACGGCAAACGTCGGCCTGGACACACCCAAGTGCGGCACCGGGACACCGCTCGCGCACCACCTCGCGAACCACGTCGAGATCCCGGGCATGGCGCAGGTAGACCCGCAGTCCCATGCGATCCAGATCGAAGGGCCGTACCGAACGGCGGCATCCGTTCGCCTGGTCGACGACGGCCTGCAGGTTCTCCATCGTCTCATGGCACTGCGCCCGGACGTCACCCGCATGTCGCGTCTCGTGACCGACGATGCTGGCCGTGCCCGACACCAGCAGCCATTCCTGTCCGTCCGGATAGGCCAGGGCCGCACGGGCGAAGGTCGGGCTTTGCGGCCCGTAGCGCTGCGGATAGCGAAAAGCACTGAGCTGGCGGGGATTCTCCAGTGGCACCGCCGGGGAAGCCCCGGCGAGGAAGGCCACCGTCAGCGGTCCCTGGCGCACGCCGAGCGCACAGGCCGCCGGCACCCTGCCGACCACGGAACGGGCCGCCGACGCAAACCCTTCGGCACGGCCGACGTTGAACTGCCGGTAGCGCTCCAGCCCCATCTCCTGGCCATGGATGTCGGGCAGATAGTTCCAGATCCGCCACAGGTGGGGCAGGCCCTGCTGGTCCAGCAAGGTGAACATCTGACGGTAGATCTGCGCCGAAGCACGCTCAAGCCGCGAATGGCCGTCCGGCACCGCCATCGCGGCTTCGTCGACCTCTATCACGCCGAACAACATGTCGCCGCTGCGGCGCCACACCAGGCCGTCGGCCTGTCCCGAGGACACGGCCCCGTCGACCTGCCATGCTTCAAGACAGCTGTCGCCGGACCCGTCCAGCAGAGGCACACGCACGCGCTGGCACGGCCAGGGCACGGCAACATCCGGCGCGACCCCAAGCGCAAAACCGCCCAGCACCTGCGCCTGCGCCTGGCAGTCACTGGCATCAAAAGGAAGCAGGTGACGCAAGCTCACTGCGTCGCTTGCAGTCCGGCCGCCGTCCGGCCTATGTTGAAGCGCCGACGCTTCCAGGCCATGTAGGCGCGCCTCGGCTGGACCGCATTGTTGATGTAGTAAATGAGCTTGAACAGCCGGACCGATGTCCAGATGGGCGTGCGGCCGTAGATGTCGCCAGCCAGGACCGACAGCAGGGCCTCCTTGATGCGGAAGACGTTGCGCGGCTCCATGAGCAGGTCGCGCATGATCGGATTGGTCATGCGGTAGATGAACCACGAGAACACGGCCGGCCCCTTTCGGGCCACGCGGTCGTATTCGCGCAAGGCAGCTGCGGCCTGCTGCGGTGACTTCAGGCACGTATCGATCGCCTCGGCCGCCACCACGCCACCCTGCATGGCCAGCATCACGCCGGAGGAGAACACCGGATCGACAAAGGCAAACGCATCCCCCAGCAACAGGTGGTTCGGACCATGGTTGCGGTCGGCGGCATAGGAAAAATTGCCGGTCCCTTCGGCCTCGCTGACCATGGTGGCGTCTCGCAGACGCTCGGCCAGGGCAGGACTCATGGCAATGCCGTCCTGCAGGAACTGCTGGAGCGACCGTGCACCTCGGGTCTTCATGAAATAAGGCCACGACACCATGCCGATACTGGTGATGCCGTCGGTCAGGGGGATGAGCCAGAACCATCCGTGCTCGAACCAGAACACGGTGATATTGCCCTCCTCCAGGCCCTCATGCCGGTGTGCGCCCTTGAAGTGGGCGTAGATGGCGGCACTGGTGTGGTGGGGATTGCGCTGCTTGATGCCCTGGCGACTCGCCAGAAAGGTGTCCCGGCCCGAGGCATCGACCAGGAACCGGGCCCGCCAGCGGCGCGCCTGCCCGGTCTCGTCCATCGCGTCGACCACCACACCCTGGTCGCCGACGAATTCGGCGCCGGTGGCCTTGCAGCCCTGATGCACCTGGACCCCCCGCCGCCCGGCGTTGCGGATCAGAATGTCGTCGAAGTCGGACCGGCGCACCTGGTAGGCATTGGGCATGCTCTTGTCCCAGGCATCGGCGAAGCTGACCGACGTGGTGTGGTCGTGCCAGGGCGAGACAAACTCGGCACCCGGCTTGAACATGCCGATCGCGCGAACCTCGTCGGCCACACCCAGCCGATCCAGAATGGGCAGGTTGGCGGGCAGCAGGGACTCACCGATGTGAAACCGCGGGTGACGGTCCTTGTCCAGCAGCACCACACGGTAGCCGCGCTCCGCCAGCAAAGGCGCCACCGTCGAACCGGCAGGACCACCGCCGATCACCAGCACGTCGCAATCGGCCTCGGCCACAGCCTGCTCTGCCTGGGCCGGCCTGTCGCCCGCAGACGCCGTGCGAATGTCTGCCGCTGCCATCTTGTCCATGTCTTGTCCTGATTCCGCCCTGATGGCGGGCCATTATAGGGAGCGGGCCGCAGCCGGTCAGCCCAGCCGGAGCGGGATGGTCACCGGCCCGTCGTTGACCAGATGGACCGCCATCTCGGCACCGAACTGCCCGGTCTCGACCTGAGGATGGCTGGCACGGGCCAGCGCCACAAAATGGCCGTACAGCTGGCGTCCCAGATCCGGAGGGGCCGCCGCAGTGAACCCGGGCCGGTTGCCGTGCCGGGTGTCGGCGGCCAGGGTGAACTGGCTGACGATCAGCAGTCCGCCGCCCACATCCTGCAGGCTCCTGTTCATGCGACCCTGGTCGTCACCGAAGATCCTGAGCTTCAGGATCTTGTCCAGCATGCGCTGGCAAAGCGCCTCGGTATCCTGCGGTTCCGCGCACACCAGTGCCAGCAGGCCGGAACCAATGGCGCCCACGGTTTCGCCGGCAATGTCCACCCGCGCCGACGACACGCGCTGCAGCAGGGCGATCACCGCAAGTCCTCGTGATCGTGAAAATGCGCTTCGACGTCGCCCGGCAACAGCTGAATGGTGGCTCGCAGCCCCGGCACGGCGCTCATGAGGGCCTGCTCCACGCTGGCTCGCAACGCGGCGGCCCGGCGAAGCGTCCAGTTCGGGGGCAGGTGCATGTGCAGGTCCACGAACCGGCGCTGACCGGCACGCCGCGTGCTGACATGGTCGAAACGCAGCAGGTCCGGCCGCGCCGGATCGATGAACTGCGTCAGCACTTCGTCGATGCGCGCCTGGAGTTCGGGATCCAGCGCATGGTCCATCAGGCCGTCACTGGCCCGTTTCATCAGGTGGACGCCTTCGCGCACGATGTTCAGGGCCACCAGCAAGGCCACCACCGGATCGAGCCAGAGCCAGCCGGTCAGGTACACCAGGCCAACGCCAACCAGGACACCGCCCGTGGTGTAGACATCGGTGAGCAGGTGCCGGGCATCGGCTTCCACGGCTTCCGCACCGGGCGTTCCCCGCTGGCGGTGATCACGCGAGGCACGCAGCATCAACATGGCCAGCAGGCCATTGAGCACGGCACTGGCCACCGACAGGCCCAGACCCAGGCCCGGCGCCTCCAGAGGCTGAGGCGCGAACAGGCGTTCGACGGCAGCCCACCCGATGGCGAGCGCTGCGCCCATGATCAGCACCCCTTCGAAGCCGCTGGAGAAATACTCGGCCTTGGTGTGTCCGTACGGATGGTCGTCGTCGGCCGGACGCTGGGCAATGGTCACCATGGCCAGGGCAAATGTCGCACTCGCCAGGTTGACAAACGATTCCATGGCATCCGAGAGCAGACCAACCGAACCGGTGACATACCAGGCCAGGGTTTTCAGCGCGATGGTCAGCAGGGCAGCCACCACCGATGCCGCCAGCAGTCGGCGTGGCGTCAGCCAGCCATGGGGATTCCGGTCACGCGCAGGGACGGTTGCCAATGGGATGCTCCGAAAGCGGGTCAGCTCAGTGTCACGCGCGCGAACTTGCGCTTGCCCACCTGGACCACACAGGTGCCGGCCGCCACCTTCAGCCCCCGGTCCGAGATGACGGCCCCGTCGATGCGGACGCCTCCCCCGTCGATGAGCCGGTTGGCCTCGCTGGTCGACGGCGCCAGATTGGCCTGTTTGAGCAGCGCACCGATGCCCAGGGGCGCGCCGGACAGGGTGACCTCGGGAATGTCGTCTGGAATGCCCCCTTTGCTGCGGTTGACAAAGTCCTGCTCGGCCGCCTCGGCCGCGGCCGCGCTGTGGAATCGCGTGGTGATTTCCTTGGCCAGCATGACCTTGGCGTCCTTGGGGTTGCGCCCGGCTTCGATCGCCTGTTTCAGGGCGTCGATCTCGGCCATCGACCGGAAGGACAACAGGGTGTACCAGCGCCACATCAGGGTATCGCTGATGGACAGCACCTTGGCGAACATGGTGTTGGCGTCCTCGGCGATGCCGATGTAGTTGTTCTTGGACTTGGACATCTTCTCGATGCCATCCAGACCCTCGAGCAGCGGCATGGTCAGGATGCACTGCGGCTCCTGGCCGTATTCCTGCTGCAGGTGGCGGCCCATCAGCAGGTTGAACTTCTGGTCGGTCCCGCCCAGCTCCAGATCGCTCCTGAGCGCCACCGAGTCGTAACCCTGCATCAGCGGGTACAGGAATTCGTGCACGCTGATGGGGGTGCCAGCCTTGAAGCGGTCATGGAAGTCGTTGCGCTCCATCATGCGGGCCACGGTGTACTTGGCCGCCAGCTGGATCATGCCCATGGATCCCAGCGGAAGCGACCACTCACTGTTGTAGCGGATCTCGGTCCTGGATGGGTCGAGCACCAGGCTGGCCTGCCGGTAGTAGGTTTCGGCATTGGCCTTGATCTGCTCGGGCGTCAGTGGCGGGCGCGTGCTGTTGCGACCGGACGGATCCCCGATGAGGCTGGTGAAGTCGCCAATCAGGAAAATGACCTGGTGGCCGAGGTCCTGCAGCTGGCGCATCTTGTTGAGCACCACCGTGTGGCCGATGTGGATGTCGGGCGCCGTCGGGTCGAGGCCGAGCTTGATCCGCAGGGGCTGACCGGAGGTTTCGGACCTCGCCAGCTTGCGGATCCAGTCCTCCTGGGGAAGCAGTTCCTCGCAGCCGCGCAGGGAGACAGCCAGCGCCTCCCGGACACCGTCTGTCAGTTGGGGGGTCTGCAGGGCGCTCTCAGGCGTACTTTTGGTTTCGATCGGGCCTGGATTCATACGGGTTTTTTCAGATGCTTCAGCCCAGTGCGTGGCTATACTTTCGGGAGGTGCACCGATTCTAGTGTCGCCGGCCCAAGCTCGGCATTTTGAACCGCATTGGCGGGGCGCCCATCCGGTCCTGACCGACCGGGGAACTTGTCTGGCCTGTTCGCTCTCGCAACAGGCTTGGGTTCTTTGTTTTGCCGCTCCCCACAGGAATAACCGCCTTGTCCCGTCAAGTTCCGCCTTCACCTACTGCCCTGGCCGAAGCGCTGCGCGCCGGGATTGCACAACACCACCGCCGCATCGTCGCAGGCATCGCCGCCGTCCTGCTGGGTACCGGCGTGACCGCATTCGGCATCGCCCCGCTGGCGCCGGACGCTTCGGACATGCCTGTGCGCGAGGTCATCGACACGCTGGCCCTGCCCGCCGCGACCACGGCGACCGATCTGCCGGCACACCAGCCCGGATTCACGCTGTACCGCAGCGACACGGTCCGGCGCGACGACAACGCCCAGAGCCTGCTGCAGCGCCTGGGTGTGCTGGACACGGCCGCACAGGCGTTCCTTCGCAACGACCCGCTGGCCCGCCAGCTGTTCGCCGGACGACCGGGCAAGCTGGTCTCGGTGGAGACCTCCGACCTGCACGAGGTTCAGCGGCTGACCGCCCGGTGGCTGGCCGAAGACGAACGCAACTTCGAGCGTCTGGTGATCGAAAACACGGCAGATGGCCTGCGTTCACGCCTGGAGCAGGGCGAACTGACCGCCTCCAACCGGCTGGCCAGCGGCGCAATCCACAGCTCGCTGTTTGCCGCCACCGATGCCACCGGCCTGCCCGACTCGGTGGCCATCCAGCTGGCTGAAATGTTTTCTGCCAGCATCGACTTCCGCCGCGACCTGCGCCAGGGCGACCGCTTCAGCCTGGTCTACGAGGCCCTGGAGGCCGATGGCGAAGTGCTGCGTCCGGGACGCATTCTCAGTGCCGAGTTCGTCAATGCGGGCCGCGCGTATCACGCTGTCTGGTTTGAAGAGCCCGGGCACAAGGGCGGGTACTACGACTTTGACGGCCAGAGTTCGCTGCGCGAATACCTGTCCTCCCCGCTGGAGTTCACCCGCGTGAGCAGCGGCTACGGCATGCGCTTCCATCCGGTTCACGGTGTCAGGCGCCCCCATCTGGGCATCGACTACGCCTCGCCCACGGGGACGGCGGTCCGGACCGTCGGAGATGGCGTGGTGGAATTTGCGGGCCGCAAGGGGGGTTACGGCAACATGGTGATGGTGCAGCACCGTCGGGGCCACGTGACCGCCTACGCACACCTCAGCCGCATCGATGTCCGGCGCGGCCAGCGTATCGCCCAGGGCGAGCGGGTGGGCGCCGTCGGTTGCACCGGTACCTGCACCGGCCCTCACCTGCACTTCGAATTCCGTGACCACGGTGCCCACATGGATCCCCTGCTGGCATTGCGCAACAGCGAGAGCGTTCCATTGCCGGCCAGCCTTCGCCCCCGTTTCGAGGCCGTTGCCCAGGCCCAGCGTCAGATGCTGAACGCTGCCGCGACGGTCACCCAGGCGAGTGCTGACTGAGCGTGTCGCGGCGCTGACCGGCACTGCCGGGCCGCACAGACCAACAAAAAAGGGAGCCCAGGGCTCCCTTTTTTTTCTGGCCGGTCTGTTCCGCCGGGCCGTCGTCAGACACTGAAACTGGATCCGCAACCACAGGTCGTGGTGGCGTTCGGGTTGCGGATCACGAACTGCGCACCCTCAAGGTCTTCCTTGTAGTCGATCTCGGCGCCCACCAGATACTGGTAGCTCATTGCGTCGATGAGCAGGGTCACGCCGTTCTTGGACATCTGGGTGTCGTCCTCATTGACGACCTCGTCAAAGGTGAACCCGTACTGGAAACCCGAGCATCCGCCGCCCTGCACGAACACACGCAGCTTCAGGTCGGGATTGCCCTCTTCGGCCACCAGATCGGCCACCTTGGCGGCAGCACTGTCGGTGAACACCAGCGGGGCGGGCATGTCGGTCTGGGGGGTTTCGGCCACGGCACTCATGTTTTACCTCGATTCGCGGGGCTGCGCCCCTGGGTCTGGATGGGGTCCGGCCTTGCAACATGCATCACCAGACGGATGTGGAGATGCTATAGCAAAAAAGTCGGGTATGTGGTTCAGCCGTTGTTTGCCGCCAGTTTCAGTGGGGGCTTCTCCTCGGCGTCCGCCGTCATGGGCTTGAGCTGACCCGAAATGGTCGCACCCTGGTGCATCTCAAGGGCACGGTAGGACACATCGCCTTCGATGCGTGCCTTGGGTTGCAACTCGAGGAGGTCCAGGGCGTGGACCGGCCCCTTGACCGTGCCGTTGATGATGACGTGAGCGGCGTGTATCTGCCCGGTGACACTGGCCACCTCGCTGACCACCAGGATGCTGGTCTTATCGTCGCTGGCGCGAATGTCACCGACCACCTCGCCGTCCACACGAAGGCCATCGTGGAAATTGATGTTGCCTTCGATGCGGGTGCCCTGGGCGATCAGGCTCTTGATGGGGGGTTGTTTCTTCTTGCTGAACATGGCGTCCTCCGGTCAACAGATATCAATGACAAAACAGAATCGGCACTCACAGCTTGACCGTGTGCATGCTGCGCACCGTGCCGTTCTGCAGGATCCTGGCGGTCACGCTTTTTACCACGGCCGCCGGCGGCACATCCAACACGCCTTCCAGGCGCAGATAACCCTTGATCACGACGGGCTGAGGCTGGCGTGCATGGGGCATGCTCCAGGGCTTGCCTTCCAGGGTGCCATTGAAGGTGATCTCCATCGTGCCCCGAAAATCGGGTGCATTCTTGATGGCCTGGATCATCAGCGCCTGCCAGCGCAGCTGCCCGGGCGCCAGCCGTTCGACCTGGACACCCCGTATCGACAGGTCGCCGCCTGTGCCGGGAATGAGTCGCTCGAAGAAGCCGAGATCGCTGCGCAGCGCCTGGTTGTCGGCCTCGAGCTGGCGCAGCTGCTGTGCCAGTTGCTCCTGCGCTGCCTTTTCCGCCGTCAGCAGGCTTTCGGCCGTATCGGCCACCGAGCGGACGCGTTCGAGTTCCGACCTCAGGCTGTCCGCCTCTTCGCGCAACCGGACCAGTTCCTGCTGCGCATTGCGGTCCAGGCCGGCGATGTCCTTGCCGAACTCGAAGGCCCACAGGGCCAGCGCGCCGGAGAAGCCCAGAACCACCGCCACCAGCAGCCAGCGCAAGGGCCATGGCATGGTGTTGCGCACCGACACCCTCGGCGCACTGACGGTCAGTCTTCTTCTCAGCAGGCGCAAACGCATGCAGTCTCCTCGTCTGTGGCGGCGCAGGCCCGCCACCAATGCAAAAGCCGCCCCAAGATGAACTTGCGGGCGGCTTGAGTGGGCAGTGCGGGGCGCTTTAGCGCTTGCTGAACTGCTTGCGGCGGCGTGCAGAACGCAGACCGACCTTCTTACGCTCGACTTCGCGGGCGTCGCGGGTCACGAAGCCGGCGGCGCTCAGGGCGGGCTTGAGGGCTGCGTCGTAGTCGATCAGGGCACGGGTGATGCCGTGGCGGACGGCGCCGGCCTGGCCGGATTCACCACCACCGTGGACATTGACCTGGACGTCGAAGGTTTCGACGTTGTCGGTCAGCACCAGGGGCTGCTTGGCAATCATGATCGAGGTCTGGCGGCCGAAGAACTGTTCGATGTCCTTGCCGTTGACCGTGATCTTGCCGGTGCCTTTTTTCAGAAACACGCGGGCGACGCTGGATTTGCGACGGCCGGTGCCATTGTTCCATTCACCAATCATCGTCGGCTCCTCAGATGTCCAGCACTTGCGGCTGTTGGGCGGTGTGCGGGTGCTCGGCGCCGCCGTACACCTTGAGCTTCTTGATCATGGCGTAGCCCAGAGGACCCTTGGGCAGCATGCCCTTGACGGCCTTCTCGAGCGCACGGCCAGGGTGCTTGGCCTGCATGTCGCGGAAGTTGGTGGCAGAGATACCGCCCGGATAACCGGAGTGGCGGTAATACATCTTGTCGGTGGTCTTGGTACCGGTCACACGCAGTTTGGCTGCGTTGATGATGACGATGAAGTCACCGGTATCGACGTGAGGCGTGTAGATGGCCTTGTGCTTGCCGCGCAGACGGAGGGCCACTTCACTGGCGACCCGTCCGAGAACCTTGTCGGTTGCGTCAATCACAAACCACTCGTGCTTCACGTCAGCGGGCTTGGCGCTGAACGTTTTGGTCATGAGTCTTCTCTTGAGATGAGATGGTTTGGCGGGCCCTTTTCCACGGTCGGTCGTTCTCTGGTGGAACGGCTCTTAGGTGGTTGATCCGGTGGTGCACCGGCCTCGCCGCGGGGCCACAAATTCGCTGCGAAGCCCTCCATTCTACGAAATTTCGTCTGATGCGGCAAGTCGGGCTCCGCAAAGGGCCCGACACGGCTACCATGGCCGGATATGTTCAGCTACCGACACGCTTTTCATGCGGGCAACCACGCCGATGTGCTCAAGCACATCGTCCTGATGGCCACGCTGCGCCACCTCATGCAGAAGGAGGCGGGCCTGACCCTGGTCGACACCCACGCCGGCGCCGGACTGTACCGGCTGGATGGCGACCTCAGCCGCACCGGTGGCGAGGCGACGGACGGTGTGCTCAAGCTCATGGGCGCCCTGCGGCCGGCCGACGGCAGTCCGGCGCCGGCGCCCGATGCCATCGAGGATTATCTGGACATGGTGGCCGCGTTCAATCCGGACGGGCGCCTGAGGGTGTACCCAGGCTCGCCCTTCGTCATGCATCACCTGATGCGGCCGGCCTCGCGCGACCGGCTCAAACTGTTCGAACTGCACCCGACCGACGGCCGCACCCTGGCGGGTAATGTCGCCCAGCTGGGTGCTGGCCGACAGATCGCGCTGCTGCGCCAGGACGGCTTTGAAGGACTGAAGCCCCTGCTGCCACCACCGCCATCGGTCTCCGGATCGCGCCGGGCCATGATCCTGATCGACCCGAGCTACGAGCTCAAGACCGACTATGGCCTGGTCACGGCCAGCATCCAGGACGCCCTCAAGCGCTTCCCGACCGGCACCTACCTGATCTGGTATCCCGTCATTCCCAGACCCCAGGCCCATGAACTGCCCCGCCGCCTGCGCTCGCTGGCCAACCAGGCGCACCGACCCTGGCTGCACACGACGCTGGCCATCGGCCAGGAATCCCCCGACACGGCATCCGGCCGTCCCGGCCTGCGCGCCAGCGGCATGTTCGTGATCAATCCCCCCCACACACTCAAGGCCAGCCTGCAGGCCTGCCTGCCGGTGTTGCTGCAGCATCTGGGGCGCGGACGGGGCCAGGGCCAGACCCTGGAAACAGGCGGCACCACCTGAGCCACGGCAAGACCGCGGGAAAACCCCGATCGAATGACCCGGAATTAGCCGACCGATCGGTCGGCTAATTATCTATACTGCCGACTCCATCGCATGCGCATCCGTTCGGGTGCAGGAGTCGCACATGTATACCCAATCGTTCTCCGTCGCTGACGGCGATGCCAAAGGCAGTCCCAAGGGCGGCGCCACTCCACTGCGGAGCGAGGACGCCGCGCTGCAGGCGCATTTCGACACCGTGATCGACGCCGACGGCAAGGTCGAACCGCGCGACTGGATGCCCGAGGCGTACCGCAAGACCCTGGTGCGCCAGATCAGCCAGCACGCACACAGCGAGATCGTGGGCATGTTGCCCGAGGGCAACTGGATCAGCCGGGCACCCAGCCTCAAGCGCAAGGCCATCCTGATCGCCAAGGTGCAGGACGAGGGCGGCCACGGCCTCTACCTGTATTCCGCCGCCGAAACCCTGGGCACCAGCCGCGACCAGATGCTCGATGCCCTGCACAGCGGCAAGGCCAAGTACAGCTCCATCTTCAACTACCCGACGCTCAACTGGGCGGATGTGGGCGTGATCGGCTGGCTGGTGGACGGCGCGGCCATCATGAACCAGATTCCGCTGTGCCGCTGTTCCTATGGTCCCTACGCGCGGGCCATGATCCGTGTCTGCAAGGAAGAGAGCTTCCACCAGCGCCAGGGCTACGAAGCCTTGCTGGTGATGATGCAGGGCACGGCCGAGCAGAAGGCCATGGTGCAGGACGCGGTCAACCGCTACTGGTGGAAATGTCTGGCCATGTTCGGCCCGCCGGACGACAACAGCCCCAACAGCGTGCAGGGCATGCGCTGGGGCATCAAACGCATCAGCAACGACGATCTGCGGCAGAAGTTTGTCGATGCCACCGTGCCGCAGGCCGAAGTGCTGGGCGTGACCCTGCCCGACCCCGACCTGAAGTGGAACGCGGAGCGCGGCCACCACGACTACGGCGCCATCGACTGGGACGAATTCTGGGCCACGGTCAACGGCCACGGCCCGATGAACAAGGAGCGCCTGGCCACCCGCGTCAAGGCACATGAGCAAGGCGCCTGGGTGCGCGAAGCAGCCCTCGCCCACACCCGCAAGCAGCAGCAACGTCAACAGAAGGAGGCCGCATGAGCACGGCAGCACCCGCCCTGAAAGAATGGCCCCTGTGGGAGGTATTCGTCCGCAGCAAGCAAGGCCTGGAGCACAAGCACTGCGGCAGCCTGCACGCCAGCGACGCCCGGCATGCCCTGCAGATGGCGCGCGACGTCTACACGCGCCGCCAGGAAGGCGTGAGCATCTGGGTGGTGCCCTCGGCCGCGATCACCGCCAGTGAACCAGACAGCAAGGACAGCTTCTTCGATCCGGCTGCCGACAAGGTCTACCGCCATCCGACGTTCTACGAGATCCCGGACAAAGTGGGGCACATGTGATGAAGGCGTCCGAACCGAACGCCCTTGTGGTGGCGCCAGTCGACTACCTGCTGCACCTGGCCGACAGCGCGCTGGTGCTGGGCCAGCGCAACGCCGAATGGTGCGGCCACGGTCCCGTCCTGGAAGAAGACCTGGCCCTGGCCAACAACAGCCTGGACCTGATCGGCCAGGCACGCCTGCTCTATCAGCATGCGGCCGGACAGATCAACGCGGACGCTGCCCTGGCCCGACGCTTCGCCCACCTGCAGGGCGCGCGGCAGGAAGGTCGCGTCACCGAAGACACGCTGGCCTACTTCCGCGACACCGCCGAGTTCCGCAACCACACGATCATGGAGTTGCCGCATCATGGCCCGCTGGTGGGCTATGCGGTGGGCGAGCGCGACTATGCCGTGACCATCGCGCGCAACTTCCTGGCCAGTGCGCTGATGGTGCTGGTGTGGGAACGCCTGCGGTCATCCAGGGATGCGCAGTTGGCGGCCATTGCGGCCAAGTCGCTCAAGGAGGTGCGCTACCACCTGCAGCACGCCGGCGACTGGCTCGTGCGCTTCGGCGACGGGACCGAAGAGTCGCACCATCGCGCCCAGGCGGCGATCGACCACCTGCTGCCGTATTGCGAGGCCTTCTGGCAACCCGGCCCGGCCGGGCTCGCCGCGGCACAGGATGGCACGGGCGTGGACGTGTCCGCGCTGCGCGACGACTGGAACGCGCTGGTGGACGAGACGCTGGCCGAGGCCACGCTGACGCGCCACGACCAGCCACACCAGGGTTACGTGGCGCAAGGCCATGTGGGCGTGCATTCGGAACACCTGGGCTTCCTGCTGGCCGAGATGCAGAGCCTGGCCCGCGCGCACCCGGCCGCCGTCTGGTAAGACCATGGACACGGCCACCGAATCGTTGTTGCAGGCCGTTGCACAGGCCATCGCCCACCTGGCCGATCCGGAAATCCCGGTGATCAGCCTGGGCGAACTGGGCATCCTGCGCGACGTGCGCATGGGTTCCGACGGCGTGCCCGAGGTGGTCATCACACCCACCTACAGCGGCTGCCCCGCCATGGGCCAGATCGAGGACGACATCGTGGCCGCCTTGCGCGATGCGGGCGTCTCTGGCCGGGTGGTCACGCAGCTCTCGCCGGCCTGGACCACCGACTGGATGAGCGACGCCGCGAAAGACAAGTTGCGTGCCTATGGCATTGCACCGCCGCAAGGCGCCAGCGCCCCGTCCACGACAACGGGCGTGCTGCAGTTCAGCCGCCATGCATCCAGGTCCGTGCCGGTGCCCTGTCCGCAATGCGGCTCGCTCAACACCACGCAGACCGCCCCCTTTGGCTCCACCGCATGCAAGGCCTTGTACCGTTGCCTGGACTGCCTGGAACCCTTTGACCACTTCAAGACGATCTGACGACATGAGCACTGCCGCCCCCCGTTTCCACGAACTCACCGTCGCACGCATCGACCCGGAGGCCGCGGGTGCCGTCGCCGTGTCCCTGGCCATTCCCGAAGGGCTGCGCGAGACCTTCACCTTCGAGCCCGGGCAATTCCTGACCTTGCGCGCCGATATCGACGGACAGGACGTGCGGCGCAGTTACTCGATCAGCAGTCCGCGCAGCCGCCTGAAGCAGCAGGGCGAGGTGACGCTGGGCATCCGTCCGGTGGAGGGCGGCGTGTTCTCGAACTGGGCGGCCACGTCGCTCAAGGCAGGCGACACCCTGCGCGTGATGCCGCCGGACGGCCACTTCACCATTCACAAACCCCGTGCCATCCACCGCGTCGGTTTTGCGGCCGGGTCGGGCATCACGCCCATACTGTCCATCATGGCCAGCACGCTGGAGGAGTCGCCGGACGCCAAGTTCACCCTGGTCTATGGCAACCGGCGCATGTCCAGCGTCATGTTCAACGAGGCGCTACAGGACCTCAAGGACCGCTATGCCGACCGGCTGACGCTGATCCATGTGCTGTCGCGTCAGGCGCTGGAAGTCCCGCTGCTCGAAGGCCGCATCGATGGCGACAAGGTGCGCGAGGTCATCGCTGCGCTGTTGCCCGTGGGCAGCATGGACGAGGTGTTTGTCTGCGGCCCCGAGGCCATGATTGAAAGCACCGAGAAGGCCTTGCTCGAAGCGGGCATACGGGCGGACCGCATTCACACGGAACGGTTTTCCTCGCCGACGCTGGACGCCTTGCCGGCGGGCCAGCGTCAGGCGGCGGTCCTGGGCCATCCGGCCGTGCGCGAGACCGGCGAGGTCGATCTGACCGTGGTGGTCGACGGCAAGCCCCACCAGTTGTGGATGAACCGTGACGAACATGTGCTGGATGTGGCGCTCAACGCCGGGCTGGACCTGCCCTGGTCGTGCAAGGGTGGCGTGTGCTGCACCTGCCGTGCCAAGGTACTGGAAGGTTCGGTGTCCATGGACAAGAACTTCACACTGGAGCCTTGGGAAACCGACAAGGGCTTTGTCCTGTCCTGCCAGGCGCGTCCGACGACCGACAAGCTGGTCGTGAGCTACGACGAGCGCTGACGCCGGCCGGCCCCGCCATCAAGGCAACTGTCCGCGCAGACGCGGCCAGTCCCGCACCCAGCAGCACACATGGTCGAAGCCGGGCTGGCGGACCAGGCGCACGTCGTCCGGTGCCACCTGCACACCACCGTCCATGGCCTGCAGGAAGGCCAGCGGCACCGCCAGCGGCATCACGGCATCGTCTTCCCCGACCAGATGGCGCTGGGGCAGGTGACGCAGACGGGGTGCCATCGACCCGAGGTTGAGCGAGCCCCGCAGGGGCGACAGATCGAGAGCGCGCACCCAGGCATCGGTGTCCAGCGTGCCCGCCACCGAAGCCCAGGCCACCACATCCTGGCGTTGTGCCGCGACCAGGGCGGCCATGGCGGCCCCACCCGAATAACCGATCAGGCGCAGCCGGTCGGCACCGCTCATGGCCTTGATCTGGTCGATCGCGGACCCGACAGCGGCCACCACATCGGGAGCGTAGCGGTGACTGCTCCACAGGGCCTGCCGACATCGCGTTGATGGGCCGTGGCCGGGATACTGGCAAGGCCGACCCAACCAGGCCACCCTCCGGCCACCGTCGGCCAGCGCGAGCCGCAAGGCGACCGGATCGACCGGCGTCGGATCCAGCGACAGGCGGTAGGGCGCAGCGGTGACCAGCCCGTCACCCTCCAGATAGAGGGTCAGTGTGTCATCCCGGCCCCCGTCACGAAACGCCGGCGACACGAAGGCCTGCATGTCGAACCCGTCGGCCTGCACGCGCAGTGCCGACCAGCCGGCCGCGGCCGCCAGGCGCCAGGCCAGTGCCTGGCGGTCGCCGGACGACGGCAAGGCGCAGCCACCCAGCAACCACAGAAGACACGCCAGGCCCATCCACCGCATTCCGCACCGCAGCCCGCCGGGCATGGGGCGAGACCGCGTCAGAATCGCCAGTCGACTCTCAGGCTGACGCCCTGGTCCGTCATGCCTTCGCGCAGCAGCAGGTCATAGCGCATGCTCATGTCGAGGGCGTCACTGGGGCTGTGCTTCACGCCGAAACCCAATTCGACCAGGGCACGCTGGCGCGGCAGGCCCTCGGTCACGAACACGGCGCCGCCACCGGCGAACTGGGCCTGGATCGTGGACTTGCCGCTGGCCAGGTCGTAGCCGATGGCTGCGTGTCCCAGCAGCCGGGTGTGTTCACTGACCGGGTGGGTCGAATCCACGCCGACCTTCAACAACAGCTCTTCGGCCTTCTGGGCACCCATCTGCAGGTCCAGCGCGCCAGCCCCCGACTCGGTGTAGGCATTGCTGCGCAGGCGGCGCCAGTCGATACCGACGGAAGGCGTTACCGTGGCGCCGGCCATGTCCATGGGACGCCCCACATTCAGACCCAGGTGCCAGGTGTTGCCGTGGTACGACCCCACGGCGGTGCGACCGATGAAACCCAGCTGACGCAAGGTTTTGACAGAAGAACGGGTCGCGTCGGCCTGCCATTTCAGGCGCCACGCACCCAGGTTGTAGGCGCCGTAGCCGATGAGCTGGACGCTCTCGACATCGCTTCGGTGACCCAGCGCAAAGTCGCGGCCGTCAATGCGGCCATCGAGATAGGCCAGACCGACACCCAGCAGCTTGCCGGGTCCGATGTCGCGCTGGACGCCGCCGACCAGCCCCGTGGTGCGAACGCGGTAGCCACTGACCTGGTCGACCGCATCCTGGTCCACCCAGGTGCCCAGCGGCTTGACCCAGAGCCCCAGGCCCGGCAAATGACCGCCTCCGGACTGGTCGACCGAACCCAGCTGTTCGCCCAGTGCAGCGCCTGTCCCGCCCGTATGGCCCAGGAGCGCCTGGCCGGCGTTGCCGTGCATCGAGGGCATGGCCTGACCGACGGCCCGCGCCACCGAGGCATTGTCCGGCAGCCGTCCCAGGGCGGACACCACGGCATCCCAGTCGGTGCCCGTCCGCCCGCCACGGATGTAGCCGTCCAGGACGCGTGCCGCCGGCACACCGTTGAGCAGCCCCGCGCCGATCACGGCCGGCACGATACCCTGGGTGGGTGCAGCAGGCGCCGGGGCGGCCGTCGCCGGGGTCTCTTCCGCCTCGCCCTCGTCGGCCGATCCGACGGCCTGCACCGCCAGATCCACCTGATTGCCGTTCGTCACCGAACGGAAGCTGAACAGGGCACTGTTGTCGGTGACGTTGTCGGTCGCTGCGGCATTGGTCAGGGTACCAGTGGCTGCCAGGACGCCCGAGAGGGTATCGCCATTGGCCAGTGTGTTGACGCTGTTGACGTCGACATCGAAACCGGCATCGGCCGTCAGCGCGGCGTCGCCGGTGACCACCAGTCGCCCGTAGCTGGAGGCGCTGCTGGCGCCCACGCGCAAGGTCCCGCTCTGGGTATAGTTGCCGCTGACCTGGCCAATGACGCCATCGGGCACATGCACGGTTCCGGAATTGCTGAAGGCGCCAGCGCCCGCGTCGGTTGCCGTCAGCACATGGGCCGTGGCGCCGACACGCAGCACCGCCCCGCCACCCACCGTGACCGTCGCGGCACTGATGGTGTTCTCGGTGGTGAAACTGGCGCCCGTCTGGACCGCCACCGAGCCATTCGTATTGGTGATCGCGCCGGTGACCCGCGCTGACGAACCGGACAGATTGATGGCGGTGTTGCTGGTGACCACGGCTCCGTCGATGAGACCCGAGTTGTTGATCGTCGTGAGCGTGCCCCACGTCGTTGATGATGGCGTTGCCCCCGAACTGCTCACCGTGGCGCCCGCGTTGTTGGTCAGCGTGCCGATCGTACCTGCGTTGTAGACGCCAGCACCCGGCCCCGAAATGGTTCCGGTGTTGACGATCTGGGTAATAGAGCCCTCGTTGTGGACGCCGTCGAACGTCGCCGCCGTGATGCGGCCAGAGTTGCTGATGGTCCCGGCAGCCTGCCCCACATCGACCAGGACACCGTTCAGTGAGCCGTCGATGGAGCCAGTGGCCGAGACATCGAGGCTGTCGCCGGTTTCGAGTATGCAGGTGCCGACCCGCGGGTCGGACACGGAGATCGTGCCCGAACCTGTACAGGTCCCGGACCCGGCCATGGCGCTGCCCAGTGGCAGCATGAACACGGCCAGGGCCACCGGGCGCCAGATGCCTGGGCAAGACCGACGGCTGGTCGCCGGAGACAGCGTCGGGCCGGAGAGAACGGGAGAGGTGTGTGGGTTGAAGGACGGTGTGGCGGGAGTGAGGGCTGCTGATTTCATTCGATTCATCGACTCTGGCTGGACTGGGGTCGGTGGGAAGCGATACGCCGGCGTCCCGACACGCGAAGTTGAGCGGATCGATGTCCGCTCTAGAACATTTTTATACAGTTTATCGCCTCAGGCCATGCACAAAGTCACGTGCATGTCTGCATCGTGCCGAATTTCGGCCCGACCACGCCCATTCAGGCGGCCTTGCTGCCCGATCCGCCCAGGCGACGCACGATCTCCAGCGTGGCGGCGCTCTGGTTCATGGTGTAGAAATGCAGTGCGGGTGCACCGCCCCGGGACAGGCGCTCGCACAAGTCCGTCACCACATCGAGTCCGAAGGCCTTGATGGAATCGGTGTCGTCGCCGAACGACTGCAGGCGCAGCCGGATCCAGCGCGGGATTTCTGCGCCGCAACTGTCGGCAAAACGCAGCAGGCCACTGGAATTGATGATGGGCATGATACCCGGCACGACCGGCACGGCGGCGCCCAGCCGGCGCGCCTCGTCCACGAATCGGAAATAGGCATCGGCGTTGAAGAAGAACTGCGTGATGGCCGAACTTGCGCCAGCCTTGACCTTGGCTGCGTAGGCCTGCAGGTCGGCCGCCGGCGTCCGGGCCTGCGGATGCATCTCGGGATAGGCCGCCACTTCCAGATGGAAATGGTCACCCGTCTCGGCGCGAATGAAGGCCACCAGGTCCGCCGCGTAGCGAAACTCGCCCATGCTGCCGTAACCACTGGGCAGATCGCCACGCAGCGCCACGAGGCGCCGCACCCCCATGGCCTTGAACAGCGCCAGTTTCTCACGCACCGATTCACGCGAGGCGCCAACGCAGGTGAAGTGCGAGGCCCCTTGATGGCCTTCGTCCAGGATGGACTGCACGGTCTGCAGCGTGCCGTCCTGCGTGGAGCCGCCGGCGCCATAGGTCACCGAACAGAACTCGGGCTTGAGCGCGTACAGCTTCTGACGCACCGCGCCCAGTTTCTCGACGCCCTCGGGCGTCTTGGGCGGAAAGAACTCAAAACTCAGGGGCAGGCCCATACAAAGAACTCCCGGTTGCCATCACCTCCGGCGATGGCGCTTTCAAAATAGTCGCGCAGGTGCAGGCCGTTGTCTTCGCAGGCCTGCGCGATGCGCTGCTGCACGAGCGCATGGCTCGCGGCGTCCTTCACCAGACCACCCTTGCCGATGTGCTCCGGCTGCAGCTCGAACTGTGGCTTGACCAGCATCAGCAAGCCGACACCACCTGGCCTGAGCAACGGCACGATGGCCGGCCAGACCAGGGTCTGCGAGATGAAGGACAGGTCGCCAACGATCAGGTCGAAGGGCGCGGCCGCCGCTTCGCCGCCAGCGTCCACCAGTTGCTGCATCGTCAGTTCGCGTGCATTGCATTTTTCGATGCAGAACACGCGAGGGTCACTGCGCAGCGACGGATGCAGCTGGCCCTGCCCCACGTCCAGGCCCACCACCTGCGCGGCGCCGCGTTGCAACAGACAGTCGGTGAACCCGCCGCTGCTCTGTCCCACATCGAGGCAGCGCAGGCCGGAGACGTCGATCCCGCAGCGGGTCAGTGCGCCGTCGAGCTTGAGGCCGCCCCGCGACACGAAACGGGCTTCCGCCGTATCCAGCAGCTCCAGCTCCACCGTCTCACGCAGGTCCTCGCCGTTCTTGGCCACAGCCTTCCATTCGTGACCAGCCAGCCGCCAGCGCACGCCCGCAGCGATCAGCCGCTGGGCCTGCGAGCGCGAAGCCGCAAGGCCCCGCTCAACAAGCAATTGGTCAGCACGCATAGAGAACGAAGCAAGCTCGCCAAAACGAATCGAGCGGTCCGCAGGCCGCGAGCATCCAGGGCGCCGCGGAACCGGCTTTGCCGGGCCGCCAGCGCCGCCCCCTGGGGGGTGACGCCGAAGGCTGCGCGGGGGGGGGGGTCAATAACGGTACGTGTCGGGCTTGTACGGACCTTGCCTGGGCACGCCGATATAGGCGGCCTGCTCGTCGCTCAGCTCGGTCAGCATCGCGCCGACCTTCTTCAGATGCAGGCGGGCGACCTTTTCATCCAGATGCTTGGGCAGCACATAGACCTTGCCCACGTCGTAACCTTCGGGGTGGGTGAACAGCTCGATCTGCGCGATGGTCTGGTTGGCGAACGAGTTCGACATCACGAAACTGGGGTGACCGGTGCCGCAGCCCAGGTTGACCAGCCGTCCCTTGGCCAGCAGGATGATCTTCTTGCCGTCCGGGAAGATGACGTGATCCACCTGGGGCTTGATTTCTTCCCACTGGCATTGCTCTTCGAGCTTCGCGACCTGGATCTCGTTGTCGAAGTGGCCGATGTTGCAGACGATGGACTGGTCCTTCATCGCGGCCATGTGTTCGTAGGTGATCACATCGCGGTTGCCGGTGGTAGTCACGAAGATGTCGGCCTTGTCGGCGGCCCACTCCATGGTCACGACCTTGAAGCCTTCCATGGCGGCCTGCAGGGCGTTGATCGGGTCGATCTCGGTCACCCAGACCTGGGCGCTCAGGGCGCGCAGGGCCTGGGCCGAGCCCTTGCCCACATCGCCGTAACCGGCCACCAACGCCACCTTGCCGGCGATCATCACGTCGGTGGCGCGCTTGATGCCGTCGACCAGCGATTCCCGGCAACCGTACAGGTTGTCGAACTTGCTCTTGGTGACGGAGTCGTTGACGTTGATGGCGCGGAACATCAGGGTGCCCTTGGCGGACATTTCCTTGAGGCGGTGCACGCCGGTGGTGGTCTCCTCGGTCACCCCCAGAATTTGTGCGCTCTTGCGGCTGTACCAGGTGCCGTCCTCGGCCAGCTTGGCCTTGATGGCGGCAAACAGGATGCGCTCTTCCTCGCTGCCCGGGTTGGCCAGGACGGTCTGGTCGCGCTCGGCCTGCTTGCCCAGGTGCATCAGCAGCGTGGCATCACCGCCGTCGTCCAGGATCATGTTGGGGCCTTCGCCCTCGGTACCCTTGGCGCCGAAGTCGAAGATGCGGTGGGTGTAGTCCCAGTAGTCGGCCAGCGACTCGCCCTTGACGGCGAAGACCGGGGTGCCCTTGGCAGCGATGGCCGCAGCCGCGTGGTCCTGGGTCGAGAAGATGTTGCAGGAGGCCCACCGGACATCGGCCCCGAGCGCCTGCAGGGTCTCGATCAGCACCGCCGTCTGAATGGTCATGTGCAGCGAGCCGGTGATGCGTGCACCCTTGAGCGGCTGCCTGGCCGCGAACTCTTCGCGGATGGCCATCAGGCCGGGCATCTCGGTTTCGGCGATGCGGATTTCCTTGCGGCCCCAGTCGGCCAGGCCGATGTCGGCGATGACGCTGTCGACGTTGGTGGCGGGAATGCGTGCGTTCATAGGTTGTGCTCCAAAAGCGACGTTTCGGGTAAACCACCGGCCAGCGGAATTGGAAGACTCACCACACCGGACAGTGGATGAGCGTCGTTGCGAAGAAGGGTCCGAGCCTCACGCCCTGCGGCCGCCTGTGGCGGTGGGGCGCTGCAACGCTCCTCGGATGGCCTCATTCTAGCCGATGGGCCTGCGGCGCCCAAGGGTTTTCGGCCTTCGGCCACGGTTCTTGAGTCCTCTGCCTGCAAAGGAACCCCCCGCGTGTGCGACACTGCCGCGCTCACCATGACACCACTTGCCCACTGGCCACGGTCCGAGCGCGCGCGCATCCACGGCGTGCTGACCGACATCGACGACACCCTGACCACCGACGGTGCGATCACGCCCGACGCGCTGACCGCGCTGCAGGCGCTGCGCGATGCCGGCCTGCCGGTGTTCGCCATCACCGGGCGGCCTGCGGGCTGGAGCGCACCCTTCGCGCAGACCTGGCCGGTGGACGCCATCGTGGCGGAAAACGGTGCCGTGGCGCTCTGGCGGGGAAAGGACGGCGCACTGCAGAAGGCGTATAGGCAGGACGCGGCGACCCGCCGCACGAATTGGGCGCAATTGCAGGCGGTGGCGCGACAGGTGCTCGCGGAACTGCCGCACGCCCGCCTGGCGCAGGACAGCGCCGGGCGCGAGACCGACATCGCCATCGACCACAGCGAGTTCGCCCACCTGGACGAAGCCGACATCGCAAGGGTCGTTCAGCTCATGCGCGACGGCGGCCTGCACGCCACCGTCAGCTCCATCCACATCAACGGCTGGATCGGCGACCACGACAAGCTTGTGGGCGCGCGCTGGATCGTGCGCCAGAGGCTGGGGTGCGACCTGGACGCCGAGCGCGACCGCTGGGTCTACGTCGGCGACTCGACCAACGACGCGCTCATGTTCGACCATTTCCCGCACAGCGTGGGTGTGGCCAACGTGGCGCGCTTCTGGGCGCAGCTGGCGCAGCGCCCGCGTTACGTGACAGCGGGCGAACGTGGCGCCGGCTTTGCCGAGGTGGTGCAGGCGGTGCTCGGGAGGCGTTCCGGGACCGGCGCATGACCGCGCCGCAGGAGGCGCGGGGGGATCCCGTTCAAGGCGCCGCTGTGGGCGCGCTGGCGGCCAGCGGTGCCGGCTGGGCCGACGGCGCTGGTGCGGGAGCGGGCTTGTGCGCGCCATCGAACACGCGGTCGGCCAGCCCGCCGCCGACCCACATGCCGGCCAGCGTTAACCAGGCGGTGACGGCGAAAATGGCGCCACCGGTCATGCCCGCACCCACCGCGCAGCCGCCGGCCAGCATCGCGCCGAAACCCATGAAGATCGCGCCGATGATGTAGCGCGGCATGGTGTAGCCGCCGCCAAAGCCTTCGAGCTTCCAGTCGCGACCGACCAGCGCACCGATCAGCGAGCCCAGAAATACGCCGGGCATCAGGCCGAGGTCGAAGTTCCAAGGTTCGTCGGGGTTGCCCAGCACGCGCATCAGCCATTCGGCCGAAGGGCCGCTGAAGGTCATGCCCTGCACCTGCACCGGCTCGAAGGAGTGTGCCAGCACCTGGTAAGTGGCCAGCCAGGCCAGCGCCACAGCCAGGCCGGTGCCGATGCCGCCCAGCCATTTCCACACACCCCAACCGCTGTAGTAAGCGAAAAAGCCCGCCGTCACCATCCACACAGCGCCGAAGGCCAGTCCGTCGTTCGACCCCACGCCCACCAGTGCGAGCAGGCTGCGTGCCGGGCCGCCGTCCACCACCCACAGGCTGGCGATGGCCTCGCGCCACGGGGCCAGCACCCCGGCCAGTGAGGCCTGGGCCGTGACCGCGAAGATCAGACCCGAGAGCAGCGCGCGCAGGTTGCCGTTGGCCGAGAGCACCAGCAGGCGGCTGGCGCAACCGCGCGTCATGACCATGCCGACACCAAAGATCAGTCCGCCGATGAGCGCGCCCGACAGACTGCCCCGGGACGAAAGCTGGCGCGCCGTGCTCACGTCGAGCAGGCCCGACACCACGAACAGCTGCGTCGCCACCACCGCAGTAGAGAAGGCCAGGAGCCAGACCGCGAGCTTTTCGCCGAACTTGCCGTGCCAGAACTCGATGACCGCCGCCCGCAGGCAGAACTTCGAGCGCTGCGCAAAAAAACCGAATAGCAGTCCGCAGAGCAGCCCACAGACCAGCAGCACGCGGGGCTCCCCATATTGTTCGATCCAGTCGGTCCAGTCCATGGCAACTCCATTCATCTAAACATGCGCATTTTTGAATGTTAAACCCGACAGCTGACATCGACCTTGACGCGGCGCAACATATGATGAGGCGCTAAGCTCCCTGCAGGGACAGCCCCATTGACTTGAAAGGACACCCATGGCCCTCCCCTGGCTGACCGCCCTGAAAGTGATTCCCTGGGGCGACGTGATCGAACACGCCCCCAAGGTGCTCAAGGGCGCACGCGATCTGCTGGAACGCCAGCGCCGGCGCGAAACCGCCGAACCGCCCCCCGATCCGCGCGCTCATGTCATCGAGCGGCCCGGTCCAAAGCCCCCCGAACTGAGGGAAGTGCAGCAACAGCTGGCCGTGGCGCGCGGGGGCATCAACCGCCTGCAACAGACACAGGACCAGATCACCCAGACCCTGGCCGAGCTGGCCGAGCAAAACACCCGGCTGGTGGCTGCGGTCGAAATGCTGCGCAAGCGCACACGGCTGCTGATGGCGGTGGTGGCGGTGCTGGCCGCCGCACTCGGCGCCCTCTGGTTCAGCCCCTCCTGAACGGAACCTGGTATAGCCAGACCGGCTTGCCCGGCACGGTTTCCAGTTGCGCCTGCGGCTGGTAGCCAGTCGCCTCGAACTCCAGACTCGCCAGCCAGGCGCCTGGCGCCAGTTCGGCCGCAGCCTTTTCCATCGCGCGCGGCATGCTTTCGGGCCGCTGGAACAGGTAGACCATGCGGTAGGCAGACCAGTCCTGTGCCCAGATGTCGGCGCGGCGCACCGTGGCAAAGCGACAGCGCAGGCTGCACAGCAGGGCCAGCGGCCAACTCCATTCCAGTCCGTGGATTTGCGCCTGCGGGTACTGGTGCCGCAGTGCGATCAACCCGGCGCCCAGGCCGCAACCCGCGTCCACCACCATTGCGCCCTCGGGCAGCGGCGCCTTCTGTGCCAATCCATTCAGGGCATCCTCCGGAGTGGGGAACAGCGGTGCATCGCCCCAGCTGCCCAGCGGATACAGCGCCAGCAGCAGGACCAGCGGCAGCAACCACACCCAGCCGGGCACGGCGCCGGCCGCATCACTGGCCAGCAGTGAGAGCGGAAAACCCGCAAACATGAACAGGCGCCGCCAGGGCGTGCGCCCGGTCCAGGCGGCCAGTCCGGCGGCGAGCAAGGCCAGCACGAACGCCGCCGCCGCGCTCAGTCCCACCGCCCGCAAACCGACGAACGCCCCCCAGGCAAGGACCCAGGTGAACAGCGCGGGGAGCGGCCAGATCAACATGCCGGCATTGTCAGGGCTCACCAGCGCAGCCAGCGCCGGCCGGCCACGGCGCCCAGCACGGTGGGCACGGCCATGCCCAGCACGTACCACACGGCCAGGAAGGGGGCATCCATTTCGGGGCAATGCAGCGCGTAGACCGCGGCGCCCACGCCACCGGCCAGCCATCCGGCCGCGGCGCCGGCCCAGCCGGGCCGCGTGGGCGCCATGCCGCGCAGGTACCACAGGGCCAGCACCAGCACCGGTAGCGCGGTGACCGCCACGTTGAACGAACAGACGCGCCAGGTCTGCCCCCAGAGCAGGGCCGCGCGATCGCCTGGCGCGGTGCCGATCCAGACCCACACAGCCACCGTCCACAACAGCAAGACCGGCAGCGCGGCCCAGACCAGCAGTGGCCCCAGGCGCATGCCGGGGTGGGCCAGACGGAAAACCGCCAGTCCACCGGCCACCGCCACCATCAGCGGCACGCCCAGTTTGGCGGCGAACGGAGCGCTGGTCGCCACCGCGGCCAGGTCCGCGCGCGGGCCGAGCGTGGTCAGCACCCACAGCAGCGCCAGCACCGCGCCGCCCGCCACGGCGGCGACCAGGCGCCGTTCGCCAGCGCGCGCGGGCACGGGGGTCGTGTCGGCCGCCAGCAGGCCAATCAGCTCATCGGTATTCATGTCGCTTCCTTCCACAAACGCGCGAGGGCCTTGATGCCCCGGTGCACGCCGACCTTCACCGCCGACTCGGACATGCCGGTGCGGCGCGCCGCCTCTGCCACCGACAGCCCTTCGAGCTTGGTGTGCAGGATGGGCAGGCGCTGGTGTGCCGGCAAGCTCTCCAGCAGCCGCCCCAGATCGCGCCGGGACTCGCCCTCGGGCTCGGCCGGCGCCTGCAGCCAGTCCGCCACATCGTCCAGCGGTTCGTTCAGCGCCTCGTGCCGCGCACGCCGTCGCCACAGGTCCACCAGCTTGTAGCGCGCCAGCGCGTGCACCCAGGCGGTCAGCGGTTCGGCCTGCCGGTAGGTGTGGCGCTGGGCGTGCACGGCCATCAGCGTGTCCTGCACCAGGTCTTCCACCTCGTCGGGCAGGCCCTGCAGCCGGCGGCGAAAGTAGCCGCGCAGCAGCTTGCCCAGGCGTTGCAGGAAGACCTGATACGCCGCGGCATCCCCCGCCAGTCCGGCCAGCAAAAGCCCTCTGAGTTCCTGTTCCATGGCGCTTGCCGGTTCAGTTCGCTGCATGGGGAAAAAGGTTACAGGTCCGCTGAAAAAAATATTTTCCGCATTTTGCGCCCCCGGCTGTAACCGATGCGCCGCGGCGGACGAACTGGCTGACGAACCCGCGGGTTCAACCCTTCCCACTTTTTTCAGGAGCCACCATGAACACCCGTCCCCTCTCGCTCACCCTGGTCACCCTCGCCGCCCTGTCCGCCGGAGCTGCCCTGGCCCAGTCCACCATGCCCGACGCCAAGGCCATGCCCGACGCCAAGGAGCGCTGCTACGGCGTGTCCATGGCCGGCAAGAACGACTGCGCCGCCGGCCCCGGCACCACCTGCGCCGGCACCGCCAAGATGGACTACCAGGGCAACGCCTGGAAGTACGTGCCCGCCGGCACCTGCACCAGCATAAAGACGCCTATGGGCATGGGCTCGCTGATGCCGGTCAAGTCCTGAGCCCACGCCCGCCATGTCACACGCACTCACCGCCGGCCTGGGCCTCAAGCCCGCGCACTTCGAGGCCGCCCTGGCCGACCTGTCGCCCGGCCTGTGGTTCGAGGTCCACGCCGAGAACCACCTGGTGGACGGCGGGCCGCGCCTGGCCTGGCTGCGGGCGGCGGGCGAGAGCCACCCGCTCTCGTTGCACGGTGTATCCCTGTCCCTGGCCGGCATCGACCGGCCAGACAGCGCGCACCTGGGTCGCCTGAAGGCGCTGGTGGACACCCTGTCCCCGGCCCTGGTGTCCGAGCACCTGGCCTGGTGCACGCTGGGCGGGCAGGTGCTGCCCGATCTGCTGCCCTTCATGCGCGACGACGCGGCGCTGGCGCGCACCGCCGCGCACATCGACGAAGTACAGCAGCGCCTGGGGCGGCGCATCGCCGTGGAAAACCCCTCGCACTACCTGGTGCTGCCCGGCCACACCTGGAGCGAGACCGACTTCATGAACGAGCTGGTGCAGCGCACCGGCTGCGGCCTGCTGCTGGACGTGAACAACGTCTATGTGTCAGCCCACAACCTGGGCTTCGACCCCGCGCCCATGCTGCGTGCATACGACGCCGCGGCGGTGATGGAAATCCACCTCGCCGGCCACCACGCCGATCCGCTGCTGGGTCTGGCCCTGCTGATCGACGGCCACGACACACCGGTGGCCGAGCCCGTGTGGCGGCTCTACGCCGAGCTGATTGCCGACATCGGCCCCCGCCCCACCCTGATCGAGCGCGACGAACACCTGCCCGACTACGCCACCCTGCGCGCCGAACGCGACCGCGCCCACGGGTTGCTGAGACGCTGCCGCGAAGAGGTGGACGCATGAATTCCGCCACCGCTTCTGAGGCAACGCTGCTGCCCGCCTTCTGGCAGGCGCTGCTGGCGCCCCCCGGCACGCCCGTGCCACCGGCCATGGTGGCCATCGCCGGCCAACCGGGCTTCGCGGTGTACCGCAACACCTGCATCAAGGGCTGCGTGGACGCGCTGGCCGCGCAGTTCCCCGCCGTGCAGCGGCTGGTAGGCGTGGACTGGTTCCGCGCCGCCGCCGCCGATCATGTGCGCACCCACCCGCCGCGCGACGGCCGGCTGCTGCGCTACGGACAGGCCTTTCCCGCCTTCCTGCGCGACCTTCCGCCCGCGGCCGATCTGCCCTACCTGGCGGACGTGGCCACGCTCGACTGGCTGTGGGCCGAGGCCCACGTGGCCACCGACGCCGACCCGCTGCCGCCCGGGGCGCTGGCCACACTCGACGCCTGTGCCCTGGAAACCACAGTCCTGAGCCTGCACCCAGCCACACGCTGGGCCTTGAGCGATGACACCCCCCTGCTGAGCCTGTGGCAGGCCGCGCGCGAACAGCGCGACGACCCCAACCCCGCGCACTGGGCGGGCGAGGGCGCCCTGCTCACCCGGCCCCACGACCAGGTGCTGTGGGCGCCGCTGACGCCGGGCGCTTGCGCCCTGCTCGACGCCTGCCGCCAGGGCCGCTCCATCGCCGCAGCGGTGGACGCTGCCTTTGCCGCCGAGCCCTCGCTGGACCTGCCCGCCACCCTGGCCCTGCTGTTGCAGCAAGGGGCGTTCACCGTCCTGGCCCACCACACCCCACCGGAGCACACGCCATGAAACTCTCGCCCACCCACGGCGGCACCCTGCCCGCCTCCGCCCCCACCGATGCGCGGTCGCGCCTCGTCGCGGGGCTGCAGCGCCTGGTGCCCGATGACCTGATCGCCCTGGCCAGCCGCTTCGGCATCGGCACCGTGTTCTTCCTCTCCGGCCGCACCAAGGTGGACGGCATGCTGAGCGTGAACGACACCGCCCTGCTGCTGTTCGAGCAGGACTACGCGTTGCCGCTGATTCCACCCGTGCTGGCCGCGCACCTGGCCACCTACGCCGAGCACCTGCTGCCGCTGCTGCTGTTCATCGGTCTGGGCACGCGTCTGGGTGCGCTCGGCCTGCTGGGCATGACCGCCGTGATCCAGACCTTCGTCTATCCCAGCGCCTGGCCCACCCACCTGAGCTGGGCCGCGCCGCTCCTGTACCTGGCGGCGCACGGCGGCGGGCGCTGGTCGCTGGACCACGCCCTGTTCCGGCGCTGAGGAGATTCAGCGCGCCAGCACCGGCGCCAGCACCTTGCCCGTGTGCGTACCCAGCCTCACGACGTCCTCCGGCGGTGCAGCCGCCACGACGCGGCCGCCCCCCGAGCCGCCCTCCGGGCCCAAGTCGATGATCCAGTCCGCCTCGGCCATGACATCCAGGTCGTGCTCGATCACGACCACACTGTGACCGCCATCGACCAGTCGGTGCAGCACGCGAATGAGCTTTTCCACGTCGGCCATGTGCAGACCCACGGTGGGTTCGTCGAGCACGTACAGCGTGTGGGGGGCCTTCTGGCCCCGCCTGCCGACGTCGTCCCTGACTTTGCTCAGTTCGGTCACCAGCTTGATGCGCTGGGCCTCGCCGCCCGAGAGGGTCGGGCTGGGCTGCCCCAGTGTGAGGTAGCCCAGGCCCACGTCCTTGAGCAGTTGCAGGGGGTGACTGATGGCCGGCATGGACGCGAAGAATTCGACCGCTTCGTCGACCGCCATCTGCAGCACCTCGCCGATGTTGCGGCCCTTCCAGGTGACGGCCAGCGTCTCCGGGTTGAACCGCGCGCCGTGGCAGACCTCGCAAGGCACCTTCACGTCCGGCAGGAAGCTCATCTCGATGGTGCGCAGGCCCTGCCCTTCGCAGCCGGGGCACCGCCCCTCACCCGTGTTGAAGGAAAAGCGGCCCGGCCCGTAGCCGCGCGCCTTGGCCTCCAGCGTGTCGGCAAACAGCTTGCGGACGGTGTCCCAGAATCCGATGTAGGTGGCAGGGCACGATCGCGGTGTCTTGCCGATGGGCGTCTGGTCCACCTCCAGCACGCGATCCACCACCTCGCTGCCCAGCAGCCGTTCACAGCCGGTCCAGCCCGGCCGCTCGCCGGCATCCCAGGCCTTGCGCCCCGACGCGGTCGATCGCAGGGTCACCGCGGCCGCCGTGTTGGCCAGCAGCACATCGCGAGCCAGGGTGGACTTGCCCGAACCGGACACACCCGTCACCACCACCAGGCGCCGCAGCGGCACTTCGACATCGAGTTGCTGCAGGTTGTGCAGCGCGGCCTGCCGAAGCGCCAGGTGCTCGGCCTCCGGCGTGACGGTTCTGCGCGCCTGCAACGGATGCTTCATGGCGTGCAGCAGGTAGCGTCCGGTCAGCGAGTCGGCGCTGGCGGCCAGGTCATCGACCGATCCCTGTGCCACCACCCGGCCGCCGCGCCGGCCTGCGCTGGGACCGATGTCGATGATGTGGTCGGCCCGGCGGATGGTGTCTTCATCGTGCTCCACCACCACCAGGGTGTTGCCCATGTCACCCAGCTTGTGCAGCGCATCGAGCAGGATCTGGTTGTCACGTGGGTGCAGGCCGATGGTCGGCTCGTCCAGCACGTAACAGACCCCCTGCAGATGGCTGCCGAGCTGGGCGGCCAGCCGGATGCGCTGGGCTTCGCCACCGGAGAGCGTGGGCGCGCCACGATCGAGCGTCAGATAGCTCAGTCCCACTTCCTCCAGGAAAGACAGCCGGCTTTCGATCTCGGGCAGCAGGTCGCGCGCAATGTCCGCTTCACGCCTGGACAGCCCCCCTTCTGCTCCGTCGCCGCCCATCAGGGAGCGGACCCATCGGCGCACCTCGCTGACCGACAGCCGGGCGATGTCGGTGATGGACAGGCCAGCGAACTTCACGGCCCTGGCCTGTGCGTTCAAGCGCGTGCCTTCACAGGCGTGGCAGGCCTCGTCTCCCACGTCGTCCACATCGGGTTCGGCGAAGCTCTGTTCTCGACCGCGTTCCTTCTCGTCGCGCACCGAGTCGTCCAGGGCCTTGCGCTGTTCGCGCGAGAGCCTCACGCCCGTGCCCACGCAATCGGGGCACCATCCGTGTTTGCTGTTGTAGGAAAACAGACGCGGATCGAGTTCGGGATAGCTCGTGCCACAGACCGGGCAGGCCCTTGTCGTGGAGAACACCTCCAGCCGCCCCAGACCGGCCGTAGACCGCCCCTCCGCCAGTGCCGGCGCCAGACCGTCGAGATCGGCCAGCAGATGCACCGTGCCCTTGCCCAGTTCCAGCGCCCTGGCCAGCTGGGTGCGAAGCCATTCTTCGTTGGCCGGATCGATCAGGCCATCGGCCACGGGCAGCTCGATCGTGTGCTCACGGAAGCGGTCGATGCGGGGAAAGCCGGTGGTGGGCAGAAACTCGCCATCCACGCGCAGGTGGGTGTAACCACGCGGCCGGGCCCAGTCCGCCAGCTCGGTATAGACGCCCTTGCGGTTGACCACCAGCGGCGCCAGGAGGCCCACGTGCCGCCCCCGGTATCGGGTGAAGATGGCGGCTGCGATGCTCTCGGGGCTTTGCGGCATCACCGCCGCTGCGTCGTGCACGCAATGCTGCGTACCGAGCTTCACGTACAGCAGGCGCAGGAAGTGCCAGACCTCGGTGGTCGTACCGACCGTGGACTTGCGGCCGCCGCGCGAAAGGCGCTGTTCGATGGCAACCGTTGGCGGAATGCCATAGACCGCATCCACCTCGGGGCGCCCCGCCGGCTGGACGATGCTGCGTGCGTAGGCGTTCAGGCTCTCCAGGTAACGGCGCTGGCCTTCGTTGAACAGAATGTCGAACGCCAGCGTGGACTTGCCCGATCCGCTGACGCCGGAGATCACGTTGAACTTGCCGCGGGGAATGTCGACGCTCAGGCTCTTGAGGTTGTGTTCCTTGGCATTGACGATGCGGATCGCCTCGGAGCCCGTGACGGCCCGCCTCGCCCCATAGGGCATGGCAGCCGTCTCACCCACCGCATGGACCTTGTCCATGGCAAGCGCATAGTCCCGCAGTGCCCGCGCCGTGTGGCTGGTTCTGTGGTCGCGGACCTCCTCCGGCGGACCTTCAGCCACCACCTGTCCACCACCTGCGCCCCCTTCGGGGCCCAGGTCGATCAGCCAGTCGGCACTGCGGATCACATCCAGGTTGTGTTCGATCACGATCAGCGAATGCCCGGCCTCCAGCAGGCGACGCAGGCTGCGCATGAGCTTGGCAATGTCATCGAAATGCAGGCCGGTGGTCGGTTCGTCGAACAGAAACAGCGTGCCCTTTCGCGCCAGCGACTGCCGACTGGACGACGCGTTCTTTGCGGCCTCCGCCAGGAAGCCCGCCAGCTTCAGTCGCTGCGCCTCGCCACCCGAGAGCGTCGGCACCGGCTGACCGAGGCGCACATACTCCAGCCCCACATCGACGATGGGCTGGAGGGCACGGATCACTTCGCGGTCCGACCTGAACAGATCGGCCGCCTCGCTGACAGTCAGCTCCAGCACGTCGGCCACGCTGAGCCGGCGTCCCGCGCCGTTACCGCCCTGACCCCGTTCGATATGCACCTCCAGCACCTCGGGCCGGTAACGCTTGCCATCGCAGTCCGGGCAGCGCAGATACACGTCCGACAGAAACTGCATTTCAACGTGCTCGAAACCCGATCCGCCGCAGGTCGGACAACGGCCGTCACCGGCGTTGAAACTGAACTTGGCCTGGGTGTAGCCCCGCTGGCGCGCCAGTGGGGACTCGGCAAACAGTGCCCGGATGGCGTCCCAGGCGCCGACGTAGCTGACCGGATTGGACCGTGCCGTCTTGCCGATGGGCGACTGGTCGACATAGACCACCTCGCTGAGGTGATCGGCACCCAGCAGACGGTCGTGCTGACCGGGTGACTCGGTGGCCTTGCCGAAATGCCGCAACAGGGCCGGCGCCAGCACGTCCTGGATCAGGGTGGACTTGCCGGAACCGGACACGCCCGTGACCACCACCAGGCGCTGCAGGGGAAATTCGACGTCCAGGTTCTGCAGGTTGTGCTCGCGCGCGCCTTCGAGAATCAACCGGGGCGTGCTGTCGGTGACCATGCGCTTGAAGCCCATGCCGACCTGCTTGCGGGCGCCGAGGTAGGCCCCGGTGAGCGTATCGGCATGGCGGATGGCTGCAGGGGTTCCGTCGAACACGATCTGTCCGCCGCGCTCGCCCGGGCCCGGCCCCATGTCGATCAGCCGGTCGGCGGCCAGCATGACGGCCGGATCGTGCTCGACCACCACCAGCGTGTTGCCGGCATCGCGCAGGCGCAACATGGCGTCATTGATGCGGGCCATGTCGCGCGGATGCAGGCCGATGCTCGGCTCGTCCAGCACGAACAGCGTGTTGACCAGCGATGTGCCCAGCGCGGTGGTGAGGTTGATGCGCTGCACCTCGCCGCCACTGAGCGTGCGGCTCTGGCGGTCCAGCGTGAGATAGCCGATGCCGACCTCGCACAGGTAGCGCAAGCGGGTGTTGATTTCTTCGAACAGCAGCTTGAGCGCCTGTTGTTCGCCACTCTCGCCGCCGGCCTGCACCAGCGCGGCCGCCAGCCGCTCGAAGAACTGCCGCAGATCGCTCAACGGCATCAGCATCAGGTCGTGCAGGCACAGGCCCGGCATCTGTTCCAGCGAGTCGCGCGCCCAGTTGACGCCGCGTGGCAGATAGCGCCGCTCCGGCGCCAGCACCGCGTCGGCCTGTTCGCGGCTGCCCAGGCGCCAGAGCAGACTCTCGCTCTTCAGGCGGGCGCCGCCGCAATCGGGACACTCGGTGTAGCTGCGGTATTTGGACAGCAGCACCCGGATGTGCATCTTGTAGGCCTTGCTCTCCAGGTACTCGAAGAAGCGTGCAATGCCGTACCACTGCTGGTTCCACTTGCCATTCCAGTTCGGTGAACCGTGTTTCACCCAGTGCTGCTGCTCGGGTGTGAGCCGGCTCCAGGGCGTGTCACGCGGAATGCCGGCCTGCTCGGCGTGGCGCATCAAGTCGTCCTGGCACTCCTTCCACGCGGGCGTCTGGAACACCTTGACCGCACCGTTGCGCAAGGTCAGGCGTCCGTCCGGGATGACCAGGCCGTAATCGACCCCGATCACGCGGCCGAAACCGCGACAGGTCTCGCAGGCACCGACCGGCGAGTTGAAGGAGAACATCGAGGGCGTCGGGTCACGGTAGCGGATGTCGCTTTCAGGGCAATGCAGGCCCGTGGAAAAACGCCAGATATCGGGTGCCGCGTCGTCGGCGAGGGCGTACACCATCAGCTTGCCGGCCCCACGGCGCAGGCCCACTTCGATGGCTTCCATCACCCGCGCAGGATCGGCCCCCGCCAGGCGGAAGCGGTCGGCCACCACATCCAGCAACCGGACCGCCTCGACAGGCGCTCGCGCCTTGCGGCCCTTGGCCGGACCACTGTCGGCCACCTCCCGCTGCACGACGCGTTCGGCCTGGACGCGGGTGTAACCACTGGCCGACAGCCACTGCTCGACCTCCTCGGGCGTGGCACTGGCGGGCAACTCGACCGGAAAAGTCACGACCAGGCGCGGGTCGCCCATCTGGCGGCTGCGCCGCTTCAACTCGGCAAAGATCGTTTCCGGCGAATCGTGACGAACAGGCAGCGCCGTATCGCGGTCGAACAGGCTCGCGCCACGTGCAAACAGCAGCTTCAGGTGATCGTTGAGCTCGGTCATGGTCCCGACCGTGGACCGGGAGGATCGGACCGGATTGGTCTGGTCGATCGCGATGGCAGGTGGCACACCTTCGACCCGGTCAACCGCAGGCTTGTCCATGCGGTCGAGGAACTGGCGCGCATAGGCACTGAAGGTCTCGACGTAGCGGCGCTGCCCTTCGGCGAACAAGGTGTCGAACACCAGGCTGGACTTGCCGGACCCGCTCGGGCCGGTGACCACCGTCAGCTCGCCGGTCCGGATGTCCAGGTCGAGGTTCTTGAGATTGTGCTGGCGGGCACCCCGGATGCTGATGGACCCTGCAGCAGCCTGCCCCGAACGGGGTTCAGGGTCCTGCATGCAGGTGGGACTCAGGGGCTGTTCAGCGGCCATGCCAGGCTCCATGACAAGAAGCCGGACATTCTACGGATGTAAGACGTTCCGTGTATGGGCCTGAGACATGCCCGCATTGCGTTAGCCTCCAGGGCTCGTTAGCATCCCGCAAACCCATCAACCCTGGACAACGACATGTCAATGACACGCCCCTCTGGCCACGGCCATCGCCACTTCTTCGGGCTGATCGGCCTTCTGCTGGCCACCTGCCTGTTGCCTGCACAGGCGCAGCTGCGCATTGGACACCCTTCGGGATTCACCGGGTCGGTGGCGGCGGGCGTGAAAGAGAACGCGGAAGGAGCCCGCCTGTACATCGATGCCGTGAACGCACGCGGCGGCGTACACGGCCAGAAAGTCGAGCTGATTTCGGTGGACGACGGGTTCATTCCGGCCCGCACGGTCGAACTGGCCCGCGACCTGATCACCCGGCAACAGGTGCTGGCGCTGTTCCTGAACCGGGGAACGCCCCATGCCCAGGCCCTGCTGCCGCTGCTGGCCGAATACAAGGTGCCCCTGGTCGCACCCAGCACGGGCGCCATGGTGCTGCACCAGCCGGTCAACCCGTGGGTATTCAACGTCCGGGCCACCTACCAGCGCGAGGCGGCCAAGGCCATCGAACACCTGGCCACCACGGGCATCAACCGGATCGCCGTCCTGGAAACCGACGACTCCTTTGGGGCCGATTCGGCGGCCGGTGCCCGCAAAGGCTTCGAGCAGACCGGGCTGACGCCGGTCCTGCAAGCCAAGTTTCCGAGGGAAAATCCCAGCTTCACCGACCTGGCCAGGCAGGTCAACACCGCGGCCGCCCAGGCCGTGATGGTCATCGGCTCGGCAGGCAACACAGCGAATGCAGTCAAGGCCATCCGGGCCGCCGGATCACGCGCCCAGGTCGTCACCCTGTCCAACAACGCCTCGACGGGTTTCATCCGCCTGCTGGGCGAACACGCACGCGGCGTGATCGTCACCCAGGTCTTTCCCAACGAGCGTCGGGTGACCTACCCCCTCATCAAGGAAGCACGCGACCTCGCGACAGCGAAGGGCATGGATGGCGTGTCGCCCGCCATGATGGAAGGCTTTGCGGCCGCCAAGGTTCTGGTCGAGGGCTTGCGGCGGGCCGGCCCCAACCCCACCCCGTCCGACCTGCGGGATGCGCTCGAAGGGCTGCGCAGCTTCGACCTGGGTGGCCTGAGCGTGAGCTACAGCCGTGACAGCCATACCGGGCTGGACTTCGCCGACCTGTCGATCATCGACGCCAGCGGCCGCTTCCGGCGCTGAAGGTGCCGGATACTGTCGATCAGGACTTGACCACCAGGACAGGCACCTTGGCGTGTGCCAGGATCTTCTGTGCGACGCTGCCCAGGATCAGGGCCTTGACGCCCTGCCGGCCATGCGAACCCATGACAATCAGATCGCAGCCTTCGGCCTCGGCCGTCTCCAGAATGCCTTCGTACACGACGTTGCGCTCGATGGTGTCTCCGGCGAAGGCCACGCCCTCGGCCTCACAGGCTTTGGCCACGGCTTCCAGCGCCTTGCCAGCAGCATTCTTGGCTTCGGCCAGATAGGCCTGCAGGCCGATGGCCGACGCATCACCGATACCGATGTAAGGAAAAGGGTCGATCACGTAGACGCCGATCACCTGGGCCGACTGCGACTTGGCCAGGCGGGCGGCGGCGTGGGCGGCGTTGGCCGCCAGTGTCGAGCCGTCGGTGGGCACGAGAATCTTCTTGAACATGGTCATTCTCCTTGGATGCAGTCTGGCGGCGCCAGGCGGGTCAATGACTGACCCTGTCTATCCTAGCGCAGCCGGGCGCCGGTTTCACGGCCTGGCCTCCGGTGCCCCGTCGCCAGCCGGTTCCGGTGCAGGCCCCACGGCCACGGCGGCGTACTTGAGCTCGGCAATCTTGCCCTGGGGGTCAAGTGCCGGATTGGTCAGCCGGTTGGCCGGCGCCTCGGCATAGGCAAAGGGCACGAAAGCCGTGTCCACAGGCATGCCTGCATCCAGCCGGACCGGCAGCTCGATGCTGCCACGGCGGGTGGTCAGTCGCGCCTGCTGGCCGCCCTGCAGCCCCAGGCGTCCTGCGGTGGACGGATGCAGGCTGACCACCGGCCCGGGTTCCACCGCGTCGAGCACGGCGGCTCGGCGGGTCATGCTGCCGGTGTGCCAGTGCTCCAGCTGGCGACCGGTGATCAGCACCATCGGGTAGCGGTCATCGGGCTGCTCGGCCGGCGGACGCAAGGCCGAGGGCACCAGCTTTGCCCGCCCCGTCGGCGTCGGATAGCCGTCCGTGAACACCACCGCCTGGCCAGGATCGCTTTCATCGGCCACGGGATAGGTGACGGCACCTTCTCGCAGCAGGCGCGACCAGGGCAGCCCGGCGATGCTGGGCATGAGCTGGCGCATTTCGTCGAACACCGCGCCAATGCCGCTGTCCGCACGGTCGCCGGCGCTGCCATCCGGGGCAATGCCATAGCGCCACGGCAGGCCCAGCCGCAGTGCCAGCTGTTCGGTGATCCAGGCATCGGCCCGCGCCTGTCCCGGTGCCGGAACCGCCTTGCGGCCCAGCTGGACGCAGCGGTCCGTGTTCGTGACGCTGCCGGTCTTCTCGGGCCAGGCGGTGGCCGGCAGGATGACGTCGGCCAGGCTGGCTGTTTCTGTCCGGAAGATGTCCTGCACGACCAGGTGGTCCAGCCGCGCCAGGGCCTCACGCGCGTGGGTGGCATCCGGGTCGCTCATGGCCGGGTTCTCACCCTGGATGAGCATGGCGCGGATCTGGCGTGCGTAGGCGGCGTCGATGATCTCGACCACGGTCAGGCCTGCCTCGCTGCCCAGGCTGCCCGGCGGCAGCCCCCAGAGCGATTCGGCACGCTGGCGGGCCTGCGGCTCGTCGACCCGGTGGTAGTCGGGCAACACCATGGGAATCAGTCCCGCATCGCTGGCACCCTGCACATTGTTCTGCCCGCGCAGCGGGTGCAGGCCGGTGCCGGGCCGTCCAATCTGGCCGGTGATCATGGCCAGCGCGATCAGGCAGCGCGCATTGTCGGTCCCATGGCTGTGCTGGCTCACACCCATGCCCCAGAAGATCATGGCAGCCTTCGCCCGGGCAAAGGCCCGCGCCACTTCGCGAATGGTCGCCGCGTCAATGCCGCAGACCGGCGCCATGGCCTCGGGACTGAAGTCCGCCACATGCGATTTCAGCGTCTCGTAGTCCAGCGTGTACCGGTCGATGTAGTCCGTGTTGGCCAGGCCTTCGGTGACGATGGTGTGCAGCATGGCATTGAGCAGCGCCACGTCGGTGCCGGGCCGGAACCCCAGATGGCGCCATGCGTGCCGGGCCATTTCCGTGCGGCGCGGATCGGCCAGCACCAGCCGGGTGCCCTGGCGCACGGCATTCTTGATCCAGCTGGCGCCGACCGGATGGTTCTGGGCCGGATTGGCGCCGATGACCAGGACGAGTTCGGCGTGCTGCACATCGCGCAACGGGTTGCTCACCACCCCGGACCCCAAGCCCTCCATCAGTGCCGCGACACTGGAGGCATGGCACAGGCGGGTGCAGTGGTCCACATTGTGGGTGGCAAAGGCGCTGCGGATGAGCTTCTGGAACAGATAGGCTTCTTCGTTCGTGCCCTTGGCCGAACCAAAACCGGCCACGGGTGACTTCACACCCCGGTCGGCCGTGCCCGCCAGGGCCTGTCTGAACCCTTCGGCGGCCCGGTCCAGCGCTTCGTCCCAACTCGCTTCGCGAAAGCGCTCCCGAACTTGCCCCGGCGTCATCCGGTGGACCACCTCGTCCGGGTTCTTGGCAACACCCTCCCGGCGGATCAGCGGCACCACCAGCCGGTCCGGGCTGTGCGCATAGTCGAATCCGAACCGGCCCTTGACGCACAGACGACCGTCGTTGGCCGGTCCAGACCGGCCCTCGACGTGCCCGATGCGCCCGTCACTGACGTGGTAGGTCATCTGGCAACCCACGCCGCAGTAGGGACACACCGAGTCGACCTGCTCCTGCGACGGACGGGCATAGCTGCCATTGGCCGGCGCGATCGCGCCGGTCGGACAGGCCTGCACGCACTCGCCGCAGGCCACGCAGGTGCTCTGCCCCAGGGGGTCCATCTGGTCAAAGACGATCTGTGCATGACCGCCACGGAAGGCCAGCCCCAGCACGTCGTTGCCCTGCACGTCCCGGCAGGCCCGGATACAGCGCGTGCACTGGATGCAGGCATCCAGACTGACCGTCATCGCCACGTGCGACGTGTCCCTGGCCGCCGGCGGCCGGACCGGAAACCGACCGGCCTGTGCCCCGGCGCTGCGGGCCCAGGCGCCGAGCTCGCTGTCATGCCTGAGGGCCTCCGTTGCCGGCGCATCGCTGAGCAACAGTTCCAGCACCGTCTTGCGCGCCGACCGCGCACGCGCACTGCCGGTGTGCACCACCATGCCCGCCTGCGGCGAACGGCAGCACGACGGCGCCAGCACGCGCTCACCCTTGATCTCGACCACGCAGGCCCGGCAGTTCCCGGGGCTGCCCAGCCGATCGCTGTGGCAAAGATGAGGCAGCTCGACGCCCACTCGCCGGGCCACCTGCAGCAGCGTCTCGCCCGCTTCGGCCACCAGAGGGCGGTCGTCCAGCGTGAAAGCGACGGTCGGTCTGTCCATGTCTGATGCTCCGGATGTCATGACAACCCCTCCCCGCCGACCTCATCGGCAAAGTAGCGCAGCACCGAGTCGACCGGATTGGGCGCCGCCTGTCCCAGGCCGCAGATGGAGGCGTCGCGCATGACTTGCGACAGTTCGGCCAGCAATGGGGCATCCCATAGCGGCGCCTGCATGAGTTGCACCGCCTTGGCGGTACCCGAGCGGCAGGGGGTGCACTGGCCGCAGGATTCGTGCTCGAAAAAGCGCATCAGGTTGAGCGCCGCATCACGCACGCGGTCGTGCTGGCTGAGCACCACCACCGCCATCGACCCGATGAAGCAGCCGTGCTCGGCCAGGGTGTCGAAGTCCAGCGGCACATCGGCCAGGCGCGCCGGGAGAATGCCACCCGACGCCCCGCCCGGCAGGTAGGCCCGCAGCTCATGCCCAGGCAGAAGACCCCCGGCAAACTCATCCACCAGTTCCCGCAGGGTGATGCCGGCCGGCGCCAGGTAGACCCCGGGTCGGCCCACACGGCCCGACACCGAAAAGCGCCGCAGACCATGGCGTCCCCGTCGCCCCTGGGCGGCCAGCCAGGCGCCACCCTTTTCCAGAATCACCGGCACCCACCACAACGACTCCAGGTTGTGTGCCAGCGTCGGCTGTCCGAACACACCGTGCATGGCCACAATGGGCGGCTTCAGGCGCGGCATGCCCCGTTTGCCCTCCAGCGACTCGATCAGGGCGGACTCCTCGCCACAGATATAGGCACCGGCACCCCGACGCAGCTCGATGGCGGGCGGACGATAGGCCGGGAAAGCCTGTTGCAGCGTCGCCAGCACCTCCGGCAACGACGCCAGCGTCTGCGCCAGGTGCACGCGCGCATCGTGATACTCGTCCCGCAGATAGAGCCAGATGTGGTCCGCACCGACCACGTCCGCCGCCAGCAGGGCGCCTTCCAGCACCTGCCATGCCCCCGCCTGCGGGTCCGTGAGCACAGCCCAGTCCTTGAAAGTGCCCACCTCGCCTTCGTCGATGTTGACCACCAGGTGCCGCGGCCCCGGTTGCGCCCGCACCGTCTCCCATTTGCGCCAGGCAGGAAAGCCTGCGCCACCCAGACCACGCAGCGCAGACGCCTTGAGTTCCTGCATGACCTCATCGCGTCCCAGTTCACCCGCAACCAGCCGGCGCAACTGCGGCAGATCCGAAGGCCGGGCAGCCGGCAGTTCCCGTGGCCCGGTATCACCACGCCCGATCAGATCCTGCACGGCATCCACGCTGGCCCGGGGCAACTGCCGCTGGCCCACGCAGGCAGCCGGCGCACCGTGGCACAGGCCGATGCAGGGCGCCTCCTGGACACGGATGCCCTGCCCCAGCCGCTCGCGAAGCTGTCCCAGCAGGGCATCGCCACCCGCCATGGCGCACGAGAGACTGGTGCACACACGAACCGTGGTGCGGGCCACCACCGCATCGTCTTCCACCACATCGAAATGGTGATAGAAGCTGGCCACTTCGAACACCTCCACCTGGCTCAATCGGAGCCGCTCGGCCAATGCGGCCAGATGGCCCTTGCGAAGCGCACCTTCGGCATCCTGCAGCCGATGCAGATGCTCGATCAGCAGGTCGCGTCGCGGCTCCAGGCACCGGCACAGGTCGTCGACCCGCTCGCGGTCCTCCGGGCGGACTTGCCGCCCCTTGGGCTGGGCACGCGGCCTTCGGCCCGCCCCCTGCGCAACGATGGGAACCACGCGGGGAGCCCGGGCCCCAGCCGCCTTGCGATCGTCATCCAGTGTGTTCATGGCGACAGACTATCAACGCCTGGCCACGATAATATGCAAAGATCAACATATTGAGGCGGATATCCCTTGCTGCAGATCGACCTCACGGCGCGCTGGCGCATCGGCCAGCAGGACAGCGACGCCCCGCTCGAGGCGGACCGTCTGCTGGCGCTGCTGGCCGCGGTGCAGAGCGGTGGCAGCATTGCGCAGGCAGGCCGCGAACTGGGCCTGTCCTACCGCCACGCCTGGGGCCTGATCCGGCAGGCCGAGCAGCTGTTCGGGCAACAGCTGATGCGCAGCGGGCGCGGGCAGGGCTCGACGCTCACGGAACTGGGGCAGCGCCTGGTGTGGGCCGACGCTCGCGTCGGTGCGCGTCTGCAGCCACTGCTGGCCTCGCTGGCCTCCGAGCTGGCCGCCGAACTGGACCGGACACAACGCAAGAGCCGCACGGCGCTGCGTCTGCACGCCAGCCATGGCTTTGCCGTCGCCGCGCTGTGCGAACACCTGGCCGCGCGCCGCATGCCTGTGACCCTGAGCTACCGGAACAGCCTGGAGGCCGTTGCCGCACTGGCCCAGGGAGACTGCGACCTGGCGGGGTTTCACGTTCCGCTGGGGCGCTTCGAGAGTGCCGCCGCACAACGCTATCTGCAGCGGCTCAGACCGGGAGAGCACCACCTGGTTCATCTGGCCGTCCGGACCCAGGGCCTGTTCGTGGCACACGGCAATCCCCTGGACATCCGTGGCCTGGCCGACCTGTCGCGCACCGGCCTGCGCTTCGTGAATCGGCCCGAGGGCTCGGGCACGCGCTTCCTGACCGACCTGCTGCTGCAGCACCAGGGCATCGACAGGCGGCGCATCAGCGGATACGACCACACCGAATTCACCCACGCGGCCGTGGCGGCCTTTGTCGCCAGCGGCATGGCCGACGTGGGCATCGGCGTGCACACGGCCGCCGACCGGTTCGGGCTGCACTTCATCCCGCTGCTCAGGGAACGCTACTTTTTTGCGGTCACCGATGACACCCTGCAACGGGCCGATTTCGCGCCGCTGTGGGCGAGCCTTCGTTCGCCCGCATTCCGCTCGAAAGTCGCGGCCCTCAAGGGATACGACGCGGGCAGGACCGGTGAGATCGTCCGTCTGGACGACGCGTTCGACGGCCTTCGCTGAGGCCCCTCGACACCTGTCCGTGCACCCGCAGCGGCATCCGGACTTGCATCGATCGGCTCAGTGGGCTAGACTAAAAAAGGAAGGTGATTGACGACGTTGATCGCTGATCGCCTCTGCTGCACCCCATGAAGCCGTCATTTGAGGCACCAAGGGGTGACAGCTCTCGTTCAACGGCCATAGGGTCGCTTGAGTTCTTTTGTAGGTCCCGTACGCCGGGGCCGACCTTGCAGACCGCGGTGTCGAAACCACGTGCTGCCTGGATCGACCGAAGTCGTTTCGCACTCCCGCGAAGCCAGCTTCACCAACAAACAAACCACGCATGACCTTGTCCGGCAGGAACGGCATTTCCCACGCTTCACCCATCCATTTCCGATCTGCGCGCCCCGACGACGGCGCGACGTTCTGGCGCCTCGTGCAGGCGACCGGCACGCTGGAGCTCAATTCCCCCTACTTCGACGTGCTCTGGGCCACCGAGTTCGGTGACACCTGCCTGGTGGCCGAAGACGGCGGCCAGCCTGTGGGCCTGATCGTGGGCTTTCACCCGCCCGGCCAGCCCGGCGCCGCTTTTGTCTGGCAGGTCGGGGTGCTGCCCAGCCACCGGGGCCAGGGACTGGCCCTGCGCATGCTGCAGGCCTGGAAGTCGCTGCCGGCCAATGCGGCCTGTACCTGGGTCACGGCCACGGTGGCCGACGACAACGTCGCGTCGCAAGCCCTCTTTCACAGCCTCGCCCGTGCCAGCGGCACCGGCTGCGAGTCGCTGCCCCACTTCACGGCGGACCAGTTCCCCGTCGAGCATCCGGCCGAACCCCTGCTGCGGGTCGGGCCGTTCACCCGCGAGAAGGCACAGCCCACCTGATGGGCCGGGCGCACCTGCGCCCCCGAGTTGCCGGCCCGTGGCATCCGCCACGGGCGCCTTGCCATTTCACCCCTGGAGGAAACATGAACATTTTTGAACAGCACGAATCCGAAGTCCGCGGCTATTGCCGCAGCTTCCCCGCCGTTTTTGCATCGGCCAAGGGCGCCTGGATGACCGACACCGGTGGCCGCCGCTATCTGGATTTCTTCAGCGGTGCCGGCGTGCTCAACTACGGCCACAACCCGGACCGCATCAAGCAGGCCCTGCTGGCCTACCTGATGCGTGACGGCATCACACACACGCTGGACATGTACAGCGAAGCCAAGGAAGCCTTCATCCGCCGTTTCCAGGATGTGATCCTGCAGCCGCGCGGCCTGCAATACAAACTGCAGTTCCCGGGCCCCACCGGCACCAATGCCGTCGAGGCGGCGCTCAAGCTGGCCCGCAAGGTGACCGGCCGCGAGCAGGTCGTGGGCTTCACCAACGCGTTCCACGGCATGACCCTGGGATCGCTGTCGGTCACGGGCAATGGCTTCAAGCGCGCCGGCGCCGGCGTGAGCCTCAACCATGCGGCGTCCATGCCTTTCGACGGCTACCTGGGCACCGATGTGGACACCCTGGACGTGTTCGAGGCCATGCTGCTGGACAACGGCAGTGGCATGGACGTGCCGGCCGCCGTGATCCTGGAGACCGTGCAGGCCGAAGGCGGCGTCAACGTGGCCAGCACCGCCTGGCTGCAACGCCTGCGCCGCATCACCGAGCAGCACGGCATCGTGCTCATCGTGGACGACATCCAGGTCGGCTGCGGACGCACCGGCCGCTTCTTCAGCTTCGAGGAAGCCGGCATCAGGCCGGACATCGTGACGCTGTCGAAATCGCTGTCCGGATACGGGCTGCCGATGGCGCTGGTGCTGATCCGGCCGGACCTCGACCAGTGGGCGCCGGGCGAGCACAACGGCACCTTCCGCGGCCATTGCCCTGCCTTTGTCACCGCCACCGCCGCCCTCGGGTTCTGGGAGAACAACCTGCTGCACGACAGCGTGGTTCGCAAGTCGTCCATCGTCGCCACCGAACTCGACCACATCACCCGGGCCGCCGGCGTGGAAGCCACCGTCCGGGGGCGTGGCCTGATCTACGGCGTGGAATTCGCCGACGCCGATCTGGCCTCCCGCGTCTCGCAGGCCTGCTTCAAGCGCGGGCTGATCATCGAGACCGCCGGCATCAACGACCAGGTGCTCAAGCTGCTGCCCAGCCTGACCATCAAGGAAGACGAACTGCAGCACGGCCTGGACATCATCCGCAGTGGCCTCAAGGACGCCCTTCAGAAAGACCTGCGCCAGGCTGCCTGATCCAACCACAGAACAAGGACACACACATGATCGTCAAACACCTCGAAGACATCCTGGGCACCACGGCCGACGTCGACACCGAAGGCTGGACCAGCCGCCGCCTGATCTACAAGGACGCCGGCATGGGCTACTCGGTCAATGACACCATCATCAAGGCCGGTGCCGAACTGACCATGGAATACAAGAACCATTTCGAGACGGTCTACTGCATCGAAGGCGAAGGCGACATCACCGACCTGGCCACCGGCGTCACCCATTCAATCCGCCCCGGAACCATCTACGCCCTCAACCAGCACGACCGGCACATCCTGCGCGCCAACAAGGGCACCCACATGCGCATGGTGTGCGTCTTCAACCCGCCGCTGACCGGACGCGAGGTGCACGACGAGACCGGCGCCTACGCCCTGGCCGACTGAAGGAAGCGCCATGAGCATGACCATGTCCATGGCAGGCATGTCCGCAGCGGCCCTGCCACAAATCGCAGAACCCCGGCCGGACGACCGCTATCCGTCCCGGTTCAAGCCCACGGCCTCCATCACCGCCCGCCAGGACCCGGTGGTCCACGGTCGAGCGGATGACGGCCCGCTGAACCAGGGGCAACTGCACTACTTCGAAGACAACGGCTACCTGAACTTCCACGACCTGCTCTCACCCCAGGAGGTCCAGGAGTGCCTCCAGGAACTGGAGCGCCTGCGTGCCGACGAATCCGTCAAGGACCGCGACGAAGCCGTGATCGAACCCGGCAGCCGGGAACTGCGATCCATCTTCGCGGTGCACCAGAGCAGCGACGTGCTTCGCCGCCTGGCCAACCACCCGAAGCTGACCGCCATTGCGCGGCAACTGATGGGTGGCGACGTCTACATCCACCAGTCACGCATCAACTACAAGGGCGGCTTTCGGGGCAAGGAGTTCTACTGGCACTCCGACTTCGAGACCTGGCACATGGAAGATGGCGTGCCCGCCATGCGCATGGTCAGCTGCTCGATCGCGCTGACACCCAACACGCCCTACAACGGACCCCTGATGATCATTCCGGGATCCCACCAGCGCTATGTCACCTGCGTCGGAGCGACGCCGGAAAACCACTATAGGGACTCGCTCAGGCAGCAGGAAGTCGGCGTCCCCGATGACGACAGCCTGCAGCATCTGGTGCAGGACTTCGGCATCACCGCGCCCACCGGACTGGCCGGATCGGTGACCTTCTTCGACTGCAACGTGATGCATGGCTCCAGTTCCAACATCACACCCCTGCCACGCAGCAATGTGTTCATGGTGTTCAACAGCGTGGACAACACGCCGGTCGAACCGTTCTGCGGACTGGCACCGCGACCGAACTTCATTGCCGAACGGGTGGACTTCACCCCGGTCGGACGCTGACACATCCACCCCAGACTCAAAGGAGATCGATATGGCACAACGGTTCTTCGCCCTTCGCCGCAGCCTGCTCGTGCTCGCGGGAGCAGGCCTGCTCGTCACGGGCCACCTGGCCCACGCCCAGGAGAACACCCTGGAGAAGATCCGCAAACAGGGTTTCATCCGGGTCGGTTTTGCCAACGAAGCACCTTACGCCTTTGCCACGGCCGAGGGCAAGCTCGACGGCGAATCGCCTTCGGTGTTCCGCCACGTCATGGGTCAGCTGGGCGTGAAGGAAATCGACGGTGTCCTGACGGAATGGGGATCTCTGATCCCCGGTCTGCGCGCGGGCCGCTTCGACGCCATCGTGGCGTCCATGTACATCACCCCCACACGGTGCAAGCAGATCATTTTTGCCAATCCGACCTATGGCGTCGGCGAAGCCCTGATCGTCAAGTCAGGCAATCCCGACGGCGTCAGCAACTATGCGGATGCCGTGGCCAAGGGCAAGAAAATCGCCTTTGTCGCCGGCACGGCCGAGATTGAACACGGACGACTGGCTGGCATGGATCGGGACCAGATCGTGACCGTGCCCGACTTTGCCGCTGCCGTGGCGAACGTCAAGTCTGGCCGCACATCGGCCGCGGCCTTCACATCGCTCACGGCCGCCGATCTGGCCGGCAAGGATCCGGCCGTCGAACGCGCCACGCCCTTCACCTTCGAACACGACGGCAAGCTGTACAAGGGCGAAGGCTCCTTCGGTTTCCGGCCAGAGGACACCGCCCTGCGTGACGCCGTCAATGCCGAACTGGCCAAGTTCATCGGCACACCGGAGCACCTGGCCCTGATCAAGCCGTTCGGGTTCGACAACGCCAACCTGCCGGAGAAGACCGCCGAGCAGCACTGCGCCGGCCAATGAGACTGACTGGCGCACACGGACCGACAGCGTGAAGGCCGGTTACGCCAGACTGGTGGCCACGGCCATCCTGGCTTTCGGTGCAGGTCTCGCGACGGCCACGTTCGGCACCTTCCGGACGTACCTGCCCGAACTGTTGCGCGGACTGGAAGTCACCGCCAAGGTCACCCTCGGCGGCGCGCTGCTGGCGGTGCTGGCGGCCTTTGCCGCCGGCCTGGCCAGACTGTATGGACCGCGCGTGCTGCGCTGGATGGCCGGCGTCTACATCGAAGTGTTTCGCGGAACGTCGGCACTGGTCCAGCTGTTCTGGCTGTTCTTCGTCCTGCCCCATTTCGGCATCACGCTCGCCCCCCTGACCGTAGGCGTACTGGCGCTCGGACTGAATGTGGGCGCCTACGGCGCAGAGGTGGTGCGCGGCGCCATCAGCAGCGTCCACCAGGGCCAGTGGGAGGCCGCCACCGCGTTGAACATGAGCCGGACGCAGGCCTTGCGACGCATCATCCTGCCGCAGGCCCTGGTGGCCATGATCCCGCCCTGGGGCAATCTGCTCATCGAACTCCTCAAGGCCACGTCACTGGTGTCACTCATCACACTGGCCGACCTGACCTTCAAGGCCCAGCAGATCAACCAGAACACCTTGCGCACGACCGAAATCTTCACCCTGGTGCTGCTGGCCTACCTGGCCCTGTCGATCCTCATCACGGTCGGCATGCGGGCACTGGAGCGTCACCTGTCACGCGGCATGCGCAGAGGCAGGGCACCGGCATGAGCCAGTCCATCTGGGACTGGGCCTACGCCTGGGAGATTCTCCCCATACTGGGCGAAGCCTCACTGGTCACGCTGAAGGCCACAGGACTGGGCTTCCTGCTGGCCTTGACACTCGGTCTGGTGCTGGCCATCGGGCGCATGGCCGGACCAGCCTGGCTGCGCTGGCTCCTGGCCTCCGTGATCGAGTTTGTGCGTTCGACACCCCTTCTGATCCAGATCTTCTTCCTGTACTACGTGATGCCGAATTTCGGGCTGACCCTGGACGCGATGCCAGCCGGCATCCTGGCCCTGGGCCTGCATTACGGCGCCTACTGCTCCGAGGTCTACCGGGCCGGACTGGACAATGTGCCCCGCGGCCAGTGGGAAGCAGCCACGGCGCTGAATCTTTCGCCGTGGACCACGCTCAGGGACATCATCCTGCCGCAGGCGATTCCACCGGTCGTGCCGGCCTTGGGCAACTACCTGGTCGCCCTCTTCAAGGAAACGCCGTTGCTGTCGGTGATCGCCGTGCTGGAACTGATGCAGACGGCCAAGATACTCGGATCGGAGAGTTTTCAGTACACCGAACCCATCACCCTGGTGGGCCTCTTTTTCCTGGCGTTCAGCCTGGCTTCGGCCGCCCTGATCCGGCGGCTGGAGCGGCACCTGGCTCGCCGACACATCCGGACGAGATGAACCAGCAGAACACCCCCGCCGGGAACCATCCCATGGTGGAATTCAAGTCCGTGACCAAGCGCTATGGCGAGTTGACGGTGCTGGACCGGCTGGACCTGAGCATCGCCGCCCACGAGAAGGTCGCGATCATCGGGCCATCCGGGTCGGGCAAGACGACGGTACTGCGCATGCTCATGACGCTCGAGCGCGTCGACGACGGAACCATCCTGATCGACGGGGAGCCGATGACCCACATGGCCCGCGGCGGCCGGCTGGTGACGGCCGACGAGGCACACCTCCGACGGATGCGCGCCCAGATCGGCATGGTCTTTCAGCACTTCAACCTGTTTCCACACATGTCCGCACTGCGCAACTGCATGGAAGCGCCCGTCACGGTGCTGGGCCTGAGCACCGACGAAGCGCGCGAGCGGGCCGGAGAACTGCTGCGCATGGTGGGGCTGGGCGACAAGCTCGACCACTTCCCGTCCCAGCTGTCTGGCGGCCAGCAACAACGTGTCGCCATCGCGCGCGCACTGGCCATGCGGCCCCGCGTGATGCTGTTCGACGAAGTCACATCCGCGCTGGATCCCGAACTGTGCGGAGAGGTCCTGAACGTGATCCGCGATCTGGGCCGGGCACATCAGCTGACCATGCTGATGGTGACCCACCAGATGGGATTTGCACGTGAGTTCGCCGATCGCATCTGTTTCTTCGATGCGGGACGCATTGCCGAACAGGGCCCGGCGCGCCAGTTTTTCGAACAGCCGTCCAACGAGCGGACCCGCCAGTTCCTGCGTGCCGTGATGGAAGCCGTCTGAAACGGTGAACGGCCATCCGGCCGCCCAGGCCCGCCAGCCTCAGGACTTGCGGCTCACGCCGGCAGGCAAGCGCGCTGCCGCATCCCAGTGCCCCTGCCCGAACCAGACATCGTCTTCGAGACAGGCACGCAACATGGGCAGCGCATCCAGTCCCCAGAAGGTCTTGCCAGCAGCGACCAGCGACGGCACGCCAAACAGCCCCTGGACCAGCGCTTCGTCGCCGTTGGCACGCAGGCGCTGCTTCACCGTATCACTGTCTGGCCACAGGTCGCTGGCCCATGGACGCCCACGCTGGACCATGTGATCGGCCAGACGTGACTTCAGCACCTGCAGGCGTCCGGCATCGGCGGCATCACCGCCACCCTGCCAGACATGCTGAAACAGCAGTTCCGTGACATAGCGGCTGGTCTCGCCCGGCGCCTCGTCGGTGGCGGTCGCCAGCCCCAGGCGCAGCAATGGCAGCGGATTGAACGGGTGTGCCACCGGCAGGTCCAGTGGGACGCCATGCTGTCGGGCGAGCCAGAGCACCTGTCGATAGGTCCAGTCGCGCTTGCCCGGAATCTCGGCCGGCCCCAGTTGTCCGTTGGCCTTGAGCAGCCCGGCGAACAGCACCGGACGGTAGCGGACCTGGATGCTCAGGCCCATGAGGGCCTGTGGCAGAGCATGAAAGGCCAGGTAGGCGTAAGGCGAGATCGGGTCGTACCAGAAGGTGATCTCGTGTGGCGGAGTTGGCCGGATGCCGGTCATGTCGTACCGCTCCCGGTCTGGCGCTTTTCGATGTCCTGCCATACCCGCAAGCGAACAGGATCCGTCATGCCACTCCAGCCGGCAATCTCGTCCAGGGTGCGCCAGCATCCCCGGCACAAACCGCTCACCGGATCCATCTGGCAAACGGACACGCAGGGCGATGGCACGCCCGCACCCGGCTGGCGACGCTGCGCGTCGGCGAGGTTGATCAGGACGTCCGCGCTCATGGTGTCTGCGTCACATCGGCCACCGGAGCCCCGGTCAGTTCGCGCAGTTCGCCCGGCGACAGGCGAAACACCGCATGGGGATGCCCCGCGGCGGCCCAGATCTCCTCGAACCGCAGCAACTGCGCGTCAATCAGCGTCACGGGCGGCTTCACGTGGCCCACGGGCGAGACGCCACCAATGGAGAATCCGGTCGAGGTCTTGACGAAGTCGGCATCGGCACGACCGAGCCTGGCACCGTCGGTACAGACCAGCGCCTGCACCTTCTTTTCATCCACCCGAAGATCGCCGGACGTGACGACCAGAACGGCAGCATCGTCGCTCTTGCGCCGAAAGACGATGCTCTTGGCGATCTGGCCAAGCGCCACGCCCAGCGCGTCGGCCGCCTCCTGGGCGGTGCGCGCTGCGGCATCCAGCATCACGGGGTTGTGCGGGTGGCCCATGGCGGCCAGCGTGTCGACCACGCGGCGCACGGCTGCGGGCATATCCTGGGTATCGGTGGTCAGGGCGTTCATGTCGAGATGGTAGCTGCTGGAGGCCGCATGCCCCGGTGGACATCAGGTTGCGGCACGCCGAATCATGAAAAGGCTGGCCCCCATGGCCATGAGCACGCCACCAAAGACACGGTTCTGCGCCCGTCGCGCCCGTGCGGTGGCCAGCCAGCGCTGGGCGCGCGACGCCAGGAAGGCATAGCCATGCATCACCGTGGTGTCGACCGCCACCGAGGTGGCCAGCAGGATCAGCAACTGCAGCCACAAGGTGCGCTGAGGGTCGATGAACTGCGGCAGCACCGCCACCATGAACACGATGCCCTTGGGGTTGGTCACATTGGTGAAAAAGCCCAGGGCCACGCGCTGGCGAATCGACGGAATACCAGGAGATCCCTCCGTCCCGTCAGGTCCGCGCTGGGTGGAGGCGACGGGTGCGCGCCATTGCTGGAGGCCCAGCCAGATCAGGTAACTGGCCCCCAGCACCTTGACCACGGTGAAAGCCGTGGCCGACGCCAGCAGCAGGGCCCCGACACCCACGCCCGCCACCAGCAGCACCACCGCCAGGCCCAGCTGGAGGCCGAACACGGTCGCGCTGGTCTTCTGCACACCATAAGCCAGTCCATGGCTCATGGACAGGACGGCACCGGAGCCGGGCGAAATCGCAATGACCCACGAGGCGGCAAAAAAGGCGAGCCAGACGTTCAGAGCCATGTCAGCCGCTCCGCTTGGCCAACAGGGCACGGGCCACGCGCGAACCAGTGGGCCGGCCCAGCTGCTCGCTGATGTAGGCACCGGCATCCACCAGCTTGTCCAGATCGATGCCGGTATCGATACCCAGCCCCTGCAGCAGGTAGACCACATCCTCGGTGGCCACGTTGCCCGTGGCGCCCTTGGCATAGGGACAGCCACCCAGGCCCGCCACGGAGGACTGGAAGTTCCACACACCCATCTGCAGCGCGGCATAGGTGTTGGACAGTGCCTGGCCGTAGGTGTCGTGGAAATGGCCGCTGATGCGATCGATGCCGTAGTGCGCCAGCGTGGCTTCGATGGCGGCCATCACCTGCCGGGGCGTCCCGACGCCGATGGTGTCGGCCACGTCCACCCGCTGCACGCCGATGCCCTTCATCAGGCCGGCCAGGTAGCCCACGCGTTCAGGGGCGATTTCGCCTTCGTAGGGGCAGCCCACGGTGCAGCTCATGGCGCCGCGCACCGCAATGCCGGCCGCCAGTGCCGCCTGGACCACCGGCGCAAATCGCTCGATGCTCTCGGCAATCGAACAGTTGATGTTCTTCTGGCTGAACGCCTCGCTGGCAGCACCGAACACGACGATCTCGTCGGGCCGATCGGCCACAGCGGCCTCGAATCCCTTGAGGTTGGGCGTGAGCACCGAATAGCGCACCCCGGGTTGCCGGACCATGCCCGACATGACCTCGTGGTTGTCCGCCATCTGCGGCACCCACTTGGGGCTGACGTAGCTGGTGACCTCGATCTCCTTCAGGCCCGCGGCCTGCAGGCGGTGCACGAGTTCGATCTTGACGGCGGCCGCCACCGGTTGCTTTTCGTTCTGCAGGCCGTCGCGCGGACCGACGTCGATCAAATTCACACAATTTGGAAGACTGTTGGATGACATAGATGTGCCTTTATTGGTTTTCTGATAGTATTTCTATCAACACGGCCCCCTTCAATGTAACTGCCATGGCAGCCAAGTTGCTTGGGGGTTTTTTATTGCCGTTCGTTCGCTTTGCGGTCAATCCCATGTGTCCTGCCAGTTGGCAGGGGCGCCCATGCCGGCCAGATTCAACCCAAGGTGTCCCAGCTCGGGGAAGGTCGCCAGATGGTCCTTCATGCGCACTGACCAGGACGACGTCGGACTGATCACCCACAGCATCTGCCGCAGTATTCGCAGCAGCAAGAAGCACCGGGCCAGTGCGTGTGGATGCCCTGCAACCGCAGCCACCCAGGGCATCTCGTCCTCTGACGGCAGTTTGGGCTGGTCCACTTGGTTCCGGTTCCACAAACGACTGTGGTGGGCACACACATTGCGCAGGTAGTTCAGGCTGCGCAGCCAGGTTGAAAACACCCGCCCGTTTCGCACCCCGTACTTCGCCGCAATGGCATCCTGCTCGGCCTCGCGCATGCCCCCAAACAGGGTGGACAAGGTGCCAAAGTCCCACACTTCGCATGCCACCCATATCGCCAGCGGCAGGCCGTACCTGGTGCGGTTGTGGGCCACGAACTCCTCTTTGGAGCGCAGGATCAGCTGGGCGTGTCTTGCCAACCATTCATGGTGTCGGGTCAAGCCACTGTCGCGGTTCAGCGTCTGGCTGAACGTGTGGTGAAACAGATCGGAACGAAGGTATGCGAAGGGGTCCAACTGCCCCAATGTGTGCGACACATCCACCCGCAGAGCAATCTCAACACGCTCCAGTGCGTCCATCGCCAACAGGCGCAATTCCTTGTCGAACACATACAGATCCACGGCGTTCTGAAACGTCGCCCCGGGCTTGAAAGTGTCCAGCGCCACCGTCTCTACCTTGCCCTGACGCCGGTCATGTCGGGCATCCCGCACGCAGCACGGACCCGATCGCTCACGAAAGGCAAACCAATAGCCGCTGAGCCGGTAATACCCAATGCGGTGCAGATAGCTCAGCGCCTTGTCCGGGTCAGACACCTGCATACCGCGCGACCGCAGCTTGTCGACTTGCTCGCCCAGACTGAGCCAGGGTTTGGGGTAGCTCATGGTCGGCCCCCGCTTGCGTGACAGTGGTTCAAGTCCATCCCTTTTTATCTCTCGCCTGCTCCACCGTCTCTGCGGGGTACAAGGACACGAATTCATCGAACAAAGTCTGCATGGCCTCGGACCACGGCTGCGTGAGCTTGACATTCGGCTATTGCGCCGGTTCAGTAACCTCTGGCAGGATCCACCACACCCGCCACCGGCTGGCCGGCTTCGAGCGCGCGAATCTTGCCCGCGATCTGGGCAATGCTCTCGTCACGCAGGGTGCGCGCCGAGGTGTGGGGGGTCAATGTGAGCTTCGGATGGTGCCAGAAGGGGTGTTCGGGCGGCAGGGGCTCGGTGCGGAACACGTCCAGCGTGGCGCCCGCCAGGTGACCACTGTCCAGCAGGGCCAGCAGGTCGCCCTCGACCAGGTGGGCACCTCGCGCCACGTTGACCAGATAGCCACCCGGCATGAGACGGCCCAGCGTCGACCGGTCAAGAATGTCCTGCGTGTCGAGCGTCAGCGGCAACAGGTTCACCAGAACCCGACAGGACGAGAGGAACGTCTGCAGGCCGACATCGCCATGGTGGGTGCGCACACCTTCGAGCACCTTGGGCGTTCGGCTCCAGCCGTGCACCGGGAACTCGAACACCCTCAACGCCTGCGCCACGCGCGCGCCCAGCACACCCAGGCCCATGACGCCCACCGGGAAATCGGCCCGGCTGCGCGGTTTGCGAAATGACCAGCGCCCGTCCCGCATGTCGACTTCGTAGCCGTCGAACTCACGAAAGTGCCGGATCACGGCGTGGCAGACATACTCGGCCATCTGCACCGACATGCCCGCGTCATCCAGACGGACCACCTTGGTACCCGCGGGCAGCCGCAGCCGCAGCAAGGCGTCAACCCCTGCACCTATGTTGAACAGCGCCTTCAGGCCGGACTGCTCGTCCAGAAACTGCTGGGGCGGCGCCCAGACCACGGCGTAGTCGGCGGGCGGTGCACCGGGCTGCCAGACCTCGGCGGTGGCGCCAGGCAGGGCCTGTCCAAGCCCCTGCAGCCAGGGCTCGGCCTTGGTGTCGGTGCAGCAGAACGCAATTCTCATGCTCTGAGCTTACCCTGCGGCGCGAAAAGCCGCTGTCAGGCGGATTGCAGCTTCAGCAGTTCCGCGCCTTCGGTCACCTGGTCGCCCGGGGCAAACAGCAACTCGGCCACGGTGCCGTCAGCGGGCGCGGCAATGGTGTGTTCCATCTTCATGGCCTCCATCACGGCCAGAGCCTGCCCCTTCTTGACCACGTCGCCAGCCTTGACGGAGAAGCTCACCACCTTGCCCGGCATGGGGGCGGTCAGGCGTCCGCCTTCGGCAGCCGTCTCCCCCGCATGGGCCAGGGCGTCCAGCTCCGTGATGACAGCGGCACCCAGGTCACAGAACAGGTGCACCGTCTCACCGAACTGCCAGGTCTGCATCGACTGCCGCTGACCGTTGAACTGCAGGTCGAGACGGGTGCCGGTATCGGCGGTCAATACCGAGAAGACCAGCGTGTCCGAGACCTCGCCGATGGTCAGACGCAGCGCGCCGTCGTGCAGATAGACCAGTTGCGCTGTCAGGGCCTCGCCCTGGTACTCGAAGTCGAATCGGCGCTGGGTCAGGCCAAACGGCCGCCATCCGTCGGTGCGCGAGTACGGGTCGGCCGACTCGCCGGCCTTTTCGTGCACCAGGGTCTGGGCCACGGCGGCAGCCACCGCCAGATCGCGCCCTACACGGTCCTGCTGGAACAGCACGCCCGCTTCACGCGGAATCAGGGCGGTGTCCAGCCGGGCCTGGGCAAAGGATTCGCTGGCCACCACATGGCGCAGGAACTGCACGTTGGTGGCCAGGCCCACAATGTGCGTCTGCGCCAGCGCCGCATCCAGGCGCGCCAGCGCCTCGGCACGGGTGGCTCCATGCACGATGAGCTTGGCCACCATCGAATCGTAGAAGGGGCTGATCGCATCGCCTTCGCGCACGCCGTCGTCGAAGCGCACCCCGGTTCCAGAGCCGGTCATGGACGCGCGCTCGAAGGCGGCGTGGGCCGGCTTACGGTAGACCGCCAGGCGCCCGGTCGCGGGCAGGAACTGATTGTCCGGGTTCTCCGCGCAGATACGTGCTTCGATGGCATGTCCCTGAATCTTCAGTTCGTCCTGACCGAGGGGCAAGGTCTCGCCCGATGCCACACGCAACTGCCACTCCACCAGATCCAGGCCAGTGATGGCCTCGGTGACCGGGTGCTCCACCTGCAGGCGGGTGTTCATCTCCATGAAGTAGAACCGCATCTGCTCGGGATGATCGTAGCCGCCAGGCTGTTCGACGATGAACTCGACCGTGCCGGCGCCCACGTAGTTGACCGCCTTGGCCGCTGCCACCGCGGCCAGTCCCATCTGCTGGCGCAACTCGGGCGTCATGCCCGGCGCCGGCGCCTCTTCCAGCACCTTCTGGTGGCGCCGCTGGACCGAGCAGTCGCGCTCGAACAGATAAACGCAATTGCCATGGGTGTCGCCAAACACCTGGATCTCGATGTGGCGGGGCCGCTGCACGTACTTCTCGACCAGCACCGCATCGCTGCCGAAGCTGTTGCGCGCCTCGCGCTGGCAACTGGCCAGGGCCGCGGCGAAATCCTCGGCTTTCTCGACCGCCCGCATGCCCTTGCCACCGCCACCGGCGCTGGCCTTGATCAGCACCGGGTAACCGATGCGGTCCGCCTCGTGCCTGAGCATGGCAGGGTCCTGGTCCTCACCGTGGTAACCGGGCACCAGCGGCACCCCGGCCTGCTCCATCAGGCGCTTGGACTCGGCCTTCAGGCCCATGGCCTGGATGCTCGCAGACGACGGACCGATGAACACCAGTCCGTTGGCCGCGCAGGCTTCGGCAAAAGCCTCGTTCTCGCTCAGGAAGCCGTAGCCCGGGTGAATGGCCTGTGCGCCGGTGGCCTTGGCGGCAGCGATGATCCGCTCCCACTGAAGATAGCTCTCCTTGGGCGCGCTACCGCCGATGTGGACCGCCTCATCACAGGCGGCCACGTGCTTGGCGCTGGCGTCGGCGTCGGAGTAGACCGCCACGGTGCGCACACCCATGCGACGGGCGGTGGCGGCAACGCGACAGGCAATCTCTCCACGGTTGGCAATGAGGATCTTGGAGAACATCAGGCTTCCTTGACGGATGAAGACGAAAACAGGACGCGCAACCGGCGGAAGGCCGCGCGCAGGAACTTGAACAGCAGCCAGGTGACGATCCACATCGTCACGACCGCCACAATCAGGAACACACCGAAGACCACGGGATGCTGGGTCGCCAGCCAGACAACACCAATGACCAGCCCGTCCTCGAACAGGCTGGCCGCGATGTTCGACAGCGGCTCGGGTGACGTGTTGATGGCCGCCCGCGTGGTCGTCTTGGCAGCCTGGCTGCTGATGGCCAGGGTGCCGCCCAGCAAGGCGGCCACCACGGCCATGGTCCCGCTGTCGGCGCCGAACACACCGGCGGCCAGTGCTGCGCCGGCAGGCACCCGGATCACGCTGTTGACGATGTCCCACAGCGAATCGATGCCTGGAATCTTGTCGGCAAAGAACTCGATGAACAGCAGGGCACCGCTGGCGGCCATCACCATGGGATGCTGGAGCATCTGCAGCCCCGCAGGCAGATCAAGCCAGTCCAGGGCGCCCATGACCCCGACCAGAAACACCACGGCATACAGGCGAAACCCGCTCGCCCACCCCAGCGCTGCGGCAAGGGCCAGCAGACCGGGCATGTCGAGTGATTGCAGTGCCTGTTCCATGGGATGTGCGCGTGCGGCCGGACGGCAATCAGGCCAGCCAGGACGGCTTGCGCTTCTGCAGGAACGACTGCACGCCTTCGCGACCCTCGGCACTGGCTCGGATGTCGGCAATGCCTTCGACCGTCGACGCAACCAGGGTCGCGGAGATCTCGCGTTCGGCCACGTCCTGCACCAGCCTCTTGCAGGCCGTGACAGCGCTGGCGCTGGCGCTGACCAGGGCCTGCGCCAGTTCGCCAACCTTGCCCTCCAGGGCATCGGCAGCCACCACCTCGTGAACAAAGCCGATGCGGTGGGCCTCCTGTGCCGAGAACCGCTCGGCCGTCAGGAAATAGCGGTGCGCGGCCCGTGCACCCATGGCCCGGATCACGTAGGGGCTGATGGTCGCGGGGATCAGACCGAGCTTGACCTCGCTCAGGCAATAGGTGGCCGTGTTCACGCTGACTGCAATGTCGCAGGCTGCCACCAGGCCGGTACCGCCAGCGAACACATCGCCCTGCACGGCAGCAATGGTCGGTTTCGGGCATTCATAGATGGCCTTGAGCATGGCGGCGAGCTCACCGGCATCGGCCAGATTCTCCTCGCGCGTGTAGTCGGCCATGCGGCGCATCCAGTTCAGATCGGCACCCGCGCAAAAGGCCGGACCTTCGGCCGCCAGCACGACGGCCCGCACATCCTCGCGCTGGCCCACGTCCTCGAAGGCCGATTTCAGTTGCTGGATCACCTCGTCATTGAAGGCGTTGCGCACTTCGGGACGTGTGAGCGTGATGCGTGCGACGCGGTCCTGCGCCTCGACTCTCAGGGCTTGGGTCATGCCTCGTTCTCCTCTTGCAACAGATAAACCAGATCGATCTCCGGACAGGGCTGCGCCAGATCCTTGCGATCGTCCGCCTCGGCGACACTGGCCACCGCGTCGGTCAGTCGCCGCGTGGCCCACACGTTGTAGCGGGCCAGCTGCAGAAAATGCGCGTGTGCATCCATGACGGTCACATGCGGAACAGGCCAAACTTCGTCTCGGGAATGGGCGCATTCAACGCGGCACTCAGCCCCAGGGCCAGCACGCGCCGCGTGTCGGCCGGGTCGATCACGCCGTCATCCCACAGGCGGGCGGTGGCGTAATAGGGATGGCCCTGCACCTCGTACTGCGTCTTGATCGGCGCCTTGAATGCCGCTTCTTCCTCGGCACTCCAGCTGCCACCCTTGGCTTCGATACCGTCGCGCTTGACGGTGGCCAGCACGCTGGCCGCTTGCTCGCCGCCCATCACGCTGATGCGGGCATTCGGCCACATCCAGAGGAAACGGGGCGAGTAGGCGCGGCCACACATGCCGTAGTTGCCGGCGCCGAAGCTGCCACCGATGATGACGGTGAACTTCGGCACCGCGGCCGTGGCCACTGCCGTCACCATCTTCGCGCCGTTGCGGGCAATACCCTCGTTCTCGTACTTGCGGCCGACCATGAATCCGGTGATGTTCTGCAAGAAAACCAGTGGCGTCTTGCGCTGGCAGCACAGCTCGATGAAGTGCGCGCCCTTGAGCGCCGATTCGGAAAACAGGATGCCGTTGTTGGCGATGATGCCGACCGGCATGCCTTCGATGCGCGCAAAGCCGCAGACCAGGGTGGTGCCGAAGCGCGACTTGAACTCGTCGAACTCGGAGCCATCGACGATGCGGGCGATGATCTCGCGCACGTCGAAGGGCTTGCGCGTGTCGGTCGGGATCACGCCGTACAGCTCCTCGGCCGGGTACAGCGGCGCCACCGGGTCGATGGTGGCAATGGACGGAACCTTGCGGGCGTTGAGGTTCTTCACCGCCTGGCGGGCCAGCGCAATGGCGTGCAGATCGTTCTGCGCCAGGTGGTCGGCCACGCCGCTCAGCCGTGTGTGAACGTCCCCCCCGCCCAGGTCTTCGGCGCTCACCACCTCGCCGGTGGCGGCCTTCACCAGCGGCGGCCCCCCCAGGAAAATAGTGCCCTGGTTCTTCACGATGATGGTCTCGTCGCTCATGGCCGGCACATAGGCGCCACCGGCCGTGCACGAGCCCATGACCACCGCGATCTGGGCGATGCCCTGCGCGCTCATGTTCGCCTGGTTGAAGAAGATGCGGCCGAAATGGTCGCGATCGGGGAAGACCTCGTCCTGGTTCGGCAGGTTGGCACCACCGGAGTCCACCAGGTAGATGCAGGGCAGCTGGTTCTGCTGAGCCACCTCCTGCGCGCGCAGGTGCTTCTTCACCGTCAACGGATAGTAGGTGCCGCCTTTCACGGTGGCGTCATTGCAGACAATCAGGCAGTCCACACCACTCACGCGGCCGATGCCCGCAATCACGCCGGCACAGGGTGCATCACCGTTGTACATGGCATGCGCGGCCATCGGGCTCAGTTCCAGGAAGGGGGTTCCCGGGTCCAGCAGCATCTGCACGCGGTCGCGCGGCAGCAGCTTGCCTCGCGCGGTGTGCTTGGCGCGGGCGGCCTCGCCACCGCCAAGGGTGGCCTTTTCGATCTGCGCCCTCAGGTCGTCCACCACCGCACGCATGGCGGCGGCGTTGGCCTGGAAATCGGCAGAACGGGCGTTGAGTTTGGTGTCGAGAGTCGTCATATCGGTTGTCCAAATGGGAGGGCATCACGTGCACCGTCCAGCGCACGATGTGGAACCGGTTTTGCCGGGCCGCAGGCGCGATCCCCCTGCGGGGGAAAACGCGAAGCGGCGCAAGGGGCTTTCATTTCACGCTGTCTTGGCTTCGGCCAGCCCCAGCTGGTCCTTCATGGCATCACGGATCTTGAATTTCTGGATCTTGCCGGTCACGGTCATCGGGAAAGCGTCGACAAATCGAATGTAGCGGGGCACTTTGTAATGGGCAATCTGCCCCTTGCAAAAGGCGCGCACCGCGTCCTCGTCCAGCGTCTGTCCGGGCTTGACGATGACCCAGGCGCACAGTTCCTCGCCGTATTTCTGGTCAGGCACGCCCACCACCTGCACGTCCTGCACCTGGGGCATGCGGTAGAGGAACTCCTCGATTTCGCGCGGGTAGATGTTCTCGCCGCCCCGGATCACCATGTCCTTGATGCGGCCGACGATGTTGACGTACCCCTCGTCGTCCATGGTAGCCAGGTCACCCGTGTGCATCCAGCCCTCGGCATCGACGGCCTCGCGGGTCTTGGCCGCGTCGCCCCAGTAACCATGCATGACCGAATAGCCACGCGTACACAGCTCGCCGGATCGCCCGGTCGGCACCGTCTCGCCGCTGTCGGCGTCCACGATCTTCACCTCCAGGTGCGGCTGGACGAGACCCACGGTCGACACCCGCTTGTCCAGCGGTGTGTCCGTGCTGCTCTGGCAGCTCACAGGGCTCGTCTCGGTCATGCCATAGGCAATGGTCACCTCGCCCATGTGCATGTCGGCCTGCACCCGCTTCATCACCTCGATCGGGCAGGGCGAGCCCGCCATGATGCCTGTGCGCAGGGTGGACAGGTCGAACTCGCCGAAGCGGGGATGGTCCAGCTCGGCAATGAACATGGTCGGCACGCCGTGCAGTCCGGTGCACCTTTCGTCCTGCACGGCCTGCAGCACGGACAGCGGCTCAAAGGCATCGTTGGGATAGACCACCGTACTGCCGTGCGTGAAGCACGCCAGATTGCCCAGCACCATGCCGAAGCAGTGGTACAGCGGCACCGGAATGCAAAGGCGATCGGCCGGCGTCAGCTTCATGCACTCGCCGATGAAAAAGCCATTGTTCAGGATGTTGCGGTGGGTCAGCGTCGCTCCCTTGGGGAAGCCCGTGGTGCCACTGGTGAACTGGATGTTGATCGGGTCATGGGCATCCAGCGTGGCCGCCACCGCATCCACCTGCGGATCGCCAGCCGAACCGCAGGCGATCAGATCGGAAAAACGCATCAGGCCCGGCTCATCGGCGTCCTGTCCCGCCACGTCAATCCAGACCACTGTCTTCAGACCCGGCAGCCGCGCAGCCGACAGCGCCCCGGGATCGGCACCTGCCCACTCGGGCGCCAGCTCCCGCAACATGCCCAGATAGTCACTGGTCTTGAAGCGCGCCATGGTCACCAGCAGCCGGCAGTCCACCTTGTTCAGCGCGTACTCCACCTCAGCCGTGCGGTAGGCGGGATTGATGTTCACCAGAACCAGACCAACCTGAGCCGTGGCCAACTGCATCAGCACCCATTCGGCGTTGTTGTGCGACCAGATGCCCACCCGGTCGCCACGCACCAGGCCCATGCCCAGCAGTGCGCTGGCGAGCCGGCGCGCCTCGTCGCGAAGGCCCCTGTAGGTATAACGGCGCCCCTGGTGCACGCTGACCAGGGCTTCCTGGTCAGGCTGCCTGGCGACCATGTCATCGAAGAATGGACCGATGGTCTGCTCGATCAGGGGCACATTCACCGCGCCGCGCGCGTGGCTGATACCCAGCGGTGCCGCTGCCGATCCAATGCTGCTCATGGCTTGTCTCCTCTGGCGGGGGTGAAACACACCCCCTGACGTGAACGTAGCCGTCAGCATAGGGCGATATCGAGACCGTTGCACGCCAAGCAGGTTGCAAATTGCGCCACCCAGGCGCACACTGCGGTCGTGTCTCACCCGCTCACTCGCCGGCCTCGCGCCACCCCCGTCCCGCGTGCGCCCCTCGCCGTCACTCCGATGGCCTTCATCAAGGCCATGTGCGTGGCCATCGAGCGACGCGCCATGGATCCAGCTCCTCTGCTCAGGCAGGCACACATTGCGCCAGAAGATGTCTCCCGAAACGACGCGCGCATCACGGCGACCCAGATGGAGAGCTTCTCCGCCATGGCCATGCAGTCGCTGGATGACGAGGGTCTGGGCTGGTTCAACCGTCCCCTGCCCTGGGGCAGCTATGGCATGCTGGCTCGCGCCTCCCTCTCGGCCCCCACGCTGGGCGTGGCCTTGCGGCGCTGGTGCCGGCACCACGGTCTGCTGACGCGCGACATCACGCTCGAACTGGGCGTGGCCGACGGCGTCGGGCACATCACACTGTCCGAGCACAGGCCGCCGGGCGGGGACGGCAGCCTGCGTGAGTTCTGCTTTGTGTCCGTACTGCGCAATATTCACGGTCTGGCCTGCTGGTACATCGACTCGCGCATCCCGCTGCTGGGTGCCTCGTTTCCGTATGCACCACCGCCCCATGCGGATGTCTACCGCCTGCTGTTCGACGGCCCTGCCGATTTCAACGCCAGCCAGACGGCCATCCGTTTCGACGCCCGCTATCTGGACCTGCCTCTCAAGCGAGACGAAGCCTCGGTGAACCAGATGCTGACGCGGGCGTTGTCCATCCAGGTCCGACCCTACCGGCGCGATCGACTGCTGGTGCAGCGCGTACGCCAGCTGCTGCAGACCCAGCCGCGCGAAACGCACAATGCCAACGACCTGGCTATCCTGCTCAACACCTCCGCCCGAAGCCTGCACCGCCAACTGGGCGAAGAAGGCGCGACCTTGCAGTCCATCAAGGACGAGGTCCGGCTCCTGCGGGCCACGGAACTGCTTCAGCGCAGCTCGCGCCCCATCAAGCAGGTCGCGGAAGCTTCCGGATTCCGCAACGAAAAGAGCTTTATCCGCGCGTTTCGCAACTGGACGGGACAGTCACCCGGAGAATGGCGCCTGAGCCACTGAACACCCGCCAGAGCTGGCGTCCGTCATCCGGGCCCATCTGCAGCCAGGGCCTGTGTCAGTTCGTCCATATGGTGAAACACCCGCGCCACCGCCAGCCCGCCGAAGGCACGCCCATGGCCGCCTGGACAGTAGCCCCAGACCGTGGCTCCCGCCGCCAACCCCGCTTCCACACCGGTCGCGGTGTCTTCGATGACCAGACAGCGCGATGGCGCCACCCCCACATGGGCTGCAGCCGCCAGGTAGACATCGGGGTGCGGCTTGGACCGCGGCAGGTCGTGGCCGCTGAAGATGCGGTCCTCGAAGAACGGCCGCATGCCCGCCATGTCGATCTGCATCACCACCTTGGCCCTGTCGGCCCCCGATGCGCAGGCGATGCGACCCGCCGTGTGGCGGTGTGCTGCCATGACGGCCTGCAGGGCGCCATCCATGGCACGCAGCTCGGCCCGCAGTCGCTCGTCCCGTCGCGCATAGAAGGCGCGCATCCACGCGTCCGTCAGAGGCTGTCCGGTGTGTTGCTCGATCAGTGCCTGCTGGTCGCGCACGGCCCGCCCGATGAAGTGCCGCTCGCATTCGGCCTGACTCAAATCCCAGCCAGCCTCGTTGAGCATCATCCTCAGCACCCCGTTGGTGATGGGCTCACTGTCCACCAGCACGCCGTCGCAATCGAAAAGGACAGCCTCAAAACGATCCATCACCGGATATCCCCGTCCACATAGAACCATTGACCATTTTCGCGGACAAAGCGACTGAGTTCATGCAGGCGAAACCCCCTGCCTCCGCTGCGCGATCGTGCCACGAACTCCACCTCGGCATGGTCCGCATCGATCGGCCGATGCCGACGCACATCCAGCCCCAGCCATTTGACGCCCGGCTCGCACGTCAGGTCAGGCGGACGTGTGGATGCATGCCAGCTGGCCATCAGGTAGTCGACACGCCCCAGCACGAACGCACTGTAGCGCGACCGCATCAGGTGCTCGGCATCGGGCACCGGCTGACCGTCATCCAGAAAACGCCCGCAACAGGCTGCGTACGCCAGTGGCCGACCCCGCCGGTCCTGTCGGCCACAGGGACACGTTGTCGGCTGGTCCATCCGGCGATGTCAGCCTTTGCGCGCCGCACTGCGCGCTCGGTGAGCCTCGAAGCTTTCGACCGGCGCATTCGCCTGGGTCCAGGCCGCAAAACCACCATCGATGTGGGCCACATTGCGCATGCCCATGTCATGCAACGTCTTCGTCGCCAGTGCACTGCGCCAGCCGGCGCCGCAGAACAGCACGAACTCCTTGCTCTCGTCCCCGAAGGCCGGTTTGTAATAGGGCGAATCCGGATCGACCCAGAACTCCAGCATGCCACGCGGTGCGTGCATGGCACCCGGCACCGTGCCTTCGCGCTCGAGTTCGCGCGGGTCGCGGATATCGACCACCTGCAGGTGCGGATCGACCTCCAGCCGGGCCTTCACCTGCTCGACACTGTAGGTCGTGATACAGGCATTGGCCTCATCGACCAGCGCTCGGAATCCTTTGACGATGGGCATGTCGTGTCTCCTTGGTTGAACCGGAAAGCTTAACCCGGCAAGCCAGGTTCCGGTGACTCACTTGCGCCAGAACGCCGTGGTGAACAGCACCAGGAAGGTGAGCAGTTCCAGCCGCCCCAGCACCATGGCAAAGCTCAGGATATTCAACTGCATGTCACCCAGGACACCAAAATTGCTGGCCGGCCCCACCTGACCAAGGCCCGGTCCGATATTGTTGACCGTCGCCACGACGGCAGAAAATGCCGTCACGATGTCCAGCCCGGTGAACAGCAGCAGCATGGTCAGACCCATGGTGGCCGCGCCGTAGATCAGCATATACCCGAACACCGCAGTCATCACCTGCATGGGCACGACCTGCCCTCCCAGCGTGACCGGATTGACCACCCGTGGATGAATGATGCGCACGAGCTCACGCCGAGCCTGCTTGATCAGCAGAATCATGCGAACCATCTTGATGCCTCCGCCGGTCGATCCCGCACAGGACACGAATGTCCCCAGGAAGATGAGCAGCACAGGCGCGAAGATCGGCCATTGCGCATAGTCGGTGGTGGCGTAGCCGGTGGTGGTGGCCAGCGAGACCACATGGAACGCACTGTTGCGCAGGGCTTGCGGAAAATCCTCGTACACCCCATGCGCCGCCAGCAGCAGCGCCAGCAGGGCAATGGAGCCGGCCAGCACCGCGCCATAGGTCCGGATTTCCCGATCAAGCGTGATCGGCTTGAGCGAGCGGCTGCGCAGGACCACGAAATAGCGGACAAAGCTGATGCCTGCGAGCGCCATGAACACCGTGGCCACATATTCCACCTGCGGCGACTGAAAGTAGCCCAGGCTGGCGTCGTGTGACGAGAAGCCACCCAGGCCCATGGTCGTGCACATGTGCATGAAGGCATCGGCCCAGCTCATGCCCGCCCATCGGTAACCCAGCAGGCAGGCCCCTGAAAACAGGAAGTAGACGCCCCACAGGCCACGCGCGGTCTCTGCAATGCGCGGCGTGAACTTTGTGTCCTTCATCGGCCCGGGCGTCTCCGCCTTGTACAACTGCATGCCCCCAAGACCCAGCATGGGCAGCACCGCGACCACCAGCAGCATGATGCCCAGGCCACCTATGAGCTGCAGGAAACAGCGCCAGATGTTGACCGACACCGGCAGATCATCCAGCCCCGACAGAGCCGTCGCACCCGTGGCCGTCAACGCGCTCATGGCCTCGAAATAGGCCTGGCTCCAGCTGATGCCAGGCACAGTGAACATCAGCGGCACCGCCGAATAGGCCGGCAACAGCAGCCAGACAAAGTTGACCAGCAGAAATCCGTCCTTGGGCTGCAGTTCACGCCGGTGCTTCCGGATCAGCGCCCACACCAGGAGTCCGCTGCCGCCGGTCAGCACCAGGGACCAGGCCCAGATGGCATGGCTCACATCGTGCTCATGGCCCGCAGCCCATGCCAGTGGCACGAGAAACGCCAGCGAGAAGGCCACCAGCACCCGCGACATGACAGACAGGACAGGAAGCAGTGTGTACATGCGAGCCGCTCCGTTCCGTCGTTACTTGCGCCAGAAGCCTGGTGTGAACAGCACCAGGAAGGACACCATCTCAAGACGCCCCAGCAACATGGCCACCGTGCAAACCCAGGTCTGGAAGTCATCCAGACCGGCAAAATTCCCCGCCGGCCCGACCTCGTTGAGTCCGGGTCCCATGTTGTTGACACTCGCCACGATCGCCGTGAAAGCGGTATCGAAATTCATGTCCGTGACCAGCAGCAGCAATGTCAGGCCGATGATCGTGCCTCCATAGATGAGCATGAAACCCAGCACGGCAAAAATTGTGGCGTTGTCCACCGCATTGCCGCCCAGCGTGACCGGATGCACCGCCCGCGGATGGATGATGCGCCGCATCTCCCGCCGTGACTGCTTGACCAGGAGAATGATGCGCGCCATCTTGATGCCCGCCCCGGTCGACCCGGCGCTGGTCGCCATGCCCGAGAGCATGATCATGACGATGGGCGCGAAAATCGGCCAGGTGGTGTAGTCCACCGTCGAATACCCTGTGGTGGAGCCGATCGAGACCACATTGAAAAGGGCCACTCGCAGGGTCTCCCACGGATCCTGCATGGTGCCCTTGACCAGCAGCAGCACGGCGATCAACAGGCTGCAGCCCAGCAACAGCGACATGGAGCCCCGCCATTCGGCATCCTGCCAGATGCGCAGCGGACTGCGCTTGATGAACGCAACGAAGTACAACGCAAAGTTGCAACTGGCCAGCAGCATGAACACGATGGCAATCCACTCCAGGGTCGGCGACTTGAAATAGCCGAAACTGGCGTCGTGCGACGACAGCCCACCCAGGCTCAGGGTGGAAAACATATGCGACCAGGCATCCAGCGCGGGCATGCCGCCCAGCCAGTAGGCGAGCACACAAGCCAGGGACAGGACCGAATAGACCGTCCACAGGCCCTTGGCGGTTTCCGTGATGCGGGGCGTCAGCTTGGCCTCCTTCATGGGGCCCGTGGCTTCGGCACGAAACACCTGACTGCCACCTACCCCCAGCATGGGCAGGATCGCCACCGCCAGCACCAGGATGCCCATGCCGCCCAGCCATTGCAGGAAGCAGCGCCACAGATTGATCGACGCCGGCAATGCGTCCAGCCCCACCAGCACCGTGGCCCCCGTGGTCGTCATGGCGGACATGGCCTCGAAATAGGCATCCGTGAACGACAGCGGCGCGGGCGTGCCGGCAAAGTAGATCAGAAGCGGTGTGCTGGCGAACAGAGGCAACACCGTCCATGCCAGGCCAACCAGCAGGATACCGTCGCGCGCCTGCAGATCGACCTTCGACTTGTCCCGCCAGCCCAACGCGCGCATGGCCATCCCTGTGGCCAGCGTCAGGACCAAAGGCCAGACATAGGCACGGGTCGCACCGTCTTCGACAAACCAGGACACCGACAAGGGCACGACCATCGTCACGGCAAAAACCATCACGATGGCGCCCAGCAGAGGAAACACCCGCAGGAAAGGCATGGAACTCAGCCGAAGAAAGTGGCGCTGACCTGGAACAGCTTTTCGACTTCGCGCACCATGCGCTTGTTGGGAATGAACACGATGATGTGATCATCGACCTCGATCACCAGATCGTGGTGCGGCATCATCACCTCGCCCCGCCCGCCCTCGCCCCGCACGATGGCACCGATACGTGCGCCCGCAGGCAGCCGGATTTCCTCGATTCGCCGGCCTACCAGCTTGGACGTCTTGACATCACCACGCGCAATCCCTTCAAGCACCTCGGCCGCGCCACGGCGCAGGCTGTGCACGGCCGCCACATCGCCACGCCGAAGATGGGCCAGCAACTCGCCGATCACCGTCTGCGCCGGCGAAATGGCGATATCGATGGTGCTTCCCTCCATCATGTCGGCATAGGCCCGCCGATTGATCAGCGACATCACCCGGCGCGCCCCCATGCGCTTGGCCAGCATGGCCGACATGATGTTGTCCTCGTCATCGCTGGTCAGCGCCAGGAACAGGTCCATGTCGCCGACGTTTTCTTCATACAGCAGGTCCTCGTCCGCCCCGTCACCTTGCAGGATCAGCGTGCTCGACGGCAGCTGGCTCGCCAGGTACTCACAGCGCCGCTTGTCCCGCTCGATGATCTTGACCTCACATTGCCCGACCAGCGAACGGGCCAGCCGCAGACCGACCTTGCCACCGCCAGCGATCATCACGCGCTGCACCGGCTTGTCGATGTTGTGGATCGCGGCCAGCACCACGCGGATCTTGCGCACATCGGCCAGCACGAAAACCTCGTCGCCCGGCAGGATGCGGGTGTCCGGCCGGGTCTCCATCTCGGTGTCGAGCCGGTAAAGGGCCACCACCCGCATCTCGGCATGCGGCAGGCGGTCACGGAATTCCCCGATCGTGTGCCCGACCAGCGCGCCACCGGCCGCCGCCCGCACCACGATCAGACAGGCCCGCTTCTGCGAGAACTCGACCACCTGCAAGGCTTCCGGATAGCTGATGAGCTGGTGGATGTAGCGCATCACCGACTCCTCAGGGCAGATCACATGATCGACCGAGAAGCCGTTTTTTCCCAGCAGTTCGTCACCTTTGACGAACTCCGGTGAACGCAGGCGGGCAATGGTGGTCGGCACATTGAACACGTCGTGTGCCACCTTGCAGACCACCAGGTTCGACTCGTCTGCCGCAGCACACGCAATCACCATGTCGGCATCCGAGGCGCCGGCCTCGCGCAGCACCGATGGCTGGATGCCATTGCCCACCACGCCCCGAAGATCCAGGCGCTCCTCCAGCAGTCGCAAACGGCCCGGATCTTGGTCAATCACGGTGATGTCGTTCTGTTCCGACACCAGGCTTTCGGCCACGCTCTCGCCCACGCGGCCGGCCCCCAGGATGATGATGTTCATGGGCGCGAATGATAAGCCCGGGCCGGTCCCGGGCGGACGCCGCTCAGGCGAGCGCCCGCTGGATCAGGATTTTCTGCACATCCGACGTGCCTTCGTAGATCTGGCACACACGCACGTCGCGCCAGATGCGCTCGACCGGAAAGTCGCTGACATAGCCATAACCACCGTGCACCTGAATCGCATCGCTGCAGACCCCTTCAGCCATCTCGCTGGCAAACAGCTTGGCCATGGCTGCCTCCTTCAGACACGGCTGGCCCGCGTCACGCAGGGACGCCGCGTGCATCACCAGCGCGCGTGCCGCTTCGATCCGCGTTGCCATGTCGGCCAGCTTGAAGCCCACCGCCTGGTGATTGAAAATCGGCTGCCCAAAGCTTTCACGCTGTTTGGCATAAGTGAGCGCACACTCAAAAGCGCTTCGAGCCATGCCGATGCTCTGTGCCGCAATGCCGATGCGCCCACCCTCCAGGGCCGACAGAGCAATGCGGTAGCCCTCTCCCTCGGCGCCAATCAGGTTGTCGGCCGGAATCCGGCAATCCTCGAAATGGATCTGCGCCGTGTCACTGGAGTGCTGGCCCACCTTGTCTTCCAGCCGCGCGACCACGTAACCCGGCGTGTCGGTCGGCACGATGAACGCGCTCATGCCCTTCTTGCCCGCCCCTTTGTCGGTCACGGCAATCACGATCGCCAGGTGACCGTTCTTGCCACTGGTGATGAACTGCTTGACCCCGTTGATCACGTAGCTGTCACCGTCCAGCCTTGCCGTGGTGCGCAGGGCGGACGCGTCCGAGCCGACATGCGGCTCGGTCAGGCAGAAAACCCCCAGCATCCGCCCTGCCGCCAGCGGCCGAAGCCACTGTTCCTGCTGCCGGACATTGCCATAGCGCATCAGGATCGCATTGACCGGGCAGTTGGTCACGCTGATGGCCGTGCTGGTACCACCATCTCCCGCAGCTATCTCCTCCAGCACCACGGCCAGGGTCGCATAGTCCAGCCCCGCCCCACCCAGCGACTCGGGTACACAGATGCCATAGCACCCCAGCTCGGCCAGCCCCTGGTGCGCTTCGGCGGGAAACCGGTGCTCCTTGTCCCAGCTGGCAGCGTGCGGCCAGAGCTGTTCCTGTGCGAACGCCCGAACGGCGTCCCGAATCATGATTTGGTCGTCAGTCAGCAGCATGACAGTCCTGTGGTCAGTCGTTTTCCGGCAAGGCCTGCGGCCCTCAGATCAGCTCGATGGCCATGGCGGTCGCCTCGCCACCGCCAATGCACAGCGTCGCCACGCCCTTGCGGCCTCCCCGGGCCTGCAGTGCATGCAGGAGCGTCACCACGATGCGCGCACCGCTGGCCCCGATCGGATGGCCCAGCGCACACGCGCCGCCATGCACGTTCACCTTCTCGTGCGGCACCTTCAGCTCGGCCATCAGTGCCATCGGGACCACGGCAAAGGCCTCGTTGACTTCCCACAGGTCCACCTCGCCCACCGACCAGCCGGTCTTCTTGAGCAGCTTTTCCGTCGCAAACACGGGCGCCGTGGTGAACCAGTTCGGTTCCTGCGCATGCGTGGCATGACCGACGATGCGGGCCAGAGGCTTCAGTCCCTGGGCCTGCGCGGTCGATTCAAGCATCAGAACCAGCGCCGCCGCACCATCGTTGATGGACGACGAAGACGCCGCCGTGATCGTGCCGTCCTTCTTGAACGCCGGACGCAGGGACGGGATCTTATCCAGCTTGACCTTGCCCGGCCCCTCGTCGACCGAGACCACCCGCTCACCGCTGCGGTCCTTGACCGTCACCGGCGCAATCTCTGCCGCAAACGCTCCGTTTTCGCTCGCCGCCTTGGCGCGCGTGACCGAAGCGATCGCAAAGGCATCCTGCTGCTCCCGTGTGAACGCGTACTTGGCCGCACAGTCTTCGCCGAAGGTGCCCATGCTGCGACCCGGCTCGTACGCATCTTCCAGCCCGTCCAGCATCATGTGATCGAAGATCCTGTCGTGCCCCATGCGGTAGCCGCTGCGTCCCTTGAGCATCAGATAGGGCGCATTGGTCATGCTCTCCATACCGCCGGAAACCATGACGGTGGCACTGCCCGCCAGCAGCATGTCGTGCGCCAGCATCGTGGCCTTCATGCCCGATCCGCACATCTTGGACATCGTCACCGCACCGGCCGACAGCGGAAGTCCGCCCTTGAGTGCCGCCTGGCGCGCCGGTGCCTGGCCCTGCCCGGCCATCAGGCAGTTGCCGAACAGCACCTCATCCACCTGCGCCCCGTCGACACCGGCCCGCTCCAGGGCGGCCTTGATGGCCACCCCGCCCAGGTCGTGTGCCGCCAGGCTGGCGAAATCGCTCTGGAATGCGCCCATGGGGGTCCGTGCTGCGCCCACGATGACAACGGAATCGGTCTTGCTCATGCTCATATCTCCTTGGGAATGAAAAAAGGGTCTCGGATACCAGTGAAGCGACCCGCAACGGTGGTGCGGGCGCCGTTCTCAATCGAGCAACTCCTTGCCGGCCTGGACCTGGAACCGGCGGTCGCGCTCATAGGGATACACGTCATGCACATGCCCGGCCAGGATGCGCTCCTTCTGCGCCTGCCAGAATGCCGGGTCCAGCAGATCCGCATGGTGCTCCATGAAGGCTTCGCGCACCATCGGGTTGCCCAGCAGGAACGGCCCGAATGTCTCGGGAAACACATCGTTCCTGGCCACCGGATACCAGACCTCGCCAGAAAGCTCGTCCTCTTCGCAGCGCGGTTGCGGCACGCGCCGGAAGTTGCAGTCGGTGATGTACTCGATCTCGTCGTAGTCGTAGAACACGACCTTGCCATGGCGGGTGATGCCGAAGTTCTTCCACAGCATGTCGCCCGGAAAAATGTTGGCCGCCACAAGATCCTTGATGGCATAGCCATACTCCCGGACGGCGCGCCGCAGCTGCTCCCTCGCACGCATCTCGGCGAGTTCGTCGACGCCCTCTGCCTGCAAGGCATCGAAGGCCTCCTGCAGGTAGATGTTGAGGGGAATCATGCGCCGCTCAATGTAGACATGCTTGAGCACCACCTCGATATGCCCGTCGCCATTGCGGTCCGAGATCTCCAGCTGGCTCGGGGCAAACGTCTTCAGTTCCTCGATCAGTTCGTCGGTGAAACGCTCGCGCGCAAATCCCACCTCGGAGAACTCCAGCGTATCGGCCATGCGACCCACCCGGTCGTGGCGCTTGACCAGCTGGTACTTGCCCCGGATCTGTTCTCTCGACGTGTCCTTCTGTGGCGGATAGTGGTCCTTGATCACCTTGAACACGAAGGGAAAACTGGGCAGATCGAACACCAGCATCACCATTCCCTTGATGCCAGGCGCAATGCGGAACCGGTCCGAGCTGTGCCGCATGTGAAACAGGAAGTCCCGGTAGAACAGCGTCTTGCCCTGCTTGGCCAGCCCCAGCGCGTTGTAGAACTCCGCCCGTGGCTTGCGCGGCATCAGGCTGCGCAGGAACTGGACATAGGCGCTGGGCACCTCCATGTCGACCATGAAGTAGGCCCGCGCGAAACTGAACAGGATCAACAGATCATCCTCGCCGAACAAGGCGGCGTCGATCACCAGCTGGCCCTGTTCATTGTGCAGGATGGGCAGAGCGAACGGCACCTCCTGAAAGCCATTGATGATCTTGCCGACGACGTAGGCACCCTTGTTGCGGAAGAACAGGCCGGAGAGTGCCTGCAACTGGAAATTGGCCCGCAGCCGGACGTGATCGAAATGGCGCTTCATCGCCGCCAGCACCAGCCGGACATCGCGATCGATATCTTCGAACGGCACGCGCAGATCGAAGTCATCGATCAGGCGCCGGACTTCGGCGAGCATGCTGTCCTTTGAAGGGTAGTAGCTGCGGTACGTCGGAACCGCCCCGCGCTCGTCGTTCTCGATGTACTCCGTCGAGACGGCCGGACGCACAAAGATGAAGTCGTTCTGGAAGTACGCCCGCTTGAGGATCTTGGTGGTGACCGAATTGAAGAACGTCTCCGCCAGCTCGGGCTGGTGGTGGTTCACCAGCAGGCCGATATACAGCAGCTTGACCTGCTCCCAGACCTCCATGGGCAGTCCGTCCGCCGCAAACTCCTTGACCAGGCGGCGGACACATTCCTGCACACGCAGGTCATAGAACTCGATACGTTCGCACTGGGCCCGTTGCTGCGCCCGCCAGTCGCGGGTTTCGAAACGGTGCTTGGCCCGGGCCGACTCTGTCCTGAAGAGCCGGTAATGCCGGTTGAAGCCGTCCATCATCGCCTTGGCAATGTCGAACGCCACCGTCGAATCCAGGCGCCGTGGAAACATGCGTGCGATCCAGACCCGAATGCCCGACAGCCCTGGTGAGTCAGTGCACAGGCACGGACATCACTCCCGGTGCCGGCTACCGACCGCAGCCAGCGCTGCGCGGTAAGTCGTCTCGACGTCATCGGCCGACGACACCGATACCAGCAGGTCCTGCAGCAAGCCGTCCTTGAGCCCGTACACCCATCCATGCAGCGTCAGACCCTGCCCTCGCTTCCAGGCATCCTGGACCACCGTACTGCGCGAGACATTCACGACCTGCTCGATGACATTGAGTTCGCAGAGCATGTCCAGGCGGAAGGCCTCGCCCACGCTCGCCAGCAGATCCGCATGCCGGTCCCGCACATCCTTGATGTGGCGCAGCCAGTTGTCCGCAAGGCCCACGCGGATGTCCCTCAGCGCGGCATTGACGCCACCACAGCCATAGTGCCCCACCACCATCAGGTGCTCGACGTGCAACTGGTCCACCGCGAACTGGATGGTCGAGAGGCAGTTGAGGTCGGTCGGTACGACGACGTTGGCCACGTTGCGGTGCACAAACACCTCGCCCGGCGCCAGTCCCGTGATCTGGTTGGCCGGCACACGGCTGTCCGAGCAGCCGATCCACATGTAGCGCGGATTTTGCTGGGCCAGCAGGTCCGTGAAAAAGGCAGGCTTGTCGTGCACCATCTGCGCTGCCCAGGCGCGGTTGTGGGTGAACAGGTCTTCGATTGGAGGATTCATGTGCGAATCTTAGGGTTTCCAGCGGATGGATTGAATGCCCCGACCCATCAGCAGGTCTCTGCAAACAGCTCCCGGCCGATCAGCATGCGTCGGATTTCGCTGGTCCCGGCGCCGATTTCATACAGCTTTGCGTCGCGCCACAACCGGCCCAGCGGGTATTCGTTGATGTAGCCGTTGCCCCCGTAGATCTGCACACCCTCGCCGGCCATCCATGTGGCCTTCTCGGCGGTCCAGAGGATGACCGAGGCACAGTCCTTGCGCACCTGCCGCACGTGCTCGGTGCCCAGGATATCCAGGTTCTTGGCCACGGTGTAGGCAAAACTGCGCGCGGCCTGGAGGACGGTGTACATGTCGCCCACCTTGCCCTGGATCAGCTGGAACTCGCCGATGCTCTGACCGAACTGCTTGCGGTCATGGATATAGGGGATCACGTTGTCCATGACCGCCTGCATGATGCCCAGCGGCCCGCCGGTCAGCACGGCACGCTCATAGTCCAGGCCGGACATCAGCACCTTGGCACCCATGTTCAGGCCACCCAGAATGTTCTCGGCCGGCACCTCCACGTCCTGGAACACCAGCTCGCCGGTGTGGCTGCCGCGCATGCCCAGCTTGTCCAGCTTCTGCGCAATGCTGAAGCCCTTCATGCCCTTCTCGATCAGGAAGGCCGTCACGCCACGGGCCCCCATCTCGGGTTCGGTCTTGGCGTAGACCACCAGCGTGTCGGCATCCGGGCCGTTGGTGATCCACATCTTGCTGCCGTTGAGCAGGTAGTAGCCGCCCTTGTCTTCGGCCTTGAGCTTCATGCTGATGACGTCCGAGCCGGCACCCGGCTCGCTCATGGCCAGCGCGCCCACATGCTCGCCGCTGATCAGCTTGGGCAGGTACCTGGCCTTTTGGGCGTCGGTACCGTTGCGGTTGATCTGATTCACGCACAGGTTGCTGTGCGCACCGTAGGACAGACCCACCGACGCGCTGGCCCGGCTGATCTCCTCCATGGCAACCATGTGCGCCAGATAGCCCATGTTGGCGCCACCGTACTGCTCGGGCACCGTGATCCCCAGCACCCCCAGCTCGCCCATCTTGCGCCAGCAATCCATGGGGAACTGGTCATCGCGGTCGATCTCGGCCGCACGGGGTGCAATCTCTGCCTGCGCGAAATCGCGCACGGCGTCACGCAGTGCGTCGATGTCTTCGCCGAGTTGAAAATTGAGTCCGGGCAAGTTGTTCATCAATGGTCTCCTAGCTTGAAGCGGTGTTTCTTTTCCAGAATTCAGTCAATAGGTCTTGGGCACTGGCACCAGGGTCTGCTGCATCACTGCACAGTCGGATCGTCTGCCATCCCGTGCCACATGGCACACCTCGGCAGCCGTCACGATGATCCGCCGGCCCGCCTTGACCACGTGTCCCGTGGCCTGCAACTCGCCGTTCTGGAATGCGGCGAGGAAATTGATCTTGTACTCCACGGTCGTGACCTCCATGCCCTCGGGCGCCACGGTCAGGGCGGCATACCCTCCCGCAATGTCGGCCAGAGCCCCCATTGCGCCACCATGGAAGCCGCCCTGCTGCTGCGTCACACGGTCCGAATAGGGAAGCGCCAGCGTGACCCGGCCTTCAGACACGTCGAGCAGCCGCACACCCAGCGCCTGCATCATGCCCTGGCGGTCCAGGCTGGCCTGCACACGTTGGCGCAACGCCAATTTGTCTTCGTCTTTTGTGGTCATGGCATTCAAGTTTACGTTTACGTAAACGTCAATTATGACCGAGTTGGCATCTGCGGTGCAAGCAGGTTCGTCTCACCCTCACGAACGCCGCGCTTTGCTCCTACACTCAGCCCATGAACCGTCCCCGCACCCTGGGTGCTGCCGATCGGATCCGCGCCAGCCTGGCCGAAGTCGAGTCCCTGCGCTCCGATGCCGGCGGTCGGGATCTCCAAGACGGCGTACTGGCCGTCAAGCACCTCCAGGCCGTCCGTTTCAAGGCCACCTATACCGATTACCTGACCGACCCCCGGTATGCACCCGCGGTGCGGTTCTTTCTGGAAGAACTCTATGGCGCGCACGATTTTTCCCGGCGTGACGCGCAGTTCCACCGCATTGCCGGCGCACTCGAACGCCTGTTTCCGGCGGCGGTTGGCGACCTGGCGGTCGACCTCGCCCGCATGCACGCCCTGACCGAGCGCCTCGATCACGCACTGTCTGCCCACTGGTGCGCGTTGCCCTCGACATTGGACAATGCCACGCGCTACGTGAAGGCCTGGCGCATGACCGGCGATCCCGATGCCCGCTCCAGACAACTGGAAGTCGTGTTGCACATGGGCCGCGAACTTCAGCAACTGACCCGCAACCGGTCGCTGCGCATGGCACTTCGCATGATGCGCCGGCCTGCCGCAGCGGCGGGCCTTTCCGATCTGCAGCACTTCCTCGAAAGGGGTTTTGATGCCTTTGCCGGCATGCCGGACATCAACGGCTTTCTGGCAACCATATCCAGCCGCGAATCAGACTGGATGAGACGGCTCTTTGACGAAGAAGAGCGCACAGCCATTCGTGAACTCGCCGGATGTACGGTCTGATGTCCGCATGTAGCACGCGCGACAGTACCTAGGGGCATCCCGCTATTCAGGCACGCCGGGCAGCAACCAGAATCGTCGGATGCCTGCGAACCCAGCTCAATCCATTCCGCCCATGAGTCGCCCGTGGCTCAGACGTTACCCGGAAGGCGTTCCTCACGCCATCGATCCCGATCGATACCGCTCGCTTGCCGCACTGCTCGATGAATCGTTCCAGCAGCACAGCAAGCGCCCGGCCATGGTCTGCATGGAGCGCTGGGCAAGCTACGGCGACCTGGATCGCCTGAGCTCGGCACTGGGGGCCTGGCTTCAAGCCCGGAATCTGGTCAAAGGGGCCCGAGTTGCCGTGATGTTGCCCAACGTGCCCCAGTTCATGGTAGCCATGGCAGCCATTCTTCGAGCCGGATTCACCGTGGTGAATGTCAATCCGCTCTATACCGAGCGCGAACTGCACCATCAGTTGCAGGACTCTGGCGCCGAGGCCATCGTGGTGCTGGAGAATTTTGCCCACACCCTGGCTGAAGTGGTGGATCAGACACAGGTCAGGCATATCGTCATTTGCAGCGTCGGGGACATGCTGGGCACCTGGTATGGTCGCTGGGTCACCTTCGCTCTGCGGCATCTGGCCCGGAAGGTGCCCGCTTTTCAGTTGCCCTATCGTGGCCCTGCTGGCGAGCGCAATATCTGCACCTTTCGCCAGGCCATTCAACACGGTGAAAGCCTGTCCTTCAAACGGGTCGACATTCAGGGCGACGACCTGGCCTTCCTGCAGTACACGGGTGGAACCACCGGACTGTCCAAAGGGGCCATGCTCACCCACCGGAACGTGGTGGCTGCCGTGCTGCAGGCCGACGCCTGGTTTTCCCCGGCCCTTGGCAAGGTCGGCGACCGTCGCAACATCAACAGCATCGCCGCCCTGCCCCTGTATCACATCTTCGCCCTCAGCCTCAGTCTCCTGTCGGTCCGGTGGGGTGCGCATCTGACGCTGGTGCCCAATCCGCGCGACGTCCCCGGCCTGATCGATGTGCTAAAGCGGCGCCCCTTCCACATCTTTCCTGCGGTCAATACCCTGTTCAACGCGTTGCTCAACGATGCACGTATCCGTCAGGTCGACTTTTCACAACTGGCGGTATCCCAGGCCGGTGGCATGGCGGCCTCCGAGGGGACTGCCCGCCAGTGGCAGTCCGTGACCGGCTCGACCATGGTGGAAGGCTGGGGCATGAGCGAGACCTGCGCCATCGGCACCAACAACCCACTGAATCAGACCGCTTTTAACGGGACCATTGGACTCCCCTTGCCCGGCATCGACATCGCGATCAAGGATGAAGCAGGTCAGGACCTCAAAGCCGGCGAACAGGGGGAGATCTGCATCCGCGGGCCCAACGTCATGCAGGGCTACTACGGGCAGCCCTCGGAAACCGAGCAGGCCTTCACGGCGGATGGCTTCATGCACACCGGCGACATCGGCTTCATGGATGCCGACGGATTTACCCGCATCGTCGACCGCAAGAAAGACATGATCCTCGTCTCCGGATTCAATGTCTTTCCCACCGAACTGGAAAATGTCATTTCGCTCTGTCCCGGGGTCCTTGAATGTGCCGCCGTAGGCACTCCCGACGAGAAGCAGGGTGAAGCCATCAAGCTCTTCGTGGTCCGGTCCGACCCCAGTCTGCGCGAGGAAGATGTGGCACGCTATTGCCACGACAACCTGACCGGATACAAGCGCCCCAGACACATCGAATTTCGCGACGAACTCCCCAAGTCCAATGTCGGAAAGATTCTCCGCCGCGCCCTGCGGCCCCAGTGATCGACCTGCACACATGACGACCCACAGCGACAACCGTTCCCCACTTCCCCGGGAACTCGGCATCCACGTCTTTCAGCGCGGATGGCTATCCTCCAACAGCACGTTAATCCGGGGCAGCCACCACAACGCACTTATCGACAGCGGCTATCACTGCCACGCAGCCCAGATCGTCGAACTGGTGGATAGCGTCCTGGGTGACGCGCCGTTGCAACTACTCCTCAACACCCACCTCCACAGCGACCACTGCGGAGGAAACGCAGCATTGCAGCGCCGCTATCCGGACTTGCAGACGGCCATTCCCCCTGGTCTGTCCAGCGCTGTCGCCGAGTGGGACACCGAGTTGCTGACCTATGGCCCGACAGGGCAGGAATGCGAACGCTTTGGCTTTGACCGACTGCTCGAGCCTGGTGACTCGTTGCAGCTGGGTGATGCCATCTGGGAGATCCATGGAGCCAAAGGCCATGACCCTCACTCCATTGTGCTGTTCCAGCGCACACACGGCATCCTGGTGTCGGCGGACGCTCTGTGGGAAAACGGCTTCGGCGTCGTATTCCCCGAACTCGAGGGCGACGATGCGTTTCATGAAGTCGCACAGACACTGGACATCATCGAACGACTCGACCCTCGGGTTGTCATCCCTGGGCACGGGGCCGTATTCACCGACGTGGCAGCGGCTCTGGCCAGAGCGCGAAGTCGTCTGGATCAGTTCATTGAACATCCGGAACGCCACCTACGGCATGCACTGAAAGTGCTGCTCAAGTTCCGCCTGCTCGCCTGGCGCCAGATAGCACTGGACGATCTTGAACGATGGGCTACAGATACGCCCTATCTGAGCCGACACATGCCAGATCCAGGAAGCATCACGGACACGAATCGCCAATGGCTGAATTCGCTCATTGGCGAGCTGGAACGAGCCGGTGTCGTAGCCACTGTCGATGGCTATCTTGTGGACCGTTAGCGTATTCAACGACCACCATTTCCGACGGCCACAAAAGACAAAACCCCCAAGCGCGAGAAGCGCGAGGGGGTTTGCTTTGGTGTAAGAGCCTGACGATGACCTACTTTCACACGGGAATCCGCACTATCATCGGCGCGAAGGCGTTTCACTGTCCTGTTCGGGATGGGAAGGAGTGGTACCACCTTGCTATGGTCGTCAGGCATAACGGGTTGTACGGGCTGCGAAGGGCAGCCTGTACGAATTCATAGAGTCTTGAATCAGCTGATTTTGATTGCGGCCAACGAGCTGGAGTTACCAGCCTGGCATGGGAACGTAGTTCCCGACATTCGTCTTGATGTGAACACATCAAAGTTATAGGGTCAAGCCTCACGGGCAATTAGTATCAGTTAGCTTAACGCATTGCTGCGCTTCCACACCTGACCTATCAACGTCGTGGTCTTCAACGACCCTTCAGGGGGCTCAAGGCCCCGGCAGATCTCATCTTGGAACGAGTTTCCCGCTTAGATGCTTTCAGCGGTTATCTCTTCCGCACTTAGCTACCCGGCAATGCCACTGGCGTGACAACCGGTACACCAGAGGTGCGTCCACTCCGGTCCTCTCGTACTAGGAGCAGGCTTCCTCAAATCTGCAGCGCCCACGGAAGATAGGGACCAAACTGTCTCACGACGTTTTAAACCCAGCTCACGTACCTCTTTAAATGGCGAACAGCCATACCCTTGGGACCGGCTACAGCCCCAGGATGAGATGAGCCGACATCGAGGTGCCAAACACCGCCGTCGATATGAACTCTTGGGCGGTATCAGCCTGTTATCCCCAGAGTACCTTTTATCCGTTGAGCGATGGCCCTTCCATACAGAACCACCGGATCACTATGTCCTGCTTTCGCATCTGCTCGACTTGTCAGTCTCGCAGTTAAGCACGCTTATGCCATTGCACTATCGTCACGATGTCCGACCGTAACTAGCGTACCTTCGAACTCCTCCGTTACGCTTTGGGAGGAGACCGCCCCAGTCAAACTGCCTACCATGCACTGTCCCCGATCCAGATAATGGACCTAGGTTAGAACCTCAAACACACCAGGGTGGTATTTCAACGTTGGCTCCACCGAAACTAGCGTCCCGGCTTCAAAGCCTCCCACCTATCCTACACAGATCTGTTCAAAGTCCAATACAAAGCTACAGTAAAGGTTCATGGGGTCTTTCCGTCTTTCCGCGGGGAGATTGCATCATCACAAACATTTCAACTTCGCTGAGTCTCAGGAGGAGACAGTGTGGCCATCGTTACGCCATTCGTGCAGGTCGGAACTTACCCGACAAGGAATTTCGCTACCTTAGGACCGTTATAGTTACGGCCGCCGTTTACTGGGACTTCGATCAAGAGCTTGCACCCCATCACTTAATCTTCCAGCACCGGGCAGGCGTCACACCCTATACGTCCACTTTCGTGTTTGCAGAGTGCTGTGTTTTTAATAAACAGTCGCAGCCACCTATTTTTTGCAACCCATTCGTGCTCAGATGTTCTCATCACACTACTAGGGCACACCTTCTTCCGAAGTTACGGTGTCAATTTGCCGAGTTCCTTCTCCCGAGTTCTCTCAAGCGCCTTAGAATACTCATCTCGCGCACCAGTGTCGGTTTGCGGTACGGTCGACTACAAGCTGAAGCTTAGTGGCTTTTCCTGGGACCTCGTTCAGTTACTTCGCGAGCAAGCTCGCTCGATCGACAGCCTCGGTATATGAGCGCCGGATTTGCCTGACGCTCGCCTACATCTGCCTAAACCGGGACATCCAACACCCGGATAACCTATTAAGATCCGTCCCCACATCGCACTTGCAGTCGGTGCAGGAATATTGACCTGCTTCCCATCAGCTACGCATCTCTGCCTCACCTTAGGGGCCGACTCACCCTACGCCGATGAACGTTGCGTAGGAAACCTTGCGCTTTCGGCGAGGGGGCTTTTCACCCCCTTTAACGCTACTCATGTCAGCATTCGCACTTCTGATACCTCCAGCAGCCTTTACAAGCCACCTTCACAGGCTTACAGAACGCTCTCCTACCACGCACAGTAAACTGTGCATCCGCAGCTTCGGTAACTGGCTTAGCCCCGTTACATCTTCCGCGCAGGACGACTCGATCAGTGAGCTATTACGCTTTCTTTAAATGATGGCTGCTTCTAAGCCAACATCCTGACTGTTTTAGCCTTCCCACTTCGTTTCCCACTTAGCCAATTTTAGGGACCTTAGCTGGCGGTCTGGGTTGTTTCCCTCTTGAGTCCGGACGTTAGCACCCGGTGCTCTGTCTCCCAAGCTGTACTCAACGGTATTCGGAGTTTGCCTTGGTTTGGTAAGTCGCCATGACCCCCTAGCCAAAACAGTGCTCTACCCCCGTCGGTAATACTTGAGGCACTACCTAAATAGTTTTCGGAGAGAACCAGCTATTTCCAGGTTTGTTTAGCCTTTCACCCCTATCCACAGCTCATCCGCTAATTTTGCAACATTAGTCGGTTCGGACCTCCAGTACCTGTTACGGCACCTTCATCCTGGCCATGGATAGATCACCTGGTTTCGGGTCTACACCCAGCGACTGAACGCCCTATTCGGACTCGGTTTCCCTACGCCTTCCCTACTCGGTTAAGCTTGCCACTGAATGTAAGTCGCTGACCCATTATACAAAAGGTACGCCGTCACCCTTGCGGGCTCCGACTTTTTGTAAGCATGCGGTTTCAGGATCTATTTCACTCCCCTCCCGGGGTTCTTTTCGCCTTTCCCTCACGGTACTTGTTCACTATCGGTCGATGATGAGTATTTAGCCTTGGAGGATGGTCCCCCCATATTCAGACAGGATTTCACGTGTCCCGCCCTACTTTTCGCAAGCTCAGTACCACACAGGTCTTTTCACGTACGGGGCTATCACCCACTATGGCCGCCCTTTCCAGAGCGTTCCGTTAAGTCTTGTGCTATCACTTGCAGGCTTCTCCGATTTCGCTCGCCACTACTTTCGGAATCTCGGTTGATGTCTTTTCCTCGAGCTACTGAGATGTTTCAGTTCACCCGGTTCGCCTCAACAGCCTATGTATTCAGCTGAAGATACCTTTACAGGTGGGTTTCCCCATTCGGAAATCTCCGGATCAAAGCTTATTTGCCAGCTCCCCGAAGCTTATCGCAGGCTATCACGTCCTTCGTCGCCTATCATCGCCAAGGCATCCACCACATGCTCTTATTCACTTGACCCTATAACTTTGACGTCTTGCAACGCAAAATCACATCTTCAAGCGAATGTCTGTCAGGTCTTTCACCTGACGCGTTATGCCGTATTCAACCAGGATCTTTCGATCCAGTTGAACATTCGTTGACGCAATCAAAATGCTGTTAGCGGCACGGTGCAGTAAAACCTTTACGAATTTCTGCTTTCCGCTAACAGCGCTGATTCGACTCTATGAATTTTTAAAGAACAGCCGAGAATCTTTCGATTCACTTTATTGCCCCAGGGACAACATCAAAACGCTCGCTCGAACGCTTTGATGTGGATCCTGGATGTATTGGTGGAGGATGACGGGATCGAACCGACGACCCCCTGCTTGCAAAGCAGGTGCTCTCCCAGCTGAGCTAATCCCCCGGGAATGGACAGAGGAATGGTGGGTCTGGTTGGTCTCGAACCAACGACCCCCGCCTTATCAAGA